>NZ_JSEP01000013.1 GCF_001624695.1 Labrenzia sp. OB1 | reverse complement strand
CTCACGCTTGGCGATGTTCTCGTAATAGGTCGATGGGGCAATCGGCAGCAGCCTGCAAATCGGCTCGATCCCAAACACACCTCGGTGTTCTTCGATGAAGGCAATCATCGCTTCAGTGGGCGGTCGAGCTCCGCCTGGGCAAAATACGCAGACGCCTTGCGCAGGATCTCGTTGGCCTGACGAAGCTCACGGTTCTCCCGCTCCAGAGCCTTCATCTTCTCGGCCATCTCCGTCGGAATGCCGGCCCGCGCACCACTATCAACCTCGGATCTCTTGACCCATTCGTTCAGCGTGTGCGCAGAGCAGCCGATCTTGGCTGCTATCGAAACAATCGCCTGCCAGCGAGACCCGTGTTGACCTTCACTGTCCAGCACAAGGCGAACYGCCCGCTTGCGGACTTCAGCGGAAAACTTGTTCGTCGTTTTGCTCATCGTGCTCCATCCTACTCAGGAGTTGGAGCCTCCGGCAAACCCGGGGCGTGTGTGGATGCCCCCTGTTTGGCAAGCTTTATCTTCGATTTTTCGGCGGGGTCTTCGATCGGACGTGTGTCAGGCCTCAGATTGTGGCCTTCGATAACGCCACGGGCCGGTATGCTGTTCGGAAAGCTGGGTTCACATCGGTTCAGAGAGCTGCAAGCGCTCGAGCCCCGGGTCTGATTTTCCCTGCCTTGAACTTCGAAGTCCGTGTCGCGTACTCCTCGTCGATCGCTCACCCAGGCCTTGCGGCCATGTCGTGCCTTTTCCCTTCTCGGTTTCAGGTCACGCCATTCGATAATCCTCTTGCTTGGTTGACATGGCCCAGATCATCCGGGCCATTTTATTCGCCAGCGCAACGGCCGCGACCATCCTGGGCTTGCGTGCTACGAGGGCAGCGAGCCAGCGATTCGAACTGCCACCCTTTCGGACCACCCAGCGGATCACGCTCATCGCTCCGACGATTAGCAGTCGGCGGATATCGGTCTGCCCCATCTTGCTGACCGCCCCCAACCTGGCCTTGCCCCCCGTGGACCTCTGCCGTGGCACAAGGCCGAGCCAGGCCGCAAAGTTCCGCCCACTGTCAAAAGTGTCGAGATCGGGTGCGAACGCCGCGACGGCACCCACCGTCACGGGCCCGATTCCGGGGATGGTGCAAAGCCGCCGCAACTCACAATCTGTCTTCGATGCATCCTCCAACTCGGTTGCCAGCCGTTCGATCACGTCGGTCAGCCGCGCTATCTGCTCGAGATACACCGCCCCCATCTCCCGAACGGGGTCAGGCAGGTCGCTGCTCTCGTCCGCCAGCGCATTCTCGAGTAATTTCAGGCTCGCCGGTCCCTTCGGCGCCACCAGCCCGAATTCGGCCAGATGTCCGCGGAGCGCATTGATGAGCTGCGTGCGCTGCCGGACCAAGCATTGGTGGGTGCGGAACGCGACAGCACGACCCTGGGTTTCGACACTCTTCACTGCCACGAACCGCATTGTCGGGCGCATGGCTGCTTCTGCGATAGCCTCCGCGTCCGCGCGGTCATTCTTCTGGCGCTTGACGAACGGTTTCACATACGCCGCCGGCACCAGACGCACTTCATGACCGTGAGACTGTGCCATCCGGCCCCAATGATGCGACGTGGCGCATGCTTCCATAGCAACGACACAGGCCGGCTGCTCGCCCAGAAGCGTCGCCAACCGGTTCCGAGACAGTGCACGATTATACAGAACCGTCCCATCGGATCCGACCGCACAAACCTGAAAGCTGCCTTTTGCTAAGTCGATCGCCAGAATGCTGATCTTCGATGTCATTGATGCGCCCTCCGCTCGGTGAATATAGAACCGTCTTGGTATACTCGATGCCGCTGGGTGGGGGCATCCACCGCATCAGTTCAGGTCCCCTGGCACCGGGCAGGCGATCAATCAGACCCTCGGCTCCATAGGTCTGGAAGTTACGGCGGATCTCGTAGAATTGCTGGCGTGAGTAACCCATCAGCCGGCAGGCCCGGGACACGTTGTCCAAATCCTTGGCAAGATCGAGCAAAGACAGCTTACGGCGTGCTACCTTGTCCTTCGTGGTCATGTTGGTCTCCAAAGTGGTCAGATGAATGTTGTGGTGACACCATCTAACCCGCTTCAGGAGCGGCATGGCCACAGCCAATCCGGAGATCAGCTGAAACGCAAACTGTCAGGGGAATACAATCTCAGGACACTCCGCGCTAACGCGGAAGAGACTTGGGTCTCAGGTCAAGAGGAACCGCACTTCCGGCGCTCCAAACTTCGGTCTCAGTGCACACGGCGCTTCTCATTTCAGGCTATCAAAAATATCAAATATTTACATAATCTCGCCAGAGATCATCCACTTGCTCCGGAGTCAATCCGAGATCTGCAGATAAATTAAGTATGAGTGGATTTAAACGCTCTAACTCTGTTGCATACTCCCATTCTATTTTGGCCGTATCCCTCAACATATCGTCTTCAATAGAATCGATTATGCTATCAATTTGATCCAATGTGCAGCCGTATTGGAAAAGCCCTAAACGGAGTTGCCGAGCAGTGAGATTGTGTATTTCTTTTCGAGCGTCTTCAGTTGTTGGAGGCTTCCAGTCTGGTATAGTACCACCAGAATCCCGCCATAATTGGGCTTTCATTCGAATATTTTGTGCGTTCGGCGATACATCTTCCGGTCGAAGTCCATAGTGTAAAATTTCGATTGGGTCGTGATTTAGTCTACCCTCAATTAAAGCGACCCCAGTTATTAAACTCATATCGAGTTCATTATGGTCTGTTTCAGCACTCGGTAAAAAGCCTAGAAAATTCACTATATCTATAATCGACATATTCAACTCTCCTTACGCTACTCGTTGGCAAACATAAAATCGGTTTGAACTGTTAACCTCGATACGACCCCGAGCTCGCCATGTTCCGGAGAGTGCCGAACCGCCACTTACACCATAAAAAAGAGAGTTTGAAGTTCTAGCTGGAATACTTGAATTTATATTGTAGTTCGTGCCCCCACCTGCAACATCAATGACATGACCGACAGGAAAATTTGTAGAACCTGACGATGAAGTGTCCGATATTCCCGAAACTTTCCAAAAAGAGCCACTATTATCTTCAAACCGAAAATGGTTAGCACTGTCATCCCACTGCAACGACCTCCAAGTATTGCTGTTGTCGTCATAGAAGTGGGCGTTGCTGTCGCTGCCACCGTTTTTGCCGATGTAGCAATTTCCCTGCACCGTAAGATTTCCTGTCACGGTGTAAGTCCCCGACATCGTGTCGTTGGTATCCGAGCGTACAAACTGCGTGCTGTTCAAGCCGTCCAGCGTACCCGCGTCATAGCTGGTCGAACCGCCAGGCCCCTGTATGCCCTGCGGTCCGGCCGCCCCCGTCGCGCCGGTATCGCCCTTGGCGGACAGCAGTCCCCAGTCATCGGGGGATGTGCTGGGGTTCTGGCCGATGTTGACCGTCAGCGAGATATAGGCCGAGCCGTTATAGGTTACAGTTTCGTCGGAATTGTAGGTCTCGCCGGAGGACCACATCCCACGGTAAATCAGACCAGGGTCGCCCTGCAGCCCCTGCGGACCTTGTGCTCCCGTAGGGCCTTGAGCGCCGGTATCACCCGTCGGCCCCTGAATACCCTCCGGGCCCTGGATTCCCTGGGGGCCTTCGGGTCCCTGAATGCCCTGTTGCCCCTGCAGACCGCGTTCGCCTTTTGAGGATACGATGTCCCACTCTGCCGCCGCATCTTCCGGCAGAACATTCGTATGGGCCGCAACGCAAATATAATATGATCCATCGTGGGAAACGGTATCGCTCACGTCATAGCTTTGCGAACTTGACCAGTTTCCCCGGTGGACCATACCCACCGGGCCTGCGGGTCCCTGAATACCTTGTGCGCCCTGCAGTCCTTGAGGGCCGCGGCCAAAGGGAACCCCGTCCGACCATGCACCTATGTCATTGGAAAGTTTGAAATAGACCGTGCCTTTCTCGACATCGAGAAACGAAAAATTGGCTGGTTCCGCATTGTAAGCGCTCCTGTCCGCTGTAAGACCGGAAGCGTCCGGATCGAAGGACTTGCCCACCGGTCCTTCCGGCCCTTGGGGGCCTTGCGTTCCGATCGGCCCTTGGAGTCCCGTCGGCCCCGTCGGTCCTTCCGGCCCTCGCGGCCCCTCCGGTCCCTGCAATCCGGTCGGCCCCCGCGGACCTTCATAGCCGAGGGGACCCCGCTCCCCCTGTGGACCTTGCGGCCCCTCCTGCCCTTGAGCACCCGCCGGTCCGGTCGGGCCCTGGTCGCCGACCGGTCCCTTGGGGCCTTGAGCTCCCGGCAGCGAGGCAATTTCCAGAACTTGCTGAAGGGTCGGCAGATCGCCATTGTCCGCCGCTTCGATCCCATTGATCACGCGTCTTCCCAGCAGATCGAAACCGCCGTCCTTTTCCATCAGCGCCCGGGTGGCCACGGACTGCATGTTGATCGCAGTACGGTCCATCGCCCGCTCCATGCCCCCCAGTCGATACGACCGGCCTCTTTCATGACGGCCAGATCTCCGTCAGTTTCTCTCTGCGGTGTCTTCAGGGGATCGAGAGCGCCCTCAATCTGGAGGCCTTCTTCGTCCGCATCCTCTCCGGTATTTTTGAACAGCTGCCCAACCACATCCTTGTGCTTGGAATATGTGTCCTTTCCCCAAAGGATCGGCGGCAACTTGGAAAAGAATTCCGGATCGAACTCCGGATCCTCAAGGCTGCCGGGTGACCAGTGCTTTTCGTCCAGATCCGGCGCCCGTCCTCCGGACCACTGCACGATCCGGTCGACCAGTGTGTTGCTGTTATTTGAGTCTGCGTGATATTTGCTCTCTTGCTCGGCAATTCCCTGCGCCATCCCAGCCATCTTGAAGAAGGTTCTGGAAAGATCCTCCCCTTCAAAAATGACTTCCCGCGGAGCCAGAAGGGCATTCTCGTGTTGCTTGGCTGAAGACTTGAAGACCTTTGCAGACAGATGCCCGAATCCGACAAGACCGGGCACGCCGCTGGAGACAAGTTCTTCGACCGGGCTGTATCCGTAATCTCTCGAACCGCCACCGTGTATCTGGAACGTGCTTCCATCCGCGCGCGTGTAAAGAATGAACTTGTGGTGAGCCAGATTACCAGTCGTGCCGATTGCGTTGTAACCGACTTCAATTTTTTCCATCTAACACCTTCTCAAGTTTGGTCACCGACCTGTAAGAATATGCTTGAGGTCGTTCAGAAAATGATTGTGTCCAGAGCGCGGAAGCTCTGGAAAACTCACTGGTTTTCAAGATTTGGAGCGTGTTGCGTTCAAGGGATTCATGGCAGCACGAAGATGCCCGAGACAGCGTTTGCATCGCAATTGCGTTCGAGCGACTTCCCGAATTCCATTCAAATCGACCTGCTCGAGCACATGATCCTCGGGCAAGGCGCTCCAGCACCTTTGCTCGATCTTGATTGCCGGATTAACGTCTTAAGGAATAAATTTAACTGTCCATTTTCTAAACGAACCAGATCACGACATCTGCACTTTCAAAATCAAGTTTCCCATCTTTCACCTTGAAATAAATAGTCAGCTCTCTGTCGGGCAGAGGAAGCCTTGTTACGTATCTCTGCAGAACGATTAAATCGCATTCACATTCTTTGCTGTAATACGCTTTTATTTGCTCAGACGAGTTCGCGACGATCTTAAATGCCTCATAAGGATCATCAGGCAGATGGCTCCTGACCAGTTCGGACACATCTTCCGGAGAATTCATAAGAAGCGGCATGGTTTGCAGATCCGCGATATAGCTTGGCGACGGCTGCATACTCCCGAAAAAATATCCCAGAACATACCCTGCCCCGAGGATCAAAAGAGCGAAGATCGCGTATTTTACTTTGAAGGCACGGATCATGGTCCTACTCCTTTGGCCATCGCCTGAAGCGTGTTGCGTTTGAACGGCTTTATGGTCTCGGGAAAACGCCCGAGGCCGCGTTTGAATTGCAAATGGATTCGGGCCGTTTCCTGAATTCAATTCAACCAAACTGCTCTGTGGTAACACCCGGGCAGTGCACCGGACATTGCCCAGCAATAATGTTCTTATTTTGTTCTTGCCTCAACCCAAAAGCTCATCAGCAACCCTATCAACCTGTCGCGGCCGTTGTTTTCAGCAACGACGCAACCCCCCAGGGTTCACAGATACCGGCCGGTAGGCTGACCCTGTTTATACCGGTGGCATAGGTATCGCCGGCCAGTCTTCGGTGACGTCCGCCTGCACCGGCCGCTCCAGGTAAGTCGACAGGACCACATAGCTTTTTGTCCCGCGCACACCCGGCAGTACATAAAGCTGCGACAGGAAATGCTCCAGCGCTTGCGGATCCGCGGTCCGGACCTTCAGGACGACACAGGTATCTCCTGCGACGGAATGGATCTCTTCAACTTCCGGAAAATCGCGCAGCTTCATCATGCGCTGGCTCTTGCCCCATCCATCGGCATCCACATGAACAAAAGTCAGCATCGGTTTGCCGACAGCAGCACCATTCAGCCTGGCGGCAGCGGATGAAATCACACCGTTTCCGCGCAACCGTTTGATCCGCTCGAATACCGCCGGTGGCGACAGGCCCACACTTTCGCCGATTTCGGCATTGGTCTGCCGCGCATCCCGCGTCAATGCGCTTAAGATTTTTCGGTCGAACGCATCCAGCGGGCGCTTAGCCGATTGGTTTCGGCGACTCTCGTCTGTTTTTCCTACCATGCCGATTGCTTTCTCTATTCTTGCCGAATTTTGATCGGCAATATCAGACAAAATAAAAAGGAAATTCAGCATGCAAGAGAGAATTGTCAATCCGGTGAGCGGCATCTATCCGGCAACCGGCGACTATGTTCACGCCGTCGAACTGACCGGCGCGCAGCGCATCCTCTATCTGAGCGGCACCATGGGCCTGAAGGCGGACGGTACAGCTCCAGGCACTCTGGAGGAACAGCTCACCTGTGTCTGGTCGAACATCCGTCACATTCTCTCGGAAGCGCAAATGACCACGGACAACATCGTCCGCGTAACATCCTACATGAGGGACCCTGCCTACGCGGTGCAAAATCAGCAGGCCCGGCTGGCCGCTCTTGGCGAAAGGCGTGTGCCGACAACCGCGATCGTCGCGCAAACGCTCTCGGAAGACTGGAAGATCGAGATTGAGGTGATCGCGGCTGCCTGAAAGCAGTTCTGCGTCTTGGCCGCATTCTCCCAAGTTAACCTGATAGGACCGGTTTTAAGCCTGTTTTGACGAACCTGTCCAGCACCGGCGCCATCCTGAAGCACCTGTTTAGACTTGAGTTTTCAGAAAGGCCTTTCCGGCCAGACGGATCACCGGCCTGCCGGATTATGCGTTCCAGGGCTGTTTTCTTTGGCACCCGGCAAAAGATCCTCGCGTGACCGAGCAAGGCATGTTCGTCAGAACGGGATCGTGACACTCACGGTCGCGCCATAAGAGCGGAAATCAGATGCACCGATACCGTCAAAGAAACCTTCTCCTGAAATCCGGATATTGCGGCTGGGGATAAGGAAGCCGGCGCCGGCTTCCAGCCGGGCGCGCAGGTCCTGATCGGAAGAAGCCAGCGTCGCGTCGCTGGGTGAATCGTCTTGCAGCTTGTTGAAGTCATAGATCCCGGAAAGCGACAGAAACGGCGAAAACAGAATGCTGTCGTCAAGCATGAGGTCCCAGGAAATCTTCGGGCCGAACTCGATCCGTCCAAGGTCGAAATCCTGCGAAGGGATCAGGCGGCCGAGCGTATCGGTATAACTTTCCTGCTCCTCGTAATAATAGGTCAGTCGCACGAAGGGACTGACCCTCGTGTGTTTGTCGACTTTGAAGTCACCGGTCAGTCCGCCCTGCAGCAGGAATCGCTGGGTTCTGAAATCGTCCTCGAACAGCCCCAGTGCGTCCACGGAATTGTAGGACTGTCCATAGGTGAACACACCGTCGAGATAGAAGTTCTGATGCACTCTGACGACCGCATAAGGACCAGCCATCCAGCCGACGCCGTCGGCGGACGTATTCTCACTCGCATTGGTCTCGTCGGTTATGTCGAGTTGGCCCATGATACCGAAGACAGCACGGTCCTTGTAGCGGTAGTCGACACCGGCGAAGACCAAACCGGTCTGACTGTCGCTATCGTTGTTTTCAGTGATTGCGTAACTGCCCTGGGCCCAGAAATCCCAGCCGGATCGCGTGTCCTGCGCCGCGCCGCCAGCGCCTTCCCCTTCGGTGCCGCTCAGGATCGCAAGTGTGTCTTGCGGAGCAGTCGTCGGGGCCACAGCAGTATAGCTCATCGTGCCGGAAGTGTTGAAATTGTTGAAGGATGCATATCTATCCTCAGGTCCGACCGCCTGCGGTTGAACTGACCGGTCCACGGACGCCATTGCTTGCCCGGCGCCGTCGCCACGATTGTCCGCGCGAAGCGCATTGGCGAAGGCTCTCAGGGAAAACTGGAAATTCCCCGACTGCGAATAGGGCGTGACATCGAAATTAAGTCCATTGCTTCCACTTTGCCGTCCGAAAGGCCCACCGGTCAGCCGCGAGACCAGGTCCGGTTGACCCGACACGATGGCATTGGCGCGGCTAGTCACGAAGGAAGCGATGACTTCCTTGGTTTTCTGGATATCCGCTTCCGCATCCCGGTCGTTGGTAAGCGAAAAGCTGACGCTGGTCAGGCCGGTCGCGCTGGCCGTGACACTATAAGATTCAAGAGCACCGCCCCTCAGATAGGAGGAGGCCGTATCATTTGCCGTCATTACCGAACTTGTCACCGTGCCGTCCGCAGCGGAGGTGACAGTTTGCGTACGGGTACCGGTTGCGGCAAAGGTCAGCGAAGCCCCCGTTGACGGCGCGGTAAAGGTGACGTCGACACCCGCGACACCGTTGCCGCCGCCATCTGTCACGGTCGCCACCAGCACATTGTCGAACTGGGTCTCGATTTCGGCAGCCTGCCCGGAGCCTGAAGTTGCCACCAGCGTGGAGGCCCCGACGCTGGCGCTGCCGCTAACGGTGAAATTGAACGGATTCTCGTCACCGTCGTCGTTGACGAACGACAGGTTGAAGGAAAATGCCCCCGCCAGTGTCGGCGTATACTGCACCGCGAATGTCGTCGTGCTGCCGCCGCCCGCAACCGTCGTCGAGCCGGGTGCTCCGACCGAATTGACAGTGACATTGCTTGCAGCCGAACTCGTCGCGGTTGCGATGGTCAGGTCGTCCGTTCCCGTGTTGCTCACCGTATAGGTCACCGTGACGGCCGATCCCGCGGTCTGGCTGCCCTGCGCATTGGTTCCACCATCGGAAACAGCCCCGCCGATATCGGCGGAAACGGAAATCTCGGGCTCACCGGTCGCCGTCCCGCTGACGGTGAAATTGAACGGATTCTCGTCACCATCGTCGTTGACGAAGGACACATCGAACGAAAACGCTCCCGCCAGCGTCGGCGTATACTGCACCGTGAATGTCGTCGTGCCGCCGCTGCTCGCGACAGTCGTCGAGCCAGGCGCTCCGATCGAGTTCACCGTGACATTGCTCAAAGACGAACTCGTCGCGGTTGCGATGGTCAGGTCGTCCGTTCCCGTGTTGCTCACCGTGTAGGTCACCGTGACGGCCGATCCCGCGGTCCGACTTCCCTGCGCGTTCGTGCCGCCATCGGAAACAGCCCCGCCGATATCGGCAGAAACGGAGATCTCGGGCGCTCCGACACCTGTTCCGCTGACGGTGAAATTGAACGGATTCTCGTCACCATCGTCGTTGACGAAGGACACATCGAAGGAAAACGCTCCCGCCAGCGTCGGCGTATATTGCACCGTGAATGTCGTCGTGCCGCCGCCGCCCGTAACCGTTGTCGAGCCAGGCGCTCCGATCGAATTCACCGTGACATTGCTCAAAGACGAACTCGTCGCCGTTGCGATGGTCAGGTCGTCCGTTCCCGTGTTGCTCACCGTGTAGGTCACCGTCGTTGCGGAGGCGACAGCCTGGTTGCCTTGCGCATTGGTGCCGCCATCCGTAACAGCCCCGCCGATATCGGCGGAAACGGAAATCTCGGGCGTACCGGTCGCCGTCCCGCTGACGGTGAAATTGAACGGATTTTCGTCACCATCGTCGTTGACGAACGACAGGTTGAAGGAAAATGCCCCCGCCAGTGTCGGCGTATACTGCACCGCGAATGTCGTCGTGCTGCCGCCGCCCGCAACCGTCGTCGAGCCGGGTGCTCCGACCGAATTGACAGTGACATTGCTTGCAGCCGAACTCGTCGCGGTTGCGATGGTCAGGTCGTCCGTTCCCGTGTTGCTCACCGTGTAGGTCACCGTAACGGCTGACCCGGCAGTCTGGCTGCCCTGCGCATTGGTTCCGCCATCCGTAACAGCCCCGCCGATATCGGCGGAAACGGAAATTTCCGGATTGCCCGATCCTGTTCCGCTGACGGTGAAATTGAATGGATTCTCGTCACTATCGTCGTTGACGAAGGACACGTTGAAGGAAAACGCTCCCGCCAGCGTCGGCGTATATTGCACCGTGAATGTCGTCGTGCCGCCGCCGCCCGTGACCGTTGTCGAGCCAGGCGCTCCGATCGAATTCACCGTGACATTGCTCAAAGACGAACTCGTCGCGGTTGCGATGGTCAGGTCGCCCGTTCCCGTGTTGCTCACCGTATAGGTCACCGTCGTTGCCGATCCGGCGGCCCGACTTCCCTGCGCGTTCGTGCCGCCATCGGAAACAGCCCCGCCGATGTCGGCGGAAACGGAAATCTCGGGCGTACCGGTCGCCGTCCCGCTGACGGTGAAATTGAACGGATTCTCGTCACCATCGTCGTTGACGAAGGACACATCGAACGAAAACGCTCCCGCCAGCGTCGGCGTATACTGCACCGTGAATGTCGTCGTACCACCGCTGTTCGCGACAGTCGTCGAGCCTGGCGCTCCGATCGAGTTCACCGTGACATTGGTCGTAGACGAGCTCGTCGCGGTTGCGATGGTCAGGTCGTCCGTTCCCGTGTTGCTCACCGTGTAGGTCACCGTCGTTGCCGATCCGGCGGTCCGACTTCCCTGCGCGTTCGTGCCGCCATCGGAAACAGCCCCGCCGATATCGGCGGAAACGGAAATCTCGGGCGTACCGGTCGCCGTCCCGCTGACGGTGAAATTGAACGGATTCTCGTCACCATCGTCGTTGACGAAGGACACATTGAAGGAAAACGCTCCCGCCAGTGTCGGCGTATACTGCACCGTGAATGTCGTCGTACCGCCGCCGCCCGTGACCGTTGTCGAGCCAGGCGCTCCGATCGAATTGACAGTGACATTGCTCAAAGACGAGCTCGTCGCGGTTGCGATGGTCAGGTCGTCCGTACCCGTGTTGCTCACCGTGTAGGTCACCGTCGTTGCCGATCCGGCGGTCTGACTTCCCTGCGCGTTCGTGCCGCCATCGGAAACAGCCCCGCCAATATCGGCGGAAACGGAAATCTCGGGCGTACCGGTCGCCGTCCCGCTGACGGTGAAATTGAACGGATTCTCGTCACCATCGTCGTTGACGAAGGACACATTGAAGGAAAACGCTCCCGCCAGCGTCGGCGTATACTGCACCGTGAATGTCGTCGTGCCGCCGCCGTTCGTGACCGTTGTCGAGCCAGGCGCTCCGATCGAATTGACCGTGACATTGCTCAAAGACGAGCTCGTCGCGGTTGCAATGGTCAGGTCGCCCGTCCCCGTGTTGGTCACCGTGTAGGTCACCGTCGTTGCCGATCCGGCGGTCCGGCTGCCCTGCGCATTGGTGCCGCCATCCGTAACAGCCCCACCGATATCGGCGGAAACGGAAATCTCGGGCGAAGTGGCGGCGCCTAGCGAGCCGGAACCTGCGTTTTGGGTATATGTAACCGAAAACGCCCCACTGATCGGCGCGGCACTATAGTTTCCCGAAACTATACAGCCTGCGGAGCAGTTGTAGGTGTTGCTGAAGTCGTTTGCCTGGCCAAAGCTCGAGCCATCGGTAATGTTGTCGGTGCCCCCATCATGAACGATGGATATGGACGAAAAGTCTCCGGCAGGATCGTCGATACCGATGAGGTCGATCGTAACCGAAGACCCGCTTCCCGCATTGAAATTGATATAGTTGTTCGTTCCCGGGAAGGTATTCGTCAGAGAGCAGGTGTCGGCGGTCACGTCGAGCGTCAGGTCGCCGCCGGTTGTAACCGTCAGGCCGGTACAATCGTCCCACGCCGCCCTGGCACTTTGCATATCGATTGTGCCAAGAACAAAAACACTTAGCAACGCGGCCAGAAACGACCGAATGAAACCGGCGACGAGCACTCCGCCCGTCAAGCGATCAAAAAACTTGCTTGAACCTAACTGTACCGCGCCTGAAACCACATCCATCCTCTGAAATCCTGCGTTCTTTGCAACAGATGCGCGCAATCCGACTCTACAACCACTTTTTGTTATCAGACACAACTAAAACGAGATTTTCAAGAAAGCAATAATTAGTGAATATTAACAGCATTAAAAATTAAATTTGTAGAATATTTAAAAAAGTTATCTTTATGATTCTATTACCCTAGGTAAGTTGTAAATTAATTTTCTGAGCCGTAATTTCATCAATTTATTCAGTCTCTTAAAAATTACGCAGGGGTCTGAAAAAGAAATCAGGAAAAGGACTCTGCCTTGACCTCCTTTGATTGGAATTTGCTCATTTTTCGTTTGATTCTTTTTTTAGGTTGCGTCAAATCAAAAATGTATGTGAAGGTTGTTATATTAACCAAGTCCGGCCTCAAAAAATTGCAGACCCTAATACTAACCTAAAGTTATTTAAAGCCATTCGCGGCTTTTTTGTGTTCCCTTGGGAGAGAAATGGAGGGGAAGAAATGTCAGAACCTTTTCTTGCCGAAGTCCGCATGGTCGGCTTCAATTTCGCACCACGTGGCTGGGCGTTCACGGATGGCCAGATACTGCCCATCAATCAGAACCAGTCCCTCTATTCACTTCTGGGAACGACCTATGGAGGCGACGGCAGAACCTCGTTCGCGCTGCCGGATTTGCGCGGCCGCACGCCCATCCACACGGGAAACGGCCATACACTCGGACAGAAGGGCGGCGCCGAAACCGTCACCCTGAGCGCAGCAGAAATCCCTGGCCACACGCACGAAGTAAAGGCCGTCTCGGTCCCTGGAGACAACAGATCGCCGCTAAGCACGCTTTTCGGGGCGGAAGTCGCAACCGATCTGCCATACCGGCAGCCGGAAGCCGTTTCGACAACCTCACTTCGCTCCGGGACGGTCACCAACGCAGGGGGCGGTCAGTCGCACAATAACATGCAACCTTACGAGACGGTGAACTTCTGCATTGCCCTTCAGGGGCTTTTTCCATCACGCAATTAACGCCGGAGGACATTGGATGTCTGAACCATTTGTCGGCGAAATCCGCATGTTTGCGGGAACTTTCGCTCCGCGTGGCTGGGCCTTCTGCGACGGTCAGCTTTTGGCGGTTTCGCAGAACGACGCGCTTTTTTCTCTCCTGGGAACCACTTATGGCGGCGACGGCAGAACAACTTTCGCCCTTCCGGAAATGAGAGGCCGTATCCCGCTTCATGCCGGAACAGGTCCCGGACTGACCACGCGCCGCCTTGGACAAAGGTCTGGAAGGGAGCGAGAGACACTGAACACAACACAGCTTGCCACTCATTCGCATGATTTCCGTGCGAACACGGCCCTGGCGACCCATCCGACACCTGAGGACCGGTTAACTGCAAAAGGTATCGGGATCAATCTCTACGCGGATGCCACGCAGGATGTTTCGATGGCACCGAACATGGTTGCCGAAACCGGTGGATCGAACTCGCACAGCAACTTGATGCCGACCCTTTGCATAAACTTCATCATTGCCCTCTTCGGCATTTATCCGAGCCGGCACTAGGAGGCGGACATGTCAGACCCTTTTATTGCTGAAATTCGAATTTTCGCAGGCAACTTCGCACCGCGCGGCTGGGCGTTCTGCGACGGCCAACTGTTGCCAATCTCCCAGAACACGGCGCTTTTTTCGCTCATAGGCACCATCTATGGCGGCGATGGACGCTCGACGACCGCCTTGCCAAATCTGCAGGGGCGCGCACCGATGCACCCGGGTCATGGCCCGGGACTGACCTCCCGTCTTCTCGGCGAACGGGTCGGGGGCGAGACGGTCACGCTTTCGGAGAGCCAAATCCCGTCACACACCCACACCGTCCGGGCAAGCAGCACGAGTGGCGGAATCGACACGCCGTCCACAAACACATCTTTCGGTCGATCCGGCTCCGATAGGGTTTACCACTCAGACACCTCTTCGAACGTTGTCGACATGTCCTACGAGGCGATGGCTGTCACGGGCGGCGGTCAGGCTCACACGAACCTCCAGCCTTATCTGGCGATGAATTTTATCATCGCTCTCTTGGGAACTTATCCATCGCGCAGCTAGCGGCAACGGCCTGTCTAATAAGTGCGCGCAGCAGGTCGGCCTTGAACAGGCCACCCCGTTTAGCGGAAGGATGCATCCAATGTCAGTCGAAGAAGCAGTCCCCGAGTATTTCGAGGGAAACGTTCAGGCCTCGCCAAGCTACTTCCGGATCTTCGTTGCCGGGATATCTCCGGACGGGGAGCTTGAATACAAGGACCAGAAATCTGAAAACGGTCCTTTCTACAATTACTTCACCCGACTGACCCAGTCGAAGTATACGACGGATCATCTCGATGCGTCCGTCACGCAGGAAGGCTATGTAGCCTTGCTTGCCCAGGACGCTCAGTCAAACGACCTCGTTTACATTCATGAAAGCCGCCTCCCGGACCCTCCTGAAAGGTTTGCCGATGCCTTGGTCCTCGGCAAACCGGACGGTGTGACCGGGTTTGCGGATACCGCCCTCATCAACGGCCTCACAGGTCGTCAGAACGTATTCGCAACCAGTTCGGCCGCAGGCAATACGCTCTGGTGGAAATTCCAGAACGTCAACAGGATCATCGAAGAGACTGTCACGGTGGTTCCACCCGGCACCGAAACGCCAATTGAAATTACCGTTCCCGTTGAGGTTCCACCCGAGAAGCCATGGTCTGAATGGCAACAGATCCCCGGAACACTGGCCACCCTGTCTCCCGTACAGAACGCGGATGGCCGCATCATCATGTTTGGCATGGACAGTGAAGCGGTTCCCTACATGAACTTCCAGTCCAGCGACCGCCCCTTCGTTCCGGAGGGCTGGGAAGGCTGGCAGGATATCAGGGGCGGCCTGACCGGGTTCGAACAGCTTGTCGGCTGCGTCGACGGCAACGCGCTCGTGCATCTATTCGCACGCATTGGCAGCAGCATCTACATGAAGGTGCAGAAGGAGGTCAGCTCCAACACCTTCTCTGAATGGGCTCTCTTTGCCTCTTTCAGCGCCCCGGTTCACACCATGACGGTGGCAGTTTCCTCAAATGACGGTCTCTATCTTGCTGCTCAGGTTGGCTCCGGTCCGAACATTCCTGTTTACGGCTCCTATCAGACCGGCGGCTCGGACGACAACTGGTCCGCCCCCCGGATCATTGCCCATGTAATGAGCGACAGCACACTCATCCTGCAGCCGAATGCAGACGAGACCCTCAGTCTTTTCGCCCTCGAGAGCAGTTCCGGAAATACCTTTTACCTGAACCAGTTGTCTCTCGATCTCTGGTCAGCGGTCTGGAGATCTCTCGGGGAAAATCCATTGTCTGTGATTGCCCTGACGCAGGACATCACGCCCAATCCGCACTGACGGATCGGATATGGAAGTACGACTTCAAACCGGTGCTCTCCCTCCGTGCCGGCATGCGGAAGAGCACCGCATTGCCTACCGCTCCATGCGTGAGAGCGACATGCCATTTCTTGCCGCGCTGTATCGTTCGACGCGGGAGGCTGAGCTGGCCAGGACATTCTGGTCGGAACCTGAAAAACAGACCTTCATCGCCATGCAGTTTCAGGCGCAGCACCGGCACTATCAGGCTCACTACCCGGCCGCGCTCTGGCTGATAATAGAACAGGAGAAGACAGCGGTCGGACGCCTCTATCTTGAGCGCTGGACGTCGGAACACAGGATCATCGACATCGCCCTCCTCCCTGAAGCTCGAGGCAAGGGCGCAGGCGGAGCCATCGTCCGGGATCTTATGGAAGAGGCCGCTGGCGCCGGTAAAGCGGTCAGTATTCACGTTGAAAAGGAAAACCCGGCGATGAGTCTTTACGACCGGCTCGGCTTCGTAAAGCGCGAGGACAAAGGCGTCTACGATCTTCTGAACTGGCGGGCCGACCTGAAGATGCCGGCCGGTTGATGCCAACCACATGTGCGGCAGCGGCAACTCCGCGTGTGAAACGGATGTTTATCGGCAAATTTCAGGTAAAGACCGCCTCATACTGGATACCGGCCGCTTTCTGGGCCACAGGAACCATGAACACGTCCTGCTCACCGAGTTGGGCCTGATAGAGCCTGTAGATTGCCTGTTCCAGCACCGGCTCCGGCGGTCCTTGCCACAAAACGGAGAACGCCCCCTCCTCCCTCTCTCCCGACCCCATGGGTTTCACTTCGACAAGAGAAAAGAGCAAGGCCGGCGACACGGAGCGGACCTCGAATGCCTGGTCCACAAGTGCCTCGAAATCCGCCATCGTCAGCATCTGTTTCTCTGTCATCTGGCTCTCCTGCATTTGAACTGGCTCAGCCCGGATTAAGGCTTCGCGATGATCGTTGAACACTTCGTTCTGCGGCTTTCAAGGGACATGGAGGAGCCCGGCCGACTCCCGAATAATAAAGGCATCTCAAGGACGACAGCCAATCATAAGACAAATGCGCCGAAATACGCCAGAGCAAGTTCCCGCAGAATTACGCAAGGGAGCGAACGCGAACAGAAACAGAAAGACCTGCACCAGATGATTAGCTGTACGAAATTATTACAGCGACCGGGACATACGGAGAATCAGCAAATCACATTGCTATATTTTACAATAAAAATATAATAAAAAGAATATTAATACTTAAGATAGACACTGGAATCCGCAACAAAACGGGACCACAAGATGAACCGTGCCCTTGAATCCAGAGCAATGCAAATAGTGTCTGCATTCGAACAGCGCCTGGACAATGACAAAGGCGAACTCGCGTCGAGCATATCGTCTATTCACGATACCAGGCGCAATCCCGCCGACTTCGACAATGTCCGCTACATCGCTCATCGCATAAACGGTGGCGCCGGATTATTCGGTTGCGATGACCTGGCCGAACCAGCCAAGGAAATCGAGAAACTGGTCGATGTCGGAGCCGATACCGATCAGGTCGTCAATGCTGTGCAGGAATTGATCGACCGCATCGAAAGGTTGCTTGCCGAGGGAATACGCCAGCCCGACTGGATAACCTCCCGTCTGGCGAAATAGCGCAATCCGGCTGTCGGCAGATCCGCCAGAAACGTCAGAAACGTCAGAAACGTCAGAAACGTCAGAAACGTCAGAAACGGCATCCGAAGATATCGTCAACCACCGGATTTGCATTTCCGGAACAGTCCCCCCACAAGCACTGGCTTTCTCCGGTTACGGCCAAAACCCGGCGCTCTTGTAGCAGGAATAGAGACTGCGGTTATTGTCCTGCTTCTTGCTGAGCCATCTTGCCAGCGCCTTTGCGCTGTTGCTTGCATCGCCCCATCGTCCATGAATGTCCTTGATCGCATTGACACCGGAATCCACCGCGTTGGCTTCCGAAAGGAAATGCCATCTCAATTTTTCCTGGTTGGTCCTGTCCTCGAAACTCATCCAACTCAGCCGTTTTCTAAGACCTTTTTCGAAGTTGCCCACGATCTCGTCCGGCATGACACCTTCCGTGTAACCGGTCTTGTTTTGGTATCGGTAGGCATCGGAACCGGTTATGTATTCAAAATCCATCTTGAACTTGCCACGCTGCTTCAACTTGTGAAGGAAGCAGAGCAGTTTCTTGCGCTGTGACGTATTGGGGTAGATGCGTCCCCGATCATAGAAAGCTTCATAGTAAAGACTGTTGACCGTCTTGGTAAATCGTTGTTCCGGCGTCAGCGGATCGTGGGGATTTTCCGGTTTTGGTTTCGGCTTTGGCGGAACCGGCGGCGGTTTTGGTCCGGCTTCCTCTTCTCCCGGCGGGCGTTTACCGGCCTCCGCGATCATCGAGGTTTCCGTCTTGGCCCCGACCCATCCGTCGTCCAATAGTCCCTGATACGCCTGGAAGGACTTTATGGATGTGCGCGTATTGTTACCGATGAGACCATCGGGCACCAGTGTGCCAGCCTTGACGGCATTGAGACATTCCTGAATCCACACAACGTATTCATATGTAAAATGATTGGCTTTAATCAGCTTGTTCTGATCCGCCGGCGCCATGAAACCGGTCAATGGAAGAGCATAGGCAAATTGAAATTCCTTGACCTGCTCCTGATACAAGACAGTCTTGACGCCATCGACTTTGAGGCCACTGCCAAAGATGCGATTCAAGGACCTCTGTACCCACTTGATGTATTGCGCGTCCGTTATCGACATCAAAATTCCTTTCCGTTGAAAAACCGGAAGTGAAAAGGACTAAATTGGACATTTCACAAAAGAGGTTACCTTGGGTCCGGACCAATGAATGTGTTACCGGTCACATTCGGTCCGTTACGAGCCGGATGCGTTTGTCTTCCTGCGGGCCCTGCCCGAACATCTGAGGAAAGAGTAGTGCTCTTCCAGGACCGATTCCGATCCGAGCGGACCGGCCGGTTACTCAGCCGCCGGTTTGAGGCGGGCGATCAAATGGTGGAACTTTTCACCCTGAACGGACACGTGCTGCCGGATTGCCTCAGCCGCTCTTTCACCGTCCGCATCCTCTATGGCGGAAACAATCGCCTCATGTTCCGCCATCGACTGGCTCATGCGCCCGCGAACGCGCAATTGCACCCTTCGGAAGGGTTGCAGGCGGCGCTGAAGACGAAGGCATTCCTGCTCCAGAAAAGCATTGCCGGACTGCCGGTAAAGGATCGCGTGAAAACGCTCGTTTTCACGGTAGTAGGTATCGGTATCCTGAGCCTCGACGACGGACTTGCAGCGCCTGTTTGCATCGAGAAGGCTATTGAACCCCTCGTCCGAAATGCGCGATGCGGCGAGCCGGGCGCAAACCGCTTCAAGCTCGGCCATGACCTCGAACATTTCCAGAAGCTCGACGGGTCCCGGCTGACGGACGAAAACGCCCCTGCGTGGAATTTGCACAACCAGGCCTGACTGGGTAAGTCTTTGTAAAGCCTCGCGAACGGGGGTTCTGGAAACCGAAAAACGGTTGGCCAACTGGACCTCGTCAAGTCTCTCGCCATCGGCGAAAGTACCGTCAAAAATCAGTCCTTCCAGATCGTCGGCAATACAGTCGGCACGTCTTCGTTCCATGACTTTGCATTTAGCATAAGCTCATTTAGCGCGCAATATTGTCATTCTTGTATACAAAAAGGCTTGACAAAAAAACATGGCATGAGGGTAAGATCATGTCCCGGTCCCCGAACCGGAACTTCCAGGGAGGAATAAAATGTACTTCAAACTTTCAGCGTCCGTCGCGGCCGTGGCGCTCTTTGCCGGCGCGCTTACGGCAAACGCAACCGAACTGCGCCTGTCGCATCAGTGGTCGAACGGCGATGTCCGTCACAAGGTTGCGCAGATGGTCGCCGATGACGTCGCCGCCGCCGATGTCGACCTCGACATAAAGATTTTCCCCTCGCAGTCGCTCCTGAAGGCTCGCGAGCAGTATAAGCCACTCAGCCGCGGCCTGCTCGACATGACCGTCCTGCCGCTCAGCTATGCCGGTGGTCAGCAGCCGGCCTATAATCTTACCCTCATGCCTGGCCTTGTGAAGAACCACGATCACGCAGCACGGCTGAACGAGAGCCCGTTCATGGATGCCATTGAGGAGATCATGGCGGAAGACGACGTGATCGTCCTCGTCCATGGTTATCTGGCAGGCGGTTTCGCCGGCAAGGAAAAATGCATCACCAATCCTGACGACATGCCGGGCCTTCAGACCCGTGCTGCCGGCAAGGCTTTCGAACAGATGCTGGCAGGCGCGGGCGCCTCCATCGCCTCCATGTCCTCTTCGGAAATCTACAACGCCATGCAGTCCGGCGTTCTGGATGCCGCGAACACATCCTCATCCTCCTTCGTCAGCTACCGGATCTATGAGCAGGTTTCCTGCTACACTCCGGCCGGAGAATACGCGCTCTGGTTCATGTACCAGCCTCTTCTCATGAACAAGTCCACCTTCGACGGACTGACCGAGGACCAGCAGAAGGCCTTGCTTGCCGCTTCCGAAAAGGCCCAGGCCTTTTATCTTGAAGAAGCCAAGAAGGAAGATGCTGCATCGGCTGAGGTTTTCCGCGACAATGACGTGGAGATCGCGGCCATGACGGAAGCGGACTTCGAAGCCTGGCGGGCCCTTGCAAAGGAAACGTCCTACAAGGCGTTTGTGGAGGAAACTCCCAATGGACAGCAGCTTCTCGACCTGGCGCTGTCGGTCAACTGACGCTCCTGGACGTGATCTGAACCGGGGCGGCAGTCTGCTGCCCCGCAAAACGTATTCTACCCGATTTCATTCGAAGGAGTGACCCATGGCGGGCCACAGTACGGTTGCGGTTGCGTATGCCGGCAACAATCCCTTTCTGCGCGGCGTTGCGGCAATATCGACTGTCGCCGGCTGGTGTTCGGCGGCGATGATCGTCATTGCCGTCGCCATCACCTGCCAGATGATATTCGTCCGCTTCGTGCTCAACGCCTCCACCGTCTGGCAGACCGAAGCCGTCATCTATCTCGTCATTGCCGCCACACTGGTCGGTCTTCCCTATGTGCAGCGGCTGCGCGGGCATGTGAATGTCGATCTGTTTCCTTTGTCTCTCGGCAAGCGCTCAAGATATTTTCTTGCCTGCCTGACGCTTTCCACCTCGTCCCTGATCGTCGCCGTGATGCTCTACTACGGCTTTGAATACTGGCACATTGCCTGGGCGCGCGGCTGGACATCGGACACGGTCTGGGGTGTCAGGCTCTGGATCCCCTATCTGTCGATCCCGGTCGGCTTCGGCCTTCTTCTGTTGCAACTGGTCGCGGATCTCTTCGCTGTCCTGGCCGGACTGGAAAAACCCTTCGGACTGGAGGACTCCTGATGGATCCGCTTTTTCTCGGCCTGCTGGTCGCCGTAACCACAATCCTTGTCCTGTTCTCCGGCGTCTCGGTCGCCATCGGCCTGCTGATCGTCTCCGCCGGTTTCCTGCTCGCCTTCGACGGCTCGCGCTCCCTTGAGCTGATGCCGGAAATCTTCTTCGGCAAGCTCGACAATTTTGCGCTCCTGTCGATCCCGATGTTCATCATCATGGGAGCCTCTATCGCCTCAACCAGGGCCGGGGCGGACCTTTACGAAGCACTCGAGCGCTGGCTGACGCGCATTCCCGGCGGGCTGGTGGTCTCCAATCTGGGCGCCTGCGCCCTGTTTGCCGCCATGTCGGGCTCCTCGCCCGCAACCTGCGCCGCCATCGGCAAGATGGGCATACCGGAAATGCGCAAACGCGGGTATCCCGACGGCGTCGCCGCGGGATCCATCGCCGCCGGCGGCACGCTGGGCATTCTCATCCCGCCTTCAGTCACCATGATCGTCTACGGTATCGCCACAGAAACATCGATTGGCCGTCTGTTCCTGGCCGGCGTCATTCCCGGCCTGATGCTGATGGGCCTGTTCATGACCTGGTCGCTCTATTCGACCTGGCGGAGCGGCAATGCCAGTGTCCTGAGCGCGGGCAGCTATTCGTGGAAACAAAGATTCGAGATCCTGCCTCGCGTCCTGCCTTTCCTGGCAATCATTCTCGGCGTTCTTTACGCCATGTATGGAGGTGTCGCGACGCCTTCGGAAACCGCCGCCGTAGGTGCCCTGCTGTGCCTGCTGATCGCCATGATCATCTACAAGCTCTGGAGTCCGGGCGCCTTGTGGGTCGTTCTGCGCGACAGCACCAAGGAAAGCGTGATGATCCTGTTCATCATCGCCGCCGCGGGCGTGTTCTCCTATATGCTCTCCTCGCTGTTCATTACCCAGGCCATCGCTGAATGGATCGGAACGCTTGATGTCAACCGGTGGGTGCTGATGGCGGCCATAAACGGGTTCCTGCTGATTGCCGGCTTTTTCCTGCCGCCGGTCGCCGTGATCCTCATGGCCGCGCCGATCCTCCTGCCGATCATTATCGCCGCCGACTTCGACCCGGTCTGGTTCGCTGTTGTGCTGACCATCAACATGGAAATCGGCCTGATTTCCCCTCCGGTTGGCCTCAACCTTTATGTTATCAACGGCATCGCGCCGGATATTTCGCTGAAAACGATCCTCACCGGTTCGCTGCCATTCGTGGGCTGCATGGTCCTGGCGATCTTTCTGCTGTGCCTGTTTCCGGATCTGGCCACCTGGCTGCCCGATACTGTCATGGGAGCACCTAGATGACATTTCTTGCGGACATCCTCTCAACGGTGTTCGAGAGAAGATATCGCTTCAGAACGTCCGACAAGGCGGATGACAGGCCACTGGAGGCGCTTGTCGCTGACCTGATCGGCGCAACAGGCGAAGTCTCCGGCGTCACCATGGCCCGGCAGATCCTCGGCCGTTACGCCACTCTGGACGACGATGAGAAGCGCGCTTTCTTTCATCACCTCGCCGAGGACCTGACCATCTCGGCTCCCGCGGTACGGGCCGCGCTGGAGACCTATGAGAAGGGCCAGTCGAAAGCCAGCTACCGCGCCTTCATGGAAGCTGTCGAACCGCCCCGCCAGGAGCTGATCCGCCGGCTCAACCAGGTCCCGGATGCAACACGTTCACTGGTCAGAATGCGCGAGGATCTCTTGCGGCTGGGCCGGGACGACGACGCCCTTCAGGCACTGGATCTGGATTTCCGCCATCTCTTCGGAAGCTGGTTCAATCGCGGATTTCTGGTTCTCAGGCCGATCAGCTGGGAAAGCCCGGCGCAATTGCTGGAAAAGATCATCGCCTATGAAGCGGTGCATGCGATTGACAGCTGGGAAGACCTGAGGCGCCGCCTGGAACCGGCAGACCGGCGCTGCTTCGCCTTTCTCCATCCCGCAATGCCTGACGAGCCGCTGATCTTTGTCGAGGTGGCTCTGACCAAGGGTGTTCCCGGGTCGATCCAGAACCTGCTCGCCGGCGACCGCGACAAGATCGACGCCGAACACGCGGACACGGCGGTGTTCTACTCGATTTCAAATTGCCAGAAGGGGCTTGCCGGAATTTCCTTCGGCAATTCGCTTATCAAGCAGGTCGTCACCGATCTCTCCATCGAATTGCCAGGCCTGAAAACCTTCGTCACCCTCTCACCGATCCCCGGACTGGTGAGTAAGCTCAGGAAGGATGGCAGGACTTTTGATCCCGCCGACGATGAGCAGATGCGGAGCCTTGCCGCCAGTTATCTTTTGACCGCCAAACGCGAGGACGAGCTGCCCCTTGATCCTGTGGCCCGGTTCCATCTCGGCAACGGAGCGCAAATACATCAGGTTCATGCCCGGGCCGACATTTCGGAAAAAGGCATGCAGCAGTCCGGCGGCGTCATGGTCAACTATCTCTACGACCTGTCGAAGGTCACGCAGAACCATGAGCGTTTTGCCTCCAGCCACACCATCGCCGCATCCTCGGAAATCCGGTCGCTGAGCGCGTCCGCCGAAGAAGCTCTCGTTTAGGATCCCATACCATGACCAACCCACTCTATGACCGGATGTTCGGCAAACATCCAGGCAAGAATACCCCCTTCCTTTACCTGCCGGACGGAACCGTCCTGAGTCATGCGGACTTCCTTGGAAAAGCGGCACGGATTGCTCATGTTCTGACAGAAAACGGACTTCAGCCGGGAGACCGTCTGGCCGCACAGGTCGAAAAGTCACCGATGGCGCTGGCGCTTTACGCCGCCTGTGTCCAGGCCGGCGTCGTCTTCCTGCCGCTGAACACCGCCTACACCGTTGATGAGCTGAGCTATTTCATCGAAAACAGCGGCGCCAGAACAGTCGTCTGCGATGATGCCCGGAAGACGTCGCTGGCGCCGGTTGCCGCGGCGATGAATGCGCGGGTCGAAACGCTGAACGCCGACGGATCCGGCTCCTTGATCGCGCTCGCCGAGACCATGCCAGAGCAGTATCCGACCGTCGAGCGAAGCAAGGACGATCTCGCGGCCTTTCTTTACACCTCCGGCACCACCGGCAGGTCGAAAGGCGCGATGCTGACGCAAGACAACCTCTTGTCCAACGCCGAGACACTTGCCGCACACTGGCGCTTTTCCTCCGGCGATGTGCTGCTGCATGCCCTGCCGATCTTCCATACGCACGGTCTCTTCGTGGCGACCAACATCACACTGGAAGCCGGGTCGTCGATGATCTTCCTGCCGAAATTCGATGTGGATGCCATGATCGAATGGATGCCCAGGGCCACAGCGATGATGGGTGTACCCACCTTTTACACCCGGCTGCTGCAGGACCCAAGGTTCACCCGGGACCTGACAAGCCACATGCGTCTCTTCATCTCCGGCAGTGCCCCCCTGCTGGCCGACACGCATCTGGAATTCGAGAAGCGAACCGGCCACCGCATCCTGGAACGCTACGGGATGACCGAAACCAACATGAACACCTCCAACCCGTATGACGGCGAGCGCCGCGCCGGAACGGTCGGCCATCCGCTGCCCGGTGTGGAGTTGAAAATCACCGATCCGGAAAGCGGCGAGACCCTGCCCCAGGGGACCGTCGGCCAGATCGAGGTCCGCGGTCCCAACGTCTTCAAGGGCTATTGGCAGATGCCCGAGAAAACCGCTGCGGAGCTGCGCGATGACGGGTTCTTCATAACCGGCGATCTCGGCCTGGTCGATGCGGACGGCTATGTCCATATCGTCGGCCGCAACAAGGACCTGATCATCTCCGGCGGTTACAACATCTATCCCAAGGAAATCGAGCTGGTCCTCGATGACCAACCCGGCGTTCTGGAAAGCGCCGTCATAGGTGTTCCCCATGCGGACTTCGGAGAGACGGTTCTCGGGCTCATCGTTCCGGCCCCCGGCGAGACCCCCGACCTGGACGCGATCATGGCAGCCGCCGGATCTTCACTCGCCCGCTTCAAGCATCCGCGCAAACTCGTCCTCGTCGACAGCCTGCCGCGCAACACCATGGGCAAAGTGCAGAAGAATGTCCTCAGGGAGCAATACGGCGACATGTTCGTGAGCGCATAAAAAATCCGGCAGTCCGCCCGCAAGACGAACTGCCGGACAGTTTTCCGCTCAAGCGCTCCGGGAGGATAGGAACGGCTGACCGGCGAGCTGCTCGAAAAGGCGGGCCACCGCTTCTGCCCCCGGGTCGTTGTGGCCGGAAAGATTTGCTTCGGAGACATAGCTGGCCCGCCCGGCGCGCGCACGCGTGATGCGGGCCGTGGCATCTGCTCCCTGACGCGCCTCCCTTGCGGCTTCCCCGATGCCCTTCTCCAGCGCATTCAGCGCCGGCATCAGCGCATCGATCATCGTCCGGTCTCCTGGCTGAGCGCCGCCAACCTGCATGATCCGGTCAAGGCCCGCCTTCAGCGCGCCGATCGCGTTGCGACCGCTGGAGGAGGCATCCCCAGCCGCCGCAAAAAAGATCGCCAGCAGAACACCGGACGAACCGCCCATGGTCTGGCTGAGTTCAAGGCCGATCGCCCGGTAGAGCTGGGTGAGATCGGCAAGCGGCAGCCGGTCGAGCGCCTTGATCAGCGCACGTGCGGCAGTCGCCAGCGTATTGCCCGTATCACCGTCTCCGGATTTGGCATCGAGCGCGTTGAGATCGGCCTCGGCTGCAATCAGGATATTGCAGCACTGCTCGATGAACGCGCGCATCTCAGGATTCTTTGAAGGGAGTGGCTGGATCGGCGCCAATCCGTCTGGCAGAGGCAGGATGGAAACAGGCCCGAGCGCCAGGCAACCGGGCCAGACCCACGGCGCCACCGGAGCCTGGAGCGCCGCCTCGTCCGACTTGCTCACCGGCAACAGCGACACGGAAAAACCGTGCATGTCCAGAGAGGTCATCATCTCGGCCGGCCCGATCAGCCAGCGGATCTGTCCGCCGATGCGCGACAGGGTCAACTCTTCGGCGAGCACCGCCATTTCAAGCGGCGTGGTTCCCCCGAGGTTGTTCAGGATCGCCACATGCGGTCCCGGGACCAGATTGGGCGCCAGCCGGTCGACCACCATTGCCATGGCCGCCTTGGCGTTGGAAAAGTCGACCTGCTCGACACCTGCCTCGCCGTGGATACCCAGGCCAAGCTCAGCTTTGCCCCTTTCGATCCGCGCCTCTTTCGGAGACCCCGGGATCGTGCAGGTGTCAAGCGACATGCCGATGGAGATCGCTCCGCCGATCACGCGCTGCGCGGCCTCGTGTACCGTCTCCAGATCCGCTCCCTGATCGGCCAGCGCACCGGCGATCTTGTGCACGAACAGCGTTCCGGCGACCCCGCGCGCCTGCGGCAGGTCCGGCAAGGCGACATCGTCGTCAACGACCACCATCTTGACCTTCAGCCCGAAGGCCCGCGCCCGTTCGGCCGCGAGGCCGAAATTCAGCCGGTCGCCGGTATAATTCTTGACGATCAGCAGGCAGCCTGCCTTGCCCGTGACCGCCAGGATGCCGGCAAGCACCGCATCCACCGATGGCGAAGCGAAGACCTCGCCGCAGACGGCCGCCGTCAACATGCCCTGACCGACAAAACCGGCATGACTGGGCTCGTGTCCCGAGCCGCCGCCGGATACCAGCGCGACCTTGGATTTGTCCCAGTCGGTCCGCACCACCACCTTGATATGCGGATAGCCGTCAAGGCGGGCAAGGCGGCCACCTGCCGTTCGCAAGGTCCCGTCGATGGCCTCGGTAACGAGCGTTTCCTTAGAGTTGATGAACTGCTTCATGTCCCGTCTCCTCAGGCGATACGCGCACCGCTGGCGTCAAAAAACAGCGGTTTTCGCGGTTGAATGGCGACGGTATCGCCAGGCTCATAGTCCATACGGTTTTCCGAAAGGGTGACAATGTCATGGCCTTCAAGCGACAGATGCAGACGGATCTGGTCACCCAGATGCTCCACCCGTCTCACATTGCAGGTCTTGCCCTCTCCTTGCGAAATATGTTCCGGCCGCAAACCGATTGTTTTCGCGCCGGTCGGCGCTCCGGCGAACATGTCCGCAGGCAGTACATTGATGCGCGGCTGACCGAGCCGTCCCGCCACATAGAGATTGACCGGATCCTCGTAGATCTCCCGCGGAGACCCGAACTGCACCAGCCTGCCTTCATCGAGAACGCCGACATGGGTTGCCATGGTCATCGCCTCGATCTGGTCATGGGTGACATAGAGCATCGTCGCGCCCAGGCTTGCCTGGATGCGCTTCAGCTCGATACGCAGATCCGAACGCAATTTCGCGTCCAGCGAACTCAGAGGTTCGTCCATCAGGTAGATCGCGGGATTGCGAACCAGCGCCCGGCCGATGGACACACGCTGCATCTCGCCTCCCGATAGGTTCGTCGCCCGGTTGTTGAGCTTGTGGGAAATCTTCAGGACCTCCGCGACTTCCGCCACCTTGCGGTCGATCAGGTCCTCCGGCGTCTTCAGAAGCGGCGAGCGCAGCGGAAAAGCCAGATTGTCCCTGACACTCAGATGCGGGTAGAGCGAGTACTGCTGGAACACCATGGCAACGTTGCGCTGCGCCGGCGTATCCCTGACCACGGACCGCCCGCCGATGACCAGGTCTCCCGCATCGGGCTGCTCCAGTCCGGCAATCAGCCGCAGGATTGTCGTCTTGCCCGCACCCGTGGGACCCAGCAGCGTAACGAAAGCCCCGTTCGCAATCGTCAGGGAGACCTGGTTGACGGCAACCGTATCGCCGAAGGCTTTCGAGAGCCCGGAAAGCTTGACCTCAGACATGGGACAGCACTCCCTCGTTCAGCTCGGACCTCAGCGCCCTGCCCGTCTGGTTGTCGAACAGCGTGACGGTGGCACCATCAAATTCCAGCCCGACATGTTCTCCTGCCCGGACAGGCTGGTCTGACGGGATGCGGGCCTTGAGTTCCCCGCTGCCGGTTTTCAGGGTCACGATCTGCGTCGTTCCCAGATATTCGCTGGCGATCACCTCGCCGCGATAGGTTCCGCTGTCGCTGAGCGAAATATGCTCCGGCCGGATGCCATAGACCAGATCGCCTTCGAACGGTTCCTGCAACCTTGGAACCTCAAGTTCCTGATGGTGCATGACAACGGTGCCGGAACCTGCATGGACCTGGCCGTGAAATCTCAGGAAGTTCATCGAGGGAGAACCGATGAAATCGGCGACAAACATTGTGGCCGGCTTGTCGTAGATGTCCCTCGGCGTACCGAACTGTTCGATCACCCCGTGGTTCATGACGACGATCTTGTCGCCCATCTGCATGGCTTCAAGCTGGTCGTGGGTCACATAGACCGTGGTGGCGCTCATCCTGTCGTGCAATGCGCGCAACTCTTCCGCCATGTGTTCGCGAAACTCGGCGTCGAGCGCGCCAAGCGGTTCGTCCATCATGAAGGCCTTCGGGTCGCGGACGATCGCACGCCCCAGCGCCACTCGCTGCCGGTCGCCACCGGACAGTCCGCTGACGGGCCGATCGAGAATGTCGCCGATGCCAAGGATTCGGGAAACCTCATCGACTTTCTCGGCGACCTGTTGTTTCGGCATGCCCTGACTGACCAGCGGATAGCTGATGTTCCTGCGCACATTCAAGTGCGGATAAAGGGCGAACATCTGGAAGACGAAAGCAATGTCCCGCTTGCTCGCCGGCCTTTGGCCCACTTCCTCGCCGTCGATATAGATCTCGCCGGAGGTCGGCAGTTCCAGCCCGGCGATCATCCTGAGTGTGGTGGTCTTGCCGCAGCCGGACGGGCCGAGCAGCATGAAGAACTCGCCATCCTCGATCTTGAAGGAGGAAGACTGCACCGCCGTGAAGTCGCCGAATTCCTTCCTGAGGTTTCTGATCACGATCTCGGCCATGGCGTTATTCCGGAAAATGGCTGACGACGATGAACATCACCGTTCCGGTCAGCGTGACAATGAAGGAGTAGGTGTAAGCCCACAGGACCAGAGGCTGCATCAGCATGATCACGCCAACGGCGATCAGCAAGGATGCGAGCAATTCCCAGGCCCCTCGGCGGAAGCGGACCAGACCGCTGAAAAACGCGCTCATTTGCGTACCGCTCCAAAGGTAATTCCGCGCAGGAGATGTTTGCGCAGCAGGATTGTGAACACCATGACCGGCACCAGGAACAGCGTCGCGCCTGCAGCCACAGCCGGCCAGTCCTGGCCACCGACGCCGATGATGGTCGGAATAAAGGGGGGCGCTGTCTGGGCCGTGCCGGAGGTCAGCAGCACCGCGAAGGCATATTCGTTCCACGAGAAAATCAGGCAGAAGATCGCGGTGGAGGCGATCCCCGTGGCCGCCTGCGGCAGGACAACCTTGTAGAAGGCCTGAAACCGCGTATAGCCGTCGATCAGCGCTGCTTCCTCGTATTCACGCGGGATCTCGTCGATGAACCCCTTCAGCAGCCAGACGGCCAGCGAGATATTCACCGCCGTATACAGCAGGATCATGCCCAGATGGGTGTCCGACAGCCCGAGGGTTCTGAACATCAGGAAGATCGGAATTGCGACCGCGATCGGAGGCATCATCCGTGTCGACAGAATGAAGAACAGCAGATCGTCCTTCATCGGCACCTTGAACCTGGAAAAGGCATAGGCCGCGAGTGTCCCGAGGAAGACCGACAGGAATGTCGACCCGAAACCAATGATGACGGAGTTGAGGAACCGCTCGCCGTAGCGGGACGGACCGGCGATCACCATATCGCGGTTGCGCACGATCTGCTCATACCACGAGGCGGGCGGCGGCAGGGATTCCAGCTGTTCCGGTGTGACCCGCGTGCGCGTGGTGAAGAGATTGACGTAACCTTCCAGAGACGGTTCGAAAAGCACCTTCGGCGGATAGGCGATGGCATCGACGGGTGACTTGAACCCGGTTGTCAGGATCCAGACCAGCGGCAGCAGCGTGATGACCGCATAGACTATGACCAGTGTGCCGGCCGCCCACTTCTGCCGCGAAGACGGTTCGGTGATCGAATAGCTGCTCATCTTTCTTTCACCTTGTTGAGAGCCTTCACATAGATCGAGGCAAGACCGAAGACGGTGACGAACAGGATGATCGCATAGGCGGAGGCATATCCCGTGCGCCACTTCTCGAAGGCTTCGCGCTTGAGATTAATCGAGGTGAGTTCCGTCACCGAGCCCGGCCCCCCGCCGGTCAGTTGCACGACAAGATCGAACATCTTGAAGTTTTCGATGCCGCGGAACAGGACGGCCAGCATGAGAAAAGGCAGCACCATCGGAACGGTGATCGTCCAGAACTGCCGCCATTTGCTGGCCCTGTCGATTTCTGCCGCCTCATAGATATAGTCAGGTATCGATCGCAGCCCCGCCAGACAGATGAGCATGACGAAAGGCGTCCACATCCAGGTGTCCACGATCACGATGGACCAGGGCGCCAGCGCGACATCCCCGATCATCTGAAAAGACGAAGGGTCGGCCTCGGTCAAAAACGAGATGCCGTAGTTGAACAGGCCGATCTGCGGCTGATAGAGGAACGTCCAGAAATTCCCGACCACCGCCGGCGACAGCATCATCGGCAGCACGATCAGTGTTGTCCAAAGGTCATTGCCCTTGAATTTCCGGTTGATCAGCCAGGCCAGTGCAAACCCGATCAGCACCTGCAGGACAATCGTCCAGAAAAGGAAATGTGCCGTCGCCTGCATCGTCAGCCAGATATCACCGTCGGTCAGGATGCGCTCGTAATTGCGCAGGCCAACATAATCGACCTCCCTGTTCGGCCGGTTGGCGCGAAAGTTGGTAAAGCTCAGGTTGATCGTCCACATCAGCGGGAAGATGTTTACCGCGAGCAGCAGGAAAATGGTCGGAGCGACAAAAAGCCAGGCAATCGTACGATCGGAAAGCCCTCTGATTTTACCGGCAACGGAAGGCGGCGTTGCTTTTGCCACTCGGTCGATTGGGGTGTCGGACATATGATGCTCTTCTGGAGAAACAGACCCGGATAGATTCCGGCCACCGGTAAGTCCGGGTCAGCCTGACCCGGCAGCCCGGACGGGCTTTCAGGTCGGGGCGGCCCGCCATGCGGGAGGGCCGCCTCCTTTATTGATTTCTGGAAAGGCCCCTAGAGTTTGCCTTCGTCCTCGAAGGTTTCGTTCCAGTCCTCGATCAGTTTGTCGAGCGCTTCCTTGGCGGTTCCCACATCCGCGACGACGTAGTCATGAAGGCGCTTTTGCATTGCCAGCAGCAGTTCGGCATAGGCCGGCTCCTGCCAGAAGTCCTTCACATTATCCATGGCCAGCAGGAAGTCCGACGCGAAGGGGGCGCTGTCCGCGAAACCCGGGTCGTTCAGGACGCTGACATGACAGGAATAACCGCCGAGGTCCCACCATTTCTTCTGGACGGAAGGCTGGGCGAACCATTTGACATATTCAAGCGCCGCATCCCGCTTGTCGGAATAGGAGATAACGGAGATCCCCTGCCCGCCAAGTGTCGAGGCTTCGACATTCTGGCCGGGATTGACGAAGAACCCGATCTTCTCGCCGCCGACATCCGGATCCGCGTAAAGACCCGGGAAGAAGGCGAACCAGTTCATCGCCATGGCCACCTGTCCGGATTTGAACGCGTCAAGCGACTGCTCCATGTAGCTGTCGGTATAACCCGGGGGTGTCGCTGTCTTGTAGAGCTCCTTGTAGAACTCGAGACCTGCAACGGCTTCGGGCGAATTCACCGCGCCTTCCATGTCGTATTTGCCCGGTGTCATCTCGTATTTGAAACCGAACGGATACATGGAGCTGGTCGCGCCCATGGTGATGCCTTCCGAACCGCGTTCGGTGAAGATCGCCGCGCCATAGCGTTTCTGGCCGTCGATTTCACGCTCCTGGAAGAATTGCGCGACTTCCAGAAGCTCAGCCTGCGTTTTCGGCGGAGTCAGATCGCGGCCGTGCTTTTCCTTGAACGCAGCCTGAATTTCCGGCTTCTCGAACCAGTCCTTGCGGTAGAACCAGCCGTTGGCATCGCCCATGGCCGGCAGGGCGTAATAATTCGGCGTCCCCTTCGGCCATGTGGAATAGGCATAGACGGTCGCCGCAGCGAAATCGTCCATGCTGATGCCTTCCTTGTCGAAGAAGTCGTTCAGCTTCACATAGTGGCCATTCTCGGCACCGCCGCCGATCCACTGACTGTCGCCGATGAGCAGATCGCAGAGCTTTCCGCCGGAATTCAGCTCGTTCAGCATGCGGTCCGCGAAGTTCGGCCAGGGCACGAACTCAAAGTTCATCGTATGCCCGTATTCAGCTTCGAATTCCTTGGACAGCTCGACAAGTGCATTGGCCGGATCCCAGGCCGCCCAGCACAGGGTCAGATCATCGGCCTGAGCCCTGGGCACTGCCAGTCCGCTTGACGCTACAAGAGCGGTCGCAGCGAGAAGTTTCGCATATTTCATGGGTGATTTCCTCCCGAATTGGTCGCGCACCGGCTTCCACCGGGCGGCAGCACTCCTCCAAGTGCTCAAGAAGACTAACTGACATACGTATGTCACGTCAATTATATTCCTGACATACGTATTTCTTTTCAGTCCGCAAGAAATGATTCAAAGCTGGCGCAAGCTGCGTAAATTACTGTTTCTTATGAATATTCGGCATGCCGCAGACGTCCGGAACAACTTTAATAAAGGTTCTCGCGGACGATGATTTCGATGCGGATTTGCTCCTGAGCCTCAAAAATAAGGGTTCTGTCGCACTTGGCCCGCAGGACCCTGAGAGCGCTGCGCACCAGATGCCCGACATTCTGCGCGATCACCGCATCGATCTCGTCATTGAGCAGCGCCTGGCGCGTAACGGCGGTCAGATCGTGTGCGACCACGACGAGATGATTCAGTTGCGCGTTTTCCCTCAGCGCCTCCAGCATCGCCGCATTGCCAGAGCCCATGGAATAAATCGCCTTCAGGCCCGCCTGGTCCGCAACCGCATGGTCCAGCGTTGCGCGGATTCGCTGCGGATCGTCATGAAATTCGACGGTCGGCAGCGCCTTGAGCCGCGGAAAATCGCGGGAGAGGATTTCATCCAGCCCGAAACGCCGCTCGATACTGTCGCGCGCCACCATGGAATTGGTGACGACAAGTATGCTTCCGGTCTCGTTGCGCAGAAATCTTCCGAGCAGCGCCCCTGCCGTCTTGCCGGCGGAAAAATTATCGATCCCGACGAAGTGGTGACAATTGCTGTTTGGAAGGTCAGAGACGAAGGCGACCACGTAAACGCCGGCGCTCTTGATATGCGCAATGGCATCACGCACCTGCGGCGTTTCCGGCACCATGATTGCCACCCCGTCCAGGGTAGCAAGGTTCAGCCGCTTCAGGTGCTCCACGACCGCATGCGGATCGGCGGCATTGACGAACATCACCTCCACATCCACCCGGTCGGAAACCTGAACGCTTGCGGCCTCGTGAACGGCCAAGGCAATCGTCTCGACAAAATGGTTCAGCCCCTCCGGCAGAACGAAGAGGAACCTGTACCGCCGCTGCTTGGCAAGATTGGCAGCATAAGTGTCCCGCACATAGCCGAGTTTTTCGACCGCGGCTCTGACCCGCTCGGCATTTTTGGGTCGCACATCGGTCCGGCCGTTCAGCACCCTGTCGACCGTCGACAGGCTGACGCCGGCCTCGCGCGCGATATCGTGTACGGTGGGTTTGACCATTGCACCTCCAGAGGAGGTAAAATTGCGCGGACAACTGACATACGTCAATCAGTTTAGAAAAAACCGCGTTCGAAACTCTGAATTCTCCAAAGAAAATCAGCTAATTGACTAAAGTACCTTACCCGGCACCCGACAACTTTACTCGCGTTCCCAGACCACCTGAAGGTCTTGCCCGCAACGACCGGCATGCGTGGAGTTATCCGCCTGCGACAGGACAATGGCCAAGACGTCATCATCCGGCCGGCCAGGCAATTCCCAAAACCTGATTGACTGGGCGAGCACAATTCAGATCTTCAATTCCCCGGTTCCCGAAACGCGTCCGGGCCTTTCCGGAAAACCGGGCCTTCCTTTCTTGAGCGGGTTCTCGAGGTGTCTATTTCACGTCACCGTGACAACGAACCTGGATGAGACAGTATTCCGCGTCAGACAGCAGAACAAAGCGCAGGCGATTGTCGGCCGGGTCGATCGAAACCCACCACGTACAGACCCTCCGTTCACGCATAAACCGCATCGTGATGCGCGACCGCGATCTGCTGGGCGACCTTGGCCGCGCGCGTGATCAGCTCGTTGCGTGGCTCACCGATATAGGTCGCCGTGAATCGCAGCGGCGTCGGCAGCCAGCCCGGATCAAAGGTCGCGATCCTTTGCTCTTCCACAAGGCGGCGCCCGAGTTCCTGCGGCAGGATGCCGACGCCGATGCCCGACGCCACCATTTCAAACCCCGTCGACAGCGAGTTGGTCGGGAAGATCTGCGCGGCGATGCCATGGCGGTCCTGAAGCTGCTGCATGAGTTCCCGGCAGGGACGCGAATTCCGGTTATAGGTGATTACCGGAGTGGCGCCGAGATCCGGGTCGGGAAGACCCACCGGGCGGTACCATGCCAGCTCGAAAGACGGCAGTTCCAGATTGTCGACACTGTATTCGGAGATCGGCCCCATCAGGATCGTCAGATCCAGAGACCGGTCCAGCAGCATCTCGCGCAGATTGAGGGAAATATCGACCGACACCTCGATCTTGAGACGGGGAAAACTGCGATGCAATTCGCGCAGGAAATCCGGCAACCAGGTCTGTGCCACAGTCTCCGCGACACCCAGCCTCAGGAGAGAGCTGATACTGTCTTCCGACATAACATCCCCCTTGATCCGTTCCAGGATCGTCATCATCTGGTCGGCATGCTGGCGCAGCAACACGCCTTTGCGCGTGAGTACAACCCCAGTCGAGCCTCGGCTGAAGAGTTCGGTACCGAGATAGGCTTCAAGGCTTGAAATCCGAGTGGAAACAGCAGGCTGAGAGATGTTCATCTGCTCGGCTGCACGCCTGACGCCTCCCATGCGCGCGACGACCAGAAACGTTCTCAGCTGCTCAAGTGTCATGAACAGGCACCTCTTTTTGGTGATCAGGAAACCTGATCACTTTGGACAGAAATTCACGATTTGACTTGATACTAGATCCGCAGCAGGATTTTTTCACTTACTTTCGAGGTGGACATGACGCCTGCGCCTGCAGATTTTTCCCAGATGGCCGACATGCCCCCGGCGGATGTACGCCGGGCGATACGGCTCGGCCGCTATAGCGGGCATACGGCGGGTCTTGCCAAGGGCAGGCTTCAATGCAATCTGGCGATCGTGCCGGGAGACTACGCGGCCGATTTTCACGCCTTCTGCCGCAACAATCCCAAATCCTGCCCCCTTGCCGGCATTTCCGCCCCCGGCGAAACGTCAATCGCCCGCCTCGGCACCGATGTCGATATCCGTACCGACGCTGCCCGCTACAACATCTACCGTTTCGGCAAACTGGAACAGCAGGTCACCGATCTATCGGACCTTTGGCAGGACGATCTTGTCGCCTTCGCCATCGGCTGCTCCTTCACCTTCGAGAATGCGCTGCGCCGCGCCGGTATCGCCATGCGTCATATCGATGAGAATGTCACAGTCCCCATGTACCGGACAACACTCGAAACCGCGCCGAGCGGCCCGTTCGGCGGCGGCATGGTTGTCTCCATGCGGCCGGTGCCCGAAGACCGGCTGGAGGAGATCCGGAAGATCTGCGGCAACTACCCGCTCGCCCATGGAGCGCCGGTTTACATGGGTGCTCCTCGCGCAATCGGAATCTCCGATCTGAATGCTCCGGACTGGGGCCAGCCGGTCGAAATCCAAAAGGGAGAAGTCCCCGTGTTCTGGGCCTGCGGCGTGACCCCGCAGGCCGCCATAATGACGGCAAAGTTGCCCCTGTCGATCACCCATGCCCCCGGCGCGATGCTCATCGCTGACGTCGATGAACGGACCACCCCGATCTACCCCTACAAAGACGACTGATCGAAATACCAAGAAAACAGAGGATGGAACTGGAATATGAAAACCCTATTGACTCTCTCCGCCGTCTCCATGATTGCGCTATGCGCCGGAACGGTTGCCCAGGCCGAGGAAATCGCAGTGGTCGGCAGTTGGAGCGGCCTGCCGCTGCACAAGCAATATGAAGCCCCGTTCTGGAGCGAAAAACTCCCTGAAATCTCGGGGGGCGACCTGACCGCATCGCTCACCACCCACGACCAGATGGGCATCGGTGGCGGTGACGTCTTCCGCCTTCTGTCGCAGGGCGTCTTCGATGTCGGCATGACCGTTGCCGACTATGCCGTTTCCGACAGCACTGCGCTCGAGGCTCTGGACGTGCCGCTGATCGCACCCGATGCCGCCACGGCGAAAAAGGCCGTCGATGCGGCAAGGCCGATGGTCGACGACATCTACAAGGACGTCTTCAACGCCAAGGTCCTCGGAATTGCCCCCTATCCGCCGCAGGTGGTTTTCTGCAACGCCGATATCACCTCACTGGACGACCTGAAGGGCAAGAAAGTGCGCGCCTCGGGCCGCATGACCGCCAAGTTCCTGGAAGCCCTCGGCGCGGAAGGTGTAAATGTCGGTTTCGGTGAGGTGCCCGGCGCCCTGCAACGCGGCGTTGTCGATTGCGCCATCACCGGCGCCGGCTCGGGCTACAATGCCGGCTGGTGGGAAGTCTCCACACACCTGATGCCGATCCCGCTCGGCGGCTGGGATCCTGTTGTCACCGCGATCAACCTGGACAAGTGGAACACGCTCAGCGACGACCAGAAGGCGACACTTGAAAAAGGCGTACAGGAGTACATCGAGGCTCCCGCGTGGGAGAGCGCCCAGAACGCCCTTGAGAACGACATCGTCTGTTTGACCGGCAGCGGCGAATGTCCCTACGGTGAAGCCAGGAATCTGGTGCTTGTCGAGGCCAGCGATGCGGATCTGGCGAAAGCCAGGGAAGTCCTGATCACCGAAGTTCTCCCCGACTGGGCGGAACGTGCGGGCGGCGACTGGGCGAAGCGCTGGAGCGATACGGTCGGCGAAGTCACCGGCGTCAAAATCGAAACAAACTGAGGCCAAACCCCGATGACGTCCCTGGTATCCCTCATCCGGCGGTTGAATGACCGTCTCGCGATCGGCGTCGGCCTTGTGCTGATGGCATGCGTCGCATTCACCCTGGTGGAGATTGTCACCCGCCGGCTGGGGGCCTCGCTCGGGGGCGTCGACGAAATCTCCGGCTACGTGATGGCCGTCACCACGAGTTGGGGCATTAGCTACGCCCTGACGGAGCAGGCGCATGTACGCATCGACCTGCTCCGTCAACGCCTCGTCCCGTTCGGGCGGGCGGTCTTTGACATCATTTCCCTCCTCTGTCTGGCGGCAACGGCCATCGTCGTCGCCTGGCGGGGCTGGGCCGTGGTCGAAAAGACGCTCTCCACTGGCGCACGCGCCAACACCCCGCTTGAAACCCCGCTGTGGATCCCGCAGTCACTCTGGTGGGCGGGTTGGGTCTGGTTCGCCGTTTCAGCTGGCATTCTGCTCGTTGCTGTCCTGGTGAAGTTCCTGTCTGCGAACTACGAGGCCATCGATAAAATCGCCGGTGCGCGGGGGGAAGCATGATTTCCTTCACATCCTTCGGCCTTCTCGGCCTGCTGACACTCTCCATTCCGGTCGGTATCGTTCTCTTCCTGCTGGCCTTCGGCATCGACACATTCTTCAGTCCGTTCCCCCTGATGCGCGGTCTCGGCCAGGTGGTCTGGTCGTCCTCCAACAGCGCCACACTCATTGCCATTCCGCTCTTTGTTCTGCTGGGTGAAATCCTTGTGCGCAGCGGTGTGGCCCGGCGCACATATGCCGCGCTGGAGAAATGGGTCGCATGGATGCCGGGCGGCCTGATCCACGCCAACATCGCCACCTCGACCATGTTTTCCGCGACCTCCGGTTCTTCCGTCGCCACGGCGGCAACCGTTGCGACCGTTGCCATGCCGCAGGCCCAGGAGCTCGGCTACAATCAGAAACTCTTCTCCGGCGCGATTGCCGCCGGCGGCACCCTCGGCATCATGATCCCGCCGTCGATCAACCTGATCGTCTACGGCTTCCTGACCGAAAGCTCGATCCCGCAGCTCTTCCTCGCCGGACTGGTCCCCGGCCTTCTTCTGGCCGCCCTGTTCATGGCGACGACAATCATCCTGTGCGTCTTCTGGCCCTCCCTCGGCGGCCCCCGAAGCACAAGCACGGTGTCCGAAAAACTGGCCGGACTTGCAGATCTGCTGCCGATATTCGGCCTCTTTGCCGCCATTGTCGGCTCGATCTACGCCGGCTGGGCGACGCCGACGGAAGCAGCCACCGTCGGTGTCGCCATCGCCTTGCTGATTGCCGCCCACCAGAAGGCGCTGACCTGGGAAATGCTGTCCGGAGCCCTGCGCGGCTCGGTGAAGACGTCAGCCATGATCATGCTCGTGGTCATCGGCGCCTATGTCCTCAATTTCGCCCTGACGGCAGCCGGTGTCAGCCGGGCGCTGCAGGACCTTCTGGGCAGCCTCGGCCTCGGCGCGCTTGAAACTCTGCTGGTGATCATCCTGATCTACATCATCCTCGGCTTCTTCATCGAAACCCTGTCATTGATGGTTGCGACCATCCCGATCGTCGTACCGATCATCGTCGAACTCGGTTACGACAAGATCTGGTTCGGCATCCTGATGATCATCCTGGTGGAAATGGCGCTGATCACGCCGCCTGTCGGGCTGAATCTTTACGTGGTCCAGGCAGCGCGAAAATCGGGAAGCTTCAGCGATGTGATGCTGGGCTGCATTCCCTATGCGCTGGCAATGCTGGCGATGGTCGGACTGCTGATCCTGATGCCGCAACTGGCCCTTTTCCTCCCCTCAACCCTCTGAGAGAGAACTCCAAATGCAATTCAAAACGGCGACAGGAGTGCTTTCCTGCACTCCGGACCGGCTCATCATCGCCGGCTGGACCGGCCGGGACCGGGCAGCGGTTGACCACCACATCGAGGAACTGGCCGCCATCGGCGTCCCCGCGCCGTCTTCCGTCCCGCTCTATTATCAGTGCGCCCCGGCCCTCCTGACACAGGAAACCTCCATTCAGGTGCTTGGCGACCAGTCTTCCGGCGAGGCCGAGCCATTTGTCCTGAAACAGGACGGCCGGATCTGGCTGGGGCTTGCTTCGGATCATACGGACCGGGCATTGGAGACCTATTCGGTCGCCTGGTCCAAACAGGCCTGCGCCAAGCCCGTCGCGGATACCCTCTGGCCATTCGAGGACATCGCAGACCATCTCGACAGCCTGAAACTGCAATCCTGGATCCGCGAAGGCGGTGACTGGGTCGCCTACCAGGACGGCACCCTGGCCTCGATCCTGCCGCTGCACCAGTTGATCGCCGGCGCGAGCCTTCGCGACGGCACGGCGATGCTGTGCGGCACCCTTCCCGCCATCGGCGGTGTCCGGCCATCCTCCGAATTCAGGATGAAACTGGAAGATCCCGTTACCGGCCTGTCGATCTCATCGGGTTACACCAGCGCTTCTCTTGAAATCGTTTCGTGATATCCATCGGATGAATCGGAGCGAGGTAAGTCTGTTTGCTCCGATCCTGGCAGACAGCCCTGCTGCATCCCTGGTGCTCTCCCGGACCTGATCCGGAACCTGCCACAAGGCCGCGGCTCAAAACCGGGACGACGGAGTGATGATGGCATCTTCTGCTTCCGGCGGAAACGGGGTTGATGACCACGGCAGATCCGGTCCATTTCTATTGGCCTGAAGTTCTCGAGGAATCTAGTTCATGAGCGCACCGTTTCCCTGGACCGTCGAAACAGCGGAGAGCCGTCTGGAGGCATCTCTTCAGACTGCCTCCGGCGACCCGGCCGCAAAGGCGATTTTCACCGGGCTGCTTGAAGACCGGGCTCGCGGCAAGGCAAAGGCGGCTGCGAATATGGAAACACCGCTGGCCGGTGCACTCGTCAGCGTCAAGGCGCTGTTCGATGTCGCGGGAGAGATCACCACCTCCGGCACGAAGGTCCTGCGCAACACCCCTCCGGCGCAGGCCGACGCGCCCGCGATAGCCCGCCTGGATGCGGCTGGCGGTGTCTTCGTCGGACTGACCAACATGTCGGAATTCGCCTATTCCGGCCTCGGCCTCAATCCGCATTACGGCACGCCGCGAAACCCGGCCTATCCCGGCTGTGCTCCCGGCGGCTCCACCAGTGGCGGTGCGGTCTCGGTCGCTCTCGGCCTTTGCGACGTGGCAATCGGCAGTGACACCGGCGGTTCGCTCCGCATTCCGGCCGCCTTCACCGGCATCACCGGCTTCAAGCCCACCCAGGCCTCCGTGCCGATGGCTGGCGGTAAACCGCTCTCGGACAGCCTCGACAGTTTCGGACCGATGGCAAAAACCGTCAGTATCTGTGAACTCGCATGGCAGGTCATGGCCGATCGTCCCACCGTGCCATCGTCTCACGCGCGCGCCCGTCTGGTCATCCCGGGTAATTTCGGGTTCGACGAAATCGGTCCTCAAATTGCCGAGGGCTTTGACGCCGTCGTCCGGCATCTGCAGGACAAGGGCTTCGATGTGATCCGCAAGGACCTTACCTCGATGGAACTCTACGGCGATGTGCCGCCCTGGCATATGACGTCGGTGGAATCGCGCGCTCATTATGAGGATCATTTCCAGGACACGCCCGAACACTTTGATCCACGCGTTCACGCCCGCATGGCACGAGCCAATGAAATAACCGCAATCGACTACCGCCGGACCGTCAATCGGCGCGCGGCATTCATCGCTGCCTTCCGCAAGGAACTGGGCGACGACATGCTCCTTCTGCCGACCACCCCTATCCTGCCTCCGGATATCGACGCTCTCGCCGACGACGACACCTTCAACCGCATGAACCTCCTGGCGCTGCGCAACCCGACCCTGGCCAACATCGCCGACGCCTGCAGCCTTGCCCTGCCCTATCGGCACGCGGGCAATGTCCTCAGCGCCATGCTCATCGCCACCGGCGGACGGGACGAGGCTTTGCTGGCCTGCGGCAAGGCGGTTGAAGAGGCCCTGGCGGCAATGGATCGCAACGATTGAAAAAGACCGGCGTCAGCTGTTCGGTTTCCTGACGCCGGTCGTTCCCTTCGCCGGGTGAGATTTTCAGAGCCTTTCCGCCAGCTTCTTCAGCACGACCCGGTTCCGGCTCGTGACTGTTGACCGCTTCCAGCCGTATTTACGGCAGACCGCGGAGAACTTCCCGCCCCCGGCCTTGCACATGACCTCGAACTGCAGCGCCCGGCGGGCGTCCGCGTCCCCGATCAGGAAGAACCAGCCCAGCGCCTCTTCCGCCCTGCTGATCTGCGCCGGGGAGAAATGACGTCGCCGTCTGGCGATTTTGCCTTTGTAGTCCGGCCAGGCTGCCAGAATCGCGCGCGGCCCGTCCGCCTTCCTCGTCACGGCAACGACCTCCACCGCCTCGGTCAAACGGGCCATGACGTCTTCGGGTGTTTCAGGTTTCACCAGGCTGCTCCCGCTAAGTTTTGGTTTCGACGAAGACGAACATTGACGTCTTCAAGCTGGCCTTCGCGGGCGCCACCCCGCGAAAATACGCCGTTTTTCTCACGTCCCGCCAGCAATCATGCCGCCCGTGCCTCAGCCGCCATCAACCGGTCCAGCTCATAGGAGAGCAGGACCGACAGGGTGAGCGTTGGAGCGGATGGATTGATGTGTTTGGCGCGTTTGAGGAGATCTTCCAGGTCGAGCTGATCGAAGAGATCCAGAAATCCGGTGCGATCGATCCATTCCGGTTTTCTGGATACCAGCCAGGAGACCGCCGTCAGGCACGGTGCTGACCAGTTGCCCCGGTTCTGCGCGGTATTGATCAGACCGAAGACCAGACGCAGATGCTCCGGTCCGTGCTTTTTCAACAGCGTCTGACACGTGCGCCGCGCCTTGGACTGGTGGCGCCCCTCCGCCCGCCTGGTGTGATTGACGAACTGCACGCCATATTCGGCGGCAATCCTGTCCACATGCCCACCCGACGCCATCAGTCACCGCCCTTCAGCACACGAGCAGTCTGTTTGCTCCCGGGCGCCCGTTGCAGGGATCCGAAGGCCGCTTCGGCTCTTTCTCGTGCCGTTGATACTTTTTGTACATGCTTTGTTCTTATTTGTTTTCCCTCAGACGCTATCTGATTGCCCCCCGCGCGTTGACCTTGCCCCAGCTTCAAAAGCCGGAGTTCCAGTGTGAGCAATCGGGTGCGCGCTTTTTCCAGCGCGAATTCGTCTTCCAGCCGAGAGCTCGGCCGCTCCGCCCGGATGCGGCAATAGGCGACTTTTTCCCGTGCCGCCTCGATCTCATCCTTGAGTTCATTCATAAAGGCTCTCCTGCGCGCCGGCCTGAAACCATCCCCTTCACCGGCAGTTGGGCCGGACCCTCGGGACACATCTGTATTTCCATCATGCCTTCCATTCACCAAACTCATTGCTTGCAAATTCGTACGCTTTATGCGTATATATGTCAACGTGGAAATCATACGTTTTCTACTGCTATCACGTACGCACCTTAATCCGCACGGCAGGCACGAATATGGAAGAGACCACCCAATCCGCCGTATCCAGGCAGCTAGCTGATCTTAAAAACCGCAGCGGACTGTCCATACGCGCCATTGCACGCGCGATGGGTTACCAGAACGCGTCCTCCATCCAGCGCTATTTCAGTCAGGACTATTCCAAACCCGCCCTGCCGGCGGATTTTGTCGCCAAGCTGCTGCCAGTCCTTACCGGCAAGGGCGAGCAGCCGGTAACGCGGGACGAGATTCTGGCGCTGGCCCCGGAGTCCATCACGGACCTGGAGGCCACACACGCCGCGCCACAGGCGGCAATGCCACTGGATATCAAAGGCCAGGTTGCCGCAGGCCTGTGGATGGAAGCAGGCCTGTTCGAGACGGACGCCACCAGAAAAGCAACCATGGCCGGCGATCTGCGCTATCCGAATGAATTTCAATACCTTTTACAAATCAATGGCGAAAGCCTCAACCGGATTGCCCGCGACGGCGACTTTGTCCTCTGCCTCGACTATCTGGAGGCTGGAATTGATATCAGGTCGGGCGACCTGGCCGTCGTGGAACGCTCAAGAGACGGCGGGCACACGATCGAGCGCACCGCCAAGCGCATCTTTCACCGGAATGGCGGGATCGAACTGCGCCCGGAATCGGACGACCCACGATTTCAGGAGCCGATCATATTCAACGAGCTTGACGAAGAAGCAACGGAAGTCCGCATCATCGCCAAGATCCTTTCCGTTATCCGCCAGATCGTTTAGCCCCCAAGCAACGAACCGTACGTCAGAACCCTCCTGACCCGGAACGGGTCATCACCTGCGCATACCAACAGCGTATGAACACCTTTTCTACAATTGACTTATACGCATATTGCGTATAAATTTTGATTGTATTGGAAAGGAGTGTTTTGATGCCCGTGAACCTGGACATGTCGCTCTTCTGGGTGATTTGCGAAATGGACAGATCCCTCTATCTGGCGGAAGCGGATCTGGAGAATATGTCCCTTCACCGGATTATCGGCGACATCCGCGACGGCCAGCTCGAAAATGTTCAGGCCATCCTGGAAACCAATCCGGCCGAAGGCTGGTGCAACGATATCACCGGAGACGTTCTGGCCGCAGCCTTTCCGGAAAACGGACCAGACATCGATCAGGAAGACGAAGACAAGACCTCTGCCGAAAACTGGTCGGACTATAGTTCGGAGCGCCTGAACGGCAGACTTGCAGGCGTCCGGGTTCGCGTCGCCGCCTGACCTTCCTGACACGCAATTAGGCCCCTGTGGTCTGACAAATAAAATTTCTTATATTTCCTCCTGCGATCTAAAACACCTCGCACCGAACTATCAAATCGGAGAAATAACAAGATTTCTGCCATTTTTGACGAATACACCCCTCCGCACATCGATACAAACTCGCCATTGACAGCTGCAAAAACTCTGATTAGGTGTTTCTTGGTCCAACAAATATAGATTTGGCTTGTGCCACTCTGAAAACGGATTTTGAGAGCTGTAATGAGTGCAGAAGGAAGCAGCGAACCCGGAAAGACGGGCTCAGCAGGCGAATCCGCGGTCGACGCGGTTGTGCAGCAAATTCGCAACCTGATAGCGACATCCAAACTGAAGGTCGGCGACCATCTTCCGACCGAGCGTGATCTCTGCGCCCAGTTCAATGCGAGCCGCAACACCGTCCGCGAGGCCATGCGTATCCTGAAGGCTTATGGACTGGTGGATGTCCGCCCGAAGATCGGCGCCACCATCACCGACAACCGCATGACGCGGGCGTTTGAACTGTTTTCCTTCAACACCATGGAAATTTCGCGCAAGACCTTCAGCGATGTGCAGGACTTCCGCAGTCTGGTCGAAGTCGGTTCCGCAGAGCTGTTTTTCGACCGGTTGAGGCAGGAGGACCTGGACGATCTATCCGAAATCAACGCCAAACTGGCCGAGATTCACGACCTGAATGAGGCCTCGGAAATCGACTATGCGTTCCATATGCGCCTGGTCTCCATCCTGGACAATCACGCCGTCCTCGATGTCTACGCGGTGATGAAGCCCGTCATCCTGCGGATCATGCAGAAAGGCAAGACCCGCAGAATCTTCAAGACAGAAACCTTCAGCGAGCATCAGGGCGTCATCGACGCGCTCGCGGCGCGCGACCGGCTGGCCTTTCAGTACCGGCTGCGCAGTCACTTGATGATTGGATTCCGGTTTTTCAGCGAGGAGATGGAGGAAACCGCCTGAAAAACCGTTTGCCCGGAACCCACTACGGCAGGCCGGAAGCGCCGACCGGCCACAAGGGCACGGCATGATCAACGGATGACCGGTCGCATTCGGCCGGCCATCCAGAAGTTGGTCGTTTCTGAAGTGTTGGCGCATCTGGTGGTCGCATGACCGCAAGATGCGCTGGCAGGCGTATCAATGGGAGGAAATGAAATGAAAACCTTGCTGAAACTGACGACGGCCCTGTCGGCCCTCGTCCTGTCTGCAAACATGGCACTGGCCGGACCGGAAGTCGTTTCCGGACCGGGAGCCAACCCGGAGTGTTTCGCACCCTGGTCCGAAACCACCAAGTTCTTCAAGTGGGACGCCAAAGAAGGGCCTTACCGGATCGCCGTGGTGAACGGCTTCGTCGGCAACACCTGGCGCATCCAGATGATCAAGACGGCAAAGGCCTATGCTGAAGACCCTTCGATCAAGGACAAGATCAAGGAATTCAAGGTCGTCTCGACCGGCACGGACGCCCCCGCGCAGCTTGGCGCCATCGAGGATTTCATCAACCAGGGCTATGACGCGATCATCACCATTGCCGTCTCTCCGGAAGGTTTCGACCGCGTGATCCGGCTTGCCGACAAGAACGATGTCGTCATTGTTCCCTTCGACAACGTGCTCGACACGGACAAGGTGATGCAGGTCAACGAAGACCAGCTTGCAATGGGGCGCACCTACGCAACGCATGTCCTGAAAGAGCTGGCTGCCATCGGCAAATCCTCCGGCAAGGTGCTGGAAGTCCGTGGACTGGCCGGCAATTCCGTCGACCGTGACCGCTCGATCGGCATCAACGAGGTGCTCGACGAGTCCGGCGGCAACTGGGAGCGGGTGTCGGTCGTCGGCAACTGGGACGACGGAACCGCCCAGAAGGTGGTGGCCGATGCCATCGCCGTTCACGGCGAATTCGACGCGGTTCTGGCACAGGGCGGAACCACCGGTGTTGTCCAGGCGCTGCTCGATGCCGAACATCCCATGGTCCCGGTTTCCGGGGAAGCAGAAAACGGCTTCCGCAAGCTGATGGCCGCAAATGCGGACAAGGGCCTGAAAGGCATCTCCATCGGTCAGTCCCCCGGTCTCGTGGCGATCTCCATGAAGGCAGCCGTCTCCGCGCTTGAGGGCAACGTCATGCCGCAGCTCATTTCGGTGCCGCTGCCGATGGCGACCTACGACGAGTTGGAGGACGGCAAGAACTACTGGTCCGACCTGCCCGACAACTTCTTCACGGTCAACGAGTTCCCACCCTGCGGCGTGAACATCTCCGGTCCTGCGATCATGGCGCAGTCCGAAGCAGACGTGAAATAACACACCACTGCTGAGGCGGTTCCGGTCTTCTCGCCGGAACCGCTTTTCGGGGGACGCACCCCGAAGCAGGGGACCTTTTCCCTGACGGGATTCGGTCACCTTTTCTGTCTTTATGCCGGCGGCATGAAGGCAGGTTGAACCAGATCTACGGATGCAGGCTCGTAACCGGCCGACCGTCCGCAAGTCGATCGTTTCAAAGTGGTAGAGCACCTTGTCCACGTTCAATTGAACTCAAGGGAGCTCCAGATCCGGCGGGCCTGAACGCATGACCGAAGCCATAGTCGAATATCGCGGCATTTCGAAATTCTTTGCCGGGATCCGCGCCCTGGAAGGCGTTGATTTCAAATGCCGATCCGGCTCCATTCACGCCATCCTGGGCGAAAACGGCGCCGGCAAGTCCACCATGATCAAGATCATGTCGGGCGTCCTGCAACCCGATGAGGGGACGATCCTTCTGGAGGGCAAACCGGTAACCTTTTCCTCCCCGCAGGCGGCCAACGAAGCCGGGATTGTCTGCATGTTCCAGGAGCTTTCGCTGGTTCCCGATCTTTCGGTGGCCGACAACATTTCCATCTCCCACCCGCCGCGCCGCCTCGGCCTGATCGACAGGCGCGCGCAGGTGCGGCGCGCTGAATACCTTCTTGCCCGGGTCCGCTGCGAGGATATCGATCCCAACGCGCTTGTCCGTGAGCTGTCACTGTCCCGCCGGCAAATGGTGGAAATCGCCAAGGCACTCGGCCGCGACCCCAAGGTGCTCATTCTCGACGAGGCAACATCCGCCCTGACATCCCGAGACGTTCAGACCGTCTATGACCTTCTGGGCGATCTTCGGGACAAGGGCGTTGCCAGCCTCTTCATCTCGCACCGGATGCATGAGGTGGACGCCCTGTGCGACACTCTGTCTGTTTTCCGCAACGGACAGCACATCGAGACCTTCGCCAAGGGCGAAAGAAGCGAAGGCGAGATCGTGCGCCTGATGATCGGTCGGGACGTTGAGGCCCAGTTCCCACCCAGGCCGCCGCAGCCGCCGGAAGCTCTGTGCGACGCACCGCTTTTGAGCGTGAAGGGTCTGAAGTGGGGCAAGCGTCTCAACGGGATAGACCTGGAGATCCGGCGCGGCGAGATTGTCGGTCTGGGAGGACTGGACGGACAGGGTCAGAAGGAACTGCTGCTGGCGCTCTTCGGGGTGCTGCGCGATGTGGAGGGCGACGTCCGGATCGGGGACGCGAAAGGCATCCCCTCCTCGCCCGCCGCCGCCAAATCCGCGGCAACACGCCTGGCCCTGGTGCCGGAAGATCGCAAGACCGAAGGTCTGATGCTCGGCATGTCGATCGCGGACAATCTTCTGGCCGCCAGCTTTGCCAATATTACCAGCGGCCCGTTCATCAATCCGAAAAAGGCTCGGGCCGAGATCCTTTCCGGAATTTCGAAACTGCAGATCAAGGCCGGATCTCCGGCCGATCCCGTCATGACGCTATCCGGCGGCAACCAGCAGAAGGTGGTGATCGCCAAATGGCTGATGATCAATCCGGACATCGTTCTGCTCAACGACCCCACGCGCGGCATCGATGTCGGCACCAAACAGGAGATCTACAAACTCATGCGCAGCCTCGCAAACGAGGGCAAGGCGATCCTCTTCTACTCGTCCGACTATGCGGAGCTGATCGGCTGTTGCGACCGGGTCTCCGTGCTTTACGCCGGCCGTGTCGTCAGCGAGCAGGAGGGTGACGCGATCACCGAGGAAAGCCTGGTCGCCGCTTCGCTCAACATCGGGATCGAGGCAGCTTGATGCAGATGGTGTCCTTGAAACGCGGCGTGTCGCAGAACATGGGATTTGCCACCGCGGTCCTCCTTTTGCTTGCCCTCTATCTCACTTACAACATGATGCACCCGCGCGGTTTTTCTTCCGCCGTGGCCATTCAGAACTCCAACGAGACCGTTGCCATTGCCTTTGTCGCCATGGCGCAGACGCTGCCGGTTCTTCTGGGCGGGCTGGATCTGTCCGTCGGCGCGGTGATGACCCTGACCAACTGTGTCGCTTCCTTGCTGCTGAACGGTTCGCCGGCGCAGATCCTGCTCGGCATGGGCCTCACCCTGCTCACCGGCACAATGTTTGGGCTGATGAACGGCCTGATCGTCGTTTACGGCCGCATCCAGCCAATCATCGCGACACTCGCGACAGGTGCCATCGCCATGGGCCTTGCCTTGTTGATCAGACCGGAACCCGGCGGCAACGTGGATGGCGACCTGGGTTGGGCGCTCACCAATTCGGTCTGGGACCTGGCCGACACCTACGGCTTCGCGGACGGCGGCGATGCCTGGTGGCTGCGTCCATTCGCCGATATCCCGGTGCCGTTCCTCTTGGTGCTCTTCGTTGCGATCTTCGTCTGGCTGCCGTTCCGCCGCTCGGTGACCGGGCGTACGGTCTACGCCATCGGCTCTGCGGAAGGCGCAGCCTATATGTCCGGCCTTCCGATCAACCGGGCCAAGATCGCCGCGTTTACGCTTGGCGGGTTTTTCGCAGCCTGCGGCGGCCTGTACCTGGCCATACAGACCTCGTCCGGCAACGCGGATATCCAGCAGGCCGGCGCCTACACGCTGAATTCGATCGCCGCCGTGGTTCTGGGCGGCACGTCCCTGCTCGGCGGTACGGGCGGCGCCATCGGCAGCCTGATAGGGGCAATGATCCTGCGCGTGATTTCCTTCTACTTCCGGATTCTCGACATCGACCCGCTGCTGCAGCCCCTGATCGAAGGTCTCGTCCTGCTCACAGCCGTGTCTTTCGGAGCGTTCCGGACGCTGCGGGTAAAAAACCAGCTCGATCTCTTCAGATAGCCTGTTCATGAGGAACCGACCCAGAATGCGCATGTCTATTTCTATCGAAAACCGGCCAATCGTCATTGCCTCGCTCTTCATCGTGGTCATCCTGATTGCGGGAACGGCCTATACGCTGTCGACCACCGGAACCGCACCGCTGCTGTCCGCGAACTACCTTCTGCAACAACTGCAGACCGGGTCCTTTCTCGGCATTTGCGCCGCAGGCATGATGATGGTCATCCTGCTCGGTCATATCGACCTTTCCATCCCCTGGACGCTGACCGCCGCCGCCATGACGGCAACGGCCGTCGGCGGTGACCTTGCCCTGCCGACGGCTCTTGCGGTCGGGCTCGCGGTCGGGTTGCTGAACGGTTTCGGGGTCGCCTATCTGCGCATTCCCTCGATGATTTTCACCCTGGGCGTCGATACGGTCCTGCGCGGCCTGATGGTCGCCCAGACTGGCGGTTTCGCGCCGCAGGACAAGGCCACGCCCCTGATGCTGTTTCTCGCCAAGGACAAGATCCTCGGCATCCCGGCCGCAATCGTTGTTTGGGCGGCGGTTTCGCTCATCATCATGCTGGTGCTGACACGAACCGGCTTCGGCCGCTCGATCTACGCCACCGGCTCGCGTGAGCGCGCAGCCTATCTGTCCGGTATCCGCACCCGCTCGGTCATCATCGGCGCCTTCGTCGTTTCCAGCCTGTGCGCGGCCATCGCCGGCGTGCTTCTGGCCGGATATTCGGCCAAGGCATACCAGGGTATGGGCAACGCCTTCCTGCTGCCTGCCATCGCCGCCGTCGTTCTCGGCGGCACGCATATTCTCGGCGGCAAGGGCCGCTATATCGGAACGCTCATCGGCGTCATACTCATCGTGCTGCTCAATTCCGTCCTGTCGATCATGCAAATGCCGGAAGCCGGACGGCAGATCATTTACGGCAGCGTGATCATCGGTATGCTGCTGGTCTACGGGCGCAACCAGCGCATCACGTCCTGAGGGAGGCATCATGAGCGGCAAAGACTACGAAATCCGCGACGACCGGTTCGCCGGACTGATCCACAAGAACGCCGGGCCCGACACGCTCTGGACGGGCGGCCGCTGGACGGAAGGTCCGGCCTATCTCGCCGCCGGTCGATATCTTGTCTGGTCTGACATTCCCAACAACCGGATCATGCGCTGGGACGAGATGAACGGCGCCGTCGCCACGTTCGAACAGCCTTGCTGCAATCACAACGGCCACTGCGTCGACGGTCTCGGCCGGCTGATCGCCTGCGAACACCAGGGCCGCTGTGTCAGCCGCTACGAGGTCGATGGCTCGAAGACGATCCTTGCCGACAGTTTCAATGGCAAACGCTTCAATTCCCCGAACGACGTCGTGGTGAAATCGGACGGTTCGGTCTGGTTCACCGACCCGTCCTACGGCATCGACAGCGACTATGAGGGCGATGCAGCTCCGATGGAGCAGGACGGGCGGCATGCCTACCGGATCGATCCGGGCGGCAATATCTCCCGCGTCATCGATGACATGAAACAGCCCAACGGCCTCGCCTTCACGCCGGACGAAGCATTTCTGTATGTCTCCGATACAGGCAGATCCCACTTCCCCGACCACACACCCAGAATCCGCCGCTATCCGGTCGAAGCAGGCGGCACGGCTCTTGGGGCGGGTGAGGACTTTGTCTTCTGCGAGCAGGGCGTTTTCGACGGCTTCCGCGTCGATACGAACGGCAATATCTGGTCCTCGGCCGGCGACGGCATTCACTGCTTCGCCCCCGACGGCACCCTGCTCGGCAAGATCCTGCTGGACGAAGTGGTCGCCAACCTCTGTTTCGGCGGCCCGAAACGCAATCGCCTCTTCATCTGCGCGACAACGTCGATCCGGGCGATTTACGTCAGGGCCCGGGGGGCGGTGCCCTGAGAAGTATTTCCGCCTGCCATTTCGTTGGATGACCCGAGATTCGACTGCCTGGCGTTAATTTTGAATTTTCACACCAAAAGAGTTTATACTTGCGAACGAGCGCGCAGCAGTTTTCCCGCGCTTCTTATTTGAATTAGATATTTCAACACGCCGGCATGGTGAAACCATGGGGGAGCGTCATGAGTGAAGCGCAATCTTCACCCCGAAGGAAATCAGATCCCGAAGACCCGGGCTCAGGCAATCCCGGTTCTTCGAGCGGTCGGTCGTCATTATATTCCCGCCTCGACCAGCCACTCGGGAGATCCGGTATCGCCATGATGGTGGCGCTCTTTTTTGCTGTTCTCTCCTTTTACGGTTTCTCAAACTCCAAGCCGATCGGTAGTCCCTTTTACGACACGACCGGCGCTTCCTGGTTGCCTCCTCTTTTGAACCGCGACCACGAACCGGCTTACGCCCGTCACGATTTTTTACCCGTCGGTCCCAAGGACCAGCTGTTTCACAGAGCTCGGCTGGAGAAATGGGGAACGCAAGATCAACCGATTAAGAACCTCCTCAAAACGCCGGGAGCATTCCCATGGCGTATCAGCACGGAAGAGGGATCGGACCTGTCCGACATCATCGTGGACCGGCTTTTCCTCAGCGCGGATCGCAGGCACCTGGGTGCTATAGGTGTCGAAGGCAAGGTCTTTTTCTATCAGAACGAAAAGTGGGAACAGACTGACACGCTACAACGCGGTGAAGTTGCCTCTGTCAGTCTGGCAAATCAGTTTCCAAATCGGCAGACATCGGCAACAGGCGCTGCCTTCTCCCCGGATGGTACACGTTTCCTCACTTACTCCGATCTCGGCCCCACCCAGGTATGGGATGTTCAATCGGGCAGCAGGCTCACTGCGCTTCAGTCCCACACAGGAGGCGACCAGCACGCCGAGTTTTCTCCCGACGGCACGCGCATACTTACAGTGTCCCGGGACAACACCGCCGCGGTGTCCGACTCCGAAACCGGCGATGAACTGGTATTGTTCAAAGGGCATGGGTCAACTGTTCTTGACGCGACCTTCGATCCCACCGGTCAGCGTGTCGCGACCGCCTCCGAGGATGGCACAGCAAGAATTTGGGATAGCGAGACAGGAAATGAACTCGCGGTTCTCGAAAGCCTCTCGGGAAGAGTAACGAAGGTTCAATTTTTTACCGATGGGGAAAAACTTCTGACATCGTCGGAAGACAATACCATACGTATCTGGGACAGCACCAACGGCGAACAGCTCGGAATACTGCGCGCCGGAAAACTGCCGCTTGGCAAAGTAACGCTTTCAAATGACGGTCGGCATATCCTCACTTCCCACGACAGCACCGCAGTCCTGTGGGACGCAGTCACAGGGCGTGAGCTATCAATTCTCTCACACCAGGCTCCTGTGAGTTTTGCCGGGTTTTCTCCCGATGGTTCGAGTGTCCTGACCACGTCAGCCGATGGCAGGATAACAATCTGGAATACGGAAACAGGACGCACGTCCCGGCAATTGTCCGGCATTCGTAATGCATTTTTCGGCGCGGCGTTTTCACCGGACAATCGCTTCATCGCATCCGCTTATGAAGGAGGCATCTTGGGAATATGGAGTGTTTCAACCGGTGAAAGGCTCGCTTCCATTGAAGGTCTCGACTGGAACGAAGAAACGCTCCAGTTGGAACAGGGAACACTGGCGGTCGGAAGATATTTGACCTCTCTGACTTTTTCGGGAAACGGGACAAAAATACTGGCGTTCTCCAGCAACGGAGAAATTTTTATCTTCGACGTGACCTATGCAAACGATCAATCGATTCAGCCAACTGCTCTGGACGCAGCGGCGCGTCTCCTCTTCAGCCCTGATCGTCTGCAATGGATCGACAACGGGACGCCTGTCAATATTTCCAGCTTTTTTCCTGTAACCATCAATGCCACGACCGAACTGGGCGAGAACGGTATGCGCGTCGCGGTCGGCGACGAAGGAGCCATTTACCTGGGTATACCGGCCAGTCCCGGTTCTCGTCCGCAATCAACCGCCGCGGACGTGCCCGAGACTCAAGCAAACGCCGCATCTGTAGGGATTGCTTCGGAAATCGACTGGCTGGAAGTCAAAGCTCCGCAAACAGGAACCGCGTCCCTGCGAGCAGTTTATTTCGACGGCTCCACGGGCATTACGGTGGGGGATGAGGGAAGCGTTCTTGTCAGCCACGACGGAGGGTTTCAGTGGACCGCCGGGACAATCGGCGAAGATCATGCTCCGGCCTTGAGCGATGTCCGCATCGACCGTGCGCGCAACTACGCCGTTGCCGTCGGACGGCCAACTTTTGACGGGGCCCCGTCGCATGGAGTGCTCTACAAGACAGTCTCTCTTCCCGAGCCGGGCCAGGAAGGTATCGGTGAGTGGAAACATGTACCGTGGGCAGCCGGAGCACCGGTCTTTTCATATGTTTCGATTGTTCTCTGTCTTTCCGCATTGCTGGTCTGTTTCTACTATCTCCGCAAATGGTGGATCATCCGAGGCAACAGATCGCAGCCTATCGCCGCGGGAAAGTCGGACCGGGAAATCGGCTGGGAGGACGAAGATGTCCTCGGCCTGCAACAGCTTGCAAACCAGGTCTCGCTCTTTCTCAGAAACACCCAGACGGAACCGCCCCTCGTTCTGGGCGTCGCCGGCGGCTGGGGGTCCGGCAAAAGCTCGTTCATGAACCTTCTGTGGCAGGAATTGAAACAGCGCGGTACCTCAGCCGTCTGGTTCAATGCCTGGCATCACCAGAATGAGGAACATCTGCTGGCTGCCTTGTTCGAGGCAGTACGGACTCGCGCCATTCCCAGCATCTGGAGTTGGCGCGGCCTGTACTTCCGTACCCGGCTCATAGCACCCAGGCTCCAGGCACAATTTATGACGATGTTCCCGGTGGCTCTCCTCGCCGCTCTCGCGGTGGTTCTCGTCGCCTTTGCCATCACGGACGAGCAGGTATTGTGGCTGCAGCAGAAGTTCAAGGAGTTTGAAGGAACACTCTCGACAGAGGATGGTCTCACTTTCAGAGGGATAGTTGTAACGGCTGTTCCGGTTGCCGGCCTGATTTACTGGCTACGCACTCTCTGGATTGCCCTGCCGGCAAAACCGGCAAAGCTTCTGAAAAACTTTTCGTCACTTGCCCGGATCACCGATTTTCAGGACAAACTCAGCTTCCGTTACAACTTCGGCAAGGCCTTCGGCGAGGTCTGCCGCGCCCTGCGTATGCCGGGCGTCCCTGGACTGGTCATTTTCATCGACGATCTCGACCGCTGCCAGGCGAGTTCCGTGTTGTCCATATTCGAAGCCGTCAATTACTTCATGTCCGTCGGCGACTGCATCGTGGTCATGGGGTTCGACAGAGCCCAGGTCGAACACTCCATCGGCGAGGAACTGAAGCATATAGCCGACGGCATCCCCGACAGGGAGATCCCGTTTCATTTCGAAAAAGGTGATACCACCAAGCGGCGCGCCTATGCCCGTCACTACATGGAAAAGCTGATCAACCTCGAAATCACCATCCCGCCCATGACACCGGAGGCAGCCGCAGCACTCGTACAGGGCCGTCCGGTCGAGGTGCAAGAACCAAGTGCCTCGAACCAAAGGTGGTTGACGAAACTGAAGCCGGCAATTTCTCTTGGTTACAGGGGAGCATTGATTGCGCTGCAATACAGCTGTATCGGAGCGCTGCTCTGGGCGTTCTGGATCTACGGCGGAGGCCTCTACGAAAGGATTGCCGCCCGGCCGGAGCCCCAGGCTGAAGAACTCCTGCCTGTGGCTGCGGTTCCGATTGAAACCGGCGGCGAAACCCTGCGAACGTCCCTACAGACCGAAGAAGGCGCGCCCGGCACGCGCCAAAATCTGGAACAACCAACGGCAACGGAAGTCTTTGAGAACCAGGAACTCGATGGCATCGAACCTTCGCCCGGTCCGATTGAACCGGTGTGGCGCTACGAGGAACTCTGGATCCTGGTACCGCTCGTGCTTTTGCTGGCGCTTGCGGCAGTGTGGATCTATCTGAGGCGCGCCTATTCGATTGCCAAAAACGTAACTTACGATCCGGAGACATTTACCACCGCGCTCAAGGACGCAAACAAGGTTATCGAGGGTATCAATGGGACACCCCGGGCCATCAAACGTTTCATGAACCGGATGCGGTTTGCCTCCGCGAGAATGCGCGAGATCAACTACACTGTGGACTTCCTCGATCTCTTGGCGAGCTGGTTTGGCTGGATTTCAAGAGACTTCGAACACAAAGCCGAAAGCTCGCCCCAGATCGATGACGCGAAGGTGATCGCACTTGGCTCCGCCGAAGCCTTCTTGCAGGGTTTCCCCGATCCGGAAAAGATTGATAGCGACCCAAGGAAGATGATTGACGATTACCTTCAAAAGCACCAGCCGGACGCCAGCATAAAAGCAGTTGCGTCAGAAGTGAAAGGCCTGCTCGACTCCGCGAATGTTGGAAAAGAACATACGAGGATCTATGCAAGAAAATTGCATTCGTCTGCCACGGCAACCTCTCAGGAAGGACAGCAACCAGCCCCCGGTTCAAACCAGACGGCAGATCCCGCTTCCGGCGTCTCGCGTCAGCCGGCAAAATAGTCTTTCAGCAGGTCAGGCCCACCGGCTTCCAATCTGCAGCGCGTCGTTCACACCCGGTGTCCCCACTTTCCCATTGCGGCCCGTTCCAGCATGTGTGTTTCCGCCTCAATCATGTGAACGCGCATAATCGTGCGGCTGAGTTCCGCGCCGCCCGCCTCGACGCCCTCCCCCCAATCATCCTTGGCCGGGCAGTCTTTTCGGTGATCATTTGCGACGCCTGCGAAGAGGTCATGCGAAAAATGTGCAAAAATATTATAATTAGCTCCAGCATCTGTGCAAAAAAACACATCCTCGAAACACTCGCCATCGATAGGAGCTTACTTCCCCCTGCCCTGCCCGATGCGGGGGCGCCGGCCACGGCCCGGGCCATGCAGCCTTCAGCCTCTCAGGCCTGATCTTCGTCCCCAGCAGCTATGGCATCAGCCACCCGCCGGTGGAACACAGCGACTGGCAGGACATCGAACAAGGCGTCAGCATCATGCTTCAGGCCTTGATTGGACTGTGCCATGCAAAACCGGATCTAAAACGCCGTATGGAATTTCCCGGGGCCGGTCCGCCCTGATCTTGATCTGCTCTCCGGTGATTCCGCTGGGTAATCGCCCATGCGTGTTAAGACAAATGCTGCTTCGACAAGCATGAGGGCACGGGAAAGGAAAGACCGGCGACGCCCCCCCAGCCGGCACACTTGTTATTTCCGTTTTTTTCCCGCTCCATACAACGGTTCTGAATCTCAAGCCTGTCACTCCGTTCCGGCAACTCCGAACGGCAGTTCATCCCCAAATCCGGAGGTGCCATTTGTCCCGGGCACAACGCATCTGCCTGATCTTTTTTCTCCAGCCAATCGCCTTTGGCGCCTGGCTTCCGCACATACCCGGCATTCAGACCAGTCTCGATCTCTCCAACGGCGGACTGGCCATCGCCCTGGCGGGTTTGCCGGCGGGAACGCTAACGGCCCTTCTCTTCGCCGGACGGCTGGCCGATTGGCTTGGCGCACGGCGGCTCACGCTTCTGTTCTATCCGGTTTTCCTGACAGCCATGCTGCTGCCTCTTCTGGCACCGTCTCAACTGCTGCTGATGGCGTCCCTCGCTCTGGTTGGCGGGGCCATGTCCATTCTGGAACTCGGCCTGAACGTGCTTGCCGACGATTATGAGACCGCAACTAGCCACAGGATCATGAGCAAGGCCCATGGCCTGTGGAGCTTCGGCTTGCTGACCGGCACGCTGATCGGCTCCCTGGTCGCCGGATACGCGCTGGAACCGGTTTACACTGGCCTCGGCATCGCAATTCTGGTTCTGGCTGCGGCCACCACCGTCATCTTGCGTCTGCCTGCGCCCGGATCCGTGTCAACGAATGGCGGAAAGGCTCCGCGAAAAGGCTTCAGGCTGCCGCATCCCCTATTGCTCGGCGTGTGTTTCTTCACCTTCGGAACGACACTCGTGGAAGGAGCCGTCGCCGACTGGGCCGCCATTTTTCTGCGCGATACCTTCACCGCCAATCTCGGCATCGCGGGCCTCGGCGTTTCCGTCTTCATCCTGACCGTCGCCGTGACGCGGCTTGCCGGGGACCGACTGCGCCGGAAACTATCCGCCGGCCGGCTGGCGCAATGCCTCGCCCTCATCGGGCTCTTCGGCCTTGCCGTCATCTGGTTGGCCCCGGCCATACCCGCTGCCATGGCAGGCCTGTCAATCCTCGGCATAGGCGCCGCTCTGGCCTTTCCGCTCGGCGTCACTGCCGCCTCCGCCGCCCCCGGCACAAGCCCGGCCTCCAACGTGGCCATCCTGTCTTTCATTGCATTGACCGGGTTTCTGGCCGGTCCGCTGCTGATCGGAACTGTGGCCGATCACACCGACATCAGGATTGGTCTGATGGTCCTGGCACCGATGTTGTGCCTCAGCTTCCTGCTGGCGCCGTTTCTGACCCGGGCAGGACACAGAGGTTCTCAGGCATGTTTTGAAGCGGCAGGAACATGATCGCGAGACCGCGAGGTGGGGCGTTACCGCTCCATCCTCGCCCTCGCGCCTTGCGTGACATTTCCCTGCTGCCGCATACACGCTCAGAAGGGAATGCTAACCCGGAATGAGCCGCTGTTCGTCGCCATTTTCTCGGAGAAACGTCCATCATACTCAAGCCGAAGATCGAACCCGTCGATCGAAGTGAGCTGCAGGCCCGCTCCGATTGAAGCAAACACATCTTCATGATCCAGCGTGGTTGTGAACTTGCCGGTGCCTGCGGGCGCTGAAGTGAATTGCGCGCTCGTTTGCCAGTCATCCTTGGCAAGAACGGTCAGGCCCACCCGTCCGAAAAACCTCAGGCTTGCTCCGCTGTCGTAGGTATACCAGCTTCCCAATTCCAGCGATGGCGAGACAGCGAAGTTCCATTGATCGGTCTCGTCGAATTCCAGACCGTATACACCTGTTTCCTTGTATTCGCCGACGCGCGAATAGACCGCATCGAGATCGACATACGGTTTTGCATAGAAGTCCGTCGCCGCGAAAGTACGCGCGATCCTTGCGCGAATGGCACCGTTGTAGACATTGGGAGAGCTGGAAACGGTTTCGGAAACGTTGGTGATCGAAATCCGCCGGTCCAGGTCGTATTGCCCATAACCGCCCGACACTGCTCCCGACAGTGTCCAGTCGCCGATTTCATGTTTGAGACTGACACCGGCGAAGCCTCCAATTCCCTCTCCCGAGACGGAGTTGGAGGCCTGGGAAATCCAGCTCTGCTGAAAGGCAGCCGCAGTGCCGACGAACCAGCCCGGTGCGATTTCCTTCTGGGCTCCCATCGTGTAGGTGACCGCATCCGCGTTGTAGCTCGGCGCGGTTCCCATCGACTGCCGATGTCCCGTAGCCGCCGTGAGACGCGCCCAGCCGCAAGATCCCTCCGACAGGAAGGCGTTGTCGGCCTCGAAAACCGGGCAACTCATGAGACTGTTGCCGAAGGCGAGCATTTCGAAGGATTGCTCAACTGCCGGAGCGAGAGCCGCCCTAGGCCGCAGTTCGTCGAGCGTGTCGCCATAATCGCGCCCCGCATTGTCGACTTCATTTGCTATTGCGCCGAAAAGCGACCCGAACGCGTTATTGCCTCCAAGGTTCCAGATGGACTGCAGGTTTTTCGCCAGCCGTATCTGGTCGTCGTTCATTTGCGTCTTGTCCACGGGCGTGAAGTCCGCGCCCTCGACAGACAGATAGTGATCTGTCCCGATCTTGTTGATTGCATAGTCGAATATCAGCGAATCCTGTGGCGTCAGCGAACCGCTGAGGGTGCCGCCAACAGTAAGGAACCTTGTCCTGCGGCTTGGCAGCAGACTGATCGCATCGACGCCGAGCGTGCCGTCGAGACTGGCGTCTCCGCGGATGTCGAAAAGATCCGATCCATAGTTGTTGAGATCGATGTCGGCGACAAGCTTGCCCGCGTCCGACTGTATGAAATTGCCCGTCAGGACGGTCGTTCCGGTGTCGTGTTCCCGGTTCAGCACAAACCGGCCGTTGTTGACAATATGCGCTCCGTAGAAATAGCCGCCGGCAAGAGTGTTGGACGAATTGTTCGTGACCGTTCCCGCCGTATTGCCGTCGGCATTTTCCAGCAGAACATCACCGTGAAGCGAGGCCGTGTCATTGACCGTCACATCGAGGATGGCGCCCTCTGCGGTCGTTCCGCTGCCGGAATAGCGAACTGCGTAGTTGTCATCATAATCGTTGCCGGTCACATAGGAGCCGGACTCGACGACCGAATCGCCATTGAGAACAAGGCTGTTGCCGTTGCCGCCGGCCACCATGACAGCAGAAGACGAGTCGCTGTACCCGCCGATGATCTGGCCTCCGGAGTTTGTCGTGATCATGACCTGTTCATTGCCGTCCGGTCCCTGGCTTTGCGCAAAGACACCCATGCCGCGCGTGCCCGTGGACGAGACCTTGTCCGATATCGTCAGGGTAACGTCGCCACCGGTTCCCGACCCGTCGGAGGAGGTAACCCCGGCGAAGGCGCCGGTTCCCGAACCGCCCAGGCCGCCGCCACCGCCGATCGATTGCGCAACCACGCCAATCGCATCCTGACCGGTTACGGCAATGGGAGCTGCGATATCGAGTGTGATCGTCCCTCCGTTGCCACTCGCACCACCGGAAGCGTTGTCGCCCGAAGTCAGCACACTTAGCACACCTCCGGTCGCATCGCCGCCCAGGCCGCCGCCGCCACCAATTGACTGGGCAATGACGCCGTGGGCACCAATGCCGCCAGTGGCAACGCCGGTGCCGCCGGTGAGGGAATAGGTGACGGTATTGCCGTCACCTGCGGCACCGCCAGTCCCTCCGATGGCCAGATCCAGATCGTCTCCCACCGAACCGGTCACTCCGAGCCCGCCGCCCCCGCCGATGGACTGCAGCAGAACGCCGTGGGAGCGATTTCCAAGCGTCACAATACTGGTGTCAGCCTGGAGATTGATTGTGCCGCCATCGCCTGCCACCCCACCCGAGCCACCAACCGATACACTCAGTTCATGGCCGTCGGCCCGCGTTGCCTCCACGCTGCTGCCAACGCCTCCGGTGCCGCCACCGCCGCCGATGGCCTGCGCGATCAGGCCTGCTGCATCCGAACCATAGGTGTTTATGAAGATGTCGCTGTCATTGTAGGTGTAGACTGACCCGCCGTCGTTGCCGGCACCACCGCTGCCGCCCCAATCACCACCGATTGCCATGGTTCCGGTCTGGCTGTCGGAACCGTCCCCACCCTGACCGCCGCCGCCGCCGATCGACTGCATCAGGAGACCGGCAGCACCATAGCCGTGAGTTTCAACGAGATTGCTTCCCTGCCCGGATACCCAGATCGCGGCCTCGCCACCAACGCCTCCGGAACCACCGGTTCCCCCGACGCTGACTTCGATATTCGCGGTCACATCGCCGCCGGTCGCGACAGAAGAGCCCCCTTGTCCACCGCCGCCGCCGATGGACTGAAGGACAACACCGTCCGCCCAGTCCCCATAGGTTGCCACGCGGCCTGCCTGGTAATATTTCACGGTGCCGCCGTCACCGCCGTTACCACCCTTTCCGCCGACATCAACCGTCAGCTCGTAGGAACTGCCCGCGTCGGTAAGGCGCGATAGGTTGTTTTTTATTTTGCCGATCTGGTCGAGGATCTTGTGAGAAGACGCATCGCTGCCGAGCGAACCGCCGATGCCGCCCCCGCCACCGATGGACTGAAGCACGATCCCGTCCGCGTCGCCGCCGAATGTTTCGGTAACCCCGTATTCTTCCACATAGACGCTGCCGCCCTCGCCCCCACTTCCGCCGGTCGCGCCGACGCCCACATTCAACCTTCCCGAAAAACCACCGGCATTCGCGGCAAGATAGAGAGTCCCGCCCTGTGAGTTTCCGCCGCCGCCGCCGATCGATTGCGCAACGATACCCCTGGCGCCCGATCCCTGGGTTTGCACTGTGTAGCCGGCAAAATTATGCACCGTGACGGAGTTGCCGTTGCCACCCGAACCGCCTTGACCGCCAAGTGAAATATCGGCCTTCAGAGACGCCACGCCGCCTTGTGCATAGGCGTTGCTGTTACCCACGCCCCCGTTGCCGCCGCCACCGCCGATGGACTGTGCGAGCACGCCATGCGCGCCATCGCCGACCGTCAGCATGGTCCCGTCGGGTGCCAATGTGGTCAAACGGGTGGCACCGGTGCCGGACGCATTGGTGTATTCGCCGTAAGTTCCCAGTGTGACGGAAACACTGCCGCCGGCGCCACCGCCCGAGGTTGTATAGCTGTAGCCGGGATTGAAATCGCTCATGATGTTGCCGGCACCGCCGCCGAAGGCAACACCTGCGGTGACCTCGACAGTATCCTTGTCGCCCAGTGTGGTGGAAAGCACCGACGCATCGCCGCCGTTGCCGCCGCCGCCGCCGATCGACTGTGCGACGATGCCATGTGCCGCATCGCCGATCGTCGTCAACCCGGAGTCGTTGTCGAAGGATACGGTAACGCTACCGCCATTGCCCGCATTCGCACCGTTTCCGCCGACAGCGGCCTGATAATTGAAGGCAACCGGCACACCGGTTCCCGTCGGTGCGGCAACAACGAAATCGCTTGCCGAAACAGCCCCGCCGGAGCCCCCGCCGCCACCGATGGACTGGGCCAGGATACCGACCGAATTGTTCGGAGCGGATTGTGTGGTGGAATTGGTGATCAGGCCTGTCGCGATATAGGCGTCGGTCAGATCGAGATTCAGCGTTCCGCCGCTGCCGCCAGCGCCACCACTGCCCCCGACGATGAAGGCGGCGTTGAACCCGATTGTGGCGTCGTAATAGCTGGCGCTTCCGCCCGTGCCGCCGCCGCCGCCAATGGACTGGGCGATCAGACCTGGCGACTGCGCACCGGATGTGTTGACCGCAAATTCGTCCTGGACGAACCGGACAGTCCCGCCCGCACCACCGGCACCGGCCGAACCGCCCATTTGAAGGGCGAAAAACGACAAGGCGCTGTAATTCTTGTCGCTGCCGCCGTTGCCGCCACCGCCACCGACGGACTGAGCAACCACACCGGGAGCGAAATCGCCGATTGTGGTGACGCGGGCATCACCGTCATCTTCAGGACTGGCGAGGCTTGAAAGATAGGGAACAAACGTCCCGGAAGAATTGTTGGCTCCGCAAACAGCCGAATTGTCTATGCACAGCAGACCGCCATCACCACCGCCTGAAGCCGAGCCTCCGATCCCGATGGAAGCAATGGTCGACAGGGTCAGCGTGCTGCCGCCGTTCCCGCCACCGCCGCCAATTGACTGGAACACCGCACCTGGCGATGAATCGTCATATGTCGTGATCGTGCCGATATTGGGTATCGCAATGATGCCGCCATCGCCACCGGCCGCTCCCTGTCCTCCTACCCCGGCAATGCCCGTCGCATCTCCACCGGAGCCCCCGCCGCCACCGATGGATTGTGCCAGGATCGCGATTGAGGACTCCCCTTTTGTGACGACGCTTTCGGTATTCGAGATGCCGACCGTGCCGCCGTCGGATGTGGAGCTCCCTTGCGCGTTGCCGCCCACGCTCACCAGACCGGAGGCCGAACCGGCCGCACCGCCGCCGCCGCCAATGGACTGGCCGATGATACCCAGTGCGTTGAACCCCTGCGTGGTGATCGGTGTGCTGGAGTTGATCGTCACCGTCCCGACTGATCCCCCGCCGGCACCGTCCCCCCCAAGTCCCACCAGGGTCGACGTATCGATGCCGCCGGTTCCACCGCTGCCTGCAATCGATTGAGCGACTATACCGAACGAGTGATCGCCACTCGTCGTCAGTCCCTGGGCATCAAGGGAAACAAGCACATTCCCGGCATTGCCACCGTTGCCGCCGTTGCCGGCCTGACCGCCGAGGACACTGACGAAATCTCCCCCCGTGCCGCCGCCGCCACCGATCGAGTGGGCCGCGATAGCCGGGGCATAGTCGCCATTGGTCGAAACGGAACCAGCCCAAATGTCGACAGAAACCGTAACATTGCCTGCGTTGCCGCCAAAGCCGCCACCGCCGCCGGTTCCCGCCAGCGCGGTTCCATCGCCGCCGTCACCGCCCTCTCCACCAATGCTCTGGCCGAGAATACCGTAGACGTAATCACCAGAGGCGGCGAGGTCTCCATCATTGTTAAGCGACAGGGAAACGGCACCCGCCGTGCCGCCGGATCCACCATAATGATCCTCGGCAGGACCGGTGCCACCGTTGCCGCCAGCGCTCTTGCCTGCCAAGACGGCACTGATTTCCCCGACAGTGCCGAGCACATCGAGAACAAGCCCCTCACCATTCGAAATGGTAACCGTCCCGCCGTTGCCGCCGTTGCCTCCATTGTCGCTGTTGTCGGTGGATGTGGTGCCATCGCCACCCTGGCTGAGCCCCGACAATCCGAAAAGGCCCGTTCCGCCGCCTGCGGTCACGTCCCAGTAAATGCTGCCATCGAGATCTCCGGTAATGCTTACCGCCCCGCCCGCCCCCGCATTGCCGTTGTTGAAGCCACCTTGTCCACCAACGGATTTCGCGAAGAAACCGCCTCCGCTGCCCATTCCCGTGAAGCGGCTGGAACTCGAGCCGATATCAAAACTGGCCAGACTGTTGTTTACGATCGTGATTGCACCGCCGGATCCGCCCTGACCGCCCCGCTGATCCGACAGGACGGAATCGTTTTGCTTGCCGCCCATACCACCGTAGCTCTCGCCAAGATAAATAACGAAACCGGCGTTTGAACCTCCATCCACGTCATATCCAGCGATCCCGTCGCTGGTAAAATAGAGCGAACCGCCGTTGCCGCCGGTTCCTCCATTTGAATCGTTGTCGCGATTGTCCTGGTCGCCCGCCCCCCCAAGAGAACGGGCATTCATGCCCACCGCTAGGCTGGACGTATTGCCGACCTGATAGTTGATGTAGCTGTCGTTATAAATTCTGATCTCACCGCCGTTTCCGGCGGTTCCCGTGTCCTGCCCCTGCGCTCCCGTGGATTGCAGAAACCAGACCTGATCGTGTCCGCCGCTCGTCGGGACATCCATCTCCAGATCGTTATAGTTGTTCACTGTCATCCCGACGCCATCTTCGCCGTATGACTGTCCTGTTTCCGTAAAGTAGATACTTGAATTGTCCTCCCCGAAAGTGAACGTACAGGTCCAGGGATTGCCCGAGGTGTCGCAGCCGTCATCGGCAAAGGCTGGCGCGGCCACGAGCAGGCAGGATAGGGAAACGGTTGTCAGCAGAAACGACCTGTGCCGGCGGAGACCGGGAAAAGTGGCATCCTTGCAGATTAAAAAATGTTCATTTGCAATGCTGCCACTCATTATTTTACTCCGGATAAAAACATGGCCGCCCTTTCAGTTTCCAAATACCCAACGGAAGGCATCGGTTGCGAAAAGGATCGGCGAACGAATTTGACACTTCTTGCAGGGGACAAACGCAGACTCACGCTGGATTCGATGAACCCGCTAAAATTCTCGATGAAACTGCATCCTGAAAACGATTTGCGAAAAGCCTTTCGCTATTGCAGAATCGGAAAAAATAACTATCGGCTGCAAGATGATTGACGCAGAGGTATCTTCAGGCCGGTCACCGGTGCGGAGCCCGTATTGGCGGGAAACCAGCAGACCGGCAGAACAGCCTTCCGACGAAGGACAACCTGAGAACAACCGGACATTCTGGAAACTGCACACTGGCGGGTGGGCTATGATAGCCGCTTACGGTTTTTCAGCCCGAACACTCGCCTTTTCCGACATTGGAACAGCTTTCTCGCTCACGCTGGCAATGGACAGCATCGGTTTTCTCCTGACCGCGCTGATGCATCTTTTCTTGCTGTCCCGGGTGCGGAAGATCACTGCGGCACCCGTCATTTTGACGGTTGCCGGCCTGTGTGTGTTAGGAGGCATGTTGCAGACGTGGATGGCCTGGCTTCTGCGTGACCAGTTTTTTCCGCTCGCTCAAACCTTAAACTCTCCTGTCACGCCGGGGATATTCTACACGTCTGTCCTCCTCGGATGGGCCCTCGCCTACTACTGTCTGCGAGCGGACTACGAGACAGGGCGGGAAAGGCTGCGGCGCAGCAAGGCCCAGACGGAGGCCATGCGCTCGGAGTTGGAGCAGTTGCGGCTCCAGCTCGCTCCGCACTTCCTGTTCAACGCCCTGAATTCCGTCACTGCGGAAATCCATGAGAGGCCCGATATCGCACTTCAAATGGTGCGCGAGATCGCGGGCTATCTTCGCTATTGCCTCAACCAGCGAAAGCGGAATCTGTGTCCACTGTCGGAGGAGATCGAGGCAATGCACGCCTATCTCCACATTCAGGAGATCCGTTTCGAGGACAGGCTGACCTGCACAGTTGCCGTTGATCCCGCCGCCAGAGACTTTCTGATACCGCACATGATCCTGCAGGGCCTTGTGGAGAATGCGGTAAAACATGGATTGAAGCACGACACCGACACGACCCACGTTAAAGTCGAGGTCAAGAAAATCGAAGCGGCTACCGTAAGGATCAGGGTCTCGAACACTGGCGTGCTGACCCCGCCTGACGACAAACGTCAATCAATCGGACTGACCAATACAAAACAGCGCCTGAACCTCCATTTTCCGGAGGCAAACGAGCTTTCCATTCGGGAGGTGCAGGGGTTCGTGGTCGCCGAGATCATTCTGAAAGGTTCCGCATGCGCCGTGTAATCCTCGTCGATGATGAACCTTCGGCGCGACGCGGTTTGAGAAGGATGCTCGGCCAGTATGGCGGTATAGAGATCGTTGCCGAAGCTGGCAGCATTGCCGCCGCGCAGGGGCTGATCGGCCAGCATGAACCGGACGCAGTCTTTCTGGATGTGGAACTGATCGGCGAAACGGGTTTCGAACTGGCTCACGCCCTGCCGCCCCGCACAGCCGTCATCATCGTCAGCGCGCACGAAAATTATGCGATCGGCGCATTCGACATCGCGGCGATCGATTTTCTGTTGAAACCCGTGTCACCGAAGCGCCTGGAAACCGCGATCGAGCGACTCCGCGAGAAAATGCAAGCCCTGGACAGGGAGCCGGCTGTGAGCGGCAATCACGCGGCAATCGGCACCGGCGGCAGGATCCAACTGAAAACCTCGTCGGCATCGATGATGATCTCTGCCCACACAATCTCCATGCTGCAGGCCGAAGGCGATTATACACGCATATTCCTGCAATCGGGCCAGAGCCATCTGGTCGGCAGGTTATTGCGGAAATTCGAGCCGGAACTCCCCAGCCCGCCCTTCCACCGCCTGAGCCGGTCGCTGATCGTCAACAGGGATCACATAGACAAAGTGGAATGGGGCAGCACAAGCGGCAGCTGCCTGCATTTCGTCTCCTGCAGCGAAACCGTCGACCTCGGCCGCACCGGCACAAGGCGTCTGCGGGAACTCCTCAAGATCTAATACCTCAACACCCAACCCTCCCCCGGGAATGCCAGGCTGACATCCGGATCACAGGCTCGGGTGAAGCTATGGGATAAGACCGCGTCTTCATAAATGGTGGTGGGTCAATCCTGAAGCCGCCCGTCCGGCTTCGCTGGCACAGACCATCGGCCGCGCCGGGAACTGCTTACTCCCCCCAACGCAGACGTCACTTCGCGCCCCCGACATGAGGTGATCGAAACGCTGGAAAAGGGAGTGATGACCAGCTCTGCCACAAAAGACTGAACAGGAACCTCTGGCGAAGTCTGCTTTTGACCGTCTGAAAATTTCAACGGGTCTGAAAAACAGCCGCTTCCTCCCAACGACAAATCGTGTGCGGCAGAAACAGGAATACTGCCGGAAAATCAGCAATCCAAAAGCGAAAATGATGAGACCGGAGGAAGCGCCCACCTCCGCCGAACGACCTGGAAAGCCGGGCGTTCTCTGGTGAGAAGCGGAACACAATATCCCCCTTTTGTTTCTCTGTGCGTCAGATCAACAGACGCAGCTCATCGGTTGCCCACCCATTTTTTCGGCTTCGGATTTAGATCATAAACTACTGAATTAATTAGATTAATTAAGAATAAGGGAAAGAATATTGACAAAATGATACGAAATGGACAATCGTATTGGAAACGTTTCCAAATTTGATAACAGCGGAAACACACATGGGAGTGGCGCAGGTGAAGACTGCACGCATAAATCGGTTATTCGGTATTTCTGGCAATTGTTTCGACGTGGCTATCGACCACGGCATGTTCAATGAACGCAGCTTTCTCGGCGGGATCGAGAATATGCATGATGCCATCGCGACGGTCGCAAGCGCGGCCCCGGATGCCATTCAACTTCCTCCGGGAACAGCCACAATCCTGCAGGCCATTCCCGGCAAACAGCGCCCTGCTCTGGTCTTGCGCACGGATATTGCCAACGTCTATGGCAACCCATTGCCCAAATCACTGTTTTCCGAAGTAATTGCCGATCCTGTCGAACAGGGCCTGGCCCTTGATGCGGCTTGTGTCGTGGTGAATCTTTTGATGCTGCCGGACCAGCCTCAAATCCATCAGGCCTGCGTTCAAAACATCAACCGCTTGAAACGCGCTTGCGATCTGTCAGGCATGCCATTGATGGTCGAACCGTTGGTGATGCAAGACAATGCAAAAGCAGGTGGCGGTTATATGGTGGATGGAGATCTGGACAAGATCCTTCCGCTGGTGCGCCAGGCCGTGGAACTGGGTGCCGATATCATCAAAGCGGATCCCTGCGATGACGTTTCTCAATACCACCGCGTGATCGAAATTGCCCAAGGCGTGCCGGTTCTGGTCCGCGGTGGCGGCAAAGTCTCGGATGAGGTCATCCTGAACCGCACTGAAGAGCTGATGAAGCAAGGTGCGCGCGGCATTGTCTATGGCCGCAACGTGATCCATCACGACAATCCCGCTGGCATGACGAAAGCGCTGATGGCTGTGGTGCACGACGGCGCATCTGTTGAAGATGCACTGGGCATGATCTCATGAGCCGTGTTGTTAAATTCGGTGTCATCGGTTGCGGGCTTATGGGCCGCGAATTTGCTTCGGCCGCCGCGCGTTGGCTGCACCTGACCGACACCAAGGCGCGCCCGGAAATTGTCGCGGTTTGTGATACCAACACCGGTCTGATGGATTGGTTTTCGGACAATCTGCCGAGCGTCACGCAAAAGACCACCGATTATAAAGACATGCTCGCCAACCCCGAGGTCGAGGCGATCTACTGCGCCTTGCCACATGTGCTGCACGATCAGGTTTACCCCGAAATCCTGGCGGCTGGAAAGCATCTGCTCGGCGAAAAGCCCTTTGGCATGGATGGCGCTGCGAATGCACGCATTCAGGCTGCGATCGACGCGCACCCCGAGTTGATGGTGCGGTGTTCTTCCGAGATGCCATTCTACCCCGGTGCGCAAAAGGTCATCAAACTGGCCCAGTCGGGCGATCTTGGAGAGATCATAGAAGTTGAGGCAGCGTTTCTGCATTCCTCTGACCTTGATCCCGACAAACCGATCAACTGGAAACGGATGATCGATGTGAACGGTGAATATGGCTGCATGGGTGATCTTGGCATGCATGTCCTGCATGTGCCTTTGCGTCTGGGCTGGAAGCCCGCACGGGTGTCCGCATCGCTGGTCAATCGCTTCCGCACCCGTCCGGACGGCAAAGGCGGCACCGTGCCTTGCGAAACTTGGGACAATGCCACCATCACCGGCCATGTCGAAGACGAAGGAGGTGGATTTCCGCTGGTGCTGAAAACGTGGCGGATTTCGCCAGGCGATTCCAACAGCTGGAGCCTGCGTGTTCTTGGCACCAGGAAAAGCGCCTGCTTCACCACCAAGAACCCGCGCCAGTGGCAATGGATGGATTACACGGGCGGTGATCAGGTCTGGCAAGTGCAGGATATCGGTTTTCAAACCCTGTTCCCTGCCATCACCGGTGGCATCTTCGAGTTCGGCTTTCCAGATGCTTTGCAACAAATGTGGGCCGCCTTTCTGGACGAACTGGCCGGGGGGGATGCAAAGGGTTTCCATTGCGTGACGCCCGCGGAAGCCGCCGACCACCACGCCATCCTGACCGCAGCCCTGAAAGCCGGCACCGAAAATTCGGTCGTCAAGGTCAACTACGGGACGGCCTGATGAAACGATCGGAAATCAATCAGGCCATTCTCGCGGCAAAGGAGCTTTTGGAAGACTTGCGCTGGTCATTACCCGCATGGGCGGACTGGGATGCAAAGGCTTATGCATCCAATTCCGACCTTGGCGATTGGTTGCAAGCCCATCAAATGGGCTGGGACGTGACTGACTTCGGTTCGGGTGATTTTGCGCGGCGCGGCCTGACTCTCTTCTGTCTTCGAAACGGCATCCAATCAGATACGGCGAGCCTGCCCTACGCCGAGAAGCTATTGTTTGTGGGGGAAGAGCAGGAAACCCCGTTTCATACCCATAAAAACAAGATGGAGGACATCATCAATCGCGGTGGCGGCGACCTGATGATCGAATTTCGCCAGCCGGCAGGCGTGAACGAACCGATCGTTCTGCGTAGCGATGGCATTGTTCATCGGCTGGAACACGATGAGCCCCTGTGTCTGAAGCCAGGGTCAAGCGTCACGATACCGCGCGGCCTTTATCATCGGTTCTACGCCCGCTCCGGCGGCGGCACGGTGTTGGGCGGCGAGGTTTCCCAGGTCAATGACGATGGTGCTGACAACTATTTCCTGGATCCTCTGGGACGGTTCTCCGACATCGTTGAAGACGCAACTCCGATACATCCATTGTGGAACGAAGTGGGGTCTATCTCATGACCCGGCGCTCGGGGATCATTTGTGCGGGCAACTGGATCGTGGACATCGTTCACGAGATTGATCACTGGCCTCAAGAAAGCGACCTTGTTCGCATTGGCAGGCAGAACAAGGATATCGGTGGTGGTGCCGCCAACGTAATCTCGGCTTTGGCCAAGCTTGAAACCGGATTGCCTTTATGGCCGATGGGTGCGATCGGTGCAGATGATTTTGGGCAATATGTTTTGGCGCGCTGCCAGGAACGGGGCCTCCCAACCCACCTGCTCACGCAAAAACCAGACATTGCAACAGCGCATACTCATGTGATGTCTGTTCCGGGGAAGACCCGCACGTTTTTCTATCAAGGTGGGGCGAATGACAGCCTGTCGATAGAAGATTTCGCACCTGACGTTTTCAAGGCCCACACCGCGCGGATCTTCTACCTCGGGTATCTGACGCTCCTGGCGGAGCTGGACCGGATCACACGTGACGGCACACCGCAGGCGGCAACGGTTCTCGCACGAGCCAGCGCCGCAGGCATGATGACCTGCGTAGATCTTGTTTCGATTGATCGTCCGGATTTTGCCAGCATCATCGCGGCCGCCCTCCCGCATATCGATTACTTGATCTTGAACGAGGTTGAATTGGCCCGCGCGAGCGGCCAGCCGGAACCGACGTCGGGGCAAGCGCCAGGTGATCAGGATCTGATATCAATGGCGGCAACCTTGACCGAACTTGGCGTTAAGCAAGCCGTGATCGTTCATTGTCCGCAGAAGGCACTTTGGGTCGGCGCTGACGGACAGGTCATTTCGAGTCCTATCACGCCCTTACAAAGTGAAGACATCGCAAGCTCCTTGGGTGCGGGCGATTGTTTTTGTGCCGGTGTTTTGTACGGGCTTCACGAAAGCTGGACACCGCTGCGGGCCCTTGAACTGGGCCATGCTGTTGCTCGTGCATCCCTGCGCGGCGTTACAGCCACCGAAGCGGTTCCGAACATGAGCGAACTGACCGGTCCAACGGACCGGCAGCAAAGAGGCATCTCGCGGCACATGATGTGAATTGATGCCAAAAACTGTCTTCAGAGGAGGAAAGACAATGAGGAATATTACCAAACGCGGATTTCTGGCACTGACCACCGCAGCCATGACGGCAATGCTCCCGCTTGGCGCGGTGGCAAACGATGCGCCCGTGATTGCAAGTATCGTCTTCCAGGGCGACCAGTTCATGCAGTTCCTGCAAACCGGTGTCCGCGAAACGGCCAAAGCTGCCGGTGCCGAAGTGCTGGAAATCAACATCGACGGTGATCAGGCGCGTGAAATTCAGGCTATCGACACCTATATCTCCCGCGGCGTGGACGCGATTGTAATTGCCCCGCTTTCTGCTGAAAATTCTGGCCCTGCTTTGAAGCGCGCGCGCGACGCCGGCATTACGATCATCGCGCTCAACGGAGGATTGGCAGATGCAGGCATCGCACATGCCACCTTCTCGACCGCGAACCGCGATCTTGGTGCATCCACTGGTGGCGCCGCGGCGGCGTTTATCCAGGAAAACCTTGGAGGCAAAGCGAATGTGGCGACATTGGCGTTCTCGTCGCTATTGCCAGAGCAATCCGGCGACCGGACGGGCGGCTTCAAGGCTTCAGTCGGGGAAGGCAACACGATCAACATCGTGTCCGAGCAGGACGCCTGGATGCCGGAAGCTGCAGTGACCGTAGCCACGGATATTTTGACTGCCCATCCGGAAGTCAACGTGATCTATGCAGCAAATGAAGGCGGCACCGTGGGGGCCATGCAAGCCGTACGCAACGCTGGCCGTGCCGGGGAGGTTTTTGTCTTTGGCATCGACGGGTCGGAACAGTTGGGCAAAGGTCTTTTGGCCGGCGACAACGTCCTGCAAGCGGTAACCGCCCAGGCACCGATCCAAATGGGCGCCATGGGGGCAGAAGCTGCATTGGCCGTTTTGGCAGGCGAAGCTGTTGAGGCACAAACAACCGTTCCTGCGCTGCTGCTCAGCCGCGTTGATCCGGACGGCGTCAAGGCATTCCTCGAAAGCATCCAATAGCGTCATTTGCAAGGGGCCCGCACCGGGCCCCTTGCAAGACCAATACCGCAATTCAAAGGTAGGTCACCGTGACAAATCTGATCCTTGATCAGCTCACCAGGCATTACGGTTCGGTCAAGGCGCTGGATGGTTTTACGCACGAGTTTGCGGCAGGCCAGGTTCACGCACTGATCGGCAAGAACGGCTCGGGCAAAAGCACCTTCGTCAAGATGATGTCAGGCGCGATCCAGCCGACATCCGGGTCGATCGGCATCGGCAACGCAAAGATCGTTTTCTCTAACCCGCGTGAAGCACAAAGGGCAGGCATCGCAACCGTCTATCAGGAACTGAGCCTCGTACCTGAATTGTCTGTGGAAGAGAATATTTTCCTTGGCCGCCTGCCGGAAAAACGCACGGGTCTGGTTGATTGGGCAGAGCTGCGCCGCACCACCGCGAACCTGTTTGAAGAGATCGGTGGGCTGGACATTGCGCCCAATACCCGTGTCGCGGATCTTTCGGTCGGCCAGCAACAAATGGTCGAAATCGTCAAGGCGATGAGCTTTCGCCCCAAGGTGCTTCAACTGGACGAACCCACGTCAGCATTGGCCCAGGCCGAGGTTCGGCAACTTTTTACCCTGGTTCGCCGCCTTCGCGACCTTGGTGTCACCATCATCTATATCACACACCGGCTGTCTGAACTTGACCAGATCGCGGACACCGTGACCGCGATCCGGGATGGCAAGTTTGTGGATTCAGTCCCGATCAAGGACGCCGGCGCGTCTGTGATCCTTGACATGATGTTTGGCGATTTACCGCCGCTTGAGCGTCCTGTTCATACGATAACACGGGACGAGCCTGTGTTGAGCGCTCGCCATCTCGCGCTTGCGCCTCATTTCGAAGACGTCAGTTTCGATCTCTACCCAGGCGAGGTTCTTGGCATTGCGGGCATGTTAGGCTCTGGGCGCACTGAGCTTTTGCATTGCCTGTTCGGCGCGCTCCTGCCCGACCAGGGTGAAATCGCCGTAAACGGTCAGGTGGTGACCCGGCCCGACATCCGAACGATGAAGGCTCTGGGGATCGGCTATACGTCCGAGGATCGCAAGCATTCCGGCCTGGTGCAGCTTTTGTCCTCTCATGCCAACCTTTGCCTTGCCGGACTTGGCCGGATCGCACCAAAGGGTTGGATCAGCCACACCAGTGAACGGCCATTTGTCGACCTTCAGATTGCCGGGCTTCACATCAAGGCGGGTGATCCGATGCTGCCGGTGTCGTCTTTGTCCGGGGGCAATCAGCAAAAGATCGTTGTTGGCAACTGGATGAACAACGCCCCCGAAATTCTGTTGTTTGATGAGCCTGCCCGTGGCGTCGACGTGCAGGCAAAGCGGCAGATTTACGAGCTCATCTGGGAAAAGGCACGCGAAGGTCTCAGTTCGATCGTCGTTTCTACCGAATTGGAAGACCTGACCGAATGCTGCGATCGCATCCTTGTTTTGCGCGATGGCCATATCGCGGAAGACTTCATCAATGAAGGTCTCGACACAAAAGACATCTACGCAGCTTGTATGGCTGTTTCCAAAAACCAACCGGAGAGCGATGCATGAGCCGCACCAAATTCATTTCTCTTTTGCGCCGCAATTCGATGCTGATCATCCTGATGGTGTTATATGTGATCGTTGCCACGACAGCACAGGGCTTCTTTTCGATAAACAACCAACTGAATATTTTGCGGAATATCGCGGTGCCGGGCATGATCGCCTTTGGCATGGCGCTTGTGATTATAGTCGGCGAAATTGACCTGAGCGTGGGTTCCATGGTTGCCGTTTCCGCCTGTTTGACCGCTTGGATCGTCGAAAAACTGGCAGGTAACGCATTTGAACCCGCCGCATGGACAGTCATTGCGGCTTTTGCCGGAACGCTGCTGTTTGCGGCCTCGGTCGGTTTTTTGTCGGGCAAGTTGCGGCAATTGGTGAATGTGCCAACCTTCATCACTTCGTTGGCGATGATGGCCACGCTGGCAGGGCTGGCCAACCTGATCACCAACGGCGTTCCGATCTCGAGCTTCCCAAGTTGGTATTATGTCATCGGTTCGGGCCGCTTTTGGGGCATTCCCGTTCCGGTCTACCTGCTGGCCATCGCCTTTGTCATCACGTTCACGATCGCCAATTTCACCGCTCTGGGCCGGTCGATCTATGCAGTCGGGGGCAATATGGAGGCTGCGCGCCTGTCGGGCATCAACGTCTGGCGCACCAAGACCATCTGTCTGATGACGACCAGCGTCTTCGCAGCAACAGGGGGTATCATCTATTCCTCGCTGGTGAATGCGGGCAATCCGACAATCGCGCGCGGACTCGAACTTGAGGTGATTTCTGCCGTGATCATTGGGGGGATCAGCTTGTTTGGCAGCAAGGGCACGATCTGGGGCGCTTTTATCGGCGTGCTGTTTCTGGGCGTTTTGCTGAATGCGATGACCCTGTGGGGCTTTAATCCCTATGTGCAGCAGGTGATCAAGGGAGGGCTGATCCTCGGCGCGGTGTTCATCAACTTTTTCATTGATCGCAGATGACATGGCTGGACTGGGATAGCGGGCGCGCCCGGCTCGCCAGATGCGGGGCGAAACTGGCCGAGCTTGAGGTTGACCTGCCGGACGGGCGCCGCGTCGCACCGTTGCACAAAGCCCCGTGGCTAGGGGAAGATTTGCCCGGGAACATCCCGCCGCTCCTGGCCGGCCTGAGTGGCGAGTGGCCTTGTGTACCCTTTGGCATGGCGCCAAAGGAACCTCTTGCCGGGGACTGGTCGGGCCTATCCCCCTTGCCCGACCCCTGGCCGCATGGGTTTGCCGCAAATCATGACTGGGAAATCTCCTCCGCCGGATCACACGCGCTGCAGGCAAAGATAACCTATCCAGAAAGCGATCCGGTCCATCATCTGACCCGGCAAGTTCGCGGGGTCAGCGGAAAGGCGGCGGTGGAGATAAGCCTCGGCATTCATATGCGCAGAGAAGCCTCCTTGCCAATTGGGGTGCACCCGGTGTTTCGCCTGCCCCCGGAAACGGGTCAGGCACGGCTGTGCCCGGGGGATCATGATCAGGTCTATTGCTATCCCGCAGACACCGGCGGCATGCCTGCGTTCTCCCGCTCCGCGCCATTCCGGATCGAAGATTTAACCGGCCTCGGGTTTGATCCCTTGGCCCTGCCCTACCCCGAAAGATCCGAGACACTCCTGTTGCTCACCGGCAGCGACGGGAGGTTCTCGCTCGAGAACCACGTGGAAAACTACCGGGTCACGCTGAACTGGGAACCAGAGGTGTTTCCATCGCTTCTTTTGTGGATCAGCAATGGTGGGCGCAGTGCGGCACCATGGAACGGGCGGCACTGGGCGCTTGGCGTCGAACCGGTTTGCGCCGCATTTGATTTGGGGACTTCAGTTTCAGCGGCGGATAACCCGCTGCAAAGGGCCGGGGTGCGCACAGTCCGGACGCTGACGCCAGATCACCCCTTCACAACCAATTACAGCATTTCCGTCGCAGCGCTATAAGACTTGCGGAGCCACACCCGTGCTGTCACGCTCGATAATTCGTAAGCTCAACTGCGAAAGATCCGGCTGCACGAACCGCACGGGGTCGATCCTGTTCAACAGCATTTTTGCGGATAACTCTCCCAGCAAGGAAATAGGCTGCTCCACCGTGGTCAATGTCGGAATTATATGGGCGCTCTGAGGCAGATTATCGAAGCCAATCACCGAAATATCCTGCGGAATGCGCAGACCGCATTCATGGGCCGCATGGATGGCCCCGATCGCTGCAATGTCGGTCGTTCCAATAAGCACGGTTGGCCGCGAGTGCGCCAGCACGCTGCGCGCAAGGGCAAAACAGGCATCAAAACTATGCTCTTCTCCAAGCGATACGCTGACCGGCTTGAGCCCGTGTTCCGCCAAAGCCTCTTCGATCCCCTTCAGGCGCAGGGTGATGGGCATCGAATGGGTGGGGGCCGCGACAATGCCAAATTGGCGATGCCCCAGGCGCAACAGATACTCGGCCATCAGCCGCCCACCTTCTTGATGATCCACTGACACAAGATTGTCCGTGATTCCGTCTGGCGAACGGTCAACGGCAATGATGGGTATGTTCTGATCCGACAGGCGCTTGAAATTCTCTGTGGTTGCAACTGCAGCTGCAATAATCCCATCCACCTGCTGGCCAATCAAGGTCGATATATATCGCTTTTCATTGTCCACATTCTCCTCGGTATTGCAGATCAGACAGTGATAGCCATTGGCAAACAAGGCCTGCTCGAGTCCCTGTGCCAGAATACCAAAAAAGGGAACATCGAGGCTGGGCAGCAGGACTCCGACAAGCCCGCTGCGTCCACTGCGCATCTGACGTGCACCGGCATTTGGCTCATACCCGAGCTCCGCGATGGCCTTCTCGACCTGCGCGCGCGCCTTCGCGCTCACCGAGGAGCTCTTGTTCAGGACTCTCGATACGGTTCCAAGCGACGTGCCTGAAAGTCTCGCGACATCCTTTACACTTGTCGGTTGCTGTTTTGGGTATTTTGATGACACGCGAAATAGCTTTCCCTGAAAACGGCAAGCTTAAATGCCTGCCACAAGAAAGGCCAGTTGGGTTTTCTGCAGCATACACAGCCCGTTGCGATACCGATCTGACTTTAGCGTCTATCTGCGCGAATAGGCCCAAAGGGCCCGAAGCTGCGATTTTGGCCAACTTGCAAACGTTATGAGAACAGATTGAACAATCGCTTGATTGCCATCTGATACCCTCCGATTTCCCAATCCCTGAGAGTGAACGAACTCTTTGGCGAATGATCAGAAAACATGCAGGAAAATCAACACCTCAAAAGAGGAGTGGTGGGCCCGGAGGGCCTAGCCAAACTGAAGAAAATCAATAGCTTAGCGAAGTGTGGGACAAAACACCTGCCTAAAGGATTTCAATGGCTTACAAAAGCCGTTGTCCCACCATTTTGCCGCTCTACCTCACGCAAAATTGCCGCCCAGGCGGGTCTCTGGAGGCACGCATGAGCGAGCGCCGTCCGTTCCGGGAAGTGAAGCTTCAGTGGCTGCGTCTGCTGAGCTGCGATGCCAATATCAACGACAATGCCAAGTGCGTCGCGCTCTATATCGTGACCGCACATGTAAACGGCCACACCGAGAAGGCGTGGCCGTCCTACAAGACCATTGCCGAAGCAACCGGCAAGAGTGTCAAATCCATCCAGCGTGCCATCCGCGATCTTGAAGAAGGTGGCTGGCTTGGCGTTCAACGCGGGAATGGTGTCGGGCACAATACGGAGTATCGCCCTACCGACGCCTCGATCCTAAAGGCTTCAGAGCTTCGAGAAAAGACGGACAAATCTGTCCCCCTTGCCCGGTCGGAAGGCGGACAGATCTGTCCCGAAAGGCGGTCAGATGTGTCCGGCGAAGGCGGTCAAATCTGTCCACCAAACTTAGAGAAAGAAATAAATAAAAAACCTAACGCGCGTGAGGCGCGCGCGGAGGCGGCTCCTCGCCGTTCCATTCCCGTCGTCGTTCTTCCAAAAAACCAGACCCGGCAGGTCGAGGAATGGAACGCCTGGCTTTCCGAAAAGACCCTGCCCGACCTGGCGCGGTTCAATCTCGCAACCAGCGTGAACGGTTCATCCGGATACCAGCTTCCCGGCCGATGGCCACCGGAAGCGGACTCGGACAAAGAGCAGGATTGCCTGTCGTATTTCCTGAACCGACTGCCGGCAATTGCACACCGATCGGCCTCGCAAGCAGCCTGTAGGCAAGCGGCATGACTGCGGCGGATCTGACAAGAGCAAGGCGACCCGTGTCATACGACACAGGACCTTGCGAGGGGCGGCAGGCCTCCCCTTCGAACCCCTCCAGACCGCAAACGGCCCGTCTCGCCGAGACGGTTGTTATGCGCTGTACGACCGAGGAAAAGAGACATCTCAAGCGCCGCGCCGCCGCCGACAAGATCTCCGTCTCGGAGCTGTTGCGCGGAGCCTTGGGGCTGATCAAAGCCTCGCGCCGCCGTGCCACTCCGCAGGTCGATCCGCAGCTTGTGACGGCGCTCAGCCGCATCGGCACCAACCTGAACCAGATCGCCCGCGCCGTGAACGCCGCCCAGGCGGCCGGCGACATGCGTCAGCTCGACGGCCTGCAGCTGCTCGCGGAGCTGATCGGCATCGAGCGCCAGATGGCGGCCCTGCTTGCCAGCCATCACCAGCAGGATGCCGATCATGCTGATTAAGCTGTTCCGCAGTGGCAAGGGTGGCGGCGCGGCACCGGTCGATTATCTGATCGCCTCTCATGTGCTTGCGTACGACGGAAATCGCGATCTCATCCGCGACGATGCTGGCGTCCCGCTGATGAAGAGCCGCGATCCGTTGCCGGAGGTGTTGGCGGGCAACCCGGACCACACTCGTGCCCTGATCGACGCCTGCCCGCACGCCTGGACGTACCGGGCGGGCGTGATCAGCTTCGATAGGGACGATCATCCGACCGAAGAGCAGCAGCAGGCAGTTATGGATGCCTTCGACGAGCTTGCCTTCGCCGGTCTGGATCGCGACCAGGTGCACATGCTCTGGGTCCGGCACAGCCATGAGGGCCGCGTGGAACTGCATTTCTGCACGCCGCGCATGGAGCTGACTTCCGGCAAGAGCCTGAACATCGCCCCGCCCGGCTATCAGAAGGCGATGGATAGCCTGCGCGACATGCTCAACAAGGAGCATGGCTGGGCCGATCCACAGGATCCGGCCAGATCACAGGACATCAAGCAGCTACCGGAGAAGAAACTTCGGGCCCAAGGTCGCGAAGACATCCAGCACTGGCTGGAAGACCTGATCGTCGCCGGTCAGATCTCGTCCCGGCCGGACATGGTCGCCGCGCTTGAAGGCGCCGGCTTCGAACTGCCCCGCCAGGGCAAAACCTATCTCACAGTCAAGGACCCGGACAGCGGCACCCGCTGGCGGCTCAAGGGAGACATTTTTCATGCAGATTGGACCAGAGAGAAGACCGCTGAGAGAGCGGCTGAGCGAGACCATCGAGCAAGCGCACCAGGATCAGAACGCCTCGCTGCTCGAAGCCTTTCAGACCTCAGAGACAAATATCGAGCGCATGTTGAAAAGCGCAGGCTCTACAATCAGCAAAGATATCCGCTCATCCCAGGAGCAGCTGAGCGCGACCTTAGAAAGGCACTTGAGGTCGAGCGAGGAACAGATCCATCAGCTGAAAATAAGCATGGCGGAAAACGAGAGATTGGCAGCGAAGAACCGCTTGTTGAAACTATCGGCAGCGGTCCTGGTCTCGGTCGTCCTGACCCTCGGCGGGGTCCTGTTCCTGGAGAACCACTTGAGAGGGGCGCTGATCGCCTCGGCTTTCAATCAGACAACCTACACGGACTTTCCCATCCTGATCTTCGACACGAAAACCGGCACGTACGAGCGTTGCCGGGACATAGACGGGAATTTCTCCTGCCACCTAACCGAGTAGAGCACCATGACAGACGACAATCCCTCCGCACCGAATCTGCCATCCCAACAAACCCTGACGCCGCTCGAGCGCGGGTTGCTAAGCTTGGTCGAACGCTTGACCAACGCCTTCGAACATTCGACCGCTCAGCTGGAACAATTGGAAAGGCGCTCGACCGGCTTGCTAGAAGAGCGGCTGACCGAACTCGAGACGTTGCTCGACAGGTCCATCAGCTCGCAGCAGGCCTTCAACGAGGTTTTGCTCGACTTGCTCAGCGCGTCGAAATCCCCCGGCAGATCGGTGGACGAGTTATGCGAGGCACTGAGGGAACTCAGCAGCGTTCAAAGCAAAGGGCGATGAAGACACCTCGCCATAAAGAAATGGAACGCTAGCGTTGGGCAACGAGTTTCTGTTTGTAGAGCTCAAAGTTTAGTGACCAGAATGGGGCCGTAAGTCGACAGTCCGGTTCTCACAATTGGATCACCAAAGCGGACATCCCAGCTGCACCTAGGGTGCGGAGACTTTTGCCCTAAGTTGACTTCGGGCACCGTCTCAATGAATGGCTGCTTCGCACCCCGCTTCAGACATTTTAGAATACATCCTAAGAAAGACTGTTAGCTGCAAAATAATTTTGGACTTCTCAATTGTACCGTGACCGTTCAGCAATGGTTCAGGCTGAAGACGCTAGAAGAGTGTCTAAACGCGGAGAAGTTGCAACCTTGAAGCGACATGCACTTTTCGCTACAATCATACCGAAAGGATTATGTGATGCTGCGTAAGTTTAAAAATCTGAGCCTCATTCGTATGGCGACGGTCTGTGCTGTCCTGGCGATTGCGGTGTCTTTCGGCGGTGCTCTGAAGAATACAGCTGAAGCGAGCCCGTGCCCAAACAATAGCTGCCTCTACGCGCGCTAAAACCTTATCGGCAATCCACTTTCAGCGGGATCTCAAGGAGCACGCGCTCGTGCGTTGGCTTGAAGAGCTTGTCCTGGCCTGTTTCGCAAATGGTTCGTTCGACCAGCGCAGTAGTTTCGGGATCGGCCGTCTCCGGGTCGCTGTTCCCCTTGAGCGCCGCCCAGAAATAATACAGCCATTTCGGATCCATCGGGACCACACTGCCCTGGGCAGTCCTTTTCGTTTGAACCGGAGGGAACAGACCCGGATCAATCGTCAGAAATTCCTGAAAGACCGTCACAGCTTCCGTGTAGCGCCCTTTCTGCAGAAGAATATAACCGAGCGTATTGGCGACAGAATGCGGCGTCTTTGCCATGGCAAGCGCCTCGCGGGCGATATTCTCGGCATCCCCGCCCGCCGAAACGCCGTAGACGGCGCCGTTGATTGCCTTTGACCAGGCCCAGCTGTTGCGGGCGTCCACCAGACGGTCTTCCAGCAGGGACTTGTCGTATTTGGCGACGCCGGTGATGTCGATCTGTTCGTAGAGTGTCCTGGCGCGCCGCACATCCAGCTCTTTCTCCAGGTCCTGTGCCGCCCGGTATTTGGCAAATTGTACGTTTTCGAGGATCTGCTTCAACGGATAGTCCGTGTTCAGGCGTTCAAACTCCTCTTCGTCCCAGTGGGCCGTCCACCAGGCAAACAAGGGCTCGTGGATGGTAACGACAGCGCCATCGAAATCGGCACCGGTAACGTCGGCGTAGTCGAACACGGTATCCCGGATATCCGCGCCCCTGAAACTGGCATTCCTGAGATTGGCTTCGACATAACTCGTGTCGGCAATCTCCGTGTTGTCGAAATGACTTCCCTCGAGATTCGTGCTTTGGAAAAAGGCGTTCGAAATCGTGCATCCCGTGAAGCTGGCGTGCCGCGCATCTGCGGCTTTGAAGGACGTGAAATCATAGCCTGTGCCCTGCGGCGGCGTGTAGGTGCTCGTAATCTGGCAATCGTCGAAGATCGCGCCGAGCAGGGTGGCGTTGAGAAACCGGGCATCCTGCAGGGAGGCGCTCGCGAATGTCAGCTCCGGCGCTCCGGGGCGCCGGATGCCCTGCATCTGCAGCGCAATCAGCCTAGCTTCCGTCAGGTTGATGGGAAAGTCGATTTCCTCGTAGAAGAGGTCGAGATAATCGATCGTTCTTCCGGAGAAGAGATTGATCGACTTGATGTCCTTCAGTTTCCTGAGAGCGGCGACGCGACCCGCCGCGGCCTCAAGATCTGCCGGATCGGCCTTGGCCACCACCCGTTCGATTTCGTCGCGGTTCAGGGAGTGCACGAGGATGGCGTCAATTTTCCCCCACGAGGCATAGGTCAGCGCGGAGCCTAGGAGGATTGCACCGAAAAGGCTCAAGGCGTACTTGAACCTCCTGATCTTCTGGTCATGCGCCTTGCTTGCATCGAGGTAGGAGGCGATATCGGGATCGCGCCGGCCATAGCCGGCATCGATCGCCGTCTGGAGCGCTTTTCCACGAATGAGATAGTCCCTGGACCGGCCTCTCGTGCGCCATTGACGCGCAAATGAGCTCAGCCGGATGAGTTCGCGGCTGTCCCGGAGGACCTCCGCGGAAATTTCCTCCCCCTGATCGCTGTCGTCGGGCTGCCGGTCCGGGTCCGAAGGCTGGGAGGGCGCGTTCTCCGGCACCGGGGCGAAAGGCAGAGACGGTGCCGGCCCTTCACCCGCCGGCGGGGGTTGCCGGTCCTTGTAAGGCGCGATACGGGGCAGGGTTGCCGTCAGCTTATGTGTCGGCGCGAGAAAAAGAAGCTGGGCCGACCAGTAGTCGAGCTTTGCCTGCGCGGATTCGCGATCCTGCGAGCGCCGCAACCCGGAGCCGCTTTCGATCAGCGACTGCATCAGGCTTTCGATTTTTTTCAGGAGTGCGGGATCGGCCTCCTTGCCAGGCTTGGCAGTCTCGGCCTGTCGCTTGAGCGCGGCATGTTCCTTTTCCAGGCCCAGGAGCGCTTTGTTGTCAGTGGATTTGAACATACGATGGCCCGCCGTCAGTGAAATGTCTGCTGAATGTTTTCGAGAATGGCGTTGAGTCCTGCGAGGCCCGCCAGTTCGGCGGCGACTTTCACCGCCTGTAGATCGGCTTGTTTTGTCGCAAAATCCCGGTAGTCCAGCAGCCTGTCGCGCAGGTCTTCCAGAGCACTCGGCAACCCGGCCTCCGCGCGCAGCTTCGCCCCCTCCACGGCGGCATGCCGCTCGTCTTCGTCGCGGATAGCAGCTTCCGTGCCGGTGTCTTCGGCGGCAAGAAGGCAAAGGGTCCGCACCATGGTTCGCGAAACGGGCCAGTCCGTGGCGGCCGCGACGAGCCAGACGTCGTTCCTGCGTCCGGCCTGAAGCGAAATTCTATCGATCAGCGCATCGAGGTCTTTCACCGCGTCGAGCCAGCGGATGTAGATGTCCCCCTTGTGCAACACGATGCCGCGGCAGTTCAGCATGGGGCGCTTGAACGGATCGGTTTGCAGCGCGACATAGCGCAGGATGACCGCAATGTGCTCGAACGACACGCATTGCGAATGCTGCAAGGCGGGTAGGAGAAGCAGACCCGTCAGCGGCTTCAGCATATAATTCACCACATTGGCGGCGCTTTGAAGCTGGGCCTTGTCGCCCGTCTGAACCGCACCGTTGAAAATCTGGATGGCTCTGTCGAGCCCGTCCCGATGCCGTGGGTCGATGTCGCCGTTGCAGATCGTGTCGAGCTTCTGTTTGATCCGCTTCAGACGGCCTGCGATCTCCGTTGCCGTGTCATCTGTAGCGGCCGGGTCAGCAGCTTCTTGCCCGTCGAAATTTTTGAGCAGACGATCCAGATCGCCTGCAAGGTCAATCAGGTCCTTGAGCACGCCCGGGTGATGGAGGGAGCCGGCAACATGGGCCACGAAGCGCCCGAGATATTGCTGCATCGCCTGCTGCAACGGTTCCAAGTTCCGGTGCGCATCCAGCGTTTCCGCGATCATGCGTACAGCCGCCGCGACATCCTGCATCTTCCGGCTTTCTGTCCGGATCTTGTCAACAAGTGTCGTGCGCAGGTCTTCATCGACATTGCTCAGCCGCGCCAGATTCATGAAAAAGGCCGCAATGGTTCCGTGGCGCAGGAAGTAATTGATGCATTCCTGAGCGAACTTGTAATCCGACTGGCCTTCAGCATTACATTTTTCGTAGACACATTCCTCGAGATACAGGGTTTTCAGGATGGTTTTCAAATCTTCCTTTGTCAGTCTGCAGTTTATTGTTGTTGCGAAAGCGCTTGAATCCAGGGTTTCGAAAAACATGGTCCATCCTTTCAGCCGAGATGGCTTTCCTTGCCGGCACTTTTGATCTTCTGGCGAATGAGATGCGCGGGAATGCCCTGGTTGAAGACCGGTTTGCCCCAGGCCGGGTCGCCGAGATGATGCAGCGCGACCAAAGCCCATTCCATCGTCAGGCACGGGGATCCGGACGACCCGTTCAGCGTGTTGGTCGAGTATCGGATCCGCTCCGGAACAGGTGAATCGAGCACCGCTTCGGTGTCGATCGCCAGTTTCATGGGCATGCCGTCCGGGTGCTGCACGATGATCAGCGGATCCCCGGTCTGCAGATCTGCTTCCTCCGCGGGAAGCGTGATCCATCCGCGTTCCTCGCCGGCCACGAATTCGCTGCCGATAGGCCGGTCGAGCGCCAGCAGGGCAAAATCCAGTTCATCGGCGGTCGGCGGCGGATCGTCAGGCGTCTCGGTTACCTCCGCCTTCGCATAAGGGCTGAAGGCAAGGGGCGCATTGCCGCTGACGGACACAGCAACTCCTTCGTCCCGTCCGCCGGTGACCAGCGCCTGGTAGTCGAAGCGGCAGACGATTTGCACGGTGCCGGCATGTTCGACGACATGCCAGTTGGTCAGTACGCAATCTGGCCCGACGAGAAACCCGGTGCCTGCGGCCGCTCCGCCGATTTCGAGCCGGCAGACCTGGCGTTGCACTCTCAGTAGGTTCTTTGCCCAGGTGCCGATATTCTGGTGATGCAGGTGCGGCTTGATCACCCGTTGAAGCCCGGGAGCGTAGCTTCCCGAAGAAACCGACGCCTCGGCAACCCCACTTTTCTGCATGGCGAACTCGGGAGGAGCCCGACTGGCCAGGTCGACGATTTCCGGAAACAGAAGGGCGATCTCGATGCGCACGTCGTTGCGGTTCGGTCTTTTCCGGTAGACCTCCGCCAGAAATTCCCGGGTGATGCCCTCCAGCTCGGTCTCTTTCAGAAAATCCTGAATGGTCCGCTGCAACGGCTTGCCTTCGCCGACCCAGAATTCGAAGAGGCCGTCGCCAGTGCTGAGTTCCACGATGTCTTCAAGATCGTCCTTGCTCAAGGTGCCGGCTAATAACCGGGCCAGATCCTGAACCTGTTTTGGAGTGAGCGTCATTGTTCACGCCATCCCTATATCTAAATCAAATGTCCTGCGCCGGATAATGCTGTCGAGGTTGCAGGTTGTTTTTCATACTACCGAATGCTTTGGCCGGGAGACACCAACTTGCCCCCGTCGAAATTTCTATTCAGGGTTGATTGTTGAATGTAAACACTGTCAAAATCGACAATCGGAGGATCACAATCATGGCACCGTGAACAGGTTCGGAGTAGTTCCGCAGCCCGGCCGGCCCTGTCTGATCCCGGGGCATTCCGCAGTCAGGTAGGGGCCGCAAACCGTGTGTTCTGCTGCACGCGGTCCCGAATTTCGAGTAGGGCCTTCATGCATTCGCCTCCGTCGCGCGGCTTGTAATCCATCAGCAGCCGTTTGATCGCGCCGTCGAGATCCGACGCGTTGTCGGCCCAGGTCAGAAAGCCGACGACATCGCGCGGAGCCCTCGACTTCCGCTTGAAGAGGCTCGGTTTCCAGCTGTTCTGGGCCTCGAGATCGTAGTTGTCGCCGGACATTCCTCGCAAACCGTCCTGCCAGGCCCCGCTCAGGCCGTCCGCAAGCAGATAGGCGAAAGGTACAATCCATTCAGGCTGCCGCATCCCGACATAAGTGCGGAGGGCTTCGGCCATGTCCGGAATGTAGCCTGCTTCCTGCGCATATGTCTTGAATGCGTCGGAAAGCAAGGCAAGGGTGCCCTGATCGGAGATGGTGAACTTCCCTCCGTCGCGGAGCAGCTTCTGCGAACGGACCTGCTCCAGCAAGTGCAAGAGCTTCGACCGGCTGTCCGATGGCGATGCACGGTTGGACGAACGGAAGAAATCTTCGAACACCGGGGCAATGACGGAAAATTCCGCAAGCGACATGCCTTTCAGCACACGGGACGATTCCAGCAGGCACCAGCCGCTGAGGGCCTGCGGCCGGCATTTCGTGCCGTGAACAACGAGCGTGCGCAGCGCGATCTCGACGGACCTGGATGAGGTGGTTCTGGACAACTGGCTTTCGCAGAGCTGGTCGTCGATCAATTCCGCAAGTTCCGGATCGTATCGCCTGGCCACGACAAGTGCCATGGACAAAGCCTGCCAGTTCTTGCGTCCGCGTGCATCCGCAATGCGGTCTATCAGTTGCGGGTAGAGGTCTTTCCACCATTCGGCCGGGGTGCGTCCGGCTTCGGTGAGACGGGCCGCCAGAAATGCAAACAGAAAGTCTTCCGCCGGTCCGGACGGCAGGATGAGCCGGTCGAGCTTGAGACAGTTCCAGAGGCCGCTCTTGACCTGCAGGAACTGATAAGTGCGACTCGAGCCGGAAGGTTGCCTGTCCGACTGGATCGCGAGTAGGACACGTGGTTCTATCTGACGGTCGTCAAGGCTGATCATGCTGGTTCCGGCCCTGTCCATGTGTTGCCACAGCAGGGCTCGGGGTAGCTTTTTCAAATGCTCCAGCGCCATCGGCCGCTCGGCAAACCGGGCTTCCAGCAGACACCAGCCGGGTGTGTCGACCTCCATGTCGCTGCGGGCGTCGGCGAGCTGGTCGAGCAGCCAATCCTGGTTCTGAAGCAATTCGATATCGTCCGGTCGTCCGCGCAACAGCCGGTAATAGGCCCCTTCCACTGGGTCGAATGACGATGGCAATTCGAAATAGCCGATCAGGGCATCCACAACGCGGTCGAACCGTGCCTGGTCGTGACGGCGCATCATCGGCAGCGTGCGCGCCCTGAGATCGCGGCGATGACGCAGCAGGCCGTCTTCGTTCTCGACGATCCAGCCTTCGTGGGAGAGGGTTTCGAATGCCTGCTGGGCTGCGTCCGGGGAGAGCTCGCAAAGTCCGGCGAGCAGGTCCCGGACAAGGTCCCGCGAGACGGTGCGCGCCACCAGCCCCGGCCAGGCAAGCTTCTGCGCGTCGGTGTCCCGGATGTGGTCCAGTATTCGGCGCTCGTAAAGGGCCCCGACGAACCCGTCATCGGCGCGTTCGCCCATCGCCTCGATGTCTTTGATCAGGGCCGGCCGGTTCTCCGGGTCTGTGTCCCGGACGATTTCCACGGCAAGCCTCAGCGTCAGGGGCTCGCGCCTGATATCTGGACTGGCGCTTTTCCCGGCAAGTTTTGTCGTCCAGTCGTCGTTCCAATCCGGTCCAAGCAGCTTTTTGCCGAGACGGCTCACCATCTCGCGGGCATCTCGGACGGAGAACGCCTTGAGTTCAAGCTGCTGCCGTTCGAAGTCGAGGCCCCGCGCAGCGATGATTTCGTCAAGACCGCTCCGCCCGGCTGCTGCGACGCAAAGCTCCGGAAACCCGGTATCGGTCAGGCCTTGCAGCAGTGTGGTCACCCCGTTCATCGCGGCGGGATCGGCCTGCACGATTTCCATCGTATCGAGCGTCAGCAAGAAGGTGCTCGCGCCGCACGCGTCCAGCACCATCGAGACGATGTCCCGGAAACGGGTGTAATAGGTGTGGGACGGACTGATGGCCCTGCTGGCCAGAGCGGCCCTGATGTCCCGGCGCAGATTTTGCGTCTGCTCTTCAAAATCAGGAAACAGGGTTCCCACCTGCCGGGCCATCTCCACCAGAAGCTGCTCCGGAGAGCGCGGCTGCAGGGAGGCGCGGTCAAAATCGAGGAACGCGAACGGAAACCGGGTCTCGTCGGACCTAGCATGGTCGTAGACGAACTTCGCGACAAGTGTGGACTTGCCCAGCCCGCCCGGGGCTTCGATTGTGATCAGCCTTGGCTTGCGGCCGGTCAGGCTGTCCGACGCATAGCTCAATATCCGGCCGGTTCCGCGGGTCAGGGCCTCGGACAGGCTCTCCGAGCCCAGAACGTCCACGAACGCCCTAAGAGCCGTCATTTCCTTGTTCCGCCCTACAAACCGGTCGTTCCGGTTGCCCGGCTGCTTCTGGTCCAGCCCGATCATGATACTGAGCGGATCCAGGAGTTCGGAGAGCGCCATCTGGCGCCTGCATTCCTGCAGGCTCGGCACGTTCGCCGCCAGCATCGATACGCCTTCGAGTGCGGCCCGGGCAAGCGTCAGCGCCCGGAGTTTCACGATCCCCAGTCTGCCCGGGTCCGCTTGAACGTTGCCGCGTAGCAGTCCGCGCAGATAGGCGTTCTTCAGCGCCTGCCGGTCGGGATCGGGGTCATGCAGGATGCGGTCATCTTCCTTCTCGATGCGCCCGAGGACCTCTTGAATGTCCTGGCTTGCGGCAGGATGATCGAGGATGCGCCTGCGCTCGCCCTCGTGCAGTTGGAGCTGCTTTGTCCGCCCGCCCGGCACAAGAGCGGCGTTCGCGGCGACCCAGCCGGTTTCCCGGGCGCTCAGCCCGATGGTCTCGGGATCAAATTCGAAGGAAAGCGCCGCCGCCACCAGGCCTCGCGAAATCGGCCGGTCATCCGCCGGATCGCTCTTTTCCAGCCTGGAACGTATCGACTGCGCCCAGCGGTCCATCGATTGCAGCACCTGTTCGCCACCAGCCTTCAGGGCCTCCTGCCTCATGTCAGTATCGGTCAGGAGCTGTGCCAGAAACTTTCGAGAGGATTCCCTCATAGCGCTCGCCCCTGACCCTCGTAGTCCCGTTTGATCTTGTAGCTCACCAACTCCTGGCAAAGCGACAGCGCCGTTTCAGGCGTCTCGTCCCGCATGCGTGTCAGGAACAGCTCGACATTCGCCAGCAGCGTATCGACCTGGCTGGCCAGAGCCTCGTCGGTGATTTCAAGATCGCAATCCTGATAGGCGCTGGAAAAGACCGCCTTGACGGCCTCGACTGAAGGCAGGGTGTTTTCAAGATGCTCGATGGTCACGTCTTCATTCATCAGGAAATCCGGAACATATCCCAGGAAGAGCCAGCGAATATCCTTGCGGACATCCCGTATCGAGCTTTCCATGATATCCGCGCCGATCAGGCCCGAGACGAAACTCTTCACATGGGAGGACATGGAGCGGACATTCAGATCGTCCAGTGCGATCCAGGTTCTCGACCACCTGTTGCCTCGCTCGATCACGTCGGGCACGGCGGTGGCGAGTTTGCGGATTTCCTCCGGTGCGCCGGTTCCCATGAGATCGACCACCGCCTTTGCCTGCTCCGTCCTGTTGACTGTGCGCAGCCTGTGTTTTTCGAGCAGGGCCGTGAACCAGGAAACCATCTTGTGGGACGCCCAGCGGTCGACCTTGTCGCCATCGTCGGACTCGCGCGGCAGCTCCGTGCCCGGGCGGACCGGCATGTTTTCCAGTTCGCTCTGCGGAATGCCGTAGGCTTCCGCGAGTGCCGTTACAAAATCCTCCAGTCTGTCCGGTAGCAGTTCAGTATCGCCGCCCAGCACGACGACAATGTTTGTCGCCTGAGCGCCCGTCGCCGATTTCAGGATTTCCGTCGTGAAGGTCTTGCCGCATCCGGGAGCCTGGCCTTCCGTGGCGTAGATCCGCTCGCTGCGGGAAAGCGGGCGGTCTTCGACGGTGAGGGACTGGTTGATCCAGTCCTGCAACACGCCACGCCCGAAAATGGGCGACAGTGCTCTGTCTGCCGCGTCGATCCGCCAGGCCCTGCGATACCCACTCCCGTTCAGGACGGAATTGCCGAGTGCGTTGCGTATCAGGGGCACTATGGCGTCGAACCGGATGGCCTGGTTGCCCTCGGCGGGGCCGTTTGGCGCGTAGTAGGCGTTGTGGACGCCGATGACCCGCAGGTCGCTGTTGAGGCAGGGGGCGCCGGACGTGCCCTGCATGCTCTCGATCTCGGACACCATGCGCGTGTTGCAGGGGGGAAGACGGCAGACGCGGCCAAAGTCCCACGTGCGTGGCGAGCCGCCCGGATGTTGCGGCATGATGACCCTGCTGCCGTTACGGTAATCGGTCGGGCTGACCGGCTCGAAGCTCAGCCACCCTCGGGGCCTGAGGTAACCCGGCCGGACGGGCCGGTCGCCGACGGCTTCCGCGAGCCGGATGAGCGCGAAGTCCAGCTTCCCTCGCAAATCGTCGATATCTTGCTGCGACAGCTGGTCCCTCTTCCCGTCCCAGTCAATCGCGTCGCTGGAAACGACGAGCCAGTCCTTGTGAAACTTCACCACGCGAACCGAAGTCATGCTTTGCAGTTTGCAATAGTCGGAGATCTCTTCGCCGCTGGTAAAATCGAAAACCGCACAGAACTTGAGATCCTCGTCGGGCCGCCGACGCCACGCTCCCGCGACGACATGCCTCGACGTCAGCACAAGATCCGGACCGACAAGGAAACCTGTGCCGGAGGTGGTCGCGGACACGCCCATGTCATCGATCTCACCCACGATGCAACATACACGCGGGCCCAGCTCGCCGACGGCGGATGACAGTTTTTCGTCCGACAGAAAATGATCGCGCCGCTGCAGCAGGGCCTGGTGATTTTTTCCCCCCAATCGTGCCGATCTCGTGTGAGGGCCGGCGGCCGCCTGGAAATCCGGAGACCAGGACATTTCAAAATAAAGCTTTTCCACTACGTCGCAGGCCAGATCGTGCTCGTTGAGCAATTCCAGAAAGGCCATTGAAAGCGCCAGACTGACATCCGCCGCACCGACCAGATGCCGCTTCTTGAGCGCTTCGATATCTTCGACGAGCCTCGCCTCCAGCACGAAGCGTTCAAGCCGGCCGGGATTGAGATAGCGGGCACAGGCTTCGGCAAGATTCTTCAGGTCTTCCGCTTTCAGTTTCATCTAGAGCAACGCTCCAAGCACCGGATGCTGCCGCAGTGCCTTTGCCGAAATGGCTCGGTTGCCGGCAACCTGGTCTCCCCAGTAGTGAAGTCCATAGACGGCCTGATCCATGAAACCGTGGAGGGCGGATCCCGAAAATCCGCCGGTCGTCGATGCGTCGTGAACAATGTTCTGCTGCCCCTCCACGACGGGGTCCATCAGCTTTCCGAAACTCACCCGCTTGCGCTCGTCGGGATCGCCGAACACCAGTTGAATGTTCTCGGGCACATATTTCAACTTGCCCGGATGCCCGACGATGTATAGGCGGTCAATTTCGTAGACGTCTTTTTGAGTGACCGGCAGGGGGTCGGGCGCGAAACCGCTGACCGGCTCGACCTTCAGGACGGCCGCATCCACCGGATCGGAATCCTCGGCGACAAAGGGAATGTCCGTGATCCGGTATTTCGCCTGCCGGGGCGCTCCGTCGTCGAACGCAAAATCCAGCAGCACCTCGTATTCGCGTTTCAGCCTGGCCTGGGTCGTGCCGGGGACGCGCCGCGCAAGGCGCGTGCCGGCCGGGGGAAACAGGACATGCCGGTTGGTCAGTGCCAGATCGGGCTTGATCAGGAACGCCGTCCCCTGAACCCAGGAGAAACTCTGAAGCAGCGTGTCGCGGACCCAGACCGCCGATGCCGCCGAGGTGGTCTTCTGCAGCTTGGCGCGGTGCTTGTCCGCCAGCATCACCCACATGTCGGCATCCGGATAATGCCGGATGTCCTCAAGCTCGTCGCCCAGAACCCGCACCGCGGGCCGGCCGCGCACATGAATGACCGCCTCGAGCGCGACGGTCTCTTCAAAGCTCAGCGCGCCGGCCGGGCCTCCGTCGATGCTTTCCAGGCCTTTTTGCGCTGTGGCGACAATAGACCGAGCCACTCCCTCGGCTTCAATCTTGCTCATCCTGGAACGGCCTGCTGACGCCCCGAGGAGGCGACGGGCAATTGCCGAGATGTCCTGTTGACCGGGCGAGGAACCGCCGCCTGTGGATTCCTGGCCGCCTCCCTCACCGCCGGCACCGCCAGATGAAAACAGCCTGCGAATCCGCTTCGGGGATTTTTCGAAGTCAAAACCTTCGTTGCTCATCTGACACCTCCGCTGCGGATCAGGTCCAGAACGTCGCCCTGCAGCATTGTCTTCAGGCCGCTCGAAACGCGCATGGGGGGCTGGGCCTCCAGGCTGCGCGACGCGCGTTTGCGCACGCTTGAGGCATCGAGGCCGACACAGGCGAGTTCCAGTTCGCTTTGCTTGTCCTGAAGCACCGGAGCCGCCGATTCCACTCCGCCGCTCCCGGCAACCTCACGGAGCAGTTCCGCGACGAGTTCGCCCGAGGTTCGTGTGCGTTCCGCAATCGTTTCGAGGCCCAGAAGCGTTGCCGGATCGCGCTTGACGAGCGCTTCGGCATCGATGATGCCGGCGCCGTAATTGTCCGTATCGAATCCGGCCGGCACGCGCGCGGTCGATGCGATCATCGCCTTGAACAGGTCCTGAAGCGTCTTTCCCGGGCGCAGCTTCGCAATGAGGGCGTCGCGGCCGTGATGCGCCAGCCAGCAGGCCGCAATTCCGGCAAGGTGAGCCGTCGCAAAGGAAGTGCCCTGTCCGCCGCCCACCTTCGACAGGTCCGCGCCGTCACGGGCATCTGCCCTCAGGACAAGTTCCGCAGGACCGGATATGTCGACGCTGCGGCCCGAGCAGGACCCTTTCCAGGGCAGATCCTTGAAATTGATGCCGCCGACGGCAATGACCTCGTCATAGCGTGCGGGCCAAACCACCGTCTCGACACAGTTTCCGGCTGCCGCAACCACGATGATGTTCGCCTTCACCGCCTTGCGCACCGCGCTGTGCAGGGCCCAGCTTGGCACACCGCCGAGGCTCATCGTGATGACATGCGAATCGTTGCGGCGTGCATGGTCGATGGCCTGGGCGACCCGGCTCTGGTTGAAGACCGCGACGGACCGGATACACCTGACCGGCACGAGTTCCGCTTCCGGGGCCGTTCCGCGGACCCGGCCGGCTTCCGGGCTGGCGACAACGCTGCCGGTCGCCGTTCCATGTCCCAGATTGCCGCTTCCGCGCATGGGGTCGACGGGCCGCTGGCCCGGTTCGACAAAATTGGCGGATCTTGGATTGTCGGCCACCCGGGGCGGCATTTCCGTGTGGGCCGGCACCACTCCGGTGTCCGGCTGGAAAACCCGGATGCCCCGGCCCTTGGCCGGTTTGCCCTTCTGGCTGGAAAACGCCCAGGCCTTCGGCACGCCCGTCTTGTTGACCGCCCAGTCCGCGTCATCCGGCTTGATGCCGGGATCGTTCTCGTCCACCCAGCACCAGAAGGCGACATTGGCGCCTTCCGCGCTGCCTTCGGTCGCCGGCCCGCCTCCATCCGAATCGTAGTAGCGCGTGTCGAGATCGGGCTCGACGGTTTCCGCCTCGAGCCGGGTGCGGATAGCACGGGCGACGTCGAAGAGATCCGCCCGGTCGTCCCAGACGACACCCGGAATGTCGATGGCCCGGTAGCGGTCCAGGTCCGGGTCGCTGTCGAACAGGCCGGCAACGTCGACGGTCAGACCGAGGAGGTCCTCGACCTCGGCCTTGATGGTCTGATCCGTCATCGACTTGCCGAGCGACACCACAAAACGGACGATATCGAAGTCTTCGAAACTGCGGCCTTCCGATTGCAGTTTCCGCCAGTCGGCAAGGATGTCCCCGATATCGATGCTTGCCGCCTGACCGCCCGCATTTCCGGCTGCCTCGCCCGAACCGCCAGGCGGTGTCACGCCGGCCGCCTTCGCGAAGGCAACGGCTTCGTTCGTGCCGGACTGATCGGCGCGCCGGATGGTATCGTGAAAGTCGATCTGCGCCAGAACCTCGATCACGTGGACCGGTTTCAGGAAGCGTTTCCACTTTGGAGGGACGGCAAACTCCAGCGGAACATCGGAGAGGTCCTGTTCCAGCAGGAAGGCAAAACTTTCGAGGTGGCCGTTCTTCTCGGCAACCACGACTTTCCAGTACTTCTCGGGAATGCGGACCCGAATGTCTCCCTCCAGGTCCACGCCCAGGAACACCGGGTCGGTATCGGCCAGAACCGGTCCGCCGAACACCACCAGCTTCTCCGTGTCGGCCTGTCCGAGGATCAGGTTCTCCAGGTCGCCCCAATTGTCCTTGCCGCGGCTGGAGCGGTTGAAGCCGAGGACTTGCGGCGAGCAATTGGTAACGTGAAAGGTGTCGCCGTTGGCGTTCTGCATTTCTTCATAGGTGCGGCCCCAGGCAACATCGTCGCGGCGCACGATATGACCCTTGTCGAAAGCGCCTTTGTCCTTGGTGAAGAACTTGTCCGGCAATTGTTCGCTGGCGAGAATGCGCTGATCGGAAAACCATTTCTCCTGGTCGTTCGGTCCGAGTTTCCCCAGGCCGTCGCGCGTATAGTCGGCATCGGGACGGTTGCCGGGCCGCTTGGCGGCCGCGCTCGCATCGACATTGGCAGCCGTGAAGAGGGCAAGACGCCGCTTCTTGTGCACGGCGAGCGAGAAATGATGGTAGTGGAGCAAGTGCCCGCCGTCATCTACCCTGGCAAGGTCCTCCGGTTTCCTCGGGGTCGGCAGGGGAACTTCAGGGCCCAGAAAATGCGGGTCATACCCCGTGCGGGTGGAATAGTCCGTATCGTGGAAGGGTTCCAGCGCGCGCTCCGTCCCGCCGGCGATGCTCGAGGCTCCGGCGGCCGCGGTGGTTACGCCATCGCCGACCCTGATCGTGATTTCAAGCGGGATGCTGAGTCTGATTTCACCGGTTTTCTGGGCCATCGCACTGGTCCTGTCAGGTAATGGAGAAGAGCTTTTGTCGGGCACGGCCGCGGGAACGGCGGTTTCGGTGGCTTGCCAGTAGGCCTCCCAGGGAACGTTCGACCGCTGCACGGGTCCGGAAAAGCGGACGCCGGTATCGATCACACGGCCGTCACGCGCCAGGTCTCCCGCGGCGACACAAAAATTGGCCTTGCCGTAGTTGCCGCCGAAATGGACACCGAGAACGTCGCCGCTCTTGAGATCGAGTACGCAGGATCCCGAGTTCCCGCCGAGCGTCGAACTGTCATGGGTCAGCGCCTCGACCTCGTGGCGGTAGCTTTCCACCGGTGCGAGGGTCTTGAGGACGCCCGGCTGCAGCCGTTTGATCCCGTAGACGCCATCGAAGACAAAATTCTGCACATCCGCAGGGTTGCGGGGGTCATAGGCAGGGAAGCCGACCAGCGCGACCTCCCGTTCGAGGAGGTTTGCGCCCGGCTCGGTCGACAGCCGCAGCGGACGCCGGCTCTGCCCAAGACCTTCCGCCCTGACGATGGCGACGTCCCAGTAGGGATGGATCAGGACGACGGACGTGATCCTGATGTACTCCTGGCGGGTCGACCGGCGCTCGCGCAGGAAATCCACGCCGCTTTCGACACCGGTGATGAACCGCAGACCGCTTGTGCCGATCCCTTCGCAGAACAATTCCGCCACATGCCGGTTAGTCATCAGCAGACCGTCGCCGACGACGAATGCGGTTCCGCCATAGGGCACGGAGGGGTGGCCCGGCAGCTCGAGCCGACCGATGCTCGGAAAGGCCTGCCGCAGCCTGTCGCGAACGGGCGCCGCATTCAGATTCAGCCAGTCCTGATGCCGGGCCTCGAAGGATCCGTCGACAACGTCGATTGCCGGCCGCCGTTCCGGAATGATGATCGCTTCAAGATGGAAGCGTTCTCGGTCGTTCAGGCGCTGGTCGCTGGCGAGTTTTTCAAGGGTCTTGCGCGTCAGGCACCCTGTCACTCCGGCGGCTTCAAGGCTGCCTGGCTTTTCGATCATTTCCGCCAGATCGCCGCTCTGTGTCGTGCCTAAGAGAAAATTTTTGAGCTCAAGTTCTTTGGTGTGCGACATCAATTCTACCCACCACAATCTCGCAAAACAAACGTCTACTCAAAAATACAATTTTAACGTTAGTAGATGCAACAACCAAATCTCAGAAGGTGAACTGATGCGGTGGATGCCCCCACCCAGCGGCATCGAGTATACCAAGACGGTTCTATATTCACCGAGCGGAGGGCGCATCAATGACATCGAAGATCAGCATTCTGGCGATCGACTTAGCAAAAGGCAGCTTTCAGGTTTGTGCGGTCGGATGCGATGGGACGGTTCTGTATAATCGTGCACTGTCTCGGAACCGGTTGGCGACACTTCTGGGCGAGCAGCCGGCCTGTGTCGTTGCTATGGAAGCATGCGCCACGTCGCATCACTGGGGCCGGATGGCACAGTCTCACGGTCATGAAGTGCGTCTGGTGCCGGCGGCGTATGTGAAACCGTTCGTCAGGCGCCAGAAGAATGACCGCGCGGACGCGGAGGCTATCGCAGAGGCGGCCATGCGCCCGACAATGCGGTTCGTGGCAGTGAAGAGTGCCGAAACCCAGGGCCGTGCTGTCGCGTTCCGCACCCACCAATGCTTGGTCCGGCAGCGCACGCAGCTCATCAACGCGCTCCGCGGACATCTGGCCGAATTCGGCTGGTGGCGCCGAAGGGACCGGCGAGCCTGAAATTACTAGAGAATGCGCTGGCGGACGAGAGCAGCGACCTGCCTGACCCCGTTCGGGAGATGGGGGCGGTGTATCTCGAGCAGATAGCGCGGCTGACCGACGTGATCGAACGGCTGGCAAACGAGTTGGAGGATGCATCGAAGACAGATTGTGAGTTGCGGCGGCTTTGTACCATCCCCGGGATCGGCCCTGTGACGGCAGGGGCCGTTGCGGCGTTTGCGCCCGACCTCGACACTTTTGACAGTGGGCGGAATTTTGCGGCCTGGCTCGGCCTCGTGCCACGGCGGAGGTCCACGGGGGGCAAGGCCAGGCTGGGGGCGGTCAGCAAGATGGGGCAGACCGATATCCGCCGACTGCTAATCGTCGGAGCGATGAGCGTGATCCGCTGGGTGGTCCGAAAGGGTGGCAGCCCGAATCGCTGGCTCGCTGCCCTCGTGGCACGCAAGCCCAGGATGGTCGCGGCCGTTGCGCTGGCGAACAAAATGGCCCGGATGATCTGGGCCATGTCAACCAAGCAAGAGGATTATCGAATGGCGTGACCTGAAACCGTGAAGGGAAAAGGCACGACATGGCCGCAAGGCCTGGGTGAGCGATCGACGAGGAGTACGCGACACGGACTTCGAAGTTCAAGGCAGGGAAATTCAGCCCCGGGGCTCGAGCGCTTGCAGCTCTCTGAACCGATGTGAACCCAGCTTTCCGAACAGCATACCGGCCCGTGGCGTTATCGAAGGCCACAATTTGAGGCCTGACACACGTCCGATCGAAGACCCCGCCGAAAAATCGAAGATAAAGCTTGCCAAACAGGGGGCATCCACACACGGCACGTACGAGCGTTGCCGGGACATAGACGGGAATTTCTCCTGCCACCTAACCGAGTAGAGCACCATGACAGACGACAATCTCTCCGCACTGAACCTGCCATCCCAACAAACCCTGACACCGCTCGAGCGCGGGTTGCTGAGCTTGGTCGAACGCTTGACCAACGCCTTCGAACATTCGACCGCTCAGCTGGAGCATTTGGAAAGACGCTCGACCGACTTGCTGGAAGAGCGACTGACCGAGCTCGAGACGTTGCTCGACAGGTCCATCAGCTCGCAACAGGCTTTCAACGAGGCTTTGCTCGACTTGCTCAGTGCGCCAGAATCCTCAGGCAGATCGGTGGACGAGCTTTGCCGGGTCGTGCGCGAGCTCAAGGAGATCCGCTGCAAATCAGAAAGATAAGATTAATCAGCGCAGTCGGTTTAGAGCGGTAGCAAAAGGCGCGATGTTTATAAACGGGGTCGACCCGGTGCATCTTACTACTTCGGCAATAGCCGCTGACTATAGCTCGTTGTCCGCGAAACCGGCAGCAAGCCATCCAGCCCAGAATCGCAAGGACATTTTCTAAGTAAGTTTTAAGGGAAAGTTCGTCTCAAGCCAGTTCTGCACGCTAGCGACATCCGCATAGCCATTTTCCTTCAGCAGCTTCACGATATCTCCGGCTGAAATGACTATGATTGGGTGCTGGTCTTCCTTGATTTCTTGATAAGCCTGTCGGTCAACAAAGCTCGTTGTAACCAGTACACCAAACTGCCTGTGCCGTAACCGTGAGATTAGGCGGGACATAGGACGGACGCCTATGCTTGAGCTCAACTCATAGCATTTCGCCTCTAGGGCGAAGTCGACTAGAATAGCTGACGAGCCCGTCCCGACCCGCAACTGTCCGATCGCATCACGCCCGCCATCGCGGGAGGGACGCGTCACATCAAGACCTGCGACTTCTGGCAGCATTAGTCGTGCGATTTCCGCGGCGCAATATTCGAAGCTATGGGGATCATTCTCGAAATACCGATGTATACATTTAATAACAGCGACCCCACCGGTGCCGGTTGGCAGTTGCTCTTCTTTTGTTCGATACTCCAGAGACCGTGTTGCCAATAGCGGAGAAAAGTTACCTTTCTCAACCCAGTCGCGCCAAGCTTTGGGAGCATTTTCTGTATACGCGCTCCCAGCTATAATGTCGTTTATCCAAGAACGAGAAATGATCGGCGCATCAAGTATTGTGAAGCGCGCTCGATAGTTTTGAAATCTTGCACCTTCTGCAACTTTCCAAATGGCGACCAAATCTTCAGACGAACTAAGGCTAATCGAACCCGGGACTGCAAGCCCACGAAATCGATAGTCACGACCTTCACCGGTACTCGTAAAGATGAATATGGGCGGCACCCGACGTCGCCCGTCCGGCCCCGCATGCGCACTTTCAAAAATTCGACGCAGTAATTCGTTTCCATTGCGTGGCGTCTCATGCAGCGGTCGTCCGGGACGTTTGTTGTCACCGTAGTAAGTAAAGATACCTGTTTCCGGATTGAGCATGTCTGGCCAATCCGGATCCTTCAATGTCGAGGTCAGAGCAACAAGTTCTAGCGCATCGAGATTACCTCGATATCGGAACCCTCCATTATTGCTAACGCTGACTAGAGGCGGCAGAGGTTCGTCACCTGCATTCCCCTTACGCCCCCCCTGATAGATGGCATCAACATGAAGATCGACATGCTCAAGTTCGGAAAAAGGAACAATCTCACTGGCCATTTCTAATCAATCCTCTCAAGGTAAAAACTACGACTAGAGATAGAATTACAAAGGAACCACAACATTAAGTATCTGCATGAAATTACACATAAGTGTTGAGTTATACACATTTTGAGCGATACTGCCCCTTCCAGTGGAGGTAGGCGCAAATGAGCGACCCCAGTCGAATTCAAGTGCTAATATCAAAAGAAGAAGCTGATCGCTTCGAAGCCTATTGTCGCGAAAAGGGTTTTAAAAAATCGCCTTTGATTGTTCGGCTAATTCGAGAGCACATGAATCAGGCTGGCTACCAAACGCAGCGGGTTTTATTTAAGGGCAATGAAATTGAGTAACGGGGCAGTAGACCAAAAGTTACGTCGATTGAGCTGCGGCGCCGCGCCCCGAGTACTCGACCTCTTTTCCGGTTGCGGTGGCTTGTCCCTCGGCTTTCAAAAGGCAGGCTTCGAGATAACTGCCTCCGTTGAAAATAACCCGGTTGCAGCAGCTTCGCATGCTCAGAATTTTCATCCCGGTGATCATCTCCGCGCTGTCCCATTGGACATTACACAAGTAGAGCCCATCCAACTTGTCCAAGACTTAGGCATTGGCGACATTAAAACAGCGGTAGACGTGATAATTGGCGGACCGCCATGCCAAGCATTTGCGCGAGTTGGAAGATCTAAATTGCGGGAGATTGAAAATCATCCCGAGGCATTTCGACATGATCCGCGCGCCAAGCTCTACACCGCATACCTGAATTACGTCCAAGCGTTCACCCCACTTGCAATACTGATGGAAAATGTTCCTGACGTTATGAATTTTGGGGGGCACAATGTTCCTCAGGAAGTCTGCGAAGTTCTTGAGGATCGCGGTTATGTATGCGCTTACACGCTCCTCAATGCAGCATACTACGGCGTACCACAGATGCGGGAGCGCATGTTTCTGATTGCTTTCCGCCGGGAGCTTGCCCAGAGCATTCATTTCCCTGAGCCTACGCATAGGGTCAACCTGCCACCAGGATATAAAAGCTCGCGCAACGTGGCACTCAAGCTCGTTACCGCTGCAACTCAAACTGGAAACACGCACAACTACATAGCACCTCCTGAGGCTGTAGGCCCTTTGCCCCCTGCAGTAACTGCACATGAAGCGATTGGAGATCTTCCAGAACTTCGGGCACGAGAGATGCTGAAAAAAGGTATCTTGAAGCGAGGCGCGCGCCGCCTGGACCAGCTAACTTCCTATGATGCAAAACGTACGGCCTCGGCCTTTGCAAAACAGATGAAAGAGTGGCCAAACTTTGAAGCTGCGGCGGGTATCCGCGATCACGTTATCCGTTTTTTGCCGCGGGACTACGAGATTTTCTCTCGTATGAGCCCAGGGGATCAGTACCCTCAAGCCTATGAACACGCGCTCACAATGTTCAAGGAGAAGCTCAAGGAAGCCAGAGAACGAGGGGAAAGCATTGGTGCAAATTCACCCGAGTATGAAGACCTCCACAAAAGCATCGTTCCGCCATACGATCATACGAAATTTCCTAACAAGTGGCGGAAGATGTGGAGGGATTATCCAGCCCGCACGATAATGGCCCATCTGGGCAAAGACAGCTACAGCCATATCCACTATGACAGCAACCAAGCTCGAACAATTTCTGTCCGTGAGGCTGCGAGACTGCAATCGTTCCCTGACGGTTTTGTGTTTAGTGGCGCCATGAACCAAGCTTTCCAACAAATCGGCAACGCAGTTCCACCGCTGCTCGCTTTTGCATTGGCGAAAACGATGATGCAGGCGTTCTCAGAGGTAGGCTCTCTGAGTGAGGAGAGCAAAACTTCTTTCGTATCCGCGGGCTGACGTGATCATGTCAGACGTACTCACCCAAGAGCAACGTCGGCATAATATGCAGCGGATAAGACGAAGAAACACCAAGCCAGAGATGCATCTCCGGCGCGGTTTACATGCCAGAGGTTACCGATACCGTGTCGATTACAATGGCTTGCCCGGCCGACCAGATCTCGCTCTCCCAAAGTATAAGGCAGTAATATTCGTCCACGGCTGTTTCTGGCACGGACATAACTGCCCCCTCTTCAAATGGCCCAAGACACGTCAGGAATTCTGGCGGAATAAGATTGAAAGCAACCAGACTCGCGACAAACGTGTGATCGACGACCTACAAAAAGCGGGTTGGAGAGTCCTGATTGTCTGGGAATGCGCCTTGCGTGGAACCGAACGCAAGGTACTAGATGATGTCCTTTCTGAGGTCGAATACTTTCTAAAAACTCACCCAGGCACGTTCAAAGAAATTTCAGGCACTGGCGCGGGCCTCTCCCAGATAACTGAAGAGCCACCTAGTGATTAGACACAGCAGAAAATTCATGGAAACATCATTAGCTATGTTTCAGTTCAGCCAATTTTCATTATGACGCCACCTGTCACCGATCTAACTGGACAAATCGCATCAGCTCCTGATGCGGACGCGACATATGACATCGCACAGCCCGAACCTGCCGCTCTCGTAGAGAGCTTACGAGCGTTCGGCTACAGTCTTCGAACAGCCATAGCCGACCTGATTGATAACAGCATTTCTGCTGAGGCTAAGTCGGTCTGGCTCCACTTCGAATGGGATGGGGCTAATTCCTGGATCACAATTCGTGATGACGGACACGGCATGGCAGAAGACGAGCTTATAACTGCTATGCGTGCTGGTTCAAAGAACCCCCTCGCAGAACGCCCACCCCGCGATCTAGGCCGGTTCGGACTTGGGCTGAAGACAGCATCCTTTTCCCAGTGCCGGCGCCTGAGCGTGATGTCAAAACGCAAGGACCTGCCGGAAGCTACTCGCTGTTGGGATTTGGACTATATCAGTGAATGCGGAGAGTGGCGCCTCCTGAAAAATCTCGAAAAAGCAAAACAAGAAGGCCTTCTTGATACTCAGTCAGGAACAGTCGTTATATGGGACAAAATGGACCGTATTACCGGCGATGCTAAGACAGATGACAACGCCGCATACAAAAGGTTTTTGGAGGCAATCGACCAGGTAAAAGAGCACCTTGCAATGGTGTTCCATCGGTACCTGGAAAAGCCAGGCCGACTAAAAATCTGGATCAATAATCGTCCGATCGAGCCCTGGGACCCGTTCTTGAAAAATGAGGCTGCAACGCAGCAGCTTCCACAGGAGCGCTTGCTCTTTCACGGTCAGAGTGTCCTGGTGACCCCTTACGTTCTGCCTCACCAGTCAAAAATCACAGCAGAAACCCATAAGCGAGCCGCTGGACCAGCAGGGTGGAACGCACAGCAGGGCCTTTACATTTATCGCAACGAACGGCTCCTGGTACCAGGTGACTGGCTCGGACTGGGATTTCAAAAGGAAGAGCATCACAAACTGGCCCGCATGCAGGTAGACCTGCCCAATTCCCTGGACAGCGAATGGCAGATCGATGTCAAGAAATCCCGGGCCCGCCCACCGGGTCCGCTACGTACTGATCTAAAGCGGATCGCAAAATCAACCAGAGAAAGAGCGGTTCAGATCTATCGTCATCGGGGTAAAGTAACCGCTCGCCGCTCATCTCAGGAGCACGTCTTTCTTTGGGAACAGAAGGCGCGCCACGGCAAGTATTATTATGCGATCAACCGGAGCCATCCAGCAATTGAAGACGCATACCGAAACGGCAGCAAGGCCACTGTTGAGCCGCTACTGCGCATGCTTGAGGAAACGGTGCCCGTCGGTTTCATTAACGTCACGAGCTCTGAAACTCCTGAAAGCTTTGCAGCACCATTTGAAGATTGCACATATGAATCTGTTAAACGTGTAATAGAATCGCTTTACAACTCTTTTGTCTCCAGCGGCTGCAGTCGTGAAGATGCGATCGCAAGACTTCTAACGATCGAGCCGTTCAGCCACCGGCCCGAATTCATTCAGGCGTTTCAGGAAGAACAGGAAAGCGGCTGATCATGGCGCAGCGTAACTATGATGATGTCAAGGCAGATATACTCCGCCAGCTCCGCAAAGGGGGAGCCGCGACTGAGGAGAGCGTTCGCAATGAGATCAGCACCCTGCTTACTGCTTACCGCGCTGCAAACCTTGTCGAAGAGATCGATGACGAGGCTCTGTTTTTCGATATCACGACACTGATCAACATCTGGCAGGCTGATCCGTCGGTCTTGCGGGATAAGCACCGCAACTGGCTCCCGGACTGGCGGGGAGAAATTACCTGGGGCTTCTGGAACCGGTATCGAGAATATCTAGAGGAAGAGAAAAACTGGTCTTCCGTCGTCATCAATAAGCTCGACAGTGTAACTGACAGTATCCTCGGCGACATCGGCAACCCGAAGGAAAGTGGCAGCTGGGACCGGCGTGGCATGGTGGTCGGCGACGTCCAGTCCGGCAAGACAGCCAACTATACAGGGCTTGTCTGCAAGGCGACGGATGCGGGCTATAAGCTGATCATTGTGCTGGCCGGCATGACCAATGATCTGCGCAGCCAGACGCAGACGCGCCTTGATACTGAGTTCCTCGGCTTCGAGAGCGAAGTCGGCAAGGTGCAGCAGAATGGCAGCCGGATTGGGGTCGGCCTTCTGCCAGGCCATGACCAGCTGATCGCCCAGCCTCTGACCTTCAGCTCCAAAGACGGAGACTTCAGAAAAAACCGGAGTACGAACATCCCGCTCGGCGGCAATCCCTTGCTGCTGGTAGTGAAAAAGAACAAGGCCGTTCTTGAGCGTATCCTGGCCTGGGTCGAAGGTCAGGCGGTCACTAACCCGGAAACCGGGGAGAAATTGGTCCGGGATCTCCCGCTCCTGCTGCTGGATGACGAGGCAGACAACGCCTCGGTCAACACTAAGAAAGAAGATGAAGACCCCACAGCGATCAACCGGGTGATCCGGAGAATGCTGAAGACCTTCGCGCAGAGCTCCTATGTCGGATACACGGCGACGCCATTCGCCAATATCTTCATTCTGCCGGATGACGAGGCTGATCCCTCAGTGCATGGGGAAGATCTGTTTCCGAGGAACTTCATCTACTACATCAATCCGCCGAACCACTACATCGGTGCGGCCCGTGTCTTCGGGTTTCCGGATGACGTTGAGGATCTTGAGGTCGAAGACAGAAGCCTGCCACTGATCCGCGAGGCCGAAGACGCACAGCTTGCGTTTCCACCGAGGCACAGCAAGATCCTTCAAGTTGATCAGCTGCCGAACTCCCTCCTCGAGGCTGTCCGGGCCTTCGTACTCATCTGTGCGGCCCGTGCTGCCCGCGGTCGGCAAAGCGTCCACAATTCGATGCTGATCCATGTGACGCGCTTCAACAACGTGCAAAGCCAGGTCATCGATCTGGTCGACACCGAGCTCACTAGCATCCGCCGCATGCTGGAGTTCCGGACTGGACCACAAGCCGACGCCCTTCTAGCAGAAATAAAGCGGCTCTGGGATAAGGACTTCGTACCCACCACAGCTGCCGTCTGCGAAAAGACTGGCGACCGAATGCTTACGCGGCTGACCTGGGAGGCGGTGGAGCCTCGCCTGCTCGATGCCGCCCGTAAAATCGAGGTGCGTGGGATCAATGGCGATGCCGGTGGTGTTCTCGACTATGAGCAGAATAAGAACACCGGGTTGCATGTCATCGCGGTTGGCGGCGACAAGCTGTCTCGAGGCCTAACGCTGGAGGATCTGTCCGTCAGCTATTATATCCGCCCGGCCCGCAATTACGATACGCTGCTGCAGATGGGGCGGTGGTTCGGCTATCGGCCGGGATATCTCGATCTCTGCCGACTATACACGACGAATGAGCTGGTCGAGTGGTACCAGCACATCTCTGTGGCGACCGAAGAGCTTAAACGTGAGTTCCGCCTCATGGAGCTCAACAAACTGACTCCGGAGCAGTACGGCCTCAAAGTCCGCACGCATCCTGCCGGGCTCAACATTACGGCCTCGAACAAAATCCGCTCTGGCCAGACACTGCAAGTCAGCTTCTCGGGTCAGTTGTCTCAGACAACGGTCTTCCACAAAGATAATGGTCTGCAGGAGCGGAACTTCGCCCGCCTGGACAGCTGGGTCTCCGGACTTGGCTCAGTATACAAGATCGTTCGTGGCAACCATGTCTGGGAAGGATTAGAGGCCAATCAGATCATCGATCTTTTCGAAGGCCTCTCAACGCACCCGCTGAGCCGGAAGGCCGATACTGATCTGCTCGTCAAGTACATTCGAAAGATGAACAGGAACGGAGAGCTCGAGAACTGGACGGTGATGCTGGCTTCAAGCCAGAAGGGGTTGAAGGGTTCACCGCTGATAAAGCGAGAAATCGGCGGCCTCAATATCGGTCTTACGAAGCGCGCTGATCCTCGGTTGAGCGATATTCACGACGAAAAAAAGACAAGACCCAAAGACTACGACAAATATTTTATGAAAAATTCGAATATTATTGACCCGAAGGATCAATATGTTGATCTGAAAAACGAGCAAATAGACAGAGCACTCGAAGACACGATTGCTGCCTGGAGGCGTGGCGAAAGCCGCGCGAAGAAGGAGCCGACAGAACCCGGCGGCCCTTTCATACGTATGAGAAGACCTGCAGGAAATGGGCTGCTTCTCATTTACCCGCTCGACTATTTATACATTGCCGGTAAAGAAGATCCGGTCTGCGAGACCCCGATTGTCGGCTTTGCAGTGAGCTTTCCGCAGAGCGTCAGTCAAAACACAGCTGTCGAGTACAAAGTAAACACAAAATATTGGGAGGATCGTTACGGCAGCGAAGATGAGGACGAGGCGGATGTCTGAGGCGCTGTGGGAAGAGCTAGAACGCGATGCCGCCTCTCATGGAGCCCCCGGCACCCTCAAGCGCCGTATCGCTCCTTCTGCCCCCAGTCCGCTCTTCCTCGGCATACGCCAGCCAGGGCTCAGGCGGGCCTTCATCCTGCATGTTTCGCAGAGTATTGCCCCGCTGCCCGAGGCGCTGCCGCAATCCCGGGGCTTCAGCTATGAAGTGTTAGTTGCGGGCGATGAGACAAGCTCCGGGGAACTCAGCATTATCCTCTCGGCCTCAGATGCCAGCTACAATGATGTCTTCGCAGCGATCTGCGAGGATCTCACCGTAAAACTCACGCCGCTGACCACCGATCGGGACACAGTCCGGGAATTCCTGAACCGGGTGCGGCTTTGGCAGATCTTCTTCGAAAGACAGGGGGGCGAAGGCCTATCCCCTGAAGCCCAGCGGGGCTTATATGGTGAACTCTGGTTCCTTAAGGAATTCGTGCTGGCGGAACGTGCGGACGAGACTGCGCTCTCCAGTTGGCGGACAGAAGCCCATAGCCAGCATGATTTTCAATTTGGAACGCTCTCGGTTGAGGTGAAGACGAGTGCCGCCCGCAAGCACCAGACACTGACGATCAATGGTGAGCAGCAGTTGGACGAAACTCTCGTTGAGCGGCTCTGCCTCTTCTACCTCTCGGTCGCCATCGTTGAGAATAGCTCGGCCACATTGCCGGTGCTTGTCGATGAGCTCCGCAGGATGCTGAGTTGCAGTACGGCTGCGCAAGACCGTTTCAACAGCATGCTGCTGGGGCGCGGCTACGCGGACCGCCAAAGACAGATCTATGAAAGCACAGGCTACACCATTCGCCGCACAGGGGTCCTCGAGGTCCGGGATGAGTTCCCACGCATACGGGAGTGTGACCTTCGCCCTGGCACGGGTGAGATCAGCTATTCGATAGCGCTGGACGTAGCGTCTGACTATGCACTTGATGAAACAAAGTTCCGAACAGAGCTTCGGGAGGTGCTCTCATGAACGAAGCGGAGCTGATCAACAGCTTTGCTAAGGACCTTCTGCAGGAGGTGATCGCTTCTACGGACAGTCAGGAGGCAGGTAGTAGCCCTCATGAAGAATTTACAAGGGCTGCATCGGACTGGCTAATTGAAGCCGGAGAAATCGACGAAATTCATGTCGTCTATCACCGCTCGCGCGGAATGCAGTTTAGCGGTTATGCTATCAATGGAGACGAGGACTGCCTGGATCTCTTCATCAGCCTATTCGATCCGCAGCTCCCACCGGCATCGATTTCTAAGACACAATGCGGCACCGCTTTTAGGCAGGCAGAGGCCTGCCTGAAGAAAGGCCTAGCGGGGCACCACAGTGCGATGGAGGAAGCCTCCGAAGCCTATGATGCCTTTCAGCGCATATGGGAGCTCCGGAACCAGCTGACACGCTGCCGGGTTTATCTGCTTACCAACGGATTGGTCACACAGGAAGAGTTCCCGGCGGAGAACATAGGCGACATTTCCGTCAACCGGCAGCTCTGGGATATCCGCCGTATCTGCCGCTTCGCGAATTCAGGGAAGAAATTCGAACCAATCGAGATCGACTTCAGACAAGAATTCGGCAGCCCGATCTCATGCCTCTCCCTGGTCGACCCCGGCTCAGACTATCAGGGCTATCTCGCAGTTATTCCTGGCGCCATGCTGGCGAGCATCTATGACCACTACGGTCCCCGGCTGCTCGAACGCAATGTTCGCTCATTTCTACAAGCCAGGGGCAAGGTGAATAAGGGCATCCGACAGACCATCATCAAAGAGCCCCACCGCTTCTTCGCCTATAACAACGGAATTACTGCAACAGCCGACCACATTGATTTTGAAAAGAATGGAAGCTCTTTGCAGATCACGAAGATCCGTAACCTGCAGATCGTGAATGGTGGACAGACGACCGCTTCGCTGGCTCATACAGCAAAGAAAGACAAAGCCGACCTCAGTGGTATCTTCGTCCAGTGCAAACTCTCGGTCATTCCCGAGGAACATATCGACAATATCGTACCGCTAATTTCCCGCTATGCTAATAGCCAGAACAAAGTCAATGACGCGGATTTCTACGCAAATGATCCCTTTCATGTGAACATTGAGGAACTCTCGAGAACGGTCTGGGCTCCCCCTGCATACGGATCAAACCGCAACACTCGTTGGTTCTACGAACGGGCACGCGGTCAGTACGCCGATGCCAAGGCACGTGAAACAACTCCCGCCCGGAAGCGCCAATTTGAAGCTCTCTCCCCAAGCCGACAAAAATTTACAAAAACGGATCTCGCGAAATACGAAAACACCTGGATGCAACTCCCACACATTGTCAGCCTGGGGGCCCAAAAGAATTTCAACGACTTTTCGGTCCGTTTAAAGGAACGCGGTGCAGTTAAAGTCGATATCACGTATTTTCAGCACTTAATTGCCAAAGCAATCTTGTTCAAACGCGCGGATCGAATTGTCCAACAGCAGGCATTCGGGGGCTATAAGGCCAATATCGTCACTTATACATTGGCCTGGCTGGCGCACCACACGAAACAATGTATAGATCTCAACCGGATTTGGAGTGAGCAGGACATCTCCCCGACAATTCAGGAAGCGATCAAAACAGTCTCCCGCCAAGTCCATGCCGTAATTACAAACCCGCCCAATAATAGAAACATCACCGAGTGGTGTAAGCGCAAAGAGTGTTGGGACCAAGTCAGCGGGACAAAGATCGATATCGGGGAACAACTCCAGCAGGAGCTTATCACCGTATCCCCATATACAACTAACTCCCCCGATCGGGGGATCAACGCCCCAAATGAAGAAGACAGCGAGCTCATCAGGAAGGTCTCGGAAATACCGGCAGACGAATGGTTTCGCCTATCAAAGTGGGCCAAGGAAACAAATAATCTGCAGAGCTGGCAGCGAAGCCTCGCCTATTCCATCGGCCGAGCCATTAACAGTGGCCGACCTATCAGCGCGAAACAGGCTAAACAAGCTACAATCGTTATGTCCGAAGCAACACGCCTTGGGCTAAAGTTCTAATCACTGACCTGATACCCGATCCTCTTCCACTGCACTGAGCCCGAAGTTTGGAGCGCCGGAATCTGGAGTTTCCCGGCTGCTGCTCTGATCCCAAAGTCTGGATCGCCGGAGGTTGGAGTTTTCCGGCTTTTTTCACAGTGACGGGCTTGGGTCGCCACCGGGATTATGCATTGCGATCGGGACGTTGTAACCGATCGCCGAATGAGGCCGTTCCACATTGTAGTGTCTACGCCAATCCTCCATCTTTTCGCGGACATCCACAAGCGTCAGGAACCAATGGGCGTTCAAAAATTCCGCCCGGAACTTGCTGTTGAAGGCTTCGATGAAGCATCGAGGATGTCAGCGTTAAGCAGGCAATCGATGGGTCCGCCCCCTTGGCACTATTGAGGCAAGATTCAAACTTTTGCGCATATGAAACACGCGAAAGTCATAATTCTTTGACATTTGAGGCGGATAATCCTAACTTTCTCGTAGATTGAATACGCGAAAGTTAGAAGATTGCTCTATCTCGTTGGCGAAAATCTCGACAAAAGTCGCGCGCACTATCAGGCCGAAACCGGCAAGATTGTGCAACTCATGCGCGGCATCTACGTCGATGCCGGCGCCGATGCGGACGTCGATGTGCTTCGGCATTCCATCCGGATTGCCCGCTATCTCTATCCTCGCGCTTATCTCTCCGCTGCCAGCGCTGTCCTACTTGCCCCGACGCGCGATGGACGGCTCTTCATAAGCGGGCCGCGCAGTCAGCGGACACGTATCAGAACCCTGGAAATCATCCAGAACGTGGCACCCGGACACCCTGCCGTTGCCACCGCCGTCATCGATGATGGCATGGGGGAATTCCACGCCAATGTCTCGTCCGTTCGTCAGCGATTTCTCGAAGGCTTTCGCCTGCGCAGTGAGCATGCCGCTTCAATCGATGAAGCAATGCGTGCCGACATCGCACAGCGACTGGTGGACGAGTACGGCAGCCCCAAAGCCGCTGCCGATGCCCTATGGGCGCTGGCTCGTGAAAACCAGTGGTATCGCGAGGGCGAACAGGCAGAACGCTATCTTCTTCATACCGGCGCCAAAATTGAGATCCGCAACGAAGCGGCGCTCGATTTCATCGTTGCCTGGCACGGAACCCATATCGGGCATCTCTTGTATGACGGCTTTGAATGGCGCTGGAAACCGGACAAGGGGTTCGATCTGCCACTGATTCAGCAGCGCGTTCCCGGCCAGCTACCGCCTTTCATTCTCTCTCTTCTGCCTGAGGGGTGGCTGGAGCGCGTTCTCAAGGAAAGCGACGAACGCGCCGTTTTGCGCTCGGGCAAGCGCTACATGTCGAACATCACCATCAGCACCAAAGCTGCCGAACTTGACGCCTTGCCAGCCGACATTCTGACCTGTCATCTGACCGATTTCAAAACAGATGGCATCTTCACCGGCACCTATGCGGGGCCAGGCCGTGGGGACATCGAGCACAGCTTTGAAGAGAAGCTCGCGCGCCTTTACGCCAGCGCCGACACACCGCGGCTGTCCGGAGTGCAGATCAAGGCACCGATGTTCCTCGGTGACGACGGGAAGCTCGTTCCCAGTACCGGGCTGCCATTTACGCATATACTCAAGCCCGCCGGGACAAGCGGCTTCCAAGCACTGCCGGTGATCGAATTTCTCGCCATGGCACTCGGTCGCCACGCCGGGCTCGACACGCCCTCTACGGCGCTGGTTGCCATGCCGGATGGGATGCCGCCTGCGCTGATTGTCGAGCGCTTCGACATTCGCACTTCCCCTGACGACAAGCGGCGGATAGCGCTTGAGGATTTGTGTTCAGTTCTCGATCTGCCTCCCGAAGCAAAATATGACGGCACGATCGAGCGTATCGCGCGTGCAGTGCGGCCGGTCTCATCCGAGCCGGAAGCCGATCTGCTGCTCCTGCTCAAGCGCGCCTTGTTTGCCTGGCTCATTGCCGATGGAGACATGCACCTCAAGAACCTAGCACTGCTCAAGGTCGCCCAGCCGGATACACGCAGCTTCGAAACCGTGCGTGTCGCGCCGCTCTATGACGCCGTCACCACGGTCGTCTTTCCTGGCCTCGAACATGATCGCATGGCACTGAAGATCAACGGCAAGGACAATCGGCTGCGCCGCTCTGATTTCCTCAGGACGGCAGCGATCGCCGGCTTGACCGCCGGCGCGGCCAACCAGGCGATGGACGCCGTCCTTATTGGGCTTCGGGCGGGTATTGATGCGGTCACCATTCCCGATGTTCCCGGCATAGACGAAGACATCGCCGCCAAGGCCGAGCAAATGCTCAGGCTCTGCCGCGAACGCGTTGACGCTTTCGAATGATTTTGGACCCACAAGGCAATTGCTTTGACTGAACCGCGCCAGCCGTGGCCGCATAACTTAAGCCAAATGGTCTCCGGCAAATTCGGGGCGGTTCACAATCCAGAGACTGGAACCACGTCACCGTTATTAAAGAAAATGGCAATTTTGTTTATTAGCGGCTGCCGTTAATAAATTTCTGAAATTAGTGCCTGAGTAAACTTGGCGCAGCTTGGGGCAGAGACCTCATTGGCTCAGCAAAGCCCGCGCGTCCTGAATGGGAAGAAAGAGGCGAAATGGTGCGTTTTCCAGCTTTCTGAAACCATACCCGATGTAAAGATCCAGCCGTCGTTTGGTTACCTCCGCATCTCCGCAATCCAGGACATCCATGAGCACCACGGCAATGCCGAGCGTATCGGAAGCAAGGGCGAGGTTTTTCAAGGCCTCAACGAGCAAAATGCCGCCTAGTCCGTTCCCCTGGAACCTCTGATCAACGCCAATCATCGAAATGAAGGCAGCCGGAATTGAACCGTGAATCGGCCGCGTTCGAGCATACTTTTTTGGCAACTCGGCATAATCGACTGAATGGGCGTTGACAGCGTAGAAGCCCAGCAATTGCTCGTCCGCATCGAGCAGCACAGACACCCGAACATTTCCGGCTTTCTGGAGCTTGTTTGCTGTTTTCCTGAAATAATTGTCGACCTGGTCGACACCACATGAAAAAGCCGTTCGATCGTGTTTGTCTGGATCGAACGGCTCGAACTTGAGAGGCCGCGATATGTCACTCACTGTCGGCAACCATCTCCCTGTGCAGCTTTGCCGCGGCCAACAGCTTCTCTGTCGGAGCAGCTGGACGCTCAAGAGCATCAAAGAACGCGGCATGATCGACTGGCGCCAGCACCGTCCGTTCGTGCGCTGAAATCACATCCTGCGCGCGCAGCAATGCGGCGTTCGTCGTAAATGTGCTGAGATCCATACCAGAAAGTTCAGCCGCCTTTTCAATCGCCGCCTTAATCGAGGCTTTTGTCCGTATGTTCAGCCTGGCATCGCTCTTCTCTTGCCGAGAAGACGCGAGATCCGTTGCTCCCAACATAGTCGCCTCCTTTGTTTGAGTGGCATGGAAGGGTAAGTCCATGCACAATGTACGTCAAACAGACGCACAATTCAATGACAATAAGTTGACCAATATCCCGTCGCACGACATGCGCGAACGACGATTTATATGGCATTGAGAACCCACATCGGCAGCTCTATTTGGCTTCCCAGCGAGGCGGAACGAATTGCCAAACATGTCGAAAGGGTTTCCGCCAAGTCGGATCGGGGACTCCCAACCAAGAACCAAAGTAGAATTCCATTCTGCTAATCAAATAGAGAAAGACCGCTCCGAAAAGAATCATAAAAAAAAGCAAAGCTACAGTTACTTCACTAATTTCATATAGATTTAGATAGGAAACGACTAAAAAAACAATGGGAATAAGAAGCAAGATCGACGCCAAGAGCTTTACACGCAACGCATATTTGCGCCAATTTTCCGAAAACCCAGTATACAACGCATGAGACCTAAGCATCTCAACATCTTCTTTGGCGGACTTGATTTCCGAACCTTCTAGAATAAAGCCATGCGACAGGGCCGCATCTTGAAATTTCTTTTTGGCTTCATCGACAACAAGCCGGACCCAATAATCGTCTGTCTTATTCATAAACCTAGACCGTCTTGCGCTCTTCTATATTTACGACTTCTTCTCTTTTGTTGGCTTCTTGATAGAGTCTTGCGAACATTTTTTGAATCAAATTCGCCTCTTCCTCTAGATCCATGCTTAAGTTGCATTCCTCCTGAAAAGTTTTAGCCGCTAGATACGCGTTCCTAACCAAACCAACTGGAGGCAGATCTTTCATCTGACCACCTCCTAAAATCAGCCAAGATACTGAAATATTGTGCTTTTCGTGAAGATCAATCACGACCTGTAACGGCAGGCTCTTTGTCCCTTTTTCATACGTCTTGTAAGCCGTTCCCGATATTCCGAGTTCTTCGGCCATCTGAAGTTGGCTCTTTTTCAGCTCTTTCCGAACCTCAAACAAGCGCTGACATATTTCCATGGTAAATATCCACAATAGACGCAAACGCGTCTTTTTTGGTTGCAAAAACAACTTTTCAGGATAATTTATCTGAACCGCCCCAATTTGTAAAAATGAGGAGTTCCATGGACCTTGAAACGTTGAAAGAAGCAGCTGAACGAACGGTCTTCACTGAGGCACGCATTCGATCATGGATCAGAAAGAAGGCAATCCGATACGTTAAAATTGACGGGACGTTCTACCTGCCCGTTGGAGCTATTGACGAACTGGTTTCTCGAAACACGTTTGAACCAAGCGTCAAGAATAACGTCGAAATCCGCACGTAAATTCCATTCAAATTTCCTAATGTCATGCCCCACCAAAAGAAACACACTCGATCTGCAAAATTGGCTGTTAGCCGTTCGACCGCTGCCGACATGTTCGACATTTCACCGACAACCTTCGACACGTGGATCGGCCGCGGTTGGATGCCCAAGGGTTATAAAATCGGCGGGTTAAGGCGATGGGTAGTCCAAGACCTTCAGTCAAGCCTCCACGACCTAACCGAAACAAACTCCGTCATTGACAATGAAGACACCAAGAATCCGTTCGACCACACGGTTGGCTAATCGGAAAAAGATCCCGTTCAAATACCTTTCAGCAGATGTGGATCGGCACGGCAACGTTCGGTTTTATCTGCGTCGACAAGGCATACCCAAGTATCGAATGAAGTCTCCCTATCTGGATGACAGTGGCAGCGTCACCGAGGCATTCAGCACTGAATATCATCGTGTGATGGCGGGAGACGTTGACCGTTCGGCAGAAAAGCGTTCTGAAGAATGGAAGCCAGGCTCAATTGGCTGGCTGTTCAATCAATACCAACGTTCGAAGGTCTTTCAACAACAGGCCCCTGACACACAGCGGGACAAGCGTAGTGTATTAGGACGCTATTGCGACGCTGTGGGCCATCTCCCCTTTCAGAAGCTTAGAAAAGATGATGTGGAAGCCAGCCAAATGAAACGTCGCGAAACACCCGGCGCTGCCGATAAACTCGTCAAATACCTTAGAGCCCTTTTCTATTGGGCAATGGGCAACGATCAAGTCACCTCCCACTACCCCTTGTCACAGAATCCGGCAGCAAAGGTAACCTACATTAATGATTCTGATGGTTTTCATATGTGGTCAACCGATGAAATCGCCGCCTTTCGAGAACACTACCAGCACGGCACTCCAGCGCGCTTAGCTTTTGAATTGCTTTATAATCTTGGTATTCGAAGATCGGATCTCGTCAAACTCGGCCCCGACAATATTGAAGGAAATACGATTAGGTTTGTCCCGCACAAAGGAAAAGGGAAAGAACTGCTGGTCCTGCCGATAACAAGAGCGCTCGCATATGCGCTTAAACACGCGCCAGAAAACCAAAAAACATTTCTGACAACCGAGTACGGCAAACCATTCAGCTCAAACGGCTTTGGCAACAAAATGCGCGAGTGGTGCGACGATGTAGGCCTGAAGCAATGCTCATCACACGGCCTCCGGAAATCTGCCGCGACCGTACTGGCCGAAGCTGGAGCTTCTGAATACCAGCTCATGGCTGTGTTTGGCTGGAAAGACCCCAAGACCGCTCGAATCTACACCAAACAGGCTAAGCAAGTAGTGCTGGCGCAAGACGCCTATGACCGTCTCGAAAAATCAACGGAACAGAAAAATGTCCCACTTTCTTCCCCTGTCAAATCCAGTGAGACAAAAAGAGAAAAAAATGCAGAAAAATCAACACCTCAAAAGAGGAGTGGTGGGCCCGGAGGGACTCGAACCCCCAACCAATCCGTTATGAGCGGACGGCTCTAACCAGTTGAGCTACAGGCCCCTGGATCAACCCCGCCTCATATGCAGTCATACAAGAGCATGGGAGCTGATCGGTTTTCAGGTGCCGGTGCGTCTTGTCTGCACACGTGCGATGACAGGATGCCCCGGAGCGGTTCGTCGCCGAAAGGGGCAACTCGCGCTTCAGGTTTTCCTATACCACGGCAGTTTTCCGGAGCAAGAGCTTTGCGGCCTTTGTGGGAAAAAGTCCGGGAAAGAGTGAAGCGGAACGCCGGAGGGACGCCCGCTCCCGCGCCTGATGACAAAAACCGGTTCCGTTTGCCTTTGGTTTCCGTTCTAAATGACGTTGAAAGCAATGACTGAATCACCTGCCGGAGCCCTCATGCGATCACCGCTCTTTTCCCTCACGCTCAGCCTCATGCTTGTGAGCATGATCGGTTGGCTGCTGGTTGTCGGCCGCTCGCTGCTGCTGCCTTTCGTCATCGCTCTCATCGTCTGGTACATGATCAACGCGCTGTCGCATGTTTTCGGGCGCGTGACCATCGGCCGCTGGAGCCTGCCGCGTTTCATTGCCTTTCCGCTGGCTCTCTTGAGCATATTCGCGGTCGGCACCTTCGTGCTGGATATCGTGACCGTCAATCTCACCCAGCTTGCCCAGGACGCTCCCACCTATCAGAGACGGCTGGAGGATGTCTTCAATCAGACATCTTCCTATTTCAAGCTCAACGATCCGATAGAGCTCAAGGATCTGTTTCCCGATTCGATCGTGCCGCGCATGGTCACCGCCGGTGCAGGTCTGGTTACAGCACTTGCGAGTTCCGCCAGCCTTGTCTTCATCTACGTTCTGTTTCTGCTCCTCGAACAGTCCACATTCGACAGAAAGTTCGAAAAGCTCTTTCCGAATACGGAGAAGGCCCGGGCAGCCTTCGCGATGCGCGCCGAAATCAACCGGTCCATCATGCATTACTTCTCCATCAAGACGTCGGTCTCCATCGCCACCGGCCTCCTGACCAGCCTCGTGCTGATCGTCATCGGACTGCCCTACGCGGCCCTGTTCGGTTTCATCGCTTTTGTGCTCAACTATATCCCGACCATCGGGTCCCTCATCGGGGTGGTTTTCCCGAGCCTGCTGGCGATTGTCTACTACGATACGCTCGGCCCCTTCATCGCCATCGCCACAGGGCTCGGCCTGATTCAGTTTTCGGTCGGCAACTTTGTCGAGCCGCGGCTGATGGGGTCCAACCTCAATCTGTCCGGCCTGGTGATCATGCTGTCGCTGGCCTTCTGGGGGGCTATCTGGGGCGTGGTCGGCATGGTCCTGTGCGTGCCGCTCACCGTGATGATCGTCATCGTCTGCGCCCGTTTCGAGGCGTCACGGCCGATTGCAGTGCTCCTGTCGCAGACGGGCGACATCGGCCTGGATGGTGCGGAGGAATCTTCGCAGGCCAAGTGATCCGGCACCTCCGGTGGAGCTTTGGAAACCTGAATGCGGGCTGAACCGGCAGGCCTTGCCCCTGCCTTAAAGCGGGACAATGTTTCCGCTTGATATGGCTTTCTGGAAAAGGAATTTATCATGACCATTTCGCGTTCCCGCCTGGCGCGGAGCAGCCTGGGCCTCACCCGCCGGGTCGCGCTCGCAGCCAGCCTTGCTGCCGCCCTTGCCGTCCACACCCCGGCTCTTGCCCAGGAAACTGCTTCGGCCGCGGGCAGTATCACAATGGAAGGTCAGGGAACCGTCTCCGTTGCGCCGGACATGGCCGTCATCAACACCAATGTGGTCACCGGCGCAGACACCGCGGCCGAAGCTCTTTCGCAGAACTCCGCGGCAATTGCCAAGGTCATCGCGGCGATCAAGGGCGGCGGAATCGAGGCCAGAGATATCCAGACCCGGGGTTTCTCCATCCAGCCACGTTACGAGCGGTTCGAAAATCCATCAGACCGGCAGCCGAATATCGTCGGCTATGAAGTCCGAAACGGAGTTGAGGTCAATGTGCGCGATCTTGGCAGGCTCGGCGATCTCCTGACCCTGGTGGTGGAGAGCGGCGCCAATTCGGTGGACAATATCCGCTTCGAAGTCAGCGACCCGCAGGACAAACTGGACGAGGCCCGCAAAAAAGCCGTCGAGGCCGCACGCCACAAGGCGGAGATCTTTGCCGCCGCCGCAGGTGTCGAACTCGGACCCATTGCTTCGATTGCCGAAACCGGCATCCAGATGCCGCAACCGATGATGATGCGCGCGGAAAGCATGCTGATGTCCAAGGCGGGACCGGTACCGGTTGAGGCCGGCGAGGAAACCATCGCCGCCAATGTCACCATTCGCTGGTTTCTGCAGTAAACGGAAACGGATGCGGCACAGGCCGCATCCGCTTCGTCCGGTCATGCGGTGTCTTTGAACGGGAACATTTTGAAAGCTCGCGTTTCACATAATAAAACAACCAATCATTGGTTCCGGCTTTGCCGAGTAATGATTGTTGCTTCCGACCAATATTTCGGAACCAACTCTTCGCACTAGTAAATTTTAACAATATAAAAATGCAGTAATTATTATATAAAAATGTAATTTATACTATAATATTTAATTATGAATTTCTAAATACGTAAATTACCTTATGAATTAGTGAAGTTTTTATTTACTTTTTTAGTATCAAATATCTGTAATGCTTTGTTCAAGACCGGCCGGAGAGAACCGATGTCGATTTTTAAAACCAATTCCTGGAAGGCGACTGTAGAAGCTTTCAGCCGATCGCAGGCGATGATCGAGTTCAAACCGGACGGGACCATCCTGACCGCCAACGACAATTTTCTGAACGCGCTTGGGTATACCCTTGAGGAAATCAAGGGCCAGCACCACAAGATGTTCGTCGACCCCGATCTCGCCAACAGCCCGGAATACAAGAATTTCTGGGGCTCCCTCGCACGTGGCGAGTTCAAGGCAGCGGAATTTCTGCGCTTTTCCAAGGACGGCCGGGAGGTCTGGATACAGGCGTCTTACAATCCTGTCCTCAACGCCGCCGGCAAGGTCGTAAAGGTCGTCAAGATCGCCTCCGACATCACGGACCAGAAAAAGCGTAATGCGGATTTCGAAGGCCAGGTGGACGCCATCAACAGGTCCCAGGCAGTCATTCATTTCGAGCTGGATGGCACCATTCTCGACGCCAATGAGAACTTTCTTGCCACAGTCGGTTATTCGCTGGACGAAATCAGGGGGCAGAAACACAGCCTGTTTGTGGAGCCCGCTTACCGGACCAGCAACGAATACAGCCGGTTCTGGGCAGATCTTGGGGCCGGCAAATTCAAAGCGGGCGAGTTCAAGCGCATTGGAAACAACGGCAAGGAAATCTGGATCCAGGCAACATACAATCCGATCCTGGACGCCTCCGGACGGCCGTTCAAGGTGGTGAAATTCGCAAGCGACATCACCGAGCGGATGCTGGAAGAGCAGAAGCGCAAGAGCATTCGGGAAGGCATCGATCAGGATCTGTCGGAAATCTCACAGTCGATTTCCGCGGCTGCGGACCAGGCAACCAACTCCGCGGCGGCCTCCGAACAAACCTCCTCAAGCGTACAGACCGTCGCCGCAGCGGCCGAAGAACTGGTCGCCTCCATTTCGGAAATCAGCCGCCAGGTTGCAACGGCAATGGAAGTCTCCAGCAATGCCATCGGAGAAGCGGAGCGGTCCAGCGAAATCATGTCGGGCCTTTCGGACGATGCCAAGACAATCGGTTCGGTGATCGAACTGATCGACGGCATTGCCGACCAGACAAATCTACTGGCCCTCAACGCGACCATCGAGGCGGCACGGGCCGGAGAGGCCGGAAAAGGCTTTGCGGTCGTGGCGTCGGAGGTCAAAAGCCTCGCCTCCCAGACCAGCAAGGCAACCGAAGAAATCTCTGCCCAGGTCAATTCGGTTCAGGAAACGACCGAAAACGCCGTCGAGGCCATTCAGTCGATCTTGTCGGTCATTACGAATATCGGGGAAATTGCCGCCAGCATCTCCGCCGCCGTTGGAGAGCAGTCCTCGGTCACCACCGAGATTTCCTCCAACATGCAGACAGCCGCCCAGGGCGTGGACCTGATCACGTCGAACATGCAGACGATCTCCACGGCAACCGCCCAGATCGATGCTGCGACCCGCAATGTCAGGGAAGCGTCTCAGGCGCTGATGTAACGCGGCCTGCCAGCGACCTTATCCGAGACGGTTGTCTGGAAGTTCAGATTCAAGAAGCAGTCCGCCTTCACGGTTCCCACCGCGAAGGCGGATTGCTTTCCAGGAACCGGGACCAGACCTGCATCGGTTTGTCCGTTTCTTGCGTGTCGCCGATATCGAGCCAGGGAAACCGGACGATCACGCCATCCAGCTTCTCGTAGCCGCGCTTGCGCCAGAACGCATCGAGTGGCCGGTATTGCGCTGGCCGCATGGGATGATCGCCCGGCCGGATGACAGCACAGAATACAGCCTGGGTGAGGCCGAGGCGTTTGGCGTGCGCTTCGCGTTCATCAAAAAACCGGTGGCCGATCCCCTTGCCGCGATAGGCGGGATCCAGAACGGATTCAGCCAGGTAGAAAATATTCTCCAGCGCATAGCCGCGTGCTTCCAGCGGCGTCCGGAAAGCCGCCAGCTCCCCGCCAAGCGGCTCACCCGTCGCGGCTCCGACCAGCTTTCTTCCGTCGTAAGCGCCGACGATCACAGCACCGTCACTGCGCGCATAGCGCTCAAGATAACCGGCCTCATAGTCAAGCGAGCCCTCATAAAGATAGGGCCAGTCCCGGAAGACGGATATCCTCAGCTGCGCCAGCTGATCAAGGGCATCCTTCAGGTCATCGCCCGTCAGGCTTCTGATCTCGACCGTCATAGCCACCCCTTCTTAGTGTCCTGAAGAATCTGCCCAATCTTATGCTCATCCACCGAACATGCATGACGTCAATACGGTTTTGCAGCAAATTACCTGCAACTCGAAACACGCTGCGGAAGTCCTGATACGTGCTGTTACAGAGTGACACAATTTCGCGTTAACACCTTCGCGAAGAATATGGCAGAACAAACAGGGAGCAAACGGACATTCTCAAATTCAGGAGACCGAGCAAGCCATGTCGAAGACACAGCCAGCCGCATACAGTCCTGTTCATATTCTTCTTCACTGGGCGATTGCCGCCCTCATCTTCTTCCAGCTCGTCTTCGGCGAAAGCATCAAGGACCTCGGGCGCGCCCTGCGCGGGGACGGAACGCCAGACGCCATGACGGCCTTCATGGGCAACGCCCATATATGGGTCGGGATCGCCGTGCTGGTGCTTACCGTTCTTCGCCTGATCGTCCGGGCAAGATTTGGCGTTCCTGCGCCCATTCCCGCATCCAGGGTTCAGGAACTCGCCGCCAGGGGGGGGCACGGCCTGCTCTATCTCCTGATGATTTTTGTGCCGATCACCGGTTTGCTCGCTTGGTATGGCGGCATCCGCGAGGCCGGCGAACTGCACGAACTGGCGAAGCCGCTTTTCATCATCCTGATCGCGCTGCATGTGGCAGGTGCGCTCTATCACCACTTCGCCCTGAAGGACCGGACCATGAAGAGGATGATCACCAGCCGCACCTGAAGCTGCCTGAAATGACGCAACTTCCAGCAGATCAGTCCCGCGCCTCCAGCCAGAGGCGTGCACTGTCCATGTCCTGTGTCATCACCCCGTCCGCAAGTTTCTGGCCAACGACTGCGCCGAACTTGTAGCCGTGGCCCGAGCAGGCGGAAACGACCGTCGCCCTGTCCATCGTGGTTGCGAAAAAGTGTTCATCGGATGTGAAGGTATAGGCACAGGTCACCACTTCATCGACGCGATATTCGGAGATCCGGCCGAAAGGCGGTGAGAAATAGTCACGCAGGATCTCCCCTTCGCCCGGCTTCGCCACCCGGTCCTGATCCGGCAGGGACTTGTGTTTGTGAATGCCCGCGCCGAATTTGAGGCCTGTCCCGGCAACCGGCGGCAACACATAACCGTCTATCGAACCGCCCGGATCCAGGATGCACGGACTGTCCGCCCAGGCCTGGCGCAGATCCTCCGGCGGTGTCAGATAAACAACGGCTGTCCGATAAGTGGTAAGGTTTGCCGCAAGATCAGGAAACAGCCCCAACGTCCAGGCACCGGCCGTGACGATGACATGATCCCCGTTCAGGACGGACCCGTCGGCCAGGGTGACACTGCCCGCCACCGCATCCACGGCCGTCACCTTGCAGTTTTCCCGCACGAGCGCGCCGTTTGCGATCAGCCAGTTTCTGAGTCCAAAGGCGATTCGCTGGCACAGAAGAACCCCGCCTTCCCGGCTGACGGCGCCGTAACGAAGTGTTGCCGCATCGACAAACGGATAGCGCGCGGCGGTCTCTCCCGGCGATAGCTCCTCGAACGGATAGCCACCTTCGAGAAGGCCGTCCCGGTAGATGTCCGCACCGTCGCCTTCCTGTTGGCAAAGCAGCATGAAACCGGTGTCCACGAGATGCTTTTCGCCAAGGTCGGACCACATCTCGTCCCAGGCATCATAGGCCGCGCCGATGCGGCGCTGATATCCACCCTGACCGCCGTAGGCCCGGCGGATGATGCGGTGCTGATCGCCGGAAGCCGACAAGGGATTGGGGATCGGTCCCTGCTCAAGAAGCGTGACCTGCACACCCCGTTTCGTCAGGGCCCACGCCGTGGAAAGGCCGGCAATTCCGGCACCGGCAACAAGTACAGTCATGAGAAAACCATCCTGCGGTATGATGCGGCACATCGGGAAACGGGACCGGGTTCCTGATTTTACGGAAAAGATCGTGACCCTGTAACCTCTATATGCCGGTTATGCATTTGCCCGCGCCGGAAAAAAAGGTGCTACGGCACTCAGGCTGGATTATTTCAGGGGAAATCACCAAGGTCCTGGAGGACGCAACGTGCTCGAACCAGACACCGAAACGCAAGAAAGCCTGGCCCAGCGGCGCTTGTCGGATTACCCGGACTGGGGCTATCTGTTGCGGGAGTTTTACGAAGCCTACCGGTTTCTTTCTTCCGGCGGCAGCGAGAAGATCCGTGCGCATCAACGCACCGTCCGCGAGGCCATCAGCAGGGTCAGCAAATCCAATTCTGAAATCCGCTTTGACGCTCCGGCGCAAAAGCCCGTCACGGCGCATCTGAAGCGCGCCCTGGACGAAGGACGGCAGGAGCGCACCGCTCCCCTCATCCGCGCGGTGGAGAGCGTTCAGGATCATCTGATCTGGCAATATGGATACGAGAAAGTGCCGCGCGGCCTGGACAAGACCTATGCCTATGCCGAAATTTGCGGCCCCAACGGACCGGTCCTGACCACGGAAGTCATCCTGGGGCTGGTTCTGTTCGCACCGGGCTGCACCTATCCGGCGCATTCCCACAGCGAAATTTCAGAAAGCTATATCTGTCTGTCCGGCGCGGTTTCGGAAAATCATCAGGGCGTTTATTCCCCCGGATCGATGATCTTCAATCCGCCCGAACACACCCACCGCATTACCGTTTCCAAGCTGGAACCGGCGCTTCTGGCCTATGCCTGGACCGGCCCGAAGGAGCGGCTCGCCAACCAGAAAATGGTCTTCAGCCGCAAGCGGGGGTAAACACCTGATCCCGGAGATGCACCCAAACGCCTGAAGCAACCCGCCGTCCCGGCCCTGAGCCGGGACCTCATCGTTTCCGGCCAATCTTGCTCCGTCACGACCTTGTCGACCATTTCCCGCCGGTTCGCGAGCCCGGATTTTCCCGCTGCCTGTCATCGCACGCTCGCCCCCGGCCTCGAAATCCGCTGGCGTCCGGTGCCGTGTCAGCAGATCGGCCGGGACAAGACCCCGGCGCAAGCGGTCCGCAATTCAGGCGATGGAAACGGTGACGCGGACGCGCATGATCTGCTCCTCAGGCAACCAGTTGAAAGACCATGCCGGACAGAACGGCACCCGCGAAGCCAAGACCGAGATAGGTAACGAAAACCGATGGCTTCACCAGCGACCAGACGGCGGCCATTGCCGGAATGGAACTGACGGCCCCCGCAATCATGAACGCCATGGCGGCGCCCGATCCCATGCCCTGATCCACAAGGCCCGCAAGCAACGGCGGTGCGACATAGCTGTTGAGATAGGCAGGCATACCGACGAGCGCCGAAATCACGATCGATCCGATACCGCCGCCACCAACCGCCCTCGCAATCAGGTCAGCGGGGACATAAGTCACGAGCGCGGCTTCAAGAACATAGGCAAGCGCCAGCCATTTGATCAGAAAGCCCGCATTGGCTTTCAATTCGACGCCGAATTTGGCTGTCCGCACGCTTTCCCGCCAGAACATCCAGACCGGGCGCCCGGTCTGCGGTGACGCACCGCAGCCGCAGCCGCTGGCAGCCGAGCCGGGTCTTGCAGGACTGGAAAAGACCCCGGCCCTCATGGCCAATGCAACAGCCGCGCCGCCGAACAGGCCCAGGGAAACCGCGAATACGGCCTTGCCGATCGCAAAGGACCAGCCGAGTGCACCTGCGGTGATCAGCAGCGTCGGCGGATCGATCAGCGGCGAGGACAGCCAGAAAGCCATGATGGCGGAGAGCGGCGCACCCACCGCCAGAAGTCCGGCGATGAAGGGGATGACCTCGCAGGAACAGAATGGAGCCAGGCCGCCGAAGAGCGCCGCAAGGCAGATGGCGACTGTTTCCCGCCCTTCGAACGCCTTGCCCACATAGGCCTCGGCGCCCGCAGCCTTGAGCCAGGCGATCAATGCCACGGCGAAGGCAATATAAGGCAGCGTTCCCAGAAACGCCGTGACCGCGAAGCTCGCGAAGGAAACGAATTGCGGTGGGTCGAAAACCAGGACAAGCAACGGCACGCCCAATACGATGGCCCAGGTCGAAAACAGATATTTCTGCCCGGGAATGGCCTTCCACGACCAGTTCGACTTGGGGGTGCTGCAGCACGCCGTTTTCGGGGCGCAGCAGCTCGCGGAGCCCGAATTTCCAGCTGCGGACGTTTCCAGGGTATCAGTCATTCAGGATCTCCAGTTCCACGTCGGGCGTGCCGCAGCCGCCATTGGTCACACATCCGTTTTCTTCGGCACAGCATTCCTTGAGAAGGTAACCCGCCAGACGGTCCAGATGATCGAAGGCCGCCCTGCTGATAACCGAGCGGCCATCCTTTTCCTGCAACACGAGCCCGGCCGAGGACAGGAAGCGCAAGTGGTGGGCAAGCGTCGAGGCGGCCATCCCGGTCCGGGACTGGATATCCCCCACCGTCAAACCTTTTTCACCCGCCTTGACCAGTGCGAGCACCACCTGCAGCCGGGCCTCTGACCCCAGCGCGGCAAATCCCTGAGCGGCTATTTCCAATTTCATATGAGCCTCATCAATATAACTATATTTCTAGTTATATAGTTATATCTAACCTGTCAATGGTCATGACAGCCAGGGTAAGACAGTCGGTGGCGAGTCAGAGAAATGTCAGGAGCCAGAGCACACCGGCATCAAGCCACTTGCGATCTCCACAATCGAGACGGTGCCGAAGAGCATTCGGTTTTACAGCATGGCTCATGACGAAGGGGCTCATTCAAGGACCGCGCGCCATGGCGCGTACATGGGTTACAGCACTGCCGGCGCCCAGGCCCGCAATGCTGCCTGAAACCATTGTCTCCGCGCCAAAGGCACGCCCGCGCGTCGTAGCTTTGGTTGACTGCCCGAAGCATACCAAGGCCGCCCCGCTGCTAGGCGCGTTGAGACGCACCCCCGAGAGCACCTGCCACAAGCACTCTCGCCGCCTCTCCGGCGGCTTCGGCGTATGCCGCGTCCCGGTGCACCAGAATCGTCGAGAAAGCGCCATCCAGCAACAGCATGACATGGCGGGCGAGATCATGCGCCGGATAAGGAGCCAATTCACGGCCCGCAGCCTGAAACTCCTCCGCCATCCAGGCCTCGAATTTCTTCTTGTGGGCCGCGCCGACCTTCATCGCCGGATGACCTGGCATATTAGCAAGCTCGGCAGCCGTGCGCAGGAAGCCGCAGCCTTTCCATTTCGGATGCCGCGCGGATGCCGCGATGTTTTGGAAGATCGCCTGAACCTTGTCCGGCAAGCCCCCCTCAGCTGCTTCGAACCAGCTTCGGAACAGCTCCAGATTTGGCTGGTCCCGGGAAACCAGATAGGCCTCGATCAGGTCGTCCTTGCTCTTGAAATGATAGTAGACGGTCTTTTTCGTGATCCCGGCTTTCGCGGCGATGGTGTCGAGGCTGACCGCGCGGATACCCTCCGCATAAAACAGCTTGTTCGCGGCCGTCAGAATGCGGTCCCGGGCATTTGAGGAAGTGCTTCTCATGCTCAAAGTATACTCACCAGTGAATATACTTCAATAGCGATGCCCATTAGCGTCAGGACATCGACAAGACAAAGGGAAACAGACCATGTCCGAGACCGTGCTACTGGACCGCCACGAAAAAACAGCGCTTTTGACGCTCAACCGGCCGGAAAGGCTCAACGCGCTCAACTACGCGACAAATGATCTGATCCTGCGGTATCTGGACGAACTGGAGCGTGACGACGCGGTGCAGGCGATCATCATCACCGGTGCCGGACGGCGCGCTTTCTCCGCGGGTGGTGACATCCACGAATTCTCCAGAAGCATCGCGGCGGGACCGGACATCGCCGTTCGCGAATTCTGCCGCCGGGGTCAGGCGATGACTGCACGGCTGGAAGCCTTTCCCAAGCCGATCATCGCCGCGGTCAACGGCCTTGCCTATGGCGGGGGCTGTGAGATCGCCGAAGCGGTGCATCTTGCCGTTGCCGCCGATACGGCTGTTTTCGCAAAGCCTGAAATCAACCTCGGCATTCCGCCCACCTTCGGTGGAACCCAGCGCCTGCCAAGGCTGGCCGGACGAAAGCGGGCCCTCGAGCTGCTGCTCACAGGTGACCCGTTCACGGCGGAGCGAGCCTACGAGCTCGGACTGGTCAACAAGGTTGTGGCGCCGGAGGCCGTCCTGGATACGGCGTTCGAGCTGGCCGGCCGCATCCAGCGTCACTCGCCCCTTGCAGCCGCCCGTATCCTGACGGCGGTAACCCGCGGCCTCAACACCAGCATCGACGAGGGTCTGCAGATCGAGCGGGAACAATTCGCGCGCATGGCACCCACCCGCGACGCCCGGGAAGGGCTCGACGCCTGGATCGAACGGCGTATGCCGACCTACGACGGAGGTTAAACACCCTGCTCACGGCCCGAGCCGGTGCGCCGGCGCTGCTGCGCTCCAATCGACGCCTGACAGATAGGGCCCCGGCACACGGGGCTCAAGGCATCACGCCTCTTTCGCACCCTCTTCACCCTTCACCTGACCGATCCAGGTCTGAAGATTGTAGTAAGTGGTGATACGGGCGATCTCGCCGTCACGGATTTCGAAAAAACTGCCTGCCGGTATCTTGTAGGTCTGTCCGTTGGCCGGCGGCAGGCCTTCGTCGGTATCGATATAGCTGCCGTGAACGATGAATTCGGCCGCGGCGCGGCTGCCGTCTTCGTTCACGAACAGCACAATGTCGGAAAGCCGCTCCTTGTAGCAGCGGCTCATATGCACATTGAACGACCAGAACTTGTCCTTGCCGACCCGCTGTTCGCCCTGGTTGACGTCGTGAATCAGGTCATCAGCGACCAGACTTTCCATCTTCCTGGTATCGCCGGCATTAAACGCGGCAAAATAAGTATCGATCAGAAACCGGGACTGTTTGTTGGGCATGGGATCTCGCTGAAACTGGATCACGAACTCGGGAATGAGCATGGAACGGATTGAGTGGGACTGCTCCTCATCTTCTTCAAACGAAGGTGCAGGAAATGTGCTTCGCTTTCAAGCCTTTCGCGATGCTCCCGCATCTCGTGCTCACTCGAACACGGACAAGATGCCCGACCGCTTGGCAGGCGCTCGATTTGTCTGTTTTCGCGTTCAAACGAAAGCAGGTTGATCTAGGAAGAGCCAATCCGGTCACATGGGAATGGCTTCACCTCGCAGTGCCGGGCCGATTGACCGGTCACAAAGCCCTCTCCTCAGGCGCTTCTTCGCGAAGTTTCGCTACTGCCGATGTCATTTCGTCTTCGTTTATGAGTTCACACCCTAAGACATTTTCCCGAACAAGATCCGGTCCAGGCTCAAGGGGCCACCGCCTGCGGTCGACAGGAAGAGAAACACCAGACACAAGAGCACAGCTTCACCGCCACCGTTGAGAAGGGGAAAAAAGCTGAGTGGAGCGTGGGTTATCGAATAGCAGGCCGCCATGGTTCCCGAAGCGAGAAAGCATGCGGGCCGGGTACACAGCCCCACCGCGATCAGAAATCCGCACGCCAGTTCGATCACACCGGCGATGCCGCTGGCGCTCATCGCCAATGTTCCGGAGATTGGACTATGAGGAATGTGCATGAACTTGCTCGTGCCGAACTGTAGAAAAACAAGACCGGCGACAAAGCGCAAAAGACTTTGCAGATAGGGTGTCATAGTGTCAGAAATGCCCATGTAAACCTCTCGCGGGCTTGGCACGAATCACAACGGCGATACTACTTATGATAGAAAAATAATGCACGCATTAAATTTTGGAGTCCAATATTTCTTTATTTTCATAGATTTGAAAATACAACTTGAATTCCTGGTTCTGGCGGAAGGGATGCGACCGCATTCGTGAAAAGTGTGATGTGACGGCATTGACTAAAAACTGGCTCCGGCTGAGACTTTCCGCATTGTTTTTAGAAAAAGCTGGACATTTCATGGGATTTCCCGCCGCTCGACTTTCAGATATGCATACCTGCCCCATGTGCATGGGCGTACCGGCGCCAATAGCATGGAAATGCGCATGGACCGTCCTGACGGGGAACCTGCCGCAGGCACGGGTGACGGACATGTGCGTATGCGTCGGTCCACCCCCGCCTCTTGGCGGGGACCCGATCGTCACCGGAGCCTGGAACGTCCTGGTCGAGGGCATGCCCGCGGCCAGGATGACCGACCTGACCTTGAAAGGTGGTGCGATCGTCACCGGCTTTCCCACAGTGTTGATCGGCATGCAGGGAGGTGGGGCTCCCCCCATGTCGTCCCCTGCCGGTCTCGGTGCTGCCATTGGCAACATGCTGGCGTCGGCAGGAAACGCCATCAGCGATGCCATATCCAGTGCTGTGGACGCCGTTCAAGGCGTTTTTGCCGGCCCCGCACCCGGAGCGGGCCTGCAGGACGCGGTCGACAACGTAAACCCGGAAAACAGCGTCATCAATTGCGGCAACATCATCGACGCAACGGCGGCAAGGTTGAACGGTACCGATCCGAATGCTGTAGCATCCGCGGAACGCGACGGCAGCTTTAGCGACATCGAGAACCGTTTCAACACCGATGTGGCCTGGGGGTCCGACTTCCAGAGTGCCTATGATGCTGTGGAAGCTGGCGGCGATGGTACACAGGCAATCGTCGGCATAGGCTATTCCGGCGGCGGCTCACACGTGGTGCTGCTCGCGAATGATGGTGGAACCGTCGGCATCGTGGAAGGACAGAACTGGGGCGAAGACAACCCGGCGGAGGTGATCACCGATGTGGACCGTGCGAACGAGCGCTATAACAGCGATGGCGGCAGCAATGTTGGTTGGGGCCTTGTTGGCTCAAGGGATTAGTGGTGAGGCGAACAACAACATGGATATTGTCACAGCTCAGCAGGCTGAAAAATACATCGCCGACGAAGTGTTGACGCAGTCGAGCCATGACTTTGTCATTCAGCGGGACAAGACCCTTCCCCGCCCCTTCGGCTTTGTCGTCTTTTATACGACCCGTGAATTTGTGCGCACTGGCAATCCCACGGCCCAAGTGCCCGGGGCGGGGCCGGTCATTGTCATGCGCAACGGTGAAATCGTTCCCTTGACCACCTCCCTTCCACCCGCGAAAGCCATCCAACGTTTCGAAGAAGAGTGGCTGAAGGCGAAAGGTGCTCCGAAACGCTAAAACCCCACCAGTCCCCGCTCCAGCCACTGGCTTTGCGGGATCTCGCCACCGATCTTGAAGGAAAATTTCTCGACCCGGGTTACATCGCTGTCCGTCTCGCAACGAAAGGCGACGTCGAACCACCTGCCGAGGCCTTTGAAAGCCGCCCGGCCGGGTTCCAGGACGGTACCGGGCTGCGGACGAAATGAGGGCAGCAATTCGGGGGGCGCCGGGCTCGCGACAGTGAGTTGGGCGCGCAATTCGGTCATGCAAAGAAGATTGAGCCGCTGGCCCTGCGACATGCCCCGCATGGCTGTTCTGCTGCGCGGATCGTCCAGAATGTCGCGTGAATAGAGTTCTCTGGCAGCCAGCAGATCCCTTCGCGAAGTGGTGTTGCGGCTTGCGCTCTGGCCGGCATCCTGACTGGCTGTCTCCCGGCGCGCGACAGCAGCCGGCCGGGCTGGCTTGGGCGCCGGCGTCGCGTCAGTCACAATCGGCCCGACAATTCCGAAGTCTTCCGCCCTCTCCTCACCGTTCTCGGCAATATCCCGCTCTGCGTCAGTTCCGGCTGCTTCCGGTTCAGCGACAGCAGTTTCCGTTTCCGTTTCCGTTTCCGTTTCCGTTTCGGTCTCGGTCTCGGTCTCGGTCTCGGTCTCGGTCTCGGTCTCGGTCTCGGTCTCGGTCTCGGTCTCGGTCTCGGTCTCGGTCTCGGAAGTCACCTCTTCTTCCGGTGCGGGATCGTCAAGCTCCGGAGTCTCGTTTTCCTCCTCGCTCGCGTCTGCCGCTTCTTCGACATCGGCAGCCTCCTCTTCGCCGGCGACAGTTTCACTGACGGCCTGATCCTGCTCATCCGTGTCATCGTCTTGCGGTCCGGCGTCTTCTTCGCCGAATTCGGTTACCGGCTGCACGACGGATGGCGGTGGCGGTTCCTGGATGTCCGACTGCTCCTCCTCCGGCTGCCGAGGGGGCTCGGGTGGCAAAGGCGGCTCGCTTTCCTCGGCGGCTTCCGGCTGCGGCGCTTCCGGTTCAGCTTCCGCGACTTCCGGCTCCGGAATCTCCGGCTCCGGAGCCGGCAGCTCGGCGGGAGAGACAAGCTCCACCTCAATCGGCTGGACGTCCGGAGACGGCAGGGGCACGACCAGCCAGCCGGCGAACGCCAGCGCAATGAGAACATGTATCGCCAGCGAGATCGCAAGGCCAGCGCCCAGGAAGCGCCGGTCGGAGACCTCGGCGTCTTCCATTGGCTCTTTCATATCTGCGACTAGTGCCAAATCGGCGGCCTCACGGGAGCAACGGACTTCTCGGAAATCGGACATCTGGTCCGGACCGGAACCAGTCTCGATCACCACACTGTAAACGAAAAACCCGGCGTTTCCGCCGGGTCTTTTTAACGCCTTGATCCCTCAGGCAGCCAATCAGCTGTCGAGGAACGACCGCAGCTTGCGCGAGCGGCTCGGGTGCTTGAGCTTCCTGAGCGCCTTTGCCTCGATCTGACGGATACGTTCGCGGGTCACCGAGAACTGCTGGCCGACTTCTTCCAGCGTGTGATCGGTGTTCATGCCGATACCGAAGCGCATGCGCAGGACACGTTCCTCGCGCGGCGTCAGCGAAGCCAGCACGCGGGTGGTTGTTTCGCGCAGGTTCGACTGGATGGCGGCATCGATCGGCAGGACCGCATTCTTGTCCTCGATGAAATCGCCGAGATGGGAATCTTCCTCGTCGCCGATAGGCGTTTCGAGCGAGATCGGTTCCTTGGCGATCTTCAGGACCTTGCGGACCTTCTCAAGCGGCATCTGCAGCTTTTCGGCCAGTTCTTCCGGGGTCGGCTCCCGGCCGATCTCATGCAGCATCTGGCGCGAGGTCCGCACGATCTTGTTGATCGTCTCGATCATGTGCACGGGAATACGGATGGTGCGGGCCTGGTCGGCGATCGACCGGGTAATCGCCTGCCGGATCCACCACGTCGCATAGGTGGAGAACTTGTAGCCGCGCCGGTATTCGAATTTGTCCACCGCCTTCATCAGGCCGATATTGCCTTCCTGGATGAGATCCAGGAACTGCAGGCCGCGGTTGGTGTATTTCTTGGCGATGGAAATCACAAGGCGCAGGTTGGCCTCGACCATTTCCTTCTTGGCGATGCGCGCCTCGCGCTCACCCTTCTGCACCATCGCGACGATGCGGCGGAATTCGGTGATCTCAAGGCCCGTCTCGGTCGCCAGCGTTTGGATCTCCTGACGCAGCTCGCGAACGGTTTCCTTTTCCTTCGCGATGAAGTTCTTCCAGCCGCGCGTGGAAAGATTGGCCACCTTGCGCAGCCAGTTCGGGTCGAGTTCTGCGCCCTGATACTGTTTCAGGAAGTCGGTCCGGTCGACGTTGTAGCTGTCGGCCAGACGCAGCAGCCGGCCCTCATAGCCCATCAGGCGCTTGTTGATGTCATAGAGCTGGGCAACCAGGGCGTCGATACGGTTCTGGTTGAGCGACAGGCTCTTCACATCGACAATGATGTCTTCCTTGAGCTTCTTGTAGCGACGTTCCTGGCTTGGCGACAGGGTCTTGTTCGCCAGCTTGTTTTCCACCAGCTGGTCCTGCAGGCGGCGCAGTTTCTTGTAGTTGTCGGCGATGTTGTCGAAGGTTTCCAGGACACCGGGCTTCAGTTCGGCTTCCATGGCGGAAAGCGAGACGTTGGACTCGAACTCGTCGTCGTCATCGTCCTCTTCGCTTTCTTCGGAATTCTCGGTCTCCTCGGAGGTCCCACCGGCCGGAGCCTCGGCGGCGTTGCCCTCGCCGGGCGCGACATCGTCATTGGCCACGGCCGGGCCGGCCTTGGCGTCAGGCCCCGCATAGGTCGCTTCAAGATCAATGATGTCGCGCAGCAGAACCTTGGCTTCGTTGAGTTCGTCGCGCCAGATGATGATCGCCTGGAAGGTCAGCGGGCTTTCGCACAGGCCCGCGATCATCGCTTCACGGCCGGCCTCGATGCGCTTGGCGATCGCGATCTCGCCTTCGCGAGACAGCAGTTCCACCGATCCCATCTCGCGCAGATACATCCGCACGGGATCGTCCGTCCGGTCGGCCGGCTCCTTGGCGGTGGTCGTCTTGGCCACCGCTGTGGGAGCGGCCGTTACCAGTTCGCCGGCGTCGACCTCTTCCGGACCTTCCTCGGCTTCGTCGGAATCGATCACATTGATGCCCATATCGGAGAGCATCGACATCGTGTCTTCGATTTTCTCGGATGACACCTGCTCGGAAGGCAGGACTTCATTCAGTTCGTCATAGGTGACATAGCCGCGCTTTTTCGCGGCCTTGATCATCTTTTTGACGGCAGCATCCGACAGGTCCAGCAGCGGACCGTCCGGACCGTCCGTGCTCGTTTCCTGACTCTCGTCTGCTTGCGTCGCTTTGGCTACCATATCGTGCTCCAATTCGTGGCCGGAAAGGCCACGCAGCGCCCCTTGTTAAGCTTCAAACCAAATTCGCCTCAGCGCGCCAGCATCATCTGCGGCGGCGTCTGAAAGAATCACCCTTGGGTAGGTTTGTAAGCCGTGTCCCTTAAGTCCCTATTAACCGTACCCTTGATCGACATTGTGAGAAGTCATCATCGACGAAGCACACGATCTTTTAAATTCGCATCCGTATCGCGGATAGCGAAGCGGTATTCAAACGGGTTTGCAGCATCTTTTATCAGACTATAGGCCGCAAGCAGGCTTGAAGGCTGCGGCGCGCACGAGCTGCAAAACTTCTATTTAGCTCTACGCTCACGATTCGCAAGTGTGATTCGTCATCGGTCAATTGGAAAACGCGTTTTTTCGCCCTTTCAGCCCTCAAAAAGCGGAAATTTAAATAAATCCCGTAGGTTCGGCCACTTTGCCGCCTCAATTCCGGCGCTCGCGTGACCTCGGATTTTGCTGCTGGTTTTCCAGGTCTAGCTGGTGGCGACTGCCGCCACGGGCGGCGCGGTCCTGATTTTGCGGGCCCGCTCAGCAAGGTCCGCCTCGTCGCGGGTGCACTCCTCGCGCCGCCGACTCAGATCCTGGGTCAGCGCCTGAATGCGCGTCCAGGCCTGTTCATCCAGATGTTCGTCTGCCCCGGCAAGCTCAGAGGCAAGCTCCGCTTCCAGCGCATTCAACTCCATGACGTCCAGGAAATGCACAAAGGCCGCCTCGACGAAATCCTCGGGCGGATTTGAATTCAGCAGCGGGAACCGGTGGTTCAGGGCTGAAAACTCGGCCTGCCTCTGCTCCTGAAGACCGATTGTCTCCAGCATCATCTCTGACATGATGTTCTTGAGCGGCTCATCCACGCCGCTTGTCAGGTCGCTCACCGGTGTTGTTTCCAGATCGTCGACGATCCGGCAAAGCACGTCTCGCAACTGGGTGTGCAGCTCATTGACGAAAGGCAGCCCCGAAAAGCGCTCGAAATTTCGGTCCAGCAGATGCGGATAGCGCATACCCACACCGAGTATCAGGCGCTCTATCCCGAAATCGTCACTTGTGGCGACCCGCTCGCGCGCCTTGCCGGGGAGCCAGAAACTGTCATCGCCTTTCTTGGCCCCTTGCCCTCCCTGCCTGTTCTGCCGCGCCTGCTCGAAAAACAGATTGGACAGCTTGAATCTGACGTCGAGCTGATACCGCCGGCGAACCCGTTCATCGCGAATGGTGCCGATCAGATCGTCAAACCGTTTTTCAAGAGCCGCCTTGCGCTCCGGCGTGTCCAGACGAGAGACGGAAATCTCGCGGTCCCAGACCACGTTGAACAGCGACTGCGCGCTGCCGACTTCCGCATCAAAACCGGCCAGACCATGTTGTTTGATCAGATCGTCCGGGTCCATTCCGTCCGGAAGGAAGCAGAACTGAAAGGAAAACCCGCTTTTCAGAACCGGGAAAATCCGGTCGATCGACCGGTGCGCCGCAGCTGTTCCCGCCGCGTCCCCGTCAAAACAGATCACCGGTTCGGGTGCGAATTTCCACAGCCGCAGGATCTGATCTTCGGTAAACGCCGTTCCCAGGGACGCCACCACGTGCCGGACACCCGCCTGCCATAACGCGATTGCGTCAAGATACCCCTCAACGACAACCGCCTCGCCGGATTTGAAGGCCGGCTCGCGTGCCCTGTGGGCATTGAACAGCATGACGCCCTTGTGAAACAGCGGCGTCTCCGGTGAATTGAGATACTTCGGCTGTCCGTCCGGTGAAAGCGTGCGCCCGCCAAAGGCGACCACCCGGCCCCGATCGTCCTGGATCGGGATCATCAGCCGCCCTCTGAACCGGTCGTAGGCCGGCCGGCCGCCCTCCGGCCGGATCAGCAGCCCGGCCTCGATCATGTCCGCTTCCGGAACATCCCGCGCGGCAAGATAGGCCTTCAGGGCATCCCTGCTGTCGGGAGCGAAACCGAACCGGAATTCCTGAAGCGTCTCGGGCGCAAGTCCACGCCTGGCGCAATAGGCACGGGCCGCCTCGCCACGCGGACCCTGATATTCGTTTTGAAAAAACCGTGCGGCCATTTCGCAGATTTCGGCGAGCCCTGCACGCTTCTTCTCGCGGCGAGCCGCCTGCGGATCCGGCGCGGGCAATCCGACGCCTGCCTGCTCGGCAAGCCGTTCGACGGATTCCGGAAAGCTCAGGCCCTCGGTTTCGCACAGGAAGGTGAAATGGTCTCCGGAAGCTCCACAGCCGAAACATTTGTAGCGGTTACGCCGGTCGTCGACATGAAAACTCGGGCTTTTTTCCTGATGAAACGGACAACAGGCCCAATAGTCGCCCTTGCCCGGCTGCGTCTTGCGCCTGTCCCAGCTCACGCGACGGCCGACGACTTCCGACAGGGTCAGCCGGGCGCGGATTTCATCGAGAAGACGCGGTTCAAAACGCATGAAACTTGCACTATCCAGGGTTCTGTGGATACGGGCAGCCCCTGACGGCGCGACAAGCGCCGCAGGACGGAGCGTAAGACGTTAATAAATAGAAGGTCCGGACCGGCTATGCCAGTCCTTCAAGAGATCTTCTGGATGACCTGTTGATAGACGGCAGAGCGGATCCTGAAAGCCGGTGTCACGGCAATCCCGGTCGCACGGCCGGAAGCGCGGAGGAAATGGCTCCCTGGCCTAGCCCTTGCCCGCGTCCTTTTCTCCGTTGCCGTCGGTACGCAGCATGTCTTTCATCAGACAGGAAGCCTGGACAAAATCCATCTTGCCGGGATGACGGGTTTTCAACTCGTTCATGCAGCGGCCGATATCGCGCAGACCATGGGCATCGATGTCCTTGACGGTCTCTTCGCACAGTGTTCGCATTTCGTCTTCACTGAGCTGTGCAGGCAGGAATTCGCGAATGATATCCTGCTCGACGCGTTCCTGTTCCGCCAAATCGAGCTGCCCGCCGCTTTCGAACTCAACTGCGGAGGCTTCCCGCTGATGGACCATTTTTCGAAGTATTTCAATTACTTCACTTTCATCAACGCCGTCCTTGCCGTGGTCACGTGCAGCAGCTTCGCGGTCTTTCACCGCGGTCTGGACGAGACGCAAGGTCGCGCAGCGGCGTTTGTCGCCTTCTTCCCGCGCCGCCTTCAAGGCAACATTGATTCTGTCGCGCATTGCTTCGCGCATGGTTTACCCTACCCCTGTCGCACTGAGGCTCCGGGCGCTTGCACGCCCTTTGTGATTGCTCAGCCAAGCTGTTGAATTTTAAAGATCTTTTTTCGCAGGATCATTATTGACGATCCCAGCCGCTTCCCATAGAGTCTCGCGCTTGATGCAGACGGCCAATCGCAGGCACTTTACAGCCTGCCCCAGACGCCTTTCCTGCAGCGCATGATGTCACCAACAGACTCTGGAAACAAGACATGACGATTGCAGACGCATGGTCTGAGACCCCGGCGACCGCCCTGCTTGTGCTCTCCGACGGCAGTATCATCGAGGGGCAAGGCCTCGGCGCCACCGGACAAGCCGTTGGTGAGATTTGCTTTAATACCTCCATGACCGGATATCAGGAAATCCTCACGGACCCTTCCTACTCCGGTCAGATCATAACGTTCACTTTTCCCCATGTCGGCAATGTCGGTGCCAACGATGAGGACATCGAGACGGTCAACATGGCCTCCGACAGCGGGATCCGCGGCGTGGTGCTGGCCGCACATATCACCGATCCGGCCAACTACCGGGCAACGAAACATCTCGATGCATGGCTGAAAAGCCGCAACCTGATCGGCATCAGCGGCATCGACACACGTGCCTTGACGGCTCTGATCCGTGAAAAAGGCGTGCCGAACGGCGTCATTGCCCATTCTCCGGACGGACAATTCGACCTGGAAAGCCTCAAAGTCGCCGCGGCCGCCTGGCCTGGCCTTGTCGGCATGGATCTGGCGAAGGATGCCTCCACCACCCAGTCCCATCCCTGGTCCCAGACGGCATGGAAATGGGAAGAGGGATACAGAGAGTCTAGAGGCGGCCGGTTCAAGGTCGTTGCAATCGACTACGGTATCAAGCGCAACATCCTGCGGCTGCTGACCGAAGCCGGCTGTGAGGTTACCGTCCTACCCGCGACAGCCACAGCCGAAGAAGTTCTCGAGCACAAGCCGGACGGTGTCTTCCTGTCCAACGGTCCTGGAGATCCGGCTGCCACCGGCACCTATTCCGTTCCCATGATCAGGGATATCGTTGAAAAAGGCGTGCCGACATTCGGCATCTGCCTCGGGCACCAGATGCTGGCCCTGGCGCTGGGCGGCAAAACCCTGAAAATGCACCAGGGCCATCACGGCGCCAATCATCCGGTCTTCGATCACACCACAGGCAAGGTCGAGATCACCTCGATGAACCACGGATTTGCGGTCGATGCCGAAAGCCTGCCGGAAAATGTCGCGCAGACCCATGTATCCCTGTTCGACGGTTCCAACTGCGGACTGGCAATGAAGGATAAACCGGTGTTTTCCGTTCAGTATCACCCGGAAGCCTCTCCGGGGCCGCGAGACAGCCATTATCTATTCAAGCGGTTCACGGACATGATGGAAACGGCCGGAGCGTCCTGAGCTCCTTTCTGGTGTGTTGCTCCTGAGAACCGCGTGCACACTGTCCGGAGGCTTCAGGAGCGATGAAACCGTTTTCGTGTCGAAACATGCGAAAACGGTTTGGTCCTCGCCAGGCTGACCGGGAAACCGGCGTGTTTCAATCAAAGCACTCCACACGAAGAAAACCCCAGGACGCGGAAGCAGCCTGGGGTTTGTTCATCCGTTGTCGTGTCAGGTCATTCAGACCAGAGTATCAAAGACAGTCAGGATCTCGACCACCTCGGCAACCTGCTCATCAAGCATCTGCTTCTGTTCGATCAGAATTTCGTGCTGATTTTTGCAGATCTCCTGGATCTCCTTGTACTGGTCCTTGCGTTTGGTGTTGCTTTCGACCAACTTGATCACTCTACGGATCTCGGCGAGCGTAAGACCAATTTTCTTGGCCTGAAGGATGATACGCATCCTGGAAACGTCTCGCGCACCGTAGAAACGTCGAGCGCCTTTACGGACAGGATTAAGGAGACCTTTTTCCTCGTAGAAACGTAAAGTCCGAAGCGTTACTTCAAACCGCTCCGACATCTCCGATATCGCAAGCGCGGGGTCATCCGATACGACTTCCTGCCCCGGTCCAGCTATATCCGGAACAGCGACCATGTTGGTAGCTAGATTGTTCATACTCTTTAGCCCGATCTTGTCTTTTTTTGTTTCAAGTCTGGCTGGGTCTTGCAACACCCCCGAATTCCAGGTCCCACCACCCGGTCCTCAGGTCCCACTTGCACCGCAATAACAGCCTTCGCAGCTCGAAGCGCATAGTCTACAGCTTCACAAGCCTCCATACACCACACTCAATGGAGACTAAGCATTAGACTAATACACCGGATCAACAGTTAAAATCTACGCAAAAATTGGATTTATTGGAGATCTTTCGGGACAACGTTAGTTTAACACACACTAAAACCCGACCTCCATCAGATAGTTCCTGCAACTATAACAACTAATAATATACCAAAACGCTCGTCATAGCCTATAATATTAATTATCGATAATTTAAAGCAAGCAAATATACTGGTTGGAAATATGATGTTCTGTTTCAGGTTTTCTTGACTTCACGGCACCCTACCTGAGGAAAATACTTTATTTTCTCGCGCCCAACACTGACAATTATTACAGTACTCCACAAACGCCGGGAGTGTGTGTGAGCGACCATCGGTTGAAATACTTTTACAACAACCGCCAACAAAAATAGAAGAACTCAAAGAATACGCGTATTGCGTGCATAAATTCTCACATCTAAAAGCTGTGGAACGTTAATTTCACCCCCGAGAAACCCGAATTCAGGCTCTTGGCGGGTCGTGCCGTTTACCCAAACCGGCTTCGGGTAGCACCGTCGAGGGCCCCGGCACTACGAAAGAAGCTTGCAGTTACGAGAGTGTTCTCGCCCGGTGAGTGCCGCCCTGTCTGAGCGCCAGACCCTATAAAAAAGAGCACATTGTGCACTTCACGATTGACAACCGCCTGTGCAGGTTATTTCTGTCAGGTTTGTCGGCCCGTGCACTGCCGACTGTGACCGCAAGGAACCAGGTTACCCCGGAATATCGAGAAATATGGCCGAATCTAAATCAAAAAACCCCGTCCCCGGCATGACTCCGCAGCAATTCCGCCTCTGGCGCCGGACGCTGGGTCTGAAGCAAAAGGACGCTGCCGACCGCCTCGGACTGAAGAAACGCATGATCCAGTATTATGAAAAAGGCAACCGTGACGGCCGGCCGGTGGAAATCCCGAAATCCATTCGCCTTGCCTGCTACGCCCTTTCGGAAGGAATCGGCGATTTTGATGGCCAATCAACCCAGCCGCTGACGACAGATTCAGCCGAAGCTGACTGAACTTTTCTCTCCGAGCAGGAAAACAGCGCCTCTTTGGCCTGCCGGGGTTTCCTAGCGCTTCGCTTTTCCCTATAAGACGCGCTCAGCCAACACCGTCATTCACTTCAGACCCGAGCCAGACCGAATAGCGGGCCCGCTAATCCGGATTGGCCGCCACGAGCCGCGAGCCGAGATGCCCAAACGCACAGATATCTCTTCCATCCTGATCATTGGTGCCGGACCGATTGTCATCGGTCAGGCCTGTGAGTTCGATTATTCCGGCACCCAGGCCTGCAAAGCGCTGCGCGAAGAAGGTTTTCGCATCATCCTTGTGAATTCCAATCCGGCAACGATTATGACCGATCCGGATCTCGCAGACGCCACCTACATCGAGCCCATCACGCCGGAGCTCGTGGCAAAGATCATCGAGAAGGAACGCCCCGACGCGCTTCTGCCAACCATGGGCGGCCAGACCGCGCTCAATTGCGCGCTCGATCTTGAAGAGATGGGGATACTTGAGAAATTCGGCGTCGAGATGATCGGTGCGCGGGCGGATGTGATCGAAAAGGCCGAAGATCGGGAAAAATTCCGCGCCGCGATGGATGTGATCGGCCTGGAAAACCCGCGCGCCGCCATCGCCTCCTCACCAGCCATTCGTGACGAAAACGGCAGGATTGTCGGCTATGACCGCAATGCTGGCTACCTGGAAGCGATGCGCGCCATTGACGAAATCGGCCTGCCGGCCATCATCCGGCCCGCCTTCACGCTCGGCGGCACCGGTGGCGGCGTCGCCTATAACCGTGAAGAATTCGAAACCATCGTCCGCTCCGGGATCGACGCCTCGCCTGTCGGCCAGGTCCTGATCGACGAGAGTCTGCTCGGCTGGAAGGAATACGAGATGGAAGTGGTCCGCGACAAGGCGGACAACTGCATCATTATCTGCTCGATTGAGAACGTCGATCCGATGGGTGTGCATACGGGCGATTCGATCACCGTCGCTCCGGCACTCACCCTGACGGACAAGGAATACCAGATCATGCGCGACGCATCGATTGCGGTGCTGCGCGAAATCGGTGTCGAGACCGGCGGTTCCAACGTCCAGTTCGCGGTCGATCCGGAAAGCGGCCGTCTCGTCGTGATCGAGATGAACCCCCGCGTGTCACGCTCTTCCGCCCTCGCCTCCAAGGCCACCGGCTTCCCGATCGCCAAGATCGCGGCCAAGCTCGCCGTCGGCTATACGCTCAATGAGCTGGAAAACGACATCACCGGCGGAGCGACCCCGGCGTCGTTCGAGCCAACCATCGACTACGTGGTCACCAAGATCCCGCGTTTCGCCTTTGAGAAATTCCCCGGTTCCGAACCGACGCTGACCACGGCGATGAAGTCCGTCGGCGAAGTCATGGCCATCGGGCGTAATTTCAACGAAAGCCTGCAAAAGGCGCTGCGTGGACTGGAGACAGGCCTCAACGGCCTGGATGAAACCGAAATTCCGGGCCTCGACCAGGGGGACGACAGGAACGCCCTGCGTGCGGCGGTCGCCGTCGCGACACCAAGCCGTCTGCTCAATGTCGCACAGGCCATGCGCTTCGGCATGAGCACCGACGAAGTTCATCAGGCCAGCGGCATCAACACCTGGTTCCTGGAACAGATCGCGGATATTCTGGCCATGGAGAGCAAGGTCCGCAATATCGGTCTGCCGAAGGATGCCGAGAATCTGCGCAAACTGAAGGCAATGGGTTTTTCCGATGCCCGCCTGGCAAGCCTTGCGGGACTGGACGCCAACGACGTGGTCAGGTTGCGTGAAGAGCTTGAGGTCCATCCGGTCTACAAACGCATCGACACTTGCGCGGCGGAATTCGCCTCACCGACAGCCTACATGTACTCAACCTATGAAGCCCCCTTCATGGGCGTACCGGCTTGCGAGTCCAATCCGACCGGCAAAAAGAAAGTGGTCATTCTCGGCGGAGGTCCGAACCGGATCGGCCAGGGCATCGAATTCGACTATTGCTGCTGTCATGCCGCCTTCGCCCTGGAAGATGCCGGCTACGAGACCATCATGGTCAACTGCAATCCCGAAACCGTATCCACCGACTATGACACTTCGGACCGGCTCTACTTCGAACCGCTGACAGCCGAAGACGTGCTGGAAGTCATCCGCAAGGAAAAGGAAAACGGCACCTTGCACGGCGTCATCGTCCAGTTCGGCGGCCAGACGCCGCTCAAGCTGGCGCAGGCGCTCGTCAAGGCGGATGTGCCGATCCTCGGCACCTCCCCGGACATGATCGACCTTGCGGAGGACCGGGACCGGTTTCAGAAGCTTCTCGTCAAGCTGAACCTGAAACAGCCGGAAAACGGCATCGCCTATTCGGTCGAACAGGGCCGTCTGATCGCCGGACAGCTCGGCCTTCCGTTGGTTGTCCGCCCGTCTTATGTCCTGGGCGGCCGCGCGATGCAGATCATTCGCGACGAGGAAGCGCTCAATTCCTACCTTCTCGGCACTTTGCCGGAGCTGGTTCCCGGCGAGGTCCGCGCCAAATATCCCAACGACAAGACCGGACAGATCAACACGGTTCTCGGCACCAACCCGCTGCTTTTCGACCGCTATCTGGACGGCGCCATCGAGGTTGACGTAGATGCGCTTTGCGACGGCAAGGACGTTTTCGTCTGCGGCATCATGGAACACATCGAGGAAGCCGGCATTCACTCCGGTGACAGTGCCTGTTCCCTGCCGGCCTTCTCGCTCCAGGAAGACATGATCGAGGAACTCAAGCGCCAGACCCGCGCCCTGGCGCTGGCACTGGAAGTCGGAGGCCTGATGAATGTGCAGTTCGCCATCAGGGACGGCGAGATCTATGTTCTGGAAGTGAACCCGCGGGCCTCCCGGACCGTGCCCTTCGTCGCCAAGACCATCGGCGTGCCGGTCGCGAAGATCGCCAGCCGGATCATGGCTGGTGAAAGCCTCGCGTCCTTCGGACTGACGGAGAAAAAGCTGGACCATATCGCAGTCAAGGAAGCCGTGTTCCCCTTTGCCCGTTTCCCCGGTGTCGACACGATCCTCGGTCCGGAGATGCGTTCAACCGGCGAGGTCATGGGCCTAGACACAGCTTTCGGCAAGGCGTTCGCGAAATCCCAGCTCGGCTGCGGCACCGGTGTGCCGGATCATGGAACGGTGTTTGTCTCCATGCGCGATGAGGACAAGGCGGGCGTCCTGGACGCCGTGCGCAGTCTGGAAGCCGCCGGTTTTCAGATCATCGCAACCGATGGCACGCAGAGGTACCTGGAAAGCAACGGGATTGCGGTGAAGAAAATCAACAAGGTGCTTGAAGGGCGCCCGCATATCGTCGATGCTATCAAGAACGGTGAAGTTCAGCTCGTCTTCAATACGACGGAAGGGGCGCAGGCCATCGCCGATAGCCGGTCAATGCGACGGGCAGCTCTCCTGAACAAGGTGCCATTCTACACGACGCTGGCCGGATCTGTCGCTGCGGCCAAGGGCATTGCTGCCCACAAAGCGGGAAGCCTTGAAGTAAGACCTTTACAATCCTACTTCGGCTAAGTCTAATATACACGCGACCGGCCGGGAAAGCGCACCTTTCCCGGCTTGGTTTGTTTTTGAAGCGTGGTCCTCAGGAAGGGGGACCCAATAAGCTGAAGGTCTGAGACCCATGGAAAAAGTTCCGATGACCTCCGCCGGGTACAAAATGCTTCAGGATGAACTGAGGCAACGTACAACGGTTGAGCGTCCGCGCATCGTAGATGCCATTTCTGAGGCGCGTGCGCATGGCGACCTGTCGGAAAATGCAGAATACCATGCCGCGAAAGAAGCCCAGAGTCACAACGAGGGCCGCATTGGCGAGCTGGAGGACAAATTGTCCCGGGCGGAAGTCATTGACGTGACCAAACTCTCCGGCGACATCGTCAAGTTCGGCGCGACGGTTTTCCTGATCGACGAAGATACGGAAGAAAAAAAGCACTACATGATCGTCGGCGACGTTGAATCCGACGTGAAGCAGAACAAGGTATCGATTTCCTCGCCGATCGCCCGCGCCCTGATCGGCAAGACCGTCGGCGACAGCGTTGAAGTGTCCGCACCAGGCGGGTCTCATTCCTACGAGATCGTTGAAGTGAAATTCGGCTGACCAACCTGACCTTGTCCGGTCGGATATCTCCGATCGGTGTCTCCGGGATCAGGGTGGCCTCTTTGTCAACTCGCGCAAGCTTGCCCTTTGACGCCTGCCGGCCACCCGTTAAGGTAGACCGATATGTGTCGGAGGGCATTTGATGGTTTTCAACGTTATTGCGGTCTGGCTATTGGTCGCGGCGATCCCGCTGTGGATCTATCGCTGGATTGTCTATTCCAGGTTGAGCGGCGCTGAGCGAGGGATTTTCAAGCGGCTTGTCTCTCGAAGGAAAGAGCGCGCCATCGGCTTCGCGTTGCGCATATTCGGCTTCCTGGCCGTTTTCGCCGCGAGCGTGATCATTGTCGTTTTCGGTCTTCGCTACCTGAAACACGGTACACTTCCGCTTGATCCCTACAGGGAGATCATTCGCAGCCGCGTGTATTCCGGTGTCGAGCCGGTCGATCAGGTGTTGGATACGTTCCACTATGATCAGTTGCTGCCGGTCGCGATCCTGACCACGTGCCTTTTGCTGAGTATTGCCTTCACACTGGTCGCGGCCGCACTCCGGGACATTTCCCTGATCGGCCGGCTACGGCGAAAAATTCACAATGTCACACAGCGGACCGGCCAAGTTCTCAGCTAGGGCGTGTCGCGGTGAAGCAGCTTAACGGGTGCTGGAAGACGCTCGAAACAGCGTTCGCATTGCAAATGCGTTCAGGCGATTTCCCGGACTCAATTTAACGCGACACACTCTGAAAATATCCAGCGACTTCAAAATCAGTCAATCGATGGGTACGACCGGTTCGTATTTGGTCCGGCGGATGGTCAGCGCCGTACGGACGCTGTCCACATTCGGCGCGGCAGTCAGGTCGCGGATCACGAAATTCTGGAAGGTCTGCAGATCCGGGGCAACGCATTTCAGCAGAAAATCGACTTCGCCGGAAAGCATGTAACTTTCCCGCACCAGAGGCCATTTCTGCACCGTCTCCTCAAAGGCGATCAGATCGGCCTCGGTCTGACTGTGAAGCCCGACCATCGCGAAGGCCGTGACATCGTAGCCGAGCTGCTTTTCATCCAGCAGTGTCCGGTATCCCAGAATGAGACCGGCATCCTCCAGCGCCCTGACCCGGCGCAAACAGGGCGGTGCGGAAATGCCGACGCGCCTTGCCAGTTCAACATTGGTCATCCGGCCGTCGTCTTGCAGTTCCTTCAGGATCTGCCAGTCAATGGCATCAAGCCGCGCTTTCAAATCTTTCTCCTTCAAACTCAGCTTGGCCAGACCGGCTTTCCTGCGGATCTGTGTGAAAGCCGGTTGAACTAAATGTGGGTTGTTGCCACCGAACCGGCCCGGGCGTCTTGCAGGATAAGAGAATCCCGAGCTAACGTATCCTGAGTGTCGGATTATGATTTTTTGCGCGTTTGTGCAAGACTATAACAAAATCACGCACGATCTCGAAACATTAGGTTGGGGAACCTCGCCAAAAATGACGAGACCGCTCGAGACTGCCCCTTCCTCTGTCTGGATCCTGACCGATGGCAAAGCCGGCGACCTCGCCCAGTGCACCGGCGTCGCGGACGCCTTGAACTGTCCCTGTGAAGCGCGGCTTGTAGCCCCGCGACCTCCCTTTTCGTGGTGGCTGCCTTTCGGCCCGACCGACCCGCGGGAGCGGGAAGGAAGACCGGGCAGTCCACTCGCCCCGCCCTATCCCGATATCGTGATCGCCTCGGGCCGCCGCGCTGTCGGTTATCTGCGCCGCCTCAAGCGGATCTCCCGGGGCCGCACATTCACCGTCTTCTTGAAGGACCCGCGCACCGGAGCAAATACAGCGGATCTGATATGGGTTCCCGAACACGACAAGCTGCGCGGGCGGAACGTTCTGGCGACACCGACTTCGCCTCACGGTTTCCCGGCCGCAAAGCTGGCGAAACTGCGAGCGCAGACGGTTCCAGAAATCGACGCCCTCAACCGGCCCCGGGTCGCGGTGCTGATCGGCGGGGAAAGCCGTCATCACACTTTTACCGAAGAGGACCAGAACCGGTTGTTGAACGGGCTGCGCCGGATCGCGCGCGATGACGGTGCCGCTCTCATGATCACCGCCTCCCGCCGGACGCCACCCGGCCTCGCTTATGGCCTGGCCAGTCTGGCGAAATCCGGAGGACACCTGTACTGGACGGGAGAGACTTCGAACCCGCTCGGATTTTACCTTGCAAAGGCCGATGCCATTGTCGCCACGGCGGACTCCACCAACATGATTGGCGAGGCCGCCGCCACCGGAAAACCGGTTCATGTGTTCCATCCAAGCGGCGGTCACGGCAAGATCACCCGGTTTTTGGACACATTAAGGCAACTCGATGTCACTCACCCCTTTCCAGGTCCGCTGAAAACCACTACCTACGACCCGATTGACGCAACGCCCTTGATCGCAGAACGCATTCTTGCCGACTTTGCGGCATCGCGGCTGCAGGGCAATGCCCCCCTGGCCGGCTGACGCTGGCAGCACCGGCCCGGGACAGATCAAAGCGTAAGGCTATAACAGGAGAAGATGCGCTTCATGAGCACGCAACACAGCAAACTTCTGATCATCGGCTCCGGTCCGGCCGGATACACGGCGGCAATCTACGCGGCCCGCGCCATGATCGAGCCGACGCTGGTCGCCGGAATTCAGCCAGGAGGTCAGCTGACCATCACAACCGATGTCGAAAACTACCCGGGCTTCGCGGATCCTGTCATGGGCCCCTGGCTGATGGAGCAGATGCAGAAGCAGGCCGAGAATGTCGGCACCAAGATTATCCACGACACCATCGTCAGCGCGGACCTCAGCCAGCGGCCGTTCCGGCTTGAGGCCGACAGCGGCACGACCTTCACGACAGACACGCTCGTCATCGCCACCGGTGCCCAGGCCCGCTGGCTGGGCCTTTCATCCGAACAGGACTACATGGGCGCCGGCGTTTCCGCATGCGCGACCTGCGACGGCTTTTTCTACCGCAACAAGGAGGTTGTCGTGGTCGGGGGCGGCAATACCGCTGTGGAAGAAGCGCTTTACCTTGCAAACCTGGCAAGCAAGGTCACACTGGTACACCGCCGCGACAGCTTGCGGGCCGAGAAGATACTGCAGGACCGCCTCTTCCAGAATCCCAAGATCGAGGTGATCTGGGATCACCAGGTCGACGAGATTCTTGGCGGCGGCATCCCCAAAGCCGTGACCGGCATCCGCCTGAAGCATGCCACCACGGGTGAATTGCGTGAAGTTTCCACAGATGGTGTCTTCATCGCGATCGGCCATGCTCCGTCCGTGGAGCTCTTCAAGGATCAGCTGAACCTGAAGCCGAACGGATACCTGCAAACAGCACCGGACTCGACCAAAACCTCCATTCCGGGGGTCTTCGCCGCAGGTGATGTGACCGACGATATCTACCGCCAGGCGGTCACCGCGGCCGGCATGGGCTGCATGGCGGCCCTTGAAGCGGAGAAGTTTCTGGCCGAACATGAAGCGGCATCCACACGACAGGCGGCAGAATAGGCCGCAGACGTCCTCCGGAAGGGGCTCGCATGGACTGGGACAAGCTACGTATTTTTCATGCGGCCGCTCAGGCGGGCAGCTTCACCCACGCGGGTGACACGCTGCACATGAGCCAGTCAGCCGTCAGCCGGCAGGTCAGCGCACTGGAACAGGATCTGGGCGTAGCCCTCTTCCACCGCCATGCGCGCGGCCTCCTGCTGACCGAACAGGGCGACCTGCTCTACAGAACCGCCAGCGATGTCATGATGAAGCTGGACGCGGTGCAAACCAGCCTCACCGACAGCAAGGAGAAGCCCTCGGGCGCGCTGAGGGTCACAACCACGGTCGGCCTTGGCTCGACCTGGCTCACTTCGCGCATCAAGAACTTCATCGATCTTTATCCGGACGTGGACCTGCACCTGATCTTCGACGACGATGAGCTGGACCTAGGTATGCGCGAAGCCGATGTCGCCATCCGCCTGCGCCAGCCTACTCAGCCCGATCTCATTCAACGCAAACTGTTCACGGTGCATTTTCATGTCTATGCCGCGCCGGAATATCTGCAGCGCTTCGGGGCTCCGGTTTCCATCGAGGATCTGGACAACCACCGCATCATAACGTTCGGAGAACAGGCGCCCGCCTACCTGCGATCCATGAACTGGCTGGAGACCGCCGGGCGCGCGGCAACCAATCCGCGCCGTTCCGTACTCAAGGCCAACAACCTTGTCGCCATCAAACGCGCCGTCCAGTCAGGTGTCGGCATCGCCATCCTGCCGGACTATATCATCGACCAGGGGACGACCCTGGTTCCGCTCCTGACGGAACAGGAAGACAAGGTGCCCATATTCGACACCTATTTCGTCTACCCGTCAGAACTGAAGAACACGGCCCGTGTCACGGCCTTCCGTGAGTTTCTGCTCACCAGCGCGGAAAAGTGGGTTTACTAGAGTTCGGGTTGGCAACACACCGCATTCGCAGGAACGCGATATGCTTCAGGCCGATCACGCCGGGTGATCCGGTCAGTCATCCGCATCCTTCTTGCCGTGACGCCCCCTGAATGCATTTTCGATTGTCTCGAAACTTTCCCGCGTTTTGGCGAGACCGAAATGATAGGCTTGGCTCATGTTGATTTCGGGCGGGACAATGAGCGCCTCAGGGTCAACCACGGCGTTGATGACCGTGGGCAGATTGTTGCTGAAAGCCTCTTTGAGCGCTGACTGCAGGCTGTCGTAACTGTCGGCGCGAAGCCCCACACCGCCGCAGGCCTTGGCGAATGCGACAAAATCCGGATTGACGAGATCGATGGAATGCTCGGGCAGTCCCTTGCCTTCCTGTTCCAGCGCGATGAAGCCGAGCTTCTTGTTTTCAAGGATCACCACGGTGATCGGCAGCTCGTAGCGCACGGCTGTGACGAAATCGGCCATCAGCATGGCGAACCCGCCGTCGCCGGCGAGCGCAACAACCGGCCGGTCCGGAAACTTGAGCTGGGCGCCCAGCGCACCCGACATGGCGAATGCCATTGTCCCAAGGCAGGCGGAAAGCACGAACCGCTGGCCGTCGTGTACCTGCAGATGTCGGGCGGACCATGCGGTCACCGTACCCGTGTCGCACAGGAACACGGCATTTTCGGGCGCCAGATCGCCGACCGTCGCCAGAACCGTCTGCGGTTTCAAAGGCGTATCCGACGACGTTTCCTCCTTCACCCAGCTTTTGCGTTCCTTTTCGTGAATCTCCCGGATACTTTGCCGGAAGCCCTCGGAGGATTTGTCCGTAATCAGCGGAACAAGGGCCTTCAGCGTCGATCCGACATCGCCATGAAGAGGCACATCGATCGTCGTCCGCTTTCCAAGTTGCCGGATATCCCGATCGACCTGAATCGTCTTCGCCGACTTCGGATAGAAATCGACATAAGGGTAATCTGTCCCCAGCATGATCAGGCAGTCGCACCCGTCCATCGCCTTGGAACCGGCCCGCCCGCCGAGAAGCCCCAGTCCGCCGACACAATCGACGTGACGCTCGTCAATCCAGTCCTTGGCCCGCAGCGTGCGCACGATCGGTGCCTTCAGTTTCGCGGCCAGTTCCAGAATGTCATCCTTCGCCTCAGCGCCACCTATTCCGGCAAGGATCACGGGCTTGGACGAACCGTTGATCATATCGGCCGCCTGCCGCAACGCCGTGTCCGCCGGAGTGATCTGTGACTGAGCTTTCGCCAGTTGCAGGTTGCCCGGGATGAAGGGCACCTTGCGGCCTGCAATGTTGGTAGGCACGGAAATATGCGCCGGACCGCGTTCGGACAAGGCCGCCTTGATGGCTTCAAGAAGGATGCCCGGCAGCTGCCCCGGGTCCATCACCGTCTTGGAATAGACTGCAACGTCGGAAAACAGGCGTTCGGTATCGACTTCCTGATGATAACCCGTGCCAATGAAATCGGTTGCCACCTGGCCGGTGATTGCGATGACCGGTGCCTTGTCCATCTTGGCATCGTAAAGACCGTTCAGAAGATGGATCGACCCACCGCCCGCAGTCCCCATGCAACAGCTCAGCTCTCCTGTCAGCTTGGCCTGTGCCGAGGCGGCGAAGGCTCCGGCCTCTTCGTGACGGACAAGAACGAAATCCATGTCGGAGCGATTGTGAAGCGCATAGGTAAAGTCGTTGATTGCATCTCCGGGAATGCCGAAAACCTGACGCACGCCATGTTGATAAAGAGCTTCAAGAACAAGTTCGGCGACGCGCATGATTTTCTCCCATAAAACTAATTTGCAACTCCGTTACCTGCCCAAGAAAGGAATCACTTGAAGACAGATTAGAGGATATTAACGCGTCGAACTGAGTTGTCTGCGTCCTTCTGTAATTAAAGATACGTACCTATCCGCGAAACAAAGGCTATGAGAAAATAGAGCCAACACCTGCACGGTTCAGCCAATGGGCCGATTCTGGGAAAAAGGCACCCTCGCTTACCCAGCGTAGATGTACACAATGCGAGCACGCTCTGGGATTAGAATTATCATCCCGACACGTCCATACGCGTAATATGCCCCCGATGAGAAAACGGCTTCGTCCACCATCTGAGCCACATCGCGATCGACACGAATTAGGGCACCCAGGTAGCGTGTCACGCTTGGGCAATTGTAGTGATATCCGTTTGATTCCGGACTATCGGAACAGTTTTCAGGAGCCGCCCATTTTTCATTGGCAGGTATGGGAGTTGATTTCCAATTTCGATATCGCCCCTGCCAACCACTTCGACCATTCGGCGGCATATTCTCGAGCCAATCCAGTCCACCGCTCGCCAAGTGCTGTTTGGTCTTGACCGGCATATCAAAAACTATGATTCCCGCCTCCTTTCCACCGGGACCAAATCCCCAGCTTTCCTCCAAGGCGTAATCCACCCACCAAACATCCATCGCGTCTGGAACGAACTTCAAGTAGTGTCGGTACAGGGAAAATTCCCATGCGGAATATGCGGCTAGGAATGCCGCAATAACTGAGAAAATTATCTTCATACTAGAAACCCAGGTGAGGATCTTGGCTCGCAACCGCTTCAGCCAATGGATTCATGGGTGATGTGCATTTTCTCCCAAAACCATTCTGATATTTTGTCAAATACTACCGTTGAAACATGGTCTTTGTGAAAGCAATAGAGGGCGCGAGGGCATATCCCGTGGCTATTGGCAAGGGCCACTCTAGCCCACCTTCGTTCGATCTCCTGACCTGCCTCCCGACGGCCCTGACCAGGAGTTCCTCGAGCTGATCGATGAACGGACGGTGATAGAACTGAACCTGCACGGTCCCGTCCCTCTGGTTGATTGTCTCGATGGTCCGGCGCTGGTTCTTCCGGAACACGATCTCGTCGATGTACCGCTGAAGATGGCGCTTACTGAGCTGGTTGTAAATACCCAGCTGCGTCCGCTTCAACAGGGCCGCGATGCCTTCGACCGTGTTGGAATGGACGTTGCCCCGGGCATACTGCTTCTTGCCGTGAGTAACTGTGTCATGATCCTTGAAGGCGCGAGCCGCCTTACCGATTGCCTTGTCGTCGTCGGAAATGATGTGGGCGTCGGGCGAAATGAACCGACCCATGAAGCGGCCGATCTGTTCACTGTTGGCTGACGACGACAGGAACGCCGCCTTGACGCGTCCCCCACGCTCCGCGGCTACGGCTACCTCCGGCCGCGTCGTCGCTTTTCCGCGCGGGCGATAGACGTGTTTGTATCGCGGATCCAGGTTCTTTCTCGGCCGCCCACCCATGTAGGTCGTGTCGACCTCGACGATCCCGTCGAGCAGACTGTCCCGGTCGTCCATCATCTCCCGGATCGCGTGCGCCATCTTCCAGGCCGTCGGCTGCCGGACGCCGATCTGCTTCGCCAGCATGACGGATGAGATGCCCTTTGAGGATATGAGCGTCACGTAGAGCGCCTTCAGCCAGGTGCGCAACGGCAGCTTGGTGGCGTGCATCGGGGTTTTCGTCGTAACGGTGAATTGCCCCCGGCAATGCCGACACTCGAACAGACCGTCACGGGACGAGCGTCCCTTTTTCCGGAAACGCCAGACATCCAGGGAGCCGCAATGAGGGCAGTGCGCGCCGTTCGGCCAGACGAGCCGCTCGAACAGGCTCCGCACAGATGTCTCCGTCGGATACGTCCTTTCCAGCCATTCCAGCCATTCCAGGCTGTCCTCGCGCGGCTCTCTCTTCGCAACCATTGTCGCCTCCAAAAAACGGGCGACTTATACCAAACGACAAAATTCAGGACCGATGCGCCCAGTCACGCATTCCGATTGACATGATTTTCCATGGCTGATCGATGAGCGTGTTCCAGGCCCGGCAGCACAGGTCGACGATCTGGTCGTAGTCCTTGAAGACCCGGTTTGAGAGCCAGTTTTCTCGCATGTACTGCCATAGGTTTTCGACAGGATTGAGTTCGGGAGATCGGGGTGGCAAAGGCAAGAGTGTGATGTTGTCCGGGATGGCGAGCTTGTTTGACGTGTGCCATCCGGCCTGATCAAGGATGACCACGCCATGGG
>NZ_JSEP01000012.1 GCF_001624695.1 Labrenzia sp. OB1 | reverse complement strand
GTGCCGGTGCGCACGATCACTCTTCACAGCAAGGTTGCCGCCTCGGCCGAGCGCGCGTTTCACAAGATCCGCGGCCTCTATTCAGACCGGCAGATCAAGGATCTCGGTCTCGATCTCTTTGGCGGTTCGTTGAACGTGCGCCGCATGCGCGGCGGCAGCCGCTATTCCATGCATTCCTGGGGCATTGCCATCGACTTCGATCCGGAACGCAACCGCCTGTCCTGGAAGCGGCCACAGGCGCGCCTGTCGCTCGACGACGCCATTCCGTTCTGGCGCGCATGGGAAGCCGAGGGCTGGGTTTCGCTCGGCCGCGCCGCCAATTTTGACTGGATGCACGTCCAGGCGGCCCGTCTCTAAAGGAGGTTTCCGATGGTCAAGACATACAAGCGGGAAACCGCATGGGCCTTGCTCGCCGCTCTTCTGGTGCTTTGCGGGTTCGATCTGTGGAGCGGCGGCGGTAGCGTGGCGCAATATTGGGCGGAGCTGCTGACGACACCGGTGTTTCTGTTCGCCGGCGGAGCCTTCGGCCTCGATGTCGTTGCCAAACAGTGGCCGAAGAAGACCCGCCTACCGCAGGACTACGGCTGATGTTCGCCGCCCTCAGCTGGTTCTGGACATCCAGAACCGGCGCCATCCTGACCGCCTTTGCGGCAGTCGGGCTGGCGCTTTTCACCTGGCACACGTTCGACAAGTCGAGTGCCGTGCGCGCGGCCGTTTCCTCTTATGTCGCCGATGTTGAACTGGCCGCGGCCGAGGCCGAGCTGGCCGTACTCAAACGGCGCACTGCCGCGCTGGAAACCGCAAACTTCTCCTTTCAGCAACAGCTGACGGAGTCCGAAGCCCTGCGCACCCAACAAGCCCTGGAGCTGGATGATTATGTTTCGACTGTTGATGCTGTTGTCGATCGGCCTCTTCTTGAGCGCCTGTCAAACCGATAGGGACCGGGCGGCCGGTGCCGGCGCCAGGCTTGGCGCGGCTGCTGCGGCGGAGACCGCGCCGCCTGAATTGCCACCAGACTGTCGTGAGCGAGAGCGTTCCGGCGTTCAAGTCGGCGATCCGCTCGACCTGGCGCTGATCAAGACCGACCGGGCGCTCGGGCAGGCCAACGCGCGCGTGGTGCGCTGCGTGGGGTGGCACGACAGGTTTCGGGGAGAGATGACAGGGGGTGTGGAGTGAGAGAGTTCTGTGACTGGGCTTGGCAATGGTTCTGGCAACTGCCGCTCGCCAAGATCGGTGCGATCAGCGCCTTTGCCGTGATCGGCGCGGCCTTGCCAAAGGACCTGTCGGCCCGCGATCGCCTGATGACCTTCTTCATAGGATTCATGGCGGCGCTGGTGTTCGGGGACCCGGTGTGCAGCCTCTTCGGGTTCGGCGAGGAATGGGCCTACGGCATGGCTGGTATCCTGGCGATGGCCGGCCGGAATATCGCGGTGTTTATCCTGAGGGCGAGCCGGGATCCTAAGACCTTCGCGAAGGATATGCTGGAGATTTGGCGCGGCGTTCCGAGGAGGTAGAAGCCTTGTTCTCTTGAGACGAAACCCGTTCGTGCGCGCGAGGAGTTGTTCTTTTAGCGTCCGTCCTTCAGGTGCGAATCGAGCAGCTAGATGTCCCCAATCTTTGCGTTTACGAGAAATTTACTTGAATTACGGAGAATTGGGGTCAAATACGAGACAGTGGACGGATCTACTTGGATTGGGTTGAAAATGCAATCCGTTGCGGTTATGGCTAGGTGCGTTCGAGATTTTCATTGAAATTGATCTGTACGGAGACTGTGAAATGGCACTCAAAGAAGGATGGGGCGGATTAGGCTGACCCCAAGCAGTTTGGTGATGGCTGCAGCGACACGAAAGATGTGATTGCGCTATTCAGCAACCTAGAGTATAAAGCTGCCTTAGTTGGCAGCTTTATACGTTTATGGGGGAGGGAATGTTTGAATGGTTTGAGATTGGAAATTTTTTTCCGATAGACTCCGTATTTAAGGCAATTGTCTTCTCTACAGTCATTTCACTTATTGTTGGATTCACTGCAGCGCTCGTAACCTTCTTTGGAATTGCTATTAATCGGGCAACCACTATCAAAAGAGGCACCATAGAGCTGATGTTACGCGCTGAAAGTGACAGAGAGCTTCTGGACGCTCACGCCAAATTCAACTCATTATACAACAGCAATGAACGCAGTTTGAAACAGTACGCGCATTCCGACCGGCATGCGAGCAATGATTGTGAACAAATCCGGCGGTCATTGAACCATTTGGAGCTGATTGCCATAGGAATTCACAACGGTACGATCAGCGCGAAAATTTTTGAACAATGGTACAAAAAAGGCTTGGTGAAACAATGGGATATGGCACGAGAGTTCGTTTTTGAACTACGAAGTCAGACTGGACGAGAAACCTTGTATAAAAACTTAGAAGAATTAAGTGAAATTTATAGTGAAAATAATAAGAAAAAAGAGAATTGGCTTGAGAAGAGTAAGAAGAAATGGTTTTAGTATTTTTCAATCAGATCCTATTTTGTTTTATGTTATAACAACTAGAGATATTTTTATCAAATGAGGTAATCGAGAGATGTGGTCTATTTTTTGGGTAGCAAGAAGGTGAAGATTGTAAGACGCTCTGTTTACTATTTTGCACTTCCTAATCTAATTGACCCTTGGTTACTCCGCATCTAGCGTCTCTCTATGTGCGGATCTCTGGCGGATGTATAATCTCGTCCGTTCGGATGACAAGGCGCGCAACACCGCAGCGCGCTTCAACATCGCGCCGACGCAGGACGTTCCATTCGTGCATCTGGACAAGGGCGGCGGTCAGGTTGTGTCCGAAGGACGCTTGTGGCTGGTGCCGCATTGGACCAAAGAGTTGACCTCCAAGTGGCCGATGTTCAATGCCCGCAGTGAGGACGCGCACAAGAAGCCGGCCTTCCGGGATGCCTTCAAGTCGAAACGCTGCCTGATCCCGGCCGATGGCTACTATGAATGGACCAAGAACGAAGACGACGGCAAGAAGGATCCTAGGCTGATCGAGCTGCCGAGGCAAAGCCGTTTTCGTTCGCTGGCCTGTGGTCCTATAACGCTGCCCTTGAGGTCACCAGTTGCACAATCCTGACCGCGGCTGCCGATCCCAACATTTCTGAGCTTCACCACCGCATGCCGATCATCCTTAGACCGGATGTTTATGACAGCTGGATCGGTCCGGCCGTGGCTGTCGATGATGCCAGGGCTTTGTTGGGCGAGAACCTCGGTGGCGAGTTGACCTATTTCCGCGTGAACCGCGCCGTGAACTCGTCCCGGGTAGAAGGGACCGCGATGCGCCGAGCTGGATTGAAACTTGAACCACATATGGCTGAGCATCGTTTCCTTTGAAAGACAACTCTTGGCTGAGGTGATTGTGACTGCCACCCTTTCCGTGCGATAGTTCTCCAAATGACGTTTTTGGGGGGAGTTGCTCGTGGCCATCAGTCACTTAAGAATTTTTGCCGTCTTCTTTGCGCTGGTGTTTGTGTCAGGGTGCACTTCGCTTTCGAAATCACCGGAAACCAGCCCAGATTTACGCCTAGAAATGGTTCAGTACATTGTCAACTTTGAAAAGCGGGTCGACGCACAAGGCCGAATTCGTGTGTACATGCTAGATCCGTGGGACGGCGGCGGGACATTTGAAGTAGCTGGGGTAAATGACAAATACCATTACGCTGAGGCCTGGAAACTTCGACGGCTAGTTGAGGCTGGGAAGCAAGACCAAGCGGAACGCCAAGCGGTCGTATACATTGCCGGCAAGACAGATTTTCCATCACGCGAAACCGATACCAACGCAATCAAGTTTTTGTTGCGGGATATCGCCTGGAACAGGGGGCCGACCGGGGCCGTAAAGACGCTACAGATAGCCTTGGGTGTGCGTGTTGACGGTAAGTTTGGGCCCAATACCCGGCACGCGCTTCGGGCTGCGGAGAAAAACCCGCAAAAGCTGATCGAAAAAATTGAACTGGCTCGGGAGACATACGAGCGAAGCCTGGGGCGTGATGAGACCAGTATACCTTGGGCTGGTCTTGTCAATCGTTGGAAAAAGGCAAGCTATAGGGCGCGTAAATACCTTTGAGTGCCCGATTGTGAGGACATTGCTTCACAGAGTAGTTAAGAAATTGCCGGACTGAAGTTCCAAAACGAAATAGCTCTGACCCTTCAACTTGGGTTTCATGAGTTACGGATCAGCTTGATCGCGCCTTGAATCGGAGCAGGGTTGATTGTCATGCGAATACCGTGACCCGCAGGCTCATCAGGTGAAGGTTTGGGGTGCAACGCGGTTGCTTAAAGCAGCACTGTTGAAAAGCTACAGTGGCGGCTTCTGAATGGAACTCAGGCAATCGTTGCGCGTGTCGAGCGGCAGGACAAGGAGCTTGAAGTTTCACCTCTTCTCACTGTCTTCGCGGGCAGGCGTGGTTGCGGCACCCGACCAGAAAACTTCCCGGTCGCCGGTCAACTTGTCGGCGAGATCGTCGATGGCTTCCTGAACGTATCCGGCCAGCTTGTATTCCTTAGACCCAATCTCCGCCTGCGCACAAACCTGAACAGCACCGGCGCGACCCGTCTGCAGCTTTTGCAGCACCTCGGTTTTGTTGATAAGCCCGCGTCGGCTGCGTCTCGACATGTGGTTCTTTCGGCAATGTACCTATTTTGTTCTTTATAGGTCAGCTGTAAGAAGCCTTCAACACAACGCAGGTTGAAAAACCTAGAGCGGTGGCGCCCACCATTCGATCATTTTACCAAGCTCAAGAATAATATGCCAACAGCCGGGGGCCGCGACGCTATTGTGGCACACTTCGGCCCGCTTGGTTCGCCGGGTTGTGGCGTTGCTCCGGAACCAATCGAGACCTGCTTGCAGCTTTCCTTCAGCCAGCGCAGCACATGGAGCACTAGGTTCGCGATCCGACAGCCAGCACCATAAGTGTCTCAGATAGCGCTCCCGACTGGTCAAACACGAGTTGGCCTGCGTTCAATTAAGGCAAGTTGCGCGTGGAGCTAACAGTTTTCGCTGAAACTCATACTGACATTCCCGTTAGTTTCTTTTGGGAAATTCTTCAAAACCGCACGTGTGAGATATGGGGCAACCAGGGCGAGGTTGTTGCATCCGCCTGAGCTATCTGCGGTAGCCTGAAAAAGGATCTTATCTCTGCCGTCGTATATGCGAACGGCAAGGCCGCGTCTGTAGACGACCATCTTGCCTGGAATAGCAGTATGGCCAGTTACGCCGTAAGCTGGCGTTACCGTGACAGTGTCGCCATAACCGTAACCCGACGATACCTCGATGCTCGTGACACCATAGTTCGGCAAATAATCGACCGTGTCGACGAGACGGCCGCCATCGATCTGAAGATGGATTTGGGCCTCGTAGGCGGCAGCCTTAGCACTGCTGGCGATCTTGAAGCCTTTTTCACGGAAGGCGGCCTCAATCTTGGGCCGTGCGGATTTCCATGCAGTTGTTCGGCTGGCTGCCTTTGACGGATAAACATGGATCGTCTTACCGCCAGGGTGACCTGGAAAGTGCGAATAGCTTTCGACGCTCGTTTCAACGGTTTGACAGGAAGCCAACAACGCGGCCAGCAAAACAGAAATGCAGAATCGGAATCTCATATTGTGCCTCGAAGTTCAATGATGGCGACGTTATTGCTGACAATTCCACCTTGTCAATTTTTGGGATGATATGAGAGCTTGAGCACTGGGGCTGTACTCAGAAGCAATAGGCCGAAGGGTGATTGTCAATCAGGTTAAGAGGTGGGGAACAGATTTCGGGACTCTTTTGTCATATCTTGTCGGCAAAAGGACATTTTTCTTCACGGTCTGTTCAAGCTTGGTGGAACCGGCGAACGTCCATAAACCCCTAGAAATCAACGGAACGTGGCATAGCGAAGCATGATGGCGCATTTCGTTTGGGGCCAGATCCCTTTCAAGTCGAGCGACTTAATGTGCGCTTTTCGACATCGACCATCAGATCATCAATTGCCGCCGCAACTGCTTGTTTTACCGCCACATACTCCGCCCGGTCATAATGCTTTCGGGCTACATCGGATGCGCGGCCGTGATTGTGCCATATGTCGATCCAGTCCCTGTTGAGGGTTGGGTTTCGTTCAATCAGCAGCGTTTTGATCGTTCGCCGTAAATCACGCGGCTGAAACGGTTCGACATCGTTCCGGGCGCACCACTTTCTCACCGACTGACTGATGCTGTTCAGCGTCTGCGGCTGGTCTGGCTGATGGTGTTTGGGAAAGAGATATTGGCTGCCGGGGTCCGAAATTAAAAGTGCGGCCTGATACGCGGCTTCGGCCATTCCACTCAAAGGAAGGTCATGCGCATGTTCGTTTTTGGTTCTTGGCAGCGCTAGCCAACGCTCTTTTCCCCGCATCACGTACCAGGGTTTTTGACTGTGCACGATCTCCGTGATCCGTACACCGCCCATAGTTATAATGAGTCGAAAGGTCAGTTTCATTTGAGGGCTGACCCCGCGGCCGTTGAAGCCGTGCCAGAACTCGATCAACTCCTCCATGGATAGCGCCCGGTCACGCGGCTGGCCTTTCATCTTGCCACCTACATGAGTGACAGGATTGGCGCTCAACTTGAAACGGATGTCCGGATTGGGATTGGTCGGGTCATAGTCGGCGGAAAGACCTCGCCCGAAAGCGGCAGAGAGATAGGCGCGGGGGTGACCTGTCTGCGCGCCGGCTTCATGAAACTTTCTAAGCCACTTGGTTACATCGTCGGGCGTCACACAGTTGGCGGGGATGTCGTTTCCCTGGTCATCCATGCCGATGATGTTCAAGGCGCTGTCTTTCCGATTGACGAGATAATTCTCGTACTCGTTGACAGTGGCCACGCCTTCGGCACGCATCTGGTCAATCACGAAGGTGAACAGGTCACGCACAGTGCCGACTTTTTGTCTGTTCTCTCCACTTCTATCTGCAAGCGCTGACCAGGTTTCCTCGGCAGTGTTCGCTGCTTTCACACGCGCGTCTTTAAGACCAAGCGCCGGATATGTGCCGAGTGCAATTCTTGTCCGGCCTTCCGCGCTCCTGACAAGGAGGGACCAGGTCATCTTGCGTGCACCGACGCGCAGGCGCAGGCCGGGAGAAAGGCTGTCGGCAAATTCTTGACGGGTAGAAGCCGGCTTCAAGGCATTGAGCCAGCGTTCAGTCATCTTCAGGGTTTCCAAGACAATTCCTCCGGAACCCAAATCGGAACCCAAATCGCAAAGACTGTCAATCTCTGGGTTCCGCTACACCTGTAAGTGATTGTTTTTCTGGGGGTTTTTGGTGAGCCGACAGGGGTTCGAACCCTGGACCTACTGATTAAAAGTCAGTTGCTCTACCAGCTGAGCTATCGGCTCTCACCAAATTTCCGGTGCGGGCCCCGGCGCTTTGTCTGCAGCGCGACCGCGTTGGTGGCGTGTGTTTAGGCTGACAAAGGGGACATTGCAAGAGGCAAACTGAATTTTTTCAACAGGTTGGAAAAGAACAGATAGGCCTCAGTTTTGAGAGCGGGTTTTCTGGTTACTCAAAGGGGAAATGCCAGTATATTCAGGTATTAGCGGCCTTAATAGAATACCTAATGGTAATCATTACGAGTGAGCGTGCCGATATTTTCACAAGTGTTGATCAATAATATTCAAATTTAGGAAAATAACGATCATTCTCCTGCAAAAACTGTCAGGTGGCGTGGAAATGCTCGGTGATGTAAAGTTGTTGCGTGCAAGAGAGGTTACATGCAGATAACGACAGTGGACACAGAAACGAGCTCAATCGAGTTTGATTTCGTAAAGGGTCATATCGCGGCGACGATGACGCTTATTCACGGGCTGATCGATCAGGGACTGATCGACCGGGAACATCTTGATTCTTTCTTTTCAGCTTTCCTCGGCAATCTTCCCCACAGCCGTGAAACCCTTGGCTTGCGTCTGATCCTGGATCAGTGGCGTCAGGGGCTGCGGGAAGGCGACGACGAAGAAGAGATGGAGAGCAAGCTTTTCGAGGTGATCATGGGGGGGCGAAACAACTGAACCGATGCGGATATGACCGGCTATGGTAGAGGGGCCGGCGCATATTCCGATTTCCGGGATTTGGGGTTGCAGGCGCGGAAGCGCCTTTTTTTGTTCCCGAAATTAAAATCATGATGCAAGGATCGCTGGTTTTACCCAACCCGGTTTGTTATCCCTTGTTGGGGGAATTGCTCCAATCCGGACCGAAGAGGGTAGAGTTTAGTCTTGTCCAGGAGCCTGAAGCGCGATTACGTCCCGTGGAAATGGAAATCTCCGTTCAACCGAGCCGGACTTTCTGTGGCTGCAGCGATTTATAACCTGTTCTTGTGCATAGTTTTTTTTCCGATTTTCATTGGGCCGTCCCTTGCCCGGGACCAGCATTTCATCACGATTGGTACAGCCGGTGTGACGGGGGTCTATTTTCCCACCGGCGGAGCGACCTGCAAAATCGTCAATTTGAGCCGAGCCAAACACGGGATTCGTTGCTCGGTTGAAATGACGGTCGGATCGATCTCGAATATCCGGCTGATCCGGTCTGGAGACCTGGACTTCGGTTACGTCCAGTCGGACTGGCAACACCACGCCTATTTCGGAACCTCCGTCTTTGCATCGGTCGAGCCATTCGAGGATTTGCGCTCCGTCTTTTCCCTTCATTCGGAAGTCGCAACTATCGTGGTCAGGGAAGGAGCCGGGTTCCTGGAATTCGACGATCTGAAATCGGCAAAAATAAACATTGGCAGTCAGGGGTCCGGATCGGCTGCGTCCTGGAACGCACTGATCGGTAGCCTGGGCTGGGTGCGGGAAGACCAGTTGAATGTCTCGAACCTGAAGACGTCAGAGCTTGCAGAGGCACTTTGTTCAGGGACAATCGACGCCTATTTCGAGTTGATCGGCCACCCCGCCAATCTGATCGAGGAAACTCAGGAACAATGCGATATCAAACTGCTCGGCATCAGGAACGATGCCGTCGACACAATGGTGCGCGAGATGCCCTACTACTCCAAGGCGCTTATTCCCGCAGAACTGTACGGGTTTTCCGGGCCGGTCGAGTCTCTGGGAGTGATTGCCACCTTCATTACCTCGGCAAGGATGCCCGATGACATCGTCTACACGGTGGTCAAGGCGGTCTTCGACTATTTTGAAAGTTTCAAACGCCTGCATCCGGCCCTGGGCCTGCTAAGAGTCGAGGAGATGGTTTCCCAAGACATGCCGGCCCCGCTTCATCCAGGTGCATTGAAGTTCTACCGGGATCAGGGATTGTTGCCGGCGGCCGACTAGGGCTTGAACTCACAAGTGGACAAGCGGTTCTGCCGGTACTCTCCAAAAGGTGAGCGGCAATTGTCTTTGCTCTGCGGGCAAACCGGACTAGACAAGTGTGCCTGAATGAGCGGGAACGTGACCAAGCTAATTTCCCCCAGATGAAATCTCGAACCTGCCGGACCCCCATATGATCCAGGATGTTACAATCATCGGCGCTGCTTTTGCCGGTCTCCTGTCCTTTGTGTCGCCTTGCGTTTTACCTCTTGTGCCTCCCTATCTGGGGTTTCTGGCCGGTGTGTCGCTCGATGAGCTGACAGGGGAAGACGGTGAGGTCGGGAACGCCTCGCGAAGAGCTTTTTTCAGTGCGCTTATCTTCGTACTCGGCTTTTCGACGGTGTTCGTCCTTCTTGGCGCGACCGCCAGTTTTTTTGGGCAGGTCATTCGTGCCTATCTGGATTATCTGGGCTATATCGCCGGTGCCGCGATCATCATCATGGGCCTGCATTTCCTGGGCGTCTTCAGAATTGGTTTCCTGTACCGGGAGGCCCGTATTCATGTCGACAGGAAACCCGCAGGTCCACTTGGTGCCTATGTCATCGGGCTGGCGTTCGGATTTGGCTGGACGCCGTGTATAGGTCCGGTCCTGGCGGCAATCCTGTTTGTCGCGGGGAGCGAGGAAACGGTTTCACAGGGGGCCTTGCTGTTGAGCGCCTATGCGCTGGGGCTCGGTGTTCCCTTTCTGCTGGCTGCACTTTTTGCAGGCCCGTTTCTGAAATTCATGAAGCGTTTTCGCAAACATATGGGAACGGTCGAAAAGGCGATGGGAGGTGTCCTTGTGCTGACCGGAATCATGTTTCTGACCGGTCAGATCGCAGTCCTGTCGTATTGGCTTCTGGAGACGTTTCCCGCGCTGCAGACACTCGGATAGCCTTATGCGGGCGGTTGGAAGAACCAGTCCGTCACACGAGGCTTTTTTACGGTCAGAATGCAGTGTTGGGGAATTCCGCTGCCGTCACCAGGGTCTCGCCGGCGAATATGGTCGGATGGCACAACGCTGTGACTTCGAGCATACGCACGCATGCGACGGCAGCGTCGGCGGCGTTTGCGAAAGGACCCACTATGAGAGCGATTCCACCTTTTTCGTCCAGTTGACTGCTGAGCAGAGGCTGCAGGTTGTGCACCCGGTCCCGGTTCTGGTCCTTGAACCTCGCCCAGGCAGCAGCTGCGGCAGCCTCCGTTTCGAAATGACCGATCAAGGCGCCGAAATCGCTACGCTTGACCTGACTTCCTCCTCTGCTCCTGGGCTTGTCCGCAGGGTAGGTAGGGGCAACGATCATCGGCTGCGGGCTGGTGGGCGTGGCGTTGAAGGCTTCCGGAGGCGGCATGACGCTTTGCGGAGGGATGGAGCCCGTTGTCTGCGGAGTGCCGGCAGCATCGGGCAGGGCGACCATACGCACCGGCTCCTGAGTGTTGATGCCGATATCGGGCAAAGGCACCGCCGGTTCCGGAGCGCGGTAGATACTGATCCGGCGTGGCATGGCTTCCGGGGAAGTCCGCAAGGTCTGCAGCTCTGCGGGCGCCGTCTGTACGGCACTGGACGCGTTGGCTGTCTCCGGACGGGATGCCTCTGCTTTTGCGACCGGTTTAGGGACTGTCTGTCGTGAAGCGCTCTTGCGGGGGGCGCCGTCCGGTGCTGCTTTTGTAACGATCACCCCCGGGCGGGGCGGGGTCTTGGTACTGCCGGGAGCGGAATGCGCTGTTGCGGAGCTTCTGGTTTCCGTCACTTCTTGTTCGAGCGCGGCAATGCGGCTTGAATAGGCTAGGTTCTGTTCCGACAAGGCGCTCAGCCGGCGGCGCAGGACGACGATTTCGCGCTGAAGCACTTCGATCTGGCTGCGGGTCAGGCCGGAAGCATCATCATAAGCTGCGTTTCCGGGCAACCGCATGATTTCCACCGGTGTCGATGTGCCGACGGATCTGATGGAGGCTGTCGTCGCAACATCTCCTCCGGGAGGCAGCGTGAAGGTGCCGGTCAGCATCCTTTTGGACGATGACAGCATCGCCTGACCGCCGAACTGGAAGGAGGCGAGGCCGACGGTTCCCATGACCACTGCTGCAAACGCCCATGACAACAGGCCGACACGCGAGGGCGTGAACGTTTCCCGGATCATCTCCCGTAACGTCAGTTTTGGCAGCGGTTCGTACAAGACGCCTGTTTCCCGAATCCTGTTGGCGAATCTGAACAATGGTAGCGTAACAATCGTTAATTATGGTTAACGAAACGCAAACCGTCGCGTGCAGGCAGACAGATCTTTCAATGTTCTGTGGATCGGGGCATATAGAGCATAAATTGATCCCGCTGAGCCTGCTTTTCCGACACAGGACCTTTCATGACATCCCGTTCTTGCCTCTCGATCCTCCTTGCCGCCGGTCTGGGAACGCGGATGAAGTCCGACCTGCCAAAAGTCATGCATGAGATTGGCGGATTGCCGATGGTCGGGCACGTCCTGAATGCGCTCCAGACAGCTGGGTCTGAGAAAGTTTCCGTGGTCATCGGGCCGGAAGCATCAACGCTGCAAGACTTTATCGGTCAACAGGCCCCCCATGCACGCTGTTATGTTCAACATGACCGGCTCGGCACCGCGCATGCGGCACTTGCCGCGAAGCCGTCGCTTGAGCTGAACGCGGACGATGTTCTCGTACTCTTCGGTGATACACCGCTGGTGACACCGGAAACGGTTGCGAAAGTCCGTCAGGCCCTGGCCGCGGGCGCCGATCTGGCGGTTCTCGGATTCGAAACCGGCAACCCGTTCGGATACGGGCGGCTATTGACGGAAAACGGTCGCCTGGTTGCCATCCGTGAGGAAAAAGACGCTTCGGACGAGGAGCGCAGGATCACCTTTTGCAACTCCGGCATCATGGGATTTTCAGGAGCACACGCACTTTCTCTGCTCGAAGCGATTGGCAACGATAATGCCAAGGGCGAGTATTACCTCACCGATGCCGTTGAAATCGCGAATGGGCGCGGGCTGAGTGTGGTTTCGGTTACCGGCTCGCAGAGCGAAACACAGGGCATCAACACACGCGCGCAGCTCGCTTCCTGCGAAGCTGATTTCCAGGACAGAATGCGCCGGTCCGCAATGGACAACGGCTGCACGCTTCTTGCGCCGCAAACCGTCTTCTTTTCCCATGACACGCAGCTGGAAGCGGATGTGATTGTCGAACAGAATGTCGTTTTCGGGGCCGGTGTAAAAGTTACGAGCGGGGCGCAAATCCGCGCGTTCAGTCATCTGGAAGGGGCGGTTGTGGGAGCCGGAAGCGTTGTTGGGCCCTATGCCCGTCTGCGTCCCGGAGCCGTTCTGGGAGCCGATACACGCATCGGGAATTTCGTCGAAGTCAAGAACGCGACGTTCGAGACTGGCGCCAAGGCCAACCACCTCAGCTATATCGGTGATGCCAGGGTCGGGGCCAAATCGAATATCGGTGCAGGCACGATTACCTGCAATTACGACGGTTTCCTGAAACACAAAACCGAGATAGGCGCGGGCAGTTTCGTCGGCTCCAACTCCACGCTGGTTGCTCCTGTGAAACTTGGCGATGGCGTATTCGTGGCGGCCGGAAGTGTCATCACCGACGACGTGGCGCATGATGCTCTGGCATTCGGCCGCTCTCGACAGGTTGTCCGGGACAGCGGAGCAAAAGATCTGCGCAAGCGGCTTCGGGCGGAAAAAGACGAAAAATCGTGAATACGATTCAAGAACATCAGTCTTCTGTCACGTTCTGAAACAGGGTTTGATTTCAGTATCGGCCGCGCTGTCGTCTAAGCCATTGCGGTCGATGGGGTGTCATTTCAAAAGGTTTTTTTCATGTGTGGAATTGTAGGTGTTCTTGGCAAGGTCGAGGCTGCTCCGCGTATCGTGGATTCCCTCAAACGGCTGGAGTACCGGGGATATGATTCCGCGGGCGTTGCCACTCTCGTCGATGGTGCGCTCGTCCGGCGCCGTGCGGAAGGCAAGCTTCGAAACCTTGAGGCGGTGCTTGAAAAAACACCTCTGGAAGGGCACTCCGGCATCGGCCATACCCGGTGGGCAACCCACGGCGCTCCAACTGTTTGCAATGCCCATCCGCATCAGGCGGGGGCCGTTGCAGTGGTTCACAATGGGATCATTGAAAACTTCCTTGAGCTTCGCGAGGAGATCGTTGAAGCCGGTGCCGTGCTGGATACGGATACGGACACGGAAGTCGTTGCGCATCTGATCAATCTCGCGATGTTGAAAGGTCTGTCCGCTCAGGACGCGGTTGCATCGGTCCTGCCGCGCCTGAAGGGCGCTTTCGCGCTTGCGATGCTTTTTGCCGGTGAGGACGATCTGCTGATCGGTGCCCGCAAAGGCTCTCCCCTTGCTATCGGCCATGGTGACGGTGAAATGTTCCTCGGGTCGGACGCAATTGCCCTGTCTCCCTTCACGGATCGTATCACCTATCTGGAGGAAGGCGACTGGGCCGTGATTACCCGATCCGGCGTCAGGATATTCGATCAGGGTAACCAGCCCGTCGAGCGTCCGGAAGCAAAGTCAGCGGTTATCTCCAGCCTGATGGACAAAGGCAACTACAAGCACTTCATGGCCAAGGAAATCCATGAACAGCCGGAAGTTCTCGGACACACGCTGTCGCGCTATTTCGACTACAGCACGAACCAGGCCATGGTAGCCGGTGCGGAGCATCTGAACTTCAGGCACCTGTCACGCCTGATCATCACTGCATGCGGAACGGCTTATCTGGCGGGACTGGTCTCGAAGTACTGGTTTGAGAAATACGCCCGCCTGCCGGTTGAGATCGACGTCGCCAGTGAGTTCCGTTACCGCGAAACGCCGGTGAGCGAAAAAGATTCTGCGCTGTTCATTTCCCAGTCCGGAGAAACCGCCGACACGCTGGCCTCGCTACGTTATTGCAAGGAAAACGGGGCGGCTATCGGTGCGATCGTCAACGTGCCGGAAAGCACCATCGCGCGCGAATCGGACATGGTTTTTCCGACAATTGCCGGACCGGAGATCGGCGTTGCCTCTACAAAGGCGTTCACCTGTCAGCTCGCTGTTCTGGCGGCTCTTGCGCTGCAGGCGGGCAGGGAGCGCGGTGTGCTTTCGGCCGAAAAGGAACGGGAACTGGTTGCAGAGCTCACCGAAGTGCCGAGCCTTGCCTTGAAAGCGCTTGCCGCGGAGACAGACATTGAGAAACTGGCGCAGCCTCTGTCAAAAGCGGCCGACGCGCTCTACCTCGGGCGCTCGACCAGCTATCCACTTGCGTTGGAAGGCGCGCTGAAACTCAAAGAGCTTTCCTACATTCACGCGGAAGGTTACGCAGCCGGTGAACTCAAGCACGGGCCAATTGCCCTGATAGACGAAAATATGCCGGTTTTTGTCATCGCGCCGCATGACGCCATCTTCGAAAAAACCGTCTCCAACATGCAGGAAGTTGCTGCCCGCGGTGGCCGGATCGTCCTCATCACGGATACACTTGGGGCTTCCGAGAGCGGCAATGCGGCGCAGAGCGTCGTGATCATGCCGGAGATGTCCGATATCGTTGCGCCGATCATCTACGCGCTTCCCGTGCAGTTGATTGCCTATCATACGGCCGTCTTCATGGGGACCGACGTGGATCAGCCGCGCAATCTGGCAAAGTCTGTGACGGTGGAATAAAAGATGGGTGAGGAAGAAGGGCCCAGGATCGTCCCGTTCGAGGAACGGTTTCGGGGTGAGGTTATCGCCCTGTGGGAGAAATGCGGCCTGATCCGGCCCTGGAACGACCCCGACAGGGATATCGATCGCAAGCTTGCGGATCGAAACGGCGCTTTCCCGGTGCTCTTGCTGAACGAGAAGGTCATCGGATCGGTGATGGTCAGCTATGACGGCCATCGCGGATCGATCTATTATCTAAGTGTCGATCCGGCGCATCAGGTAGGAGGCCTCGGGCAAATGCTCATGGCCCACTGCGAAGACTTTCTCCTTGGGCTTGGCTGTCCCAAGGTAAACCTGTTCGTTCGCAAGGGAAACGAAGGTGTGAAACGGTTCTACGAACAGCTCGGATATGCCGAGGAAGCCGCGGTGCCGCTTGGAAAACGGCTCATTCCGGACAATTAGATCCGTTGCTGTCCGGCCCGGAGGGGCGGCTGAGAACGTAGATGGCCGATCCTGTCATGAAGACTGCGACGAGCAAGGCCAGCCACAGGCCGGGTTGGACGGTCAAATAGAACACCGCATAGCCGAAGACCATGCCTACAAATGCGACCATCTTGATCTTGACCGGGATCGCGCCGTGCTCCCGCCAGGCGATAACCGGTGGGCCGAAGACTGGATGGTTCAGCAATCTTTTTTCGAGTTCCGGCGAGGAACGGGCGAAACAGGCTGCCGCCAGGATGAAAAAGATGGTACTCGGCAGGATCGGCAAAAACGCACCGGCAATTCCAATCCCCGCAAATCCGGTTCCGAGGATTTTGAATGTGGTGCGCCGCAAGTCTGCCTCCGATTCCGGCAAATTTCGGGTAAATCGCTGAAAAATAAATCATGCGAAGGATACCGCACCGGGCTTAAGATGATTATCTAAGTGCGGTCTGGTGAAAAGACAAACGTCAAAAGGACTTCGAGCGGGTTTCACCCATGAGCCGAAACAAACATAAATCAGACGAACCGCAGATGAAAGCCCATCGCCCCGGGGCGGCCACGCGTGTGCGCAACTATTTCCTGACCGGCCTGGTGATCACCGGTCCCATCGGAATTACCCTGTGGCTGACCTGGACGATCATCAAATGGGTTGACGGCTGGGTTAAGCCCTTCGTGCCGAAGATTTACAATCCCGACACCTATCTTCCGTTTCCCATTCCGGGTTTCGGATTGATCGTCGCTTTCTTCGTCCTGACCATCGTCGGCTTCCTCGCTGCCAATTTTCTCGGTCGCAGCCTTATCTCGATCGGTGAAAATATTGTCGGCCGTATGCCATTGGTTCGTAATATATACAATGGCTTGAAGCAGATCTTTGAGACAGTACTTGATCAGCGAGGCAGCAGTTTCACCAAGGCTGCGCTGATCGAGTACCCGCGACGGGGGCTGTGGGCCATAGTGTTCATTTCCACCGACACCAAGGGGGAAGTCGCCAGACGGCTGAAAGATGCGGCGGAAACGGTCTCCGTCTTTCTGCCGACCACTCCGAATCCTACTTCCGGGTTCCTGTTGTTTGTTCCGAAGGAAGATGTCGTCGAACTCAACATGAGCGTTGAAGATGCCGCCAAGCTGGTGATTTCAGCAGGCCTCGTCAGTCCGAAATACCCGGATATCCTGGAAGACGCGATTGCCGATCCTTCGCAACTGGAAAAGATGAGAACGTCCGAAGACGCCTGATCAGCCGGCTCGCAAAAGGCGGATGGCGGCGTCGCGTCCAAAAAGATAGAGCAGGCAGCGGAGGGCCTTGCCGCGGTCCGAGTTGAGATCCGGATCGGTTTCCAGGATCAACCGGGCATCGTCGCGGGCGACTTCCATCAGGTCGGCGTGATCCTCCGCCCTGGCGATCCTGAAACCGGGCGTTCCCGATTGCCGGGTGCCGAGGATTTCACCTCCGCCGCGCAACTTCAGGTCTTCCTCTGCAATCAGAAAGCCGTCGTTTGTCTGGCGCATGATGTTGAGGCGCGCGCGGGCGGTTTCACCGAGCGGGCCTTTGTAGAGCAGCACACAGGAGGAAGGCTTGTCGCCGCGGCCGACACGCCCCCTCAACTGGTGAAGCTGGGCAAGTCCGAAGCGTTCCGCGTGTTCAATCACGATAATGGTGGCATCCGGCACATCGACCCCGACCTCTATCACTGTGGTTGCGACAAGGATTTTGCATGCGCCGGATTTGAAGTCCGACATGGCGGCATCCTTTTCATCGGCGCTCATCCGCCCGTGAACCAGGGCAACCCGCTGTCCAAGGATGTGTTCCAGAACCCGGTGCCGGTCTTCGACAGCGGCCAGGTCTATCTTTTCGGATTCCTCAACGAGCGGGCATACCCAATAGACCTTTTGTCCCTCGGCTACGGCCGCGCCGACCCGCGTGATGATTTCGTCAAGCCGGTCCAGTGACACGGATACGGTTGCGACGGGTTTTCGACCCGCGGGCTTGTCGGTCAATTTCGAGACGTCCATGTCGCCGAAACACGTCAGCACCAGGGTGCGCGGGATCGGCGTGGCCGTCATGACGAGAACGTCGACACCCTGGCCCTTCGACGAAAGCGCGAGGCGCTGGTGGACGCCGAACCTGTGTTGTTCATCGACGACGACAAGGCCGAGGTTCCGGAAGGTCACGGTCCCTTGAAACAGGGCATGGGTGCCGACAACAAGGTCGATCTCGCCTGCATCCAGTTGCGCCTGCCTCAGACGTCTGTCCTTCTGACTGTCCTTGCCGGTCATCAGAGCGAGGCGAATGCCGGCTTTTTCGCAGAGTGGCGCCATGGAGGCTAAATGCTGGCGGGCGAGAATCTCTGTCGGCGCCATCAGCGCGCCCTGGGCGCCGGTTTCAATGACCTGTGCAAGAGCGGCGAGGGCAACGACGGTCTTGCCGGATCCGACATCCCCCTGAAGCAGTCTCAGCATGCGCACCGGTGTGGCAAGATCCTCGTTGATTTCCCGGATCGCTGTTTGCTGGCTGCCGGTGAGCTGAAACGGCAGTGCATCGATCACCGCGTCCTGCATGGCTCCGCTCGGCGCGCGGACAATTCCGCCAAGCGTACGCATATGAGCCCTGACCATCGCAAGGGCGAGCTGACTCGCCAGCAGTTCGTCATAGGCAAGACGCTGCACGTAAGGGGACGCAGGCTCGATGTCGCTGCGCTCCTTTGGCAGGTGCACCGTCCGGAGGGCGTCTGCGAATTCCGGCCATCCTGTCTTGTGCAGGTAGGGTTCATTCAGCCATTCCGGCAGTTGGGGGACCTTGTCCAATGCGGCTTTCACGGCTTTTTGCAGTGTCTTGGCGGCCAGACCCGCCGTCAGCGGATAGACCGGTTCGATTGTCGGCATCTGCTCGGCTTCATCCGGCTTGAGCGAATAATCCGGATGAACCATCTGCGGGCGCTCATTGAACCATTCGACCTTGCCGGAAACGATCCGTCTTTCTCCTTCGGGAAATGTTTTCTGCAGCCAGTCCAGGCGCGAGTGGAAAAAAACGAAGGTGATCTGTCCCGTCTCGTCGTGGGCGGAAATGCGGTAAGGCGCCCGGGAATTGCGGGGCGGGGCCATGTGCCGGCCGATTGTGACGTCCAGGGTTACGATGTCACCATTTTCAGAATAGGCGATCCCGGGCGTGTGGCGCCGGTCGATCAGGCTATGGGGCAAGTGAAACAGAAGATCGGCAACGGTCGAATCCCGCTCCGGCTGATTTCCGACCAGTCCGGATACAAGTTTCGCGATTTTCGGTCCGATCCCGGGAAGCGTCGAGACGGGAGCAAACAGGGGATCAAGGACCGGCGGGCGCATGTTTGGCGTCAAAACCTTTGAAAGTCAGCGGGCAGGGCGGTGGAATCTTTCGAAGTTCCTCCAGGGGGCGAACTCATCCTCATTCGTGAGTCTGCGCTCTAGTTCTGCCATGAAGCCGCCATGACGCGCAACAATCGGAACATTATGTGAACTTGGACGCTGACAAGCCGGAGCACTGGCGTTATATATCCGCCAAGATCGTTCTCAGGCCGGTACTCCTGTCAAGAAGAAGACTGTCTTTCGAGGACCGCCCATCAGCTCCAGTTAGGTTTTTCATGTCCGAGCCCTCCGGCAGCAACACCGATACAACCTCCAAGGCACGAAACCCGAGGCTCAAAAAGATCCTGTTCAGGTGTTGGCACCGGGGGATGAAGGAGATGGATCTTCTGCTCGGTGGCTTTGCCGATGCCGAGATCGACAGGTTGTCAGCAGACGAGATCCGCGAACTTGAGCATCTTCTGACGGCCAACGATCAGGACCTTTATGCCTGGATGACCGGCCGCACGCCTCTGCCCGGCGAGTGGGACGGTCCGCTTTACCGCCGGATCATTGCCTATCACAAGATTTCCGGGGCTGCCGGAAACGTCACATAATACCAACAAGGACCGACATCCGTGTTTGACAGCCTGCTCAAAGACCAGGCCAACGTCACGCTGGCCGGCGTGCCCGATGGGGCTGAAAGCTATGCACTGGCGCGACTTCTGGCCGAAAGCGGGGCGAAGGGCCTGGCGCTCGTGTTTGTCGCCCGTGACGCCACCCGCATGGCGATGGTCAGCGAAGCGCTGAGTTTTTTCGACCCCGATGCCGAAGTCCTGCAGCTTCCTGCCTGGGACTGCCTGCCCTATGATCGGGTCTCGCCCAATTCGGCCATCAGTGCGCGACGGCTTCTGGCGTTGGGACAACTTGCCCGCGGTATCGATCGCGGCAAGAAGACCATACTTCTGACCACGCTGAATGCCGCCACACAGCGGGTGCCAGAGCGGTCTTTTATGGCCGAACAGACCTTCTCCATGGCTCCGGGCAACCAGATCGACATGGCGGCCATTTCCAACTGGCTGGAGATGAACGGTTTTTCACGCACGCCGACAGTGCGCGAGACTGGCGAATATGCCGTCCGCGGCGGTATCGTCGACCTGTTCGCGCCGGGAGCCGAAGAACCGGTTCGCCTGGACTTCTTCGGTGACACGCTGGAGTCGATCAGGTCCTTCAATGCCGAGACCCAGAGAACGTCCCGGCAACTCAAGCGGCTCGATCTGGTGCCGATGAGCGAAGTGGTCCTCTCGGAAGAAGCAATCTCCCGCTTCCGCCGGTCCTATCTGGCAAATTTCGGCGCGGCGAGCCGGGAAGATGTGCTTTATCAGTCGATCAGCGAAGGGCGCCGCTATGCCGGTATGGAGCACTGGCTGCCGCTTTTTCACGACAAGCTGGAAACGCTGTTCGACTATATCGGCGACGCGCCTCTGGTGCTCGATACCAATGTATCGGACGCGGCGCACGAGCGCTTCGAGCAGGTCACCGAGTATTACAAGGCCCGGCAGGACGCGCGCGAAATGGGATCGGCGGCCGGTACAGTGCCTTATATGCCGGTTACTCCCGGCAGTCTTTACATCACCGAGCAGGAATGGACGGCAGCAATCGCCGATCGTGCGAGCGCTGCCCTCGATCCGTTTACGCCGCCTCCGGGAAGCGGAAAGACAGTCGTAGAACTCGGTGGCCGTCAAGGTCGCAGTTTTGCCGCCGAGCGCGCCGCCGGTGATATAAACATCTTCGATGCGCTGACCGTTCATGTGCGCGATTTGCAGAAGACAGGCAAGAAGACCGTCATTTCCTGCTGGTCTGAAGGCTCCCGGGACCGGCTTGGACAGATCCTTGACGATCACGGTCTCGGATCGGTGAGGCAGGTCGATACACTCACGCAAGTCGAGGCGCTTCCGAAGGATACCTCCGGCCTGTGCATTCTGGGGATCGAACACGGCTTCGAGCTCAAGGACATCGCCTTCATAGGTGAACAGGACATTCTGGGTGACCGGCTGGTGCGCAAATCGCGCCGGAAAGCCAAGGGCGCCAATGTCATCACCGAGGCAACTGGTCTTTCGGAAGGAGATCTGGTCGTCCATCTCGAACACGGTATCGGCCGTTTCATCGGGCTGAAGACCATCGAGGCTGTCGGGGCACCGCATGACTGTCTGGAACTGCAATATGCGGGCGGCGACAAGCTGTATCTGCCGGTTGAAAATATCGAGCTGCTGTCCCGCTACGGGTCTGAAGACCAGGAAGCCCAGCTCGACAAGCTGGGCGGCGGCGCCTGGCAGGCGCGCAAGGCGAAGCTCAAGAAACGCATTCTGGAAATCGCCGACGGACTGATCAAGACGGCCGCCGCGCGTGCGCTGAAAACCGCGCCTGTGGTGGAGACCCCGGAAGGGGTCTATGACGAATTCTCAACGCGCTTTCCCTATGAAGAGACGGACGATCAGCTCTCCGCAATCGATGCGGTGTTTGACGATCTTTCCTCCGGCCGGCCTATGGACAGGCTGGTCTGCGGGGATGTCGGGTTCGGAAAGACAGAAGTCGCGTTGCGCGCATCGTTCCTCACGGCCATGTCCGGCCGCCAGGTGGCGGTGGTCGTGCCAACGACGCTTCTGGCGCGCCAGCACTTCAAGACGTTTTCCGAACGTTTTCACGGTCTGCCGATCAACGTCGCCCATGCTTCGCGTCTCGTCCCGGCAAAGCAGCTCACCGAGACCAAGAAGGGTCTCGCGGACGGCTCCGTCGATATCGTGATCGGCACCCATGCACTGCTTGGTAAATCGATCCAGTTCCGTGACCTCAGCCTGCTGATCATTGATGAGGAACAGCATTTCGGCGTGAAACACAAGGAACGGCTGAAGGAACTGAAGTCGGACGTCCATGTGCTGACCTTGTCCGCGACACCCATTCCGAGAACACTGCAGCTGGCGCTGACAGGCGTGCGTGAACTGTCGCTTATCGCGACGCCGCCGGTGGACCGGCTTGCCGTGCGCACCTTCGTTTCGCCCTTCGACCCGTTGGTGGTGCGCGAAGCCCTGCTGCGGGAACACTACCGGGGCGGCCAGAGTTTTTATGTCTGTCCACGGCTGGCGGATCTGGCGGAGCGGCGCGAATTTCTTGCTGAAAACGTTCCCGAGCTCAAGGTTGCGGTGGCCCATGGCCAGATGCCACCGACAGAGCTTGAGGACGTGATGAACGCCTTCTACGAAGGCAAGTACAATGTTCTGCTCTCGACCACGATCGTGGAGTCCGGTCTGGATATTCCCACGGCGAACACGCTGATTGTTCATCGGGCAGATATGTTCGGCCTGTCGCAGCTCTATCAATTGCGCGGACGTGTCGGGCGCTCCAAAACCCGCGCCTATGCGCTGTTCACCGTTCCGGCGAACAAGACGCTGACGGCGACGGCGGAGCGCAGGCTGAAGGTGCTGCAGTCGCTCGAAACGCTCGGCGCGGGCTTCCAGCTCGCCAGCCATGACCTGGACATCCGCGGGGCAGGGAACCTGCTCGGTGAGGAACAGTCGGGCCACGTCAAGGAAGTCGGCTTTGAGCTTTACCAGCAGATGCTGGAGGAAGCGGTCGCCCAGTTGAAGGACGGCGGTGTCGAAGCCGGTGAAGAGCAGTGGTCTCCGCAGATCAATATAGGCACGCCGGTCCTGATTCCGGAGAGCTATGTCGCCGACCTGCAACTGCGGCTGCAGCTCTACCGGCGCCTTGGTGATGTGAGCGAAGCGGAAGAAATCGATGCCTTCGGCGCGGAGCTGATCGACCGTTTCGGCCCGCTGCCGGACGAGGTTCAGCATCTTCTCAAGATCGTCTACATCAAGGGGCTTTGCCGAAAGGCGAATATCGAAAAGGTGGATGCCGGACCGAAGGGCATCGTCATCACCTTCCGCAACAGCGAATTCGCCAATCCGGCCGGGCTTGTTTCCTATATTGCCGAGCAGGGCGTGCTGGCCAAGATCCGGCCGGACCAGAAGGTTGTTCTGACGCGGGACTGGGAGAAGACGGATGACCGGCTCAAGGGCACGGCGACGGTTCTGACCAAGCTGGCGCGGCTGGCGGCGGCTTAGAACTCAGACGGCTGGAAACTCTCTACAACGGAGAATCGGCTTCGCTCAGTGACCTTCGTCCGGCCAGCCTTGCGCGCCCACCAACGGCACGAAGGTGACCTCGCCCGCAGATATCGTCTCGTAGTCCGTGTCTGACAGGCGTGTTATTCTCAAAAGCTCCTGATGCCGGCTGCTAGAGCCGACCGGAACAACCAGACGCCCGCCGATATTCAGCTGCTGTTTGAGTTGATCTGGAGGAGCCGGTGCTCCGGCTGCGACGGCGATAGCGTCGAAGGGAGCTTCAACTGGACATCCCAGGCTGCCGTCGGCACAGATCACGCGAACATCGGGATGATCCGCTTTGATGAGATTCGCCCTGGCGAGATCAGCCAGTTCCGGCATGCGCTCGATCGTGATGACCTCTTGCGCAAGTTCCGCCAGTACAGCAGCGGCGTAGCCGCAGCCCGCACCGATTTCCAGCACTTTGCTGGGCCGGTAAGGTCCAGCAATTGGCACGTCAGCGCGACGATATAGGGTTGGGAAATGGTCTGCCCGAAACCGATCGGCAATGGGCCGTCATTGTAGGACGCTGCCTTTTGCGCGGCGGGCACGAAAAGGTGCCGGGGGACCTTGCGCATGGCGTCCAGGACGCGTTTATCCCGGATATCGCGGCCTTCAAGCTGTCGGAGAACCATTTCCCTGCGCTGGGACTTCATCGAATTCACGGCGGTGCTCCAGGCCGTTCACAATATTTGCGTGCATTTGAACGGCTTTCTCAAGACTCTATTAAACCTAAGGCCGCATAGTATCGGGATAAAGAGACCACGAGTTCAGCGTTAAGGTCCAAGAGTGCCCCGAGCAGCCACGCGTCAGAGAAAAAAGTCCGTATTCCGCCGGTTGATCACGCCTGCAATAGCCATTGCAGCGCTCGGCTATTTCGGCTTTCATGCCATGAATGGCGAATTGGGACTGGTCGGTCGCGCCATGATCGAGCGGCAGGTGTCGGAGCTGGAAACCGAACTTGAAGCACTTGCGGCCAAGCGGCGGGAGCTTCATGCACGCGTCAGCCTGCTGCGTCCGGAGAGCCTCGATCCCGATATGCTGGACGAACGGGCCCGGCTCAACCTGAACGTGGTGCACAGCAACGAACTGGTCGTCCTGAGGCCAGGTCACCGTTATGAAGTAAACTGAATTTCAGTTTATAATCTCGCCTTAACCTATATCCAGTTAAAAATTAATTCCATCAACGGATACAACAATGTATCTGGATATCGCGCTGCGAGATAGATGGATTGGATTGACAGCAGCAACAGGATAAGTTGCTGCTACACGTCTTAGGGGAAACGCCACGTCGAGATGAGGGTAATGGCCGCAACATCAAAGACCACCTCCGCTAGCTCCAAGAGCACCAGCCGGACCCGCAGCTCCGCCAAGAAGGCCGAGCCTGCGATCGCCGAGTTCGATAAGGACCAGGAACTTCACGCTTACCGCGAAATGCTTTTGATCCGCCGATTTGAGGAAAAAGCCGGACAATTGTACGGCATGGGCCTTATCGGCGGATTTTGTCATTTGTACATCGGCCAGGAAGCCGTTGTCGTCGGCCTGCAGATGGCCAAGAAGGACGGTGACCAGATGATCACGGGTTACCGTGACCACGGTCACATGCTGGCAATGGACCTCGATCCGAAAGGTGTCATGGCCGAACTGACCGGGCGCCGTGGCGGCTTGTCGAAAGGCAAGGGCGGCTCGATGCACATGTTTTCCAAGGAGAAGCACTTCTACGGCGGTCACGGTATCGTCGGGGCGCAGGTGCCGCTCGGCACGGGGCTCGGATTCGCCAACAAGTACCGTGAGAACGGTAATGTCGCGATGGCGTTCTTCGGCGACGGTGCGTCCAATCAGGGCCAGGTATACGAGAGTTTCAACATGGCCGAGCTGTGGAAGCTGCCGGTCGTTTACGTGATCGAGAACAACAAATACGGCATGGGAACCAGCGTTGCCCGTGCTTCGGCAACGACCGATCTCTCCAAGCGCGGTGAATCCTTCGGCATTCCCGGCGAGCAGGTCGATGGCATGGACGTGCGTGCCGTCAGCGCAGCGGGTGCGAAGGCTCTGGAATGGTGCCGCTCCGGCAAGGGCCCCTACATACTGGAGATGATCACCTACCGTTATCGCGGTCATTCCATGTCCGACCCGGCGAAGTACCGCTCCAAGGACGAAGTTCAGAAGATGCGTACCGAGCATGACCCGATCGAGCAGGTGCGCAAGCGCCTCATCGAGAAGGAATGGGCGTCCGAAGACGATCTGAAGGGCATCGACAAGGATGTCCGGGCGCGTGTCGCGGAAGCGGCCGAATTCGCGCAGACAGATCCGGAACCGGATGCGTCTGAACTTTACACCGATATCTTGATTTAAAGCGGGGGTATATCATGCCGATCGACATTTTGATGCCGGCTCTCTCGCCGACAATGGAAGAAGGTAAACTCGCCAAATGGCTGAAGTCAGAAGGCGATACCGTAAGCGCAGGCGATGTGATCGCCGAAATTGAAACCGATAAGGCCACCATGGAAGTCGAAGCGGTCGATGAAGGCACGCTCGGCAAGATACTGGTCGCCGAAGGCACCGATGCCGTCAAGGTCAATGAAAAGATCGCTATCCTTCTGGCCGAGGGTGAAGATGCAAGCGCAATAGACGTTGCGGCTTCCGCGCCGGCTGCCAATGCTGCACCGGCCAAGTCGGAAGCGCCGAGTGCTCCGGCTGTCGCCGACGCACCGACGCCTCAAGCTCCGGCCCCGGAAACGGCGGAAGATCCGGAGGTTCCGACAGGCACCGCGATGAAGAGCTCCACGGTGCGCGAAGCCCTGCGGGATGCGATGGCGGAAGAAATGCGCCGCGATACGGATGTCTTCGTCATGGGTGAGGAGGTTGCCGAATATCAGGGCGCCTACAAGATCACTCAGGGCCTTCTGGACGAGTTCAGCGACAAGCGCGTGATCGATACGCCGATCACCGAACATGGTTTTGCGGGCCTCGGTGTCGGCGCGGCCATGGCGGGACTTCGCCCGATCGTCGAATTCATGACCTTCAACTTCGCCATGCAGGCGATGGACCAGATCATCAACTCCGCCGCCAAGACGTTGTATATGTCCGGCGGCCAGATGGGCGCGCCGATCGTATTCCGCGGCCCGAACGGTGCGGCTGCCCGTGTCGGTGCGCAGCACTCGCAGGATTATGCCGCCTGGTTCGCGCATGTGCCGGGTCTAAAGGTCATCCAGCCTTATTCGGCTGCGGACGCCAAGGGGCTTTTGAAGGCCGCAATCCGTGATCCGAATCCGATCATTTTCCTGGAAAACGAAATCCTTTACGGGCACTCTTTCGAGATCCCTGACATAGAGGATTTTGTCCTGCCGATCGGCAAGGCAAAGGTCGAGCGCGGCGGAACAGATGTGACGCTGGTGTCCTGGGGCATCGGTATGACCTACGCCATGAAGGCTGCAGAAGAGCTGGCCGGAATGGGGATCTCGGCGGAAGTCGTCAACCTGCGCACGATCCGTCCGCTGGATATCGATACGGTTCTGGCGTCGGTGCGCAAGACAGGCCGTCTCGTTACCGTGGAAGAAGCTTTCCCGATGTGTTCGGTCTCGTCGGAAATCGCTTTCCAGGTCCAGGAAAAGGCGTTCGACTATCTCGATGCGCCGATTGCACGCGTGACCGGCAAGGACGTTCCGATGCCCTATGCGGCGAATCTGGAAAAGCTGGCGCTGCCGAATGTCGGTGAAGTCATCGATGCGGTCAAAGCCGTAACCTATACAGCCTGAGGCGCGGGAGACGGACATGCCAATCAATATCACCATGCCGGCCCTTTCTCCGACCATGGAGGAGGGCAACCTGGCCAAGTGGCTGGTCAAGGAAGGCGACAAGGTTTCCGCGGGCGATGTCATCGCCGAGATAGAAACCGACAAGGCCACGATGGAAGTGGAAGCTGTGGACGAAGGCACGGTCGGCAAGATCGTCGTGTCCGAAGGCACTGCCGGGGTAAAGGTCAACGCGCTGATCGCCGTTCTTCTGGAAGACGGTGAGGACGCAGGAGCAATCGATACCTCAGGTGGCGGCGGCGCATCTGCTGCGGCGCCAAGTGCAGACAAGGTTCAGGCGGTTGTCGAAAGCGCGCCGGCCGCGGAAGCCGGTGGCAAGGCTGTGAGCGATCCGGTCCCCGCACCGAAAACCTCGGGCGGAGAACGGATTTTCTCATCCCCCCTGGCGCGCCGTCTGGCCCAGCTGAATGGTCTCGACCTGAAGGCCTTGTCCGGTTCCGGCCCCCATGGGCGGATCGTCAAGCGCGATATAGAGGCGGCGCTTGCCGCAGGTACCGGCAAGGCGGCACCGGCTGCAGCGGAAGCTCCCAAGCCGGCTTCGGCCCCGGCGGCAGGTCAGTCTGCCGATCAGGTGCTGAAACTCTTCGAGGAAGGGTCCTACGAACTCGTGCCGCATGACGGCATGCGCAAGACCATCGCCAAGCGCCTGACGGAATCCAAGCAGACCATCCCGCATTTCTACGTCACGGTGGATTGCGAGCTGGACGCGCTTCTGGCGCTGCGGGCGCAGCTCAACGAGGCAGCTTCGAAGGACAAGGACGGCAAACCCGCCTACAAGCTCTCGGTCAACGACATGATCATCAAGGCTCTGGCGCTGTCGCTGCGTGATGTGCCCGATGCGAACGTATCCTGGACCGATAGCGACATGGTGATGCACAAGCATGCCGATGTCGGAGTCGCCGTGTCGATCCCGGGAGGCCTCATTACGCCGATCATCCGGCGGGCGGAAGAAAAGCCGCTCTCCGTTATCTCCAACGAGATGAAGGATCTTGGCAAGCGGGCGAAGGAACGCAAGCTGAAACCCGAGGAATACCAGGGTGGAACGACGGCTGTTTCCAACATGGGCATGATGGGTGTGAAGAACTTCTCAGCCGTGGTGAACCCGCCGCATGCAACCATTCTGGCTGTCGGAGCCGGGGAACAGCGAGCCGTGGTGAAAGCCGGCGAACTGGCGGCCGCCACCGTCATGAGCGTGACCCTGTCCACCGACCACCGTTGCGTGGATGGTGCCCTCGGCGCGTCCGTGCTTGGCGCGTTCAGGGGCTACATCGAAAATCCGATGAGCATGCTGGTCTGATGCAGCTCTCCGGCGCGGCACCCTGCCGCGCCGTTGTCAACGATGACTTCTTTCGCCGGGGAACACACCATGGCTGATACCAACTACGATGTGATCATCATCGGATCCGGTCCGGGCGGTTACGTGACCGCGATACGGTCCGCCCAGCTGGGCTTCAAGACCGCAATCGTCGAACGGGAACATATGGGCGGCATCTGCCTCAACTGGGGATGCATACCGACCAAGGCGCTGCTTCGTTCCGCCGAGATCTACCACTTCATGCAGAATGCCAGGGATTACGGCCTGTCCGCGGAGAAGATCTCCTTCGATGCCAGTGCCGTCGTCAAGCGCTCACGCGGAGTGTCCGGTCAGCTCAACGGCGGCATCGGCTTCCTCATGAAGAAGAACAAGGTCGATATCCTGTGGGGAGAAGGCAAGGTCACCAAGGCGGGTGAAGTCACTGTTTCCAAGACTGCCAAGAAGGCCATGGAACCTCAGCACCCGGCCCCGAAAGGCACCAAGGGGGAGGGCGTCTACAAGGCCAAGCACATCATCGTGGCAACAGGTGCGCGCCCGCGCGCCATTCCGGGTATCGAGCCGGACGGCAAGGACATCTGGACCTATTTCGAGGCCATGGTGCCGCCGGCGATGCCGAAGTCGCTGATCGTCATGGGGTCCGGTGCCATCGGCATCGAGTTCGCCTCCTTCTACCGCACCATGGGAGTTGATGTGACCGTCATCGAGATGATGGGGAACATCATGCCGGTCGAGGATCCGGAAATCTCCGGCATGGCGAAAAAGATGATGGAGAAGCAGGGCATCAAGTTCCTGCTCGAAGCCAAGGTTTCGGCCGTCAAAAAGGGCGCCGGCGGCGTGACTGCGACGGTCGAGACCAAGGACGGCAAGAAACAGGACCTGAAGGCGGAAAAGCTGATCTCCGCGGTCGGAGTTGTTGGAAACATCGAAAATCTCGGTCTGGAGGATCTTGGCGTCAAGACCGACCGGGGCTGCGTCGTGATCGATGGTTTTGGCCGCACCAACGTTCCGGGTATCTATGCCATTGGCGACGTGGCGGGTCCGCCGATGCTGGCGCACAAGGCCGAGCATGAGGGCGTGATCTGTGTGGAGAAGATCGCGGGCAAGGATGTTCACGCGATGGACAAGTCGATGATCCCGGGATGCACCTACTGCAATCCACAGGTCGCTTCTGTCGGTCTTACCGAGCCGAAGGCGAAAGAAGCCGGATATGACATCAAGGTCGGTCGCTTTCCGTTCATCGGCAACGGCAAGGCGATTGCTCTTGGCGAGCCGGAAGGTCTAATCAAGACAATCTTCGATGCGAAAACCGGTCAGTTGCTCGGTGCGCATATGGTCGGCGCGGAAGTGACCGAACTCATACAGGGATACGTTGTCGCCATGAATCTGGAGACGACGGAAGAGGATCTGATGCATACGGTGTTCCCGCATCCGACCCTCTCCGAAATGATGAAGGAATCCGTGCTGGATGCGTATGGCCGCGTGTTGAACATGTAGGCTTTTCCGCGGATTGGAATTTGGTAGGGAACTAAAGACACGGACAGCATTTACGTTAACGTGAGGCTGTCCGCTTTGTACTAACGGGAGGTTTCAGTCATGGACGTAAAATCAATTCTGATCTGGATCGTTATCGGTATTGTCGCCGGTTGGCTCGCAAGTGTCATCGTTGGCGGTGGCGGACTGGTGCGGTATCTCATCACCGGTCTGATCGGTGCATTCGTCGGTGGTTTCCTGTTCAAGATTGCCGGGATAAATCTGAACCTTGGAAATGCCTATGTAAATGAAATCGTCGTGGCTGCCGTCGGTGCGATTGTCGTCGTGCTGATCGCGCGGCTGCTGGCCTGATTTGATAGCGGAGACTGCTGCGATGGGATTGATCATCACGGTTATCATCGGCCTCATCGCGGGCGCGGTTGCCCACAGGGTGCTCAACAGCCGGGGAGGCTTTCTTGGAAGCCTCGTCGTCGGTCTCGTCGGGGCGCTGATCGGGGGCGAACTCGCCTCCATCCTGAATTTGAATGTGACCGGAGGGATCCTGGACCGGCTGATCATCGCCGTTCTGGGAGCCGTCCTGTTTCTGTTCATCTGGAAGAAGATGTTCAAGTGACGACGGCGAATGCCAGTTTGGCCGGGATCGAGGCGTTTCCGCTCAGGACGAGCGACAAGCTGCGCTACTGCGACACCGACCGGCAGGGTCATGTGAACAACGCAGTTTTTTCCACGTTTCTGGAAACCGGCCGCGTTGATCTGCTTTATCGAGAGGGGCTTGCCGGAGAGGGGGCTGCCTTCGTGATCGCCCGTCTGGAACTCGATTTCCTGGCCGAAATCAACTGGCCCGGGGATGTTGAAATCGGCACGGCCGTGAGCGAAGTCGGGCGAAGTTCGTTCAGGCTTTTCCAGTGCGTGTTTCAGGACGGTATCCCTGTCGCCCGGGCCGTGACGGTGGCCGTTCAGATGAATGAGGCAACGCGCAAATCCCAGCCGCTGTCCGAAACGGCGCGGCAGCGGCTCGAAACACTTGTGAGTTCTGCAGTTGGAACATAGCTGGCAATTGGGTTTGAGACTTGACCTTTCAAGGGAATAACGACAGGTAAGTTGCATGGTTACGATCGTCAATACGCTCAATCGCCCCCGGGAAAAGTCCGATGCGCGCCCGCGCCATCCGGAAAAGGCTCACCGTCCGGACAATCCGGTGCAGCGCAAGCCCAAATGGATCCGTGTCAAGGCGCCGACCTCGCCGATCTACCGCGAAACCCAGGCTGTGGTGCGCGCAAACAATCTGGTGACTGTTTGCGAGGAAGCCGGCTGCCCGAATATCGGCGAATGCTGGTCCAAGAAACACGCCAGTTTCATGATCCTCGGCGACACCTGCACGCGCGCATGCGCGTTTTGCAATGTGCGCACGGGCATGCCCGGACCCGTTGACACCAAAGAGGCCCAGGGCGTTGCAGATGCAGTGGCTGCCATGGGACTTGAACATGTTGTCATCACATCCGTGGACCGGGATGATCTTGACGATGGCGGTGCACGGCATTTCGCCGATGTGATCGGCGCCATACGCAAGACCTCGCCTTCAACCACGGTTGAAGTTCTGACCCCGGATTTCCTGCGCAAGGAGGGCGCTCTGGAGATCGTGGTCGAGGCGAAGCCTGATGTCTTCAATCATAATCTGGAGACCGTGCCTTCGAAATATCTGACTGTCCGCCCCGGTGCGCGCTATTTCCATTCGATCCGCATTCTCCAGAAGACGAAAGAGCTTGATCCGGAAATGTTCACCAAGTCCGGCATCATGGTCGGCCTCGGCGAAGAACGGAACGAAGTTCTTCAGTTGATGGATGATCTGCGCGCGGCCGATGTGGATTTTCTGACAATCGGCCAGTATCTTCAGCCGTCAAAAAAACACCATCCGGTCCTGTCATTCGTGACGCCGGAAGAATTCAAGGGTTATGAGCGCATTGCCTACGCCAAGGGCTTCCTGAAAGTCTCCGCCAGCCCCCTGACCCGTTCGTCGCATCATGCCGGGGAGGACTTCTCGGATCTGCGCGCCGCCCGCATGGCAAAGCTCGGACGCTGAAATCAGGTCTACGGGTCGGCCGGTCCCGAAGGAGCGGGACGGCCGAGGAAACGGATTGCAACACGGTCAGACACACTGAATGCCCAGTTATTCATCCAATCACAAAGTCAGTCACAACGCCGACGACATGTTCCGTCTGGTCGCGGATGTGGAACAGTATCCGCAGTTCGTTCCGTTGTGTCAGGACCTGCAGGTTCGCGGGCGCAAGGAACTCGAGAACGGGAACACCGTTCTGGTTGCCGACATGACCGTGGCCTACAAGCTTTTCAAGGAAACGTTCACCAGCCGTGTGGAATTGCGACCCGCTGAGCGCACGATCCTGGTGGAATATCTCGACGGGCCGTTCAAGCATCTCGAGAATACCTGGACTTTCGAGAATATGGGCGACGGGGTCAGCAGCGTCGGTTTCTATATTTCCTATGAATTCCGCAGCCGGACGCTCGGCTCCCTGATGGGGGTCATGTTCGACAGGGCTTTCCGAAAATTCTCGAGCGCCTTTGAAACGCGGGCGGACGAAGTCTACGGGATCTGACTTTTCTGTCCCGGCTGTTCTTCCGCCGCGAAACCGTTCAGGACCTACTTGAATTGCTTGAAGGCGTCGCGGATCGTCCGGAGACGGCTCGATTTCGTTCTGACGGTATCGCCGGTTCCGCGAATTTCTTCTATTTCCGAGGGCTTCAGTCCGAGATCTTCCAGTGTGGCGAAAGACTTGTAGTCTTCGCAGACTATCTTTCGGCCGCTTCTGGAAACCGCGCCGTTGTCTTCTTCCACCACCAGTGTTTGACCGGCTTCCGCCTGCTCTTCGGTCCAGGCAACCGTGCTTGAGGAAACCCAGAAGGTCATGTTGCAGTAGAGTGCTTCGTAATAGCCTTCTTTCGGTTTGCGCAGAATCTCGTGAGATCCTGTGAAACCGCCATTGGAGTAGTTGGAGCGGATGTAGAAATCACTTTGGCCAAGCGCCGTCCCGGTCAGACAGCCGCTTGTGGCAATCGCGAAGACCAGGAACGCTATCAAGCGTTTCATTTTGAAATTCCTTATCCTGCGTGTTCAGTTCACCCCAGCTATTTTCGAATTATACGATGTCAGGCTTACTTGAGCCTTACTTGTCTTTTTGGCGGCCATGAAACGATTTGGCCGCATCATCGACTGTTGTTGTCCGGAAGGAGCTTATAATGGTCGCGAAACGGTTCACGCGTTGATCCGGTACGCCATCATTTTGAACCACGACCCTCGGGTCTTCCTGAACTCCCAGATCAAGCAAGGTTACCTGCCTTTCAGGATGCGCGCAAATTGGCCGCCATCCCTTGCCCCGATTGAACTCGACGCGCACGGCATTTTCCCGTTCGACTTCCAACTGTGTCCAGGCAACTGTCGCGAAACGGACCCAATAGGAACGGCCGCAATACTCCACTTTCACCAGTCCATCGGCCACCCTGTTGTAGATGCGATGGGATCCTCGGAAACCGTGATATTCGTCGCGCGAAATAATGTAGGTATCTCCGGCCTGGGGCAGGTCGCTTCCTGCGAAGGCCTCCGCCGCAGCCAGGATAAGAACACCCGCGGCAAGCATTGCGTTTCTGATTGACATTACCTTATCCTGTAGTGCGATTTTATAGGGATTTTTTCTTGTATGCTGATCGCTACAGCAAGTCTTTGTAAAAGCTGTTTCGAAATGGAGGCTGCTTTTATTAAAAATTTATACTCCCGATGCTTCATGAGCCTGAACAGGCAAACTGTGTGAGATATCGGCAGTACAGACAAGTCAGCGTTTGTGAAAACCGCTGTCTGTGTTTCCAGAATTTTCGGTCTGAAACATGGCTCCGATAGAGGACAGACGGCTCTGGCCAGCGGCGCTCTCGTCCGCGGTCTCAAGAACGTCGTCGGCGCTCATGTCTATCCCGATATCCGTCAAGGTGACCTGATCTTGCGGACCTTCGCATATGGGTCTCCAGCCGCGGCCGAAATTATACTCGATGCGCACGACATTGCCGCGACGGCTCTCGACTTCCGTCCAGGCGACGGAATGGCTGCGCACGAAATAGTCGCGGTTGCAGTAGGAAACTTTATTTAGTCCCCTGTAGTTATTTCTAAAAAGTTTGTGGCTTCCGACGAAGTAACCGTAACGATCCCGCGAAATAAGATAAAAATCTCCAAGTTGTATAAAATTATCCGCAAATACTGTGCTGCCGACGGATAAAATTACAAAAATCGTCGCTGATGTTATCTTCATGTATTGCTGCTTTCGGGGGCAGAAGAATTCTGATGGAGGCAACAGTACTTTTCAAGTTTAGATAATCCAGTCGTAAATAACTGTAATATTAATGATATTTTACTCAGGAAAGCGCATTTAGAATAGATGTTAAGGCAGTCTGTACCGTCTCGAGGCGGATGGACTTTCTGCCTCTATCCGCAAACCAGCAGTGAACATGACCGGATGGTTTTCCCTTGCACGCGACGGCGACATGAACCGTTCCCACCGGTTTTTCCTCACTGCCTCCACCCGGGCCGGCGACTCCCGTAACGGCAACCGCAACGTCCGCGTCGGATCGCGCAAGAGCGCCTTCCGCCATGGCAATGGCGACTTCCTTGCTGACGGCGCCGACTTTAACGATCAGGTCGGCGGGCACGCCCAGCATCTCGGTTTTCGCCTCATTGGAATAGGTGACGAAGCCGCGGTCGACAGCTGCGGATGAGCCCGCGACTTCCGTAAGCGTTCCGCAAATCAGGCCTCCGGTGCAGGATTCTGCGGTGGCCACCATCTTGCCTGCGGCCGTCAAGGCATCGAGAACGGTTTGCGCAAGCGGGGTGAGGTCATCGAGACTGCGTGGTGTCCTGTCAGTCATGTTGCGTCTCCTTCATATTCTTCGAAAGGCAGTCTCACCGTCACGCTGGCGAGGGCGGCGATTCCCTCCTTGCGGCCGGTGAAGCCCAGTCTTTCCGAAGTCGTCGCCTTAACGGAGACCCGGGACAGCGGCAGGCGGCAGATTTCCGCAATCGACGTGCGGATCCTGTCCCGGTGAGGGCCGATCTTCGGTTCCTCGCAGACGATTGTCACGTCGATATGAGCGAGGCGGCCACCCATGTCCGACAGCCGGCGCATGGCGTCTTCCTGAAACATGGCGGAAGATGCGCCTTTCCAAAGAGGATTTGTCGGGGGGAAATGCTGGCCGATATCCCCTGCGCCGATTGCGCCGAGCGTCGCGTCGGTAATGGCGTGCAGAACGACATCGGCGTCGGAGTGGCCCTTGAGCTTTTGTGTATGGGGCAGGCTAACGCCGCCGAGAATGACCGCGTCACCGTCATCGAACGCATGGACATCGTAACCGATGCCGGTGCGTATATCGGTCAGTTCGGAAAGCGGGCGGTCTGTGGAATGGGGCTGGGACATTGTCAGCAAACTCGCCTGTTGCTCCGCACGCCTGAGATCGGCTGCGGTCGTGATCTTGAAATTCGCGGGATCGCCTGCGCTCAGGACGACCGTCATTCCGTCCCATTCCGCAAGACTGGTGTCGTCGGGAAAGGCCGTGTGAGCGGCTTGCGCGGCGTTTTCGTGAGCTCTGGAAATCCGCGAAAGCGAAAATGCCTGCGGCGTTTGTGCTGCCCAGAGGTTCTCCCGGTCAATTGTTTCCAGCGGCTGGCCGGGCTCTATCTGTTTCTTGAGAGTATCGACAACCTGCGTGGCGGCAAGCGCACCTTCCGCCCCGCCGTCAAGTTTATCGAGCACCCTGTCGATGACGTCATGGATCAGAAAGGGACGCGCGGCGTCATGGATCAGGACGTAGTCGCAGGAGGTGGCTGACAGAGCCTTGAGGCCCGCATGAACGGACTCTTGCCGGGTTTCGCCTCCGAATACAGCCTGGACCAGTTTGTGCGACCAGGTCTCGGAGGCCACCGAAACGGCCTCGTCATAAAGGCCGATGTCGTCCGGATGCATGACGGTGACCATATGTGAAATCCGGGGATGATTCCCCAGAGCGTTCAGTGTATGGGTCAGCACCGGGTGCCCGGCAAGAAGCCGGTATTGTTTGGGCACTGAAGTTCGTGGATCCGCCAGGCGTGACCCACGCCCAGCAGCAACAACGAGGGCTGCCGCCGTTTTGGCCATTTAAGGTCTCCTTGCAGGGGGCATTCCGAAACCATCTGACCGTCTTTAACGAAGAACTTGTATCGACTGCAAATTTTGACTTGTTGCGCTGCGGAATTTGTCTACAATATAGGCAATCTGTAAAATGCACAGGCAATGAGCAGAAGAAGAGAGCCTTGTGTCGCCAGTGATGAAAACGATCTCTATTGGACGTCATGTAATACCCGGCAGGGCGGTGCTTGCGCCGATGTCCGGCGTCACCGATCTGCCGTTCCGCAGGCTGGCCGCAAGATATGGCGCAGGTATGGTGGTCAGTGAAATGGTCGCCAGCGAATCCTTTATGAGAGGGGACGCGGAAACCCAGATGCGTGCGGAATCACAGCGCAAGGGGCTGCATGTGGTGCAGCTCGCGGGCCGTGAGGCGCGTTGGATGGGGGAGGCGGCGAAGGTCATTGCCGGTCTTGGCGCAGACGTCATTGACATCAACATGGGCTGTCCGGCCAAAAAAGTGACCTCCGGCTATTCCGGCTCCGCGCTGATGCGCGATCTCGATCATGCTCTTTCGCTGATCGATGCGACCGTGAAGGCCGTCGAAGTTCCCGTGAGCCTGAAAATGCGACTTGGCTGGGACGAGCAGTCCATCAATGCGCCGGAACTGGCGCGGCGCGCCGAGGCCGCCGGCGTTCAACTGATCACGGTTCATGGACGCACGCGCTGCCAGTTTTACAAGGGTACCGCAGACTGGGAGGCTATCGCAGCCGTTCGGGATGCGGTTTCAATACCTTTGATCGCCAATGGCGACTGCAAAATTTTTGAGGACGCGGCACGTATGCTTTCGGCTTCGCGGGCAGATGGCGTGATGATTGGCCGTGGCGCTTATGGGCGGCCCTGGCTGCCCGGCCATGTCAGCCGTTTCCTGGCGACGGGAGAGCGTCTGCCGGAACCGGCCGGCATTGATCTGGCCGACCTGGTCAACGAGCACTATGAAGCCATTTTGAGCCACTACGGCCAGGCGCAGGGGCTGCGCATCGCGCGCAAGCATCTCGGCTGGTACATGGACGCTGCCGACGGCGGAGACGCCTGTTCCGGAGCACTCCGGAAAACGCTTATGACGTCCAGTCAGCCGGCGCAGGTGATGCGTCTTGCAGCGGACTGGTTTTCTTCCTCGAACAAACGGACAGCCGCGTGACGGATTTTGTGTCTGCGACAGGCCGGACGGCCGCACTTGCCAGCGACGGGCCGACCATTCTGGATGCCCTGCCGCATCCGGTGCTTCTCGTGGCGCCCGACGGTGTCATTGAATCGGCAAACATGGCGGCGGAGATCTTCATGCGCTCAAGTGTGTCGGTCCTGAGACGCCACCCCATCAGCGATTTTGTTCCTTTCGGCAGTCCGCTCCTGACCCTGATCGAACAGGTGCGCGACCGCGGCGCTGCGGTCAACGAGTACAAGGTCGATATCGGCACTCCGCGCATAGGCGCGCCACGGGTGGTCGACATAAACGCCGCCCCCGTCGCAGATCGCCCGGGCGCCGTCGTGCTGATGTTTCAGGAACGCACGATGGCGGAAAAGATCGACCGCCAGCTCACTTCCAGAGGGGCTGCCCGCACTGTCACGGGTCTGGCCGCCATGCTGGCTCACGAAATCAAGAACCCTTTGTCAGGCATTCGCGGCGCGGCGCAATTGATCGAGCAGTCGGTTCCAAATGAAGACCGCGCCCTGACGCGCCTCATTATGGATGAAACGGACCGGATCGTGAAACTTGTCGATCGGATGGAGGTTTTCTCCGACGAGCGGCCAATCGAGCGCGAGCCGGTGAATATTCACGTGGTGCTCGATCATGTGAAACGGCTCTCCGACAGTGGCTTTGCGCGCGGCAAGAAGATCCATGAAATTTACGATCCCTCCCTGCCGGCTGTGTTTGCCAACAAGGACCAGCTCATCCAGGTTTTCCTGAACCTGATCAAGAATGCCAGCGAAGCGATCGGCGATGACCCGGACGGTGAGATCCGTATCTCGACCGCCTTCCGTCCCGGTGTGCGGCTGTCCGTTCCCGGTACGGCAGAGAAGGTCGGGCTACCGCTTGAATTTTGCGTACAGGACAATGGTCCCGGCGTGCCGGAAGATCTGCTGCCGCATCTTTTCGAGCCTTTCATATCCACAAAAACCAACGGATCCGGCCTCGGACTGGCGCTCGTCGCCAAGATAATCGGTGACCATGGCGGCGTGATCGAATGCGACAGCCAGCGCCACAAAACCGTTTTCCGGATCCTGATGCCCGCGTTTTCAGGCGATGGACAGCCTGAAATCGACAAGCCGAACAAAGGAACTGATTGACCATGCCGACAGGCACGATCCTAGTTGCAGATGACGACGCGGCTATCCGCACAGTTCTCAATCAGGCGCTTTCCCGGGCCGGCTATACCGTCCGGTTGACGTCGAATGCCTCGACATTGTGGCGGTGGGTGTCTTCGGGAGACGGAGATCTCGTCATTACCGATGTTGTCATGCCGGATGAGAACATTTTCGACGTTCTGCCCCGCATGAAAAAGATGCGGCCGGACCTTCCGGTACTGGTCATGAGTGCGCAGAACACTTTCATGACAGCCATCAAGGCGTCTGAAAAAGGTGCCTATGAGTATCTTCCTAAGCCTTTTGATCTCAAAGAGTTGACGAGTATTGTTCAACGAGCGCTTGAAGAGCCGAAGAGGCGTCCGGCCGTCGAACTGGACGATGCTGGCGAAGGAATGCCCCTGGTTGGCCGCTCGCCTGCCATGCAGGAAATTTACCGGGTTCTGGCGCGGCTGATGCAGACCGATCTCACGGTGATGATCAACGGCGAGTCGGGGACCGGCAAGGAACTGGTTGCGCGCGCCCTGCATGACTACGGCAAACGGCGCAACGGACCCTTCGTTGCCATCAACATGGCGGCAATCCCGAGAGATCTGATTGAGGCTGAATTGTTCGGCCACGAGAAGGGCGCCTTCACGGGCGCGCAGAACCGCAGTTCCGGCCGCTTCGAACAGGCCGACGGCGGAACGCTGTTTCTGGATGAGATCGGCGATATGCCGATGGAGGCGCAGACCCGGCTTTTGCGTGTTTTGCAGCAGGGCGAGTACACTACGGTTGGTGGCCGCACGCCGATCAAGACCGATGTCAGGATTGTTGCAGCGACAAACAAGGATCTGCGCCACCTGATCAATCAGGGACTGTTCCGTGAGGATCTTTATTTCCGCCTGAACGTGGTGCCGATACGCCTGCCACCGCTGCGCGAGCGTGTGGAAGACATACCCGATCTCGTCCGTCACTTTTTCAGCCTTGTGGAAAAGGAAGGCCTGCCCGCCAAGCAGATAGACCAGAGCGCTCTCAACCTGCTGCGCCGCTACCGTTGGCCGGGCAACGTGCGGGAACTGGAGAACCTTGTCCGGCGGCTTGCCGCGCTCTATCCGCAGGATGTGATCAGTGAAAATCTGCTGGAGCACGAACTGAGCCAGCCGTCTGTTTCCTCCATGGAAGAGGAGACGGCCGAGAGCGTTAATCTCGGCGGTTCCGTTGAACGCTACCTTTCCGGATATTTCGACACCTTCGGTGATGCGCTTCCGCCTCCTGGCCTCTATCACCGAATTCTGCGCGAGGTGGAATATCCCCTGATCAGCGCCGCGCTTGCCGCAACCCGCGGCAACCAGATCAAGGCCGCAGAACTGCTCGGGGTGAACCGCAATACCTTGCGCAAGAAAATCCGGGATCTGGACATTCAGGTGATGCGTTCGACCCGCTAGGGCTCCTCAGCAGGTTGGGCCACTAGACTGCAGATGACCGGCAAAAAAGGCCGCGCGCCAGATCAGATTCCGCGCGCGGCGGAAGGGATAAAAATAGCGATATCCTGTTTAACGCCGGGATGCGGTCATTCGTCCACCGCATTTTTTCATCCTTCAACCAACCCTGTCGCAATTTCGCAACATTGTGTGATAAGTTTGCCGCAAGCAGTCTAGAAGCCTGTGCCGCGTTCCCGATGGCATTTGTTCGAGGTTCAATGATACTAGAAGCGGCACAGAAATCCGTTGCGCAGTCGAGCGCTGCCGGCAGGATCTGGCGACGCGCCGGTCTGGCGATAATGGTTGTCGCCCTGATTTCCATCGGTGTGACTTTCGCCATTCTGATGGGCCTCACGTCGATCGATCCTACCCAGGACGTCATCAAGACCGCCATGACGATCAACGGCGCCCTGGCCGCCGTTCTGCTTGGTGTCATCGCCTTCGAGATCCTGAAACTCTGGCAGGCCCGGCGGCGGGGACGCGCCGCCGCACGGCTTCACGTGCGGGTTGTTGCCCTGTTCAGCGTGGTTGCGGCTGTTCCGGCCGTTCTGATGGCCATACTGGCCGCCATAACGCTTGATCGGGGTCTTGACCGGTGGTTCGAGGAACGCACGCGCCAGATCATCGACAACGCCCTGACCGTGGCGCAGGCTTATCTTCAGGAACATGCCAGAGTGCTGCGCGGCGATCTGATCGCCATGACGAATGACATAGACCGGGCCAAGGCGGTCTATGATTTCGAACCCTCACGGTTCGACCAGTTCTTTTCCACACAGGTCTCGCTGCGCGGCATTCTCGGCGCTTTCATGTTGAATGAAAACGGTGATGTGGTGACGCGGATCATTCTCGATCCCAATGCGGATATTCCGCTGCCTCCCGCCGACAGCTTCTTCAAGGCCAAATCCGGCGATCCGATTCTGATCGCCCCGGGCAGTTCCAACATCGTCGGCGGTGTGATGAAGCTGTCGGCCTACGACAACTTTTATCTTTATGCGGTGCGCGCCATCGATCCGCGCGTGGTTGAATATCTTCGCCTGGCCGAAGACGGAGCGTCCGAATACCAGCAGATGGAGAGCAGCCGCTTCGGCGTGCAGATCGCCTTCGCACTTGTCTATCTCGGTGTGGCGCTTGTGTTGTTGCTGTCGGCCATCTGGATCGGTTTCGGCTTCGCCAACCGACTGGTATCTCCGATCCGCGCGCTGATTTCCGCGGCAGATGAAGTCTCTAAAGGCAATCTTGCGGTGAAGGTCGGGACCGAGAAATCCGGCGGAGACCTTGCGAACCTCGGAACCACCTTCAACAAGATGACCGGGCAGCTTCTCGGTCAGCGCGACGCACTGCTTGCCGCCAACGAACAGATTGATCGCCGTCGCCGCTTCAACGAGGCCGTGTTGTCCGGTGTCTCCACCGGCGTGATCGGTGTCGATGACGAGGCTTCCATCATGCTGATCAACAGATCAGCCCTGGAACTCCTCATGCTGGACGAAGTGCAGATCCTCAACAAGTCCCTTATCGAGGTTGTGCCTGAGTTGCAGGACTGTATTGCGGAAGCCCTTCAAGGCCCGGGGGACAGGCTTCCCGAAACGCAGGTCGAGATCGCCAGGGGCGGGCGGCTGCGTACGATCAATGTGCGTATCACCAGTGAACAGTCGACCCGCCGCGAACATGGTTTCGTGGTGACGCTGGACGATATTACCGATCTTGTCTCCGCACAGCGCAATTCCGCCTGGGCGGATGTTGCCCGCAGGATCGCGCATGAAATCAAGAACCCGCTGACGCCGATCCAGCTGTCCGCCGAACGTATCCGCAGACGCTATGGAAAACGCATTGAAGAAGACCGGGAGGTGTTCGATCAATGTATAGATACGATCGTCAGGCAAGTTGGCGACATCGGTCAGATGGTGGATGAATTTTCCTCCTTTGCACGTATGCGCAAACCCACAAAGTCTAAGGGCGATCTTCGCGAAGCGGTGCGGGATGCCGCCTTCATGCAGTCGGTCGCAAATCCGGAAATCAGTGTGAAAGCAGAGGTGCCGGATAAACCGGTCGAGGCTGTTTTCGATGCAAGGCTTGTCGGACAAGCGCTTACGAACGTTGTGAAAAACGCGACCGAAGCGGTCAGCGCCAGGACGGGCGAGGGTCAGCCGGACGGACGTGTCACGGTGACTCTGCGCGCGGATGCCGGTGGGCGGATCGTGATCGACGTCACAGACAACGGCATCGGCTTGCCGGAAGAAAACAGAAGCCGCCTGCTGGAGCCCTATATGACCACGCGTGAAAAGGGGACGGGCCTCGGCCTTGCCATCGTACGGAAAATTCTTGAAGACCACGGGGGTGGTATCGAATTGCTCGACGCTCCCAAATCCAACCCTGAAGACACGGGAACTCTCGTTCGCCTGACACTGGCAGCCCATGCCGAAAGCGAACCGGAGACCGAGGACAGAGATCAAGCAGTGACTGCCCATGGCGCATGATATTCTTGTCGTAGACGACGAAACCGATATCCGGGAAATGATTGCCGGTATCCTTGACGACGACGGCTACGGAACCCGGACAGCCGCGGATTCCGACCGCGCGCTGGCCGCGGTGAAGGAACGCAGGCCATCTCTCGTCATTCTGGATATCTGGCTGCAGGGCAGCCGGCTCGACGGGTTGGCGCTTCTGGATGTTCTGAAGGAATCCGATCCGGATCTGCCAGTGGTGATCATTTCCGGTCACGGCAATATCGAGACGGCCGTTTCGGCGATCAAGCGGGGCGCTTACGATTACATCGAAAAACCCTTCAAGGCAGATCGTCTTGTTCATATTGTCGAACGCGCGCTGGAAGCTTCGAGCCTGAAGCGCGAAATCCGCGATCTGAAACAGCGCAGTGGTGAAACCAGCGATATTGTCGGCAACTCTTCCGCAGCACATAACCTGCGACAGACCATTCAGAAGATTTCCGCCACCAACAGCCGCATCCTGATCATCGGCCCCTCCGGGGCGGGCAAGGAACGTGCGGCCAGAATGATCCACGATCTTTCGGCGCGCGCCAAAAGCCCGTTTGTTGTTCTCAACGCGGCGACCATCACGCCGGCGCGTATGGAGGAAGAGCTGTTCGGGATCGAGGACGACAGCGGCAGCCTTCGGAAAATCGGCGCTCTTGAGGAGGCTCACGGCGGCACGCTCTATCTGGACGAGGTTGCCGACATGCCGGCGGAGACCCAGGGAAAGATCCTCAGGGTGCTTGTCGAGCAGAGTTTTTCCCGTGTCGGCGGTACGCAGAAGGTGCAGGTGGATATCCGGATCCTGTCCTCCACGTCCAAGAACCTGGAAGAACACATCGGGTCCGGGCTTTTCCGGCAGGACCTCTATCACCGGCTCAGCGTGGTGCCCCTGCGCGTACCGGGTCTGGCGGAACGGCGCGAGGATATTCCCGTTCTGGTCCACCACTTCATGGAACAGATCTCGTCGGCTTCCGGCCTCCCGCTCCGGCCTATCGGGGACGATGCCATGGCGGTTCTGCAGACACATGACTGGCCGGGAAACGTCCGCCAGTTGCGCAACAACGTCGAGCGCTTGTTGATCCTGAGCCGCGGCGACCCGGACAGTACGATAACCGCCGACCTGCTGCCCGCCGAAATCGGCGAAACGCTGCCGAATCTGCCGACATCGGGAACTGGCGAGCACCTGATGTCTGTTCCCTTGAGGGAGGCGCGCGAGATATTCGAACGCGAGTATCTGCAGGCCCAGATCAAAAGATTTGACGGGAACATCTCGCGGACGGCTGAATTTGTGGGTATGGAACGGTCTGCGCTTCACCGCAAACTCAAAACCCTGGGCATGACCTGAGGGGCGTGAAGCCAAGAATTAGACGGCAGAGCGGGAAAGGGTTTCTCCCATGAAAATCGTTATTTGCGGCGCTGGACAGGTGGGCTACGGCATTGCCGAACGCCTCGCTGCGGAGCAGAACGATGTGTCGGTGATCGATTCCTCTCCGCAACTGATCAATGCCATAGGCGACCAGCTCGACGTGCGCGGATTCGTGGGGCACGGGGCACATCCGGATATTCTGGCCCAGGCCGGTGCCGAAGAAGCCGACATGATTGTCGCCGTCACCCTGTACGACGAAGTCAACATGGTGGCCTGTCAGGTGGCGCACTCGCTGTTCAACGTGCCGACCAAGGTCGCCCGTATCCGGGCGCAATCCTATCTGCAGGGTCGGTGGCGCAATCTCTTTTCCCGTGACCACATGCCGATCGACGTGATCATTTCGCCGGAAATCGAAGTTGGCGAAATGGTGCTGCGCCGTCTGGCTTTGCCGGGTGCGGTGGAAACAGTGCGGTTCGCGGACGACCACGTGGTGGTTGTCGGGATTATCTGCGAGGAGGACTGCCCGGTCGTCGACACGCCGTTGCGCCAGTTGACGGAACTGTTTCCGGACTTGGGTGCCGTTGTCGTCGGAATTTACCGGAACAACCGGCTTTTCGTGCCCAAGAGCAGCGATTCCATTCTGACCGGCGACCTGGCCTACGTAGTGGCGCGGCGCGACCAGGTGCGCCGCACGCTGAGCATTTTCGGCCATGAAGAGCCGGAAGCGGCCAAGGTGGTGATCGCCGGCGGAGGCAATATCGGCCTTTATGTCGCAAAGGCGCTGGAGCAGAGGCAGTCGGGAACGAAGATCAAGCTGATCGAGGCGTCGCGCGAGCGGGCCATGGAAGTGGCGGACGATCTCAAACGGTCCGTGATCCTGCATGGCAGCGCACTGGATCAAACCATCCTGCACGAGGCCGATGCAGGCGATGCCGACACGATGGTGGCTTTGACCAACGACGACGAGGTCAACATCCTTTCGTCGGTGATGGCGAAGAAGCTCGGCTGCAAGCGGTCTCTGTCCCTGTTGAACAATCCCAGCTATCCGGCTTTTGCCAATGCCCTGGGGATCGATGCCTTCATTAATCCCCGGGCAGTGACGATTTCGCGCATTCTGCAACACGTGCGCCGGGGCCGTATCAGGGGGGTTCATTCCCTCCAGAACGGTGCGGCGGAAATCGTCGAGGCCGAGGCGCTGGACACGTCCCCGTTGGTCGGAAAACCCCTGCGGGAGATCGATCTGCCTTCCGGTATCCGTGTGGGGGCGGTTTTCCGCGGCGGAGAAGTCCTGACACCGAACGGCGATCTTCAGATCCAGGCCCAGGATCGCATCGTCATTTTTGCGGTTGCGAATAGGGTGCGTCAGGTCGAACAGATGTTCCGGGTCAGCCTGGATTTCTTTTAAGGCGTTTCGCTTGCTTTCTGGCCTTGCGTTTGACGCATCTTCTGGTCAAATTTCACGAGAAACCAATCGGTTCGGATAGGACCGCCCTTCATTGGAGGAAACATGAGCCGGATTGCCTATGTCAACGGTCAGTATGTCCGTCATGCGGATGCCGCAGTGCACGTGGAAGACCGGGGCTACCAGTTTGCCGACGGCGTCTACGAAGTCTGCGAAGTCTGGCAGGGGCAGATCGTCGACATGCCCCGGCATCTGGACCGTCTCGACAGATCCTTGGGAGAATTGCGCATCGGCTGGCCGATGACAAGGGCTGCGGTTGAGTTCGTGGTGCGTCAGGTCGCGCGGCGCAACATGGTGCGTAACGGTCTGGTCTATATTCAGGTCACCCGGGGTGTATCAAGGCGCGATCACTTTTTCCCGCCCGATGACGTTGCGCCTTCCATTGTCGTAACCGCCCGTTCAACCAGTCCCGAAGCTGCGAACAAGCAGGCAGCGCAAGGCATCGCTGTGGTCAGCTATCCCGAGAATCGCTGGCCGAGGGTCGATATCAAGACCGTGGCGTTGCTGCCCAATGTGCTCGCAAAGCAGAATGCCAAGGAGCATGGTGGCAAGGAGGCTTGGTATGTCGATACAAGCGGCTTCGTCACCGAAGGCGGGTCAACGAATGCCTGGATCGTCACGAAGGAGGGGACGCTCGTCACGCGGCCGGCCGAGAGCGGGATCCTCAAGGGTATCACCCGGGCAGTTGTCCTTGAGCTTATTCGCCGAGAGGGGCTGACTTTTGAAGAAAGGCCATTTAGCCTCGAAGAGGCATTCGATGCGAAGGAAGCATTCGTAACGGCGGCCACGAGCATCGTTTTGCCGGTCGTGCGTGTGGACGACAAGGTGATCGGAAATGGGCACCCGGGTACGGTTGCAACCCGATTGCGCGAACTGTTCCATACTGCTACTGATTTCCAGATGGTATGATTCGACTGGGCTTGTTGGGCAGAAATTAGATACAATATGGAACTGGGGCAGACAGTTCTATCTGGTGGGCAATGCAAAAAGCGAGCGGCACGTTAAACCTTAGTGTTTGAATTTGAAAGGTTTTCGACGGTAAGCCGCGTAAACGCCGGATGCTCGGCCGCATCCGGGACAAACAGGATAAAAAGACTGATGGCTGAGCGCGCACAAAATCTTCAAGACACTTTCCTTAATCACGTTCGCAAACAAAAAACTCCCCTGACGATTTTTCTCATCAACGGTGTGAAGTTGCAGGGTGTCGTGACCTGGTTCGATAACTTTTGTGTCCTGCTGCGGCGCGACGGACATTCTCAGCTTGTCTATAAACACGCGATTTCCACAATAATGCCTAACGGACCTGTTCAACTGTTCGATCAGGCTGAGGAAAACGCGGAAAAGGCAAGCTGATTGAAACCCAAGTCTCGCGCAGACGATTTTTCAAAATCAAATGGTTCCGAAGAGCCAGGGCAGGCGTCACTAAGGCTTAAGGAAACCGGTGTCGACCGGCTTCCTCAGGCTTTTCGCGCCATGATTCTGGAACCGGTGCTGCAATTGCGTGGTGACGGTGGGCAGCATGATCTGCGGTCCAACCGGAGCCCGGAAGCGCGCCTGGAGGAAGCCATCGGCCTCAGCGCCGCCATCAATCTTAATATCGTCCACTCGGGTATAGTGCGGATCAGCAATCCCAAGCCCGCCACTTTGTTCGGCGAAGGCAAGGTTGCGGAATTTGCCGGGATTGTTGCAAGCGAGGACCTTGATCTGGTCGTTATCGATCATCCTCTTTCGCCTGTTCAGCAACGTAACCTTGAGCGCCGCCTGAAAACCAAGGTGATCGACCGGACGGGTCTCATTCTGGAAATTTTCGGGGACCGCGCGCGTACCAAGGAAGGCCGTCTGCAGGTCGATCTGGCCCATCTGAGCTGGCAGAAGAGCCGCCTTGTCCGGTCATGGACCCACCTGGAACGCCAGCGCGGCGGTGCCGGGTTCATGGGCGGACCCGGCGAAACCCAGATCGAGGCCGATCGCCGTCAGATCCAGGACCGCATCATTGCCCTGCAGAAACAATTGCAGGGTGTGCGCCGCACACGTGATCTTCACCGCAAGAAACGCAAGAAGATACCCCAGCCGGTGGTGGCGCTGGTCGGCTATACCAATGCCGGCAAATCGACGCTTTTCAATCGGCTGACGGAAGCCGATGTCTTTGCCAAGGATCTGCTGTTCGCAACGCTCGATCCGACATTGCGCAAGGTTTCTCTGCCACACGGCAGGGAAGTGATCGTTTCGGACACCGTCGGGTTCATCTCCGATCTGCCGACCCATCTGGTCGCGGCGTTCCGGGCAACGCTGGAAGAAGTGCTGGAAGCCGATCTGATCCTGCACGTGCGTGACATTTCGCATGCCGACACGGACGCCCAGGCGGAAGACGTCAGGAAGACCCTGAGCGATCTCGGGGTCGACGCCATTTCCGGGGCGCCGGTCGTTGAGGTCTGGAACAAGATCGACTGCCTCGATCCCGCTTACCGGCAAAAACTTCTGGAAGATGCAGGCGAGGAGGGACCTATCGCCCTGTCTGCGTTGACCGGAGAGGGCGTCGGTGGCCTGCTGGCGCGCATGGATGCCTTCATGGCGCAGCATGACGATATTCTGGCCCTGAAAATTCCGGTCGCCGAAGGGGCCTTGCTGGCGAAACTCTACCAGTTGGCGGAGGTGCTGGAGCGGACCGATGCCGAGGATTTCGTCACAGCCGAGGTGCGCGTTTCGGACAAGCAGCGCGGGCCGTTCCGCGATACGTTCGGTGCCCATATCGTCGACTAGGCATCCTTGCGTTCAGTATACTGCAAATCTCCGGGAATTGATCCAGAAGCCTACTTTCCCTTGGCTTCCTGCCACGCGGCCTCCATCTCGTCCAGCGTCATCGCTTCCAGCGTCGTGTCCGATTTCGCGGCATGGTCTTCGATGGCGGCGAAGCGCTTGCGGAACTTGCGGTTTGTCCGTCGCAGGGCTTCTTCCGGATCAATGTCCAGGTGCCGGGCGAGATTGGCAAGAGCGAAGAGAGTGTCGCCGAGTTCGTCGGTGATGCGGTCCTTGTCCGGGTCACCCTTGGCAAGCTCTTCGTCAAGCTCGTGAGTTTCCTCGCGGATCTTTTCGAGAACCAGGCGGGCGTCGTTCCAGTCGAAGCCGACCCTTGAGGCGCGCCTCTGCAGCTTGTCTGCCTCCTGAAGGGCCGGGAAGGCGGTCGGGACGTCGTCAAGAAAGCCTTTTTCCGGTTCGGCCAGGCCCAGCGTTTCCCGCTCGGCCCGCTTCTCGGTACGCTCTTCCGCCTTGATGCGCTCCCAGATCCCCTTGACCAGGTCCGGCTTGTCGCCGTTTTCATCGCCGAAGACATGCGGATGCCGCCGGATCATCTTTTTTGTAATTCCCTCAACCACATCGCCGAAATCGAATTGCTCTTCTTCCTGCGCCATTCGGGCGTGATAGACCACCTGGAGCAGCAGGTCGCCGAGCTCCTCGCGCAGTTCCAGAAGATCGTTCTTGGCGATTGCATCGGCCACTTCGTAGGCTTCTTCAAGCGTATAGGGCGCAATCGTCGCAAAGGTTTGCTCCAGATCCCAGGGGCAGCCGGTCACGGGCGTTCTGAGCGCCGCCATGATCTCGATGAGGCGGGAAATGTCGCGACTGGGGGGCATGGACAGGCCTTGGATGTTTTTGCTGGCGCTACACGGGTACTCGATAGGGTTCGGTCATGGCAAGCGGAGAGAGTTATCCCCTGACCGACGGGTGCCAGAAGGTCACGGCGCGTTCAATGAGTGCGATAAGGCCGTAGAAGAGCGACCCTGCCAGAGCGGCGACGGCAATTTCCGCCCAGACCATGTCGACATTCATGCGGCCGACTTCAGTTGATATGCGAAAGCCCATGCCGACGGTCGGCGTGCCGAAGAATTCGGCCACGATTGCGCCGATCATGGCAAGGGTGGAGTTGATCTTCAGGGCGTTGAAAATGAAGGGCATGGCCATCGGCAGGCGCATCTTGATCAGCGTCTGCCAGTACCCGGAAGCATAAGTTCGCATCAGGTCGCGTTGCATCGGGTCCGATGCGGACAGACCGGCGACCGTGTTCACCAGCATCGGGAAGAAGGTCATGATGATGACGACAGCGGCCTTTGATGGCCAATCAAAGCCGAACCACATGACCATGATCGGGGCAACGCCGATGATCGGCAATGCAGAGACCAGATTGCCGATGGGCAACAGGCCACGGCGCAGGAACGGCACCCGATCGACGAGAACGGCGGTCAGGAACGCCGAGCCGCAGCCGATGGCATAACCTGCGAGAACCGCCTTCAGGAACGTCTGCTGGAAATCTGCCCACAGTATAGGCACGGAGTTCAGCAGGCGCAGCCAGATTTCGGTCGGCGCGGGCAGCAGAACCTTTGGAACACCGGCTCCGGTGACGATGATCTGCCAAAGGACCAGAAGGGTGATGCCGAAAAGGGTGGGGATGGCCAGATTGGTGAACCTTGCGGCGGTTCTGGACGCAATCTGCCAGGAGGCGAGACGTTCCACGAACAACCATGCAGAAGCCCATGCAGCGGCTGTCAGCGCCCAGTAGCCGAGTGCGGCGTCTCCAGGATGGTTTGATCCCGTGTCGATGAGCAGCCAGGTTGCAAAGGCTGTGACCAGCCCGAGCATGACATCTCCGAAACGATTGCGCATGAAACCGAGTTCATAGCGGACGGCGGCGATGGCCAGGATGACCAGGCAAAGCGCAAGACGTGGAACGTCCATCACACCTATATCAGGGTTGAAAATCGTGCTGAACAGCCCGACGACTACCAGCGCGACGATGAGCCAGGCAAGCAGGGCGGATATATCCAGCCGGCTTTTGGAAAGGGTTCGGGTGCTCATCGCGTCATCCCCATGCGTTTCAACGCAAGTTTTTCAACCAGTCCGATCAACGCGACCAGAGAGCCTGCCAGAAACGCGGCCATGATCAGGGCGGACCAGATTTGAAGTGTCTGGCCGTAATACGATCCCGACAGAAGGCGTGCCCCGAGCCCGGCAACGGCTCCCGTCGGCAATTCGCCGACAATGGCTCCCACCAGGGAAGCCGCCATGCCGATCTTCATGGAGGTGAACAGAAACGGCACGGCATAGGGCAGGCGCAGTTTCCAGAGCGTCTGAACGCGGGTCGCCGAATAGGTGTGCATCAGGTCCATGTCAATCACTTCCGGCGAGCGCAGGCCCTTCACCATTCCAACCGCGACAGGGAAGAAGGACAGGTAGGTCGAGATCATCGCCTTGGGCAACAGACCGGATATGCCGACGGCATTGAGGACAACGATGATCATCGGTGCAATGGCCAGGATCGGAATTGTCTGCGACGCGATGATCCACGGCATCAGGGATTTTTCCAGCACACGTGAATGGATTATGCCGATGGCAAGAAGAATTCCGAGCGTCGTGCCGATGAGAAAACCCAGCAAGGTGGAAGATAAGGTGATGCCCGAATGATATATCAGCGAGCGTTTCGAGGTGATTTTCTTCTCGGCGGTCGTTTGCCAGATTTCAATGGCGATCTGATGCGGCGCGGGCAGCACAGGCCGTTCCTGCGCGAGCGTATCGGACACAAGTTCACTGAAAGGGACATTGGTCCGGTCTGCGCGTTCATATGTATCGAGCTGAAACGGCGTGTTGAGCGCAACAGCGCCAATATACCAGGCGCCGATGATGGCGATAACGACGACGATCACCGGTCCGGTCGTTCCGGACAGGAGACCGGTAAAAGGGTTCAGACTGCGGCTTGGGGTGAGGGCGGTCGAGGTCATGCGTCCATGTATCCCTGATCATCCCATTGTTTGATCGCGAGCCCCATTCCGCGGGAAGTCCCGAAGTCGCCAGTCTCTGGTTCAACACAGGAAGCGGGGTTTGGCCGCGAATGGCAGGGCTGAAGACGTTCAATCCTCATAGGAATGCCCCGCTTTCAACCCTTCCCGCACGCGGTGGGCGATCTTGAGAAACTCCGGGCTTTCGCGGATGTCGAGCGTGCGCTCGCGCGGCAGGTCGCTTTCGATGACGTCATAGATCCGGCCTGGCCGTGGGCACAGGACGACGATCTTGGTGGAAAGGAACACCGCTTCGGGAATGGAGTGGGTGACGAAGGCGACGGTCTTGCTGGTCTTCGCCCAGAGCTGGAGAAGTTGTTCGTTGAGGTGATCGCGGACGATTTCGTCGAGCGCACCGAAGGGCTCGTCCATCAACAGGAGATCGGGCTCGACGGCCAGGGCCCGGGCGATTGAGGCACGCTGCTGCATGCCGCCGGAAAGCTGCCAGGGATATTTCTTTTCAAAGCCGGTAAGGTTCACCAGTTCCAGGTTTCTGGCGATGCGCTCCTGCCGCTCGGATCTTGAAAGTCCCATTATTTCCAGTGGCAGAGCCACATTCTTGGCAATGGTCCTCCAAGAGTAAAGCGCGGCGGCCTGAAAGACATATCCATAAGCGCGATTGAGCCGGGCTTCTTCCGGGGAGACGCCGTTGACGGTGATCGACCCCGCAGTGGGTTGTTCCAGATCGGCGATGACCCTGAGCAGCGTGGTCTTGCCGCAGCCCGAGGGGCCGATGAAGGAGACAAAATCTCCCTGCTCGATCTTCAGGTCGATATCGGAAAGAGCATGCACCGGACCGTCACCGGTCTCAAAGGTGAGGGACAGTTTCTCAATATCGATTACCCGGTCCGGGCTTGCGCTCTTGTGGTTATCCACCATCTCGGTGTCCTTTGCGCCGGCAAGTGCGGTCATGTGTTTCCTGGGCAAGTCGAATGTTGTTCTTCTGCGCCGAACATACTCAGATTTGTATGCCACGGCGCGGTTCAGATCGAGAGGTCAGGTTCGAAGACACGGGCCTCCCCGATATGGGGAGAGCCTGTTCCTATACGCCGCTGGCGGGAATACCGCTGCGTTCCACCTTTCGCGGTGCGGTCAGTTCCTTCCAGGTGCTGAGCGCCTTGTTGACAGCCTGGAAAGGCTTGCGGGAAACGAATTCGCCATGACCCTGTTGAGGGTTGACCGTTCCGTCTTCCACGGCAACGCGTCCACGGGTGAGCGTGTAGCGCGGCAGGCCCTTGACCTTCTTGCCTTCGAAGACGTTGTAGTCGATGGCTGACTGCTGGCTGGAGGCGGAGATGGTCTTTTCCTTTTCCGGATCCCAGACCACCAGATCCGCATCTGCTCCGACCAGAATGGCACCCTTTTTCGGATAAACGTTGAGGATCTTGGCAATATTGGTCGAGGTGACGGCAACGAACTCGTTCGGCGTCAGGCGGCCGGTGCCGACACCATAGGTCCACAGCATCGGCATGCGGTCTTCGAGCCCGCCGGTGCCATTGGGGATCTTGGTGAAATCGCCGACGCCGGTGCGTTTCTGGTCGGTGGAGAAGGCGCAGTGATCGGTCGCGACCACCTGCAGCGAGCCGGAGGCAAGACCGGCCCAGAGGCTGTCCTGGTGTTTCTTGTCGCGGAACGGCGGCGACATCACCCGGCGTGCGGCATGATCCCAGTCGGCGTTCCTGTATTCGCTGTCGTCGAGCGTCAGATGCTGGATCAGCGGCTCTCCATAGGCGCGGATGCCGTTCTGGCGGGCCCGGCGGATGGCTTCGTGGGCCTGTTCGGAAGAGGTGTGCACGATATAGACCGGAACGCCGGCCATATCGGCGATCATGATGGCCCGGTTGGTGGCTTCACCTTCCACTTCGGGCGGGCGGGAATAGGCATGCGCCTCCGGCCCGTTATTGCCTTCCGCCAGCAGTTTCTGCTGCAGGGTCGCGACGACATCGCCATTTTCCGCATGCACCAGCGGCAGGGCTCCGAGTTCCGCACAGCGCGAGAAGGAGGCGAACATCTCGTCGTCATTGACCATCAAGGCGCCCTTGTAGGCCATGAAGTGCTTGAAGGTGTTGATGCCGCGTTCCTGAACCACGGTCTGCATGTCGTTGAAGACCTGCTCGCCCCACCAGGTGATCGCCATGTGGAAGGAGTAGTCGCAATGCGCCATGGAGGACTTGTTGTCCCACATCTGCAGGGCTTCGAGGAGGGACTGACCGGGAGAAGGCAGAGCAAAATCGACCACCATTGTCGTGCCGCCGGCAAGCGCCGCCCGTGTACCTGAATCGAAGTTGTCTGAGGAGAAAGTGCCCATGAAGGGCATTTCCAGATGGGTGTGCGGATCGATGCCGCCGGGCATCACAAAACAACCGGCCGCGTCCAGAGTCTCGTCACCGGAAAGGTTCGGGCCGATTTCGACAATCCTGCCGCCCTCGATCTTCACATCGGCTTCATAGGAAAGGTCAGCGGTTACAACCGTGCCGCCCTTGATCACTTTGCTCGCCATTGCTGTTTCCCTCGTTGTTTGTATGTCTGCTCCGGGTCAGGTCCCGAATCAAGTCCGGGACGGCACCGTTTTTTGTTTCGCCGTCCCGGCCTTGAGCCGGGACCGGTTCATACGAGATTCCTCATTCCACGATCACCGCCGTCTCGACCACCGCATGGAACAACACGTCCGCGCCCGCCTTGGCCCAGTCCCTGGAAATCTCTTCGGCTTCGTTGTGTGACAGACCATCGACGCAGGGGCACATGATCATCGCCGTGGGGGCGACCTTGTTGACCCAGCAGGCATCGTGGCCGGCGCCGGAAATGAGATCCCTGTGGGAATATCCGAGGCGTTCTGCTGCATTTCGAACCGCTTCGACGCAAGTCTTGTCGAATTCCACCGGGTCGAAACCGCCGACCTTTTCGAATTCGACTTCAAGCCCCATGTCGTCGCAGATCTTCTTGCCACCGGCCTTCAGCCTGTCTTCCATGTCCTTGATCACGGTGATGTCGGGGGAGCGGAAGTCGATGGTGAAGACGGTCTTGCCGGGTATGACGTTGCGCGAATTCGGAAAGACGTCGATGTGACCGGCAGCGCCCACGGCATGCGGGGCATGCGACCAGGCGATTTCGTCGACAAGTTCCAGAATGCGGGCCATGGCAAGGCCGGCATTCTTGCGCATCGGCATCGGCGTTGAGCCGGTGTGGCTGTCCTTGCCGGTTACCGTCACCTGCGTCCAGGACAGGCCCTGACCGTGAGTCACGACTCCGATTTCCTTGCCTTCGGCTTCCAGAATGGGCCCCTGTTCGATGTGGAGTTCGAACATGGCGTGCATCTTGTCCTTGCGGGCGCCAACTTCCTCGTCGCCGACCCAGCCGATGCGCTTCAGTTCCTCGCCGAATGTCTTGCCTTCGGCATCTTCCTTTGCATAGGCCCAGTCCTGGGTATGGACACCGGCAAAGACGCCTGAAGCCAGCATGGCCGGCGCAAAACGTGTGCCTTCCTCGTTAGTCCAGTTGGTGACCACGATCGGGTGTCTGGTCTTGATGCCGAGATCGTTCATCGTACGGACCATCTCCAGTCCGCCGAGAACACCGAGAACGCCGTCATATTTGCCGCCAGTCGGCTGCGTGTCGAGATGAGAACCGACATAGACGGGCAGGGCGTCCGGGTCGGTGCCCGGGCGCGTCATGAACATGTTGCCCATGGTATCGACCGCCATGGAAAGGCCTGCGTCCTCACACCATTTCTGGAAAAGCTTGCGGCCTTCGGAATCCGCGTCCGTCAACGTCTGACGGTTGTTGCCGCCGGCAACGCCCGGGCCGATTTTCGCCATCTCCATCAGGCTGTCCCAGAGCCGGTCAGCATTGATTCTCAGATTTTCACCCGGAGCTGCCATTCGCTAACTCTCCTGTTACTTCAGTTCTATTTCGACAAAGGACATGGGGATGTCGCCGCCGTTGATCACATTGTGTTCGACGCCTTCGTCCCGGCGGTACACGGTTCCGGCGGGGACGAGAACGGTACGCGTCTCGCCATCTGGTTCCTCCAGCGTCATCTGACATTCCGTCAGGGCGGTGATGACGTAGTCCATCGAGTGCCGGTGCCAGCCGGTCTCCGCACCAGGTGCGAAGTCGAACCGGGTGACCCTGACCCTGTCGTCATCGATTAGCTGGCTGGCGGTGGCCTGTGGTCTGCTCATCAAGTTTCGCCCCTTGGAAGGAGTTAATCGCAGAAGGTGAGAAGCATGCGCGGTGTGTCCGCCGTCAGTCGATGGCGTGCAGCACATCGCGCAGCTTGCCGAACAATTCGTCAATCTGGTCCTTCGATATGATCAGCGGCGGCGACAGGGCAATGATGTCGCCCGTCGTGCGGATCAGGAGGCCGTCATCATAGGCTTTCAGGAAGGCCGAGAAGGCCCGTTTGGTCGGTTCGCCCTCGATTGGCGACAACTCGACCGCGCCAATCAGACCCAGATTGCGGATATCGATGACATTGGGACAGTCTTTCAGGGAATGCAGTCCGTCTTCCCAGTATTGCGCCAGGTCGGCGGCGCGGGTGAGAAGCCCTTCTTCCTCATAGGTGTCGAGCGTGGCGAGCGCGGCGGCGCAGGCCAGGGGGTGCGCCGAGTAGGTGTAACCGTGGAACAGCTCGATCATGTGGTCCGGACCGGTCATGAACGCATTGTAGATATCCGCCGAACAGAACACCGCGCCCATCGGAATGACACCGGACGTCAGGCCTTTTGCGGTGGTGATCAGATCCGGGGTTACACCGAAGAAATCCGTCGCGAAAGGCGCGCCGAGTCTGCCGAAACCGGTGATGACTTCGTCGAAGATCAGCAGGATGCCGTGCTGTGTACAGATCTCGCGCAGGCGTTCCAGGTAGCCCTTGGGCGGGATCAGGACACCGGTCGACCCGGCAACGGGCTCAACGATGACCGCGGCAATCGTGGACGGGTCATGCAACTGGATGATGCGGATCAGGTCCTCGACATATTCAGCGCCGTTTTCCGGCATGCCGCGCGTGAAGGCGTTGCGCTCTGGATCGTGAGTATGTCGCATGTGGTCGACGCCGGTGAGCATCGTGCCGAAGGTCTTGCGGTTGGAGACGATGCCGCCGACCGAAATGCCGCCGAAGCCGACTCCATGATAGCCCCGCTCGCGGCCGATCAGCCGAGTGCGCGTGCCCTGGCCGATGGCGCGCTGATAGGCGAGCGCGATTTTGAGCGCGGTATCGACACTTTCCGATCCGGAATTGGTGAAAAAGACATGGTCAAGCGGTGAAGGCGTCATGGCCGCCAGACGGGCGGCCAGTTCAAAGGCTTTCGGATGCCCCATCTGGAAGGCCGGCGCATAGTCGAGTTCGGCAATCTGCCGCTGAACGGCTTCTACCACCCTCGGGCGGGAGTGACCGGCATTGCAGCACCACAATCCAGCCGTACCGTCGAGGACCTGACGGCCGTCGGCGGTCGTGTAATGCATGTCCTTGGCCGCGACAAACATCCGGGGCGCCTGTTTGAACTGGCGATTGGCCGTGAACGGCATCCAGAAGGCTTCGAGATTGTTGGTTGCAGCCTGGCTCTGTGCTGCCGGAGATGCCGGTGCTGACATATGTCCTCCTTGCGGCCTGCTGATGCGGCCGGCGTTCGGTGTCTGTAGGGAAAAGAGGTCATGGCGCAACCACCGCTCTCGTCAAGGCGGTGCGGCAGCTCAAATCCTCTCCCCACTCTGTTCCCGGCGATTTCACGCAGGCTTTCGCCCCTTGTCATCGCCGACTGTCTCTGGATGGCCTGTGGGCCTGTCCCGGTTTTCCCGGGTTTCCTTATGATGACCATAAGCTGACCATCCTTCAAGACATCCCCATTGCAGGGCCTTTTCGGATCGTCTAGCCTTCCAGCCACCTGGTCAATTTACCCTAGGTGTGATTTGACCAAATGGTCAAGATGCAAATCTGTTCGACATGGCTAATTTCCGGTCATTGTTCTGCGGAGTGGGTTGAGACCGGCGTGAAACTGCCGATCGCGGGGTGTTCATCCCCCGGAAACCGGCAAGTGAAGGGCGGCCAAGCGGCCGGGGAAGTGGACTTATTGATGACAGGTCTCAGTGGGCAATCGCCTGCATCACCCAAACAAGTCGGATTGAGCAGAATACAGGAAAAGAACCGGTCGCTGATTCTCGAAGCCGCACTGGGTGAATTTTCAAAAAAAGGGTTTTCGGGCGCAACGGTCGAACGCATTGCTGCCGAAGCGGGCATGTCGAAGTCGAACTTGCTGTATTATTTTTCCTCCAAGGAATCGATCTATAACGCGACGCTTGCCCATATTCTTGAAATCTGGCTGGCACCCCTCAAGACGCTCGATCCACTTGGCGACCCGGCGGACGAACTGGCCGCCTATATTCGGCAGAAAATCGAATTGTCGGCGGATTTTCCGGAAGCCTCACGGCTGTTCGCCAATGAAGTCATGCAGGGTGCCCCGCAGATCCTGCCCGTTCTGGAAACGGATCTGAAGCGCCTTGTTCTTGAAAAAAGCCAGGTCATCAAGGACTGGATCGAAGCCGGCAAGATGCAAGCGGTCGATCCGGTCCATCTGATCTTCACGATCTGGGCGACGACACAGCATTATGCGGATTTCTCGGTTCAGATCCGGGCACTGACGGGAACGGATCTCAGCGATCCGGACTTTCACCGGTCAACCGTGGCCGCGGTGACGTCTCTGATCCTGAATGGTGTCGGCCTGAAATGGCCGCGGGAAGGCGACCCGGGCGCATGACGGACGAGCCGTCCGATTTCAAGGCTTCATCCCGGATTCCGGTCACGGGACAGCTTTATATTTCACGAGACGATCTCTCCGAGGAATTTGTCAGGGCTTCCGGGCCGGGCGGTCAGAATGTCAACAAGGTTTCGACCGCGGTCCAGTTGCGCTTCGATCTGGAGCGCAACGAAACGCTGCCGGCGGATGTCAAGTCGCGCGCCGCGAAGCTTGCCGGCAGCCGTCTGACCCTGAACGGAGAGATTCTGCTTCAGGCCGACAGGCACAGGACACGCGAACGCAACCGGGAAGATGCGCTGGAACGGCTTCTGGAACTGCTGCGAAAGGCATCGGAACGACCCAAGCCGCGCAAGGCCACCAGACCCACCCTGGGATCCAAAAAACGGCGGCTGGAATCCAAAAAGCAACGCGGCCAGATCAAGAAGATGCGCGGCCGGTCCGGACAGATGACCGACTGACAGACGTCACGTGACCGGGCGATGCCAAAATCACGGCTCCACAGGGGGCGGCGCGTCAGGCAAGAGACCTTTCCCCTCGGAACCGCGCGACCCACTCCCGACTTGTCGCGTCGGCCAGCTTGGCGATGCCGGGAGTTATACCGTCTGCGCAGCCGCGATCCAGGCCTAGCGCCTCCAGAGCCTCGCCCAATATGGCAGCGGGATCGGAAGACAGCGCTTCATATGTGAAGCGGACCGGGTTGATGCCTTGCGTGTCGAACCAATTGCTCCAGTCAAGATCGTAGGCTGTAAACCTATCAACCCAGCGCGCGATCTCGGTGGCGTCATAAAGCGGAGGGTGAGGCGGGCCGAGACGTTCCAGCTCCGTTCCGTTCGGCGCCACGTGCCACAGTCCGGTTTGCTCCGCCTTCACGTAAGAGACGGCCTGTTCGATCTTGTCCTTTCTCGTCAGGTGAATGAACAGAGTTCGGCCGAAGGCGGCCTGAAACATGTCCCTGTCCGTTGCCTGGTTCGGATGAAGAACCGCCAGTTTCCGCAACAAGAAATCAAAGCTGTGCCTTTGCAGGCGCAGACTGAAAATACGTGTTTCACGGCTGCCTTTTTCGATTGCGGCGCGGAAGATCTGAGCCAGTTTCTCAGTTTCGTCAGCCGTTTCCGCCATCTCCAGGTCAAAATACCGAAGCCAGTCCGAAACAGAGGATTCGTGAAAGTAGGATTTCGGATCTCCGGCTACGCCTGTCGCGGACAGAAGGTTGCAAAAGAGCGTGCTGCCGCTGCGTGGAGACGTACAGATGACGTATGACGCGTAAGGGGACATGGTGTAAAAATAGCCGGAATTGAGAAGTGATATCTGGTTCCGTGACTTACCAACCAGATGTTGCACAAGCGTGACGCCGGTTTGGCGGCAAGGCGCCGTGACTGAGCCCGTAAAAGTTAATGTCCTTGGCGTCCGGTCTACGCGCACAAAGCGAACGGAAATACGGTTGGTCCACCTTGTCGCAAGCCGTTTGTGGTGATTATGTCCAGGCCGCTGCCATGTCAGCTGTCAGACCTCATAGGAAATGATTGGAGGTCCGATTGTTTATCTGTTCTGGCGCGTAAACCCAGACAGGATACCCCAGGAAGAGAGCTATGACTTCAGCTTCCGCAGGTGTGCGGTACCAGGTGAGTACAGGTATTTTATTGATGTGTGCGGGTGTTGCCTGTCTGTGTGTCAATGATGCCGTCGCCAAGACATTGACCGCGGGATATCACCCGATACAGATCCTCTTTCTGCGCAATGTGATCGCCTTGCCCATCGCGGTACTAATCGCATTGAAGATGGGTGGACCGGCGGCGCTGCGTTCCTATCGGCCAGCGGCGCATCTGCTGCGCGGCATTCTCTGGCTTGGCGCCGCGACGCTCTTTTTTACCGGCCTCAGTCTTCTCGAACTTGCCGAAGCCACCGCGCTTGTCTTCGCCGCTCCGATTTTCATGACAGCGCTCTCCGCCGTTCTGCTGCGCGAACAGGTGGGATGGCGGCGCTGGTTCGCCGTCGTGATCGGTTTTGTGGGGGTGCTGATTATCGTGCGCCCCGGAACGGGAACTTTCCAGACTGCTTCGCTGTATCCTGTGGGAACCGCGGTCCTTTACGCCTTCCTGATGATCAGCGCCCGTTGGGTCGACCCGCGCGAAAGCGTCTGGACGCTGATGATCTATCTTGTCGGGGCAGGGGGGCTGCTCAGTGCACTGCTGGTTCCGTTCGTCTGGGTCGACCTCAGGCTCGAGGATGCCTGGCTGTTTTTCGCCATTGCACTTTTCGGCACGGCAGGCATGACCATGATGACCCAGGCCTTTCGCTTTGCCCCGGCGGCCGTTGTGGCGCCTTTCGACTACAGTGCCTTGATCTGGGCATCGATGCTCGGCTGGCTGATCTGGAACGAAATCCCCGATATGGCTACCTATATCGGCGCCGGTGTCATCATCCTGAGCGGTCTCTTCATCGTTCTGCGTGAGCGAATTCTGGAGGCTTGAGGCGGGCCGCGGTTGCTGCGCGGCTATGTTGAACGCGGTCTCACTTTATCTTCACGTAGGCGCCGGGAGCTTTGCAAAGCGGAGGATATCCGCGCTCCGGGTTGCCCACGGCCCGGGCCGGTACGGTTCCCGAGGACTGCCTTGTCAGCCAGTCGCTCCATTGCGGCCACCAGGAGCCGTCCGAAACCTCTGCCTGCTCTGCCCAATCGTCCGCATTCGGGTGCGGGCCGCCATGCTTGTAGAAAAGCTTGCGGTAACTGCGGTGCGGATGGCCGGGCTCGGAAACGATGCCGGCATTGTGCCCGCCGGAGGTCAGGATGAAATCGACGTCTGTGTCGAACAGATGCACCAGCTTGAAGACCGATCTCCACGGTGCGACGTGATCGGTCGTGGTGCCGACGGCGAAAACAGGAACACGGATGTCCTCGAGATGGACATCGTGTCCGCCGACCTTGTAGCGTCCCTGGGACAGGTCGTTGTTGAGGTAGAGCTGGCGCAAGTAGTCCGAATGCATCCGGTAGGGCATACGGGTTCCATCCGCGTTCCATGCCATCAGGTCGCTGGTGCCGGGGCGCTGGCCCAGCAGGTATTCCAGCACCATGCGGGACCAGATCAGGTCCTGTGAGCGCAACATCTGGAAGGCTCCGGCCATCTGCCACTGATCCAGATAACCTTTCAGCCACATCACGTCCTCGATGAAGGATAGCTGGCTTTCGTCCATGAACAGGCCGAGCTCGCCCGGCGCGTCGAAATCGACCTGAGCGGCGAGTATCGTCTGGCTCTGGAGGCGGTCGTCGCCGTCACGAGCCATCGCAGCGGAGGCCATGGCCAGCAATGTACCTCCCAGGCAATAGCCTGCCGCATGGATTTTTTCGGACCCGGTTATTGTCTCGACGGCATCAAGCGCCATCATGACGCCGCGATCGATATAGTCTTCAAGGCTCACATTCCGGAGGCTTTCGTCCGGGTTGATCCAGGATATGCAGAACACCGTGAAGCCTTGAGCGACCAGATAACGAATGAGAGAGTTATCCGGTGACAGGTCGAGAATGTAATATTTCATGATCCAGGCCGGAACGATCAGGAGAGGTTCCGCCCGAACGGTGTCGGCTTCAGGCGCATATTGGATGAGTTCGATGAGGTCGTTGCGAAAGACGACCTCGCCCGGAGTGATCGCGACATTCGCGCCCGGCTTGAAGGCCGCATCCTCTTCCTGGGCCTGAGCGGCTTTTGTTACATCGCTCAGCAGGTAACCCAGACCGCGCAGAAAATTGACGCCGCCTTCCCGGAGCGTTGCCTCGATCACATCCGGATTGGTGAGTGCGAAATTGGCGGGTGAAAAGACGTCCAGAAACTGCCGGGTGTAGAACTCGACAAGCCTTTCGTGCTGTCCGGTGACGCCGCTCACTCCCATCGCTGCTTCATGCCACCATTGCTCCGTCAGCAGAAAAGACTGCGCGCAGATATTGAAGGGGAATTTCTTCCAGGCCGGAGACTTGAAACGGTGGTCATGGGGCGGCGGCTGAATGCAGCAATCGGTCTCTTCGCCGTTCAGTGCACAATTCAAGATATACTTGCCGAGCCGGATCTGCTTGCGGCCGAGTTGTCTCAGGATCTGCTGTTGCTTGCCGGGAGAAATGCCTAGATGCAGTATCCAGTCCTGCCAGGCCTGCAGGAGACTGATTGGCGAAATGCCGAGTGTCATGGCGGCGAGGGAAGCATGATGGAAGCGGTCGGCGATCAGGAACATCCTGTCATCGGGATCTCCCGTCTCCGCAAGCGCTCCTGACAGATGCCGGCCGATCATTGAATCGACAGTGGAATCGGGCAGGGCAGGCTGGACAGTTTGTTTCACAAAAGTCTCCGGTAGCAAAAGCGGCGATTGTCCTTGGCATCGAACCTGCCGAACAGATTGTGAGGGTCAGCGGATTGTAAGGCTCATGGGCAAAGTCAATTGCGCAACGCCGTCCACAAGGGAGCTGGTCGGGCGTTCTTGGATCGCGAGGCGATATTAGATGGGTGTGGCGACGGAAAAATGATCGGCATCAAACTGCACGGCCTTTTTCGTCTCCTTATCCGGTTTTGAGAGGAGGGCGGTGGCCTGGGACGGCTACTGCGCCGAGGCAGCCTTCGCAGAACTTTCGCGGACCAGCAGGTCCGGCTCAAGCTGGATGATGCGCGGATCGGGAAGACCGGTCTTGTGGGCAATCAGGTCGAGAACGCGGTCGACAGCCAGGGAGGTGATGCGCTCTACATCATAGCTGACCGTTGTCAGCGCGGTTTCGGCGAAGGCCCCGAATTCCGTGTTGTCGAACCCGACCACCGAAAGGTCTTCGGGCACTTTGATCGCGTGTTTCTTGCAGTAGCGGATGATCCCGAGCGCCAATGAATCATTGGTTGCGAAAACGGCCGAGAAGTCATGCCTCGACTTCACCAACAGGTCCATGGCCCAGTACCCGGTCTCCACCGAATGACCTGCCGGGTTGATCAGAAGCTCATCGCAGACGGGAATTCCGGCGGCCTGGTGAGCTGACCGGTACCCATCCATCTTTTCCGGATTTCCAAGCGCAGAGCCTCCGTCTATCAGTGCGATCCGCCGGTGGCCGGTGGCCAGAAGGTGACCTGTCGCCTTGCTGGCGCCCGCTCTTTCATCCATCGACACGGCGTCGATACCGGCATCCAGATCGCCGACCAGAAGGACAACCGGGTAATTATTGTTGCGCAGGCGGCGGATGTGATCAAGATCGCCATGCCGGAAAGGGAAGATCAGCATCCCGTCGGCGCGGCGCGCACGGAAGGCGTCGATCATCCGGACTTCTTCTTCCTGATTGTTGTTCGATGTCGCGAAAAGCGTCGTGTAACCGCGGGCCGCCAGTTTGCGTTCCACGGATTGGGCGACATTCGTGAGGATCGGGTTCTGCATGTCGGTGAGGATGAGACCGATTGCCCTTGTCTCCCTGCTCACCAGGGACTTGGCGACCTGATTGGGCAGGTAGTTGAGCTGATCGGCCGCCGCCTTGATCCTGTCGCGTGTGTCGTCGGGTATGCGCGGGCTGTCCCGCAAGGCGAGAGAGACAGTGTTGACAGAGAAACCGGTCAGTTCCGCGACGTCTTTCAGTCTTGCTCCCGACTTTGGCATAAACCTGTTTTCTCCGCGTGTCTCAGGGCGAACGTTAATACAACCGGGTAAGGGGAAGGGCAACTGTCATTTCTCCCCCTATGATCAGCTCGTATCTAGTCCCACTCCGGCCCCCAAACCGGATTGATGACCCTGGAGATCTGCCCGGCGCCGGCGATAGCGGTCATGTCCTCAGCGCTCAGTGTCACGTTTTGGGCCGCCAGATTGCTGGCAATCCGCTCCCGTGACGACGATGTGGGGATGGCGGCATATCCCTTCGCCAGTTCCCACGCCAGGGCGACCTGCGAAGCGGTTGCGTCCCGCTTTTCGGCGATTGCCTGCAGGACCTTGTTGTCGAGCAGTGCTCCCTGGGCGAGGGGACGGTAACATGTGATGGAAATTCCGGACCTGTCGCAGTATTCCGCCAGCTTCCTGTTCTGGAAAAGCGGATTCAGCTCCACCTGGTTGGTCAGCAGGTGTGATTTTCCAACGATTGTTTCAGCCTTTTTCAAAAGCGCGATGGTGAAATTGGAGACGCCAATCGACCTTGTCAGTCCTTTCTCCTTCGCCTCCACCAGTTGCTCCAGATAGACCGCCAGGGGGACTTCACCGTTGGGAGACGGCCAGTGGATAAGGGTCAGGTCCACCGTGTCCAGTTGCAATTTGTGGAGACTGGCCTCAAGGGACGGGATCAACCGGCCGGGACCGAAATGAGATGCGCCAACCTTGGTGGTCACGAAGATTTCGCCGCGATCCAGCCCGGAGCGCCTGACTGCGGTCCCTACCTCGCTTTCGTTCTCGTAGGATTGGGCTGTGTCGAGATGCCGGTAACCGCATTCGAGGGCGAAACGGATCGCTTCAATTCCGTCTTCTCCGACGCGCCCGAATGTGCCGAAGCCCAGCGCGGGCATCAAACCTCTGATTTTGTGCATCTAAATTGCTCCCTGAGTTTCAGGCCCGACATGTGGCCACCGATTTTCTCCGGCATTTCCAATTTTGCGCTTGACCTGCAGTGCGGAATTTGCAGTCATATTAACGATAATACGGCTCTGGGCAACCCAACAAGAAAGCCGGTTATCGGAGGAACGCGCAGGGAGGCGCATATGAGATACCGGTTGAACCGGTTGGCACCCCAGTTGGCTCTGACGCCAGCCGTTATCATCACATTGGTCGCCTTCATCGGGGCAATTGCATGGACGGTCTATGTCTCTTTCACGCGCAGCCGCAGGCTGCCGGAAGCCGCGATCGATTTTTCCAGGCCCTTTCGCCAGTATGAAAGGCTGTTTCAGGACAATGCCTGGAGTATTTCTCTCACCAATCTGATCGTGCTTGCGCTTGGCAGCGCGCTTGCCATCGTCTTCGGTTTCATTCTGGCCGCGATGATCGAACGGGAACGCCGGGGAGAGGATTTCTTCCGTACGGTGTTTCTCTATCCCCTGGCTGTCTCCCTTATCGTGACGGGCGTTGCCTGGCGCTGGATATTCAATCCCGATCTCGGACTGCAGAATTTCATGCATGGCCTCGGATTTACCGGCGTGCATTTCAACTGGCTCGCTGAAGGCGAAACGGCGATGTACGCCGTCATCATTGCCTCCGTCTGGCAGAGCTCCGGTTTCTATCTGGCGCTGATGCTGGCCGGCCTCAAGGGCATCAACGAGGAAATCTGGAACGCGGCGCGGCTGGACGGTGTCAGTCTGATGCGAGTCTATATCGAGATCATCATTCCGATGATGAAGTTCACCTTCCTCACCTGCGCCATTCTGCTGTCGCTGGGGGTGATCAAGGCCTACGACATCATCGTCGCCATGACCAATGGCGGGCCGGGTCAGTCCACATGGGTTCCGGCCTACTTCACCATTAACGCCATGACCCAGCGCGGCAATCTCGGCTATGCCTCCGCCGCTGCGACCATGATGCTGCTGATCACGCTGGCCGTCTTCCTTCCTCTCGTGCTTCTGACCGCCTGGCAGCAGCGGCTGGTCCGCAAGGAGGTTGCCTGATGAGCGATCCTCTCGCCGTTCGACCGGCAATCCGTCTCAACGCGGGCACGCAGGAAAAACCGGTGCTCTTTCCGCGAAGAAAGTCCCGTATCAACGGCCGGTCTGTTGCGGTCCTTGTTTTTCTCGCCATGGCGGCCGCTTTTTACTGCGTTCCGCTTTATGTCCTGGTGGTCACGTCTTTCAAAACCATGGAACAGATCCGCCAGGGTGCGATATTCGCGTTGCCGACGGAATGGACCTGGGAACCGTGGAACTTTGCCTGGAACGAAGCCTGTTCCGGCATCACCTGCGAAGGCCTGAAGGTCGGGTTCTGGAATTCGGTCAAGATCCTCATTCCCTCGCTGATCGCCTCGATCTCGCTTTCGGCGGTAACCGGATATGCCTTGGCGCTGTGGAACGTCAGATGGGCGGGCACTTTCCTGTTCATTCTCTTCATGGCGGCCTTCGTGCCTTTCCAGATCATCATGTTCCCGCTCATTCAACTGACAGTGCACATGGGCATCTACGGTTCGCTGTGGGCGGTCGCGTTCATTCACACGGTCATGACCATGCCGATCGTTACGCTGATTTTTCGCAACTATTACAAGGACATCCCGGACGAGTTGATCAAGGCGGCAATGATCGACAGCGGGTCGTTCTGGCGCATCTTCGGCGAAATCATTCTGCCCATGTCCGCCAACATCCTGATCGTCGTCCTGATCATGCAGATCACCCACATCTGGAACGACTATCTGATCGGCGTGACCTTTGGCGGGCCGGGCGGGCAACCCATGACGGTCAATCTGGCGAACCTGGTGACCGTGTCTACCGGAACGGTTTCCTACAACGCCAACATGGCGGCGGCGCTGCTGACAGCCATCCCGCCGCTTGTCATCTATTTCGTGCTCGGCAAGTTCTTTGTCCAGGGCATTTCCGCCGGCGCGATCAAGGGCTGAGAGAAATATGCCAAACGTTTCCTTCGAACATATCAACAAGTCATACGGCAATCTGGCCGTGCTCGACGGGCTGAATCTCGACGTAGAGGACAGCGATTTTCTGGTACTTCTCGGCCCGTCCGGCTGCGGCAAGACCACGCTGTTGAACCTCTTGGCCGGACTGGTGGAAGTCACCAGCGGCAGGATCATGATCGGCGATCGCGACGTCACCGAACTGGACCCGAAGGACCGGGGCCTTGCCATGGTTTTCCAGTCCTATGCGCTCTATCCGACCAAAACGGTGCGCGGCAACCTGCGCTTCGGACTTGCCGCACGCAAGCTGGATGCCGCAGAAATCGAACGGCGCATCGCCTGGGCCAGCAATCTGCTTCAGCTCGATCCTCTGCTTGGCCGCAAACCGGCGCAACTCTCCGGTGGTCAGCGCCAGCGCGTCGCCATTGGACGCGCCCTGGTAAAACACGCCGATGTACTTCTCTTTGACGAGCCGCTTTCCAACCTCGACGCCAAGCTGCGCACGGAAATGCGGCTTGAGATCAAGAAGCTGCACGACGAACTGAAGCCAACCATCGTCTATGTGACGCATGACCAGATCGAAGCGATGACGATGGCAACAAAGATCGCGGTCATGAACGGCGGCGAGATCCAGCAGTTCGGGTCTCCGGACGAGGTCTACGAACGGCCGCAGAATCTCTTTGTTGCCGGTTTCATCGGCTCGCCGCAGATGAATCTCAATCCGGGCGTTTTCTCGCTGAGCACAGGGCATCCGCTCGCTGCGCTCAGGTCGGGTGTACAGGTGGATCTGTCTGGTTATGCCTTCGGGCACACACCGCAGGAGGGGGAGGAGATCATCGTCGGTTTCCGGCCGGAGCATTTCAGTGCACCGAACGGCACAGTGGCCGAACCTGCGGCGACATTCGACCTGACGGTCAAGATCATAGAGCGAACCGGATCGGACACGATCCTGTCGCTTGCCTATGAGGACCGGCTGCTGGCCGTGCGCACCGAACCGGATCGGGCGAGTGCGTTGCATCCGGGGGACACGGTTTCGGTCGCCTACCCGAAAAACAAGCTCAATGTTTTCGCCGCCGGTTCCGGCCTGCGGCTCTAGGTCTTCGACTAAGGGAGGAAGTCATGTTGAAGAAGTTTGCAATGATCGTGTCGGCGTCGGCCATCTTGGCGGCCGGAGCGGCCTGGGCCGAACCGCAGGAACTGATAATCTATCAGAAATGGTCCTCACCGGCGGAAGTGGCGGCGCTAAACGTTCTGAAGGACGGGGCGGAGGAACGCGGCATCGAGTGGATCGATATCACCATTCCTCATGACACCGGTTCGAACGTCAATCTGCTGAATCTGGTGACCGGCGGACAACCGCCCAACATCTTTTCGGAGAACAACCCCGCCGTCTACCGCGACCTGACGCAGATGGGTCTCGGCCGGCCGCTGACAAAGGATTTCGAGGAAGCAGGCGTCACAGCGAACCTGCCGCCTTCGGTGGTGAAATCCATCACGGTGGACGGCGAGATCATGAAATTCCCGCTTGGAATTCATATTGACGGCATGGTCTTTTACAACAAGGCGGTTGCCGAGAAAGCGGGCGTAGACCCTGCATCGTGGACCTCGCTTGACGACATGTTCTCCGAATTCGGCAAGATTCGTGAAGCCGGCTATGTGCCCCTGGCCGTCGGGGCGCAAGCCTGGCAGATCGGCTACCTGACCCACGCGCTTGTCGCGACTGTCGGCGGGGCCGATTACTTCACGCGCATTTACGGGCCGGAGCCCGATGCTGCAGCGCTGGACGAGGCGCCGTTGCGCGAGACATTCGACTGGCTGCGCAAGTTCCAGCAGGCTGCGGATGAAGGATCGGTGAATCGCGATTGGAACATGACGACCAATTTCGTCATCTCCGAAAAGGCCCTGATGCAAATTCACGGGGACTGGATGAAGGGTGAATGGCGTGTTGCCGGCAAGGAAGCGGGCAAGGATTTCGGATGTATCCAGATCCCGGGCGCCAAGGCCCTGTCGGTCACGGTGGATGCCTGGGGTCTGCTCGGCAATCAGCCGGCGGACGTGGATGGCAAGCAGCTGGAATTCGCGTTGATGACCGTCAGCCCGGACATCAATTCCGCCTTTGCCGCAAAAAAAGGGTCGACACCGGTCAGGACCGACATCGATCAGTCTTCGCTCGACCCCTGTTCCAGGGAAGTTCAGGCGATCTTGAAGGACCCGGCACGGCAGGTCCAGAACCCGCACTCCATGGTGGACGCGGACTGGCAGGCCTCGATCTGGGAAGTCGCGTTCAATTTCTGGAGCGATGACAGCATGACCACCGACGAAGCCATCGAGGAACTAAAGGATAACTACGACATCATCCTCAACTGATCCTCCTGGCGGGGCGGTCTCTCCTTGGGGGCGTCCCGCTTTTTTTACATTTTCATCGGGATACCAAAGATGGACAAGCGCCTGCTGGATGAAGATGCAGTGATGCAGATCTGCTTCGTGACACATGACGTTCAAAAATCCGCGAAGTGGTTCTCCGACCTGACGGGAAAGCCCCTGCCTCCGGAGGGCGGGGCCGCTGATGCCGACCAGGCGCAGGCAATTTATGAGGGCAAACCGGCAAATGTCGGATGTCGCATCATGATGTTCGAGTTCGGCAACATTGACGTTGAGTTTCTGCAACCGGGACCTGAAAAAAGCGCCTGGCGCGATCTTCTGGAAAGCCGAGGGCCGGGATGTCACCATATTGCTTTCCGGACCCGCAATCTGACCCGGCGCAATGCCTATCTGGAAAAGCAGGGCCACAGGCTGCTGCAACGCGGAGAGTTCGACGGCGGTCACGGGCGCTATGCCTATTACGACACGGTCGCCGATCTCGGCGCGATGATTGAACTTCTTGAATTCGACAATGACAAGGAATCGCAGTCCTGACGGTTCCTGCTCGTCCTGTCCGAAAGCCAATCGATCATGACATACAAGATTTCCTACCAGCTCTATTCGTCACGCAATTTTCCACCCTTGGCCAGTCATCTGCCGGTTCTCAAGGACATGGGATATGACGGTGTAGAGCCATGGTTGCCCGCCTATCAGGAGGATCCCGCGCTGCTGCGCCGTCAGATCGACGACGCGGGACTGGCCTGTTACAGCTTTCACATGCCGCTGTCCGGGCTTGTCGACGAGCCCGGGCGGTTCATCGACATCGCGCTGACACTTGGCGCCCGGTACATGATCCCGCCCTTCGTTCCCGTGGCAGAGCGAGAGAACAGCAGTGATTTCTGGAAGGGGATCGGAGATCGGCTCGCCGAAGGCGCGCGACTTGCCGCTCCGCATGGCCTCAAGGTCCTCTGGCACAACCATGATTTCGAATATGCGCCACTGCCGGACGGCAGCCGTCCGATCGACCATATCCTGACAGCCGGTGAGGAAGTGCTCTTCGAGATCGATTGCGGCTGGATTGCCCGCGCTGGCGCAGATCCTGCGCGGGAACTGTGCAAATACGCGGACCGCATATTCGCCATTCAGCCAAAGGATACCGCACCTCCGGGCACACAGGCGGAGGACGGATGGACCGCCACCGGTGACGGGATCATCGACTGGCCTGCTCTGGCCCCCTTGTTCAAGCAGACCAATGCCGACCTGATCGTCACCGAGCACGACAATCCGGCGGACTGGAAAAGGTTCGCGAAGCGCTCGATCGACTATCTGCGCACGCTTGGCATTTAGGATCGGAGCCTGACAGTTGAAAATCACCGATCTGAAATGCGCAATGCTGGGATCGAGCCCTGTCGTGCGGATCGTCACGGATGCCGGAATTGACGGCTTTGCCCAGGCCGAAAGCTGGAAGCCGTTTCTCAAGCCGCTGGTGCTGCAGCTCAGAGACAAGATTGTCGGGCTTGACCCGACGGATGTGGAGCAGGTCATGCTGCATATCCGTCATCTCGGTGGTTTCAAACCCTGGGGGGCGGCCGTCAGCGTCGTCGAAATCGCCCTTTGGGACATCGCAGGCAAGGCGGCGGGGCTTCCCGTTTACAAGCTTCTGGGCGGCAAGCAGCGCGATCGTGTCAGGGTCTACAACGGGGGCAAGCGGGAACCGCTGACCGGCTTTTCGCCTGAGGACTACGCTCGCAATACGGCCGCCATGCTCATGCAGGAGGAAGGCTTCACGATAGTCAAACAGCCCATCGGCTTTCACGGCCGGATGGAGGCAGGCGTTGCGAATTTCTTCTACGGAGACAGGATGTTTTGCGGCCAGCACGGAACCCATGAACGCGGCGTCTTGAGCGAATATGGCCTGGCGCATATGGCCGATTGCGTGCAGGCAATGAAGGAAGTGACCGGCGACAGGGCCGGGTTGGCTCTCGATTGCGGACCGGGCTGGACGGTGGGCGATGCGACGCGGTTTGCGATAGGCGTCGAGAAGCATAGTCTTCTCTGGCTGGAGGATCTTCTGAGCGGCGATTATGTGCCCTATGTCGATGCGGATCTTTATGCCGGCCTGACGCGCGCCACGACAACGCCGATCCATACGGGCGAACAGATCTACCTGCGCCAGAATTTCAGACCACTGATCGAGACCAAGGCTGTGAATGTCATCGGTCCGGATCCTTGCGATGTCGGCGGCCTGGCGGAACTGAAATGGATTGCCGAATACGCCGATCTACACGGCATCCAGATCGCGCCGCACGGTATCGCGAACGGCCTGCTGGGGCTTGCCGCGCTTGTGCAGGTCTGCGCCACGCTGCCGCGCAATTTCATTGCCTTCGAGTACCCGGTTGGTGAGCCGGACTGGTGGTACGACATCGTCGACGGTTTTCCTGAACCGATCGTTCGCGACGGCCATGTGGCGGTTCCGGACACACCGGGCCTCGGCATCACGATCAACCCGGCAAAAGCCGGCAAATATCTGTCTCCTGAAGACGGCGCCTTTTTCGACTGACGAACCAGGAGTTCATTCGCGTAAATGAGGAATTCATCCATGAAGAGTTTTATCTGCACATTCGATATCGAAACAGGCCAGGAAACGCTCGTTCTTGCGGCCGAACGCCATCTGGAGGCACCGAACTGGACCCGCGACAGCGCGGAGTTGATCGTCAACAGTGGCGGTAGGCTTTACAGGCTGCCGCTCGCCGAACCGGTGCTTGCTGAAATCGATACCGGCTTTGCGGACAAGCTCAACAACGATCACGGCCTGTCACCTGACGGATCGCAGCTGGCGATCAGCGACTCTTCACAGACGAAGGAAAGCTGCATCTACGTTTTGCCCTCCACCGGCGGCACGCCGAAAAGAGTGACCGGAAAGGTACCGTCCTACTGGCACGGCTATGCACCGGACGGCCGGACGATTGCCTACACGGCGCGGCGCAGCGCGACCTATCAGATTTTCAGTTGTTCCGTTGACGGAGGAGAAGAGTTTCAAATCACCTCGGACTTCGACCATTGCGACGGACCGGACTATACGCCGGACGGGCAGTGGATCTGGTTCAACGGCGAGCGTGACGGATCGGTTCAGCTCTGGCGTATTCATCCGGACGGCAGCGGGTTGGAGGCCATGACAGACGACGAGCGGGTCAACTGGTTCCCGCATCCGTCGCCGGACGGTCAAAAGGTGGTCTACCTGGCTTATGAACGTGGAACCACAGGCCACCCGGGCGGAAAGACCGTGCAATTGCGGCTCATGCCGGCAGACGGCGGTTCACCGAAAATTCTTTGTTCGCTGCATGGAGGGCAGGGGACGATCAATGTTCCCTCGTGGGCGCCGGACAGCAAGCGTTTCGCCTATGTGAGATATGAAAGCTGATGAATGCCGGCGAAGGGTCGGTGCCATCAGTTTCCGCAGCTTGTTTGCGCAACCGGCAAGGTGCCGGCCAGCGGCGATCGCTCAAAAAATACAGCGTTCCATTTGTAAACTTTGCATCCTGGGCGCTCATACGGTCACCGTTTGCCGGTGCGGACAGGGCAGGAGCAATGCATGGACCCGCAGAGCCGATCAGATCTTCAGGGCATTCAGTTTCGCGAGATTCTTCATCTTCCCGATATCCGGCTTGAAGGGCCTTCCTGCGGGATCAAACGCATTCTTGAACGAGAAGGCGGCCGGGCCAGGGCCATTCGACATCAAGTCCTCAAAGCGTGCCACGGCTTCAGCCCAGTCAGGCCTGTCTCCGTCGCCTTTCCACCATAGGACATACTCCGGAATATGATCCGCGGGAATGTGCCAGTCTTTGCCGTGCCGCAGCAGCCGTCCATGTGGTCCCTGGTATGTTGCCGCCATGAGTGCCTCCAGGGAGGACCAGAGGGAGAGAGTTGAAGGCGCCCAGCCGTCTCCGTTGCTGTTCGACCAGCAGTCAGGAAAAACCTGTTCTCCCCAGGTTGGAGGCCCTTCCTCGCCATCGTAGCCGGAGCGAGCAATAAACCCCTCTGAAGTTTCGAGGGTGGAAAATGTTCCCGGTTCAGCTTCTCTGAAACCCCTGATTTGTTCCGACTGATACGGCGCAACAAACTGATTGAACGTATAAACGGCAAGCACGCGCTCTTGCATCTGGTTCCCCGGATAAATTCCGACCGAAGCCGGTCGTGCAAACGATCTTGACGCCTTCAGGTCATATTCGTTTTCATTATATCCGCTGATGATATGACACCGATGTGAGCATTGTCGATTTTGACATGATCCCGGCCTGTTTCAAGTCATTCTGGTTCTTTAACGCCCATCTGATGCCACGTCGCGAGAAGCATCAAATGATCCAATATTCGGTGATCAGTTTTTGCAGGGGAGCGGAGGCTTCGTTCGCGGAAGCAATCGAGCGGTCGGCATATTTGTCGCCAGGAACTTCGTGGCGGATCGGAGGCTTTTTCCAAGCGCTCTCCCTGAAAGCCGCGGTGTTTGTCGGTCAATTCAATTTTCCTTTGTACCGCTACGATCCGTGTCGCAGCCGGCAGCACCGCGGTTTGGCTTCGAGCGCCATCGTCAGTTTTCCGTTGTGCCATCACCCAGGGTCCGGACAAAGGTCTCCGCGATAGCCAGAACGGCTGCGTGAATCGGTCCCGCAGTAAGGCTGGGCATGACCGAGGCGTCCACCACGTAAAGGTTATCGACAGATCGAAGCCGTAGATCCGGGCCGACAACAGCGGTGTCGTCATTGCCCATCCTGCAAGTGCCGCACGGATGGTGATGCGTGATGACCGCTTTCGTGATGAAATCGTCGATCTCGGCCGTGGTTCTGAGGGGGGCAGGATAAAGTTCGCGGTCGCGCCACCCGTCAAGCTCCTGCGCGTGTCCGATTGTTTGCGCGGCCTCGAGAGCCTGGCGAAACATGTCTCGGTCATGGTCTGTTTGCAGGTAGGCTGGATCGATGATCAGCCGATCGCCGGTTTCGGGCCCGGTAATGCGAAGGCTGCCCCGGCTCGTGGGATGGGTCACCCCGAAGAGCAGAGAGTAAGCCGTGCCGGTTTCCGGCTGCGGAAAGCACTCGGATACGATCGGCGCCACGCCGCAACCGACGACGATATCGGGGCGTCCCGTCCCGGTGAAGTCGCCGGCTCTCATATACGCCATCGACTCGGAATGCTGCAGGCGAGAAGGCGGAAGTGGCTTGCGCGTGGAATAGACATTGCCGGCGCCCAACAGGTGATCCTGGAGATTCCGGCCGATATCGGGCATGTCGAAACGGCAGTCCACGCCTGCGGCATTGAGGACCTCGGACGGTCCGATGCCGGAGCGCATCAGCAGAGCAGGGCTTTCCAGTGAGCCGGCACACAAGAACACCTGCTCGGCGGAGATGCGGGTCAGGCCGTCCCTGCCGACGATCTCGAGGTGGTGGACCCGATTGGCCTCCAGAACGAAACGCCGGGCGAGGGTGCCGGTCAGAATCCTCAGATTGCCGCGGGCACGCACTTCCGGTGTCAGCCATGCATCTGCAACCGTCACCCGTCTTCCGTCGCGGATGTTCAGCGAGTTCGGCGTTGCGCCGATCATCTCACCGTCATTGTGACCTTTGAGGCGGGGCAGGCCGAGGGCGCTGCCGGCAGCGATGAAGGCATCGGTAAGCGGGCTGATGTCCGCATCCGTCCTGTGGACAGGCAAGGGACCACCCTTGTGACCCGGGGTTTCTCGGTCTTCATTCGCTTCAAAGGCGGGCAACAAACCCTTATAGCTCCATCGGGAACTGCCGGTCGCTTCGGCCCAGGGCGCAAAATCTTCGGGATGTCCGCGCATGTAGCCCATCGCGTGCAGGCAGCTCGACCCACCCACAAGACGGCCGCGTGCCCAGGAATGGACCCTGCCGGCTGTGCCCGCCTGCGGCTCCGTCTTATAGTCCCAATCATAGCTGCGGCCCTGAAGCGCCGGCCAGGCCGCCGGATTCCAGATGTCGGGGTCCGTGGCTTCATCGCCTGCTTCAATCAAAAGCACGCTTCGGGTTGGATCCTCGCTCAGTCGTGCGGCCAGCAGCACTCCGGCCGAACCGCCTCCGATGACGAGCGCGTCCGCGTTCATGTCGCTTGCTAAAAAAAACTCAGTCATCACCGTCCCCTTTTGCGGCAGCCTGTGTCAGAGCCCTGGAGACCGCTGCTTCAAAAGCCGGACGCTCCCAAGCACGCTCCGAAACGCGCGGAAATCGATATGTCATGATGGGTTCAGCCGCCTGAATGCCGGGGGCGGCGAGGCGGAGCCTAGTTACCGCACTCCATGGACTTTTTCGCTGCCGCCATCGCCTTGAGGACGTGTTTTCGTGCGGCCTTCCGGGCAGCTTTTTCGTCACCTGCGGCGATAGAATTGTAGATCTCTTTCATCTCCGCCAGACTGCTTAGCGCCCGGCCTTCCAGTGACATCGATCGCGATCTGAAAAGGCTGATCCTCGCGACCAGGCCCCGATGGATTTCCTCAAGGATCGGATTTCCGCAATTGGCGAGGATGATGGAGTAGAAATCGGCCGCCGTCGTCACCCGCGCCAGGGCGTCGTTGCTGGAGGCGGCGGCTTCGAACGCGGAAAGTGCTTTTTCGAGTGCCTGAAGCTCCTGCTGCGAGATCGTCTGAGAGCAGCGGCCGACAGCCTCAACTTCCAGAAGTTCCCTGGCCTCGTAGATGGCGGTTACCTGCTCCCATGAAAGAGCGGGAATAAAGGGGCCCTTGTTCGGCACGATATCGATGAGGCGTTCGGCCGCGAGGCTGCGCAAGGCTTCGCGGAGGGAAGGTCGGCTGATGCCGAGCTGAACGCACAATTGACTTTCAACCAGCCGGCTGCCGGGTTCGAAAACCCCGGAGAAGATCGCAAGCCTCAGCTTGTCGACCGTCGCCTGCTGCACGGTGCGCGGCAATACTCTCAAATTCAGGTCTGGCAGCATCGTTTTGATCTCGTACATCCGGAGTGAGCGCAACCAGAAGGAATATAGGCGGCGTCTTTCTATTTTGACAGCATTATCACACATTCTGTCAATACGTAAGATTGAAAGATTGTCAGACAATTTAGTTGACGCTTATCAGATTTGTGTCATGCTTCCAATACCGAAAGACAGCGACGCAGGATCTGGGACATGGTGGCGACCGCCTCTTACGAAGACATGAGTTTGCGCCGTATCGACACCGGCCGCATTACCTTGAACATACGTGAGGCCGGGAGCGGCCCGTTGATGCTTTTCTTTCACGGGATCACCGCCAATTCCGCAACGCTGGCGCCGTTGGCCGCTCATTTCAGCGATCGTTTCACGACCATCGCGGTCGACCAGCGCGGCCATGGCCTCAGTGACAAGCCCGAGAGCGGATACGGCGCGGATGACTTTGCCGATGATATCTCGGCCCTGATCCGGACGCTTGATCTGGGACCGGCAGTCCTGGTCGGCCACTCCCTTGGATCACGTAACGCGGTCGCTGCCGCGGCCCGGTTCCCCGAGCTGATCCGCTCTGTCGTGGCGATCGATTTCACACCGTATATCGAAGCGGAAGTTTTCGATGCGCTGGAAGCGCGGGTGAATGCGGGAGATCAACTGTTCCACGATCTGAAGGCGGTGGAGACCTATCTCGCCGCCCGCTATCCGAATATTCCGGCGCAGGCCATCAGGATTCGAGCCGAGAGCGGATACCGCGAGGTCGAGGGAGGGCTGCGTCCGTTGGCGTTCCCCTCAGCCATGTCCCAGATCGCCGCCGGGCTGCGCGCGGATCTCACCCGGACGTATCGCGATATCCGCAGGCCGGTTCTTTTGATGCGCGGGGAGGAGAGCAAGCTGGTCTCCGCCGAGGCGCTGGCGAAAACCAGCCGATTGCGCCCCGACCTTCCGGTCGTCGTCGTTCCCGGCGCCGATCACTACGTCAATGAGGTGTCTCCGGACATCACATTCAAGGCAATCACCAACTTCATCGATGCCTGAGAGCGGATGTTCCGTTTTTTTTTACGCAACAGGATTTGAACTATGGCGAACATTAACAAGACATCTGGCAAGGCGCTTCGTGCGCAGGTCGCCGGCGCGGGCTTTGCCGGCCTGACGGCGGCAATCGCGCTGCGCCAAAACGGCTGGGATGTTACGCTGCATGAGAAGGATTCCGAGCTTCGGGCGTTCGGTGCGGGCATTTATTTATGGCACAATGGCCTGCGGGTGCTTGAAGCGGTCGGCGCGCTTGACGATGTCCTTCTGGGGTCGCATACGCCGCCGACCTACGAGACCTGGATGCAGAACAAGTCGGTTTCCAAGGAAACCTTCAACGGGCTGCCATGGCGTATTATGACCCGCAGCCACCTGCATAATGCCCTGGTCAAGCGCGCCCGCGATGTCGGTGTCGAGATGCGCGTCAATTCCGAGGCCGTTTCCGCCGATGCGGATGGCCGGTTGACGCTTCAGACCGGAGAAATTTTGGAAGCCGACCTGATCGTCGGGGCCGATGGCGTCGGCTCCAAGGTCCGCGACTCGCTGAACTTCAAGCAGGATCGCTGGACCTCCACCGACGGCATCATTCGTCTCATCGTTCCGCGCAAGAAGGAAGAACTCGGCGACGGAGAGTGGGACAACACGATCGACATGTGGAATTTCGAGCCGCGTGTCCAGCGCATCCTTTATTCGCCCTGTAACAAGGACGAGCTCTATCTCGGCCTTATGGCGCCGGCCGCCGACCCACGTGGTTCGCACGTTCCCCTCGATCTCGAGGTCTGGGTAGAGATGTTCCCGTTCCTGGAACCCTGCCTTGTCGAAGCCGCGAAGCTGCAATCTGCCCGCTATGACAAATATGCGACCACCAAACTCGACAACTGGGTGAATGGCAAAGTGGCGCTGGTGGGCGACGCCGCACATGCCATGTGTCCGGCCCTTGCCCAGGGCGCGGGCTGTGCCATGGTCAACGCCTTCAGCCTTTCTCAGGATCTTGCCGAACAGTCTTCGGTCGAGGACGCGCTGGCCGGTTGGGAAAAACGCATCCGCCCAATGACCGACCGCTGCCAGGCGCTTTCGGGTGAGTACGCGGCGAACCGCTCGCTTTCCAAGGGCAACATGTTCACGCCCGCAGCTCTCGAAGCTGCGCGCTACGACCCCATTCGCCGCGTCTATTCATGGCCGCAATAGCGGTCCGCAGGCCAGCCACAAAAACACTTGTTCGCGCCGGAGCCGCGCGTTCCCAAGGAGAAAGAAATGAAACATTCGGCCTCAGTCGAGAAACACTATGAAGTGCGTGGCTGGTACTCGTCAGTTCAGGAAATCTTGCATGATGGCGGCGCGCCCGGCGAAACGCTGATCAAGGTCGCCGTGGGTGTCATTATCCGCAATCCTTTCGTGGGTACCTACCAGTCCGATCTTTCGGCACTTACGCAGCCGAGTGCCGCCATTGGTCATGCGCTCGGAGAGCGTGCCGTGGCGCTCCTCGGCGGCCGGCCCGCCGAAAGCTATGGAAAGGGCGGAATCGCCGGCGTGGGTGGTGAGCAGGAACATGTCGTCGCCTGCATCACGACAGAGTTCGGCAATCCGCTGCGCGAGCAGGTGGGGGGCGGCGACGCCTGGATTTCCTCCGCCAGCAAGGTGGCGTCAGCCGGGACGTCGATCGATATTCCGCTGGCCCACAAGGACGAGCTTTATATCCGCTCTCACTATGATGCCATCACCTTCGCGGTGCCGGATGGCCCCCGGCCGGATGAAATTCTCATCTGCGTCGCGGCGGCAACCGGCCCGCGCGTTCACCAGCGGGTGGGCGGCAAGACTGTCGCGGACCTGGCTGCTGCACAATAACCCGATCGAATATTGACTGAAGGACGTATTTCATGCCCCTGAACATCAAAGACCTCAAGATAACGTCCGCGGATTTCAATCCGCTCGAGATGATGCGCGACGAGCATGCCGGAGACAAAGGCAACGTACTCCCAAGGCTCACGGTCAGCGGGGTTCCTGCCGGGACCAGGGAACTCGCGGTGATCTGCCATGATCCGGATGCGCCGCTGCCTCGGGGTTTCACGCATTGGACCGTTTACGGCATCGACCCGTCCGCAACTGATCTTTCAGATGCTCAGGACAAGTACCGCGTCGGGCCGAACGGGGCCGGAGGCTTGCAGTACTACGGTCCTCAGCCGCCGGCCGGCCACGGCAAGCATCATTATTACTTCTGGGTCTACGCCCTCGACACGACGGTTGAAGGAACTCCCTCGCGAGAAGAGTTCCTCGCCGGGTATGCCGACAACATCATCGAGCAAAACAGGATCGTTGGCCTTTACGAAAACAAGTGAAGTGCAAGGTGCCGGTGAAAAGACCAACCCCACCGGCCGGGACCTCAGCGACTCGGGAGAACTCAGAAATGACCACCATCACCCAAGCCCGGCAGACCGTGTTCGAAGAGCTGGTCACAGCTACCAAAATTTTGTTGCATGAGGGTATCCTCGATACATTCGGACACATAAGTGCCCGTGACCCGGAGGATCCTCAAGCTTTCTTCCTGGCGCAGAAACTTGCCCCGAGCCACATCACGACCGGTGATATCCAGCGGTTCAATCTGGAAGGTGAGACCGACGACAATCGACCGTCTTATCTTGAACGCTACATTCACAGTGAGATCTACAAGGCCCGGCCGGACGTCAATTGCGTGCTTCACAGCCATTCTCCGGCTGTGCTTCCCTATTGCTTTACAGACCAGGCGCTAAGGCCTGTCACCCACATGGGAGCGTTTCTCGGCGAGACGGTTCCCGTCTACGAGATCCGTGACAAGCTGGGTGACGACACCGATCTTTTCGGCGGCAGCCATAGCGTTTGTGCCGATATCGCCGAAAGCCTGGGTAAGCAAGCCGTCGTTCTCATGGCCCGTCACGGGGTCGTCAACGTCGGCGGTTCTGTCCGTGAGGTCGTGTTCCGCGCGTTTTACACTGAGCAGAACGCTGCCGCGCAGACCGCGGGTCTGCAGGTGGGCAACATCAAGTACCTGTCGCCCGGTGAGGTCAAGACCGCTGGAAAGCTCGTCGGAGCCCAGATTGACAGGGGATGGGACCACTGGACCATGACCCTTCGTCAAGCCGGGCTGCTCAAGTAGCCCCCCAGAAAGCAGAGACGTCATGCAGCACGCGGAAAACTACAATTACATCATCGTCGGAGCCGGTTCGGCCGGCTGCGTCCTCGCTCACCGGCTGAGTGCGGATCCGGCCTGTTCCGTGCTGCTGCTCGAGGCGGGGGGCTGGGACCGCGATCCGATGATCCACATTCCGCTCGGTTGGGGCAAGATCCTCACCGAACGCCGCCATGACTGGATGTATTTTTGCGAGCCGGAAGACAATGTTGGCGGCCGCAGCGTCGAATGCGCCCGCGGCAAGGTCATCGGCGGATCGTCCTCGACGAACGCAATGGCCTATGTGCGGGGCAATCGCGGCGACTATGACCGCTGGGCCGCCAACGGCCTTCCGGGCTGGTCCTATGACGAAGTCCTGCCGTATTTCCGCAAGCAGGAAACCTGGGAAGGCGGTGCAGACAAGTCTCGGGGAGGCTCGGGTCCTCTCAGTACGCAGCATTGTCGCTATGAGGATCCGTTGATCGATGCCTTCGCCGAGGCCAGTGTCCTGGCCGGTTATCCGCAGACCGATGACTACAACGGTGTCCGGCAGGAAGGCTTCGGCCGGTTGCAGATGACGATTTCGAAGGGCCGTCGGTCTTCTACGGCCTCGGCCTATCTGCGGCCGGTTCTGAAGCGGCCCAATCTGACGGTTCTGACAAAAGCCATGGCCACGAGGATCGTGATGGATGGCAAGCGGGCCACCGGTGTCACGATCAACCACAACGGATCTGAAAAGACGGTTACGGCTCGCAATGAGGTTCTTCTGGCGGGTGGGGTCATCAATTCGCCGCAGCTACTCATGTTGTCGGGTGTGGGGGCCCCGGAGGAGCTCGCCGCGCATGGCATTGAAACGCGCGTCAACCTGCCTTCCGTGGGCAAGAATCTGCAGGACCACGTTTCCGTTATCCAGATGTACAGGCGCCGTGAACCGGGTCCGTTTTTCAAGAACATGAGGGCCGACCGGATCGGTCTTGATTTCCTCAAAACCTATCTGACGGGCAAGGGTTTCTCCGCCGACGTCCCTGGCGGAGTGGTTGCCTTCCTCAAGAGTGGCGAGGATCGGCCGCTGCCGGATGTGCAGCTCCTGTTCACAGCCGCTCCGCTTGCCGCATGGCCCTATCTAGAACCCTTCAAGGCACCGTTCCAGGACGGCTTCGCCACCCGGATCGTGGCTGTACAGCCGGAAAGCCGAGGATCAGTGAAACTGGCTTCGGCGGATCCGTTGGCAGCACCATTGATCTATCAGAATTTTCTGGCCTCTCCAAAGGACTGGGATTCTCTTCGTGCCGGTTTCCGGATAGCGCGGGATCTCGCAGCGCAGCCGTCAATGAAGCCCTTCATAGAAGCGGAGTTCTTTCCCGGGCCCGGCTGCCAGTCCGACGCGGAGATCGACGAGCATATCCGCAAGACCTGCATCACTGTCCATCATCCGGCAGGCACCTGCCGGGCCGGCTCCGATGCGGCCTCGGTTGTCGACCCGCAGTTGCGTGTCAAAGGTGTTGACGGTCTTCGCGTGGTCGATGCGTCCGTCATGCCGGACCTGGTCTGTGGAAACATCAATGCCGCCGTCATCATGATCGCCGAAAAAGCGGCTGATCTCATCATGAAACCCCAGACAAGCGAGGCAGCGGCGTGATCAAGCGTGTAGCCATTATTGGTCTTGGAACGATGGGCCCCGGTATGGCCGCCCGTCTTGCAAGAGGCGGCGTCGAAGTCGTGGCCCATGACATAGCACCGAAGGCGATCGAGCGCGCCCGGTCGATGCTGGTTGCTGCCGAAGGTGTTCTGGACAATCTCGGGATTTCACCTTCCGGAAACAACGGGTCGGTGCGGTTCACCGACAAGGTTGAGGACGCCGTCGCGGGCGTGGATCTCGTCATAGAAAACGTTCCCGAGAAGGAAGAGATCAAGGCGGATGTCTATCGAAAGATCGATGACCTGATCGCCCAGAATACAATCGTGGCATCCGATACGTCCGGCATTCCGATCACCAAGTTACAGACGCATATTTCCAACCCCGCGCGAATGGTGGGGATGCACTGGTCCAATCCACCGCACATCATTCCCATGATCGAGGTTATCGGTGGACAGCAGACGGCGCCTGAAACGGTTCAAACCATACGCGACTTTATCCGCTCTCTCGGCCTCTTACCTGTGATCCTCAAAAAAGACGTTCCAGGATTTGTCGAAAACCGCGTGCTCTATGCGCTCTTGCGCGAGGTCGTCGATCTTGTCGAGCGCGGCGTAATCGAACCAGAAGATATCGATACCTGCGTTTCCTGGGGCATCGGCTACAAGCTGGCCGTGATCGGTCCCATGGCGCTTCTCGACATGGCCGGTATGGACATCTATCACTCGGTCTCCTCCTTCCTCAACGAAGACCTATGCAACCGCAAGGATGTTGCGCCTCTGGTGCGCGAACAGATCGCGGCCGGCAAGCTCGGCATCAAGTCGGGTGAGGGGATCTATTCCTACACATCCGAGAGCATCGCCAGTCTCCAACCGGAACGGGCGCGAAAGCTCGTCGCGATCCGCCGCATTCTCGAGGGGAAAGAATAACGCCATGAACACCGGGCCGAAGGATGGAGAAAGGCGCATGAGTGGCAACGGAATTATCCGTGCCGAAGCGCTTGCCGTTCGGCTCATCTGTGTCCTGTTGGGCCTGTGCCTGATCGTCATGGTCCTGATCAACGTCGCCAACGCCGTTGGCCGCTACAGCGGCTGGTTCTCGCTCGTCGGCGCGGATGAACTGCTGGTTTACGGGATGATCTGGATCGTCATGCTGGGAGCGATCCTGGCGGCGCGAAGCCGAGACCATCTGTCGATCAATCTTCTGCCGAATGCGATGACCGGCCGCCTGGCAGCCGTTTTGCAGATCGCGATCGATGTTGCGACTGTTTCTGTTTCCGTTCTCATCGCATGGCACAGCTTCATCTTCATTGAACGTATCGCGAGCCTCAACCAGAAGAGCATGGGTCTGGGCATGCCTATGGTCATCCCGCACTCCGCAATCCTTGTCGGCTTCATTGGCATCGTGGCGGTCACAACCTTCCTGACCATTGTCGACATCGCCCGGTTCACCACTTCGCAAGAGGTGCAAAAGTGACCTGGCTCCTCGGCATCACTGTCGCGATACTGATTGCGTTGGGCGCGCCAATCTTCGTCGCGCTGCTCTTCGCGGCGGCGATGGCGCTCCTGTTCTTTCCCGGTCCCCCGCTGATTGCTCTTCACCAGACGATTTTCGGAGGTCTGGACGCCTATGCTCTGCTGTCCGTGCCGTTTTTCATCTTCGCGGGCGAACTGATGGCGATCAGCGGCATTGCCGACCGCCTCATCATTCTGGTGCGTGCCCTGTTCGGCCGGGTCCCGGGATCGCTCGGGATTGCGGCGCTCGGCGGATCAACTCTCATCGGAACGATCTGTGGGTCTTCCGCCGCCGCAGTCGCCGCCGTGGGCCGCAACATGTATCCTCAGCTGATTGCAGGCGGATACGGCAAGCGGCGCGCAGCCGGTATCATCACTTCCAGCGGTGCGATCGACATCGTCATTCCGCCCTCGATCGCCATGATCCTTTATGGCGCGGCGGCCGAGCAGTCGATTGCCAAGCTGTTCATCGCGGGCATAATTCCCGGCATCGTCATGGCGTTGCTGATGGCCGGATACATATCGTTCTCGGCTCTGATTGCGCGTATTCCGAGGGATACGAAATTCCAGGCCCGGGTCGCCTGGGAGGCTTTCAAACAGGCCTTCTGGGCATTGACCATGCCGGTCTTCGTCATCGTGGGCATCTATGCAGGTTTCTTTTCGCCCACTGAAGCCGGCGGCTTTGCCTGTGCCTATGCAGCGATCCTCGGTATGGTCGTCTATCGCACCGTCACCTTCCGCACTTTGCTGGAGGCAGCCGTCAGTTCGGCGATGATGACGGCGCGCATCATGATCGTCGTCGCCGCGGCGGGCGTCATCAGCTGGGTCCTCACGGTCGAAGGTGTGCCCCAGGCGCTGATTGCCATGACAGCGGATTCGGGCCTTTCGCCCCTAGGCTTCCTCTTGACCGTGAACCTGCTGCTTCTGGCGATAGGCTGCGTTCTGGACCCGACTTCGGCGATCCTTGTCCTGTCTCCGCTTCTCGTGCCCATCGCGGTGTCGCTGGGGATCGATCCCATTCACTTCGGCGTGGTCATGACCGTCAATCTCGCCATTGGCATGTTCACGCCTCCCTTCGGCTTGAACATCTTCGTCGCCCAGTCGGTACTCTCCTTGCCTACCTCTGACATCTACCGCGGGGTTCTGCCTTACATGGCGGTCCAGATCTCCGCTTTAGCCCTCATCACCCTGATCCCCGCGCTTTCGCTATGGCTGATCAACGGCATGTCGTGAGTGCATTGAAGCACATGGAGGATAAATATGACGTCATACACCAAACGCCTGTCACTTGCCGTGGGTGCATTCGGCACAGCTCTCGCCCTGATGCTGCCAATCGCCGGTGCTGCCCACGCTCAGCAAAGCACCATGAAACTCGCTTCTGCGACCATCAACGACGTGCAGCACGAGTGGCAGAAGGAGTTCCAGAAAGAAGTCGAAGCCCGTGTCGGTGATGCCCTGAAGGTTGAAATCTACCCGGCCTCGCAGCTTGGTGCGATACCGCGGATGTCGGAAGGAGTGCTGCTCGGCACGATTGAGGCATTCACCACGCCGACCTCGTTCGTCACCAATGTCGATCCGCGTTTCCAGGCCTTCGATGTCCCAGGCCTCTTCAAGAATGCGGATGAAGTGAGCGCGGTGATCCACGACCAGGAATTCCGCGACTACATGGAAACCCTGTTCCTGGACAAGGGCGTGCGCATCATCGGCGCGATCTTTAATTCCCCCACCCAGATCCTCACACGAGAGCCGGTGACTTCAATCGACGGGTTCGAAGGTCTCAAGGTGCGAACCTTCGCATCGCCGCTTCAGATGGAGCCGATGAAGGCAATCGGCGTGAATCCCACGCCACTCGCGCTGTCCGAAGTCACTCCGCAGCTCCAGGCCGGCGGCATTGACGGCATGCTGGCGGGGATTCCGATCCTGACCGCCTTCAAGTTTTACGATACCGCCAAGTACGTCACCAACATCAACATGAACCAGATTGTTTCGGTGACACTGGTCAACGAAGCCTGGTTCCAGTCGCAGTCCGACGAGGTGAAGACTGCCATCATCGAGGCTGGCCGGGCGGCTGAGGAAACCGTTTTTCCCTGGGGAGTGGAGAATGTGCAGCGCGCTGAAAAAGCGTGGTTGGACAACGGTGGCGAGATCCAGATCCTTCCCGACGATCAGCAGGCCGAACTGCAGGAAACCTTCGCAAGAGTAACCGACGAGGTCATTTCGGACCAAGCGGACGTGGTGGAAGTGCGTGACCAGATCATCTCGAAACTCGAGGCGGTCCGCGCTCAATGATCCAGCTAGCCGCCCGTGCCTCTGCAGCTCAGACCCGTGTCACCGCCGGTACGGCAAAGGAACCGCAGCGTCGCTTCTGTCTTGCCGGCGGCAATAGGCAGGTCGAGCCGCGTCCGGACGGTGTCGGCGGAGCACCAGAGCGCTTCCAATGGCATCCGGTCGTCGGTCGCGTTCATCAAGTTGAGAACTCCCGTCTCGGGGTCGTGCCAAAGCGTCAGCGTCAGTTCGCCGCTCGGGGCAATGCGTCCGAGTTCTTCGGAATACCAGTGAGCCAGCGCGGCTTTGCAATCGAGCTGAACGCCAGTCTCGTTGACAATGGAAATTTCGACCGGGTCAGCGCCTTCGGTCCCGTGAACGATCCCTGAATAGGGCACATAAGCTCCGCTTTCGGCCATGGCCGGGAGTGAGGAAAGCCCAGCAGACAGGGCGACAAAAACAATGAAACGTCTGCCGACTGATTTCGTCTTCCAACTGGAATCTGACAACCATTGTGGGAACAACATCATGAGAAACCTACTTATATCCGCCGCGCTCAGCGTGGTGCTGACCACCCCGGCGGCACTTGCTGGCGAGGTTGATACCATAGCCATCCTTACGCCGGAACAGGGGAGTGACTTCGGCTGGAACCAGCAGGGTGTCGAAGCTGCCAAGGCTGCCGCCAAGGCGACGGGCACCGAAGTCATCATCGCGGAAGGTCTGGGCTACGGTGACGTCCGTGCACCGATGCGCGAGCTGGCGGCCGATGGTGCCGACCTGATGATCGCGCATGCCAGCGGCTACAACACCGCCGGTCCCGAGATCGCCAAGGAAACCGGCGTACCGGTCGCCATAGTCGACAGTCCCGATGCTCTCGAAAAGGGTCTGGTGGCCGATTATACCCTGTCGGGCCACGAAGGTGCCTATCTTGCCGGACGTCTGGCCGCCAAGATGACATCTACCGGCACAGTCGGCATCGTCGTCTCCGGTGAACCGCCGTCCTGGAACTCGCAGTCAATCGGTTTTGCCGAGGGCGTGCACGCGGAGAACCCGGACGTCAAGATCCTCTACTCGGTCATCGGTCCGGCAGCCTATTCAGACGCAGCCGGCGGAAACCGTGTGACCACCTCGGTCATCGCGGCCGGCGCCGACATCATTTTCGGTCAGGGCAATGGCTCAAGCTTCGGCATGATCCAGGCTGTTGAGTCGAACAAGGCCACTGACGGATCGGACGTGCTCTTCATCGATGTGATCGGCGACAAGTCCGAACTGGACAAGGGGCATCTTCTGGCTTCGGTGTTGTGGGACATGACCCCGGTTTACACCGCGATGATCGAAGACCTGAAGGCCGATAAATTCGGTACGCGTGGTTACGCCATAAGCTTGGCCGACGATTCCGTCAAACTTATCAAGACCCCGCAGGCAGACGAAAAGGCGTGGGACGAGGTGATGGAACTGCGTGAGCAGATCATCTCTGGGGACATCAAGGTGGAGCCCAAGTTCGAAGCTGCCGATGTCCGTACTCTGGTCACCGTGGCGGAGTGAGCGCATCCGTGTCAAATGCATCGGAAACTGTGACGAGCCTGTCCTCGGAAACGAGGGCAGGTGTCATTGGCGTACATGGCGTGACCAAACGCTTTCCCGGCGTGATCGCGGTCAACAACGTCTCGCTCACATTTCATCAAGGTGAGGTGCATGTTCTTCTTGGCGAGAACGGTGCGGGCAAATCGACGCTGGTAGGCATTCTTTCGGGTCTTCAGGAACCGGACGAAGGCTACCTGTCGCTGAATGGGAAAAAAATACGGCTGGCCAGCCCATCGGCCAGTCTCGATGCTGGCATCAGCACGGTTTTTCAACACTCCATGCTGGTGCCTACACTTACGGTTCTGGAAAACCTTACCCTGGGCGCGCCCTGGTACGAGCGCCCGCCCCGTGCCCGGATCGCGGCACGAATGGAGGAATTGAAACGGGAGTTCGCGCTCTCCCTGCCGCTTGACGCCATTGTCGGCGAGCTTTCGCTCGGCCAGCAGCAGCAGATCGAGATCGCCCGCGCGCTCCTGCGTGACAGCAAGGTGCTGATCCTCGACGAAGCGACTTCCATGCTTACGCCCCAGGGGGCGCATGAATTGGGAGAGCGGATGCAGAAGCTGGTGAAAAGCGGGCTGGCTGTCATCTTTATCACCCACAAACTCGCTGAGGCCTATCGATACGGCAATCGTATTTCGGTTCTCAAGCAGGGCGCGCTCGCGGGTGAAATGGTTCCCGACCAATTGAAGTCTATGTCCGAGGACCAGGCAGTCGACGAAATCGTCCGCCTGATGTTCGGCCGTGAAGCTGGCGCCGGTTCCACCGAGCAACGCAATAGCACGAAACGTGATGACACCGTTCTCAAGCTGGAGAACCTGTCCACTCAGGGCGACGCCGATGTCATGGGGATCGCGGATATCTCGCTGATCCTGCAGGCCGGCGAGATTGTCGGTGTGGCCGGGATCGACGGAAACGGACAGAAGCAATTGGCGGAAGCCATGGCGGGTCAGCGGCCTCTCAACTCCGGACGGGTCGAACTTGACGGCGAAGACATTACCAGCGCCACCGTTGCGCAGCGCCGGCGCAAGGGACTTCGGTACCTCACGGACGACCGGCTTGCGGAAGGTTCGGTCGCAGCCTTTCCGATTTCCGAGAACACGGTCCTCAAGGATATCGGCCAACCGCCTTTTTGGGTGAACGGTCTGGAACGTCCGCAACGCATCGCACAACATGCGCGCGAGCTCATTGCGAGATTTTCCGTGCATGCGCCGGGCGAGACCACGCCGATTGGGCGGCTCTCGGGCGGCAATATTCAGAAGGTCCTGCTGGGCCGCGAACTTCTGGGTGAGGCGCGCGTCGTGGTGTTCAACAAACCCACATACGGATTGGACCTCAAGAACATCGATACCTCACGGCAGCGCATCTCCGAAATCGCCGAACGGGGCCTGGCGGTGCTGCTCATCTCTACCGATCTGGATGAGTTGATGGCGTTGTCGGACCGCATCGCGGTGATGGAGGGAGGGCGTATCCGGGGGATCGTGAAAAACGATGGCAGCGGCGAGGCTTTGCGCTTGCGTATCGGCCGGATGATGGCCGGTGAAGAAGACTACAAACAGGCGACGGCATGACCATACAAGACGATATGAATCCGGTATCGGCGGACCCTGAGACCAACGTGGACGGTATCGCGAGAACGGTGACTGAGCGCAGTGCGCTCCAGCGGGTCCTGACATTGACCGTCGGCCCGATTCTCGCGGCCTTCCTTCTGTCTGCGCTCATCCTGATGCTGGTCGGGGTCAATCCGCTTACCTACTACGGCTATATCCTGGAGAGATCCCTTTTTTCAGGACTGGGCTTGCAGCAAACAGCCACAAGAATGGCGCCACTTCTGTTTCTTTGCGCCAGTCTGATCATTGCCTTCCGTGCGGGGATCTGGAATTTGGGAACTGACGGGCAGTTCCTGCTCGGTGCAGTCATTTCAGCTGCAAGCGCGCCTCTGCTGGTTGGCGTTTTGCCGGGGTGGGCGGTGCTTCTGGCGGGCTTTGTGCTGGCCGCTCTGGTTGGCGCGGTTTGGTCGCTCATTCCTGCGCTGCTCAAGGCGTATCAGGGCGTGAACGAGATCATCACCACCTTGATGATGTCCTTTCTCGGCGTTCTGCTCGCCTCAACACTGGTCAAGCTGGTCTTCAGGGATCCGGAAACCACTGTACCGCAGACGCGCACCCTGCCGGTGGAAGATCGGCTTCCACGGCTTTTCGATACTTCCATTTCCAGCGGCTTGATCTGGGGTCTGATCGCGGTTTTGGCCGTCCATCTGATGATGACCCGCACTGCCTTCGGATTGCGGTTGCGGATGGTGGGTGCCAACCCTCTTGCGGCGACCCATGCTGGCTTGTCGGTACCGCTGCTGACCCTGGCGACATTCGGGTTGTCCGCAGGTTTTGCAGGGCTTGCCGGCGCCTCGGAGATCCTCGGCGTCGCCGGGAATGTCCGCGCCAACTGGAATCCCGCTTACGGACTTATGGTCATCCCGCTGGTCTTTCTTGCGCGGTTCAACGGGGTAGGGGCCATCGTTCTGGTTTTCTTTTACTCCGCTCTCATGATCGGCAGCGAGAGCGCCGCGCGGCGTCTCGGGGTGCCGCAGGACTTCACTCTTGTGCTTGTCGCCAGCCTGCTGATCTGCCTGGGGCTGGGCGAGTATATCGATCACCACAAACGCAAGAAGGAACGTTGAGATGAGTGGCTTGCTGACTGAAGCGTTCCTTTCGTCTCTTTTGACCGGCGCGATCGTTGCCGCCATCCCGATACTGCTCGCGGGATTGGGAGAGCAGATGTCGGAGAAGGCGGGGGTGCTGAACATCGGCATCGAGGGCATGATGTTGATGGGGGCCTATGTCGGCTTTCTCGTCGCCTTCGAGACCAATTCGCTTTGGCTGGGATTTCTCGGGGGCATTCTCGGCGGCGTGCTGACGGCCATTGTGATGGCGGTGCTGTGCGTCCGGTTGGGCCTGAACCAGATCGTGATCGGCATCGGCCTGACGCTTGGGGTGGAAGGGCTAACCGCGCTGCTCCACCATTTTCAGTTTTCCCGCACCTATCCACGCCTGCCTGCGCCCGAGCGGTTGAATATCCCGGGATTGACCGATCTGCCAGTGATTGGACCTTCCCTCTTCGGGCGGCATCTGATCGTCTATCTCGCACTTATCGCTGTCGTGGTGCTGGCATACCTTTATCGGCGCACCAATCTTGGCATGACCTTGAGTGCGGCCGGGGAGCGTCCGGCGGCGCTGGACGTGGCCGGCGGCAACGTGCTCGGCATTCGCGTCGTCGCGGTGCTGTTCACCGGTGCCATGGCTGGCCTCGGCGGTGCCTATCTCGCCAATATCGGGGCAGGGCTGTTCATTCCCTTCATGACCGGCGGTGCAGGATTCATCGGCATAGTTCTCGCCATGCTGGCGCGGGGCAGGCCCCTCTGGGTCTTGATCGGCTCACTGATTTTCGGAGCCGCGCTGTCGTTGACCACCGCACTGCAGGTCGCGGGGTCGAACATCCCCACCGACGTTATCCAGATGCTGCCTTTTGCGGCGGTGATGCTGGTCCTGGTGCTTTTCGGCCGCCGGGCGAAACTGCCCGCGGCACTGGGCGCTGCCTATGAACGCGGCGCCCGCTAACGCGCCGCTACCTACCATTCCCATTCCTGAAGACGGGGACCGGGCAACATGAAGGAGAAGTGACATGGCTGATACCAAAGTCTATTTGCTCGACGGAGGTTCGCTGGTGCTGGACGGGTTCCATATCTGGTGGAACAAGGGACCGGGCGGTGAAGTTCGTTTTCCGGTCTATTCCGTGCTCGTCGATCATCCCAAGGGAAAATTCCTGATCGATACAGGCTATGATATCGACCACGTGAACAAGGCGTTGTCCTTCGAGAAGCCCCTACAGAGCGAACAGCAAACCATTCCGGGAGCACTGAAGCTTCTGGGACTGGAGCCGAAGGACATTGACGTCCTGTTCAACTCGCATTTCCACTTCGATCATGTCGGGGGTAACAAGTTTTTCCCCGACACAAAGAAGATCTGCCACAAGGACGAGTTGCCGCAGGCCGCCAGGTGCCAGCCTTTCGAGGTTCTTGGCTACTCCGATCTAGCCTTCTCTAAAGACGTGGCCGAAGCGCGCGGGATGGCCGATCAGCTTACCTCTGGGCAGACCGCAGGCAACACCAAGTTTGAACTGATCGAGGGCGACGTGGAACTCGCGCCAGGCGTGACCCTGATCTACACGCCGGGACACACGGTCGGTCACTATTCGCTGCTGGTGGAGTTCGGTACCCGCCGTCCGCTGCTGTTGACGCTCGATGCTGCCTATACCCGCAAGAACTACGAAAACGACATCAATGCGGGCTTTCACATCGATCCGGTGGCGGGTGTGAATTCGATGCGGCGGTTGAAGCAAATCGAGAAGGAAAAGAACGCCGAGGTTCTCTTCAGCCACGATCCTGAGAGCTTCAAGGATTACAGAACCGGCGTGAATTTCTACGGCTGAGGAGCACCCGATGAAGTATCCCGAAACGAAATCGCCGGTCTTCACTCTCACGGCCGGCCCTGTGGACGCTTATCCCGAGGTGCTGCGCGCATTGGGTAAAACAGTGCTCTACGATTACGACCCTGCGTTCCAAGCCTTTTTCGAGAATGTCACGTTGAAGGCGCAAAAGGCGTTGGCGTGCGATCTGCCGCCGCTCATCCTTCAGGGTGAGCCGGTTCTAGCGCTCGAAGGCGCAGCAGCGTCCCTGATAGGCAAGGAGGACGTGGTGCTGAACCTTGCCTCCGGCGTCTATGGCAAGGGCTTTGGCTATTGGGCCAAGCGTTATGCCAAGAGGGTCGAAGAGATCGAAGTGGCCTATGACACTGCGATCGATCCCGATCAGGTCCGCTCGTTCCTCAAGGAAAACCCAGAGGTCAGTGTGGTCTGCGTTTGCCACCATGACACTCCGTCGGGAACTATCAATGATATCGATGCCATTGGTGCCGTTGCCGCTGAATCGGGGGCATTGCTTCTTGTAGACGCGGTGTCGTCCTGGGCCGGAATGCCGACGGGTCCGACCTCCAGTCAGGCAGCTGTTTACGTCACAGGCCCGAACAAGTGCCTGGGCTGCCCGCCATCGCTGTCGCTCGTCGCCGTCTCCGCACAGGGGTGGGCCAAGATCGAGGGCAATCCCGATGCTCCGTTTGCTTCCATGCTCAGCTTCACGGACTGGAAGAACGCCTGGAAGAAAACCGAGCCATTCCCTTTCACGCCGTCCGTGGCCGAGATCAACGGTCTCGATGCCGCGCTTGACCGCTATCTCGAAGAAGGCCCGGAAGCCGTCTGGGAGCGTCATGCGCTGACTGCAAGAGTTTGCCGTGAAGGCATCAAGGCGATGGGTGTGGACCTCTGGCCGGCCTCGGAAGACATCGCATCGCCAACCGCAACGGCCGTACGAATGCCTGACGGCATTGACGCCGGTCCTGTGCTCAAGGAGGCGCGGGCTCGCTATGGGGTGTCCATGTCGGCCGGCCGGGCTGAAACACTGGGAAAGCTGATCCGTATTGGCCACATGGGACCGACCGCACAACCGGCCTACGCCCTTCTGGCGGTCTCCGCCCTGGGCGGTGCTCTGAAGGCCTCTGGTGCAACGGTGGATGTGGCGGCAGGACTTGCTGCTGCTCAGGCCGCGTGGGACGCAGCGATAGACGACTAGAACCGGGCACTGCAACAACGAAAGGATTGAGTGAATGAGCACAAGTCTTGATGGCCGCAAGGCAGTCGTAACCGGGGGCGCACAGGGCATCGGCAAGGCAATTGCCCAGGCGTTGGCCGATGCCGGCGCCAAGGTCGTGATCTCCGATATCAATGGTGAAGGAGCCAAATCCGCCGCTGCCGAGATCGGTCAAGGTGCCGAGGGTGTGACTTGCGATTCCACCGATGCCGCACAGGTTGAGAAGATGCTCGAGGACGCAGCGCAGGAAGGTGCGATCGACATCCTCGTCAACAACGCATCCATCGTTCCCTTCATCGCCTGGGACGATGTCGATCTCGCCCATTGGCAGAAGATCATCGATACCAATCTGACGAGCGTCTTTATCGCCAGCCGCAAGGCGACCGACATGATGCGGGCTGCCGGGCGCAAGGGAACGGTGCTGAACATCGCGTCCAATGCGTTTTATGCAGGCACGCCCAACATGTCGGCTTATGTGGCGGCCAAAGGCGGTGTGATCGGCTTCACCCGTGCGCTGGCAACAGAAGTCGGCAAATACGGAATTCGCGTTAACGCCGTCACGCCGGGGCTGACTGAATCCGACGGTGTGAAAGTCAGTCCGCATGCGGAGAGCTTCGGTTTTGTCGAGATGCTTCAGGCAATGCCCGGAAAGGGCCAGCCGGCCGACATCGCCAAGGTCGTGGCATTCCTCGTCTCGGACGATGCGGGCTGGATGACAGGCCAATGCGTCAATGTGGATGCTGGGATGATCAGACTTTAACGCTCATGCTCAACCCGGGTTGTCGGAATTCGGTTGTGAAACAGCGCTGGTTTGCGTTCGTTCACAACCGAAACCAGCTTTGTGAAGGCCAGGGTCAAGGCTCAGGTTCACCTGTGTCCCGGATTTTCGAGAGCTTCAGTCGCTCGGACCGATCATCTGCTCGGGGCGTACAAGTGCGTCGAACTGCTCTGCCGTGACATAGCCGAGACCGAGGGCCTCTTCGCGCAGGGAGGTTCCGTTCTTGTGCGCGGTCTTGGCAATCTCGGTCGCCTTGTCGTAACCGATGGCCGGCGCCAGTGCCGTCACAAGCATCAGAGAACGCTCCATCAGGGCCGTGATGTTGGCCTCATTGGCCCTGATGCCTGTAACGCAGCGGTCGGCAAAGCTGACCGAGGCGTCGGCAAGCAGCCTGATCGACTGCAGCATGGCAAATGCCATGACCGGCTTGAAAACGTTGAGTTCGAAATGTCCCTGGCTTCCGGCAAAGGAAATCGTGGCCTGATTGCCGTGCACCTGGGCACAGACCATGGTCAGCGCCTCGCATTGCGTCGGATTGACCTTGCCGGGCATGATCGAGGACCCCGGTTCGTTTTCCGGCAGGGAAAGCTCCCCGAGGCCGGACCTTGGTCCGGAGCCGAGAAAGCGGATGTCGTTTGCGATCTTGAACAGCGAAACGGCAACAGTGTTCAAGGCGCCATGGGCGTAAACATAGGCGTCATGCGCCGCCAGCGCTTCGAACTTGTTCGCAGCCGAGCGGAACGACAGCCCCGTGATGTCGGCCACCTGGGCGGCGAATTGTTCCGCAAAGCCCTTTTTCGTATTGAGCCCAGTGCCCACGGCGGTACCACCCTGCGCCAGGTCGTAAAGTCCGTCGAGTGCTTCAGTGACCCGCCGAATTCCAAGCTCAAGCTGAGCCGCATAGCCGCCGAACTCCTGGCCGAGGGTCAACGGTGTGGCGTCCTGGGTGTGGGTACGGCCGATCTTGACGATTTCCGACCACTCGGCCGATTTGGCCGCCAGAGCCGATTTCAGATGGGTTAGCGCGGGCAGCAGGCTTTCCTTGATTTCGCGTGCCGCGGAAATATGCATGGCCGTCGGAAATGTGTCGTTGGACGACTGGCTCATGTTGCAGTGGTCGTTCGGGTGGACCGGGGTCTTTGTGCCGATCTCACCGCCAAGGATCTCGATCGCACGATTGGCGATGACTTCATTGGCATTCATGTTCGATTGGGTGCCGGATCCTGTCTGCCAGACAACAAGCGGGAATTCCTCATCGAACCTTCCAGCCGCCACTTCACCGGCTGCCTGCTCGATGGCTTCGGCAATTTCCGGAGCAAGCTTTCCCTGCGCCCGGTTCACACGGGCCGCCGCCTGCTTGATCACGCCCAGCGCGTGCACCAGAGGCGCGGGCATGGTCTCGCTTCCAATCGGGAAATTCATCAGGGAACGGGCGGTCTGGGCACCGAAATAGCTGTCGCCCGGAATCTCAAGGGCGCCGAAGGAGTCGGTTTCCGTACGGGTTGGCTGGGACATGTTTCCTCATCGTGGGTTGGCTGGATTGTTTCAGGCGGCTTCAATGAAATAGAGACTGTTGCCGTCCGGATCGGTCAGAGAGAATTGAGATTTCCCGCAAATTCCCTGTCGGACATTGCCAAGATCAGGCAGGGAACGGCCGTAAAACTCGTCATGGAGTTTGCGGATGTCGTCGATGTGGAAGACAACGCTCAGATTGGACATAAGCTCCGCATCCGTCATAGGCGTGATCTTCAGATCCAGCTCGGTGCGGCGGGCTCTCAGGCCGTCGCTCTCCCGGTAGACCGCGAATCCCAACCCGTCGCTGTAGAACATGGAGCTGCGCCGCAGATCCGAAGAAAACAGGATCGGAACGGCTTTATATCTGCTGTCGGTGACAGTCTTATTCATGTTGGGCTTCCGCCAGTCTTCTTGAAAACAATTTTGGATGAGAGCGCAGCAGTCGGTTTCGCGTTTCAATGCAAAGTGGCGTCTTTCGCGTCGCGCAGTGCGTCCGTGGTCTGGAGTGTCATGTCGACATCACTGGCGGAGATTGGGAAAAAGCGCTGCCGGAGGCTGAGGTACTCGGCCGCAAGTTGCCAGGCATGGGTTTCAAGTTCCCACCAGCCTGCTCCCCGTGCGATTTCGCGCAGACATTTCGCCGCACAGGTTTCATCCTGATGCTGCAAGGCGGAGATCAGGGCCATCAAAAGATATTCGTCTCGGGCCATGCAGGGGCATTCAAGACAGTGATACCCGGTCGGATTCTTCGCGTGACACCGGTAAACCCGCACAAAGTTCCAAAGTGCATCCAGCAGGGGCCGGGAGCCGTCAGCACCGAAAAGACCGGTATAACGGTTCCAGACGTCGCGCCATTGCATGAGATAACTGTCGTCAAATCCGTTTTGTACGCAGCGCAGACCGAAGACAAACAGTTGCTCCGCCAAGTAAGGCGATTTCGTATCGCGGTTGCCGGTCTCGTCCAGCGTGTTTGCAGACATCGTTTCCTCCGCTTCCTCGATCTTGTGAGGGCATTGCTCAGGTCCGGTTTCCGGTTTTGAGGCGATTGGCTCTGGTGGCCGGGTTCAGTGATTTGAGAATTTCCATCCAGGATTGATTGAACAGGCTCTCCGCAGGCCGGTCCTGCACGAACACCAGAACGCAGGTGCCCGATTTCGAATAGCACTCGAGCGACAGGCTGTGCCGTGACCGCACAATCCAGAATTCCCCAATTGCTGCCGGATCGAAGAATGTCCGGTTGGATTCGGCGGTCAGCTCGATCAGGTCTCCGTGCCGTATCACATCGTCAAGGCGGCCCGATTTAAGTTGCATGCAGGTCGTGCTTGGAACACAGACAGTCAGCGGCTGGCGCAGTTCGCTGAAATAACGCAGAACATGCGGAACGACCTGCCGGTCGATCGTCCAGGCTTCGCTTCGGCCCATCTTCTTCAACCGCTCGTAGCGGGATTTTCCCTGGTTCAGCAGACAGGCATCCAGGTTCTCCGAAACGCCAAGTTGGCTGAAGTCTTGAGCAGGCAGTTGCCCTGCTGGTTTCAGGGTCTCGGACAGAAAGCTGAAAAAGGGGCCTGGCAGGCTGTTTGCGAGTTCCTTCTCGCGCGTGCCGTACATCAGGACATCGAATGCCAGTTGATCCGAAAGAGAGGCGATATGGCACTTGTGTACCGTCCGGCCTTCCAAATCGAAGATCTGCAGCGATGGCGCTTCCTTGCGGGAAACGTCCGCTTCTACGGCGACCAGGGTTTCGATTCCGGCCGGCAGCAATCTGGTCGCAATGCCCGAATTGTCGAACTTCAGCTCTTCACCGAAAATCATCGGCATCTGATAAACGCCGATTTCGCTCATGACCGCGCAATCATTCGCGGTGGAGGCAATCGCACGCTCAAAGCCCGGCAACCAGTCCTTCAGAAGATCGACACCTTCATCCAGTCCGCGCGCTCGTCTGCCGGCGGACAGATAGAGATCTGCAAGCTCGCAGTGGCTTCTGCCCGCAGCCGACCCGCGCGAGCCGGTTTTGTTGCTCACCACCAGCTTCGGCCCGAACTCATTTCCTCTGACGATCTTGTTCACGAACTCTGGCTCCCCGGCCTTGTGCATCTGGAAATGGTTTTCAGTAAACGTCTCGGAGATAACGTTTTTCGCGCTTCAGATTGGCGACATAGACGTCTGCTTCCTCTGGTGAGAAAGACCCGAATTCGGCAATGACGTCGTGCAGGGCTCGATCCACATCCCTGGCCATGCGTGTGGCGTCACCGCAGACATAGAAGCAGGCTCCGTCCTCCAGCCATGCAAACAGATCCCTGCCGTTCTCCTTCATGCGGTGCTGGACATAGATCTTCTGATCCTGATCCCGGGAGAATGCGAGATCGAGACGGTTGAGAATGCCCTGTTCGCTGAAAGTGCTCAGTTCGTCCTCGTAGATAAAATCATGAGACTTGTGCTGATCGCCGAAGAACAGCCAGTTCAACCCCTTGGCGCCCGAGGTCCGCCGTTCCTGAAGGAAGGAACGGAACGGTGCGATTCCTGTTCCCGGTCCGACCATGATGACCGGCCGGTCCGTATCTTCCGGCAGGCGGAAGGAATTGTTGGGCGACAGGAAAATGCCTGTGCTGCCACCATCGGCGATCCTGTCGGCGAGATGGGTTGAACAGACACCGCCATGGTCGCGCCCGAAGGTGCGGTACCTGACGCTGGCAACGGTCAGATGGATATGGTCCGGCGCCTCCAGCGGGCTGGAGGATATGGAATAGGCCCGATGCTGCAATGGTTTGAGAAGGCCGGCAAACTCCGCTGGCGAGAGCCCCTGCTGCGGCAGCATTCCCAGAAGGTCGATGCAGTCCCGGCCCCAGAGCCAGGCTTCCAGCGCTTCCTTGTCGCCGTTCTTGACGATGTGGCTGAGTTCCCCGTCACCGGCCCGCCTTTCGATCTCGGCAATCAGGTCTTTCGATGGTGTGGAAATCTCGAACCGGTGCTTCAGCGCCTCACCTAAGGGGCCTTCGACGCCATCGACCGAGGCGTCATGGCCGGAGCCCAACCAGTGCAGGATCCAATCGACGAGAGCGTTGTCGTTGACCGGCATGACGCCGAGCGCATCGCCTGCACTGTAGGAGATGCCGCTGTCGCCAAGAGCAAATTCGAAGTGCCGGATTTCCTTGTCTGACCCTTCTCGGGAAAGAAGCCTGTTGACGGCAACACGGGAAGGATAGGGAGACTTGCGTGACCACTTCGGCCTGGCCGGCTTTCCAATCGGCCGTTCGTCACTACCTGCCTCCGCCGCAGTGGCGCTTCGCTCACTGGCAACTTTCGGAAGGGCATCTTCGATCCAGCCGGCTGCGGCATCTTCGAAATCGATGTCGCAATCGACACGCGCCAACAGGCGCCGTGCGCCCAACTGCTCCAGGCGCATGTCGATCAGCTTTCCGGCCTGGCAAAAATCGTCGTAACCTGTGTCGCCAAGGGCCAGCACGCCGAAGGTCAGCCGTTCAAGCCTCGGGGCCGTTTCAGCAATGAGAGCATCCCAGAACAGCTGCGCATTGTCAGGCATCTCGCCCTCGCCATAGGTCGATATGACGATGATCACGTGGGACATGGTCTGAAGGGCAGGGAGGTCGACATCGTCGAGCGCCTGGACAACCGGGCTCAGGCCCTTCGATTTCGCGACACCGGCGGCATCCATGGCAACGGTTTCAGCATTGCCTGTCTGCGTGCCGAACAGGATGTTCACCACCGGTGCTTCGCTCGAGCTGGCGGTCGCAGATGCCGGGGACGCCGACGGCATTTCCTGCAGCGACAGGCGTGAGTGAAGCCCGGCCAGAAATCCGGAGAGCCAGGATCGCTGGTCTTCGTTGAAAGGCGCGTCTTTCGGAACGAACGGGAGTTGCATGTCTGAATTTCCAGGGAAGGGGTCAGTGAAGGTGCGCAAGGTCAACCCGCATGGGCCGTGGTAAAGGCCATCAGGTCGGAGATACTGTGTCTGGCGAAAAGCTCCTCGAAGCTCGGCAGCCTGCCGACCTTTTCGCGGTTCTTTGCATTTTGGTAGAGAATCCAGCCATAAGTACCCGGACTGTCGATAGAAAGGACATTTCGGCAGGCGAGGGCGGTTTTGTAGTCGCGCAGCCTCTTGTCCGCGATCAGGACGGCCAGTTCTTCATCTCCATATTCAGACACCGCGTTGCGCGCGTAGGCCTGCAGCTTCTTCAAAAGCGAGAAGTCTTCTGTCAGCAGCAGGTTGCGAGCGGCTTTTTCAACCTCGGTATCGGTGATGCCAGTGCTGCCACGCACCCGGGTCAGAGCGACCGATTGCGCGGTCGACATCACCAGGTAGTTGTTCAAAAGCGCGAACATTTCCTCAGTGTCGGTCTGTCCGTAACCTGGAACGGCACCGTCCAGGATCGGCTTGCCCGCTTTCAGCGCCGCCTTGAACTTCTGCAACTGGTGGGCAACAAGCGCCCCGCTCAATTCCTCTATCAGTTCCTTGCGCGGCCGGGCCGCCAGAATGGCGTCGCTGTCCTGGTAGAGCAGCAGCGACTTCGGCATCGCATAAACGAAGTTGCGGCGCTCACTTTCCCAATGATCCAGCAACCAGGAGGCCTTGGCCGATCCGGTCGCCTCGACATGAAGCCTCAACAGGTGCCTTACGGCGTCCGCATGCATCGTGGCGAGCGGCGTCTCCTCGCCCAATCCGTGTAGTTGCACGGAATCCCGGCTCACCTTGCCGCCGAGTTCCCCATAGGGATCATATTGATAGGCGAAGCCTCCGCTCATGCCGTTGGCAAATCCCTTGCCGAAGCTGCCGATATTGAGCACCGCGCCGTTGGTCATGTATTCGCAACAGAACTCGCCGACACCTTCGACCACGGCCGTCGCCCCCGAATTGCGTACCGCGAAACGGTCACCGGCCTGTCCCTCGATGAAAGACCGGCCACCCGTTGCCCCGAAAAGCGCGAAGTTGCCGATCAGCACATTGCCGCCGGCTTCCTCGGATCCCCCGCCGGGAGAACGCACGACAATGGTGCCGCCGCAGGCGCTCTTGCCGACGCCGTCGTTGCAGGTTCCGCTGTGTTCCAGGCGCATGCCATCGTTACAGAAGGCTCCGAAGGACTGCCCTGCCGAGCCCGTGGTTTCGACGCGAACCGTATCGGCATCGAAATAGCGGCGGCCTCTTGAATCCGTGAAGACGGAGGCGGCCGCGTGGGCAGTACGGTTATCGATCTGGTGATTGAGTAGCCGCTCGATATCGATTGCAAGCTGACCGGCAACCGTTTTGTTGCAATTGTTCAGCCTTGCATTCGGCCTGAGCACGACCCTGTCCGAACCTTGCTCGAAGAACTCGCGTCTGGCTGCCTCGATGAAACGGTCGTCGTGCTGGAAATCCTTTTCCAGGTAGACGGGGTTGTCGATCTGAACTTCGGTGGCGCAGGCGAGCATCGCCCTGAGATCGAGCTGCCCGACCTGTGCGGCATGATCGAGCAGATGCAGAAGGTCTGACCTTCCTCTGATCTCCTTAAGGGACGGGAGGCCGAGACTTGCGAGGATTTCCCGGGTTTCATGGGCGATGTTCAGGAGATATTGCGCAAGCGCGCGCGGGTCGCCGTCAAAGACTTCCGGATTGGTGGTCAGACCGGCCGGACATTTGACGTTGCAGTTCTTCGCCATCACGCATTTCAGCATCATTAGAGCCGTTGTGCCGAACTCGAAGGAATCCGCGCCGAGCAGCGCCGATTTGACAACATCGCTCGCCGTCTGATGCGCACCGGAACAGCGCAGCACGACCTTCTGGCGGATACCGTTGACGCAGAGCGCCTGGTGAACCTCGGCAATGCCGATCTCGGCGGAACGGCCGGTGTATTTCAGGCTGGTCACCGCTGCTGCACCGGTGCCGCCCGTGTTGCCGGCCACATTGATGACGTCCGCCCCGGCCTTGGCCACGCCAACCGCGATCGTGCCGATCCCCTCAGAAGACACGAGCTTCACAATAACGCGGACCCGCGCAGCCTTGGCGTCATGGATCAACTGGGCCAGGTCTTCGATCGAATAGGTATCGTGGTGCGGAGGCGGCGAAACAAGCTCCACGCCCGGCGTTCCGCCACGGGCCGCGGCGATCTCGACGGTCACCTTGGGCGCAGGCAACTGGCCGCCTTCTCCCGGCTTGGCACCCTGTCCGATCTTGATCTCGATCTCTTCCAGGCTCGGATCCGCCAGATATCCGGCCCAGACACCAAAGCGGCCGGAAGCGAACTGTTTGATCTTCGAAGACCGTACGGTTCCGTAGCGTGAAATGTGTTCTCCGCCTTCACCTGAGTTCGACATGCCGCCGGCCATATTGGTGCCGTGGGCGACCGCTTCATGTGCCGAGGCGACAAGCGCTCCGTGGCTCATGGCACCGCTTGCCAGCAGAGATGTAATCTCGCTGGCAGGTTGAACCGTATTGAGATTGATGGCGGCAGGTGCGGTCAGTATCCGGGACAGGAAATCCGCCGCCGCGCCTCGCGCCCGTATCTTCACATGGCTATTCTCTAGCCAGTGCCCCTGAATATCGTCGGCAAAGCGCCTGATCAGGGCCTCCGCCAGTTCGGAGCGCCGCGCCAGCTGGTTGCCGCCAGATCCTGTAAGCGCCAGGTTGAAGGTTTCCTCGTCGAGCTTTTTGCAGACCAGCCCCCGGAAATAGAAGGACGCGTTGCCGGAAACGGAAAACCGCCGGAACTCACGTTCGAACTCCTGTGCGGACGAGGAAAACGAGACGTCAGCGGGAAAATCCAGAACATCGCGCAGCGCAGCCGGCCGGCGGCAGCGCTCTTCGGACATCATTCGCGAAAACGCCCGGTATCCCGGCGTGATCGTGAAGGCATCGATCATCGCCGGAGTAAGCCTGTCGAAGTTTGTGTAGGTATAGGCCTTTTCGTCCAGTCCGAATGCATCCTGGAGACGGTTCACGGGCAACAGGCGCAGGTAAGCGTCGTGCTCACCAGCGTCCGGACTGTCATTGAGCCGGATGTCTTCCTCGGTCATATCAACAAAACCGCGTACGGCGGTGGTGCCGTAGGAATGTCCTGCCCCTTCCGCACGCTCCTTGAAGAGCCCGAGCAGGGGAATATCCTTTTCGCTCCCGACCGTAAGAGCTCTCTGGTGCCAATCGTTGACCGCGGTCGCGATCGTGGAGAACCCGACGCCGCCGACAGGGGTTTTCACGTTCGGAAAATAGCGCTTCAGCACCGGGTCGCCGGTGTCGAGGAAGTTGGGTTCGAAGAATTCACCGCCGATATAGCTCTCAGCCGTGCACAAGCCGACCTTGCCCATCGTTTTGAGCAGCGACTTTTCGGCAGCCTTGGCGAAGCGCCGGAAGGCAGCATCCGCATCTTCCGGAAAAATTTCTTCCGCCCTGAGCTGGACCACCAGCGGGTAGACCGCAGAGGCCCCGAAACCCAGCGCAGCCGCTATGTGGTGGGCGGAGGAGATTTGCCCGCTTTCGGCGATCAGCGAGGCTTTCAGACGCAGTCCTTCCACGATCAGCCGCTGGTTGACCGCAGAGACAACAAGCATCATCGGAAGGGCTGTCCGGTCGGAGGACACCTGCCGGTCACTCAGAATGACAATGCCGCCATGGCCGGCAACATGATCCGCCACACGAGCGCATATCGATGCGATTGCCGCCTCCAGAGCCCGTGCGTTTTCTGCATTGTCACCCGGAACCGGTGTGTAGAGCATGTCCACGATCTTGACCGGCGTCGCGGTCTGCGTGCGGAGCCATTTCATGTCGGTCCGGGAAAGGATCGGACTGTCCACGACGATCTGGCGGTCTTGCGCGCCGGAGAAGTTGGGTTTTGCACCGAGGGCCACGCGCAGGGTCATGCCGTCGGCCTCTCGGATGGAATCGAGCGGCGGGTTGGTCACCTGCGCAAATCGCTGGGAGAAGTACTTTGCAACGCCACCTTCGCGATCGGACAGGGCGTTGATTGCCGCACCATAGCCCATCGCGGAAATCTTCTCCGCACCGGTGGCCAGCATCGGATCCATCAGGAACTTGAAACTTTCCTGGTTATGGGAATAGGCGACGTAACGCTGGTGCAGCTCAAGATCGCCCTCATAGGGAACCAGCCGTTCAGGGACCCTGATGGGAGGCCCGCGGTGTTCGCTCAGGCAAAGCCGAGCCGTGCCGAGCAACGTCTTGTAGTCCTGTTTCGCAGCAAGACGTTCAAGCGTCTCGCGGGTGCCCCAGATACGCTGTTCGGAATGGTCGTAATAAAGCATTCCGCCGGCTTCGATCCGGCCACGCCGGACAATGTCCTCCGGCGGAAAGGCGATCTGCCCGGCCTCGGACATAACCATAATGTAGTCGGCCGTCTCCGTTGTCCGGAGCGGACGCAGTCCAAGGCGGTCAAGCCGGGCGCCGATGATCGTGCCATCGCCGAAGATCAGCGCTGCAGGGCCGTCGTTCTTTTCCTCGTAAAGCGAAAAATACTCCAGCATCGCCCGGACCTCGCCGGAGAGCGAAGCATCATTCTCCCAGGCGGGAGGCATCATGGAGACAACCGCGGTGACAAGGTCGAGATCATCCTCAAGCACGCGTCCCTGCAGGGTCTGGTCAAGCCGGCAGCTGTCGGACTGGCCCTTGGGACGGACAATGCTGGCGTTTTTCGCCCGCGCGACATCGACTTCAGACAAGCGGTTCTTCTTGTCGGTATTCAACTCGCCGTTATGCGCCATGAAGCGGAACGGCTGCGCCATGCTCGGATGCGGATCGGTATTGGTGGAAAAGCGCGTATGAAAATAGAGCGTGTGGACCTTGTGCTCCGGGTCGCGCAGATCCGTGAAGTAAGGAACCAGCTCGTAGGAATTCAGGCGCCCTTTGAAGACCTGAGTTCGCGCGCTGAGCGAGAGCGGATACAGGCCTTCAAGCTCGAGGCGGGTATAGGCCTCGGCCTCTATCGCCAGCAGGGCCTTGTGGACGGATTTGTCGCAGATAGAGGCATTGGCGGGAGTGGTCACGAAAACCCATTGACGGATGGGCAACTGGTGACGAACCGCTTCCGGACGCAGAGCCGAATTGTCCACCGGCACATCCCGTTTCAGGACAACCGCAAAGCCATGCTGCATGAGAACATGTTCAACCAGCTGCTCCGCGGCATCATACTGGTTTGTATCGTTGGGCAGGAAGAAGTTGCCGACGCCGAAGTTCCCGAGGACCAGGTCCTCGCGGCCTGTCAGGTGGCGGAAATAAACTTCGGACAGATCAATAGAAACGCCGGCACCGTCACCGACTCCCTCGGAAGACATACCGCCGCGATGAGGCACGGCACATAGTGCCTCATGCGCCATCTTGAGGACGTCGTGGGTCTGAACGCTGTCTTTACGGGTGATGAAGCCAACGCCACAGCTGCTTTTTTCAATCCGCGGGTCGTAAAGTCCGAAATCTACCTGATTCACCTATATGCTTCTCCTCAATCTTCCGGTTTCCAGTGCCATAATCCCGTCGACAGGATTCAGCGCGCACGACCGCCACTGCCGGTCCGCTGGCGCAGACCGAGCAGTCAAGGTGATCCTTGTTTTTCGGGGTTTGTTACGTTCGCTGGCCGGAGTGCAGACTGCCAAGCTGGCTCAACATTGAGCACCTGAGTATTAAACTTGAATATAAGTTTCAAGTTTTAATTTCGTCTCCGGGTCGAATGGCCTGAGTGCGGTCGCGCGTCTTGCGCCGATCGGGTTTGTCACTCCCCACGGGAGTGCATCTTTGCGAACAATCGATATTCGAAGCCGAAAGTGTTCCGAGACGTCACTCTTGCTTTTGCGAGAGAATGGCCGGACTTGTCGCGCGAAAGCGTTTTGCTCGGGTGCGCTGGAAATGATGTCTTCGCCAATAGGTCAGGACGAGGAGGCAGGGCCAAACCCGGTTCATGCAGATGATGAGCGTTGCAACATCATTACGTCCCATTCGGCATGGCTTATGCCTTTGCAGGATTGATTTTGCGTGCCAGAGACAAAAGAGCTAGGAACCCGAATGCCAAGACTAAGCCTATATTTTTCATACAGTTCTCTTCTCAGAAGGATTTCGGCAGTTTGCGTAATGGCGGTGTTGCAGTGCCAAACTCCAGCCGCCGCCTTAAGTCCCGTGCACAGCGAAGGAAAAGGGGACATTCAGGATTTTGTTTTTATCGGCGGAGGGGCCGTGACTGACTATCTTGATGTCGTGCAACGGCCCGACATCGATGGGGTTCAGGTGGTGTATAGCTGGCGCCAGCTCGAGCCGGAAAAAGGACAATACGATTTCTCCAAAATTGAACGTGACCTTTCGGTCGCAGAGGCGGAAGGCAAGTTGTTTTTCTTGCAACTTCAGGATCGATTTTTCCTGCCAACCGCCAAGAACGTACCCGACTATCTGATGACCGACCCGATTTACGAGGGCGGGATCATCCAGCAACGCGACAACGCCGGCGAGGGCGAACCCGAAGGGTCGGGCTGGGTCAGCCGCCAGTGGCTCGCGCCTGTTCGAAAACGCCATCAGATGCTGGTCGCTGCTCTCGCCGAGGAATTTGACGGCAGGCTCTATGGGCTAAATCTGCCGGAAAGCGCGATAGAGCTCGGCGAAACTCCGCAGTCTCCTACCTTCTCCTGTGACGGTTATTTCACGGGACAGATGGAGAATCTGGCGCACGCCCGTGCCGTATTCAGCCAAACTCTGATCGTGCAATACGTCAATTTCTGGCCCTGCGAATGGAACAACGATCAGGGCTATATGTCCCGCATATTCGAGTTTGCGGCCACAAATGGCATCGGCCTGGGGGGACCCGACATCATTCCGCACCGCAAAGGCCAGATGAAGAATTCTTATCCATTCTTCAATGACTACAAAGGCCGTCTGCCCGTGATCGCGATGGGCGTTCAACAACCTACGCTCACGTATAGAAATCCGAAAACAGGCATGGCGTTCACCGAAGCAGACTTTCGTCAGTTCGCAACAGACTACCTTGGCGTCGACATCATTTTCTGGACCGTCGAAGCGCCATGGTTGACCCCGGAAAACAAGCCGTAAGGAAAAGACGAGAAGCCCGTCGGCAGCCCTGAGAAGTGCGTCAGAGCCAGCTTTCAACGCCTGTAAACCCAGGAAACAGGGTCATATTTTGTAGGCTGTTCCAGAGACATCGGGTTTCCATGGTGTCGCGATTGATCGCGCTGCATATGGCGTGCTGCCGTTGGCTTGTCGTCCGGCTCTGCGGGCGGAGAATGAGATGCGGATGTAATGCTTGAAATCCGCCTTCGCCCATTCATGGAACTGTCCGAGCCGATACGGCGGAACGACTTTGCCTTGACAGGCTTTTAACCGGGGCACGGCCGCGTGTTGACCGGTCTTCTTGTCCGAACAGTATCAAGCGGGTTGTCCATGAGTTTCTTCTTGCCCAACGCATCCAAAATGACGCCTGGAAGCGGCCGAACCCTTGTACGCCTCGTGCTGGGTGTCATTCTTGCGTGGGGCGCCATGATGGAACCCGCCGCTGCGCGAACGCAACACTCCTGGCAGGCCAGACTTGGAGGTTTTGTAGACGGGCTGGTGACCACGGAACTTGATCGGGAGGCCGTTGCCGGGGCCGTTGTGGTCATTGTCTCGGGAGACGATGTGGTTCTCTCACGCGGCTACCGGTTGTCCGATGTGAGAACCGGACGTCTCTTCTCTCCGGACGAAGACATTGTTCCGCTGGCATCGGTCACCAAGGTTTTTACGGCGCTGGCGATTCTTCAGCTCGTGAAAGAAGGACGGATCGCTCTCGACGACCCGGTCACGCAATATCTTCCGGGATTGGAGCTCGCTCAGCCTTATGGCGACATCAATGTCCGCCATCTGTTGAGTCACACAGCCGGCCTGGAAGAGCGTTACTCCGGCTACTTTGCAACCCGGGCCGGTCTCGGGACGCCATCGCGCATCGCTCAGATCTCGGCAATCCTGCCGCGTCAGATCCGGGCACCGGAAGACGTCATTGCCTACTCGAATGCCAGTTATGTCCTGCTCGGCGAGATCGTCGCTCAGGTCACAGGTCAACCGTATTCGCGATATGTCGCAGATACCGTGCTGGCACCGATGGGAATTGATGACGCCCACTTCATGCATGAGCGAGCCTCCGATAACGGGCCCGGTCCTTTTCATGTCTGGAGTGCCGGTCGCTACATCGCCACCGATCCATCACCTTTCGAGGAAATACACACCTCTTCGGGGGGGCTGGCACTGACGGCCGGGGATATGGGCCGGATCATGCAAGTGTTGCTCAAACAAGGTTCCATAGGCAAAACCGGTGCCATAGCGGATATGCAAAGGATTGCCTTGCCGGGACGAGGCGAGTTCGAGGGGCGTGCCCTGGGCTATTGGACCGAGACCTGGGCCGGTCACAAGGTCTTTCATCATGGCGGCACGCATTTTGGATTTCAGACCAATATGGTGCTGATCCCTTCACTTGATCTCGGGTTTTTCGTTGCCGCCAACGGTCCCAGCGGTGGTGCCCTGAGAGATCTGCCGCGGCGGGTCCTGCGAGAAGTGATTTCGCCCGAGGCAAGGACGCTCACGGCGGGCATCAAGTCCAACCTGGACCAGCTTCAAGACTATACCGGACGGTTCATTACCACCCGCCGCAATGAAAGCGGTCTAGACCGGTTGCGGATTCCCGATGCCCATATCATCGATATCCGCCTGGCAGAAAATGGAAGGTTGCTCGTCTCCGGGCTTGGGTATTCCAAATTGTTCCACAAAATCGGTGAAGATCGTTTTGAAACGCAGGAGGGCGACTTGCGGCTCGGGTTTCTCCGAACCGCTGCAGGTGGCGTATCAATTGCGCATTTTAACGGCGGTATCTACAGTTTCGAAAGGTTGGGGTATTGGCACCGGGAAGTCTCCCTGCAACTGGGTACGGTTGCGGCTTTGGCCGGATCTCTGTTGTGTCTGGCGGGGGCTTTTGGGGCGTGGCGTTCTAAGCGAACTTTGTTGAGGACGTCTTTTTGGCTAGGGATCACATGGCTTTTGTTCGTTCCGGCGAACACGGTGGCCCTGAATTCCGTTCTGAACGGGCGAGACGTGTCCTCGCAAGCCACGGCCGGGGCCGGCCTCTGGGCCGCAAGCGGCTTATTCGCTGCTGCCGTGGCGTCTCTGATCTGGGCTGGCATATGGCTGACAAGGACACACGGCACTGTGAATGCGGGCAAAGGCGATCGGGTTCTGGTACTGGCCGCGCTGCCACTGTTTGCCTGGGTGTTGGTTACTGCCTGGATGTGGAATGTTCCGACTGCAGCCCTGACCTGGTAAGTGTCTGGCCTGGTTTCTTACGGATCGGCACAAACAGGTTTTGATGTTTGATCTCAACCACACGGGATTGTCGGTGTGCAACATATTCCACCTGTCAGTGCCGCACTCCTTGATTTACAGAACGTATTTCAAAATTCGTCTGTCGTCCGAATAACCAATTCAGATGTCCGTGCCGACCGGCGCGGACATGACCGGACTGTGCCATTCTTGAGATGGAATTGGCTTCGCAATAGGCAGTGCTGCAGTTTTGCCATGAGGATGTAGCTGGATAACGCAATGAGTTTTGACCTCGAGCATCTTCTGGTAGCTTCGGTGACGGCCACTTTTACCGTTGCGGTTCTCGCAGCGATTATAAGCTGGTCTCAAAGAAAGAGCGTACCGCCGCAAAGAATTCTGACCGTGTTTTTCGCGGCATTTGCACTGAGCGAAATAGACAGCTTCTTGGCCGGCCTGACCCGGGATATGCCACAAGTCATCCGGGATACCTCCGAGCTTGCCAGTTTTGTCGCCAATTTTTGCCTGATGCCTCTGATCCTTTTGTATGTTCGAGACCTGACAGATTTGCGGCGGCACTTTGAAGGTGGGGCAACACCTGCCTGGCATTTCGTCCTGCCGGGCGTGACCCTGGTGTTCTCCGTTATTGTGATGGCTCTGCCGGAGGCGACACGCGGCACCTGGTACACCGGCACCGCGAGCGAAATGCCTCTGCCGGGTTTGGGGTTTTTACACTACGGGTTCTCGTTCTTGACCGGCGCACTTCTTACCCAATGGGCAATTTATCTCGTTTGGATCACACGGCTCCAGGCGCGGCATATCGCACAACTCAAACAGCATTTTGCCAGCACCGACGGATTGGAATTGCGATGGATCGTGGTTCTGGCCTTCGCCTTGGGGTCCTATGTCGTTCAAACCGTAGCTGGCGAAATTCTGGTGCTCTCAGGCTTGCAGGATCCCATCGGACCGCTTCTTGACAGTTTTCTGGTTCTGATAATTGTCTCGTCGCTCGCTCTGTGGTCCTTGCGTCCGTCCCCGGAGTTGCAACACGCGACCGAATCTTTGGGCGAGGTGGCAGAACACCAGGGAAAAAAATACGAAAAAAGCGCTCTTGGTGCCGACCAATCGGAACGGATTGCGCGAAAGTTATTACGTGCGATGCAAGAGGACCATCTGTACCGTGATCCAAATCTGACACTGCACAGTTTGTCGGCGCATGTGGGAGTATCGCTCAATTATGTTTCTCAAACTCTGAATGAAAATCTCGGCCAATCGTTCTTCGAGTTTGTGAACGGCTGGAGGGTCAAGGAAGCGATCCCGCTGATAGAGGCCGGCAAGACAACCGTTTTGGCAATCGCCTACGAGGTCGGCTTCAACTCCCGCTCTTCGTTTTATTCCGCGTTCAAACGGAGTACCGGCATGACGCCGACTGCCTACAAGACCGCGCAAAAAGCATCTCGCGAGTACAACGCATGAAGCCATATTCCTGGAGCGGAGATGGTCAGTGCAAATACCGGATCGCATTCAAAGCTTGCATGGCCGCCGATTAGCAAAACCTGTGTGCAGACAAAATTTGCGAAACATTCCGGGGATCTTCTCCGCTCGACCCAGTGGAGTCGTTCGGGCATTCTTGTGCGGGTTGTTCATCCTTGAAACCTTCCGGTGAATGTTTGGTCGCAAACACCTTCAGGCTTTCAATCTGGATGAACAACCTTCTCAGAACTCGCAGCTAAGCCGCCTGAACCTCACCCAAAAAGGTTTCAATCGTGGCGCGCATGACTTCAGCCTGTTGAGCCAGTTGGTCAGCCGCCGCAAGGACGCTTTGCGCCGCCGCGTCAGTTTCGCTTGCAGCACCGGAAACCCGCGAGATGTTCTCGCTCACTACATTGGTTCCCCGCGAAGCATTGTCGACGTTTGAAGCGATCTCGCTTGTTGCAGCAGTTTGTTCTTCAACCGAAGCGGCCATTGTTGCTGCGACCGAGTTCATGTTCTCGATTATTTCGCTGATCGACTGGATCCCGCCAACGGCCTCACGAGTTTCAGACTGGATTGAGGAGATTTTTTGCGAGATCTCTTCCGTAGCCTTGCTGGTCTGGCTGGCAAGTTCCTTGACCTCTGAGGCGACCACGGCGAAGCCTTTGCCAGCTTCGCCCGCGCGGGCCGCTTCGATGGTAGCGTTGAGCGCCAGCAGGTTTGTCTGCTCGGCGATATTCTGGATAAGGCTGATCACTTCGCCGATATCTTCGGCTACCGTTGCCAATCCGCCGATTTGCCGATTGGTGTTCTGGGCTTGAGACGATGCCGTTTCCGCAATGTCGGAAGAATGCGTCACCTGCTGGCTTACTTCCAGAAGAGATGCCGCCAACTCTTCGGTTGCGCTGGCAACGGCCTGGACATTGGTGGTGGCTTCCTCAGCAGCGGTGGAAACCTCAGCTGCCTGCTGACTGGTGTCCTGGGCGGTATGGGTCATTTGGGTTGCGGTTGCCTGAAGAGACACTGTGGCTGACTTCACGGTATCCAGCACATCCGTACTTTGATTCCCAAAGGTGGACAGGAGTTCAGCAATGCGCGTATTTCGTTTTTCGCGAGCCCGCTGTTCGTGGTCTTGCTGTTCAGCCAGTTGTTGACGTTGAACCACGGCATCTCTGAACCCTGCGACGGATTTCGCAACGGCGCCGATTTCATCCGGCCTCTCGGCTTCAGCAAATTCCACGGTTGTGTCACCATCGGCAAGGCGCAACGCATCGCTGACCAGGCGAGCCAGGGGGCGGGTAATTCCGTATGAAATGAAAAGTGCCAGTCCTGCGGCAAGCAGAAGTGCCAGGACGGAAATCGCTGCAATTTGCAGTTCGGCCCGGACTGCTGCTTCTGATGTCGATTTGCCAAGAGTTGTGCTGTCCGCAGAGGCGCTGTCTTTAACCTTGGCGGCCCAGGCATTCACGTCGAAGCCAGTTTTATCAAGTATGTCCGCGCGAATTTGGTTTCTCTCAATTATGATATTGTGTACTCGTTGCGCTGTTTTCCTGTAAACAGCTAACATGGGGACCGTTTCTTTTAAAATTTCTTTGCGTTCCGGATTCTCTATACTGGAATCCAATTTTGAGATTTTGCTATGGACCGTGTCCATTTCTTCTAAAGCTCGCTCAAAGTGCTTGTTCGAATTTGATGCCAGGAATTTCAGGACATAAAGCCGGGCTAACAGAAAGTCCTCGGTTGTTTGCGCTGCCAGGTTAGCGGTTTCATAGTCGCCATCGCGGGTTGCGGTCGTATTGATGGTGGACAGGTTCTTGCGGGCTTGTGGGCCGATGATGTCCAGTTTATTGGCGACCAGATCATCGCGTTCGGCATAAAGCTCTACCACCTGGTTCAAGCCGGTTACGAAGTCGGACATACCGGATTTGACCTTTTGCACCAGTTCGACCCGGGCCGGGTTTCGGATTTCATGCTCGGCCGTTTTAATTCCCGTTTCCATCTGGCTGATGAAATCACGGGCAGTTACAAGCATGTCTTCCGACCGCGTTTGAATGTATTTGTTGGTATTCACGAGTACTTTTGCCATGTCGGCATTCAGTTCAGACGCCAACAAGGCATCGCCGTTCATATCCTCCATAATTGCAATGTCTTTTACGACAGAGTTCAAGCTCACGTACGACCAGGTGCCGACTCCTGCAAGAACAGTGGCGACGAGTCCGAATCCTAAAAGAATTCTCTGTTTTACGTTCATATCAATCTCCTATTTCACAATATTTCTAAAAAATAATTTGATATTATTAACCATGACTTAAAATACAAGTAATCATAAAAATGCCGTATTTTTTACAATGTTTTAGTTGTATTTCCTTTGCGTAATTTTTTGTCTAAAGAGCTAAATAATGTTTTATAACAGCATCTTATGACTTATAGTTCTATCTTCGTAAACTGAAGCGACGTCAGAGTGAGCGTGGCTCACACTGCACGAGCCCGCACGCAACCCGAGAGGTCTTTGACCACACCGATTCCATCCCCGTTCCGGCTTTTCAGCGAAGGTGCGTGCGCAGTGCGATTCGTGCGCCGCCGGCGCTTGCGCCTTGTGACAGTTCTGAGGCGCTATGGTCGCGGGTGAGGCTGTTGGGATTGCCGCCGAGATCAAGGATGCGCCCATCGGATTGCACCTGAGGGCGATACCAGCCACCCGTGGGCAGCACGACATGCCCGATCGCGACTCGTGGGTCCGCCTTGAGACACACGAGAACCGCACCGCGATCATTGTAGAGCTCCACCACATCGCCATCTGCAAGCCCCTGTGCTGAAATATCGTCGGGATGGGCGCGCGCTTCTTCGCAATCATTACGCCGCGCCCGGGTGGCGGCGGGTGCGCCGTCAAGCTGGCTGTGCAGTCGGGTTTCCGGTTGGGGCGACAACAACTGCAAGGGATAACGCTCCGGCTCCCCGGCATCACTGCGCCGGGGCGAACAGAGTGGGCTTTTCAGCAACTGATCTTGGCGCTGAAAGAGGGGCGGGAACAGGTCAATCTTGCCGCCCGGTGTCGATAACGGACACTCGTGGGGATTGGCTACGAAGGCTTCCAGAGGCTGTGGAATCTCGCATGGCTGAACTTCGGAAATCCTCGCGTAGCCAATATCCCGGAATTCTTCCCAGACAGGGAGTTCCGGATGGGCGGTGCGGTAGCCCTCGTACAGATGCGCGATCCATTGCGCCTGGGTGCGGGAGGCGGTGAAGGCATCGGCAAGACCCAGGTGTCCGGCAATACGGGTGAGAATTGTGTGGTCGGTTTCGATCCCCGGTGGCGGAGGCGTGACCTGGCTGGACAGCACGATCCAGTCGTCACGCGAAGCGGCCGCGATGTCTTCGCGCTCGAAGGGCAGGGCACTGGGAAAGACCAGATCCGCATGCTGTGCGGTGGCGGTCCACACACTGTCGTGGACAATCACGCTGTGCGGATTGCGCCAGGCGCGCGCAAGGCGATTGAGATCCTGGTGGTGGTGAAACGGATTGCCGCCCGCCCAGCAGACAAGCTTGATGTCGGGAAGATCCAATTCAGCGCCATCATAGACGAATTGCTGGCCCGGTTTTTCCAGCATTTCGGTGATGCGTGCGACGGGGATGAACGCGGAAACCCGATTTTCGCCTTGTGGCAGCGCCACCCCACGTAGCCGGCGCACAGGATTGCCCACCGACGAAACCGAGGAAAGCCCGCAGGCGATTCCGCAGCCGGGACGGCCGATCTGTCCCGAGAGGACCGCCAGAACCAAAGCGGCCCAATAAGGCTGTTCGCCGGCGACAGCGCGCTGCAGCGACCATGACAGGTTGATCAGGCACGGCCCGTCCACAAGCCTGTAGGCGAGTTTTCGCAAGACGTGTGCGGGAATTCCGGTTTGTTCGGCGGCCCAGTGCGGCGTCTTGGGCTGTCCATCGCTGTCTCCCAGGATAAGCGATTTGACCGCGTCATAGCCTTGGGCGATGCAGCCGATCGCTTGCGGGTCAACGCGGTTTTCCTCGATGAGTACATAGGCCATTGCCAACAGGGCAAAGACGTCCGTGCCTGCGCGAATGGGCAGATGGGTGCCGATGGGCGCGTCTCGGCGATCAGGGGAGAGGGTGACCATTTCGCCGTTGGCCTGCGCGAACCTTTCGATCCAGTGCCGCGTCATGTGAGCGCCCGTGCCACCCGCCTCGACCTGCGCATTGGCCAGCCGCATGCCGCCAAAGGACAGGATCAGGGGGGTGGCCTCGACAATCCGGTCCCAACTTGGATTGAGAGTGCCGGGATCCGAGAACGCGGCGCCCACCATATGCGGCAAGAGCACTTTTGCGGTGCCGTAGCTATAGGTGTTGCGCGCGGCGACGAAGCCGCCCGCGAGATTGAGAAAGCGTTTGAGCTGGCTTTGCGGATGATGAAACCGCCCCGCGGAGCCCCAGCCATAGGAGCCGCCGAAAATGGCGTCGTTGCCATAGCTGCCTCGTATGCGTGTGAGTTCACCGGCGGCAAGCGCACAAGCCTCGTCGAGGCTGACTGGAACAAAGCTGTCGGCGCCACGCGCGGCGCCACGATCTCCGGCAAGCCAGCCCTTGCGCGCATGGGGCTGTGTAATTCGCGTGGGATGGTCGGCCAGGGCAAGGAAACCCTGCCCGATGGGGGATGGGGCCGGATCGTGTCGAAAGGGCAAGAGACCGGGGCCCTCGGGCCCGCGCTCGATTTCATAGGTGCCAAAATGGCTTGCGAAAAGCTCCATGCTGCCCCTCGGGACGAAACAGGCGCGCAAATGCCCGCCTGTTCGCTGTTTCGGATATTTACACGCCGGTCGCGTGCGTCACTGTGCGGGCGTCATGTCGAAGGCGCGCATCCAGTCATCGCCGCGTGGCGTGTAGTCCACCTTGGTGGACACACCGTAAGTGGCGGGTTGCGCATAGAGGAAGAGCACGGGAGCCTCGTCACACATGATTTCGGTGGCTTTTTTGTAGGCGGCTTCGCGAACTGCGACATCTGTCGTGGTTGCGCCAATCACCAATTGTTCGTCAAAACCGGTGTCGTTCCAGTAGGAATATTGGTTGCCCGGTTTGAACAGTGTGAGCAACCCGTCCGCGTCGATCGTTGGCCATGCCTGGCCGAGCAGGGACAATTGGCCCAGATCGCCGGCCTTGCGGTACTTGTCGAGGTAAGCGCCGAATTCCATCGTGATAATGTTGGTTTTTACGCCCACATCGCCAAGCATTTGCGCGACCGCCTGGACAACTTCCTCGCCTTGCAGGTAGCGATTGGAGGGCAGTTCGAATTCGAATGTCTGGCTCAGATCGACACCGGATTCCGCCAGCAGCTTTTTCGCCATCTCGGGGTCGTATGGGTATGCGGTGAGATCATCGTTGTAGCCAAAGTAATTTGGCGACAGAACCTGACACTTCGAGGGGTTGGCCAGGCCACCAAACAGGGCGTCCGCAATCAGCTCCTTGTCCACGGCGTAGTTGAGCGCCTGGCGGAACTTCTTGTTGTCCAGGGGCGTTTTCTCGGTGTTGTACTTGATAAAGATCGACCTGGTGCTGTCCACGGCACCGGCTTTCGCAGAGCCGCTTTCGTTGATTCTCGCGATTTCCGAGGCAGGCACGCTGCTGATCAGATCAACCTCGCCCGCCATGAGCGCCGCGATACGGCTTGCGGTTTCGGGAATGACCCGGAAGGTGACGCTGTCAAACTGCGCAGGGGTCTCGCCCCAGTAGTCCTGGTTCGGCTCCAGGGTGATATGATCGCCGGGGACGTTTTCTGTCAGGCTGTATTTGAAACCGGATAGCGTAGAGGTTACGGGATCGTTTTCCGATGCCCATTTGGGCGGCAGGAGCATGAACATGGACAGCTGCGCCGGCAAGGCCGGGAAGGGGGCCTTTGTCTTGATCTCGAACTCGGTGGGGGAGAGGATGTTGACGCCGTCGATCTGCGCAAACCAGGAGGAAATGCGCATTTTCTGTTCGGGGTTCGTCACCCTGGCGATGTTCCAGGCAACGGTTTCCGCATCCAGCGGTTCGCCGTTGGCGAAAGTGGCGCCTTCGGTCAGTGTGAACTTCCATGTGAGGTCGTCGACGGCCTCCCAGGATGTTGCAAGCGACGGGGTGAGCTCCTGATTGGGCGCGCGCAGGATCAAGGTCGGGTAGATGTGGCTGAGCACGGACAGATCGAGGTTTACGGATGCCGATGCATGCGGATCCAGCGTGTTCACGGCGGACGTCTGGGCGATCGTCAGATCCATTGCCATCGCTGCGCCTGCGAACGAGGTTGCAAGGGCTGTAGAAGCGACAAGTCTTGTAAGATAATTCATTGTGTTCCCCGTTAGTGTGTGGATTGGAAGGTGAGCCATTCAGCTCTTGTTATTTTTTGTGCTCGAGCACGAAATGACCGGGTGAGACCTCGATCATTCCGGCTTCGCGTGGCGGTATGTTCTCCGACACGGCGAAGGGAGGGCGGTCCGGCCGTTTGCGATCCGGATCAGGCACCGGGATCGCGGCCAGAAGCGACCGGGTGTAGGGGTGTTGCGGGTCGGAGAAGATGTTCTCGGTGGGCGCGATTTCGACAATGCGTCCCCGTAACATCACGGCAACCCGCTGGCACAGGTAGCGCACCATGCTGAGATCGTGCGCGATGAAGAGATAGGCCAGGCCCATCTGGTCTTGCAGGTCCTGAAACAGGTTGATGATCTGCGCCTGGATCGACACATCAAGCGCGGTGATCGGCTCATCCGCGACGATGAAGGCCGGTTCCAGCGCGATGGCGCGGGCGATGTTGATCCTTTGCCGCTGTCCGCCCGAAAATTCATGCGGGTAGCGGGTCATGAACGAGGGATCGAGCCCAACGAGTCTGAACAGGTCCGCCACGCGATCCGTCAGGGCCGATCCCCCGGCCACCCCATGCACCACGAGCGGTTCGGCCACAAACCGCCCGACCTTCATGCGGGGATTGAGCGCCGAATAGGGATCCTGGAAGATCATTTGCATCCGGCGGCGAAAGGGTTTCATCTGCTGCGGTCCCAGTATGGTCAGTTCTGTGCCGGCAAAGCGGACAGAGCCAGAATCCGCGGGGTCCAGTTGCAGCACTGCCCGTCCGACGGTCGATTTTCCCGAGCCGCTTTCGCCGACAAGTCCAAGCGTCTCGCCGGCGGCAACCTGAAAGGACACATCGTTGATCGCGTTGATCACCGGCCTGGGACGCCCCAGAAGGCTCTTGCCGCCGCCAAAGCTGCGCATCAGATTTTGAACGTCCAGAAGGGGAGCCGGGATCATGAGCTTGCCTCCGCATCCGCGGCCTCTCGCGCCAGAAGCGCGGGCAGGTCGTACCAGGCGGCAAATTGGTGGTCTTGTGATCCGTCGACATTGCGCAAGGGAGGGACCTCGGTGTGGCAGCGCTCCGTTGCAAAGGGATTGCGCGGTGCAAAGGGGTCGCCGGCGGGCATGTTCGCCATGTTGGGCGGGCTTCCGGGGATCTGGTACAGCCGCTTCTGGGTACGCGCGCCTTCGGTGGGAAGGGATTTAAGCAGCCCCCAGGTGTAGGCCGAGCGCGGGTCGTGAAAGACCGCGCGCACCGGGCCGCGTTCCATGATCCGCCCGCCGTACATCACCTGGACGGTGTCAGCCAATTCGGCCACAACGCCCATGTCATGGGTGACCCAGATCACAGTGGTGCCGAAGTCCGCCTTGAGCTTTCGCACAAGGTCCAGAATCTGTGCCTGCACGGTCACATCCAGGGCAGTTGTGGCCTCGTCAGCGATAAGGAGGCGCGGATTGCAAGCCATGCCGATAGCGATCAGGACCCGTTGGCGCATGCCGCCGGAAAACTCGTGCGGGTATTGTGAAAGGCGCGCCTCCGGGTGCGGAATGCCGACGATATCGAGCAGTTCCACCATGCGCGCCTTCAGGGCGTGGCCCCTGAGGCCGGTGTGACGTTGCAGAACCTCGCGCAACTGGCGTCCCACGGTCAGAACCGGGTTGAGCGAGGACATCGGATCCTGAAACACCATTCCGATTTGTCCGCCGCGAATTTCCCGCAGGGCGCGGTCGGACAGGGTCATCAGATTTTGCCCGTTGAACCACGCCTCGCCCGAAACGATCCGTGCCGGCGGTGTTGGCAGAAGACCGAGCAGGGCCAGGATATGCACCGATTTACCCGAGCCAGATTCCCCCACGATTCCGAGGGTTTCCCCTTCCTCGACACGGTAACTCAATCCGTTGACAGCCTGGACGGTCCCGCCCGGGGTGTCGAATTCGACCGTGAGATTGCGGATGTCCAACAGGGCCGTCATGTCACACCTCGATATAGCCGCCACGCGACCTGGTCAGGAATTCATGTCCGGTCTCGGTGATCAGGATCGTGTCGGAGATCTGCGTCGAGACGCCTTGGTCCGGAATGCGCAGGTTGGGTTCAAGCGTGAACATCATGCCCGGATCCAGGATCACATCGGTTACGCCATCCAGCGAGAAATGCTCATGCGCACCGATGCCGATCGTATGGCCTATCCGTCCCGGTATATTGCGCGCATAGCCCGTATCGGTGAGGCCGCGTTTTGTGATGTGGTAGAGATCCGCAAGGGGGGTGCCCGGTTTCATCACCGGCGTGATCTCATCGCGGATGGCCAGGATCGTCTCGAGCGCGCGCCGATGGGGCTCCGGGGGCGTTCCTATCGCGACGGTGCGTTCGTTTTCGGCGTGAATGCCGTTGGCCACGGCCCAGATGAAAATCGCACAGAGCTCGCCCGGTTCGGGTTTGCGCACAATGGAGTTGTCGCAGTTGCGGAACATGCGCGGCCCGGACAGGACCCAGGTGGCCAGACCATTGACCATGCCGCCCTCCAGACCACCGAAATCCGCGACCTCGACACTGTCAGGAAGATGCTTGGCCCAGTGGTTGTTCATCGCCATAAGCGAGGCATTGTGCGCGTCGCGCTCCGTGCCGCCGCCCGCCAGCGCAGCGATGGCCGCGTCCATGCCGCGATCCGCCAGATCCGCCGCGATGCGCGCATGGGCGATCTCGTCTGGGTCCTTGATGATACGACAGCGATCGATCAGCTTCGAGCTGTCGACCAGTTCGGCCCGGGGCATCAGTTCGGCCACGGTTTGCCAACGCGCCATGGGAGTGGCATCCGCTTCCAGTCCGACCCGGCCCTGCTTCAGGCCTTTCTCGGCCAGGATCTCGGCCAGGGCGTCTTGCCACCTGGGCCCCATGGTCTTGGTGGTTGACCAGACTCCATAGGCGCGAATATCGCTGACAAAGCCCTCGTCCCGGCCGTGTGCATCGCGCAAGGCATGCACCAGCAAGGTCGGCTCGCCCGACGCGGGCAAGATCATGACAACGGGGTGCGAATACAGGATCGGATTGAAACCCGACATGTAGAACGTGTGTTCCGGCTTGAACGAGACCAGCACGTCGATGCCCTGGTCAGCCATCGCGGACTTCAGGCGGGCGATGCGGGGGCGAGGGGTGTGCGGATCTTGGCTCATTTGGCGCTCCGTGTTTTTGGATCAAAGTAGTCGCGCAACCAGTCGCCAAAGAGGTTTACGGACAGAACTGTCAGGACGATCGCGAGGCCGGGGAAAGTCACGGCCCACCACGCGGAGGAAATGTAGACGCGGCCATCGGCCAGCATCCGTCCCCAGGAAGGGGTGGGCGGCTGTACGCCCAGGCCCAGGAAGGACAAGGCGGAATCCATGATGATCACCCGCGCCAGTTCCAGCGTTCCCACCACCAGGGCGGGGGTCAAGACATTCGGCAGGATGTGCAGAAACATGATGCGCAAAGTAGAGGCGCCGATTGCATGCGCGGATTGTACGAATTCGCGCTCCCTCAGGCTCAGAACCTGAGCGCGGATGATGCGCGCGTAACGGATCCAGGAAGTCAGCGCCAATACCAGCACCACGTTGCGCAAAGAGGGGCCGAGCGCCGCAACCACCAGAAGTGCCAGCAACATCAGCGGTACGGCCAGCTGGATATCGACCAGCCGCATCAAAATCCGGTCAACCAGGCCACCTTTGTAGCCCGCCAATATACCCAGGATCGTTCCCACGATACCGCCCAGAACAACCGCCGTTGTGGCGACCAGCAGGGTAATGCGCGAGCCATTGATCAGTCGTGACAGGATATCGCGTCCCACCTCATCGGTGCCCAAGGGATGCGCGCCCGGGGTGAATAGGCCCGTCCAGGTCGGTCCTACCAACCGTGCGCGCAGATCGCCTCGGGTGGGGTCCGGGAGGTCCAGAACGGGCGCCAGCAGGGACACCAGAACGATGACCATGATCAGCACCGCCCCGACGAGGCCCGCCTTGGATCTATAGAGGTCTGTGAGGAAGTGTTTCATTCGATCGTCCCTTCAGCGCGCCTTGCGGATACGCGGGTCGAGGACCCCGTATAGTAGATCGACGAGGAAATTGATGAGCACGAAAATCGCGGCGATCAGCGTGATACCCGCCTGGATGATCGGAAAATCCTTGGCCTCGATGGCCTGAATGATGAGACGTCCGATGCCCGGCCAGGCGAAGACCGTTTCTGTCACCACGGACCCGCCCAGGAGCTCGCCCGTAAGGATCGCGGTCATTGTGACCACCGGGATCAAGGCGTTGCGCGCCACGTGCCAAAAGAAGACTGTCGAACGCAAGAGGCCCTTGGCCTTGGCCGTCCGGATATAATCCTCTTGCAGGATATCGAGCATCGAAGAGCGCAAAAGGCGCGCTATTGAAGCCGATACGAAAACAGCCAGGGTCACGGCCGGCAAGATGAGGTGCCAGATCGTGCCGTAGCCGCCCGTAGGCAGCCAGCCCAGATTGACCGCGAAGCACAGGATCAGCATGATTCCGAGCCAGAACACCGGCGTCGCCTGACCCAGGAGCGCAACGGCCATGACCAATAGTTCTACGGCGCTGCCACGTTTGAGTGCGGCGACAGACCCTGCCACGGCGCCGATCACCAGGCCTAGGGCTATTGCGGTCAAGGCCAATGTGGCCGTGGCGGGGAGACGTTCCAGCACCACGTCCATGGCATCACGGCCATGTTGGAAGGACGTGCCGAAATCTCCCTGCAAGGCGCTGGTCACGAAGTGGAAGTATTGCACCATCAGCGGCTGGTTGAGGCCGAGTTGATCGCGCAGGGCCTCGATGTCGGCAGCACTTGCGCCAATAGGCAGGAGCAGGGCCGCCGGATCGCCCAGCACCCGTGTGACGAAGAACACGATGGTAACAACGCCCCAGATCGCAAGCATGGATTCGCCAAGACGGCGGAGGAAAAAGCCGATCATGGAGAGGACCGCTTCAGCGCCGCATGCGGCCTGTCCCAATGTGTCGCAAGAGTTCCGGCGGAGGCGTCAAGGAGAAGGAGAAGGAGGTTCATTTCGCTGTCTCCAGCAGGCTCGGCGTCGCATCGACCCATTCATCGCCGCGCAGTTCGGGGACGTCGTAGGCTTGCAGCCCTGCGAAATGCGTCTCGACATCCTCGGCGAACAGCTTTGCGGCAATGCCGCGCGTCAACCGATCCGCACCGGCGGAAATTGCCGGGATATCTCCGGACAGCTTGCCATGGCTGAGCATCGCGGCATCGTTGAAGCAGTGAATTTTCTCAAGCATGGGGCAGCTGCCTTCTTCCTTTTCCAGGAACTGGAAAGCATCGCCGAGATAAGGCGCATCGAGCATGAAGGGGCGCGGCGTTCCCATCGAGGGCTCGAATATGCCGTCTTTCCAGGTGCGGATGTGGGGAGCGAAATCGGAAAATTCGTCGCGACCGATGAAGTCGTTGCGAAATCCGGTCGCGGCAATCACGAAATCGGCGTCGAACTTTGCCACAGGTGTTGTCAGCACCAGACGATCCCCCTGTTGCGTAACGCTCTCGACAGGGCAGCCCAGGAAGATGCGGGCATTCTTGTGTTGCGTGACACGCCGGGTGGAACTGCTGGGAGGAGGCACCTGCTGGCTGTTGACGTAGTCGTTGAAACGATACTTCCAGCGGTCCGGCAAGTATCGCATGCCGTGCACCACGCCCTGGCTTCCGATGCCCGTCATCTTGTTGATCCGTGGCATGTCCTTGCGGCGGATCAGCATTTCGAGCGCGCCCGCGCCGGCTTCAAGGGCTGTGGCGGCGTTGTCCATGGCGGAAGCGCCCGCGCCAATGACAACCACCTTCTTGCCCTTCAATGTCGCGAAATCGATGTGATCGGCACTGTGGGCCCAGAACTTGCGGTCGATCCCCTGCAGGAATGCCGGCGTGGCGCCTCCGCCCAAACCGGACCGGCCGGTGGCCAGAACCAGATGGCGGCAATATTCCACACGGCTGCGGGAATCGTGTTCCAGCGTGACAGCGATCAGTCCATCCCGGGCCGCGGCGACTTGTGTTACGCGGGTGTCATTGGTGACCGGCAGCGCAAGCACCTTTCGATACCAGCGCAGATAGTCCATCCAGATGCCCTTGGGGATTTTGTCCATCCGTTCAAAGGCGCCTTCGCCCCATCGCGCTTCGAAAAAGGCGCGGAACGTCAGGGACGGAATGCCAAGGCACGGTCCCGCCAGCGTCTTGGGAGAGCGCAGCGTCTGCATGCGGGCAAAGGTTTCCCATGGCCCTTCCTTGCCCGCGGGGGCGGCATCGAACAGGGCGATATTGTCCACACCGGAGAGTTTGAGCCTGGCAGCCCCGGCAAGACCGCACATTCCCGCCCCGACAAAAATGACGTCAATGACCGCCTGTTCCCGCTCTATGCGTTTTGGCACCCAGGGTTTTGCCGGCAGTTCCAGCAAAGTCAGGTCTTTGGCAATACGGTTTTCAAGCGCCTCTAGGCCGGCGGAGTACTCAGTCATAGTCAGTCTTTGTCTTGGAGGAGAGGGTCGTATCAAGGCGGCGGACCTGCGGGATCAATGTGCCGAGCGTGGCTTCGCAAATATCGAAAAACACCTGCATTTCACGATCTTCTGCAGCGTTGCCTGCCATGAAGAAGCCGAAGGAGAACTCAATATTCTCCGCCAGCGGGCGCAGGATGACCCCGGGCGGGGTAGCGCCATAGGCAGTGATCGGTTCCACGACAGCCGTGGCGCCAAGCAGGCTAACGAATTGCAGGGCTGCGATGGAGGAGTTGGCCTTGACCACGCGCTCAGGGCGAACACCCGCTGTGTCCAGGGCTTGTTGGATCCGGCCCTGAAGTCGCGTCTGATCGAGCATTGTCACGAGGGTGTCTCCGACCGCCTCGGTCAGGGACACCGGCAGAATGGCAGGAAACTGTGCTGCGCGGCTTTCAGGCATGGCGACCACAAGCGGGGCGCTGAAAACCCGCTCGGCCGTGACTCCGGGCACATCGAGCGGCAGGGAGGCGAAGCCTATCCGTGCGTTGCCACTGCGCAAATCCTGAGCGACAGCATTCGGTGCGGCGAGCATCAACTGGATGTCTTTCGGGCGTTTCGCCTTGGGCCAGCGTTCAATCGCGTGCGGCAGGAGACCGGTGCCAAGCGCCGAGGTGGCCGAAATAGACAGCGGGATCTCCATCTGGCCGGCGCGGGCCCTGGTGCGGGTGGGCAGATCCTCGAACATCGCGAGCATGCGCCGCGCTTCTTCTTCGAATGCGATCCCCTCGGTGGTCAGCGAAATACGCCGCCCGACCCGCTCGAACAATGCAAAGCCAAGAGTTTTCTCCAGATCCTGGATGCAACGCGTCACGGATGGCTGTGATCGTCCAAGAATATCAGCGGCCAGCGTGACCGAGCTGGTTTCCGCGACTTTGAGGAAAGTGATGAAGTCTTTCTGATTCATGCATTATATCAAAAATGAATTGAAAGGATAAATCAATCCATTTTTCGCATAATGGGAAAATTCAGGCAAATTCTGCTGCATGTGCCGGGTTTTAAGGCATTGAAACAAAGCGCCCTCGCTTCATACCGTCCGCGCGAGGCACGCATGCATGAAGCGAGGGCTTTCTGTTTCTAGTGTCCGGGTCTCAGCTGGCTACTCGGGCAGAATCAGCGCACCGCCATCCAGAAATGCCTCTATGGCGGCTTTCCATGGAGCCGGATCGAAACCTTGTTCCGCCAGCCAGTCGTTGTTGTAATAGGTCTCGGAGTAGCGTTCTCCACTGTCGCAAATGATGGAAACCAGCGACCCTTCACGGCCCGCCTCGCGCATATGCGAGGCGATCCAGCAGGTACCGAAAAAGTTGGTGCCTGTGGAGCCGCCAACCTTGCGAAAGAGACGGCTGGAGAGCACCTGCATTGCCGCGATCGAGGCGACGTCCGGAATGCGGATCATGTGGTCAACCACGTTCGGCATGAAGGATGGCTCGACGCGGGGGCGGCCGATGCCCTCGATGCGGGAGCCCTTGCCGCAAGTCACGTTCCTATCCCCGGTCTTGTAGCAATCGAAGAAGGCGGAATACTCCACGTCGACCACGCAAAGCCGGGTTTTCAGGTTCTTGTAGCGAATGTAGCGCCCGAGCGTCGCCGAGGTGCCGCCGGTCCCCGCGCTCATGACGACCCAGTCAGGGACGGGATGCTCTTCGTGTTCCATCTGCGCGAAAATGCTTTCGGCGATGTTGTTGTTGCCGCGCCAATCCGTGGCGCGTTCGGCAAAGGTGAACTGGTCGAGATAATGTCCGTTTGTCTCTTCGGCGATGGCTTGCGCGGCCGCATAGACCTCGCCGGAGGACTCGACGAAATGACATCTGCCGCCCATGCCCTCGATATCCGAGATTTTCTGGCGCGAGGTGCTGCGTGGCATGACGGCTATGAAGGGCAGGTTCAGGAGCCGGGCAAAATAGGCTTCCGAAACGGCGGTCGATCCCGAGGAAGCCTCGACCAGGGTGGTGCCTTCCATGATCTGACCATTGCAGATGCCGTAAAGCACCAGCGAGCGCGCAAGGCGGTGTTTGAGACTGCCTGTTGGATGGGTGCTTTCATCCTTCAGATAGATGGAAATCCTTTCCAGACCGGAAAAAACCGGTTTGACCAGGTGGGTGTCAGCCGAGCGCCGTGCATCTCCCTGCAACAGTGCGATGGCACGACGGGCCCAATCGCGTTCCGGGCATTCGGGCAGAGGAGAAAGGTCGCGGCAATCACCAGCGTGCGAGTTCATGTCAACATCCGATCACGGCTTCGATTTCGACCAGTGCTCCCTTGGGCAACGCGGCCACCTCGTAACAGGCGCGCGCGGGGAAGGGCGCCTGGAAAGCCTTGCCATATTCCTCGTTGAGTTCGGCGAAACCGGAAAGATCGGTGAGCAGGATCGTGGTTTTCACGGTTTTGGAGATATCGGTCCCTGCAGCCTCGGCGATGGCCGCGATGTTCTTGAGACACTGGCGCATCTGGCCGACCGCATCCTCGGAGGCAAATTCGCCGGTCGCGGGATCAATGGGCAATTGGCCGGAGACAAACAGCAGATCTCCGGCGCGCATGGCCTGACTGTAGGGGCCAATGGCGGCTGGAGCATTGGGCGTGTCGATAGGCGACATGGGAGGAGTCCTTTGAAGTGAGTGTTCAGCTCAGCTTGAATGGCCAAGCGGATGCATGAGGCGGTTGGCCCAGCCAAAAATGGCGATGGAATGAATAAGGTCCTGAATCTCTCCGTCGTCCATACCCTCCGAGCGCAGGGCCTCGATATGAGATTGATCGGCGCGGGGTGGAGTCATGGTCAGCGCCTCGGCAAAGTCCATGATCGCCGCGTCCCGCGTGCTCAGGGCATCCCGCCGCCCGGCGTAAAGTGCCGAAGTGGCGCAGGGGCCCGACAGTTTGGCGTGCTGGCGCGCATGCACGTTGGCACAATACATACAGCCATTGACCAGGGAGGCGCCGAGTGCGCCGAGTTCGCGATCCTGGCGGGGCAAGCCGCCTTCAGCATACATGATGGCGTTAAACAATTCAGTGCGCGCCACGTAGCTGTCCGGGTCGTGCACGAGCGTGCGCACATAGGGCGACACCTTCTTGGCCGAGGGCGTAACCTTCATTGCGGCCAATTGGCGCTCGGTGGCGTCCGCGATCTCGACCGGCGGCAGATAGGGTGTCCAGGACAGGGGCTTGATCTTGATCCGGGCGATCGCATCACGCATTGGCGTTATTCCTCAACAGCGAGAGCCCGTGCACGACGCGCATCTCGAAACACACCTGCGCCAGGAGCTCTGACAGGGCGATGATCTGGGACACGGAAAATCCCGCGGACAAAAGATCCTGCAGATGGGCTTCCGAGGCCTTGGCGGGTGTCGCAGCGATCATGTCCGTGTGGCGCGCCAGGGCCGCGAGGCCCGGATCTGACGGCAGGCCACCCTCAGCCAGATCCTGGAACTCGGGGGCGTCCGGGGCAGGATAGCCAGCCAGGAAGGCGGCATTTGCGCCGAAGGCTGCCGCCCGATGGGCAACCGCATGGCGCAGATCCGGGGACAGATCAAGATCGTCTTCAGGGTGCAAAACGGCCGCGCGGCAGGCCTCTGCGCCGCTTACAAAGACCGGTCTGCGGGCTCTGAGCTGATACATTGCGTCCCCGGAGGACACTCCAAGGGCGGTGTTGATGGCGTCTTTCGCGGTCATATAGAGACTTTCGGTAGCCTTATTCGGTTGGGTGTCCGGTTTGGATCCCGGGGCAACAACGACGGGGTCAGCGATTTGCAGGCCCCATCACCAGATCGGGCAGCCACAAGGTGATGATCGGGAACGCCGTAATCAGAATGAGCGCCACCAAGGGCGGAATCAGCAGAGGCAGAACCGCTATGGACAGGCGCTCGAATTTCACTCCGGACACGGCGGACATCAGATAAAGGCCGACGCCCATGGGCGGCGTGGCGATCCCGATCAACAGGGCCAGAGTGATGATCATGCCGAATTGCACGCGGTCGATGCCAAAGGCATCCGCGGCGGGCAGCAGGAGCGGCAGAAGAATGATCTTGGCCGGTGTCGCTTCCATGAAGCAGCCGATCACGATCAGCAGGACCACCACGAAGACAAGGAACAGGGCGCGGCTGTCGATCGCATCCAGAAATCCGGTTGCAAAGGCCTGGGGAACCTGCTCGAAGGCGAAGAGCCAGCCCATGGTCTGTGACGCACCGATGATCATCATGATAAGCGCCGACAGAAGCGCGCTTTCCTTGAGCGAGTTCCACAGCATATCGAAAGTCAGGACGCGATAGGCCAATCCTACGAGCAGGGTATAGACGCAGGCGATCACACCGGCTTCTGTCGCTGTGGCGAAGCCGAAAATTATCGCACCCAGGATTATGGCGGGGGCAACAAGGGCGGGAATACCCTGGAGGACCGCGTGCTTGATGGAGGCCATGCTTCTTGGCTCCTCGCGCGGCATCTCCTGGAACACGCACATCACGCGGATGTAGGCGATGAAGGAGGCGGCCACCAGAACCCCCGGCACGATCCCGGCCAGGAACAGGCGTGCAACGGATTCATTGGCCAGCCAGGCGTAGACGATCAGGCTGATAGAGGGCGGCACGATGGGACCGACCAGAGAAGTGGCCACGGTCAAGGCTGCGGCGAACTCATGAGAATAGCCGCGTTTGCGCATGGCGCGCACTTCGATCTGGCCCAAACCCGCGATATCGGCGGTCGCCGCACCCGAGACGCCGGCGAAAATAAGCGAGGCGACGACATTCACATAGGCCAGGCCCGCGCGCACACTGCCGATCAGGGCGAGAGCGAAGTTGAAGATCTTGTCGGTCATGCCGACGGCATTCATCAAGTTGCCCGCAAGGATGAAGAACGGAATGGCGAGCAGGGCAGGCTTGCTCGCGCCTTCGATGATTTGCTGCGGGAAAACGAGGGAGAAGTCCATCAAGTTGGCCCAGAACAGGCCCGCAACCGTGCCGGCGCCGATGGCGATCGTCACCGGCACGCCGAGCATCATGAGCAGCATGAAGCATCCGATTACCACAAATCCGAGGGTCATTTTGACTGTCCAGACTCTAGCAGGTCGCGCGGTGTCGTACGCGGATAGGGAATGATCTCACCGGTCAGGACGTGCAGCGCATGCAAGCAGAAGTGCACGACAAGGAACAGTGCGGAAACGAATAGCGGCAGGCTGGAAACGTAGATGGGCAGTGCGATCGTTTCCATGTGGCCTGTCTGCATCGCGGTGAGCTCCAGCGCGGGCGACAGGACCATGTACATGAACAGCAGGCCAGTCATGTCGGCAAAGATCGCCAGTGCGCGGCGGATTGCCAACGGCATGCGCGCGGCGATCAGGTCCACGACCACATCGCGGTTTTCACGCATGTAGACGTAAACGCCCAGGCAGATCATCCAGATGAACATCAGCATGGTCCAGTGAAACACCCAGTCATACGCATCGTTCAGCAGCGAACGGCTGAGGATGTTGATGATGTTGATGGTCAGCATGACGAGCAACAGAAGGGCAATCGCGGCTTTGAAAACCACCGCGATTGCGTCCAGACCTGTTCCGGCCAGGGAGAGAACTCTTCGCATTATTGCGCGCTTTTCCGGGCAGCTTCCACGGCGCCCATCAGGCCCGCCGGCAGTTCACCGGACGCTTCGCGAGCAGCGTAGAATTCTGCCGCCTTCGCCAGTATTTCGGAGGTGTCGAAGCTGTCGGAATAAGTCACGCCATCCAGTGCCTTGATCCGCTCGACAGTTTCATCCGCACCTGAGAAGATCGCCTCCCAGGCAAAGGCGGCCGCATCCGCGTGGGCTCTTGTCAGAGCGTCCCTGTTTTCGTCGGACAATGCCTGGAAGGCCTCGTCGTTCATCAGGAAAGCGATGGCCTGAGGATATTCATCGGTGCGGATGATGTTCGGGGCCACTTCATAGAACCGAGTGGTTTCAATGAGTTCGAGCGGCGAGGTGACGGCATCCACGATGTTGCGGTTGATCGCGTCGTAGACTTCGCCCCAGGACAGTACAATGACCTCGGCCCCCAGGTTCGACCAGGCATCGATCACCAGCTGGCTGTTGAACTGGCGGATCTTGCGTCCCACGAGATCTTCGGCCGAGGTGATGGGCTCCACGCTCAGCAAGGTGCGGAACGAGCCGCGGGGGAAGGCGGGGGCATCGCCCAGGACGGAAATGCCCGAGTTTTCCGTCACGCCGTTGAGCCAGCCTTGAACCATGTCCCCGCGGATGAATGCGGCCCAGTGCTCATAGTCGTCAAAAAGGAACGGCGCGGAGGAATAGCGGATGTTTTCTTCCCAACGCGCCAGGAATGTCATGGCTGAGGGAGCAAGCTGGATCACGCCAGCGCTGAGCTGTTCGATCACGGCATCCATTTTCCCGATCTGAGAGTTCGGGAAGATCCTGATTGTCAGATCGCCGTTCGAATATTCGGCCACTTTCTCGGCCAGAACTTCATAGGCCTGCCCTTCAATGCTGTCGGGAGCCACCATGGAGCTCAGGCGCCATGTTTCGGCGGCGACAGGAAGGGTGGTTGTGGCCATGAGGGCCACCGCAGCGGCGAGGCGGGGGAAATGAAACATGTGAGAACTCCGGTCGGTTGTTGCTTTTTGGGCTTGTTATTATCTCGATTATGCATGATGATACGTACATGATGTCAATAGTAAATAATAAAAAGTTCGACCTCAAGGCACTGGAAGCCTTTTTGGCTGCGATGTCTTGCGGATCCATGACCAAGGCCGCCGCTTATCTCGGTGTTGGCCAGCCTGCGGTAACCCGCATGATCAAGGAACTGGAGGTCGCTGTCGGCTTTCAGCTCTTTCATCGCAACGGTCCGCGCATATCCCCGACCGATCGTGGCCTGCGATTTCACGAGGAAGTCCAGCGCGTCGTTGCAGGTCTGCGCCAGATCGGACAACGCGCGGAGGCCATCCGTACGGAAAAGGTCGCGTCCATCGACATTGCAGCGACGCCGACAATGGCCGCGGGCCTTTCCGGGCCGGCGCTGATGATGCTGGCGGAGGATTTGCCCCACCAGGTGAATGTCCAAACCATGAATGCGGAGTATGTGATCAGGGCGCTGCGCAGCCGCACGGCGGACTTCGGCATTGCAGCCAATCCGATCGATCATGCCGGCATGGTGCGGCACGTGGTCTGTGAATCGCGCCTGGTGGGGGTTGTTGCGGAGAACTGGCCACTTGCCAGTTCCCCGGACCCTCTGTCGTTGTCGGTCTTTGCCGAACGGCGTTTGATCACGGTGGGCAACGCCTTCCGGATCCGTCATGCCATCGACCAGGCCTTTCAGAAACTCGACATCAGTCCACCTTCCGAATTTGCGACCAACACTTCGTTGAATGCGGTCATGGCGGCGCGTTCCGGTCTCGGGGTCGCCATCGTCGACCCTGTTACCGCCTATGGCGTGCCTGTGGCGGGCGTGAAAATCGTCCCGCTGGAAACCCGGATACCCTATGTCTGGGAGCTTTTGAGCGATGCTGATCGTGCTTTGTCGCGGCATCTGAGCGCCTTTGTCGATGCCTTTCGCCGGGCCTGTGTCGCCACGGTGCCCGACTGCGTCGTGACAAGCGCCGGGGGCGATGCGGTGCTCGCAGATATTCATCAATCTTCGTAGGGAGTTGCTCCATGACAGAGCCGACAAGTCTGGCGGAGTTGGAAGCCGACTACGCCCGCCAACGCACGTTATTGAACCTGCCCCCAAAACCCTGGATGCCCGTCACCAAGGGGCCGACGGGCGAACCCGTTCTGGATGTTGCCATTGTGGGGGCCGGGCTTTGCGGTCTTGTGGCGCATGCCGCCCTGGAGATGGAAGGCATTACCAATGTGCGCCTTCTTGACCGTGCACCGGCTGGACGAGAAGGCCCCTGGATCACCTTTGCGCGCATGGAAACACTGCGCACGATCAAGGAAGCTGCCGGTCTGGCCCTGGGAATACCCGCGCTGACGTTCAGGGCCTGGTTCGTGGCGCAATGGGGGACGGCGGCCTGGGACGACATGACGCTGGCGCCCCGCACCATGTGGATGGATTACCTGAACTGGTATCGCAAAATGACCCGGCCGGATGTGCTGAACGATTGCGATGTCACCGAGATTTCGCCTGAAGGATCGTTTTTCCACCTGCGCACCAGCGCCGGCGACATCTGGGCACGCCGGGTGATACTGGCGACGGGACTTGACGCCCTGGGCGCTCCGAAACTGCCGAGGGTCGCACAGGGACTGCCCGAGGGCACTGTCTATCATTCCGCGGATGTCTTTGACATCGACCGTCTCAAGGGCAAACGGGTGATCGTGGTGGGAGCCGGGGCGTCTGCCATGGACAACGCCGCCGCTGCTCTGGAGGCCGGATGCGCGCGTCTCGATCTGCTGGTGCGCCGCCCCACCTTACCGGCCATCGACAAATTCACAGGCACGGGATCGCGCGGCATGACGGTCGGCTACGTGGCACTCGAGGACTCTCAGAAATGGGACCTGATGAACCTGGGAGGCCGGTTTCCCGTGCCCCCGCCGGCCCACTCGGTCGCGCGTGTCGCCCGTCACGGCAATGCCCATCTGCATCTCGGCGCGCCGATCCAGGCCATGTCGCACGGGAAGAACGGTCTTTGTGTGCACACGCCGGACGTTCGTCTCGAGGCCGATGTGGCGATTTTCGCAACGGGCTTCGGCATCTCTTTGCAGGATCGGCCTGAACTGTCGCAACTGTCGCCGCATTGGCGTACCTGGGGCGATGTGGTCGGGGCAGGGAAGGCCGCGCAGAACCCGGACCTGGCCGCCCATCCGCACCTCAACCCGGATTTCACCTTTGCGGAACGCACACCAAACGCCTGTCCGGCGTTGGCGCGGCTTAGCTGTTTTGCCTATGCGGCGGTGCCGAGCCACGGCAAGGTTACCTCGGGAATTCCGTCTGCAACAGAGGGCGCCCGGCGCCTGGCGACCGGACTGGTACGCTCGTTTTTTGCCGAGGATGCGGGCTTCCATCTCGACCGGTTCGAGTCCTATGACACCCCTGATTTCTCACCTGACATCTGGCCCGCCACCCAGCTCAGCGTGACCGCCTGAGACCTCTTCCAACAAGGTTTTACTCATGACTTCCAACGACCTTCATGCAGGCTCGATTGTTATCGACGCGCTGCAATGCTCGGACTTCAATCGCGAACTGCTGCTTGATGCGCAGCAAGGCGGCGTCAGCGCTATCAATGCCTCTTCCGTGTTGTGGGAGAACTTCAGGGGGGGCATGGAATATATCTCCATGTGGCGCGAGAAACTGGCGGAAAACGTCGATATCGCCATGGCCATCCGTACGACCGACGACATCCGGCGGGCCAAGGCAGAGGGTAAGGTGGGGATTATCATGGGGTGGCAAAACACCTCGCCCATCGAGGACCGGCTTGATTATTTCGCGCTGTTCAAGGATCTCGGCGTGAACATCATGCAGCTTACCTACAATACCCAGAACTTCTTTGGCGCCGGGTATCTGGAAGCGAAAGACAGCGGCCTGACCGGTTTTGGCCGCGAGGCTGTGGACGCCATGGACGAAAGCGGCATCCTGATCGACTTGAGCCACGTGGGCATTCAGACTTCGCTGGACACCATCGAGTATTCCCGCAAGCCGGTCGCAATCACCCATTGCCTGCCAAGTGCACTTTTCGACGTGCCGCGCAACAAGCCAGACGAGGTCTTTCAGGCCTGTGCCGCCAAGGGAGGCGTGATCGGCACTTCGCTATTTGCCCCGGGGTTGGCAAATGGCAACAACGCGACGGTTGCGGATGTGGTAGATGCCCTGGAACATACGCTTGATCTTGTAGGCGAGGATCACGTCGCCATCGGCACGGACTTCAATCACAATCGCTCGCGTCCCGGACCCTGGCTGATATGGGCCAACAAGGACAAGGGTACCGGCCGCATCCTGGCCGACTTCGGCTCTGCCAAGATTTCGAAGCCGGAGGGTATTCGTCACAGTCGTGAATTCGGCAATCTAACTGCGGAAATGCAGCGGCGGGGCTGGAGTGAGGATCGTATAGTCAAGATCCTGGGTGGCAACTGGATGCGGCTTTTCGATCAGACCTGGGGGTGAGTGGCGTGGGCCTGTTGTTGCATCACCAGGCCCTACTCAGTGGGTTTTCAGTTGCCTGATGCAGCGATAAGGCAATCGGGCTTCGTCAAAGTGGAAGCAGGTAAATCTTGCCTGCGCGCGCTCCTGTATCCTGCCTTTTCTCGAACCGTAATCGCTCGGTTCAAAAAACACTGACAGGTCTGGTCCAGGAGACCTGTGTCCATGGCGTCTCCACATTCAGCGTTGTTAAAAGCTATCTGCCCTTGGGTGTGGAGCATATCCTGGCCGGTGCCGATCATCTGCTGTTTGTCTTTGCGCTGCTGCTGCTGATTTCCGGACGACGCAAGTTGATCGGGGCGATCACGGCCTTTACGGTCGCTCACAGCCTCACGATGGCCGCCGCAACATTTGGCTGGGTGACGCTGCCCGGACCGCCGGTAGAGGCCGTAATTGCTCTTTCTATCGTGTTTTTCGCATCTGAGTTGCTGCAAAGTGAAGAGGGCCAAGAGCGCTTGTCCGAGCGCAAGCCCTGGATTTTATCGTTTGTTTTCGGCTTGCTGCACGGGTTCGGTTTTGCCAGCGCACTGCGTGAGATAGGCCTGCCGCAATCCGAAGTGCCACTTGCCCTCCTGTCCTTTGACCTGGGCGTCGAGATTGGCCAGCTGCTGTTTGTCGGCACGGTATTGTGCGCCGGGTTCGCCGCCAAACGCCTTGCTGTTTTTGTCTTTGACAGCTTTCCTCTTCAGGGCATCTTCCGGGTGACTGGCATCTATCCAATCGGAGGCATATCTGCGTTTTGGGTCTTTGACAGGTTGTCCGGCTTTTGACCTCCAGAGTACCGACACCACCTGTTGCAGATCAAAAAAACGGTGACCTGGAGCTGGAAACCGTACCTCCTGCATCTGCGCCGACGTCATGCTTCAGAGCGAATGACTTTTATCCCGGGAGCAGCAAAAACCGTCGACAACCGCGCTTCCATCGGACTCCGTAAACTAGCATTTGTGGAGCAATCCCTGGAACAAAGCGATGTCGCAGCCCGTCTAGCCAGCGTTAATCCTCTCTTCCGGGGTCTTCCGGATTGCTGGAGAACAGAGCGATCTTGTTGCCTTGAGGGTCTCTAAGGTAGCCAACATAAAAACGAGGTCCATACGCGTCACGGAAGCCGGGCTGGCCCTCGTCAAAGCCACCAGCCGCGAGCGCGGCCGAGTGCAGGTCACGAACCCGCTTTTGATCCCTGGCCTCGAATGCGATCATTGTACCGTTTCCAGCCGAGGCCGGATGTCCATCGAAGGGTGGTTTAACGTAGAAATCCGGCAGAGCGACAGACTGGCCCGGTTGTTCCGGCAGCGTGTAGCTCAGGCCCTCAGGCCCTTCCTCCAGCTGGTATTCAAGGGCCGGCAGGAATGCCGAGTAGAATCGTTTCGCGCGAGGGATGTCATCAGCGCCGACAGTGACATAGGCGATCATGCCGTGTGTTCCTTGTATTCGATGACACACCTACCGGTCGGGAGAAATGCGGTCTCAGTAGGCGCTTTTGTTTTGGCTCCGTTCATCCATAACCGTTTTTTCCTGATAGATGCTACCGAGACGGGCCTTTGCCCGCCATGGGCGGGCTTTCTGGAGCGGGATTTCATAAGCAGGATCATTACGGTCCAGAACAGCCATGGAAAAACAGGACGTTGCGGATACCAGGCTTCGTGAGGACCATACGCCGTCGGGCCCAACAATTCCGGCGGGACCTTTGTGTGCTTCCTGCGCGGGTGTTGCGGCGCTGATCCAAAAGCAGTTCAGACCCGCGTGTGCCCTCAGTGCAATCTGAAAGTGTTCCGGAATGCCATACGAACCGAAAAGAACCGCGTCCGCGCCGAGTTGTTCGTATTCCATGAAGACTTCCGGGAACTGCGATTCTATGCAGAGTGCGCAACCGAACCGATATCCGTCGACGTCGAAAATGGTCGGGTCAACACCGGGCGTGTACCAGCCGTTGATTTCGGAGTTCGATAGGAAGCGCTTATCGTACCTGGTGAGCAAGTCTCCAGAATCCGAGAAAATATATAGACTGTTGTGGGGACATGAATCGGTCGAGAGCTTGTGCGCACCTCCCACGACAGCGAATACTCTCAGTTCGCGGCAAAGATCCGCAATCCGCCGCAATTCGGTCTCCTGGGCCGTCCAGTCAAACGACGCCCAGCAGTCCGGCGAACTGATCTGTGCCTTTGAATAACCTGAAAGTGCGCCTTCACAGAAATTTACCAGCTGGACTCCCTGCCGGGCAGAGTGCAGCAGCACTTGCTTGATTTCCGCTGCATTTGCAGACAGGTCGTCCGAAACAACGGTTTGAGCCGCCGCAATTTTCAATGATCTGCTCCCTAATTCTCTGGCCCGTACTTTGCTGATTTACCGCTGTGATTTCCAACGTAAATGCAACCATAGCCTGGAAGTTGCCACGGGGCAGGGTGGCTAGAGTATGCCTCTAACGACTTCTGCCGTCCTGTTAATGAGAATTTCCGGTGTCGTAAGTAACCCCGGCAGCGCCTTGCAAGACATGAATTCCCGCAATCAATGGGGGCAACCAATCAACAAAGCAGCACCAAATAGTGAAGGCTGTCACGACAAATCCCCGGTCGCCCTTTGCGATCAAACGTTCGGGCGGCCGAGGTCATGACTGCAGACTGCGTGCTAGGTGTTGGAGCTAACGCGTGTACACCGCCGTGATCGATGCGGTGGCAAGACTGTTCGCGTTGACCATATACCCGGCCAGGGCATTGCTGACGCCATCGTCGATTTCCAGCACTGTGCCGAGTGCATGAACGGTGAACTGATAGCGGTGTACCTCACCCGGCGGGGGGCAAGCGCCGCCGAAGCCAATGGATCCATAGTCGTTGGCCAGCTCGATGGCGCCATCCGGGATAGCTTCGCCTGCGGGCAGTTCGGTGATATCGGCCGGGATATTGAAGGCGAACCAGTGCCACCAGCCCGAACCGGTCGGCGCATCCGGATCGTAAGCGGTGACGGCAAAACTCCTGGTGCCCTCGGGTGCGCCTGACCAGGCCAGGTCCGGGGCTTGATTGCCACCTTCACAGCCGAAACCCTGGAACACGTGCGCAGCGTCCATATGCTGCCCTTCCGCAATCGATGTGCTGGTCAGACGAAACGTTTCGGCAGCAGCGGTTGATGCGAGCGCACCGAGGATAACTGCCGAAGAAAAAAGCGTTTTCAGAAGCATCTGGCATTCCTTTCATATGTGGCTTCGATGATCTGAACATAGTTGCCAGCAGGTTCTGCTGCTTCCGGGTGGCGCTCAGAGAGTGTCGGGAAACGATCACTTTTTTGCCGTGACACGGATCTGTTTGGGGGCAATGGCGAAACGCTTGCGGAAGGCGTCCGAGAAATGTGACGGCGTCTTGAAGCCACAATCGAATGCGATGGTCGAGATCGGACGATCCGTGGTTTGAAGGAGGCTCAAGCCGTGCTCCAGTCTCGTGTTCATCAGGATTTTCGAGAACCCCTGACCTGTCGTGCCGAGCCAGCGCCGCAATGTGGCCTCGCTCATTGCCATCTGTCGGGCCACGTCAGAAGCCCGCCAGGGATGGCTGAGGTCTTGTTCGATCAGACGGCGGACTCTGCCCATCGGCGTTTCCGTCTGCCCCGGTGCAAGGTGGACGCCGTTTTCCCGTAACCATATGAGCGGTTCCAGAAGCCGGTGTTCACGAAGCACCATCGGTAAGGAAGGGTGGTCGCGCGTTTCGTGAATGATTGGCACAAGGTCCAGGGGGCGAAAGGGATCAGCTTTCAAAACCTGAACGTGATCAGCGGCTTTCGCCGCAGGACAATCGTCGAAGATCCGTGCAATCGAAGAGTCCGGGTAAGCGACACCCAGTGCGCGATAGGTGCGGTCCAACACCGTCCGGTTTTCCATCGTAACGATGGAGCCTGCCGGAAAAACCAACAGGTCTCCTTCGTGGCCGATCAGGTCCTGCGTGGGACCAACGACCTTTTTTGATCCGCTTTCGACAAAAAACAGGAACGTTTGACGAAGATAGAGATCCGCAAAGGTCGCGGTCGTTGCCTGCGTGATCTGGTAGATCGCGACCTCGTCAGGTTTCATCTCCGGTTCTGCCATCGGGACAAGATCAGGCAACCTTTGGCAGCCTCGCAAGTTGCCCACCGGACAAAAGGGCTCCACCGCCCGGTGCCACTTCTGTCAGCTCAAGGCTTTGAAGGATTTTGCGGGTCGTCGCGACTGCTGCCGACACCGTCGGCAGGCCTGAGGCACGCTCAATCATTTCAATCGCCGGAAGAGAAGGCATTTGCACACAGGCTGAAGCGACAATGGCGTCAACGCCCCTGACATCCAGCTTGCGCCAAAGTTCAGCCGGTGCCGCCGGATTCTGGGAGGCGACCTCCAGGTTGTCCGCAATCTCGAGTGCGAGAAAATCCTGAACTTCGACGCCTTCATGCTCGATGTAGTCGACAACCAGCTTCGTCAGCGGTTTCATGTAGGGACAAATGATGGAGACATTCTTGAACCCCATCTCTTTCAGGCTGTCCACCAAAGCCCCGGCGGAGTTCAGAACCGGTGTTGGGCATCCATTGTCAACCGTTGCCCGATGGAGTTTTTCAGACGAGGTCCGATGATAGCCGAGACCCATCGACATGATTGCCACAAGACACGCATAAGTCTGGACGTCGACGGCAGCGTCCGAGAGTTCGGTGGCGCAGCGGAGGCTGTCGGCATCCATCGCCTCCAGCTCTTCCTTGACCACCGCCTTCATTCGCATGCGCGAGGAGTGGAACGTGAACCGATCGGGCAGGATGGCTTCTCGAGCCTTCAAAAGCGCCGGGATTTCGGTTTCCATGGTGACATTGGAACTCGGGACGATAAGACCGATACGGCGAGTACTGTATGCGCGAGACATAACATACCTCCTATTTTCAAGGGGGGGCGGCGCTTAAAGCGCGGGGCCCATCACGAAGTTGGGTAACCAGGTGGCGAGACCGGGAAACAGACACAAAAGGACAATGGCGATCAGCATGCATCCCACGAAGGGCAGGGAGCCCAGCAGAATCTTGCGCAGCGAGATGTCCGGTGCGATGCCGTTGATCACGTAAAGGTTCAGTCCCACCGGCGGTGAGATCAGACCGATCTCCATGTTGATGGTCAGGACAACGGCGAACCAGATCGGATCGAATCCGGCACCGGTGATGACCGGCAGAAGGATCGGCGCTGTCATCAGGATCACGGCAACAGGCGGAAGAAAGAAGCCTGCAACGATCAGGAACATGTTGATTGCACCCAACAGAACCCAGCGGTTGACCTCCAGTTCGCTGATCCACGCGGCAATCGCCTGGGTGATGAACAGGCTGGACAGCATGTAGGAAAATACCCCGGCCGCCGCGATGATGAACAGGATCATCACGCTTTCCCTGGTGCTGTCGCGCAGGACCGACCAGAGCGCCGAAGGCCGCTCCAGCTTGTAGACGATCATCGATACCAACAGGCACAGCAGAGCGCCGACGGCCGCAGTTTCCGAAGGGGTCGCGACACCGCCGTACATGGCGTAGAGCACGCCGATGATGATCGCGATAAACGGCAGAACCCGGGGTATGATTTCAAATCGCTGGCGCCAGCTGTAGGTGACGCGACCCAGGCCAGCCCGTTCACCGGACACCCATGTGGCATAGATCGACCAGGCCATGAAGAGGCCAACCAGTAACAACCCGGGTACGACACCGGCCAGAAACAGGCGGCCGATCGAGGTCTCGGTCGCAATGCCGTAGACGATCATGGTGATGGAGGGCGGGATGAGAATCCCGAGGGTCCCGCCGGCGGCAATGGAGCCGGTGGCGATTTCTTCGGAATAACCGCGTTTGCGCATCTCCGGAATGCCCATCTTTCCAATGGCTGCGCAGGTTGCCGGGCTCGATCCGGACATCGCCGAAAAGAGGGCACAGGCACCAAGATTGGAGACCACCAGGCCGCCCGGCACCCGGGTCAACCATCGCTCAAGGGCTTCGTAGAGATCCGCACCGGCCCGGGTCGAGGCAATCGATGCCCCCATGATGATGAACATGGGGATCGAAAGAAGTGCGAAGCTGTCGAGCTTTCCAAAGAGGATTTCAGGCATGAGTTCCAATGACCGCAGGCCGTCGAACGTGAGGAGAAACACGGCAGACACAAGCAGCAGGCCAACTGCTACGGAAATTCCCGAAAACAGAACGAAGATCGTTGCCAGACCAATGATCGTGCCAAGGACAAGCGGATCCATCACGTTTCCTCCACGGTGTGTGCGGCGGACAGAACGTCCAGAAAATCAGCAATCAATTGCAGCAGCATGAGGCCCAGTCCGACAGGCAAAGCCAGATAGGGGATCCAGAGAGGGACGGCTGTGACGGTGTCGGATGTCCAGCCGCGCGATTGCGCGAGATGCCAGAACTCGTAGCCGTAGAAGAGACAGACAGCGATCACCAGGATAGCGGCGGAATGGGTCACGATATCGAGACATCGGCCAGCCTTCTGGCTCAGCGACAGCTTCAGAAGGTCCACGTTGACGTGGCCCTTGTGTTTCTGGACGAAGGCCAGTCCGACAAGTGTGGCGCTGACCATCAGATAAACGACGACCTCGGTTTGCCAGACGGTCGAGGCGTTGAGGACGAACCTGACAAAGATCATCTGGCACGTCAGAAACACGGCGCCAAGAATCATCGCAGCTGCTGTCCAGCCGGAGACTTCCGAGATCCAGCAAACGGCTTGCTGGAACATGCGCGGTTTGACCGGGTGAGCGGGCATGGTGGTTTCCATGGAGACATCTCCTAAAATTTCGAAAGTGGTGCGGGCGAGGGCGGAACACCCGCGCCCGCACTGGCCCATCACTCCACGGAGAGCGCCATATCGAGGAGCTCCTGCCCGTCGGGGACGCTCGCGACGAAGGATTTGTAGGAGGTTTCCGTCGCCAGGGTCTGCCAGGCGGCGAAGTCCTGCGGCGACATCTCGGCAATTTCCACGCCGGCTTTCCTGAAGACCTCGACGGAGAGCGCGTCCTGCTTCTTGGCTTCTTCCAGATAATAGGTTTCCGCCTTGGCGGCAGCCGCCAGAAGGGCGTCCTGCTGCGCCTGCGACAGGCGTTCGAACGCGGTCTTGTTCATCAACAACGGTTGGTACAAGAACCAGAGCGCGACGTCGCCGGCCGGTGTGTAGCACGCAACCTGTTCGAAGATGCGGTAGGATACGAACGACGACGACGAGGTGTTCGCCGCGTCGAGCACGCCGGTTTGCATGGCGCTGTAAATCTCGGATGAAGCCATGGAGGCAATGGAAGCCCCGGCGCCCACAAGCATTTCTTCAAAGGACTTTCCAGCCGCCCGTGTTTGCAGACCCTCCACATCCGCCGGCTTTGTGATGCACTTGTTCTTGCCGACAAAACCGCCTGCCAGATAGCCGTGAACAAGAACCATGACGTCGTCTTCGGCCATCTTGGCCTCCAGCGCGGCCATGAACGGCGACTTGGAAAGCCGGGACGCATGATCGTGGTTCTTTACCAGTCCGGGCATCAGGGTGAGGTTGAAGGCTGGTTGCTGGCCACCGGCATAGCTGAGCGGGAACACGGTCATGTCGAGCTGACCGCGGCTCAACGGACGGTACTGTTCGCGCGGTTTGAACAAGGACTTTGACGGAAAGATCTTGATGTTCAGGTCGACGTCTGCGGCCGCGACCTCGTTGGCGACGATTTCGGCAACGGCGTGCCTGACATCTTTGGTCGACCATTGATGAGACAGCCGAAGTTCCGTGGCATGGGCAGCTTGCGCGGATAGCAGACCGGCCGTCGCCGCGAATGTAAGCAGATATTTTTTCATGTCACTCTCCTCCAGTGGGTACATAAATAAGACATATGTATACATATAAGAGATATAAAAATAACAATTGTCAACATATGTATGGACAGTGTGTGTATTGCGAGCTAAAAAGGGTTTCAAATCAGGGGATTGAAGATGGCTCGCGTTGCTGACCAACTCATCGAGACTTTGCGAAACGACATCCGGTCCGGTGCTTTGCGTCCAGGCGATCAACTGGAAGAAGCAGCGTTGGCGGAACGGTTCGGTGTGTCCCGTACCCCTGTGCGTGAAGCCGTGCGCTCCCTGGTCGACTGCGGTCTCTTGGAGACAAAACCGCGAAAGGGGGCTTTGGTTCGCACACTATCGGCCAAGGAAATTATTGACCTGTTTGAAGTCGCGGCGGAGCTGGAGGGCATGGCATGCAGATTGGCTGCGGAGCGCCTGACGACGCAAAAGGCAGACGCGATGCAGGAAAGACTGACTGACTGTGAAGAGGCGGCCAAAGCCAATGACCAGAACGCCTATGCCAAGGCGAACCTGGCATTCCATGATGCGATCCATCAGGCTGCGGGCAACAATCGTCTCATCGAACAGATCGAACAGCTTTCCGGGCACATAAATCCATACCGGGCACTGCCGTACGGGATGCGCGGCCGCCTGCAAACGTCAACCGAGGAACATACCCGGATATTGGAGGCAATCCTTGCCAATGACCGTCTTCGGGCCGACGAGTTGATGCGAGACCACATGATGCTGCAAGGCCAGCGCCTGCCACTGATCCTCGAGGCAATCGAGGCCAAGTAGCGATGTGGCGGGACTGAACCTTCGGAGGGCATCTGCTTTGCCGATCCAAAAGCCAAAATGCGACAGGCCGCTTTCGTCAAGCGGTTCGGGTACCGTCAGGCGTACGAAAGTTCGCGAGGACCGAACACACCGGCCGCGGACACCAGTCTATCCGGATGAGGGTCAGCAGCTTGCCCCGGCAGCGTCGACGACACTCAATCGGCTTGAATCCTTTGTACGGCTTCCAACCGGTTCAATTCTTGCTGCGACATGGTGATCAAAGACATTGCGGCTCCGACAGCGCTCGGGCGTGTCGCGGCCAGTCTTCCTTCCAACGTTGACATTGACCAGCGTCAGACGGACGGGAAGTGTCGCATCTCTAACTGGCCCAAGTGTCGCATTACTAAATGGGCGCTATAAACTCAATTCGCATAATCAATATTATGGAACTTTTTAGATTGCAGATATGATCATGCATTCAATGGTTTGTGTTGTTCGTGCCTGGCCTGACAGATTTTCAGCATCTTGCTGCCTGATTGAACCGTATGTTCAGTCTCTGGCTTCATGCGCGGCAAGGTCTTCGTCGGTGGCGTCGATGACACGGCGTGCGATGTCGTAGGAAAAGCCGGCGCGGCAGAGTGCGGCCATATCCTTGTCGCGGCGGTCCTTGTTATCGGATCGGAACGGACCGAGCCGACGGCGTCTTGCGAAAATGAACGCGGCGCCGAGATCGTCCCGGCCATCGTTGTTCAGGACTTTTCGGATGGTGTCCCGATCGACACCTTTGGCGCTCAGCTTGGCCTCGATCTTGCGCTGAGAGCCGCCGCGGCGTCTCAGGCCGGCGGTTTTGGTTTCCGCATATGCCAGATCGTTCACAAGGCCGCTCTGGCGGCACTTATCAACAACGACATCGATCATTGCGGAAAATTCGCCTGGGTCGCGTTCGTGCGCCATGCAGGCCTTAAGAACCTTGCGCTCGAGCACCTTGCGCAAATTGGCCGCCGATGATGCATAGCGTTCCAGATAATGAACCGCCGATCTGATCAGCCGGTCTTCGGTCGGGATCTTGTAGCGAGGGTTATCCGGCAACAGCTTCATCGCCTCGAGGTGCTAAAATTGCGGACAGACAATGCGCATACCGTCAAAAGCGGGTTCGATATTCTGCGGCAGATCCCTGCAAAGGGTTCTGTAGTCCAGATCGTTGTGAAGATTGGTGAAAACAGCCTTGTCCGGGGACAATTTCTCGGTCCAGGCAAGGGAATCTTCCAAACAGAAATGACTCGGATGTGGTCGGCGACGCAGGCAGTCAAGGATCAGATAATCCAGTTCTTTCAATTGCTTGATACTTGCGTGCGGGATATCGGAGACGTCGGGAATATAGGCTGCATCGCCGATACGGAAGCCGAGCGCATCAATATCTCCGTGGGTGACCGCAACTGGCTGAAACGTCAGCGTGCCGCCTTCCCCGCCGATGTTCACCGGGGTACCGGTCTCGATGAGACGGTGCTCAAGGATTGGCGGATAATTGGAGCCTTGCGGCGTTTGAAAACAATAGCTGAATGCGTGATAGGCGCGTTCAAATGTCGAGGTGTCCATGAAGACCGGCATCTTTTTACCGGTTCGCACCATGAAAGCGCGCAGATCGTCGATGCCGTGCAGATGATCGGCGTGCTCGTGGGTAAAGAGCACCGCGTCCAGATGAGAGATTTCGGCCCTGAGCAATTGTTCACGGATGTCGGGGCCGGTATCGATCAACACGGTTGTGCACCCGTTTTCCCCATGCTTTTCCACAAGCAGTGCACATCGGGAACGCCGGTTTCTAGGCTCCTCGGGATCGCAATCGCCCCAGTCGTTGCCGATGCGCGGGACACCACCGGAAGACCCGCAGCCGAGGATCGTCAGAACGACGCTCATTGGCAGGAAGCCTGCGCCGGGCGCGCCGATTGCGGCACCTTGCGGAACAGCCGGAAGAAGTTTTCCGTCGTCTGCCGGGCGATTTCCTCTTCGGACACACCGCGCGTTTCGGCCAGTACGGCGGCGGTCATGGCCGTATAGGCCGGCTCGTTGCGTTTGCCGCGTCTGGGCTGGGGAGCGAGATAAGGCGCGTCTGTTTCCACGAGCAGCCGATCCGCCGGAAGCTCCCGGGCGATGTCGCGCAGTTCCTCGGAGCGCTTGAAGGTCAGGATACCGGAAAAGGATACGTAAAGACCAAGCTCTATCCCGGTCATGGCCAGCTCTCTTCCGGAGGAGAAACAGTGCAGGAGGGCCGGAAAGGCCCCCTTCCCCATTTCTTCGCGCAGAATGGCGGCCATGTCGTCGTCGGCATCGCGGGAATGGATGACCAGCGGCAGGCCGGTCTGACGGGCGGCCTCGATGTGAATGCGCAGCCCTTCGGCCTGGGCATCGCGGGGAGCCTTGTCATAAAAATAGTCGAGGCCGGCTTCTCCGATGGCGACCACCTTGGGATGGGCCGCCAGCGCGATGATCTCATCGGCGGGTATGCCGCGCTCGGTCCCCGCGTTATGGGGATGTGTGCCGACCGAACAATAGACCTGGGGGAATTCCTCCGCGATGGCGCGCACCTGATCGAATTTGCGAATATGCGTGCAGATCGTCACCATCAGGTCGACACCTGCCTGCGCGGCGCGGTCTATCAGTTCGGCGCGCTCGCCGTCGAAATCGGGAAAATCGAGATGGCAGTGGCTGTCAACGAGCATGAAAGGTCCAGAAATTGGTCTGCTGCGGGGTGTGCGGTATTTGTGCTTTGGCGCGACTTGATAGCCGGAAATCTTGAAAATCCCAAGAAGGCGCCTGCAAGTTTTCGATTGCGGCCACTTGCGGTCCGGACTTTCCCGCGGTGAAGATCAGGCGGCTCTGAGCGCGAAAAAGAAGTCCAGAACCACCTGTTTTCTATCTAGATTGAGTGCGTCTGCATCGCTGATGGCCTTGTTGGTTCTGTCCCACAGCTCCACAAGCGGATAAGCCTTGTGGACGCCGGAAGCAAGGTCGCGCCGCATCCGTTCGTGCAGCCATATCCGGGTGATATGCTGGAAGCTTTCCCAGTTATCGGACTGGCCTCGCGCGGCAATCAGATCTGCAAGCGCGTGGATCGCAGCCAGGTCAAGTTGTCCGGGAGTTTCTGCATGCTTTTTCAAGCCCTTGGCTATTGCCAGTCCGTCGCCCGACAAAAGCGTGATCGCCGCGCGCAAGCTGCCATCCGCGGCTTTTGAGATTTCCAGCAGATCGTCGTCAGCCGGAATGCTGTCGGGGGCCAGGTCGCGTAGCGCGTTTGAAATATCGTTGCTGCTCAAGGGTGCGAGATCCAACCGCCGGCAGCGGGAGCGGATCGTCGGCAGCAACCGGCCGGGCGCGTGGCTGAGAACGAGAAACAGGCAGCGCTCCGGAGGTTCTTCCAGGATTTTCAGAAGGGCGTTGGCTGAACTGATGTTCAGATCGTCGGCGGCATCCACAATGCAAATGCGCCAGGAGTTTGCGGAGGCCGTGGTGCCGAAAAAGGACACCGTGCGCCGAATTTCATCGACCGGAAGGTCCGATTTGAACCGCTTTGATTTGTCGTCCCAGGGCCGGCGCAGATGCAGGACATTCGGATGGCCGCCGGCTTTCAGCTGGCGGGCGACCGGATGTTCGGCGGGCACGGACAGGTCCTGCGCGGCGGCGACATCGGCGCCAAACCGGTCGGGATTGGCAAGGGCGAACCGGGCGAAGCGAAAGGCCAGCGTCGCCTTGCCTATGCCCTTTGGGCCGCCGAGGATCCAGGCGTGATGAAGCCGCTCGGAGCGGTAGGCATCAAGGAGCGCCCGTTCGGTGGCTTCGTGGCCGATCAGCCGGTCTTTTTCGTGGGGTGGCGGAAAGCCGGGCAGCACATCGACTTCGGGCCGGGGCGTCAAATCCTGGGATCGCGCCATCAGTGGGCTCCCTCGCGTGCAGCAGGCTGCTGTTCGTCAGCGATGTTCAGCTCGTCGGCGAACCTGTCGCTTATGGCCTTGCGAATGGCGGTTGCGACGTATTCAGGATCTTTCGTGCCATCGACCACGGCAAAGCGGAACGCCTCTTGTCTTGCGAGTTCGATGAACAGTCTTCTGCGGCGCTCATGGACCTTCAGCGCTTCGCCCTCGAAGCGGTCCGGGCCGCCGCTGTCATCGGTCTGCGCGCGGCTGGCCACTCGCTTCAGGCCGATTTCCGCGGGAATATCGATCAGGATCGTCAGTTCCGGACGGACACCGGCGACAGCCGCTGTTTCCAGAAGTTTCAGGTAGTCCGTGTCGACCCCCGCCTCACCCTGATAGACGCGTGTGGAATCGGCGTAGCGGTCGCACAGAACCCATTGGCCTTGTTCAAGGGCGGGTTTGATTGTGGTGTCGACATGGTCCGCCCTCGCGGCGGCGAAGAGCATGGCTTCGCCCCTGGGGCCGAGGTCCCTGACCTCACCGGAAAGCAGGAGCGCGCGGATTTTTTCCGCCCCCGGCGAACCACCCGGTTCCCTGGTGACCAGAACAGATTGCCCGAGGCTTTCCAGATAGACTTTCAGGCGGGCGATCTGGGTCGATTTCCCGGCCCCCTCACCGCCCTCGAAAGTTATGAAATGTCCAGGCACCAGTTCTCGGCTCCGTTTGCAAGGTTGTTCAGAAACAATCCGGCCGACTCATATCAGGTCTTGGGCCGGATGTTGATATCTCTATCCTATCCATCCGAAGAGCAGTTCCTGAAGGCCGTCGACGGCGCGGCCGAACAAAGTCCCCTGCGCGACGGAAGCACCGGTCACCAGCGGAGCCCTGTAGACGATGCCGTCCTTGCCGATAACCTGCAATTCCCCTGCCGGCCGGCCTTCCTCAAGCGGAGCGACGAGCGGCCCCTCGTAGACCACGCGGATGCGGTAATCCAGTGTGCCGCCACGGGCGAGAAGGACGTCGATGTCTTTGCGCGCCACAAGCGGCACGCTGCTGCTTGTCCCGCCGAAAACCCTGCCTTCGGCAACAACGTCTCCGGAGGAAAAGAGTGTCTGAACGGCGAAAAACTCCCAGGCCCCTTCGATAACTTCCTGAAGGGTCTGCAGACGGTGTTTGTCGGATGTCAGGCCGGCGACTGATGCTATCACGCGACGTCCATTTCGCTCGACCGATCCGAGACCGGCAAAACCGTCGGTTGGGTCAGTGCCGCCCCCGAGACCGTCCAGATTGCGGATTTCACCCAGAAGCGGGTTCTTGTTGCGTTGGAATATCTTGTTCCAGGTGAACTCCGGCAGGGAAAAGAGCCGATAGTGCTGCGGATGTATCTCAAGGATGTATTCGGCGAGCCGCGTCTGGTCGCGCACGGTGGTACGCCCTGGCTGGCTCTCGTGGCCGGTCGGGTTGGCGAACTGACTGTTTGTCATGCCGATGGACCGGGCCAGTCTTGTCATTCTGTCGGCAAAGGCGTCCTCGGACCCGTCGAGACACTCAGCCAAGACAATTGCAGCGTCGTTGGCGTTGTGAACGAGAAGCCCCTTGAGAAGATCTTCCACGGCGATCTCGGACTTGATGGCGGCGAACATGGTGGAGCGGCCGGATGGCGCACCGCCAGTCCTCCAGGCGTGTTCGCTCACCGTGCAAAGCTGGTCCGGCTTCATCTCGCCGTCTGTCAGCGCCTGAAAGACGGTGGCGGCCGTCATTACCTTGGTCAGAGATCCGGGTGCGAACGGTTGGTCCGGAGCCTTGGCGTAGAGGATTGTTCCGGACGCCGGTTCATAGAGAAAGGCTTTTGGTGCCCTTGTGGCAATGGCCTCGGCTGCGCTCAACGGGGCGACATGTTCCGGCATGAAAACCGCAAGTGCCGAAAGAGCAACCAGTCGGACAAAAGATCCGAAAGACAAGCGGCGCGATATTTTCAGGATGTTTCCGGATCTTGCTGAACGCATCTGAGTTCTTTCACCCGCCGGCAGGTCATCCTGATTTAAACCCTAACGCCTTTCAGGCGGCAAACAGACCGCCGTTTATTCCGCTCTTGCCCGGACAGCCAGCTCACGCATCGACAGTCCGGATGCGGACACGGAGACGAGCAAAGCGTGCGCTTCGGAAATGCGTTTGTTGGCCGAAAAGGAGGAAATTGCGCTGCCATCGACCAGGCCGGTCGGTGTACCGGGGGCCGGCACGCGCAGAACACCGAGAGTTCCCGGCGCCGGCGAAGGCCCGGTTGTGTAAGCGGAACTGACCGGTTCAAACCTGTTGTTCGAGGCGACCTCGATTGTCGGCCTGCCTGCCTCGAAGGCAATTGCCGGGTCGAACGCCACATTCATGCCTGCCGGGCTCTGCGCCCGAAAGGCGGTCGTGGAAGGTGCGGCGGCCAGATACGGACGTGTCGCAGGTGCGGGAACCCTGCCGAACACGACGCTGGGCGGGGCCTGAAACACTTGCGGTTCCGCCTGGGCGATCATGGTTCCCGGACGTGTTGCGCCCGGCTCGACGGCGCCAGGTCCACGATAAGACGCCATCAGGAAGCTCTCGTCCTGTCCGTGCAGGGGAGCCTTGCCGACATATTCGACCTTGACCTTGCCGACTCCGGCGGACTTGGTACCGAGCATCGTGGCAACACGTTCGGAAAGGTCGATCACGCGGTTGCCGTGAAAAGGTCCGCGGTCATTGACGCGAACAACCATTGACCGGCCGTTTTCAACATTGGTCACGCGCGCATAGGACGGCAAAGGCATCGTGGTATGTGCTGCGGTGAGGGCGTTGCGGTCGAAGATCTCGCCGTTGGCGGTCTTGCGGCCATGGAATGTCGGTCCGTACCAGGACGCCAGTCCTGTTTTCTTGTAATTCGGATCAGTCTTGGGATAGTACCACTTGCCGGCAATCTTGTATTTCTTCCCGACGACATAACGTCCGCCGCCTTTCGGCACGGGCTTGCCTGCCGCAACCATGCGCGGGCTGCCTTTGACACCGTATTTTTTCGGGCTGAACTTGGAGGTTTCCTGCTGGGGGCTGCTGCAGGCGGCGACCAGGGACACCGCAGCGATAACCATCAATCCCGTCCGCATCTGGGCCCAGATACCACCGTTGAACCGGATGATCCGCTCTAGCGCTTCGGAGGATTTCTTTGAAGACGTTTCCGCCACGTGGTCTGTCCCCTGGACTACCGCCTGGCAAGCCTGCCCGCCTATCCCATGCATACTGCCGTCCTACTCAATTACGCGCCGGCGGCCCCGCGGCTCACGCGATACATCCCGGCGCGTGGTTCGATCCGCGTCGGTTCACAGGCATTTCAGATCTATCGATCAATCCCCGCAAGACACACTGCCCCCGCCGTGAGTCCCACAATTGCCTACTAAAGCGTATTTGTATTACTTCAAAGTAAACCTTCCGTCGAGGCTGTAAGCCGCTTTCATTTCGACAACTCCCAGCTTTGTACCGCCAGCAGTTCTCCGGACCTGCTGGCTGTGTCTTCAAGCTTCAGAAAAACCGGGAGTATTGCGATGAACAACCGGAGGTTTCCGCGTGTTGCATGCAAGGCACAGTAGGCCGATATTCCGCAATAAGTGTCTATGTGACCTACATCACATTCACACCTGCCCGATCCGCGTAGGGTCACCATGTTGCCGATGACAACCCAGTCATCAGCGATGCTGGAACCCACCTCCAGCACTGGCCGCCGGTTCAAAACCCTGCCCACGACACCGGACCGGCGGCCCCTGCCCTTTGGTTTTGTTCCGGTCCCGCAGCGCAAGCCCTGCCCCTGCAAACGCCCGGAACCGGAACAGGCCGGAGGTGCGGCCCGTCCCCGGACAAGACCTTCCACACGAAATCCGCGACCTGAGCGAAAGGGATGACTGCGCGCTCTTGACTTTCGTTCAAAGACGAAGGAAACGGAGGATCGGCAGCATGCATTCTTCAGAACGCGGCTGCCTGCGGTGAGGTGGCCGAGTGGTTTAAGGCAGCGGTCTTGAAAACCGCCGTGCGTGAGAGCGTACCGTGGGTTCGAATCCCACCCTCACCGCCAATAACCTTCTGTTTTTCCTTTGCTTTTTTGGTTCGTTCTTGCCTGTATTTGGCAGAGCGAGAAGGGAACAAAGAGTGTACAAATTAGGCTCAATATGGCCCGCGTGGGACTTATTGAGACAAAAGTCCCACAAAAGTCCCACACGGGTTTTTCCTTTGTTCCTGAGTCGCGCCGTCAATCTGACAAGTGAAGTTGTGATTCCGGTCGGGGCCTCCACCCGCTTTTTGTCCCTTTGTTTTCATTGAGTTTTTTGGGTCTAAACGTCCCACTTTTTACCACCCCTCAAAAAGTGGGACACTTTTGTTCTCATTCCACCCCGCTAACTTTTCCGGCCCCGAAAGCCCAGGTGTGGCCGAGGCTGCTGATCGGCAGCGCCAGCCACGCCTGTATCGTCAGTCGCACTGATAGAATCAGACAGCCGTCCCGACCATCTAGGAAAGTCTCAGCAGAGGGTGATCAAAATTGGATATGATCAGCTCGCTGAATTCCTGCGGAGCGGTTTCACTGACCGTGTAGGTCACGTTCACCTGCTTTTGGTGAAAGGCCGAAAAAATGCTCCGGATCTCAGGAGTGTCGTTTATTGAGAGCAGCACTTTTCCCTTCACGCCTTCCATCAGATCCGCGAGTCGGGAGAAGTCATCCTTCGAGAACATCTCTTTGCCGTAGTCATCCTCGCACCCGAAGTACGGCGGATCGCAGTAGAACAGAGTTCCAGGGCGATCATACCGCGGGATGAATTCGGTGAACGACAGGTTCTCGATTACGACACCCGCAAGCCGCTCGTGGACATCTTCCAGCATCGGCGCAAGCGTCGAGATGTTGAAGCGTCCACCCCGATCAGGGCTTATCCCGAAACTCTGACCCGTGACTTTTCCGCCGAAGGCCGTTTTCTGCAAATACAGAAATCGAGCGGCTCGCTCCAGGTCTGTCAGTGTCGTAGGGTCGGTTTTAATCAATCGCTCGAATTCGCGGCGACTTGTTATCTGGAACTTTAAACAGTCCAGGAACTGTTGGTAGTGGCGCTGGAGGATGCGGAAGAGGTTGATCACATCGCCGGAGAAGTCGTTGATTACTTCGGCCTTCGGGATGAAGGACCGCCGGAGGAAAACTCCACCCATCCCCACAAATGGCTCCGCATAGATCTGGTGATCCACCGTCGAAATTATTCGCGTCAGGCGCTTTGCAAGATTCCGTTTTCCACCCATCCAAGGCGCAACCGGGGATACGCCTTCACTCTCAAGTTCACCAAATAGGTTTGACTCCATCCATTTTGCCTTCCAGTAATCCCCCATCTGCGGCAGAGCAGAATCAGGCCTTCGGGCCTGCTCGTGGGGGCGATGGAATGCTTGTCAGACATCGGCCGGCGATTGGTCTTGGCAGACTGCCGGTATCCGGTGCGTTGGCGCGCTCCGGATCTCCCGCGTCTTTTTGCGGGAAGATTTGATCGGTCACCTGTTTGCCTCGTTCGTGTTTTGTTCCTATGAGTAGGAAACAGAAACAAGCAAACGGTGACCCGACATGTCAGGCAGAAGCGGCCGCGGACACATCAAGACGGATCAGATATTGGAAAAGCTCGCGCTCGGCCGCGACGGCGCGGTGCAGCTGACGCGAGAGGCGAAGATTGGCTCAGTGGAGTATCGGAAAGCCGGATACGTCATGGAAGCGATCGACGACCTGGCGGAAAAGCTCACCGGTGACAGATCCCACTTTCACAGCAAACCCGCCACGACGGCGCCGAGGGAAGATCGCGGCTAGAACGGACGGAGAGCGGTCGTTCGTCGCGGTCTGTACGAATGACCAAAAGCATACGGAAGCGGACTGTCGGTCAAGTGTCAGTGCGTTTCGAATTCTGACGTGATTGTAACTACCATGGCCCCATCCTAAACAGTCTCCCGCTGTCATCTTCATCATGAAGCAATACGACGATCTCTGATTCATCAAACACGGGTTCGCCTTCGGTTCGAGAGGGCAGATCCGTGTCGATCAATGTAATGATCGACTGAAGGCCTAGCGAGGAGTAGCGTCGAATCACGCCAAGAAGATTTTCCTTCTTTCGGTCGTCGAGTGATTCAAAGACACCATCGTGGAAGGCGAAGCGAGGAAAGGCGTCATCAAGATGCGCGCGCAGCATCGCGAGATCGAAGGCAATGCAGAGCAGTTTCTTATAGCTAAACCCGCGATCGGCACTGGTCGCGATGCCTGCATCGTCTAGCAGCTCGGCGCGGAAATCAAGATGTCCGTTCTGGTTGACAACGACGCTCAGAAGCGCCTTCTGGTCGATGACGTCTTCGATTATTTCGTTGAAGAACAAGCGAATGCGCGAGAACAAACTTCCTGCATCGGCGTTCTTCGCCTCGACGTCCGCTTCGATTGCCGCCTGTAGGTGCGTCTTCTCTTCGGCGAGAGTACGAATGTCCGCCCTCAGTTTCTGGAGCCTTTGGACAAACTCACGCTGCCGCTCAAGGCTTTCGATATCGGCCCGAAGCGTCACGAGTTGATTAGAAAGACGCTTGTATTTCGCGAAAGAATCCGCGCTGCTCAGGTACGCTAGCAATTCCGAACGGCGCTTGCCGAGCGCATTCAATTCCGTGTTGATGGTTTTCAGCTCTGCCTCAATTTCCGCACGCTCCTCAATTAAATAGCTACGCCGCTCATCGGTGATCGCCTTATTGAAGGCGATCAGTTGCTGAAAATCACGTTTTACTTGCCCTGAGAATAAAACTCCGGCCTCGCGGAACAGCTCACTCGCATCGTCCGGATCAAAGAGGATCTGGTCCTCTTTCAATGAAGAGATGATTTTCTTCCTGTTCTGGCTTAGCGAATACCGCCGCTGGTTGAGTGTGGCGATTCGTTCGTCCACTTGGTCCACGAGTAGCTTGGTGTCAGCTCTATCCTAGCTCCGGAAATCAAAAGCGTCGAGGCGCTGTTGTTTCTTGTCAACCTCCTGCCGCTTGAGCAGCAAAAGCCCATCGATCTTGCCCGCGTCCTCAATCTCGCCCCCGAGTTCTTGCCGGATCGTAGAGGTGTTGAACTCTTTGACTTTGAGCTCAGCCTCCTTCTCATAGTGCTGCCTGATCAACTCAGCATCGAAACCGAGAATATGTGCAAGGAAGGGTTTCCAGTCTGCATGCGAGTTGGCAAATTTTCGCAGTTGGAAAACGTCGCGAAAATCTTCCTGTGACCGGAGGAAGTAGCCGAGCCCCTTACGATAGGGCCACGGCTTCAGCGCTCGCCAGTCCAGCAAGCTATCAAGCAATTCTTTTGCGCGTTCGAATGGGACATCGACATGATCCCATTCGAGATCGGGTAGGGTCGAGAAATCCTGATGGCGTGCGGTATGCTTTTTGAATGCGATCCTCGACGCATTGGCGACGCTGCGCCGGACAGTAACGAAACTATTGTCAGATAGTTCTATTTCCAGGTAAAATATGAATTCCTTGAAGCGGTCGAGATGTTTGAACAGAAAGAACTTGGAATCCCGCCCCGACAGAAAACCAAAATCAAGTAAGCGGCCGAGCGTGGTCTTGCCAAGATTATGCGTATCGCGATCGCGGTTTTCGGGCAGACGAATTTCCGCTAGCACCACGTTGAGTTCGGGCTCGAACTCCACCGGTGCGAATAAGGCGGACATGTTGGAATAAAGCTTAGACGGCTTCATTCTGCCCCACATATTCGATTGCATCGGTCTTAGGGTGGTATTCGATCAAACCGAGCAAATAGAGGAAGTTGAGCGAAGGTAAAAACAGCACGTCTCCGCCAACGACGGCCTTACGAGCATACGTGCGCAGGGAATCGTAGTCACACAGGCGTTGGGTGCGAAGCCTCACGAGCAACAGCAGCGCAACATTTACGATGGTACGGTCGGGGTGCGCGTGCTTACTCGGTCTCAGCATCGACGATCTCCCCTATATCACAGTTCCAATACATGTAGAAGAGCACAGCACGGGTCAAACGCCTGTGCTGCTTCTGGCGTAGGATTGGATCACGCTGGAACAGAAGATCAAGCAGATACTCCATGACTGCGTCAAAATTCTGGAAGTCCTTTCGCTTCGAAATGATCTTCATCTGGAACTCCTCGGTGGTCGCTTCGTAGGATCTGAGGATGTCCAAATTTTCGGGCGCCGCCAAAAACGTCCTGATCTGCGCCGTATCCTTGAGATAGCGCCTACGAAGGGCGGCGGCATATTCTGGCGTCATGTTGTTGAGTGAATTCTTTGTCTCATACGACGTTCGTTCGGCCGGCAGTGCATCGAGAACCGTTGACAAATCGACTTCGTGGCTAGCGATCGCTTCGACGACGATGGCCAATTCGTCCGGTGAGACAATCAATGGCGAATCAACTGGATCGAGGTCAGCCAAGGCTGGGACTTCAGGAAATTGCCTCATAAAGAGCTCGAGCTGCTCCAGCCCGCAGAGATAGATCGAACTTTCAGGCAGGTTGCATTCTTCTGCAATGTGCTGAGTGATTACCTGATCCGCATTGCCTGCCAATCGACGGTTCGCGAAGAGCATATAGTGATTGAGCTGGCCGGATTTGCGCAGTTTGGTAATCCGCGACACCTCCTTACCAATCACCGTGTCTTTAGATTGCTTACTGTAGAAATCGGCCTCGCCGAAATTGCGGTTGTAGCCGTTGGTGTGCTTGGCTTGGACGATTACCGTACCAACCCAAGGATCAGTTGTACTCGGAAGAAGCTCGGCCGTGCCGACGAACTTGGCGTCGCGTCCACCATCAGGGCCCTTGGCAAAGCCCTTCACAGACATGCCAAGCAGCCGTTGGCACAAAATCACGATCAGCTTCTCGAACTGATCATCGCTCAAATCCTCATAGGCATACTTCAATTTCAAATTCCGACAGTCCACTTCAGAGGCTCGACAATATGGCCATAGGCGTGGTTTCCTAGCACGGTTACTATGAGTTGCGGAATAGGGATCATGTCACAGCAGAATGATCGGCGACTTTTTGGTATCTCGGTCCGGATTGCGAATGTCTGAAACTGAAGGCGCAAAACGGCCATTGATTGAGAAGATGTTCTTTGGCAGCAAAGGGCCGGGAAGGCCTTTGTTCAGGCATCGTGGTGAGTGGGCATGTAACCACATCGAAGACAGATTTCACCGGCTGGTCCACCTTGGTAGTGGATTCCACCAAAACACCCGCAAGAAGGACAAAGCTCCTCAACCTGAAGGTCGAGCCATGCTGCTCCTCTTACAAAGCATGGAATACCGGAACGGTCGTAGCTCTCGAACTCAAAGATGGCATCTTCTGGTGGAGCGTATGCTGCAGCACCTGCCGACAACAGAACGGGGACGATTTCTTCGGCTTCAATGTCGAACCATTCTCCAGACAGACGCTTCTGGTAAAATTCCCGATGCAACTGTGCTTCGAGCGAAGCATCTTCTGTGGTTTCAATGTAACCAAGTAACCTGAGCTGAACGGGGTTACCAGTTTGGAGCTCGGACATCCTGCGCTTGAGGGAATTAGTTCGCCCGATCTTAATCGGGCTTAATCGCTCTTCTCCATTGGCTAAAAAATAAACCGGCAAGTTCTCTTCTTTCCGTAAGGAAGTAGCTTCTAGTGTCGCACCTGCGGCGAATGTGGGCAATGCGGGCTGCGACTGCAGCATCTTGACTGGTTGGTCAACGGCAGCTCCGGGCCGGTTCTTCCGGTTCGGTTACCCCGGCTCACTACTTCCTCGGCACCCCCCTCCAGATCTCCAGCACATCCTGCGCAAACGTCTTCGGATCCCGGCTGGCCCGCAGGATGAACACGGCGATGTTCCTGCCTGTCATAGCAAGAATGCCGGCCATTCCATAGGCCCATGCTTCGCTGAAGCCGAGCAAGCTTCGCACCGGATCACCGAACACCAGCGCCGCCATGAATCCGACGAAAAAGGTCATCAGGCGATCGCGTGCCGAAAGATCCTTCGGCAAAGCTGCTCCGATTGCGGCAAAGGCAGTAATCGCGGCCATCTTCGTGAGTGGCAAGTCCCAAAACCATCCGATCAACTCTCTCATTTTACACCTCCTGCCACTTGGCTCCGAAACGTGTCGTGCCAGTCCGCGCAACGCGCGACCCGGCTGTTCGCGCGGCCAAGCGCCTGGTCGGTCTTGATCAGCGCCAAATCCAATGGATCGCCGACTTGAACGCCGGAGCGCTCTCGCTCGCGACAGTCTGAGGGAAGATCGGGCGGCGCAGTTTCGGCAGCGGCCGCCCCGAGCCTGGCCCCGGCCTGCTTTGCCCGGTCCCTATCGGTTTGACAGGCGCTCAAAAAGAGGCCGATCGACAACAGCATCAACAGTCGAAACATAATCATCCAGCTCCAGGGCTTGTTGGGTGCGCAGGGCTTCGGACTCCGTCAGCTGTTGCTGAAAGGAGAAGTTCGCGGTTTCCAAAGCGGCGGTGCGGCGCTTGAGTACGGCCAGCTCGGCCTCGGCCGCGGCAAGCTCGACATCGGCGACAAAAGACGAAACGACCGCGCGGACGGCACTCGACTTGTCGAACGTGTGCCAGGTGAAGAGCGCCAGCCCGACTGCCGCAAAGGCGGTCAGGATGGCGCCGGTTCTGGATTTCCAGAACCAGCCGATGACCACCAGCATCAGCCGAAGTCCTGCGGTTGGCGGGTCTTCTTCGGCCACTGTTTGGCAACGACGTCGAGGCCGAAAGCCCCGCCGGCGAACAGAAACACCGGCGTCGTCAAAAGCTCCGCCCAATATTGTGCCGCGCTGCCGCCCCCACTCCACAGATCGAACCCGCAAAGCACGAGAAGAGCGGCGAGCAAGGCCCATGCGGTTTCCCGCTTGTATGTCTTGATCATTGGAAACCTCCTTTAAAGACGGGCCGCCTGGACGTGCATCCAGTCAAAATTGGCGGCGCGGCCGAGCGAGACCCAGCCCTCGGCTTCCCATGCGCGCCAGAACGGAATGGCGTCGTCGAGCGACAGGCGCGCCTGTGGCCGCTTCCAGGACAGGCGGTTGCGTTCCGGATCGAAGTCGATGGCAATGCCCCAGGAATGCATGGAATAGCGGCTGCCGCCGCGCATGCGGCGCACGTTCAACGAACCGCCAAAGAGATCGAGACCGAGATCCTTGATCTGCCGGTCTGAATAGAGGCCGCGGATCTTGTGAAACGCGCGCTCGGCCGAGGCGGCAACCTTGCTGTGAAGAGTGATCGTGCGCACCGGCAC
>NZ_JSEP01000011.1 GCF_001624695.1 Labrenzia sp. OB1 | reverse complement strand
CGGGGCCTTTTGCATTGAAACGCAAGACCCAGTCGCGGATCACCTGGACCGTCACGCCGCCGACCGCACCCGCATCGCTGCGCAAGCCGCCGTCATAGATCACTGCAAGCGCCAAAAGGCGCCGTGTTTGATCGGCATTCACCGAGCCACGGGCTAGATGACGAAGGGTTGGAGCATCAAAGTCATCTCGAAGACGGATAGGGGCGGACATGGCAAACTCCTCATGTTCCCCATCAGGAATCATATTCGCGAAACTTTGGGAATCCAAAAGAGTCGTCAAATTCGTCGCTTGGTATGAGAAGGTTGTTCGCCTAATTCAGACCCTTAACGGAACAACCTGATCAGAAACCACAGCTAACACCCTATGAATACATTTGCAGGATATGGACTTTTGAACCCGAAGGTTTCGGCCTCAATCCGATCCATCAAATGCCGGGACTAAACACCCAAGTGGGTTGAAGCTTGAGCAGACATCCGTCTGGGGCGCGGCAAGGGCGTCCAGTCAAAATTCTTCTTGATATGTTATATTATTACAAATATGAATTTTGCTCTTCGAGTTCTCTATCCAGCTTCCGGAGCCTATTTTGTCAAAGCAGATTATCAGACCCGCCTTCGCCGCACTTTTGGGAATGGGCGCCGTTGCGTCGGTTGCATTTACGGTCGCTCCTCAAGCCGCCAATGCTGCCGAAAGAACCATGCGTATTGCTGTTCCTTTCGGCCCAAAGAGTAGTGTGCCCGATCCAAGAGCACGGCAAAACGGCTGGCTCAGCAACCGGGCGGGTGTATCGGAAACCTTGATTGGGCTCGGCTACGACATGACCATGCAGCCGCGTCTTGCCGAAACGTTTGAAAACCTGTCGCCGCTAGAATGGAAACTGACACTTCGCAAGGACGTGAAATTCCACGACGGGTCCGCAATGACGGCGCAAGATGTGAAGGCGTCGTTTGAAAAAATCGATACAGAAGGGCATTCGGGTTACAATCCCCGACTGTCCAGACTGCTCGATATTGACGGCATCATAGTCGTGGGCGATTACGGCCTGGTCTTCAAAACAAAGTCACCGAATTCCGCTTTCTTGTGGTCACTGACCGAACCGTCCGCTGCTGTGTTGAAGGACGGCACGGATGAATTGCCGCTAATTGGCACCGGACCTTTTGTCTTTGAACTGGCCGAACCGGAAAAGACCTACCAGACCCGCAAATTTACCGACTACTGGGGAGGCGAGCCCAATTTGGACCGCATTGTGATGGACGCGTTGTCTGATCCGTCCGTTGCCGCTTTGGCGCTTCAAGCCGGTGATGTCGATCTGGTAACCAACTATCCGGAGCCAGACTTTGCTGCTCTGAAAGAAAAGAACGAAGGCCAACTGTTCTCGAGACCAACGACCCGCCTGTTCTTTTTCCAGGTTCGGACTGCGGACGGTCCTCTGGCCAATGCAACGCTTCGAAGCGCCGTGTCTCTTGGGCTCGACCGCGAAACGATTGTTGCCGCGTCTTTGAACGGTGTTGGCGGCGATGTTGCGAACGGCATCTTTCCGGCAAGTATGGCCTCCTGGGCCAACACAAAACTGAGGCTTGATTACAACCCTGAAAAAGCCAGGGCGCTGCTGGATGAAGCCGGCATCATAGACACTAACGATGATGGGATCCGGGAGCTGGATGGAGAAGAGATTACCCTGAAAATCCGCTCCTACGAAGGCCGCGCCGCGCTGCGTCCGACTTTGGAGATCTCACAGGCATTGCTTCGGCAAATTGGCATCGGTTCCGAGATTTCCATGGCAGAATATGATGCCAATAACGAAGCCCTGAAAGCGGGTGAGATCGACATGCATCTTCAGGCCTGGGGAACAGCGCCGCAGGGTGACCCTGGCTATTTTCCGGGCACTTTGGTCGAAACTGGCGTCAGTTACAATTTTTCCGGATACTCCAACACGGAGCTGGATGAGCTTCTCAGAAAAGGTCGCGAGAATTTCGATGATGAGGTCCGCAAGTCGTATTACGACCGCGTTCAGGAGATCATCAACACCGAATTGCCACTGATTCCGGTCTTCCACAAGACGCAGGTGTCCGTTGGCAATGGCAAGGTGCAAGGCTACAGAATCCACCCGGCTGAAACCTATCTTGTAACGCCGGACCTGACACTTGCCGAGTGAACCAAACACACTGCTGGATCTGGAGAACCTGTCGGTCCGTATCGGCCGACAGGTGATTTTGAACGATGTCAGTCTGAAGATCGGACGTGGCGAATGCCTCGCTGTCGTCGGCGGGTCAGGGGCGGGAAAGTCGACGCTTCTACGCTGTCTGATGGGGCTGACCCGTCCGGCAGTACCGTTCGCGGGGCGACTTGCTTTCGATGGTCAGGAGAGGGACTTCTCTGCTTTGGGAAAACCCCGGAAACCAAAGCGCATTGCCTATGTTCCGCAAAACCCTGACCAAGGATTCGACCCCCTCAAGCGGCTTTTGTGGCAATGGCAGCAAGCCCTCCGGGTTCTCGCAGGCCGCACGAATATTTCCCAAGCGCAGGAGCCGCTGCTTGAAGAGCTCGGTCTTAAGCCGTTTGGGACATGTTTTCCGTATGAGTGGAGTCGCGGTATGCAGCAGCGCCTGCTTCTGGCCATGGCTCTCATAGGTGAACCGCGTCTGCTCATCCTGGACGAGCCGACTTCAGCGTTGGACCCGCTGATAGCCGCTCAAGTGCTTCGCGCCGTGATGAAATATGCCGAGAAACACGATGTTGCCGTTCTGATCGTGACCCACGATCTGTCTCTTGCGGCAAGATATGCGGACCGCACAGCCATAATGAACGCCGGACGCGTTGTTGAAGTCGGCGAAACCGCGCATCTTTTGTCGGCGCCCCAATCCGACTACGGCCAACTCCTGGTGAACCATCGAGATTGGATCGCAAGGGATTTTGGGCAATCGTCCTGTTCCATTGCGGCAGAATAGACTTTACATGCTCTCCGTTGACCGCCTCAGCATCACCATTTCCAAAAACACCATCCTCGAGGAAGTCTCCTTTTCAATTCCCGAAGGGGCAACGCTTTGTATCGCCGGTGAAAGCGGTTCGGGCAAAAGCAGCTTGCTCAAGGCACTGAACGGCTTGATACCAGCGCGCTTTGAAAAGCTGTCGTTCCATCCCAGAACCTGCCCGGCAATTACCCATAAAGGACGGTGGCAAGGCCCTCCTGGCCTGCAGCAGAGCCGATGGGTGATGCAGGATCCGATCGCGGCCTTGAACCCCAGGCTTTCGCTGGGGGCCTCCATTGGCGAAGGAGCTTATTCGAAACGGCTCTCAGGGGCCGAGCAGGACAAAGCCGTCGCAGCCGCGCTTGACGATGTCGAGTTGCCGCCCGCATTGGCAACGCGCCGACCGACTGAAGTCTCTTTGGGCCAGGCTCAGCGTGCTTGCCTTGCCCGGGCTCTTGTTGCGCAGCCGGATCTCATCTTTTTTGACGAACCACTCAGTGCGCTTGACGCAATCGTTCAAAAACAAATCGCAGCCACCATGAAACGAATTCAGGCGCGCTACGGAAACACCTTTGTCATCGTTACTCATGACCTGGGTTTTGCCGCGACCTTTGCAGATCAAATGCTGGTGCTTCGAAACGGCAGGATGGAAGCCTGTCAGCCGGCGAAGATGTTTTTTGAACGTCCGGCAAGCCGCTACTGCCGGGACCTTATCGAGGCTGCGAGGGACTTGGGCAGTTTGCCGCAAGATCCCCTCATGGCAGATGAGGGACACCAATGACCGACTTCGCATCTCGACTGGTCTCTGCTGTCCTGGCGACCGGCAGACGACTGTCCGGCCTGGTGTGTGTTCTCCTCGGGATAAGCTTCATCACGTTCACGATGACCTATTTCGCACCGGGGGACAAAGCAGCGGCCATCGCGCACGCACGCTATCCGGATGCTCAGGGATTCCCGCCGGAAATCCTGGATGGCATTCGCCAGGAATTTTATTTGAACGAACCCTTTTTTGTGCAGTTTTTCCAATGGTTATGGCGCTTCGTTCAGGGCGACTTCGGCAACTCCTTTGCGTCCAACGTACCTGTTCTGGAGATTTTCCTTGCCAACATCACGGAGACACTCGCGCTCACTGCGTCATCCCTCGCAATTGGCTTGGTCGCCGCCTTTTGTTTGAGCGCAATCTCGGTTTGGAAGCCGGGAAGCCTCGCCGACCGGTTTGCGGTCGCCCTCGCGTCAATCGGTGCCGCAATGCCGAACTACTGGCTCGGGCTCCTGTTGATCCTGTTGTTCGCCGTAGAGCTCAATTGGCTTCCGTCCTACGGGACGGGTACTCCGGCTCACATTGTCCTGCCGGCCCTTACGCTGGCTTTCTGGATCATGGCCTCGCAAACCCGCCTTTTGCGGACGTTTTTTCTGGAAGCCAAATCGGCCCCCTATATCGAGACGTTGCGGCTGCGTGGTGTCAGCGAGAGAGAGATCTTCTGGCGGCACATCCAGCGACATGCGGCGGTTCCAGCGCTCACGATGATTGGTCTGGACGTCGCCAGTCTTCTGGAAGGTACCATTATTGTTGAGCTGACCTTCGCCCGGGGCGGTATTGGCTCGCTCTTGGCTGGGGCAGTACTGTCCCGAGATTATCCCTTGATCCTGTTTCTGGTGATGTTCTTTGCACTTGTATACGTTCTGATCAACTCGCTGATTGAGCTCTTTCAGGATGCTCTGGATCCCCGTAAGTCGCTCGAGCTGCTCTCAAATACTGACGTCGGCGATGAGGTGCGCTCATGACAGTAGCAAGCGATCTGAGCCTCACGGAGGAAGCCAACCTCAAACAAAAGCAGCATGGCAAAAATCTTGACCGTTTCCTCAAGAACATCGGCTTGGGTCTCGTTATTTCAGGAGCGATTGCCGCGGCGGGGTTTTTCTTCACGCCCTATGCTCCCAACGCGCCGGATTTTCTCAATCGGCTCTCTCCTCCCTCCTCGGAGCATTGGTTTGGCACAGATCAGCTTGGCCGGGATGTTGCGACAAGACTGCTTTATGGCGGTGTCTGGTCAGTTGGTCTGGCATTTTTAATCACGTTGATCGGCGCAATTACCGGAACCCTTGTTGGTCTTGCCGCTGGCCACTTCGGAAGGTTCGCCGACATAACATTGATGCGCATGACGGACAGTTTCTTTGCCTTTCCCGAATTGGTCGCAGCCGTCACAATCGCCGGTGTTTTGGGGCCAAGCACGGCAAATATGGTGTTGGCGCTCATTCTCGTTGGCTGGATGAAGTTCGCCCGTCTTGTTCGTGGCCTCAGCATCGATCTCGCACACCGTGACTTCATCACACAGGCCAAGCTGAACGATCTGCCGTCATGGCTCATCTTGTGGCGCCACATTCTGCCAAACATCGGCGCCAGTCTGCTTGTGCTATGGACCAATTCCTGGTCCCGAAGCATCCTGTCCATTTCCGGATTGAGTTTCCTGGGCTTTGGTGTCCAGCCACCGAATGCAGAATGGGGGGCCATGTTGCTCAGCGGCAAAGCCTATCTTCAGACCGCACCACATCTTATGATTTTCCCCGGATTGGCAATTCTTGTGACCGTTCTGACGATCAACCTTATGGGGGATCAACTGCGAGATCTCGTCGACAGTCGCAGCACGATTTCGGAATGAACATGTCTTTTGATTTCAAAGGTATCAGCTTGCGGGTTGGTGCGACTTTCTTTTTTGCCCTGATGGTGCTCTTCATCAAACTCCTGTCCGGCGAGATCCCGGTTGGTCAGGTCGTTTTCTTTCGAAGTGCGTTTGCCTTGATCCCTTTGGTTTTGTTCCTGATGTGGACACGTGAGTTTCCCTCTGGTCTCAAGACAAAACGCCCGGGCAGGCATATCGTGCGGTGTCTCCTGGGGTGCATTGCCATGTTTGCAAGCTTTGCAAGCCTGAAATACCTACCCATGTCGCATGCTTCGATCATCGGTTACATGGCCCCTGTTCTGGCGGTTGTCCTGGCTGCTATTCTGTTGAAGGAGACCGTCAGCAACGCACGCTGGTTTGGGGTTCTTTTCGGTTTTGTGGGCATGTTGGTGCTGATTATTCCGACGGCTGCAAGCGCTGATTTCGACGCCGAATATTTGACTGGAGTCGGGCTTGCCCTGGCAATGGCAATCCTGACCGCGGGCGCAAAAATCCAGGTCCGGAGCCTCGCTTTAACGGAAAACGCCGGCGCAATTGCCTTTTACTTCGCACTCACTTGTACGGTTGCCGGTCTGGCGACGTTGCTTTTTGACTGGGTGTTACCAAGCTGGGAACTACTTGGCCTTTTGATTTGCACGGGTTTTTCCGGCGGAATAGCGCACATCCTGATGACGCTGAGCTATCAGTACAGTGAGGTCTCAAAGCTGGCTGCTTTTGAATACCTGTCGCTGGTGTTCGCGGTGATCGCAGATGGGCTTTTCTTTGGTATCATCCCGGAGCCAGCGTTCTATTTGGCTGCAACATGCATCATCGGTGCGACAATGGTCGTTGCGCTAAAAGATAGGACACTCAGTGTAGAACCGGCGCCGCGCTGATCTTCTGGAAAAATGCATTGCGCTACAAGTCGGCATCCCGGTCGGCATAATGCCTGAAATTAAGATCAACTATGAATGAGGCGCTCTCAAATCCGGTATATGTACGGTTCTTAACAGCTCGGTTCTGTCTGCTCGTGGGGTAGGTGTGGAATCCAAAAAGGTTGTTCACTCGCATTGAAGGCCTGAGGCTGATTGGTGACAAGACACAATCAGTTTCAGGATCCATTGATTGAACAACCCGCGCAGGAATGGTCTCGCGTTTTATGCATCATGAGAACAAAGAGGTGGCCGGTACCGGAGGTTTTTCAGCGCTCAGAGCTGTCCGGTGATCGCCAGGTTGCGCCGGTCGGGGCCTTCGAAGCCGTGGGTGTCCATCTGGATCAGGACCGCATAGACCGGCGATCCATTTTCCGGAAAATGGGTGATGATGCGCTCGACGCGATAGGCGAGCGGGCATCCGCGGCTTTCGGGCAGGCTGGTGTCCCGGTTGAGGACACGCGTCTGGCCCTTGTAGGTCATGGTCAGGCGGAAGCCGCGCGTATCGTCGATCTTGAAGCCTGCGCATCTGTCCGAGGTCAGCAGGTATTCGTTCAGGTTCAATTCCAGCTCGTCCTCGCCAGGCCGGAAGAAATCGCTCGGTGCGACGACCATCCGGAACGGGTCGGAATTAAGTTCCGTGCGGGGATTGTGGCCTGCCGTCAGGCCCTTTCCGGCAATCCGGGTTGTCTGCAGAAGCTGCAGTGCCTTTTCGCGGTTTTCCGTGCGTACCGCTGTCACCAGGGCATCCGGATCAAAGACGCCGCCGGCTTCGATTTCGTCCTCGTTCTGGTTGCGCACAAGGAAGGGCGAGGGGGTCACCCAGCGGTCGTTGGCAACATCGAGCACGAAGATCTCCGAATAGGGAAAGCCGGAGCCGTCCTCGATACCGTATTGCTCGAAAGCGAAATAGGCGCCGTCTTCTGAAAAGCCCAGGATTTCCGCTTTCGCCGTGTCACCGGCCATGGCGGCGGACGCGAGGAGGGGCAAGAAGAGGAGAACCGACAGGCAGCGCAGTGCTGTCCGCAAAAGCAGGCTGAGTCCTGGTTGAAGCTGGGGCATCACGGCTCCTTGGAAATCAAGTGACATTCGAATTCGGTTTCCGCAAGCTAAGCATGACTGGCAGGATTATGAGGCCTGCTACGTCACACTTTTGTTGTTCAGCTTGCAGAAAACGCGCACGAAGGGCTTGAGAAGCATCGGCAGCATGTAGATCGGGAACTGCCCGACCGCGAACCACAGCCAGGTGAATTCCGGCAGCGTGCCGCCGAATGCCGCCACCATCAGGCCCATGTTGCGGGTTCCGCAGGTATGCGCGATCGCATAGGCGTCCTCGCGGCTGGCGGGAGCGAAAACAAGCAGGGTCAGCCCGATCTGCAGCAGCGCCAATACGAAGGTGAGGGCGGTGAGCCCGAGAGTGAACACCGGCTTTTGCAGAAAACTCAGCGCGACACCGTCCATGGCGGCGATGGCGAAGAACAGAAGCAGGAGCACATTCAATCCGCTGATGTGAAGGCTGCTGCGGGAAAGGCGCTCCGCACCGGCCAGTTTGCGGAATGCCGCGGACAGCAGGAAAGCGCCACTGAGCAGGAGGGACAGTTGCACAGCCAGTCCGCTTACGCTCAAGGGCAGGGAAGGGCCCAGCATCAGCTCGCCGATGAAGGGCGCGGTGAGCGGGGTCACGATCAGGGCCGCCACGGAAAGCGCGAGGCTGAGTGTGGCGTCCAGGCCGAGCAAATAGATGAAGGCGGGGGCGGCCATGACAGGCGGCGCGGCGGTGGAGATGAACAGCGCCAGGACGACATCCGGACCAAGGACCGCGAGACCGGAGGCTTCGATCGCCAGCCATGTTAGAAGAGGTGCGCCGAGCATCATCCAGACAAGCGCGGCAATCAGCAGCGCGGGGCGGCGCAAACGCAACCTGATCGCGTTTTTGTCGACCCGCAGGAAAGCCAGGGTCAGGAGACAGAAAACGGCAAGGGTCAGATAGGGCCGCAAAAAGGTGGACAATGCGGGCAGCGCGAGGCCGATGAATATACTCACGGCCAGCGCGGCGGTTCCGTGGAGGCCTATCCATGCAAGACCTGCCCCAAACACTCGAATCATCTAAACTTGTCTCCGGAAAAAACGTCGGGCGGCAGGTTACGCCCTAGTCTTTTAGATCAACCGGCATTGATATGGAAACATCTGACGCCGGAATGCGTATCGATCCAGGGGCGTACCCTGAAGCTTTGCAGTGTATCGCGCCTGCAGGCTTGCGGATGCAGGGCGCGCGAGGGGGAGACGGGCCGCACCTTTCGACCGGTCGACGACAGGGGACGGAACGGGAGTTCGTGGCTTAAGGAAATGGCGAAGCAGGCAAAGCAAAACCAGTCTTTCGAGGTAATGGTTCTCGGTGCCGGCATCGTCGGGGTTTCGACAGCGCTGCACCTGCGCCGTTTGGGTCTGGACGTTGCCCTGATTGACCGGACACACCCCGGTCTGGAGGCATCCTACGGCAATGCGGGCATTGTTCAGCGCAACGGCTTCGTGCCGCACGCGGTGCCGTCGCGCGTGCGGGAGCTGATGTGGGTTCTGTTCGGGCAATCGAGCGCCGTTTCCTATGACGTTGGAACGCTGTTTCGTCTGCTTCCCTGGTTACGGCGCTATCACGCGGCCAGCGGCCCGAGGGGTGCCGAACTCTATTCGCGGGTCGTCGCTCCCCTGCGGGCCCTGGCAGTTCAGGAACATCTCGACCTGGCCCGTTCCGCGAATGCGGACCGGTTCTACCGGCAGGGCGGCTGGCTTCATCTGCACCGGTCCGCGGCCTCCTACAGCCGGAGCGACACAGAGCGCTATTATGCGCGGGTCTACGGGGTTGCCTATGAGGAGCTGTCGGCCGGTGAGATCGGCATGCTTGAACCGGGCCTGAAAATCACCGGCCGCAGAGCGGCAAGCGTGAAGGCGGTCCACTGGACCGAAAGCTGTTCCGTCTCCAATCCGGGTGCGGTCGTCGATGCTTTCTGGCGGACGTTTATCCAGGAAGGTGGCCGGTATTTCCGTGCGGATGCCGCAAAGCTGCAGCGCAAGCGGGGCGGATGGCGGCTTGATGGCGAACGCGGCACGGTCTTTGCCGGAAATGCGGTCATCGCGCTTGGTGCCTGGTCGCAGGACATCATGAAGGCGCTGGGCGAAAACTATCCGCTTGCGATCAAGCGTGGCTATCACATGCACTACCGGCCGTTGTCGGGAGCTTCCCTGTCACGTCCGCTTGTCGATGTGGACAATGGCCTGGTGCTGACACCGACGGACAATGGCATCCGCCTGACGACCGGCGTTGAACTTGTGGAGCGCGACGCTCCGCCCAATCCAAAAATTGTCGCGATAGCCAGACGACGGGCGGAAGATCTCATGCCACTTGGCGCGCCGCTGCAGGATACGCCATGGATGGGATCGCGGCCGTGCCTGCCAGATTCCCTTCCCGTGGTCGGGGCATCGCCCACAATTCCCGGATTGTGGGTGAATTTCGGTCATGGGCATGACGGTTTCACGCTCGGGCCTATCACCGGCCGGCTGCTCGCCGAGATGATCGCCGGTAAGGCGCCGGTGCTGGATCCGGCAGGCCTGTCTCCGCTCCGGTTCATGGCGTGAGGCGGGCTTTCGGGAAGACGTCGGCCGAAAGGGCGCGACAAGCGCTCCGCGACCGGTTTCCGGCTCAGCTCTCGCGCAGAGGCAGGGCGACGGTGTCCTTGACCGTATTGACCACGATTCGCGACTGCACGTCTGAAACCAGCGTGTTGTCGAGCAGCTTCAGCCTGAGGAAATTGTCGTAAGTTTTGATGTCGTCGGTAACTACCTTTATAAGATAGTCGACTGCCCCGGTGATGCGTTCGCAAGTGACGACTTCCGGCCAATGATGCACCAGCTTGTCGAAGGTTTCCATGTTGTCCCGGCTGGGAACCGCGAGCTTGACGAAGGAATAGGCGACGAAACCGAGGCCGACGGATTCCCTGTCTATGATGGCGGTGATCTGACGGATAATGCCCTGTTCCTTCAATCGCTTGATCCTTCGCCAGCAGGGAGTCTGGCTCATGCCGGCTTCCTTGGCGACCTCGGCTATGGACAGCGAGGCGTCGCGCTGAAGGACACGAAGAACGCGAACGTCGGAAGGGTCGAGAAGATATTTGTCTGTCATGGAGGGATTCGGGAATATTTATGCTGTGTCGGGGCGAATTCCCGTGACGATAGCACAGAATTTGCCGGAGAAAAGGATGATATTTATCTGAGAAGAGGTTGACCGGAGGCGGCGCGCCTGAAACGCCGGTCGGAGAGGATGTCGGATGAACGTGCATATGCCAGCGGTGACCCTTGAGGACAAATATGTCGCCACTCAGGGACGGGTCTATCTGACAGGGATACAAGCGCTGGTCCGTCTGGTTCTGGATCGGGCAAGGATCGACCGGCAGGCGGGATTGAAAACCGGCGGGTTCATCTCCGGCTATCGCGGGTCGCCACTTGCGGGCTATGACACCGAACTGATGCGGGCACAGCGTCATCTCAAGCAAAATGATGTCGTCTTCAAACCGGGCGTGAACGAGGAACTGGGCGCGACCGCCGTGTGGGGCAGCCAGAAGCTGCGCGGCGAAGGCGGCATCGGCCGCGCGACCGATTATGACGGCGTCTTCGGTATCTGGTACGGCAAGTCTCCGGGCGTCGACCGGGCAGGGGATGTGCTGCGTCAGGCAAATGCCTCCGGCACCGACCGCAACGGCGGCGTTCTGGCGCTTGCCGGTGACGATCACCTTGCCAAATCGTCCATCCTGCCGGCGCAGAGCGAATTCTATTTCGAGCACGCGGAAATTCCGGTGCTCAATCCATCCGATATCCAGGATGTGCTCGACTACGGTTTGCACGGACTTGAGATGTCCCGGTTCACCGGCCTGTGGAGCGCGCTTATCTGTGTCGCGGACACCATGGATGCCTCGGCGACGATTGATATCTCTCCGAAGCGGTTGCATCTCGTTCGGCCGCTCGAGGGCGACCCGCGCAAGGACTACCGTCAGAATCGCGATCTGCTTCTCGCCAACCGGCTGGAGACCGAACGCCTGCTGCGCGACATTCGCATTCCGGCGACGCACATCTATGCACGCGTCAACGGCCTCGACCGGGTCGCTTTCGGAACGCGCGGCCAGGCCAAGCTGGGTATCGTCACCTCGGGCAAGGCGTATCGTGATTTGTTGCAGGCGCTGGACCTGATGGGCATTTCGGAGGATTTCGCCCGGGACCTGGGCCTTGCCGTCTACAAGGTCGCCATGACCTGGCCGCTGGAACCTCTGGGCCTGCGCGAATTTGCCCGTGGCGCCGAGCGCCTGCTTGTCGTCGAGCACAAGCGTGGCTTCATGGAACCGCAGATCAAGGAAATCTCCTATCACTGGCCGCATATGAGCCGCCCGGAAATCTGGGGTAAACGGCGGCCGGACGGAACTCCGTTCCTGTCCGACGTGCTTGAGCTCTCGGTCGCGGAACTCATCGAAGGCCTGATGACCTGGTTGCCGGATGAGGCGGTTTCCGACGATATGCGCGCTGTCGCCAGCCGCATGACCCATCAGGTCATGTGGGCGCAAGGTCACGCGGAACGCGCGGCCCGTATTCCCTATTTCTGTTCGGGATGTCCGCATTCGACCTCCACAAAGACGCCGGAAGGATCCCGCTCGCTGCCGGGAATCGGCTGTCATGCCATGACGGAAATGGCCGGGCGCACCACAGAAGGCCAGATCGCCATGGGCGGCGAGGGCATCCTGTGGGTCGGTCAGCAGCCTTTTTCCGGCGACAGCCACGTGTTCGCCAATGTCGGCGACGGCACCTATTTCCATTCCGGTATTCTGGCGATCCGGCAGGCGCTGGCATCGAATGTGCCGATCACCTACAAGATTCTCTACAATGATGCGGTCGCCATGACCGGCGGCCAGAAAGTCGACGGCCAGCTTTCCGTTCCGCAGATTACCCGCCAGCTCGAGGCGGAAGGGGTGGAACGCATTGCAATCGTTTCGGAGAACCCGGAAAATTACGGCTCCTGGTCACCGATCGCTCCGGGCACGAAGGTCCATCACCGCGACGATCTGATGGATGTCCAGACGGAACTGCAATCCTTCAAGGGCGTTTCCGTCATTGTCTACGATCAGACCTGCGCGGCGGAAAAACGCCGCCGGCGCAAGCGCGGCCTGTTCCCCGATCCGGACAAGCGGCTGTTCATCAATGACCGTGTCTGCGAGGGCTGTGGCGACTGCTCGGTCCAGTCGAACTGCCTGTCGGTCGAGCCGCTGGCGACGCCTTTCGGCGAAAAACGGGTGATCAACCAGTCGAGCTGCAACAAGGACTTTTCCTGCATCAAGGGGTTCTGTCCGTCCTTTGTGGAAATTGAAGGCGCAGAGCTTAAAAAGCCGAAGAAGGCTGATGTCGATATCGATGCGCTGGCGAAAGATCTGCCGCAGCCGGTTCTGGCCTCGCTCGAACGCACCCGCAACGCCCTTGTGGCAGGCATCGGCGGCATGGGCGTGACGACCATCAGCGCCGTACTTGCCATGGCCGCTCATGTGGACGGCAAACAGGCATCCACGCTGGATATGACCGGCCTTGCCCAGAAGGGTGGCCCGGTCACCTCTCATATCCGCTTTGCGGCGAGCGACAGATCCATCGAGGGGCCGCGCGTTCCCGCGGCCAGCCTCGATCTGCTGATCGCCAGCGACATGGTCGTGGCAACCAATGCGGACCAGCTGGCGATGGCTCATCGCGGCAAGACGCTGACCGTGGCGAATACCAAGGTGGCGCCGACAGCCGAATTTGTCCTCAAGCAGACCCTTTCTTTCGATGAAAAACGCATGGACACCGCGCTGAGCGCAGCTTCCGGCACCTATCTTGCCGTGAACGCGGCGGATGTTGCCGAAAAGCTTCTGGGCGATGCCATCTATGCCAACATGCTGCTTGTCGGAATGGCCTATCAGAGCGGCGGCCTGCCGATCACGGATTATGCCATCGAGACGGCCCTGGAACTCAACGGCGCTTCGGTTGCAAGCAATGTCAAGGCATTCCGCGCCGGCCGTGTTCTGGCTGCCGATGCTCAAAAACTGCTGAAGGCGCTTCCGGCCGAGGCAAAGCCGCGCGAATTCAGCCTTGACGAGAAAATCGCCTTCAATGCGCAGGAACTGAGCGCTTACCAGGATGCCGCTTATGCCGCCCGCTACCGGGAACTCGTGGGCAAGGTCAAGGCCGCTGACGAGGTCCACGGGCCGGGGACTTCGCGTCTGACGCGGACAGTGGCCGATCTCCTTTTCAAGGTGATGGCCTACAAGGACGAATATGAAGTCGCCCGGCTTTATTCCGACCCGGCCTTCCGTCAGAAAATTGCACTGCGGTTCGAAAACCCACGCAAGCTCAAGGTGCATCTGGCACCGCCGATCCTTGCCCATCGCAAGGACCCGAAGACCGGCAGGCCGGAAAAGATGGCCTTCGGTCCCTGGGTGTTCAGCGTCTTCAAGGTGCTGGCGAAGTTCAGGGGAATTCGCGGCAAGTGGTTCGATCCCTTTGCCCGAAATGCGGAGCGCCGGGCCGAACGGGAGCTCATCGCCCAGTATGAGGCGGATGTTGTGGAGATCCTGAACCGGCTGCCGGACGGCAACTACGGGCTGCTGGTCGAGTTGGCCCGGGTACCGGACCTCATCCGTGGCTTCGGTCCGGTGAAGGCAGAGAATATGCACAAGGCCGCCGAAAAGCGCCTGATGCTGCTTGAACAGCTACACATGAGCAAGGACGGTGGCAACGATGACGCCGAGGCGTCAAAGCTCATGCTCGACGCCGCGGAATAGAGCGGTGCGCGTTTAAGCGGATTGATGGATTCGGGGAAACGCTTGAGGCCGCGCTTGAATTGCAAATGCGTTCGGGCGACCCCTGAAGCCAATCTAACCGGTAAAAGCTAAACACCTAGACTGCGGATCCCTGCGATCCCGAAAGAGAACGGCGGCGGTTTTCCTGTCGCGCTCTTCCCGGGTCTTCGTCGGCCAGAATGTCCCTGATTATTCCATCGGGAAGGGAGCTCAGGGGTCTGCGCCGTTTGCGGCAGGTCGACCAGCGTGTCCATGCAACAAGAAATTTTCTCAAGATACCATCGCGTTGTGTGGAGCGATGGCAGGAAGGATAAATCCGATGAATTTCAGAGGGCATGTCTATTTCCAATAAAAAAATATATCTCTTTCTTTATTATATCTCGGCACGAGTCGAGGCAATAAGAAAAGGAAAATATTTTTAAATTTCTGAGGCATCGCTGCCAGGTGTGCGAGACCTGAAGTTGCGCGGTGACCGTGCCAGGTGCCGTCTTCTCGCCCGTTGGCACAGCGCAATAAACCGGGGGAAACGAAGCTGATCAGAGATCCAGATACAGCGTCACGCAAGTTTGCCGGATCTTGTACCGGGCCATGAATATCGATCATATGAGCAGGGGTTTGGTCTGCCGACGTCTTTGCATTGCTTTTGTGCTGTGAGCAGCTTCCTGCACGAGAAACGCTTTTCCGGCGGAAATGCAGTCCGCCGGATGTCCCAGTTTTATTGCCTCAAAGCGCAGAAATTCGAGGCCGCGCGCGTTAACAGTGAATGACTGCGGCCACACCGGTGCCGGGGAAACCTCCCTCCGGAGCCTCATTCAGCATGGAAAATCGATTTCTCGGGCGGCTTGCTCACTCGGTTAACTTTGCGTGAATTTCAATAAAGTCGATAATTTTCAATTATTTAACTTCACGCCAAACCTGAAAGTTACAATTGTTCTCAATATTGAAAAAAAGATGATTACATTCTCGGAACGGGCGTTTCGTTCTTTTTTAAAACTCCGCTTCATCTTCGCAGATACCGCCGATAGGCAAAAATTTGAGAACTGGTACCGAAGCATGACGGAAGCGTTGAAAACAGAACTGGTGAACTTTTCGGAGCTGACCGGGGAAGCTGGCAGCGCCAGACGGGCGGAACTGGCCCGACATGTCGCGACACTGTTCGCATTGACCTCCGACCGGTGCTCGGACGAGCAAGTTGATATTTACGACTCGGTTCTCTTACGCCTTGTCGACATGGTCGAGGCGGAGGTCCGGCGCTATGTGGCGGATCAGATGTCCAGTCTTCGCCGCGGACCGGAAGAAACGATCCGCCGGCTTGCCGATGATGACATCGAGGTGGCCGAGCCCATTCTTCTCAGATCGACCGTTCTGCGTGACGCGGACCTGATCGAGATCGCGGCAAAACGCAGCAACGCACACCGTTTCGCGATTGCCCAGCGCGAGGTTCTGTCGGAGGAACTGACGGATATCCTGGTTCGGACCGGGGATATCAAGGTTAAACGGAAGGTGGCTGGCAACGACGGGGCGTGCCTTTCCAATGCATCGGTCATGGCGCTGATCAGCGACGCGGCATCGGATGCCACCCTGCAGCTCTCGCTGAGTGAACGGGCCGATCTTGCCCAGGCGCATATCAGTAGCCTGATCGCGGTGGCCAGCGAAGAAGTTCGCCAGAAGCTGCAGGCGGCAGGGCGCGAGGACGAAGCTGAGCGCGTTGAGGAAGCGGCGCAGGTCGCGGCGCAGCGCATGTCGAACCAGTACTGGCTGAGCCGATATGATTTCGAGACAGCACGCAGCAGGATCATCCTGCTTGCGAAGCGTGGCATGGTCAACGAAGCCGCCTTGCGCCGTTTCGCGTCCGAGGACCGCTTCGCCGAAGTTGTCGCAACCTTTGCCTGGCTGGTCCGCTGCGGCGTGGAGGAAGTGAGCCATTGGATGGTGCGTCCCGATCCGGAGCCTTTCGTGATCCTGGCCAAAGCGTTCGGCTTTTCCTCCATCACCGTCGGGTCCTTGCTTTCCATCGGCCCCTGGCGTCACCGCCTGACGCCGGAAGCCCGCAGCGATGCGATGAACCTGTTCGAGCGGATGAGCGTCGCGGAAGCCAAGCGCAAGATGTCGCATTGGCAGAACATCGTCCTTCATTGAAGTTTGGATCCTCGGCATCTTGATGCCAATCGCCTTCAGGACTTTCAATCGATCCTGATTGGAGGTCTTCAGACAAGTCTTGCGTATTGAAAGGTCCGGTTCGAGCACCGGGCCTTTTTCGTTGGATCGGAGGGCTGCAAGCCGGACAACTTTCAAAAAAACCGGAACCGTGCTTAACAAAGACAGGAACCGTCAACGCGACTTGCCGTGGGGCCCATATGCGCTTTTCAATCAGACTTCCAGCACGTTTCCATCCGGTACGGGGCGGGCTGCGAACGGCAGTCCCCTTGGTGCTGGCCCTGAGCGTTTTCAGTCTCACCGTTTTCGCTGGAATATCCTTGGGGCATGCACAGGGTATTCCCGGCACCTTCAAGGGTCTCGTCGGGGCCGAGCAAAGCGCGGCAACCGGGGCTGCAGGCGCAGCGGCGACACAAGGTGCGGCGGTTGCGCAAGGCGATGAAGACGAGGAAGACGAGGAAGGCGCGGGTGCGGGGCTGATCGAGGCACTGGAAGGGTTTTCCGACGACGCAGTCGAGGCGCGCGACGAATTCAAGTTGATCGTCGGAGAAATTCCGACAATTCACCAATCCATGCTGAACATCCTGCGCACCCATGGCGAGGACCAGGGTCTGGGATGGCTTCCCGCGGCGCTGGCCGACGTGGCGATCGCCATCGCGGTCGGTCTTGCAGCTTATGCGCTGCTTAGCAGGTGGGGGCACCGGCAGTTCGAATTCCTGTACAAGGCGGACGTCTACAGCCGCTCCGACAAGATCATTTATCTGTATCTGCGCGCGCTTTTGATGGCTGTCGGTGTCGCGTTGTTCTTCGCTGTCGGCTCGGTCGTCTATCTTATTCTCGGCACAGGCCTGCAGGCCGCCAACGAAACGGCGCTTGTTGTGCTCAGTGTCGTTTCCGTCTTCATGCTGCTGCGGGTCATCTGGCTCAACCTGCTCGCGCCCGACGCGGAGACACATCGCCTGCTCGCGCTGTCCAACGGCGAGGCAACGGGGCTTTACAGGACACTTCTTGCCGGCTCGGGTGTTTCCCTGGCCACTGTGGCCTTCTGCATCTGGATGGAACGTCTCGGCCTGTCGAATGACGCTCACAAGGTCGCTTTGATCGGCGCTTCGGCGCTCTCCATGCTGATCCTTCTGGGAATTGCCATTGTCTTTCGCAAGGTGATCGCCCGGCTTATCCGGGGACGGGAAGGCGATGCGTGTCCGTTCTGGCGCAAAGTACTTGCCCGTATCTGGCATTATACCGCGGTGCTTTATCTTATGCTGGCCTGGACCATCTCCGCGGTCCGTATTCTTCTGGATCTGCCCGATGCGACCGGACTGGTCGGTGCGCCGATCCAGGTGCTGCTTCTGGCCACCGTCGCCTATGGTGTCCTGATCCTGATTATCGACAGGGTGCTTCTTCCGCGGCTCGACACCGCGGACGCCCAGGCCAGGATTGCCGAGGACATCAAGCGGGCGGAAGAGAGCGAAGGCGGGAACGAGGACCAGGAAAGCGCCCTTGCCCAAGCCCGGGCGGAGGCAGCTGAACGGGAAGCAAGGCGCACACCCTTCCGGGACCTCTTCGACCGGGGCGCAGTCATTCTTGTCGCCTTCGGCTCTCTGGATCTCCTTGCCTCGTGGTGGGGCCTGCCGCTCGCCGGCAGCGGCTCGCTGATCGGTTCCTTTGTCGAGGTACTGCTGGTCGTGTTCCTGGGGTATATGGCTTACGAGGCGGTCAAGATCCTCATAGACCGGCAGATCGCCAAGGAAGCGCCTGCTGAAACGGACGAGGAGGCGGAAGTCGGCGGGGCAGGGGAAAGCCGGATCGCGACGCTGCTGCCCATCTTCCGGAATTTCCTGCTGATCACCATCGTGGTGATCGCCTCCATGGTGGTGTTGTCGGAGCTTGGTGTGAACATCGCCCCGCTCTTCGCCGGTGCCGGTGTCGTCGGCCTGGCTATCGGCTTCGGTGCGCAGACGCTCATCCGCGATATTTTCTCGGGGGCCTTCTACCTGATCGACGACGCCTTTCGTAAAGGCGAATATATCGATATCGGCAGCGCCAAAGGCGTGGTCGAGAAGATCTCGATCCGTTCCATGCAATTGCGCCATCACCGGGGGGCGCTGACGACAATTCCCTTCGGCGAAATCCAGCAGGTGGAGAACTTTTCCCGCGACTGGGCGGTGATGAAGCTCGCCTTCCGCGTCACCTATGACACGGATGTTGAGAAGATGCGCAAGATCATCAAGAATTTCGGCAAGGAGCTAATAGAGGACGAATACTTCGGCCCGATGTTCCTGGCGCCGCTGAAATCCCAGGGCATCATGTCCATGGAGGATTCGGCCATGATCGCCCGCGTGAAATTCACCACCAAACCCGGAAAGCAGTTCGAGTTGCGCAAGGTCGTCTATGCCGGACTGCGGGATCTCTTTGAGGAGAACGGCATCAAGTTCGCCCATCGTCAGGTGACCGTGCGGGTTGCAGGTGAGGAAGATGCGCACGGAACCGTTTCGCCGGGTGCCGCGCAGATTGCTGCGGCAGGTGCGGCCGCGGCCGGAATGATCGGGGAAGAGGACGCAGCGGAAAACGGCGCCGATGCGGACCAACTCTGAAGGTTTTCGTGAGGTTAGACATGCTGAAAAGCGGTTTTACGGTGCCGGCTACGGTTCTGGCCCTGCTCGGGGCGCTTTGTCTGCCGGCTTCCGCTGGATCCTTGCAGGACAAGGCAGGCGAGGCGGAGGCGGCTCTGGGCGCCGGAGACGGGATGGCGGCCGTCACGGCGATGCGGCAGGCCTTGTCCGACGCCTGGCGCGAAGCGCCGCTAGCAGTCGATACGGCGCTTTTCGTGACGGAACCGGCCGACGGTTACGGCATCTACACGGTCCGTACCGGCAACATATTTGCCGAAGGCGAACCGCTCAGAATCTATCTGGAACCTGTAGGCTTCGACTGGATACAGGTGGATGGCCTTCACACATCGCTCCTGACCGTCGATTTCGACCTGACTTCGCCGGACGGTCATGTACTGGCCGGACAGAAGGATTTCGGCCGCTTCGATTTCAGGAGCCATGTGCCAAACACCGAATACATGGTCAACATGACACTCAATGTGAGTGGCGCTCCGGCGGGCGACTATCTGCTGGTCCTGACGGTCAACGATGAAAACAGCGGTGCATCGGCCAAGGTCGAGCTGCCTTTTGCCATCCAATAGCGCCTGTTTGCGCATTCACGGCATGACGGGCTCCGAATTCGGCCATGACCGAATGGACCTTGGCGGCGAAATCCGATATCGGTCCCAGCAGTTAACTTGACGGGACCGGGATGCGGATCGGATTTCAGGCGGGCACGCTCAACGAACGCGGCATGAGCGTTGCGCTTCACGACTATGCAGTGGGCGTGCAGCAGGAGCTGGGTCATGAGGCCTTCGTCTTTCACAACGAGGCGAAAAGCACGCCCTCGGTGGTCGAGAAGTTCGGCCGGTCAGTGACGCTGGTTCCGATGAAACCCGATACCGACAGCCGCCGCGTCAGCGAGCCTTTCAAACTTGATTTCTGCTACTACATCCGGGAAGGGCGTGCCGTGCCTGTCGATATCACCGCCGGGCGCTCCGGCGTTCATGCAGTGTTCCGCCATTTCGAACCGCATGGCGATGTCTATGCCTATGTTTCCGACTGGCTGGCCGACTGGATGAGCGGTGGCCTGGCGCCGGCTGTGCCGCATATTGTCGACCTGCCACAGGCCGAGGGTACGCTGCGCCAGAAACTCGGCATTCCCCGGGAGGCCTTCGTGGTGGGCCGCTACGGCGGTTACGATCAGTTCAACATTCCCTTTGCGCACAGCGCCGTCGAAGAAGCGCTCCGGCGCCGGCCCGATCTTTGGTTCCTGTTCGTTAACACGGAAAAATTCATCGACCATCCAAGGGCTCTGTTTCTGCCGTCGATTGTGGATCCTGTTGAAAAGTCCCGGTTCATCGCGACCTGCGACGCAGGGCTCAACGCCAAGAAAATCGGCGAGAGTTTCGGTCTCGCCATCGCGGAATTCCTGATGGCCGGCCGGCCGGTGTTCAGTTGGGCCGGCGGTATGGACCGGAACCATGTGGTCATGACTCCGAAGCCGGACTGGATCTACCGGACTCGCCGGGAACTGGTGCGCCTGCTGGTCGATTATACGCCGTCATCTGCCGATGGCGACCTGGCGCGCCACTCGGTGAGCCAATTTTTGCCGGGGCCGGTGATGCGGAGGTTCGACGAGGTCTTTCTGTCCGGGGGATGGTCGGCGGGCGCTCTCGAGACGTCCCGTGCCTTCAGGATCAAGCGCCTTGTTCAGGAAAAAGCCCTGCGGGCCCAGTTCAGACTTTGGAAGAGCCTTTGATGCTCACGATACGCCCATGAAGATCCACGACTGTTTCGTCTTTCACAACGAGTTCGACCTGCTGGAGATCCGCCTCCGGGAGATGGGCGATCTTGTCGACCGCTTCGTACTGGTGGAGGCCAATCAGACCCAGCGGGGCGGGGCCAAACCATATTATTTCGCTGAGAACCGGGAGCGTTTCGCGCCCTGGGCCGACAAGATCGTCGATCTTCAGATCGAGTTTCCCGATGAGCTGCCACCGGCTCTGGGCGTCTACAAGAGCCGACGCAAGAAGGACTGGGAGCGGGAAAACTATCAGCGCAACTGCATCGCTCAGGCGCTGGAAAACTGTGCAGAGGACGACCTGATCCTTGTGTCGGATGTCGACGAGATCGTGCGGAAAGAGGTGCTTGAGAAGGTCCTGCGGGACCGGCTTTACATGGGCAGGCTGCTGGTGTTCGAGCAGAGCCTTCACAAGCATCACCTGAACCGGATCGTACCGGGGAAAAGCTGGTTGCTCGGTTCGCGGATGATCGAAAAGAAGTATCTGACGACGCCGCAGCAACTGCGCCGGACAAAGGCTCGGATGACCAAGAAACCCTGGGTGCCGGCGGTTCTCGCCCAACCGTTCCTGAGGCTGCGCAACAACAATCTCACAGGCATCAGCCGGCCGGTGAAAATCATCCCGGAAGCCGGATGGCATTTTTCCTCAATGGGCGGTTTGGAGGCCTTCAGGACCAAGCTGGCATCTGTCGTGCACGGGCAGACAGTCGACACCAGCGACATCGAAAGGCTCTACGAGCGGGAGCTCATCGGAACGGAACTTGTCCCGCAAAGCGGTTTGCCGGGGGCGCTCAAGTCAGGGCTGTTCGATCATATGCTGGCGGATCCGGACAGGGTATAGGAAAGCCGACGAGCCGGAAAGGCAGCGTTGTTCGCGGGTCGTGGCAGCGTTCGGACGGCAATTTCGCGCGTATCCCTCTCACAAATGCAGATACTGCTCCACATGTGCGCGGTTGGCGTTGAAGGCTTCGGTGGTGCCGCTCCAGACGATTTCTCCCTTTTCGATCACGTAGTACCGGTCCGAGATCCTGGAGAGTTCGTCAAGGTTCTTGTCGATCAGCAGGATCGAGAGGCCGCTTGCCTTCAAACGGGCGAGCATGGACCAGATTTCCTCGCGGATCAGCGGTGCCAGTCCTTCGGTGGCTTCGTCGAGGATCAGCAGGTCCGGGTTGGTCATCAGGGCGCGTCCGATAGCCAGCATCTGTTGCTCGCCGCCGGACAACTGGAAACCGAGATTGCGTCTGCGTTCCGCAAGGCGCGGAAAAGCGTCGAAGACTTTGTCTTCCGTCCATCCGCCGGGCTCCGGGCGCGCCGTGGCGCGCAGATTTTCGCTGACAGTGAGAGACGGAAAGACCAGCCGTCCCTCCGGCACTAGCCCAAGCCCCGCCTGGGCGATCCGGTAGGGAGGTTCCCCGGTAAGGTCTTCGCCTCTCACCAGAATCCGGCCTTTGCTGGGTTTCAGAAGACCCATGAGGCAGCGCACGGCGGTGGATTTGCCCATGCCGTTGCGACCCATGAGCGTGGTCACCTGGCCTTCGGCCAGATCGAGATCGATCCCGAACAGGACTTCGGCACGCCCATAGCCTGCATGCAGACCGGTAACGCTCAAAAGCGTGCTCATTGTCCGCTGTCTCCGAGATAGGCCGCCCGGGCCGCAGGGTCGTTTCGCACGTCTTCCGGGGCGCCCTGCGCCACGATCTGTCCGTCGACCAATACCGAAACCGTGTCCGCAAGCTGAAAGATCGCATCCATGTCGTGTTCCACCAACAGCATCGGGATCGTGCGGCGCAGGTCGGCGAGAATATCGATCAGCATCGCGCTCTCCACGCGGCCGAGGCCGGCCATGGGTTCGTCCAGAAGCAGGAAACCCGGAGCACCCGCCAGGGCGATAGCAAGTTCCAGAAGTCGCCTTTCCCCGTGCGACAGGTCGTCGGCGGGTACATGGGCCCGGTCTGCCATGTTGAGGCGCTCCAGCGTCTCCATGGCTGCTTCGTTCAGGTCTTTCTCGCGGGCGGCCGGGCGGAAGAAGCGGAAGCTCGATCCGGACCTGGCCTGCACGGCAAGGGCCACATTCTCCAGAACGGAGAAGGACGGCAGGACCGAGGTCAACTGAAACGTGCGTCCAAGGCCCGCCTGTGCACGTTGCCATGTCTTTCTGGTGGTGATGTCCTGGCCTGCGAGAACGATCTCGCCGGCATCGGCGTGCAGGACGCCGGAGATCTGGTGGATCAGCGTCGTCTTGCCCGCGCCGTTCGGTCCGATGAGCGCGTGGCACTGGCCTTCAGGCACGGATAGCGAGATGTTCCGGCTGACATGTAACGCACCGAAATACTTGTTCAGATTGCGGATTTCCAACGCATTCATGACGCGTTGTCCTCGCTTGTCCGGGGCATACCGGTTCTCGCGGGTGCCGCTACCGGCAAGAGAAGATGGCTTAACCCGCCCTTTGCATGAAGCGCGAGAAGCACCAGTAGCGGTCCGTAGATCAGCCTCCATTCGTGAATGAAGGACCCCAGCACTTCCTCCACGATCACAAGGAAGAACGCGCCAAGAAGCGCGCCGCTGCGGGTTCCAAGCCCCCCCAGGACCACGACCACCAGAAGATCTCCGGAACGCTGCCAGGCCGCCAGAGAGGGGCTGACAAACTCCGCATGCTGCATCGTCAGCAGCCCGGAGACGGCGGCGATCATCCCGGCAATGACATAGGCGGTCAGCCGGTATCGGAAGACCGAAAAGCCAATGATCTCAGTCCGCTCGGGATTGTCGCGCGCGGCCCGGAGCACCCTGCCGAACCGGGAGTTGCCGAGACGGTGAACGCCCCACCACACGAGCAACAGGGTCAGCAGGACCACAAGATAGAGCTGGCCTCCACTCTGCACCACGTCGCTGCCGAAAAAGGTTGCCATCGACCAGAGCGTCAGCCCGTCGTCCCCGCCATAGGGGGCCAGGGAGGTCAGCGTGAAATAGATCATCTGACCGAAGGCAAGTGTAATCATCAGAAAGTAGACCCCGGATGTCCTGAGGGCCAGCGCGCCGGTGATCAGGGCAAAGAGACCTGAGACCAGAAGCGCCAGAAGCAGGAGAACCAGGATGTTCTCGATGCCGCTTTCCAGACCGATGGCCGCTGCATAAGCGCCAATGGCGACGAAGGCCGCGTGACCCAGGCTGATCATCCCGCCCTGGCCAATCAGAAGATCGAGCGATATTGCAGCGATCGCCAGCAGCATCGCCTTGATCAGCAGGCTCAATATGTAGGTCTGGCCGATGAGCGGCAGGACGAACGGGGCGGCAAACAGGAGCGCGAAGATGAGCGCCATGAGCAGGAAGCTGCGGTCCACGCGTATCATGCGGCCCCCTTCGCGGGCAGCAGACCCTGAGGGCGTACGACCAGAATGGCGGCCATCAGGATGTAGATGAGCATCGATGCAAGCGCGGGCCCGACCTGATTGGAGAAAGACGGCGGGAACACCAGTTCCAGCCCCTCGATCAGGAGTGTGCGGCCGAGCGTGTCAAAGAGGCCGACGATCAGAGCGGCCAGAAAAGCGCCCCGGATCGATCCGATGCCGCCGATGATGATGACGACGAAGGCAATGATCAGGATATTGTCCCCCATACCGGGTTCGATCGCGAAGATCGGTGCGGCGATCACGCCGGCAAAGCCCGCCAGCATCGCCCCGACGCCAAAGACGATCATGAACAGTTTCTGGACGTTGACCCCGAGTGCGGACACCATTTCCGGCGTTGTCGCCCCGGCACGGATCAGCATGCCCACCCGGGTCCGGGTCACGGTGAGGTAGAGAATGACGGCAACTGCGAGCCCGGCGAGGATCGTGACGAAGCGGTACACCGGATAGCGCAACTGCTCGGTCAACTGGATCGATCCGGCCAAGAATTCCGGCGGTTCGATTGTCAATGTGCCCGGACCGAAGATGACCTTGGCCAGTTCATTGAGAAAGATGATGATCCCGAATGTCGCCAGCACCTGGGACAGATGATCGCGCCCGTAGAGATGCCGGAAAACGAAATACTCCAGCAACAGGCCGAGCAAAAGCGCGGCGGCCAGGGACAGCACCACCGCAGCGGCAAAGCTGCCGGTCAACTGGTGGAAGGCGAAAACCAGATAGGCCCCCACCATGTATTGCACGCCATGGGCCAGGTTGATGAACCCCATGACCCCGAAGACAAGCGTGAGCCCGGCTGCGATCAGAAACAGGAGCGTACCGTACTGGAGCCCGTTCAGGCACTGGATGAGAAGGAGGGTCAGTGACACCGCGTCAGCCTTTTCATGGATCGGATGCGCCCGCCCCAAGTCGGGGCGGGCGCGATCTGCTTCCTACATTTTGCACTCGGCATGGAAGCTGTCGGCATAGTCGGTGACGACCGTCCGCTTGGCTGTCGTCCAGAACTTGCCATCATCCCGCTTCGCCACTTCAAGCAAATGGAAGTCCTGAACGGGGTAGTGGTTGTTGCTGAAGGCGAAAGACCCGCGCACGGAGGTGAAATCCGCTGCCTCGAGCGCTGCACGCGTGGCGTCCTTGTCGCTCATGTCGCCGCCGGTCTTTTCCAGGGCGCTGGCAATCAGATTGGCCGTGTCATAGGACTGGGCGGCGTAGGAGCCCGGGACATAGCCGTATTTCTCCTCGAAGGCCGAGACGAAGGCCTGATTGGCGTCGTTCTTCATGTCCGGCGCCCAGGCACCGGCGGACAGGAAGCCGACAGCGGCGTCCTGCTGTCCAGGCAAGGTGGTCTCGTCGGTTGTGAAGACCGAGGTGAACTCGATGTTGTCACCCAGGCCCGCAGCTTCAAACTGCTTGACGAGACGCACGCCCATGCCGCCAGGCATGAAGGTGAACAGAGCATCCGCATCCGCAGTGGAGATCTGTGCCAGCTCGGAGGAGAAATCCTGATGGCCGAGAGGCGTGAAGATCTCGTCCGCCACGGTGCCCTTGAAGGTCTGCTTGTAACCGGCAACGTTGTCGCGTCCGGCCTGGTAGTTGGGCACCATGAGGACGACTTTCTCGAAGCCTTCCTCATTGGCAATCATGCCGCTCACCTCGGCGTTCTGGTTGTTCTGGTAGGAGGTGACGAAGAAATAGGGATTGCAGTTCTTTCCGGCGAAGGTCGACGGTCCGGCATTCGGGCTGATCAAAAAGGTATCGGACTGGATCACCGGCTTGAAGATTGCCTGAAGCATGTTCGAAAAGACGGTCCCGACGACAAAGTCGACTTCGTCACGTTCCACCAGCGATTTTGCCTTGAGCAGAGCCACATCAGGCTTGAGCTCGTCGTCCTCGACGATCAGGGTCACATCCTGGCCGCCCAGTTTGCCGCCGTTCTGGTCCAGCGCGAGCTGGAAACCGTCGACGATCTGCTGACCGAGCGCGGCCGGCGGGCCGGACAGGGTCACGACCATCCCGATCTTGACCTCCTCGGCAATCGCAGCTGAAAACAGCGCGGTGCTCGTTACCAACGCCGCCGCCAGGCTCGCAATCGTGAATCTTGCCTTTGCTTTCATGATCATTTTTCCTCTTGTCCCCCCTCCGGGGCTGGTTGAATTGCGGTTTTTCAAAGTGTCCGGGATGTTTTAGCGTTTTTTGTTTTCCCGTCGTTACGTAGGAGCCCTTGATCCTTGTTTTCGGTCAGGTGTCCTCTCTTGTGGCGAAACCGGCCATCTTCGCGTAGCCTTTGACAATCGCCTTGCGATCTTCATATCCCAAAATATCGTCCACGTTGTCAAAACGGCGCGGACTCCGTTTTTCGACTTCGTCGATCACGCGCTCGGGTCCGCCGATCCGGTTGGTGCGCACCACCTCGGCGGTCTTGGGCAGCCGTTCCTTTTCGTAGCGGTAAAGTGCTTCACGCGGATGCTCCGACGCGGCAAGCTCATCGGCAAGACAGCGCGCGTCCAGAATGGCCTGAGCCGCGCCATTGGACCCCACAGGGTACATCGGGTGGGCTGCGTCTCCCAGCAGGGTCACCCGCCCGTGCGTCCAGCGCGGCAGCGGATCGCGGTCGGCCATCGGATACTCGAAGATCGTTCCGCTGGCGCGGACGAGTGCTTCAAGGACCATGCCCGGCACGTTGAATCGCTTTGCATAGGGCAGCACCTTGGCAAGGGACGCCTGCTTGGACCAGCTTTCCGGTGGTGGCGGCGAAACGGAGGCATCGGCCATGCGCACGTTCACCACCCAGTTCATCAACTGCCGTCCATCTTTGGCGGGGGCGATTGGATAGAGCACCAGTTTCCCGCCGAGGCCCCCGGCGATGGCCATGGTCTCGCCGTCCTCCCAGACGGGCCATTCAGCCGCGCCGCGCCACATGACGACACCGGCCCAGCTCGGTACGCCCTCGTCGGGATAGAACTTGCGCCGGCCAACGCTGTGAATGCCGTCGGCGCAGATCAGCACTTCGGCGCGTATGGTGCTCGATCCGGCACCGTCGATGGTGTTGGTGAAATGTGCGGTCACGCCACCTTCGTCCTGCACGAAACCGGACAGGCGCCGCCCGGTCAGGACGGCGTCAGGTCCCATGCGTTCGACCGCCGCATCGTAGAGCATCTTCTGCAGCCGGCCGCGGTGGATGGAAAACTGCGGGAATTCGTGGCCGGCATGAAGCCCGCGCGGTTCTCGCCAGACTTCCTGGCCGATGCGCGTCAGGTAGCGCAGCTCCCGGGTGCGCAGGCCGATCTTGTCCAGCCGCTCCAGCAGACCGAGTTCGGCAAGCTCGGCGATGGAATGGGGCAGGGTGTTGATGCCGACCCCGACCTCGCGAACTTCCGGGGCCTGCTCCACGACCTGTGCCCGGATACCGCGCTTGTGCAGCATCAGCGCAGTGGTCAGCCCGCCAATCCCTGCGCCTGCGATCAGGACAGTCACTGTGAGGCCTCTTCTTCCGGGGGGAGGAAATCGATGGCGTGGGCCGCGGAGACTGCAACGATCTCGGCCGGATCGGCCTCGGGTCCCAGATTGTGAAGCGCCCAGAACAGATCATAGAGCTGCGCGCTTGGGGTGACCCAGAACAGCGTCTTGATCGTGCTTTCGGACTTGTTGAAAATGCCGTGCGGGATGCCGCGTGGCAGTTTGACGAGATCTCCGGGCTCGCCGACGGCTTTCTGCCCGTCGAGAAGGAAATCGAAACGGCCTTCCAGAATATAGAGAAATTCGTCCTGATCCGGATGGATATGCGGCGGCACGAAGGTTCCCGGGGGCAGGGTCGCATGCCAGGAAAAGCACTCCTCGGTCATCTGCTTGGGCACATAGGTCTGGCCCAGAATGTTCCAGCGTATCTCGTCGAGACTGTCACGGGATTTGACGATCCCGGGCACCATGGCGGTCATTTCTGTTTCCTCCGTCTCTCAGGGGCCTGAATAGTGAGGGGCTGCATATCGGGACCCTGAAGTTTGATAGTCATGTGTCCGCACCAGCTTCGTGTTGCAGCTGGTCCTGCGTAACCGAGTCGACAAAGGCCGCCGTGATCGGTGAGTCCGGTTCCCTGAGACCTTCAATGATCGTGAAGTGATTGTGATCGCCTTCAACTTCGCAGCGTACCGGAACGTCCAGCCCTGCCCACATGTCAGTGAGGAGGCGGGTCTGGCGGATGAATTCGGGCCGTTCACCGCCTCCGACCCAGCAGGTCAAGGGTGCGGCTGCCGCCGGTTGCGCCAGCACCGCGCTTTCGGCGCGGGCCTCCTCGAGATCCAGATTGAGTGTCCGGTTCATGGCGGTGTGCAGCAGTGGCCGCAGGTCATGAAGACCACTGATCGAAAGGGTATGGGCAATGCGTTCGAACACGGGGCCCGGCAGCGGGGTGTCGGAGCACAGCATGCGCGTTGCAAGGTGACCGCCGGCCGAGTGCCCGGACAGGCGGATGGGGCCGTCCACCAGCCCGGCAGCGGTTGAAATCGCCCGGCCGATCTGGGCGGTGATCTCATGGATGCGCGCTTCCGGGGCCAGGGTATAGCTGGGCAGACAGACAGCCCAGCCCTTTGCCCGCGCGCCTTCCGCGAAATCCGTCCAGTGCCCCTTTTCCAGCCGCATCCAGAAGCCGCCGTGAACAAAAACGGCAATTCCCCGAGGGGTGTCGTCCGGCCAGACGATGTCCAGCTTTTCCCGCGGATGGTTGCCATAGGGGATGTCCAGTTCCAGACGCTGCCCGCCCGCCTGCAGGTCCGCCCTGTAGGCCGCGGCCCGCGCGGCCCAGAAGGCAGGCAACTCGCCGGAGTTGGCTACATGCTTCATGTTGGCGAAGGCGTCGTCCCAATCGCACAAAGGTTCAAGTGTCATTCGGGCCTATTTCGCATCGGGGGGAGGGAGGAAGTTCACTTCGCGCAGCGCGGACAGGCGCACCAGCTCTGCGGGGTCGCTCACCCCGTCGAGTTCGGTAAACAGCTTGTAGAGTTCGCGCGCCGGCGATACTCCGAAGATGCATTTCGCCGTTCCGCCGGAGCGATTGAAAATGCCATGGGCGATGCCGCGCGGCATCTTGACGGTGTCACCGGCGCCGGCCTTGACCTGCTCATCGGCGAATTCGATGTCCAGTTCACCTTCCAGCATGTAGATCCACTCATCCTGGGTCGGGTGGATATGCGGCGGCACGAAAGTGCCATCGGGAATGGTGGCGTGCCAGACGAACGCATCTTCGCTCAGGAGCTTGGGGACATAGGTGTGCCCCACGACATTCCATGCCAGAGCGTTCATGCCGGCATCGGCCTTCAACACGCCTTTTTCCATTTTCCGGGTTCCTGCTGTTACGGTTAGGACTTTGTGCTCAGCCTACACTGCATTGCATCGGTGTAATCAAGTATCCGAAAAACGAACCCGTCTTCGGCGTCGTTTTAAGCTTGAAGCATTTTGGAAGTCATGCACAAGATCAGGCTGGACCAACCTGGAACCGTTCTGCAAGGAAACCGATGGCCACACCTCAGGCTTTGCCAACGAAGGAATATTTCACGCGCAATCCGGTGGTTCGCACCCGCGACATGGATGAGGCAAAGCACATCATTTCCGGCAAGCTGTGCGATCACAAGCTCGAGGTCTTAGGCTGCCGATCCGGCCTTTTCGTCCGCCACAATGCGGTGAGCGGGCGAAGCATTTCCGCCAATTACCTGCACTATGGCGCCGACGTTACGGTGGATCCGGGACGGCTGGATTCCTTCTATCTGTTTCAGGTGCCGCTGTCCGGAAGCGCCAATATCAGACACCGTGGCGAGGACATGACCGCGACCACGCGGATGGGAGCCATTCTCAACCCGGACCGGGGCGCTTTACTGCATTGGGGGCGCGACTGCAGCAAGCTTTTGCTGCAGGTTGACCGGACCCGGCTGGAAGAGGTTGCCCGGTCAATAACGGGAACCCCGCTCCCGGGGCCGATCAGGTTCAAGATGCAGGTCGATCTGGTCAACGGGCCGGGGCGCGAGTTGAAACGCCTTGTGATGGCCTGCGCTCAGGCAATCGAAAACGGAGACCTGTTCCAGGGTCCGCTGGCGGCAAGGGACCTGAGGGCAGAGGAGGATCTGGCGCATGCGCTGCTGACCCTTCAGCCCAGCAACATCTCGCATATCATCGAACGCTCGGACCGCCGAGCCAATCCCAGGGAAATCCGGATCGCGCTTGAGTATATTCACGCCAATCTGGCCGAGCCGATCAATCTGGCCGACATCGCGCTGGCGGCGGGTATCAACGTGCGCACGCTGCAAAAGGGATTTCAGCGAATTTTCGGCCAAAGCCCGATGCAGGTGCTGCGCAATGCACGGCTGGACAAAGTGCATTATCTGCTGTCGGCCAGAAGGGATCCGCCGAGCGTGGGCGACGCGGCCTATTCCTGCGGCTTCTCACATCTTGGCCGGTTCTCCTCTTACTACAAGGACCGTTTCGGACATTTGCCGAGCGAGCAGCGCTGACGCAATCCGGCCCCATGCGCCCCAAGTCACGTGCCGGGGGCAGCGAGCGCCGTGGTGTCACGGGCACCGGCGATTGCCGCAATTACGCTCTGCAACAAGACTTGCCGGCCTCCGGATTGGCCATGCAGGCGCCCCGCTTTGAAAAACTTCTGGTTTCCGTCGCGTTCAATTGAATTCAGGAGAACACCCGAACGCATTTGTACTGCAAACGCGGCCTTGGGCGCTTTCCTGAATAGGTGAATCCGTCTAAATGCGACATGCTTTAATTGTATCCCATTTCCTCGATGAAGGCGTAGCCGCAGGGATCGCCCAGAGGCCCGCCGTCAGGTGACTTTTCCAGATAGATCAAGGCTGCCCCTTCGAAGAAGTGGTTGGCGCCGCCGGGTAAAGCGTTCTCGCAATTCTCAGCGATGGCATAGAGATAGAGATAGTGCGGCACGCCGAGTGCCTGGATCTTGTCGGAAAATTCGACCTCCAGCGCGGTGGCATACGTGTGACCCGAGAGTGGCGAGGTCCAGTGCGGCGACGCCGGCGGGTTGGCATGGTCGAGGATGTTGACGTCGAAATCCCAATCATCGCCAACAAGCGACTTCCGGGGTTTCAAATAGCGGCCGCCATTGGGCGCATAAGCCTCTGCGCTGCCAGCGGTGAAAAACATGTTGCCGAAACCGTGCAGCGGCGGATGGCCAACCTTGGTTCCGGTGATCCATTGCGGCGTCAGCGGCGGCCAGAATTCGGCGAGGGCGAAGCAGGGGCCGGTATTCAGTCTGAGGGCGATCCAGTTGCCGCGATAGAGCGGCTTGAAAGAACTGGCGCCGGTGGTCAGGAGGTCTCTGAGGCCGTCCGGGCCGCCAGTATGTCTGCTTCCGACCGGTTGGCGCGGCGGCAGGCTTGCCGTCATCTGCCGGTCCATCCACAGACTGCCGCCGGTCACCTCGACGGCGACGCCATCGATTACGAGTTTGCCACCGGTCACGTTGAGCGCGGGCTGGGCGCATTCGTAGGAGCCGTCGACGCCGATCTGTGAGTTTGCGGCGAACAATTCCGAACCGACATAGCCGGAAAGGCCTTCCATGACCGTGCCAAGCTTGTCTTCGAAGTCCAGCGCGAGGGCGTAGTCGGCCGTTGCCGGAGGGGACCCCGATCCGGTTTGGCTGAGAAAACCGGTTCCGCTGCCCTTGAGCGCGTAGCAGCTCCCGGGATGGCCAAGTCGCCCGGACCCGGTATAGGCAACCGTGTGGCTTGGGCCGCCGCCGGAAGGGAACTTCACCGGATCGGCCGGAGGGCCTTTCGGATCGACGATTTCAAGCAGGGGCGCGAAGGAGGCCTGGAAGCCATGATCAGCCGCGTTTGGAACGACAAGGGCATTTTCAAGGGGGGAAAGGGGACCGCCCGTCGAGGCGCCGAAACCATAACCTTGCGAAAACAGATAACTGGATACGCCTCCGCTGCGCCAGCCGATGCCGACCAGGGCTCCTGCAAGGGACGAGGCCGTGGTGAGGCTTGCGCGCAGCAACTGGAACTGCACGCTGACAAGCGTCTGGTCCGCGGTCTCCAGGGTGCCGACATAGTACCACCACTCGTTTTCGAAGGCCGATTGCATGGAAAACAGTCCGGGCAGGGATACCCGGGGAACCGACCAGCTTTCGGTTGGGGCTACCGGCGGGTAAGCCGCCCCGCCGCAGCCGTTCTCGATGCGAACGGCTTGGAAACTGTTGTCGGCAGCCGTGTTGGGGATGGTGCAGCTATAGGGCATGCCGGTAGGCGATTCCGAGCACAGATCCATTGTCACTGTCCGGGAGGTGCCGTCGCTTTGCTTCAGGATCGGGACGTCGCAACTGGCGATCCGCAGCGTGTCCCAGAGCGAGCAGACATGCTTGAAGGTATCGAATCCGACCTGGCAGTCCTGAGCGGCGCAGCAAAAATAGGTTACCAGGTTCGCGTTCACATCGCGAAACTCCGACCTGGGATCCGGCGCCCAGCCGTAGCCCGTGCCGTTGCCGCAGGAGGTGTCTGGCAGTAGATTTTCATCCAGCACCTTAATATCTTCAGCCAGGCAGTTGAAAAAACTGATATCTGCTCCCCAGGAGCTGAAGCCTGCGCTTTGCAGATCCTGAGGGCGGATCGCTTTGATGTCTCTGACCGTGCAATTTTCCACCTGTACACCGACACCGTAGATTTCCAGACCGGTCGCCTTGGCGCCGGTGAAATTGCGCGTCATGCCATCCAGAACGGTCTGGGCGCGGAAGCCGGAAACGATGACATCGGCATTGAGGAACACCGACATTCCGTGGGCATCGTCACAGCATCCGGTGATATCGGCCGCCGAACAGTCATGAAAGGCAAGGCCGCAGCAGAACATGGGCACATAGCCGATGGCCGTGTGGCCGATGGTGTTCGTCTCCCCCTTGAAATGGGTCGTCAGTCCGTCGGCGCTGCAGCCCGAGCATTTCAGGTCAGTGCAGGCCAGAAAGCTGTAGCCCTGCGCGGAGCCGTCCTCGTTGACGAAATCCGAAACCGCGCAGTCCAGAAGATTGGCGCCGCTGCAATCGGTTATCTGGAAACCGGCACAGGAAGGGGCAGTGACGGTGAGATCCGTTACCCTGCACTTGGAGACCGCAACAGTTTCCGACTTGGCGATCAGCATGCCGGAGGGCGTGATGTTGGCCGCGGTGGTGTTTTTATAGCGGCTTCCGGTGACGTGGAGGTTGCCGACCTCAAGGTGAGAGATGTTCTTGGCGTAAAGGCCGTAAAGTGTCGAATTGGCGATGGTGCCGTTCTGGATGCTGACATGGTGCAGTTTGCCGTCTTTATTCAATGCGGTCGCGAGAATCGCCACCAGCTTGACATCCGGCGACGGTGCCTCGATGTCCAGCTTGAAGCCGCCCAGGTCCAGCGACACGTCGTCGGCGCTGATCAGGATGGCGACGCCCGGCCCTTGTGGCTGCCAGCTGACGTCGGTGGTCAGCCGGTAAGTTCCCGGTGTGTCGATCAGGAGGCCTTCGGGCGGAATGGAGGCAATCTCCTGGCCCTGCTGCAGGTGCGGCAAGGGATTGCGCTCGGACAACGGAAATGCGGCTTCGATATCCTTGCGGATGTCGAAGGCCTCGATCAGGGCCCTGGTATCGATATCCTTGAAGATCTCATGTGCGAAAATCCGGTCGAATGGCATCTGACTTCCCTCCCAAAACGGATCTGAAGTTTATAGTAGCATTACTTCGTTACTATAATCATAGGTTGTGTTCTTTAAATCGCAAAGGCTGCTGTTGATGAAATTTCAGCCGGTTTCCCATTGCATGCCGGAACCCGGTATGTCGGGTCCTCGATGCCGATTGAGGTCCGGTGCCGGCTATCCCGTTACGCCGCCGGTCGCATTCCGGCCAATCTGCGCCGGTTTTGATCCCGGTACTTGCAATGCTGGCGCATTTGACATAAACATATCTTTATATCGACATTATTGGCAGAGCGCATGAGTGAAGACCAGATCCTTTCCGTAGACGATACCCTGGCCGCCCTGAGGGCGGTGGGCGAGGCGACACGGTTGCGGCTGATCGCCCTGCTGGCGGAAAGCGAACTGACGGTGAAGGATGCGACCGCCATTCTCGGTCAGAGCCAGCCACGGATCTCCCGGCACCTGAAGCTTCTGGCGGAGGCGGATCTGATCCAGCGTTTTCCGGAAGGCTCCTGGGTCTATTACCGTCTGGCGGATGGACCGGAAGGCGAGCTTGCGCGGGCGCTTGTCGCGCGCATTTCGAAAGAAGACCCGGTTCTGGCGGCCGATCAGGAGCGCTGCCAGGCGATCCGCAAGGCCAAGGCCGAGGAGGCTGCTTCCTATTTCGCGGCCCGTGCGCTCACCTGGGACCGGGAACGCTCGTTGCATGTGTCCGAGGACGATGTGGAAACCGCCATGCGGGCCGCGCTCGGCGACAAGCCGTTCCAGTCTTTCCTGGATCTGGGCACCGGCACCGGCCGCCTGCTGGAAGTGTTTTCCGATCTCTATACCTCCGCGCTGGGCATCGACGCCTCCCATGACATGCTTGCGGTCGCGCGGGCGAACCTTGCCAGATCCGGCCTTGCCAGCGCGCAGGTCCGCCATGGCGACGTCTATGCGCTGAACGTGCCGCCGCGCTCTTTCGATGTTGTTGCGGTTCATCAGGTTCTGCACTTCCTTGACGAACCGGCGCGCGCGCTGAGCGAAGCCGCCCGGGCTCTGCGGCCCGGCGGTCGCCTGCTGCTTGTCGATTTTGCTCCTCATGAGCTTGAGTTCCTGCGTGAGAAACATGCGCACCGCCGGCTCGGCTTCGGCCGTGACCAGATGGAACGCTGGCTGGAAGCTCTTGAACTCGATCTGGAACAGGTCACCGACCTGGTTCCGGCCGAGGGAACCGAAAACAAACTAACCGTTACACTTTGGCTAGCTCGTGACCGACGGATTGTCACCGACCTGCCTGCCCGAGATACGTCCCGAGAGGTCGCCTGAAATGTCTGAATCTTCTTCCCGCCGGTCGCATCAGGCCGCAGCGTCGCCGATAACCGCGTCCTTCGAGTTCTTTCCGCCGAAGTCCGAGAAGATGGCGGAAACCCTCTGGAATACCGTGCAGCGTCTTGCTCCGCTCGAGCCGTCTTTCGTGTCCGTGACCTATGGCGCGGGCGGCACGACGCGGGAACGCACGCACAAGACGGTGGAGCGGATTCTGAGGGAAACGGACCTTGCTCCCGCCGCTCACCTGACTTGCGTCGGGGCCTCCAAAGAGGAAGTCGATGCCATTGTTCGCGACTACTGGGCGCTCGGTGTGCGCCATCTGGTTGCCCTGCGCGGCGACCCGCTGGAGGGCATCGGGACGCGCTATGTCGCGCATGAAAAGGGCTATGCCTATGCGTCCGACCTGGTCGCCGGCATCAAGAAAATCGCCAATTTCGACATCTCCGTGTCCGGTTACCCGGAAAAGCATCCGGAAAGCGGCAACTGGCAGACTGAAATCGACAATCTGAAGCGCAAGGTTGACGCGGGCGCCGACCGGATCATCACCCAGTATTTCTTCGACAATGACATGTTCGATGCTTATCTGGACAGGATCGCGGCGGCCGGGATCAACATTCCGGTGATCCCGGGGATCGTTCCGATCCACAATTTCGAACAGACCATGGTGTTTTCGGCCAAATGCGGCACGTCGATCCCGCAGTGGCTGGCCCGCCGTTTCGCGGGGCTCGCCAACGATCCGGAAACCCGCAAGCTGGTCGGGGTCGCGGTTGCCTGTGAGCAGGTTATGGATCTGGTGGACAGGGGGATCTGCGACTTTCACTTCTACACCATGAACCGCGCCGACCTGACCTATGCCATCTGCCACATGCTGGGCATGGGAAAGCCCGTGCATGAGGATATGGCGGCATAAGGTTCCGGGCTCCGACGCATTCCCGGGGTTCCCATGACCTCTGACCCCACCCGCAAGAGGGAGGGAACCTGGCCTCAACTGCCGGAAGACGGTGTTTGTTTTGCGGGGCGCGATTGAGTTGCGGAGCGCTGGGTTCGGCCCGTCCCGGTGAAAGCCATCGCAGGATCGCCGTGATGGGCTCGCGCTTCGCTTGCCCGGGGCGATCCGTAAAAGGCAGTGCCTGCCGCGCACTTGCCTTGCACATTGAAATTCAAGGGTGTTTCCGAACCGGAAATGCCCTGACAAGAAACAACAAACCAGAAACTCTGGCCAGACACTCTGGAAGGAAATACCCGTGATCAAGTCCGACGCCGTTGAGCGCCTCCGTGACCTTGCCAAATCCCGCATTCTCGTGCTGGACGGCGCGATGGGAACGGAGATCCAGCTTTTGAAGCTGGACGAGGCGGCCTATCGCGGTGCGCGCTTTGCCGACTGGCCGAGCGACGTGAAGGGCAACAACGATCTGCTCAGCCTGACCCTGCCCGATGCCATCCGCCAGATCCACGTCGATTACCTGGAAGCCGGCGCGGATATCGTGGAGACCAATACCTTCTCCTCCACCACTATCGCGCAGGCCGATTACGGCATGGAGGAACTGGCCTACGAGTTGAACCTTGAAAGCGCGAGACTTGCGCGCGAAGCCTGCGACCAGGTGACCGCAAACGATCCCTCGCGGCCCCGGTTTGTCGCAGGTGCCCTCGGCCCGACCAACCGTACGGCGTCGATCTCGCCGGACGTGAACAACCCTGGCTATCGTGCCGTAAGTTTTGACGATTTGCGCATTGCCTATGCGGATGCGGCGCGCGGCCTGATTGCCGGTGGCGCCGATATCCTGCTGGTGGAAACCATCTTCGACACGCTGAACGCCAAGGCCGCGCTGTTTGCCATCGACGAAGTGTTCGAGGAAACCGGCAAGGCCCTGCCGGTGATGATTTCCGGCACGATCACCGACCTTTCCGGCCGCACGCTTTCCGGCCAGACGCCGGAAGCGTTCTGGAATTCGGTCCGCCACACCAATCCGGTCAGCATCGGCCTCAACTGCGCGCTCGGCGCGAAGGAAATGCGGGCCCATGTGGATGAGCTGGGCCGCATCGCGGACACACTGGTCTGCGCCTATCCGAACGCGGGCCTGCCCAATGAATTCGGCGAATATGATGAAAGCCCGGAGCATATGGCCGGACTGGTCGGCGAATTCGCCTCGGCCGGACTGGTGAACATCGTCGGTGGCTGCTGCGGAACCACGCCGGCGCATATCCGGGCGATTGCCGAGGCCGTCGCGGACACGAAACCGCGCGAGATCCCGAAAATCGAGCGGCATATGCGGCTTTCGGGACTCGAGCCATTTGTGGTCACGAAAGAAACCAACTTCGTCAACGTCGGCGAACGGACCAACGTTACCGGCTCGGCCCGCTTCCGCAAACTGATCAAGGAGGACGACTACGCGGCCGCGCTGGAGGTTGCCCGCCAGCAGGTCGAGAACGGCGCCCAGATCATCGACGTCAACATGGACGAGGGACTTCTGGACTCCGAGGAGGCCATGGTCACCTTCCTCAATCTTGTGGCCGCCGAACCGGATATCGCCAAGGTGCCGGTGATGATCGACAGTTCCAAATGGAGCGTGATCGAGGCCGGTCTCAAATGCATCCAGGGCAAGGGGGTGGTGAACTCCATTTCCATGAAGGAAGGCGAAGAAGCCTTCATCGACCAGGCGAAACTCGTCCGCCGCTACGGCGCGGCCGTTGTGGTGATGGCTTTCGACGAGCAGGGACAGGCCGACAGTTTCGAGCGCAAGACCGAGATCTGCGCGCGTTCCTACAAGCTGTTGACGGAAGAGGTCGGGTTCCCGCCGGAAGACATCATTTTCGATCCGAATATTTTCGCGGTCGCAACCGGCATTGAGGAACACAACAACTACGGCGTCGACTTCATCGAGGCGACCGGCTGGATCCGCGAGAACCTGCCGCATGCGCATGTCTCGGGTGGCGTTTCGAACCTGAGTTTTTCGTTCCGCGGCAACGAGGCCGTGCGCGAGGCGATGCATTCGGTGTTTCTCTACCATGCCATCCAGCGCGGAATGGATATGGGCATCGTCAATGCCGGTCAGCTTGCCGTCTACAACGATCTGGACAAGGAGCTGCGCGAGCTGTGCGGTGACGTGGTACTGAACCGCCGCGACGACAGCACCGACCGCATGCTGGAAGCAGCCGAGCGCTGGAAGGGCGAGGGCGGCCAGAAACGGGTGGCGGATCTCACCTGGCGCACCTGGGACGTTGCCAAACGCATGGAACACGCGCTGGTGCATGGCATTGCCGACTACGTGGAAGAGGATACGGAAGAGGCACGCCAGTCCTTCGACCGGCCGCTGCACGTGATCGAGGGGCCGCTGATGGATGGCATGAATGTGGTCGGCGACCTGTTCGGGTCCGGCCAGATGTTCCTGCCGCAGGTGGTCAAATCCGCGCGCGTGATGAAAAAGGCCGTTGCTTATCTGATGCCCTTCATGGAGAAGGAAAAGGAAGAGCTGGGGATCACCGGTCATTCCTCGAATGGCAAAATCCTGATGGCGACAGTGAAAGGCGATGTGCATGACATCGGCAAGAACATCGTCGGCGTCGTTCTCCAGTGCAACAATTTCGAGGTGATCGACCTGGGTGTAATGGTGCCCGCCGCGAAAATTCTTGAAACCGCACGGCAGGAGAAAGTCGACATCATCGGGCTCAGCGGTCTGATCACTCCGTCACTCGACGAGATGTGCCACGTTGCCGGCGAGCTGGAGCGGGAAGGCATGGACCTGCCCTTGCTGATCGGCGGGGCGACGACGTCGAAGATCCACACTGCGGTCAAAGTCCATCCGAATTACCAACGCGGGCAGGCGATCTATGTCACCGACGCCGGGCGCGCGGTGGGAGTTGTCTCCAAGCTGATGAGCGAAGGTGGCCGAGAGCCTTATTTTGACGATATCCGCGTCGAATACGCGGACATCGCCGAAAAACATGCCGCCGGCCGGGGCGCGCAGAAGCGCAGCCCGCTTGCCGTGGCGCGCGAGAATGCCTTCAAATCCGATTTCTCCGGCAAACCTCCGGTGGCGCCGCTGAAACCGGGCAGGACGGTGTTCGAGGATTATCCGCTGGAAGATCTGGTGCCGCTGATCGACTGGACGCCGTTCTTCTCCACCTGGGAGATCAAGGGCCGCTATCCGGCGGTGCTGACCGACAATCGCTACGGTCCGGCGGCCAGGGCGCTTTACGACGATGCGCGGCGGATGCTGGACGAGATCGTCGAGGGCAAGCTCCTGACCGCAAAAGGCGTTGCAACCCTGTGGCCGGCCAATGCGGATGGTGACGACATTCGTCTCTTCACCGACGAGAGCCGCTCCGAAACGCTGGCCACGCTTCATACGCTGCGTCAGCAGATGGAACGGAACGCGGGCGGGCGGGCGAATGTTGCCCTCAGCGACTTTGTAGCGCCGCGGGGCAGCGGCATAAACGACTGGATCGGCGGTTTCGCGGTGACCGCGGGCCATGGCGAAGACGAACTCGCCGCGCGCTATGCGCGGGAAGGGGACGACTACAGCAAGATCCTCTCACAGGCGCTCGCCGACCGGCTCGCGGAAGCCTTCGCGGAAAAGCTGCACCAGATCGTGCGCAAGGACCTTTGGGGCTATGCCGCCGACGAGGCGCTTTCCAATGAGGATACGATCGCCGAGAAATACCAGGGCATCCGTCCAGCCGCCGGTTACCCGGCCCAGCCGGACCACACCGAGAAGGACACGCTGTTCAAACTGCTCGATGCGGAACGCCTGACCGGCATTCAACTGACGGAAAGCCGGGCCATGCTTCCGGGATCGTCGGTCTCGGGTCTCTATTTCAGTCATCCGGACAGCCACTATTTCGGCGTCGGCAAGATCGAAAAAGACCAGGTGGAAGATTATGCGGCCCGCAAGGGATGGGATCTGGCCTATGCCGAACGCTGGCTGGCCCCGATCCTGAATTACGATCCCGCCCGCATGGAGGCGGCCGAGTAGGCTTTTTTACCTTCTGCAAGCTGGAATTTTCACGGCCTTCCGCGGATTACCCCCGGAAGGCCGTTTGTTTTTGGCGTGAACGCCGCTGATGTAACGAAAATAATACGAATTTTGGGCAATATGCACCAAGTGCGCTCTGGATAAGTGCACAATGTGCACCTATATATAAGAGATAATGTGGTGTGCGGGAAACCCGGCGCACCTGAGAGGAGATTGAAATGAACGTCTACACTGCAAAATTTATTCTGGTACAGCACCGTCAGGACTTCAACCGTGACCGCCTGCCGTGGTTGCCGGCGCGGCTCTACCGCAGCTTTCGCGAAGCGCTCCCGAACACTCAGGAGTCCAAGCAGGCTTCCTGAGTTCAGGGCCGAGCTACACTGGCCCCAATAAAAGGAATACGCCCCCGATTAGACGTTTATCATGCTCCCGAGCGTCTACTCACCTGACTACAAGACCCGGCTTCGGCCGGGTTTTTTGTTTTGGTCCACACTTAAGCTGGAAACAGCTTGCAAAGCTCCGCGTGTCCGTTTGGGTGGATGGTCACGACCCGGCTGCCGGCTTCACGTCGCAGCCAGCCCTTGTCCTGGAACCGGTCGAAAAGCGCTGCCCCGAGACTGCCGGCAAGGTGGTTGCGCCGTTCGCTCCAGTCGAGACAGGCGCGGCAGAGTGGGCGGCGGGTGGCGCCGAGGGCGTCCAGATCGATGCCGATCGTGGAGACGAAGTTCCTGCCGCCTTCGGTCAGCCCGAGCCCGCCCTTGTCCGTCGAGACCACCAGAAATCCGCGGGTTTGAAGACTGTCGTACATCCGCACGGCCAGATCGCCGGCGAGATGGTCGTAGCAGACGCGGGCGGCGCGCATTGCCGGGTCCTTCGGGCCCGTGCGGGTGCGCAAATGGCCCTTTCGCGCCGCAAGACCCATGAGCGCTTCCACAACCGTGCCGACCTCCGGACCGGCGAGGGTGAAATACCGGTGCCGGCCCTGTTTGGCCTGGGTCAGCAATCCGCCTTCCATCAGCTTTTTCAAGTGAGAGCTGGCGGTCTGTCCGGTAATCCCGGCCTCGGTGGCAAGTTCCGTTGCCGTCAGAGCTTTGCCGCTCATCAGTGCACTGAGGATGTTGGCGCGGGCGGGATCGCCGATCAGCGATCCTATGCGGGCAATGTCCGGGCCATCTTTCATGGACAGGTCGCCTTCACGGATAGTTGGTCTTTCATGGTTCGATCCTTGTCGAAGCATTCCTGCCGCAGACCATGGCACATGGAACAGGTCAACGGCAACGGAAAGGCATGACCGTCATGATCACCTGTTTCATCCGCTATCACATCGACCCGGCGAAAAAGACGGCCTTCGAACAGTATGCCCGCAACTGGGGTCAGGCGATTCCCCGATGCGGGGCGGATCTGATCGGCTATTTCGCTCCGCATGAAGGTTCCTCCACCCTGGCCTACGGGGTCTATACCATCCAAAATCTGGCAGCTTATGAGGCCTACCGGGCGCGGTTGGCCGCCGATCCGCTTGGGCAGGAAAACTACGCCTTCGCGCAATCGGAAAGATTTATCTTGCGGGAAGACCGGACCTTCCTGAAACTGGCGTCCGCACCGCATGCCGGTAAAGAGAGCAGTCGATGATAGCCGTGATATTCGAGGTCATTCCGCATGCTGACAAGAAGCAGGCCTATCTCGACATGGCCGCCGAGATGCGGCCCTTGGTCGAACAGATCGACGGATTCGTGTCCGTTGAACGGTTTCAAAGCCTGACAGACCCGGAAAAACTCCTGTCCGTGTCTTTTTTCCGGGACGAAAAAGCGCTTGATGAATGGCGCAGCCTGACCCAGCATCGCATGGCGCAAAAGGCCGGGCGGAGCAGTTATTTCAGGGACTACAGGCTCCGCGTGGCACATGTGCTGCGCGACTACGGCATGGAAGAGCGGGACCAGGCGCCTGAAGACAGTCGCGCCGTGAACGGATAAACCAGCTCCATGCAAAACCGCTCTTTCGAATTTGCCCTGCTGGGCTTGCTCGCCCTTTTGTGGGGATCGTCCTATTTCTGGATCGCGCTTGCGTTGCCGACAATTCCGCCGGCGACGCTGATCGCCGTCAGGGTGCTGTCCGCCGCCGTCGCGCTTCTGGCGATCATGGCAGTACGGGGCATCCGGATGCCGCTCGACGCCCGCAGTTGGCGCCTGTTCTTCATACAATCGCTGGTCAACAGCACAGGGCCCTGGCTGCTGCTGGCGTGGGGACAGCAATATGCGGGCACGGCGGTCTCCAGCGTGCTCAATTCCACCTCGCCGCTCTGGGTGTTCGTCTTTTCCTGGCTGCTGATGGGCGGTGCACAGCGCCCGGGGTTTCGCCCGCTTGCAGGAGTGCTTCTCGGTTTCGGGGGGATTATCCTGATCGTGGGTGTCGGTGCGCTGGAGGATCTCGGCAAGAACCTAATCGCCCAGCTCGCAGTCCTGTCGGGTGCGGCGCTGTACGGCATCGCGGCGCTGCAGGGCAGGCGGTTTGCCGGAATGCCGCCAATCGTGACCGCCACCGGAACGCTGATATGTTCCGCGCTGGTGCTCGTGCCGTTCAGCCTGGTAGCCGAGCGTCCCTGGACGCTCTCGCCGGATGCTACCGGTGTTGTCGCGGCTCTGGTCCTCGGCCTTGTCTGCACGGCGCTGGCGTTTCTGATCTATTTTCGCCTGCTTTCGACACTGGGGGCAATGGGGACAGCCAGTCAGGCCTATCTGCGCTCCGGGGTCGGGGTCTTTCTGGGAGTGGTGTTCCTGTCGGAACGGCTGGAGCTGGAAACATTCGCCGGAATCTGTCTTGCCATTTTCGGTGTTGTTCTGATCAACTGGCCCAAGAAAGACAATTCGCGAGTCACGCCCGATGCGGGCAAGGAGGTGCCATGAGTGTTCTGACTGTCTATGAGGCCGGGTCCCGGCCGTCGCTAAAGGCGAGTTCGGAGTATTTTACCGGAACGGTGTGGCAGGATCCGGTGATCCAGGCGCCGGCGCCGGCCAGTCTGCGCGCCCTCAAGGTGACTTTCGAACCCGGTGCGCGCACCAACTGGCACACACATCCGTTTGGGCAGACCCTGCAGATTCTGGACGGTGCCGGGTTCATTCACGTCTGGGGTCAGGAGAAACTTTCCATTCTGCCGGGCGACGTGATCTGGATACCACCGGACGTGAAACACTGGCACGGCGCGGGCCCGACGACCTGTCTGGTGCATATGGCGATGCAGGAAGAACGCGACGGCAAGGCGACCAACTGGCTGGAGCCGGTCGATGAGGCAACCTATGCCGGAGGGATCGAGGCGCGGCGGTAGGCTGTTCGGGTTCCGTGAGACCGTCCGAGCGTCGACACGAAAGCAAATCCCATGAAAATCGCAATTGCCGGTGCGGGGATCGGAGGGCTTGCGGCTGCCATCCTGATCGAGCGCCTCGGACACGAGATTTCCGTCTTCGAGCAGTTTCACGAACCTGCGCCGGTCGGATCCGGGCTGATGATCCAGCCGGTCGGACTGGAGATGTTGAGGCTTGCCGGTGTTGCGGAGGCGGTTCTGGCGCATGCAACGCCGATAGCGCGGGTGCTCGGTCATTCCGCGTCAACCGGCCGGCGGGTTCTGGACGTCTCCTACGGCAGGATCCCGGGTCTGGGCATTCACCGCGCGTCACTGTTTTCCGCCCTTTATGAGAAAGCCCGCGGTCTGGGTCTGGCCTGGCATTGCGGTCATCAGGTAAGCGGATTGAAGGACGGGCGGCTTCGGTTCACGGACGGGTCGGTCTCCGAAAAATTCGATCTTGTGGTCGATGCGTCCGGTGTCAATTCCGTGCTGTCGCCTTTGAAGGCGCGCGCGCTTGCCTTCGGTGCTGTCTGGGGAACGGTTGACTGGGTGCCGGGCGTTCTGGCCGAGGACCACCTGTCGCAACGCTACCGGCGGGCCGACCGGATGATCGGCGTGCTGCCTGTCGGGCGGATGCCCGGCAAGGACACGCGCAAGGCGCCTTGTTCTGGTCGCTCAAGGCCGATGGCCATGCTGAGTGGCTGCGCCGGGGATTGCGGTCCTGGAGAGACGAGGCCGTGTCGCTCTGGCCGGAAGCCGGGCCCTTCATCGACCAGATCACCGAGCCGGACCAGATGACAATGGCGCGTTACAGCCATGGGTCGCTCAGAAAGACCTGGGGAGAGCGGATCGTCTTCATCGGCGATGCGGCACATCGTGCCAGCCCGCAGCTCGGGCAGGGCGCCAACATGGCGCTTCTGGATGCGGCAGTCCTGGCACAGGCCCTTGAAACGTTGTCGTCTGACCAGGCGCTGCCGGCCTATGGCCGTGCCCGGCGCCGGCATGTCGGCGTCTATCAGGCGATCAGCGCCATGTTCACGCCGGCCTATCAGAGCGAGAGCAGGTGGTTGCCGGTACTAAGAGACAATGTTCTTTTTCCGGTGAGCCGCGTTCCGCCCATGCCTGCGCTGCTCTCCCGCCTGATCTCGGGGACGCTGACGCCGTCCGGTGCGCCCTGACGGGTGTCAGGAAGCAAGCCGGCAGCATTCCATCCTCGCGGTTCCAGACATGCGCGACTGCCGGAGCCAATCCATCGGATCGCGCTGTGTGACCTCACAATTGCAGTCGAATTGGCATCGGAAATTGCGCAATGCACGCTGATCGCAGCCGTAGGTGCGACGGAAGTGGGTCAGACGAGTGTGGTGGTCACAAAGGCAGCCCCGCAAACAGGGATGCCGCACGTGATGTTCTGAGGGGTGCAACGGGGGGGCGGGCCATTCCGAAACGTTGCAAACGCAGGGCGATGTCTTTTTGAACCAGATCAGAGCCGCCTAAAGCTTCGGGGCGGGTGACATCGACCGACCGCAGTAAGTATCCCGGACAGGGCTCAGGTTTACCCCAGACGGCACTCTGGCGATTTCGCGCTTGTTTGCGCCATTTGCGGGGAGCCGTCTACCTGTCTTCTCCAAGCGGCAGCCTGACTTCGGCTTCCAGCCCGCCTTCCGGCCGGTTGTTCAGCGCGATGCTGCCGCCGTGGCCATGAATGATCGACCGGGTGATGGCGAGACCAAGACCAATGCCGCCGGTTTCCTCGCTGCGTGATTCCTCAAGTCTGACAAAGGGTTCGAAGACGTCCTTCAATCTGTCTTCAGGGATGCCGGGACCGCTGTCGCGGATGCGGATCACGGCTTCCCGACCTTCTCTGGCAGCAAGCACCGAGACGGCATTGGCGTAACGGATGCCGTTTTCGATCAGGTTGCGGAACGCCCGCTTCAAGGCGACGGGACGGCATGGCAGCACAATCCGTCCATCCGTCTCTACCGTGCAGTCCTTGCCGAAATCCTGCTGGTCGCCGGCAAGCGCCTCGAGAATGGCGCCGAGATCGGCGTTCTCGGCCGTCTCCGTATGGGCTTCGTCCCGCGCAAACCTCAATGCGGCCTCGGTCATCGCGGCCATTTCGTCGAGGGTCTCGATAACCTTTTCGCGGTTTTCGTCGTCGTCGATGAACTCCGCGCGCAGCCGCAGGGACGTGATCGGGGTGCGCAGATCGTGGCTGATGGCCGCGAGCATGCGGGTCCGGTCCCGGACAAAGCGGGTCAGCCTGTCGCGCATGTCGTTGAAGGCGGATGTCAGCGCCCGGACTTCACGCGGTCCGCTGGGTGTCAGCGGTTCCTGCTGCTCGCCGCGGCCGAATTTCTCGGCACTGGCCGCAAGCTCCTTCAACGGACGTGTGACACGCCGCACGGCGAGGCCGATAATAACGACCGACATCAGGGCCGTCAGGCCAAGCTGGACAAGAAGCGGGATGAAGGCGCCGGCCGGTGGCCGATAACTTGTCGCGGTGTTCAGCCAGCGCCCGTCGGTCATCTGGATTGAAACGGACAGATCCTCCGGCTTCTTCATGATCCGGCGCAGGTTCTGAGGGCGTTCCCCGGGAGGCACGGACCGCCAGCTCGCATTGTCGTCCTCAGGGGCTTCAAGCCTGCGCGGGCCGCGTTTTTCGTCCGCGTGAATGTTCACATGGACGATCTGACCGTGATCGAGATCCCTTTTCATATAGTCCTGCAAACGCTGTTCGAAGCGCGATGCGCCCGGCTCGGGCGCCAGCGGCGTCTTGCCTAGCCAGAAGACGGCAAAGCGGCTGCTGCTGGCCTCCAGTATCCGGTCCTGCAGGGCAGGTGGTGTGTCCTCCATGAGTTCGGCCAGCGAAACGGAGCGGGACAGCAGGTTGTCGCGGGCCGCGGCCACGAGCGCGATGCGCCGTTCATCGGCGAAGATCCAGATGCTCAAGGCCTGGGCGACCACGATGGCCAGAAGAAGCAGCACGATAAGTTGGGAGGCCAGTGTGCCCGGCCACAGCAAGGAAGGGGCCCTGCGGAGAAGCGATCCGAAAGTCATTCGGCTTCGCCCTTCACATCCGCCGTGAACATGTAGCCGCCACCCCAGACCGTCTTGATCAGCGCGGGGTCCTTCGCATCGGTCTCGATCTTGCGGCGCAGGCGCGAGACCTGGTTGTCGATAGAGCGGTCGAACACGGCCGGAGTGCGCCCGGTCGTCAGGTCCATGAGCTGATCTCGATTGAGAACCATTTTCGGCCGTTTCAAAAAGGCGCAAAGCAACTGGAACTCACCGCTGGACAGCGCAACCGACGTGCCGTCCGGGTCCTTGAGCTCCCGGCGGGAGACGTTGAGCGACCAGCCGTCGAAATACAGCAGTTCCTGCTCGATCGGGTCGCGTTCGCGGGGTGCCAGCGACGTCCGGCGCAGCACCGCGCGGATGCGGGCGAGCAATTCGCGCGGGTTGAACGGCTTGGTGACATAATCGTCTGCGCCGATTTCAAGGCCGATCACCCGGTCCGTGTCGTCGGCCATCGCCGTCAGCAGGATCACCGGCATGGCGCCGGTTTCGACCAGGTGGCGGCACAGCGACAGGCCGTCCTCTCCCGGCATCATGATGTCCAGGACCACAAGGTCGACGGACGCGGCCTTCAGGGCCTTGCGGGCGTGGGCGGCATTTTCAGCGGTCGTGGCGCGCAGGCCGTTCTTGATCAGATAGCGGGCCAGTGTCTCGCGTATGTCGCGATGGTCGTCCACCACCAGGATATGCGGGCTCGGATCGCTCATTTTCGTCTCCATACGAGAACACCCTGCATTGCCTGGATTCTTTATGACGGCAGGTTGATCTCATTGGCCGCGCCGGAAAGTATCTTGCGAAGCGACCGATCTGTTTGTTTCTACGGTTAAATAGCAGTCTGAACCTAATGGTGCCTATGGAACTTGTAACAAAGTATGTCGGGATGGCCCAGCGGGACAGATGGCGACACTTCGAGCCGGTTTGAAGGGTATTCCTGCGACAATTGCCACCTACCTTCAGCTCATCAACGAACCAAGGAGTTGTTGGAATGAAACCGTTCAGGAAAATTGCAATTGCCGCTCTGGCTGCGAGCGTCGCGGGCGTCGCACTGACTGCCGGTCTGCCTGCTTCGGCCCAAAGCGGGTCTGCAAACGGGGACGGGGGCAAACAGATGCAACAGGCCGCCGGCGAACGTTTCGCCCATATGGGCAAGCGCGGCGGACGTGGTCACGGAGCCGGTCCGGGTGGCCGCCGACATGCGGAGCGTATCTTCGAGCGTTTCGATGTGGATGAGGACGGCGTGATCACCGAGGCGGAAATCTTGGAAGTGCGGACTCAGGGTTTCCAGTCGGCCGATACGGACGGCAGCGGAGATATCAGCCTGGAGGAATTCAAGGCTGAATTCCTGATCCGCTCCAACGACCGGATGGTCCGGGCGTTCCAGTTTGTGGACCGTGACGGCGACGGTACGGTCACGCAGGCAGAGACCGATGTTGTAGCCAACCGTCTGTTCAAGATGATGGACCGGGATGGAAACGGCACCGCTGAACGTGCGCGCGGCGGCAAGCGCGGGCATGCGGAAGGGCATGGGTCTGACGAAAGAAAGCCCCGGGGAGCCATGGAAGGCCAGGGTGGCCCGAGGGACGACAAGGGTGGATCCAGGGCCGAAGCCCGCGGCCACGACGAGCGTGGCGGCCCGAGCGGAGGCCATCACGGCCGCGGCGGTCCGGGCCGGATGTTCCTTGGCCTGTTCGACACCGATGGTGACGGCGCTGTAAGCCGTGAGGATTTCGACGTCAAACGCGCCGAACTCTTCGCTCTGGCCGACACGGACGGCAGCGGGTCCTTCACGCTGGAGGAGTTCGGTCCGCTGTGGCTGAGCCTCAACGAGAACCGTGTCGTCGACATGTTCCAGCGCGCCGATGCCGATGGCAGCCTGGGCATCAGTGCGGACGAGCATGACAAACGCCTGGACAAGATGATGGAACGCGCCGACCGCAATAAGGATGGCGTCATCACCAAAGCCGACTTCAAGGGTGGCAAACACGGCGGAAAAGGCAAAGGCCGGGGCAAACACCACCGCGGCTGATGTTAAATATCCGGCCCCACACGTGGGGCCGGAAGTTCACATGCAAGCGACCCCCGACGTGGGAACGAAAAAGAGGGAGCCGTAACCGCGGCTCCCTCTCGTTTGTTTGTCCCGGTTTCATGTTCAGCCAATCCGGGCCGTTGATAATTCTGCGACGAGAAGAGATCAGTTCTCCTTTTCAGCAGGCTGGACCTTGGCGAGAACGGAGGGGACCAGTTTTTCTGAAAAGCCAGCCGCGAAGCTCCAGATCAGCAACTTGCACAATTCTGAGTTCGGTACGAAATTGCCAAGCCGCAATCTTGCGGAAAGCGAGAGATCATCGGCGCTCGGGTTCAGTCTTTGCGCCAGCAACTCGACGAATTTATCCCTGCTGTCCGTATCCTTGAAAACGGATCTCAGGTTATCCAAAAGTGCCGGTGGTTCAATCACGGCGTCTCGCATGTCCAGTGAATTTCTCAATGCCAAAGAGAACTTTTCATCGAAAAGCGTCTTGGCAAAACCGACGTTTGGAAGTTCGGGAATGATGGTGCCCGCAAGAAGTGAGGATTCAAAGAAAAAGTACAACATGACTGCCGCGATCCCGCCGACGCTGATCCTGACCAGAGTGGATGCGTTACCGGTTTCCCTGAGCATATCTTCTATCGTTGCGCCGACCGTGTAGTTGTTGCGCGTTCCAGTGAGAATGCTGAAACTCGCTCCCAGCAAACCCGCGAAAAACGCAATTTCCAGACCGGCATATGTCAGAAATCCATATCTGTGCTGGGCGACCGCGTAAATCACGATCAGAAACAGGACCAGCAAACCGACGCTGATTGCGGATACCTTCGTCGTATAACGTTCCTTGATCTTGCGGCAGTAGTAGCGCTGGGCATATTTCCAGTGCACTTCGTTCAGAACCTGCTCCAGCAGGCTTCTGAGAGCAATTACATAGGGTTGAGACCATGCGGAAGGTGCTTCCCATTCGACCTTGTCGTCTTTGAATTCTTCCGTCAGTGTCGTGTTCATCTGTTTGAACAGTCTGAAATTTTCCGGCGATACCCTTTCCAGGGAGGCGATCTGGGTGTCCAACTCAGATTGCAGGGAAGCCGCAGGCCGTACATGGGCCAGACGCTTTTCTACCTCATATGCGTCATTCCAGCTGAATTCCTTTTTGCCGAGCAGTTCTTCAATAGCTTCGTTGTAGGCGGCAAGATGCTCAGGAATTCCATTTGGTTGTATTTTTGAGACGTCGAGAGTGACCCTCAGATTTTGTCTGAATTGCTCCAGCATATATTTGTTTTCAGATAGAGATTTATTCTTTTCGAAGACATTTTGACTCTGATTTGTAAATTTGATCATGGTCGATAATTCCAAAATACAAAAAAAGATAAAATTCAGAATAATTCAATTTATAATTTAACCTGGAAGACTTTCAATCATTTTTTCGAAGCGTTGGATTTTATGGTTCGGAATACGAGCCATTAAGGGCGGATCCCACCGACTGCGGTCGTCGCAGCCCGTCTCGCGATTTCACCTTTAAACCCGGTCGTTGCCGAGCGCGGTCATCGCCTTGCTCCTTAAAACCACAAGTCACGGACTGTCCGCCGTCGCGGGGGAGCGCATTGAAGCTGTCCAGGCCGTCGAAGTGATTGATCGGCAGGTCTGCAATCGGTTCCGGGTCGCTGAGGCGCAGGTTCACCGCTGTCCGGTAGGGCTCCGTCCTGACTTGGCTTTACGACCACGTAGTGGGTGATGCAGGCGCACGTCTGGCAAAAGTGAAAGCTGATTTCGCCGTGGTCTTTACGACGGTAGCTGCCTGTTTCTCCGCTCACCACGATTTGGCGACCGAATTTGCCGTAGGCCTAAAGAACACCGTAGCGTCGGCAAATCGTGCAGTTGCAGGCAGCGACGGATTTCGGAAGGGCGTCGAGTGACCAGTGCACCGCGCCGCAGTGGCAATTTCCTTCAAGCATCCTTTCCTCCAATCGATGTTGTCGTCGGCTGCATTCCTTCACGAGTTCTCGCGCAGACAGGAAGCCTATCGAAACCACAGGACAACGCAATGCCGAGGGGCGCCGTGTGACGACCTGCAGAATCTCGCCACTTCCCGGCGCTACCGGCTGAACTCTCCGGCCAGATGATCGATCAGGGCGCGGACCCGGCGGGTGAGATGGCGGTTGGGTGGGTAGAGGGCGTAGACGCCGAAGACGTCTGTTTCATAATCCGGGAGAACCCGTTCCAGTCTGCCGCTGTCGAGCGCCGCCTCGACTGTATACAGCGGTGCGATAGTAATGCCGAGCCCGCCTTCGGCGAGGCGGGCCAGGGCGCCGGGAGAATTTGCCTGTATTGTGGCTTTGTGGCGGACCGCATGTTCACGGCCTCCGGCGCGAAGTCGCCAGACATTGAGATCGACCTGATTGTTGTTGACGAGGCACACATGGGTGGCGAGCGCGTGAGGGGTCTGCGGACGTCCGTGGGCGTTCAGATACTCCGGCGCGGCGCACAGAACGAGCGGCATATTCACGAGCTTGCGGGCGATCAGCGTTGAATCCCTCAAGGATCCGATGCGAATGGCAAGGTCAAAACCTTCCTCGACAATCGCGACCCGGCTGTCGATCAGCGTCATGTCGAGTTCGACATCCGGGTGCCGTTTCAAAAAAGGCAGAAGTGCTGCGGGCAGACGCGTGCTGCCGAAGCCGGTCGGGGCGGTGAGGCGGATCGGTCCGGCCAGCGCCCCCTGGCGCTCGCGCACCAGAGCGTCCAGTTCGTCAAGCTGTTCCAGGATCGGACGGCAGCGCTCCAGATAGGCGGAGCCGACATCCGTCAGCGACACACTGCGGGTCGTGCGGTTGAAGAGCTGGGTCTGAAGCTCGGCCTCCAGATGCCGGACGTATTTGCTGACCAGCTTGGTCGACAGGCCGAGCCGTCTGCCGGCCGCCGTGAAGGAGCATTCCCGGGCGACGGCCATGAATGCCCGCATCGTTTCAATCCTGTCCATCGGACTGTTCTCCGCCGTGACACGCCGTTTTTTATCTCCGTATCGTACATAATTATTGAATAAATGAGGAGATTATTTCCGTTTTGATCAGTGGGCATATTGACTTCAGCGGGCTGTTCACATGAACCGGCACCGCGAACAATCAGGTTTTACGAGGAAACTGCCATGTCCAATGCCATCCGCATTCACAATTTTCCGCTCTCCGGTCACTGCCACCGGGTGGAGCTTTTTGCCAGGCTCACGGGGATCGATCACGAGCTCGTCCTTGTCGATCTCGCCGCCGGTGAACACAAGAAAGAGCCGTTCCTTACACTCAATCCCGCCGGCAAGGTGCCGGTGATCGAGGATGGCGATGTGGTCATTGCCGACAGCACCGCCATCCTGGTCTATCTGGCCCGCAAATACGCCCCGGACTGGATGCAGGCGGATGCGCTGGCGGAAGCGCAGGTTCAAAGGTTCCTGTCGCTCGCCGCCAATGAAATCGCCAACGGCCCGGCGGCTGCGCGTCTTGTGACCGTCTTCGGCGCGGAGCTGGATGCGGAGCGGGCGAAAGCGACCGCAACCTATGCCTTCGATTTGCTGGAAGGTCACCTGGAGGGCCGGGACTGGCTGGTCGGCGACCGTGCCACGATCGCGGACGTCGCGATCTACAGCTACACCGCCCATGCACCGGAAGGGAATGTCTCCCTGGAGCCCTATCCCCGGATCAGGGCATTCCTGAAGCGTGTTGAAGCTCTGCCGGGGTTCGTGGCGATGCCGGTGTCCAAGGTCGGCCTTGCGGCCTGACGATCCGACGCGGCTGCCGGATGCTCAAACGGAAGCGTCCGGCGACCGGCCAGCGTTACACCAGTAAGGCCGAAACCATGCACGAGACAGATCCGCTTGCATCCGCAACACGCTCCGCGTCACCCTTTCACGAGGGCGAACGGCGTATCCAGGAAAAGCTGGGGGAGCGCGATATCGAGACCTGGGCGCGCAAGGTCATTCGCCCGTTCCTGCCCGACCAGCACCGGCATTTCTTTGCGGCCCAGCCCTTTCTGGTTGTCGCCGCACGAGATGGTGACGGACGGCCTTGGGCAACTGTTCTGGAAGGCCCGGAGGGCTTTGTGTCTTCGGCCGATCCGGAACAGTTGCAAATCGCAGCGGCGCCCGTTTCCGGCGATGCGCTGGAAGAAGCGTTTGGCGAGGGGAGCGATATCGGTCTGCTCGGCATAGAACTGGCGACCCGGCGCCGGAACCGGGTGAACGGTACCGTGGCGGCGCGCGAAAAGGACGGTCTTCGCTTCACCGTCGGCCAGTCCTTCGGCAACTGTCCGCAATATATTCGCGAGCGGGCGGTCTGGTGGAGTTCTGTGGTGCCGGACGGAAGGGCAACGCGAGGAAGGGTTCTGACCGAGGGACAGAAGGACTGGATCGCCTCCGCCGACACGTTTTTTCTTGCTACCGGTTATCGTGGCGACGGCGTCGATGCCTCGTTCGGCATGGATGCTTCCCACCGGGGCGGCGAGCGTGGTTTCGTCGAGGTTCTGAGCGGCACGAAGATCCGCTATCCGGACTATGCAGGCAACAGATATTACAACACGCTTGGCAATATCCTGCTCGACAGGCGCGCCGGATTTCTGTTTCTCGATTTCGCGACCGGCAGCCTCCTGCAACTGACAGGTCGTGCCTCGATAGACTGGGACAGCGCGGATGTTGCCAGACTTCCGGGTGCGCGCCAGCTTGTAACACTGGAAATCGAAGAGATTGTCGAGCTGTCTTCTGTCCTGCGCCTGCGCTGGCAGGAGGACGGGGCTTCCGCCCGTTCGCTGCGGCTGGTTGAAAAGCAGCAGGAGAGCGCCGATGTCATGTCCTTCGTGTTCGAGGCGCGTGACGGTGGAGCACTGCCTGCCTTCAAGGCCGGTCAGCACCTGCCGATCGAGCTGCGCATTCCGGGCCTGAGCGGCAAGGTGCAGCGCACATATTCGCTCTCCGGCTCGCCCTTCGACAGGCGCTACCGGATTTCCGTCAAACGGGAGCCGGGCGGGCTGGCCTCGACCTATCTGCATGAAGGGCTGGAAATGGGCGCGATTGTCGACAGTAGGGTCCCGGCCGGAGATTTCGTGCTGCCGGAGGAGATCGGCCCGCTGGTGCTCGTCAGCGCCGGGATCGGCGTCACACCGATGTTGAGCATGTTGCATGCATTCACGCGCGAAGTTGGTGGCCGCCCGGTCTGGTTCGTCCACGGCGCCCGGGACGGCGACCACCACCCGTTTCGGCGTGAAGTCGCCGATCTGATCGAGGCCAGGGCGGATATCGGGATGCACCTATTCTACAGCCGGCCGCAGGCTTCGGACATTCAGGGCAGGGACTTCCACCACGCCGGACGGATCACCGGTGAATTCCTCGCGTCGATCACGGACAGGCCGGAGGCCAGCTATTTCCTGTGCGGTCCCGCGGGTTTTCTGGCGAAGGTGAAATCGGAGCTGGAGGCGGAAGGGGTGCCCGAAAGCAGGATCCGTTCCGAAAGCTTTTGATTTAGAAGCGCAGTTGGCATTGCCTCGTGCGCTCGGCTCCTCCTTGCTCAAAACATCCTTGTTTTTGCGAGCTGAACCGCGAGTAGGCTCCGGATCTCCGTTTCGCTGCGTCCGGGGTGATGCAAGGTGAGAGGAAACGCCAGCCCCTCCTGCGTCATTCCTGATCGGCGCGCAGCTTACGCTGCACTTGCCCGGAATGACTGGCGAGAGGGAGGTGCTCAGCGTCACTCTTCGGGCGGAAAGTCGACGTGGATGTGGTTGCCGTCCGGATCCCAGATGTTAAAGGCGACGGTGCCTGTGCCGGTCTGAACCGCGAGGCGGTATTTTTCGCCGCGTTGCTTCAGCCGGTCTTCGAAGTCCTGTGCGCCTGAGGCCGTGAAGGCGAAATGTTCCAGCTTGAGTTCTTTGTCCGACCCTGTCGCTTCCGGACCCTCTATCCCGACCAGGTGGACCGCAGCCGCCTCACCGGCATAGAGCCAGGCACCGGGAAAGGGAAAATCGGGACGGGGGCCGGGGTTCATGCCCAGAACGTCCGCGTACCAGGCGATCAATTCGTCGAGCCGTGTCGTGCGCAGGTTGACGTGGTCGAGTTTGCCGATCTGCATCATGCTGCCTTCCATTTGATGGAGCAGCCCATGGACGGGATCTGCTCTGCGGGGCCTTCCCCGGTTTTCGCGACCTGCTTCATTGCCTCAAAGAGATCCCGGCGCAGTTCGGGAGCCTGCCTGTTCACGCGCGTCGCATCGAGACGGCCGCGATACTGCAGGGCGAGGTCCCGGTTGAAGCCGAAGAAATCCGGTGTACAGGCCGCATCATAGGCCCGGGCGACGCTCTGGTCGGCGTCATGCATATAGGGGAACGGGAAGGCATGCTCCCGGGCAAGCTTGCGCATATTGTCGAAATTGTCGGCCGGATAGGCGACCGGATCGTTCGAGCAGATCGCCGCGACGCCGATGCCGAGCGCCTTCAGGTCGGCGGCGTCGCGGTTGATCTTGTCGAGCACCGCCAGAACATAGGGGCAGTGATTGCAGATGAACATGAGCAGCAGGCCGTTGTCGCCCTGCAGGTTACCAAGGGTGTAGGCGCCGCCGTCGGTGGCAGGCAGGGTGAAATCCGGTGCCTTCCATCCGAAGTCGCAGACAGGCGGTGTCGCGGCCATTGAGCAATCTCCCGGTCAGCACATCGAAGGGCAGGCCCGAGGCGCCTGCCGGATGTTTTTCTAGGTCTTGATTGTCAAATCTGCCCCCGCAACGCGGTTGATGCAAGCGCCGCCGGACACGATGCGGGGCATTCGGGGTAGCAATTCATATGATCTGGCCGACATCGATCCGGTTTCCGTCAGGATCGGCGAAGACGAAGGCGCGCAGTCCGTAGTCCTTGTCCTGAAGGTGCCGGATAATTCTCAATCCATGTTGCTCGCAGGCCTTCAGGGCCGCATCCGCGTCCGCGACAAGCATATGAGCCTGATTGAATGCAGGGGCCTTGTAGGTCTTTTGCAGAGACAGATGAAGCTCCGCGGCGTCCTTTTTCAGGATCATGAAGCCGACGGGATCGCCGTTCTCGAAGACTTTTTCGAGACCGAATACGGCATGATAAATCTGCAGGGAGCGGTGGATGTCGGTGACCCCGAGGGTCGCGGCGATGCGGCCGAGGCGCTGGCTGGCGGAATTGTCTGAAGGCATACCTTGTCCTTTTGAGTGTTTGGTGGCGCCATGCATCGATTCCGGTCGGTGCCGGTGGCCAATGCGTGTTCGCCGGATCAACGCGGGACCTGCCGGGTTCGGCGAGTATCGGGATGTTGATCTATGCAAAAGTGTCAGGGCGGTGCCTGCAGGTTCAATACCTCACGGACCGCGATGCTGCAATGGCGCAGATGGCCGTAACGGAAAGCCGGGCCCGTTCGGAAAAGTCCCTTCGGGAACCGGTGAGCAGCCATGCGAAAATTTCCGCTTGCATAGATCCGCAAACCGTCGCATATACGCCTCGCCCAAATTCGCACGTGCCCGTGGTCGTCCATGGAGTGTTGAAGAAACGCTTCTTAAGGGACCGCTGCCAGACAATCCGCCAAGGGGCGGGGCAGTATCATCCGGACGGCTTAAAGCAACGACGTAAGAGGGCTTTTTTGGTCTCTGCCGGGGTTTCCAACCTCCGGCGTCACTGAAGAGGCACTTGTTACATCATTGCCCGACGTGCGGCTCGGTTCTCCCGATCCAATCAACGGCATTCCCGACGCGGGAAAGCATTGTGTCTGCCCACCGGCAGCCTCCTTGCCCAACCGTCGCCGCAGTCAACCCGGCCTCCGGTTCCATCCCGGGGGAGGCCCGGTGCGTATTGCGGCACCTGCGACGAGAACCTGCAGCGCGCCCACCGGAACAGATGCGCGACTGCGGCTTGATTTGAGAAAAGGGATATCCCGATGAGCGACCGTATCCGCGACTTCCTGCGCCAGCGCCAAGACGACAGCCCGTGCGTTGTTGTCGATCTCGACATCGTCCGTGAAAATTTCGAAGCCTTTGCGAAGTCTCTGCCGGATACATCCGTTTATTACGCGGTCAAGGCAAACCCGGCACCGGAAGTTCTCTCGCTCCTGGAAAGCCTCGGCTCGTCGTTCGATTGCGCCTCCGTCGGCGAAATCGAAATGGTGCTGGCCACCGGTGCTTCGGCCGACCGCATTTCCTTCGGCAACACCATCAAGAAGGAAAAGGACATCGCGCGGGCCTACCAGCACGGCGTTCGTCTGTTCGCGGTGGACTGCGTTGAGGAAGTCGAGAAAATCGCCCGTGTCGCCTCCGGTTCCAGGGTGTTCTGCCGTGTGCTGTGCGACGGTGCCGGTGCCGAATGGCCGCTGTCGCGCAAGTTCGGCTGCGATCCTGCAATGGCACCCGACGTGCTGGAGCATGCGCATCGCCTCGGGCTGACTGCCTACGGGGTTTCCTTCCATGTCGGTTCCCAGCAGGCCAATCTGCAAGCCTGGGATTTCGCACTGTCGATGGCGGCAGGCGTCTTTCAGGAAATGGCGCTGCGCGGCATCGAACTGAAAATGGTCAACATGGGTGGGGGCTTCCCGACCCGTTATCTGAAGGATGTTCCGGGCGTGCCGAGCTACGGCGAAGCGATCTTCCACGCGCTGACCAAGCACTTCGGCAACCGTCTGCCGTCGACGATCATCGAGCCGGGCCGCGGCATGGTCGGCAACGCTGGCATGATCGAGGCAGAAGTGGTGCTGATCTCCAAAAAGTCCGCCGAAGACGAAATCCGCTGGGTTTATCTGGATATTGGCAAGTTCCACGGTCTTGCCGAAACCATGGACGAGGCGATCCGCTATCCGATCCGCACCCCGCGTGACGGCGACCGGACCGCGCCCTGTGTCCTGGCTGGGCCGACCTGCGACAGTGTCGACGTTCTTTACGAAAAGACGCCTTATGAACTGCCGGTCAGCCTGTCGATCGGCGACAAGGTGCTGATCGAGGCCTGCGGGGCTTACACCACCACCTATTCGTCGGTCGGTTTCAACGGCTTCGCGCCGCTGGCGTCTTTCGTCATCTGAGGCCGTCGCCATGATCGATATTGTGGAGGAGGCGCCGGTTCACATCGGCGCCCGCGACGCTTTGCTTGACCTAAGTTTCGGCGAGGCGCGCTTGGCCAAAACATCGGAACGCCTGCGCGAGGGCCGCCTGCCGGTCTTCGCATTCGCAGCGCTGGACAATTCAGGCAAGCTGGTCGGCACGGTGCGCCTTTGGTCCGTTGCGGACTGCAGCGGGTGCCAAAGCCTGCTGCTCGGTCCGCTGGCTGTCGACCCGGCGTACCGGGGCAACAGGGTTGGCGACCGGTTGATGCGCCATGCGCTCAACCAGGCAGCCATGCACGGCCACGGATCGGTGATCCTGGTCGGCGATCTGCGCTATTATGCCCGCTTCGGCTTTGCGGCGGGGCTGCTGGATGATGTTGCGCTTCCGGGACCGGTCGATCAGGACAGGTTCCTGGGACTCGAAATGGTTCGCGGCCATCTGGGCGGATTGAACGGTCTTTTGGCTGCTGCTGGCAATCTCGACCCGGCAGTCGCTCCCGCACCGCTTTCGAACGGCTTTTCCATTCCGAGAGCAGCCTGAGACCCTTCCAGCACCATGCAGTCCCGGCCTTGAGCCGGGATCTGTTGTAAGGCCCCGGCTCAAGACCGGAACTGCAACTGGAGGATCTGTCGGGTCTGGCACGTCGCAAATCTCAGCAAGCGCTTATCCGCGCAAGTCGATGGTTTCCGTGAAAATCACACCAAACTTGATATTCCGGTGAAAAGCGGTCAAACCTGTAGTCAGGCGCAATAAGTGCACTTTTTACCCGGGCGAATATTCCCGCCGAACCGGACCCGCGATTAAGGTGTCTGGCGGCGGAACAGGAATTGATTGGAGAGAACACCGTGACCGACGACACCAACGGCGGCGCGCCGAAACAACCGGCGAAAACGACGGCCCCGAAACCTGCCCGCAAACCAGCGCGTAAACCGGCCGCCAAGACGGCTGAAAAACCCGCGGCGACAAAACCGGCCACCTCCAGATACACGTCCGCAAAACCCGGGACGGCCGCGAAAAGCGCCACGAAACCGGCGGCTGCCAAACACCCTGGAAGAAAACCCGCAGCCAGGCCCGCCACAGCGAAAGCTCCGGCTGCAAAGCCTGCTGCAGCAAAAAACGCCGCCGCAAAACCGGCCGCGATCAAACCCGTCACGACAAAGTCGGGAGCGACCAAATCGGCGGCGAGCAAAGCTGCTACGGCTAGACCGGCGACCGTGGCTGCCGGTAAACCCGCAGCGGTAAAGCCGGCTGCTGCGAAACCTGCCGCCAAGCCCCCGACCAAACGGGCTGCCGGCAGAAAAGCCCAGCCTGCCAAAACGGCGCCTCCGCAAGCCGCAACAAAAAGGGCCCCCGCGAAAAGGACGGCTGCTCGAACCGCTACGGCGAGGAAGGCCGCAGCTTCCAAGACTGCATCCAGGGCAGCCAAGCCTGCTCCGGCAAGGCGCTCGCAGACCCATGGCACGATCAGCGGACCCGTGGTGATGATCGGGCTCGGTTCCATCGGCAAGGGCACGCTGCCGCTGATCGAGCGGCATTTCGATTTCGACAAGAGCCGTTTCACGGTGATCGACCCTGTCGACACGAACGCGAAGCTGGTGACCGACCGGGGCTACAGGTTTCAGAAAACCGCTTTGACGCCGGAGAACTACAAGGATGTGTTGACGCCGCTTCTCACCGAAGGTGAGGGGCAGGGGTTTGTCGTCAACCTGTCCGTCGACACGTCGTCGCTCGATCTGATGAAGCTCTGCCGCAAGCTCGGCGCGCTTTATATCGATACGGTGGTCGAGCCGTGGCCGGGCTTTTATTTCGACGACAAGGCGTCGGCGGCCAGCCGCACCAACTACGCGCTGCGCGAAACCGTGCGCAAGGAAAAGAAAAGGAAACCGGGCGGCACGACGGCGATGTCCTGCTGCGGCGCCAACCCGGGAATGGTGTCCTGGTTGGTCAAGCAGGCGCTGGTCGATGTCGCCACCGAAACCGGGGTGAAGTTCAAGGAGCCGAAGTCCCGCAAGGACTGGGCGAAGCTGATGAAGAAGACCGGGATCAAGGGCATCCACATTGCCGAGCGTGACACCCAGCGCGCCAGGGAGCCGAAACCGGCGGGCGAATTCTGGAACACCTGGTCGGTGGAGGGGTTTCTGTCCGAAGGGTTCCAGCCGGCCGAACTTGGCTGGGGCACCCACGAGAAATGGAAACCGGCCAACGCCCGGCAACAGAAGAAGGGCTGCAAGGCCGCGATTTATCTGGAGCAGCCGGGCGCCAATACCCGCGTCAGAACCTGGTGCCCGACACCGGGCGCCCAGTACGGTTTCCTGGTGACCCATAACGAGGCGATTTCCATCGCCGACTATTTCACGGTGAATGACGGCAAGAAGGTTTCCTACCGGCCGACCTGCCACTATGCCTATCACCCGGCCAATGTGGCGGTGCTTTCGTTGCACGAACTGTTCGGCTCAGCCGGCAAGGTGCAGGACAAGCTGCATGTTCTAGAAGAAAACGAACTCCAGGACGGCACCGACGAACTGGGCGTGCTGCTCTACGGCCACAAGAAGAACGCCTATTGGTACGGTTCCCAATTGTCGGTGGAAGAAACCCGCAAGCTCGCGCCATATCAGAACGCCACCGGCCTGCAGGTGACGTCAGCGGTCATCGCCGGCATGGTCTGGGCTCTGGAGAATCCGGAAGCCGGCATCGTGGAGACAGACGAGATGGACTACCGCCGCTGCCTGGAAATCCAGCGGCCGTACCTGGGTCCGATCAAGGGCTACTACACCGACTGGACCCCTCTGGAAAGCCGCCCTGGCTTCTACCAGGAGGACATCGACATCAGGGATCCGTGGCAGTTCCGGAACATTCTGGTGCGGTGAGGGGCGCCATTGGGCAGGGGTGGCCTTGCAACCATTCCGCATGAAAAAGCGGGAAATGAGCAAAGCACGTCATGCCCGGTCCGTATCACCGTTTCCGGAACGCAATTGTTGTTCCCGGCAGGCCGGTCCCGGTCCGCGCATGTAGTGCAGTTCCGGCCGGTAGCGGTCAGGGTTCACAGCCGTTCTCAGCGAACGGATCAGGACTCTTATTGCCGAAAACATCCTTTTGGTTTTCCCAGGTTTTCATATCAGCCGGTTCCTGCCGGCAGTCACGAAATGCATCGCTTCACTTTTCAGGGGGCCGGCTGTTTGCGATCGGCAGAGGCGCCAAAGTTCAGGCGGTTGAAGACAATTGCGAGGCCGGCAACGGCGACGGCTGAAAGGTGAATATAGGCGACGGGTGAAATCAGTGCGGCGGCGGCGGCCAGCCGGAGGGCCGCTTCCGGCAAGCTCAGGCGGCGCGCGTCGAAGCGGTTTGCCGCGGAGGTCAGCATCCAGATCATCAGGCCGCTGCGCACAATGATCAGCAGTACATCAAGCGTTCCGGCATCGCCTCCCGCCGCACTCACCAGAAGCATCTGCGGATTGAATGTGAACATGAAGGGAATGGCGAAAATGGCCACGCCGATGCGGGCAGCCGATACGCCTGTGCCGATGGCGCTCCCGCCCGAGATCGCGGCAGCGGCATAGGCGGCGATTGCAACGGGCGGCGTTATCGCGGAGGCGACGCCAAAATAGAATACGAAGAAATGCGCCGTGAGTGCGGAAAGACCAAGTGCCATGATCGCGCTGCCGCTGATGACGATGATCGTCAGATAGGCCGGAAGCGTCGGCATGCCCATACCGAGCAGGATGCAGCCGAGCGCCGCGATGACGAGGGTGAGGGTGAGGCTCTGCGAGGACAGGGCGTCGAGCTGCAAAGCCAGCATCGTCGGCAGACCGGTGGACGACAACGAAGCGACGACAATGCCGATGGCGCCGACCGCCATCATAAGCTGTGCGAAGGTCAGGCCTCCGCGTGCGAAAGCCTCCACAAGCGCGAAGGGGCGCTGGCGCACCGCCGGGTTCATGAAGCTGAGCGGGATGAGAACGGCGAGCGCGGTCAGGGCTGCTCCGGAAGGCGATGCCCCCTGGATCATCGAGATGATGACGACGGCAAGCGGAATGGCCACAAGCGCCAGATTGCGCCAGTCCTGTGCGGTGACCATCATGTCGGACTCGATCGTCTCGGCGACCTCGATCCCGAGCCTGCGGCTCTCGAAGATGACTGATGCGAACAATGCGCCATAAAAAGTGAGCGCCGGGATCAGGGCTGCGACGATGACGGTCAGGTAGCTGACGCCCACGAGATCGGCCATCACGAGTGCTGCTGCTCCCATGATCGGCGGCATGACCTGTCCACCGGTGGACGCCGCGGCTTCCACGCCGCCCGCGAAATTCGCGCTGAATCCCCGCCGTTTGATCATTGGGATGGTGATCACACCGGTTCCCACGACATTGGCGACCGCCGATCCGGAGACAGCGCCAAACAGGCTCGATGCCAGGATCGCGGCATGGGCAGGGCCGCCGCGGAAGCGGCGCATCGTATGAAACGAGACGCGGATCAGCGATCCGCCCGCACCGCATCCCTCAAGCATTGCGCCCAGGATGATGAACGGGAAAACTGTGCTGAGAACGATGTCCATGATGTTGCCGAGCACGCCGTCGTCCAGCACCATCCAGAGGTTTTCGGTCGTCGCCTGAACGAAATCACCACGGAAATCCCAAAGGAACCAAAGGAGGGCAGCTCCGGCGACCAGCGCCAGAGGAGCACCCCAGACCCGCCACGTCATGACCAGGATGACAAGGCAGCCTGCAAGCGATGTCCATGCCTGCCAAGGCTCGAAAAAGACGATGCTCTGATGCATCGCAGTGACATCGACATAAAAGCGCCAGCAGGCCCAGGCGGCCGTGGTGATCAGGAGTGTGTCGAAGAGATAGCCCAACACCTTGAACGGGCCGCGCCCCTGACGCCCGAAAGACGCAAGAACGACGCAGATCAGCACGCTCAACGCGAGCACGCCGCCCCTCATGGGTTCCGCCTCGAACGGCCCGATGCGAGGCATCGGGCCGAACGCGGGAAGTTTGTGACCGAGAGGGATCAGGGCCATGAAGAAAGCGAGTGTCAGAGCCACACGCCTGGCCAGTCGTCCGCTTGAAAGGTCCGTTCGGTCATTCGGCATTATGCAGGTCTCGACCCTTGTTCCGGGCCTCTCCGAGGGTAGGGGTTATTCGGCCGGAGGAACGATGGCGGCGGGAAACTCAATTCCCTGTTCCTCGTAATAGCGCGCGGCCCCGGGATGCAGCGGGACGTTGTTTCCGGCCAAAGGATCATCTGTGGGAAGTTGCGCCAGCACGGCGACCGATTTCTTGTAGCCTTCGACACTGTCCCAGTAGGTCTTGGTCAGGGAGTAGGCCAGGTCGTCGTCCATGCCCTTGTTGACACCGAATACCATCGCATAGGCAGGGATCGAGATGGTTTCATCGCCGTTCACCTGACCGTCATAGGTGCCCGGAGCCACCGAGCTGTTGAGTTCGCCCATCTGGTTAAGGTACTTGGCCCATTCCGCGCTGTTGCGCACCTCTTCGGACACCCCGATCAGCCGTATTTCCCGCTGCAGACCAAGCTGTTGAACTGCGGCGGCTCCAACCGGAAACGCTCCGACGAGGACATCGAACTGTCCATCCTGAAAGGCCTGTATGGCAGCGCCCCAGCCGAGCCGGATAGGGGTGTAATCCGTGTCTTCCTCAAGGCCGCCGGCCAGCCGGATCAGTCCGGTGATCTGCCGGTTGGCCGCACCGGCCGGCGGGCCGATGAAGATGCGTTTGCCTTTCATGTCATCCCAGGAGTCGATCCCGGAATCCGCCCAGACGATAGGATGGAAAACACCGCCCGCGAACGGAAACAGCGAGCGAATGTTCGCTGCGGCTTCCTTCGCGCTGTCACCGGCTTTCTGGTAAGGGCCCGCGGCGCGCTGCATGGCGTTGAAGGCCGGAGGCGGAACGACGGCCGCATCGATACGTCCGATGCCCAGGCTCATCGCAGAGCGTGTCAGGGTCTGGTCCGAGTTGATCAGCAGCGACACGCCGGACTCGGTCAGTGACTTGGCCAGAAGCTGCGGGACCAAGGTCGTAAGACCGGCCGAGTTACCGGTTTCAACCTTGAGCGACTGGGCCAGAGCACTTCCCTGGTAAACGGTGGTCGCGACAACGGCTGCGGCGCATAAAGCGAGTCTTGCAATTCCTATCATGTTTCCTCCTCCTAACAATCAGTCGGCCTTGTCGGTTCAGGCCTTGCTATGGGAACGTTGACATATGATTGCATGCAATTCAAACGCTTTTGGTTGCAATATTCGGCAAAACTTGAAAATAATGGGCGTGAAGGAGAAGTAATTGCATGCAATCCAGAGAGGTTAGCGGTACCAACAGCACGGAGGCGGTGACGGCGCGTCTGAGGGAACTGATTCTGAAGGGCGCACTTCCCCAGGGCGAGCGGGTGACCGAGTCCGGTCTGGCCTCGCTCCTTCAGGTCTCGCGGACACCCATTCGGCTTGCTCTTGCAACGCTTCAGCAGGAAGAGCTTGTGGAGGGAGCCCCGAACCGGGGGTTTCGTGTTCGCCGGTTCACGCTCGAGGATTTGCGGGAGATCATCGAGGTCCGCGCAACGCTCGAAGGCATGGCCGCACGCCTGGCGGCGGAAAAAGGCCTGTCGCAGGAGCAGGAGGACACGCTTGTTCGCTGCATTGACGAGCTGGAGGTGCTGATTGCCTCCGGTGCCTGCGATCATGCGACGTTCCAGAGGTTCTCTGAAATCAACATCGCCTTTCATGCGACAATCACCGAGATCGCCGGCAACGCAGCGCTGACCCGCTCGCTTGAGCGGACCACGAACCTGCCGTTCCGCTCCGCGCCCATGCTCTATGTCCTGCCGCGCGAGGAGGCGCTGATGGCAATGAGCGAATCCCAGCGCGACCACATACGGCTGCTCGATGCCATTCGCCAGTGCCAGGGCGCGCGCGCGGAATTCCTGATGCGCGAACACGCTCTTATCCCGCTTGCCAAGGCCGCGCTCCTGATCGAGCACATGGATGCGGCACTCACGATTCCGGCAGTCGCCGATGGAACATTCTGATCAAAGGGACAACTGATGGCTCGCAGGCCGAATTTTCTTGTTTTCGTCACGGACCAGCAGCGCGCCGACTGGTTGGGGTGTTACGGTCACCCGACCCTGCGTACACCCAATATCGATGCGCTGGCAGCGCGCGGCACCCGGTTTGAGGATTTCCACGTCGCCATGCCGGTCTGCATGCCAAACCGCGCTTCCCTGCTCACCGGCCGTTATCCGTCGATTCACGGTCTGCGGTATAACGGATGTGTTCTTTCCGAGCGGGCCAACACGTTTGTCGAAGTTCTCGCGGCCTCAGGTTACCGCACAGCGGCGATTGGCAAGAGCCACCTGCAGCCCTTTACCGGTCAGCCACCGAAAGGGCAGCTCAGTGCCGAGACCGGTCCCATCGAGGAGGCGTGGAAGCCGGATCCCGTGACCTACGAGGAGGAGGAGCCGGACACCTATTCCAGCGATCAGCCCTACGCGATACGGACACCGTATTACGGCTATCAGCATGTCGAGATGGTGACCGGTCACGGCGATCGCTGCGGCGGACACTACGGTCAGTGGTTCCGGCGCCGCCATGAGAACTGGCGGGAGCTGCACGACCCGGCGAACGAGCTGCCGCACAATTACCAGTGCCCGCAGGCCTATCGGACGCCGGTCCCCGAAGAGAGTTATCCCACGGCATGGATACGGGACCGGGCCGCGGACTGGCTGCGTGTGCAGGCGGGAGAGGAGGATCCCTTCTTTTCCTTCGTGTCGTTTCCCGATCCGCATCATCCGTTCAATCCTCCCGGACGCTACTGGTCCATGTATGAACCCGACCAGTTCGAAGTTGCGCTTCCCTATGAAGCGCATAGAAATCCGCCGCCGCCGCTTCGGCATTTGCGGGACAGGTGGGAGCGCAACGTGCCGGAAGAAATCTCCCAGGCGGCGTTCTATGCGGACGAGCAGGCTCTGCGCGAGGCGATGGCGCTGACGGCCGGCATGACGACGATGATCGACGATGCGATCGGCGATGTGCTGGCCGCACTGGAGGCCTCCGGCCGGGCCGAGGACACGATTGTCATCTTCACGTCCGACCACGGCGACTATCTGGGAGACTTCAATCTGCTGCTGAAGGGCGCGCTTCCTCTGCCCGCCATCACCCGTGTGCCTTTCATCTGGGCCGACCCGAAGGATCCGGTGCGGCGTACGTGCTCTGATCTCGCGTCAACGATCGACATCGCGGCAACCGTACTGGAGAAGGCGGGCGTCAAGCCCTATAGGGGCATGCAGGGGCAAAGCCTCATCGACAGTATTGGAGGGGGGGAAGGGCCGCGCAGCGCGCTGCTGATAGAGCATCACGACGGCGGTGCGCGCATGGGTTTCAATGAACCGGCGCGTGTGCGCTGCCTGCTCACGGATCGTTGGCGGCTGACCTTCTACAAGGATCAGGACTGGGGGGAGCTGTACGACCGGCAGGCCGATCCGCAAGAAACGTTGAACCTTTGGGACGACCCTGAGCATGCATCGGTGCGCTCGGAACTGACTGAACGCCTCGTTCACATGATGATGAGCACCATGGAGGAAAGCCCAAGGGCGACCCGGCTGGCGTGATCCGGATGTCTCCCCTCGAACCTTCTGCCGCGCCACGTTGGTCGGTTCGGCATTGCCCCTGACCCACTACAGGGCGCCGATGTCGCCGACAACGAGGAAGGCCGGCATGAAGCCGCTGCATCACACATTCGGTGCAGCGGCTTCATTGACCAATCTGAAATCCCTGTCGGTGTGCCTGAGAGAGCCGTCTTTCCGCAGCTGGTGAAACGCTCCATGGATGCGTTTCCGGTCACGCATTCTGTTTGCGTCGCGGCAGGGCGGTGAGGACCAGAAGGGCAACCGAAATCCCAATCAGCACAGCACTGCCCGGCCGTTCGAGGAAGACCATCGGGTCTCCGCGCGACAACAACATGGCGCGTCTGAGGTATTCCTCCATCATCGGTCCGAGGATGAAGCCGATGAGAAGCGGAGCGGGTTCGTAGCGATAGAGTCGCAGCACATAGCCGAGAAAGCCGAAGGCGAGCATCGTCCAGACGTCGAACAGGCTGTGATCGATGCTGTAGACGCCGATCGAAATGAGAACGACGACCGCGGGATAGAGAAAATAATGGGGGATCTGCAGCAGCCGCACCCAGATGCCGATCAGCGGAATATTGAGTATCAACAAAAACAGATTGCCGAACAGGAATGAGACAATCAGGCCCCAGAAAAGGGCAGGGTGTTCGGAAATCAGCCGCGGGCCGGGGGTGACGCCATGGATCATCAGGGCGCCGATCATCAGCGCCATGGTGGTGCTGCCGGGAATGCCGAGCGTCAGTGTCGGGATGAACGCGGTCTGGGCGGCGGCATTGTTGGCCGATTCAGGCACCACGACGCCCTCTACCGCCCCCTTCCCGAACTGCGCGCGGTTGCGGGAGACGCGTTTTTCGAGGGCATAGGCGATGGACGAGGCGACCGTCTGGCCGGTGCCGGGCAGCGTTCCGAAGAAACTGCCGATGAGGCTGCCACGCAGCGCAGGGGCAAGCGCGCGCAGCCATTCGTCCGCCTGGGGCAGAAAACGCCGCCATGAGACTTTTTCCGTGGCGTAGGACGGTGTTGCGCCGCGTGCCGAGGTCATCGCCTCGGAGACACCGAAGAGACCCATGGCGACGACCACAAGGCCGACGCCGTCGCGCAGGTCCGGAACGCCGCCGGTAAAGCGCGTGACCCCGCTGTTGACGTCAACGCCGACCGCGCCGAGAAGCACTCCGAGACAGACCATCATCACACCGCGCAAGGTGCCGGAATTGCTGACCACCGAGGCAGCCACCATTCCGAGCAGCATGACGGCGAAATAATCGGCGGGCTGCAGCAACAAGGCGAACTCCGCCAGCACGGGTGCGAGCGCTGCGATCACGAGAATGCCGAACACACCGCCGAAGAACGAGGCGAGGGCGGTCATCAGAAGCGCCACGCCGGCGCGGCCCTGCCTGGCCATGGGATAGCCGTCCAGGCAGGTGATCGACGAAGAGGGCGTTCCGGGAATGTTGAGCAGGATCGAGGCGATGGAACCGCCATATTCGGCGCCGTAGTAAACCCCGGCCAGCATGACCAGCGCGGTCTCGGGCGGCAGGTAGAACGACACCGGAAGCAGCATGGCGACCGCGGCGAGCGGGCCAAGCCCCGGCAGGACGCCGATGAAGGTTCCCAGAAAGGTCCCGAGAAAGCAGTAAAGTAGGTTCGGAAGCGTGGTGGCGGTGGCAAAGCCGAGCGCGAGATTGTCCAGCATCGGATCAGAATCCCTTGACCGCTTCGAGCGGCAGTTTCAGCCCGACAATGAAAATCAGCCAGACACCGGCGACGGCGCCTGCCACTAGCGCTGCCCGCCGTTGGTGCGACAGGCGGCCAACAGCAAAGCTTGCGGCAAGTGCGCAGGCGCCCGCCGCCGGCAGGACGCCGAAGACAGGTGTGACGAACGCAAACAGGGCGACGGCAACGGCAACAGCGCCGACGGACCGCCAGTCCGCAGGCGTGTAGTCCGCAGCCTGCCGCAGATCCCTGACAAGTGCGATGCAGGCAAGGGTGGCAAGAACGAGGCCGGCGATCATCGGGAAGGCGCCGGGTCCCATGCGCCGGGGCGTGCCGGGATCGAGGAACGACAGTGCGCCGAGCCCGAAGAACAGCCCGATGGCCAGAAGCAGAAGCGTTCCGGACTGTTGCTTGAGCCGTTTCAGCATCATGCCCTTGCCTCCGCTGCCATCCCGGGAACGAACTCCGAACCGCCGAAATCATCACCGGGTCTAAGGTCACCGCTCTTCAGGGCCAGAACGACCGGCTGAAGACGTTCGGCGATGTCGTCGGGGACGTCTCCGCCAAGACTGAGGCCGACATAATCGCCCTCCGCCAGACCAAGCGAGACGCTCTCATTGGGTAAATTGCCTGTGGCGACATCGGCAATCGCGCGTTCGACGCCCCGGTCGATGCGGGCGAGGGCAGACGCGAGGAAGACGTCCGGATGAAGCGCCACCCAGTCGAGCGCGTTGCCGATCTGCCAAATTCCCCCCGCACGGCAGGCATCGATCGCTCCGGCGCGGGCGCCGTTCAGCATCGTGAACATGACATCCGCTCCCGCTTTGATCTGCGCATCGGCCCATTGGCGGGTCACCAGGTTGTCGTCCTGGGAGCCGCAGAACGAGGTCAGAACCGCAACCTCGGGGGCGGCGTGGCGCACGCCCTCCACGAAGGCGGCGCGGGCCTTCAGGCCCGGCCTTACACGGTGGCCGGACAGATGGCCGACCGTTCCCGTGCGTGTCATCCAGGCCGCGAGGCAACCGGCGAGAAACGCCGATTGCTCCTGGGCGACATCGTAGCAGGCAAGGTTCGTCAGACGGCTCTCGCCCTGAACGATCGCAAACCGCTTGCGGCCAAAGGCTCTGGCGACGTGCGGCATTACACTGTCCCCCTGACCGCCGATGAAAACCAGCCCGTCAAAATCCGCCATTGCTGCCAGAAGGCTTTCGGTAATGGCGTGCTCATCATAGGCAAGGCCGTCGATGATGCTGATCCTGGCCATGCCGGCGTCCGCTGCCGCCCGAGCACCCGCCAGACCACTGGCGTTGAAACCGTCGTCATTTGCCTCGCCGACGACAACGACTGCAATTTCCGGCAGACCTTTCCCGGAAGGGGAAAGCGGGTGAATACGCATCATTCACTCGCCTGCCTGACGAGCGGTGCCCAGCTTTCGGCAGAAGCTGCGACATAGTCGGCGAAGGCTTCACTCGACATGTCCGATCGGACGATACCCCAGGAGTCGAACTGCCTGACGACGTCGTCGGATTGCAGCGCGGTCGCCAGAGCTTCCTGCAATGTCCCGGTTATCTTGGCGTCGATGCCGGCGGGAGCCGAGATGCCCAGCCAGTTTTCAGCGACGATGTCATAACCGAGTTCGACAAAGGTGGGCGTGTCAGGCAGCGTTGCGAGGCGCTCCGTGGCGCTGACGGCGAGGGGGATGGCATTGCCTTCCTCCACATTGGGCAGGTTCTGCGGCACGGCGTCGAATATCACCGGGATCACTCCGGCACGGAAGTCGAGACGCATGGGCCCGGAGCCCTTATAGGGAATGTGGGACAGTTCGACGTCGGCCTCGCTGGTGAAAGCGACAGCGAAGACATGGCCCCAGGAGCCCACTCCTGAGGAGCCGAAGTCCAGCACGCCCGGTTCGGCGCTGGCCTTTTCCGTGAAGGCTGCCATGTCGGGCGTGCCGAGTTCGGGAGACGCGAACATGCCGAGATGAACCGCGCCGATATAGGCGATATGGGTGAAATCCTCGATCGGGTCATAAGGCGTGTCGGGAAAGCGGGTCGGTGCGACGCTGAACGGGGTGAGGTTGGACAGCATCAGGGTGTAACCGTCATTGGCCGCATTCTTGAGTTCTGTCGCGGCTACTGTGCCCGCGGCTCCCGGCTTGTTCTCCACCACGAACTGCTGGCCGAGTTCGCCGCTCAGCTTTTCCGCCAGGAGACGGGCAACGAGATCGCTCGATCCGCCCGGCGGGAACGATACGAGAATGCGCACCGGACGCTCCGGATAATCAGCGGCAAATGCCGCCGGAGCAGTCACGGCAATGCCGGTGGCAAGGATGGCAATCGTCAGTCTGGAAGTGGCAGGCATGGCGGAACTCCTGGGTCTGAATACGGAACTGTGAACACGAAATTCAATTTCCAAAAAATGAAATTACAGTTTCATACTCACCGCAAGCGGAAAAACAGGCAAATCCGGCAAGTGCAATAAATTTGGTCAGGCTGGTGAAGTCCTAGGCGGAAAATGGCCCGGAAATGCCACGTTTCTTGTCGGATTTCACGGGTTGTGGTTCAGGAATACTCCACTTCTCACGGCGATTACGGAGGGCCCTTGCAATTTCAGCAGTGAAACCGTTAATTGACGAGATGAAATCAGAGTTTCAAAATCACAGTGATGACGAGCCGTTCCTGCGCAGGGTGCAGCGTGTTTTGCCGGTGCTCAGTCCGGCGGAGCGGCGCCTTGCTGAATTCCTTCTCGACTTTCCGGGTGAGCTCGGCAGCTATGATGCCCAGGAGTTGGCACGGCTGTGTGAGGTCTCCAAGGCCACGGTGTCCCGCTTTGTACGGCGCATCGGCTTCGAAAGCTACGACAAGGCCAGGAAGGCCGTGCGCGACGAGCGCGAGACCGGATCACGATTGTTTTTCGCCCACGCCGAGCCGGAGGCGAACGCCGCGGCGTTGGCCATGGACATGCGCGAAGACAAGGACAATCTCGACTGGACCTTCAGCAAGCTCAGCGCGGCCGATCTCGACGCGTTGTCGCGGGCCGTCATTTCGACACGCAAGGTCTGGATTGCCGGGCAGCGCATAAGTCATTCCTTCGCGCAGTACCTCTATTGGCAGCTTACCAAGATCGTTCCCGAGGTGGTGGTCTTCCCGCAAGGCGGCGAGACCCTCGGCGAGCATGTGGCGCGGATCGAAAAGGGCGATCTGGTGATCGCGATCGTGCTTCGCCGTCGGATGGCCGGCACCAGCCGCCTTTTGGACGCGGTGACGGAAACCGGCGGCGAGCTTGCGCTGATATCCGACGAGAGCATGCCGCGCCATTCCGGCGCGCGCTGGCATTTCCATTGCCGCACCCATTCGGAAGGTCCGCAGTTCAATCATGCCGCCGTGCTGGCGCTTTGCCACCAGGTCGTCGTGCGTGCCACCTTGTTCAGCGGCCGGGAGGGCAGAGAGCGGCTGCGGGCGGTGGACGCCGTCAATGAGAAGCTGCTGCAGTATGAATAAACAATCTGACGCCTTGCGATCCTCTGATTTTACCAGCGGCGCCAGATCCGACGGGATCGGATCGATCCATACTCCAGTGGCGTGCGGATATATTTTTTCAGACTGATTTTTGCCGCAGGTTTTGATCTGAGACAGGCCAGGATCAGACCACCAGCCGCGCCACGCGCAGCGGTTCAGCCTTGCCCTTGACCCGTTGCGGTCCGATCGGTTGCAGCTCTATGTCCGGACCGAGCCTGCGGGTGATTTCTTCAGAGGCGAGAATGATGACCTCTGCCGCGCCGTCGATTTCCTTGCCCAGGCTTTCCAGCCGGGAGGCGGCATTCACCGTGTCGCCGATGACGGTGTAGTTGACCCGTTCCGGAGCGCCGATGTCGCCGACGACGAGAGGTCCGGCATGGATGCCGATGCGGATGCGGACCGGGGCCTCGCCGCGCCCGATACGGGCCTGATTGTCCGCGTGTATGGCTCTTGCCATGCCCAGGGCGGCGTGGGCGGCCGGTTCCGCCGGGTTGTCAAGATGTTCCGGCGCGCCCCAGAAAGCCATGACGCTGTCGCCGATATATTTGTCTATGGTGCCGTCCTGTCTGGTGATCTCGGCACCGAGCAGGGACATGTGATGATTGACGAAGTCGGCGGTCTGTGTTGCCGACATGCCTTCGGAGGCGGAGGTGAAACCGGCGATGTCGGTGAACAGCACAGCGACCTCTCGCGCTTCGGGAGGCGCGTCGGCACGTCCTTCGCGCAGGAGTTTCTGAACGAGGGTTCTGGGGACATAACGGCTGAACGCCTTCAGGCCGGAGACCATCGAATTGAACCCGCCGGACAGGTCATCCAGTTCGCGGATAACGCTGCCGGGCAGCGGTTCGACGTCGTTCAGGTTCAGGTTCGCCACCTGGATGGCTGCTATCGATGCGCGCTGAACCGGCCGGGCAATGCGGCGGGCCAGAAACGCGGCGCCGAACAAGGACATCAGAAGGAGGCCGGTGCCGACGATGATCGCAACCATCAGTTCCTCAAGCGGCTGGTCTAGATAGCCGGCAGGGAAATGCACACCGATGCGCGCGGGCAGACCCTTCAGGTTTTCGTTCTGCTGCTCGAGCACGACGAAGCGCTTGTTTCCGTTTTCATCCTGACCGGAGTGAAGATCCAGCCCTTCGGCGATGTCGAACGCGATATTTTCAAGCTTCTTCATGTCTTCAAACGCCGCCAGGAACCCGTCGGAAACCTGACTGACATGAAGCAGGGGCGTTTCAACGCTCAGATGATCGAATTTTTCGTGCAGGTCCTGATGGGCAATGATTTCGTGGCCGCCTTCCTTCATCAGGAACACAGACATCTCGTCTGTTGAAATGAACCAGGTGATCTCGGACATCCTGTCGAGAGACATGCCGATCAGAAGGCTGCCGCGATATTCCCCGTCTTCGTGAAGCGGCTGGACATAGACGAAATAACTGTGATCGCGCTCCTGCATGAACAGGGCGTCGCTCCAGAAAGGTTCAGGTCCGGCGGCGGCTTTTTCCGTGAGCGGCAGGAGCTCAGGGATGTCGGCCGCAAGATCGACGTCACCGCCGAGCAACTCGCCATCGGCGTCGCCGCGGTCCACATCCACGCCTTTGCCGGTTTCATCGACCAGAACCAGAAAGGAAACCTGCTCCGTAGGGGCAAGGGCACCAAAGAGATAGCTGACCAAAACGTCCGGACCGTCAAAGGCGAGTTCGCCCTCTTGCCAGGCGCGTTTCGTGTATTCCCCGGTTTCCGTGACCGCATGGAGTTGTTCGACAAAGGCGGTTTGCGCGGACTCCAGGCCGAGGTCGACCAGTTCGCCCCCCAACTGGCGGACGATCTTCTGCGAGGTGACAGCCTGAATCAACAGAATCGCTGCGGCTGTGATCAGAACGAAACTTCCGATGACGGTTGCCAGCGTTGGTGTAATGAAGAGTTTTTTACGCTGTGGCACGATTTCTTTCTGCGCTTCGACTGCCGTAGTGCGACCCGCGACAGGCCGGGGAAACGACTATAGCTCAATCTCTGTCAAATTCAGGCCTTAAGCGCAACTCGGTTCCACACGGAGAAAGCGGGTCCGGTACCGCAGGAATGGCGGTGTCTTTGTTGGAACTGAAGTGAAAGGTGACCCAGCGTTTACAGTTGTTTGACCGGAAATTGCTTAAAGTAGAATCAATTAGCGCTAACTTTCTGATATTGTTAATTAATATCACTACTAATATTCACAAGGTTTATTAGAATTCAGGACAGCCACATGTCGTTTATTCCTCTACGGTACTTGTCGCTGTTTCTAGTGCTTGCAGCTTCGGCTTTTCCGGTAAAGGCGACCGAGATGCTGCTGGCAACGGATAAATGGTCTCCGGGGGCGATATCGGTATCCAAAAGCAAGTCGGGGCCGGATGTGGATCTCATCAGAGAGATTGCCCGGCGAAGCGATGCGGACCTGAAGGTGGCCCAGATGCCATGGGGGCGGGGGCTCGCCTCGATGCAGAGCGGAGCCGTCGATGTGATGACCGGCCTGGCTTACCGGGCCGAACAGGCGGAATACATCGTCTACACCGATATGCCCTATTCCAAATGCAGGACTGCCTTCTATGCGTTGCGCGGCGTGTCACAGGAAATTCGCGGCTACCCGGATCTTTCAGGACGTCAGATCGGCTATGTGCTGCATTCGGCCCACTTCGACCGGTTCGACAAGGACGCAACCTTGAACAAGGTCGGGGTTCCGGCGGAGCAGACCCTCCTGGACATGCTGCTGAAGCGCAGAATCGCAGTCGTGATCGGGACGGATTGCCAGTTCGATTACTATATCAAAGAGCAGGGGCTGGCTTCCCTCGTCGAAAAGGCGCCTTACAGCCCGGGCGCCGCCGTCGATCTATTTCTCGGAGTCTCCAGAAAATCCGTTTGGGCCCGCCGGATTGACGTGCTGAACAGTATCATCCGGGATCTTGGCGATGAGGGCTATCTCGATAGAATTGCCCGGGAATATTCTCACGGGCCGTCTTAGCGGAACTTGCCTGTTCTGTTGTTTCGCAGCAGAAGCAGCATGTCTTCATGCTGATAGGAGCGTTGTCCGCACGTCAAATCGGACAATGTGATTATCTACGAGCGCAAAGCCGACAGGTTGCATTTTTCCGATAGCTGCCCCTAGAGTTATGACGGGTTGAATGTCCGGTATTCTGTCCGGAAAAGTCGTGATTTCGAAGGCTCGGACAGCTGCAGACCACGGGGGGAATATATGCGCCGGCTACTTGTCTGTGCCCTTTTGGGCATTCTGGCATCCGCGGGCAGTGTATCCGCGCAAGAGAAACTGCGCTTCTCGGGCTTTGTAGCGCCAGGCTTGACACCCGTCGCCGAACAGATCCTTTCCCAGGCCTATGCCGAATTGGGCATTCAGATCGAGACGGTCATTTCGAATCCGCGCCGGGCCCTTCTCGATGCGGCTTCGGGCAAAACCGACGGCGAACTCGTGCGGGTTAAAAACGTCGATGACCGTCACAGGACATTGATCCGGGTCGATGTGCCTGTTGCGGTCTCGCATATTTCTGCCTTTACCCGGAATCCTCAACTGCTGGGAAAATCACTTTCCGAGCTCCAGTATCTCAGAGCAGGGCATATATCCGGCGCGCGCTTCGGCCATGAGCTTACCGAAGGCTTTTCGGAAGTATGGACCGCGGAAAAACCCGAACAGCTTCTTGAGATGCTGGTCCGGGATCGGGTCGACGTGGTCGTCATAAGCGAGAGTTCCGGCCAGCGCCTGATCAGGGAAATGGGATTGAGCGATGTTTTTTCGCTTCAGCCTCCCTTGAAGGAAGTCGCCTTCTATCATTTCTTGCATGAGAAGCACGCCGATCTGGTCCCCCAGTTGGAGGACGTTCTCAGACGCCAGTTGGGGGCGGCCAAAGGTGAGGAGCAGGACGGTTCCAACCGGCGCGAACACCCGACCAAACAGTTGACCCGGCTCAGTCACGAAATGAGCTGATATTTTCAATGCCCCGATCTGCATTTGTAGCGGGCGAGGGGATGACCGGTTCATTGCGACGCAGATCCGGACAAGGGTTCGACTGTCTTCAAGGCGGCAGAAAAATCTCGACGCACACCTTCCGGAGGATTAGAAGAACCGGCGAAAAAGCCTTCCGGGAGGAACCATGAAGCCGACCAATCCTGTGTTTACCGGCATCGATACAACCGTGTTCGAAACCATGTCCCGTCTTGCCATGGCTCATGGGGCGGTCAATCTGGGGCAGGGGTTTCCCGATGTGGACGGCCCGGAAGATATCCGCGAGGTTGCAGCACGGGCGCTGCAGGAGGGGCCGAACCAGTATCCGCCGATGCTCGGGGTGCCGGACTTGCGTCAGGCGGTCGCGGAGACGAACAAGCGTTTTTACGGTCTCGACATTGACCCCATGAGCGAGGTTCTGGTGACGTCGGGTGCAACGGAGGCACTCGCCGACTGTATTCTCGCGCTTGTGTCCCCCGGCGATGATGTGGTGCTGATCGAACCGCTGTATGACTGCTATCTGCCGATTGTAAAACGGGCGGGCGGGGTGCCTGTCCGCGTGCGGGTCACACCGCCGGGGTGGCAACTGGACAGGCAGGCGCTGCAGAACGCCTTTTCAGACAAGACCAAGGCCATTCTCCTCAACAATCCGATGAACCCGACCGCCAAGGTGTTCTCGGACGACGAACTGCAATTCATCACGGACCTTTGCGTCAGGCACGATGCCTACGCGATCTGCGACGAAGTCTATGAGCATCTGGTGTTCGACGGCCTTGCACACAAACCTCTCATGACCTTTGAAGGCATGCGTGAGCGCACGGTGCGGATCGGGTCCGCCGGCAAGACGTTCTCTCTGACCGGATGGAAGGTCGGCTATGTCACCGGACCTGCCGGCCTGTTGGACCCGATCGCCAAGGCGCATCAGTGGGTGACGTTCACCACGCCTCCGGCTCTGCAAAAGGCGGTTGCCTTCGGCCTGCGCAAGGACGACGGTTACTATCAGACCTTCGAGCACGACCTCATGACGAAGCGTGACCGGATGGCGCACGGTCTGGCCGCTCTCGGTTTCACCGTTCTTCCCTGCAAGGCGACCTATTTCCTGACGTGCGGCTTTGCAGGTCTCGGACTTGGCAGAACGGATGTCGAGGCCTGCGAGACCCTGGTGAAGCAGGCAGGCGTTGCTGCCGTGCCCGTTTCGGCCTTCTACGGATCCGACGCGCCCACCGGTTATATTCGCTTCTGTTTCTGCAAGCAGGAGAATGTGATCGATGAAGCCCTGGCGCGGCTCTCTGTCTTTTTGACTGCGGCGCGGGCCGAATCCGCCTAGGTTATCTGCTTGAAATATTTCGCGTTCAGGCGGACGCGGAAAATGACCCTGTTCCGGATGAGAAACCACATGGACAATCCCGCACTCGTGGATGTTACCCGCGGTAGCCTGACCGAGAGTCTTCACCGCGGCAGTGTGGCGGTCTGCGATGCCGCCGGCAAACTCGTTTGCGGGATCGGCGATGTGGAGGCCCGGGTGTTTCCAAGGTCCGCCATCAAGGCGATGCAGGCTCTGCCGCTGGTGGAATCGGGCGCCGCGGAAGCGCTGGCGCTGACGGATGCCGAACTGGCGCTTGCCTGCGCCTCCCACAACGGCGAGGAAATGCATGCCAACGCCGCCAGGGTCATGCTGTTGAAGGCCGGCCTCACCGAAGACGCGCTGGAGTGCGGGCCGCAATGGCCACAGCGCATGGAGGATGCGGCCAAACTGATCCTCGCCGACGAAACGCCTTGCGGATTGCACAACAACTGTTCGGGCAAGCATGCCGGGTTCCTCGGGCTCGCTAAGGTGATGGGCGTGGAAACACGCGGCTATGTCGAGCCTTTCCATCCTGTCCAGCGGGAAATCCGGCTGGTCATGGAACAACTGACCGGCGACGCCTTGACCGAAGACGTCTGCGGCACGGACGGCTGCTCCATTCCGACCTATGCTTCGCCACTGAAGAGCTTTGCCCGGGCATTTGCCGCCTTCGGGACCGGTGAGGGCCTGGAGCCTTTGCGGGCTGACGCTGCGCAGCGGCTGTTCGATGCCTGTATCAACGAGCCCTACATGGTTGCGGGGGCAGACCGGTTCTGCACCAAGGTGATGGAGGGCTTCCGTGGCAGGGTCTTTGTCAAGACCGGTGCGGAAGGGGTGTTCTGCGCGTCCATACCCGAGCTCGGTTTTGGTGTCGCGCTCAAATGCGAGGACGGCGCAAAGCGCGCAGCCGAAGTGATGATGGCCACCGTCATCGAGACGATGCTCGACCTCAATGACGACGAAGCCGTGCTTCTTGACGGTCTCGTCAACCCTCCGGTTCTGACGCGGCGTGGAATTCAGGCCGGGCACATCAGGCCAAGGCCGGAGTTTCTGTCAGAGCTGAAATCAGCACTCAACTGAGGCCAGACCGCAGCTCTTTTTCCGTCATTCTGTCTGGAGACTTCTCATGCCACATCGGGCCGGACTGTCTTTTCGTTTCACCCATGCAATCACCAGAACCCCCGCGGACAGTGTCTCAAGGGGGCTGCGGGCGGTCGATGCGGGCAATCCGAGTGGCGAGACGTTTCGAAAAGAACACGGTCTTTACGTGAAGGCTTTACGGGACGCCGGTCTCGCGGTGGAGGTCCTGCCGCCGCTGGAGAATTATCCGGACAGCTGTTTCGTCGAAGACCCGGCCTTCTGCCTTCCGGAGGGCGCGATCCAGCTCAGGCCGGGAACCGAAAGCCGTCTGGGTGAGGGCAGGGAAATTCGTGCCGCGCTGGACAGGCAATTCGGCAAGGTCGCCGAGTTGCCGGGGTCGGGTCATGTGGACGGCGGCGATGTCCTGATGCTGGACGATGTCATCCTGATCGGCCTGTCCGCCCGAACGGACAAAGACGGCGCGCAGGCTTTTGCGGATCTGCTCGGCGCCTGGGGCTACAGGGCCGAAGTCTGCGACACACCGGAAGGGGTGCTGCATTTCAAGACGGCCTGCTCGACGCTGGGAGACGGCGTCATTCTGGCAACGACAGTCATGGCGGAAAGCGGCTTTTTCGCAGACCGACGGGTGATCGAGGTGCCGGAAGGCGAGGACTATGCGGCCAACGTCATCCGTGTGAACGACGTGGTGCTCGTGCCTGAAGGCTATCCGAAGACACTTGCCGCCATACGAGCCGCCGGGTTCGATACGGTGGTGCTGCCGACCCATGAGGCGCGCAAGGTAGACGGCGGCCTGTCCTGCCTGTCCCTGAGGTTTTCCCTCGGCTGATGGCGGCTGAAAATTGCAGTCATGTTGTCATCTGGGGAAGTGGATACTCAAGCCGCGATCTGATTGCCTTCTATGGTCAGGTTGGCAAACTCCGAAGCGTTGTTGAGCTCACCTGTAACCTTATCCAGCCAGCGGAAGCCGTTGATCGATCCTGATTTTGCACCCTGAACGATATTGTTTGTGATGACGGCCGGCCCGGCGCCCTCCACCACGGTGACGGCAATGCCCGTGCCGCAATCCCGGATGATATTCTGGGAAGCGGCGATGTTGCGCATGTAGGGTCCCCAGCCGAGCAGCATGCCGAATTTCGGCGCGCCCTCGATCACGTTGCCGGTCAGAGCGGTGTCGGCTTCCGCGGAAATACCGATACCGAACCCCGCGACTTCAGAAGGGTAGGGGCCGACGTCGGAAATGTTGCGGACGAGATTTCCGGAGCAGACCGCCATGCGGCCGCCATCCATGAAATTGGCGATTGAAATCCCCGTCGTGCCGCCGTCGACGATATTGTCCGAAATGATCGCACCCTCGAAGCCGAACTCGGAATAGATACCGGTCTCGCCGGAGCGCTGGCAGGAGTTGCCGATGATCTGCACATTCGATCCGGTGTTGGAGCGGATGGCGGAAAAGGCGCAATCCGCGATCCGGTTGTTGGATATCATCACGCCGTGGGCGCGGAACACGTTGATGCCGTTGCCGAACTGTCCCGTGCCGCCGTAGCGGGCGCCGATGCGCTCCACACGGTTGCCGGAGACGATGGTCCCGTCCTCTCCCTCGCGCCAGCGATGCACCCAGATGCCGCCATTGGCGCAATCGGTGACCGTGTTGCCGGTAATCGCGAGGCCGTCGGCCTCGTTGGATCTGAGGCCGGCTTCGGCGGCGCCGGAAATACGGCAGTTTTCCACCCGGCCGGAGCAACGGTCCATGACGAGGCCCATTTTGGACGAACCGGTGATCTCACAATTGTCCAGCACGGCATTGCGGACGCCGATGAAGTGCAGCAGGCCTTCTGTAAAGTCGCCAATGGAGCGGTTGGCGCCGTCGAAGGTGAGTCCGGTGAGGCCGATGTTGCTGACACCTTCGGCGCGGATGAGCTGTCCACCGCCGCCCTGATAGACAAGCCGCGTGCGGCCCGGAACGCCGACGATGAGCGTGCCGGATGGCAGCCGCAGATTGGCGACGGGATAGGTGCCGGCAGGCAGAAACAGCGCCCGGCCGCGTTCAACGGCGCGATTGACAGCGTTCTGGAACTGGGCAGTCTGATCGTCCGAGGCGTTGGGAACCAGCCCAAGTTCCGCGGAATCTATGGAGCCCCTGAGGTCGGCGACCTTCATTTGCGCAAAAGCCGCTGTCCCGGAAAGGCACAAAGCTGTCCCGGCAAGAAACGCTCGGCGGTTCAGTTTTGATGTTTCTCGTGTCATGGGCTCCGACCAGTTGCTTTCAGCGTCCCGGAATGGGAAGCGATCCGGTTTCCTTTCCGGACGGAGCAAGAGGTGTGCCGGTTGAGTTCCTATCCTTAGGCGCTTCAGCGCAAGCGTCTGGCGGTTTCCTGAAGCAGACGGACCGCAGCGTCTTCAACGACATGATAGGGCGGGCGCCTGTCGTGGCGACCCTTGGGCAGCGCGGGAACATGCACGAAGACGCTCGGAATGCCGGAGCCGATGGAGTCCCAGAGCGTGGCGTTGCACAGATAGGTGCCGGCATCGGTGGACACGAGCGCGGGCGCGCCTGCTGACCGGGCCGCCCGGCAAAGTGCCTGGCCGGGCAGGGTGCTGCTGCGCGCGCGTTCGGAGCCAACGCCGAGTTCCGGTCGTGCGGGCGCATTGCCCTCGGCGTCGAGGCGAACGCGGATCGCTCGGTTGACCGCACGGGTTTCGATATTGAGCGTGCGGCGGGTGCCGTCGACGCCAAAATGAACAATCGCGTCCGGCCGGATGTCACGTCGGAGCCTGTCCGTCACCTCCGCCCGGCCGGCCCAGGTCGTCGGCAGGACATGAAACAGGAAACGGGTGCCGGACCGGTTGCCGCCCAGCCGTATCGGCAGACGGCGCATCAGTCTCTCGGTCGGATTTAACGGAGCGCCCGGAAACGGCGAGAAGCCTGTGACCAGAATGGTTTTGGCCGTGTGTTTCATTCGCCGCTCATTCCTCCAGGCCCATCAGCTGTGCCAATTCGTCCACGGCGAAGGAAACGGCTGTCGTGCCGTCACGAACGCTGGCTTCCAGGGTTTTCAGACGGTCGGCGGTGTGCCGGTTGGTCGTGAGTGCTTCCATCATCCGCTGGCGCAGCATGTCCCACATCCAGGCAACTTGCTGCCGGCTGCGTTTTTCCTGCCATTCGCCACTGGCCTGTGTGCGTTCGCGGTAGATGCCGATCTGCTCCCAGAGATGGTCCAAGCCCTCATTGGCGAGGCCCGAGACCGTGATCACCGGCGGTGTCCACGTCGGGGACCTGGGGGCGAGGATATGCAGCGCCGCACGGTAGTTCGACGCGGCGGATCTGGCGCTTGTCAGCCCGTCTCCCTCGGCCTTGTTGACCGCGATCATGTCGGCGATTTCCAGTACGCCCTTCTTGATCCCCTGAAGCTCGTCGCCCGCGCCGGGCAGCATCAGGACGAGGAAGAAGTCGACCATGTCGGCAACCGTTGTTTCCGACTGGCCGATGCCGACGGTTTCCACGAGGATCACGTCAAAGCCCGCCGCCTCGCACAAGAGCATCGTTTCGCGGGTCTTGGCGGCAACGCCTCCGAGTGTGCCGGCGGAGGGGGACGGGCGGATGAAGGCGTTCGGATCGACCGCCAGCCTTGCCATGCGGGTCTTGTCGCCGAGGATCGATCCGCCAGTGCGGGTGGAAGAGGGATCGACGGCAAGAACCGCAACCTTGTGCCCCGCGGCGGTTAGATTTGAACCGAGCGTGTCGATCGTCGTGGATTTGCCGACGCCCGGCACGCCGGTGATTCCGACGCGCAGGGCCCTTCCGGTCAGAGGCAGGAGCTTCTGGACCAGGCGATGAGCGAGGCGCCGGTGATCGGTTTTTTTCGATTCCACCAGCGTGATCGCCCGAGCCAACGCGGCGCGCTTTCCCGCTTTCAGATCGCAGGCAAGCTGCTCCGGATCGATGGATCGTGCCTTGGTCATCATGCTTCAAGGCTTTACCGCAGGAATCGGTAAAGGTCACGGTCGCAAAAGGGTGAACATGGTGTCCGATCCGCCCGGACTGACGCCGGCACTAGTCCGGGCGATTATCTCCATTGTGAAAATCCGGGTAAATCTGATAGATACGGGAAGATGATTTTTTCTGCATTTACCGGTACAGCATGACGCCCTTATCCTATCTGAAGGCCCCTCTCTGGCTTATTGGTCTTGCCGGGATGGACAAGTCTCCGCGCAAGAATCCCATCCTCGGCAACGAACGGCTGAACACCTGGGGCCTGCATCGGAAGCGGGTGGGGATCGCGGCGAATCTGGCATCGCGGCGGCGCGCCCGTCTCGCGAAGAGCGTCGATCCCGAACAGCGCGCGTTTTTCGACGAGAACGGCTATTTCCTGGTCAAGAATTTCCTGCCGGAAGAGGTTTTCAGGCAGTTGAAGGATGAAGCCTTCAATCAGCCGTTCGAGACCCGGGAAATGCGTCAGGGGCAGGCGGTGACCCGCATGACACTGCTGCCGCCGGACGTTCTGCGAAGGAATGCCGCCCTGGCAGCGGCCGTACGCGATCCGCGCGCGCTCGCCATGATCCGCTACGCCGCCTCCCATGGCGGGCAACCGCTCAATTTCCTGCAAACCGTGCTGGTCGAGCCGCTGAAGGTCAAGAAGAAGGACCCGCAATCGGACGCCCATGCGGACACGTTCCACGCGACCTCCAAGGCCTGGCTGTTCCTGCAGGATGTAGGCGAGGAGGACGGGCCGTTCTTTTTCGTGCCGGGATCGCACAAGCTGACACCGGAACGGCTGGAATGGGAATACCAGTGTTCCCTGTCAGCCTCAAAGGACCCGCGCTCCCATCATGCCAGCGGCTCGTTCCGGATCAGGGCCGATGAGTTTTCAGCGCTCGGTCTGCCGCAGCCGGTCAGGATGGCGGTGCCTGAGAACACGCTTGTGGTCGCCGACACTTTCGCCTTTCACGGCCGGACGCCTTCGGACAAGCCGACGGTCCGTTCGGAAATCCACTGGCACATGCGGCGCAATCCTTTCCTGCCCTGGACCGGCCTCGACATCAAGTCGCTGCCTTTCCTGAAGGATCGGGAGATGCCGATGCTGATGTCGTTGGCCGATTTTGCCGAAAAGACCCTGAAGCAGCGCAATATCTGGCGTCCGGTCGGCGACGTGACGGTGCGCTCGAAACCACATGTCTAGGCCTAACCAGGGTCGGTAGCCCAGGGCGTAAACTCATAAATGAAGACGAAATGGCATGGGAAATGGCGAAACCCCGTTAGGAAGCGTGCGATGAGCGGGCTTCCTGCCCGGTCAAGCACGCTGACGACAAGGGGTGAAGCCATTTCCATGTCCTTCGGATTTGACCGAATTGGTCCTCCTCTGCGTCGCAAAAGGCTTGAAAATGAACCACATTTCCTGCGCTTTCGCTCCTTGATGAAGACCAATTCGCCTCAAACCATTTCATCTTCATTTATGAGTTTACGCCCTAGCTCTTCGGCGTCCAGAGAATACGCTGAAGTTCGGCGTCGAACAGGTCGTTGGACGCCGGCAGCTGATCGAACGGGCCCTGGTATCCGGGGATTGCGTAGACCAGCTCGACATTCGGATGACCCTGCGATTTGCAGATCGCCATGCCGCGCCAAAGGTTGTTGCCGACACGGCAGTCCACGCGGGCCGAGCCGACTTCTCCGAAGGTCATGCCGATGCGTTCGCCGTTAGGGCCCTGAAGATGATGGGTCACACCGTGTACTGTGCGGACCTTGCCGTCATTGCCCTTGAAGATCTGAAGGACCTGGAAGCCATCGCTGTTGAAGGCGGCCAGTGCCCATTCCGTCCTGTCTTCCTCGGCGGTCTGAATGCCTTCCGTGGTGAAGCCGGGCAGGGCGGCTTCGATTGCCTTCGAGCCGTAAGTGGTCTCGCTGGTGATCCCGCCGATACTGTCCTCGGTGATCTGCACCAATGTCAGATTTGAGGTCCTGACCAGACGGCCGGATGTGCCGTCATAATCGGAGGTGGGAGAACACGCGGCTCCTGTAAGAGCAAGTAGACATGCAAAACCGGCAGCTCTTTTACGCATAAACATTTCTCGGAAAGAGTTTCGGCCGCGCGTCGGAGCGCGGTCTGGACAACGGACTTACCAACTAACGTCCTGTTTGCAAAGGGAGCAGATTGTCCTGTGGACAATCGACCCGGATCCACCCGATGCCCGGGAAATCAATCCCGCAAATGCTCAGGTTTCCTCCCGGTTAATCCATTTGGGAGACGTGGGCGGTGTGTAGGAATTGAATTGTTCGACCAGGCCCTCCGGCGTGCCGGCGAACATCGCCATGTCGCGCATCACCTTTTTGGTAAAGCCCTCCCGGGTCTGGTGATCGAGAAAGGCGATCAGGTGATCGTAGTATCCTTCGATGTTCAAGAAGCCGCATGGCTTTTGATGATAACCGAGCTGGCCCCAGGTCCAGACCTCGAAAATTTCCTCCAGCGTGCCGACACCGCCGGGCAGGGCGATGAAGCCGTCGGAGAGATCGGCCATCAATGCCTTGCGCTCGTGCATCGAGCCGACAAGGTGCAGTTCGCTCAGGCCCTGGTGCCCGATCTCCTTTTCCTGGAGGGCTTCCGGCAGAACGCCGATCACCTCGCCGCCGGCCGCAAGGGTCGCGTCCGCGACCGTTCCCATCAATCCGACCTTGGCGCCGCCGTAGACAAGCCGGTAACCCCGCTCGGCGATGACACGGCCGGTTGCCGCCGCAGCCTGGCCATAAGCTTCACTGGCGCCGTGGCTGGAGCCGCAAAAGACGCAAAGAGATTTCATAAGTACACTCCTGTGGGGTGGCCGGGTGCTTGTGGCGCCTGCCGGAACCGAGGCTTTCACGGGGGAACAAGGAAAGCTGAAAAAGGTTCCATTTGACAATATCGGACCATCCCGCGTCGTTCCCGACACGGGACATGTTATCTCAATTCACTCGTCCGCCAGTTCGTTCAGGACGCGGGCCCAGGACCGGATGCCCTTGTGGAAGCTGGTCAGATTGTATTTTTCGTTCGGGGAATGGATCTGGTCATCATCCTGGGCGAAGCCGATGAGAAGGGAATCCATGCCCAGCATGCGCTTGAAATCGCCGACGATCGGGATGGAACCACCCATGCCGGTAAGTGCGGCCTCCTTGCCCCATTCATCCTTGAGCGCCTTCTTGCCTTTTTCCAGCGCCGGCATTGCAAAGTCGAGGCGCAGGGCGGGGCTGCCCTCCTTGGCGATGAAGTCCACGGTGCAGTCGGCGGGAATTTTCGAGCGGACATAGGCGCGGAAGCTCTCCTGCACCTTTGTCGGGTCCTGATCGCCGACCAGCCGGAACGTGAACTTGGCATGGGCTTCGGCCGGAATGACGGTCTTGGATCCCGCACCCTGATAGCCGCCCCACATGCCGTTCACTTCCGCGGTCGGGCGGGTCCAGATATGCTCCAGCGCCGTGCGGTCCTTTTCACCGCGGGGGAATTCCAGTCCGACCTCGCCAAGGAAACTCTCGGCGGTAAATCCGAGCTTCTCCCACATCTGCTTTACCTGGTCCGGCACTTCGATGACGCCATCGTAGAAACCGGGCAGCGTGACCCGGCCGTTTTCATCATGCAGGCCTGCGATGATGTTCGCCACGATATGGTTCGGGTTCTGCGCCGAACCGCCATACATGCCCGAATGCAGGTCACGGCTGGCCGCCTTGACGATGATTTCGTCGCCCACCATGCCGCGCAGCATGACGGAGATTGCCGGGGTCGAAGGATCCCACATGCCGGTGTCGCAAACGAGTGCGAGGTCGCAGGACAGTTCGTCCTTGTTGGCTTTGAGAAAGGGGTGAAGAGATGGCGAGCCGGATTCTTCTTCCCCCTCGAACAGGATGGTGACGTCCACAGGCAGATCACCGGTTTCGGCGATGAAAGCGCGGGCAGCCTCGACGAAGGTCATGAGCTGACCCTTGTCGTCGGATGCGCCTCGGGCGACGATCACCCTGGTGCCGTCCTCACGCGTGACGATGGCAGGATCGAAAGGATCCCTGTCCCACAGGTCGAGCGGGTCGACCGGCTGAACATCATAATGGCCGTAAAACAGCACATGCGGGCCCGGTTTTCCGGACTGGCGGTGGCCGACAACCATTGGATGACCGCTGGTGCTGCGAACCGATGCCGCAATTCCAATCGAGTTCAATTCGCCGGCGAGCCAGGTGGCGGCTTCGCGGCAGGGCTCGGCGAAGGCCGGGTCTGTGGAAATGCTCTTGATTTTAAGAAGATGAAACAGACGCTCGAGACTGGACTCGAGATTGGCGTCGATATGCGACAAGACCTTATCGATGGAACTCATGATGGATCCTTGAAATTTTAACGGATTCGAGCGGGCCGAACCGAAACGGCCTCTTTCGGAAGGACCCTAAAAGGCCACAACAGAGCTTTGAGCGCAAATGGATATTGCGCTCTTTTCCGTTTGCTTGCGCCGCTTGCGACAGTCTTGCCCTCAGGCGACCCGCCGGTCCTTTCCGGTCTGCCGACCGATGGTTTCGGCCGGCATTTCGCTGTCCCTGGACAGGTAGACGGTGGAGGAAGGATACGCGAAGCCCGAGCCATTGGTCTCTATGATGGCGCGAATGTCGAAGAGCATCTGCTCCTGTATTTCAAGGAACCCGGAATAGTCCGGAGCGAGCACATAGGCATAGGCCTCGACCGGGACGGCATAGTCGTTGAAACCGATCATCCGGACACGTGTCGTATCGGCAAGAACCCTCTCGTGGGCGGTCAGATAGTCACGAATCGCGGCAAGAATCTTTTTCAGGTTCTCCGGTTCCGTGTCGTATCGCAGTCCGAATATGTGCCGGAAATGAAACTGGTCGCGCTCGCTGAAATTGATGATCTTGCGTCTGGCGAGATCGGCATTGGCGATGGTGATGACCGTCCTGTCGAGCGCGCGGATACGCGTCGACCTGATCCCGATGGATTCAATGGTGCCGGCAAGTTCGTCACATTGGCAGAACTCGCCGACACGGACCATCCGGTCGGCATAGAGAATGACGCCTCCGATCAGATTTTCAATCGTTGGCTGGGCCGCGAGCGCGATAGCCAGACCGCCGACGCCCAGACCGGCGATGACGCCGTAGATCGGGATGCCGATCTGGGTGGCTCCGTATCCGAGAACGATCAGGGCGATGGCCAGGGAAAACACCCGGAAGCCGGTTCGCAGCAAGCTGGCGTCGAGACCCTGCCGCGCCGTGCCCGGTCCGCGTACGAACCACAGATAGATCAGTTGCAGCGCGTGATAGACGAGCCAGGCGGTTGCGGACCAGATCACCGCCGTCGTGATGGTCGTGATCGCGACAAGCACCGCGCCGGTGATGTTGATATGATCCTCACACAGATAGCGGAAAACCACCGCGCTCAGGATCACGAGAACGGGGTTGAGGATCGAGTGACCGACCCGGGTGCGTTCATCCACGGATACGGCCCGCCACTTGCGCCAGCGGATGAAGAAACCCGCGCAGGCCGCATAGGCCGCGAGCAGGGTGAGGAGCGCCAGCCACTGCCAGTAGGCCTGGTCGGCGAAATGTCCATGGAGCCAGTTCGGACCGGCCTCGATATATTCATACCAGTGCGGGGCAATGAGATTGCCGGGTGTGTAGATGTAATATTGAAACAGGTCCTCGCCGCGATCCGCGCGCAGGGGCAGAACACTCACGACGGCATAGTCGTCTGGGATCCTGCCGACAGAATCTGCCGAGAACAGAAAGTTGCCCCTCTGTTCGCCTGCCTCCTGGCGCAGGATGCTGATGCTGGTGCTTGGCAGCATCCACCGGTCGGGCAGGCTCGCACTGCCAGCGGAATGTACGAAACGGCCTGCGGGAAATCCGGGAATGGCGGAAAAGTCGTGCGCCGGAATACGGTCCAGAATTTCCTGAAGCTGCAGGGCGATCTCGATGCCGGCCCGTTCACGGGAGGTTACAGGAATTTCCGAAAGGTCAAAGGTTTGCGCCGCCTTTTCCAGCAGCGCGGTGATCATCACCAGCTTCTCGCGTTGTTTCTCGGTCAGGAAAATCCGGTTGCTGTTTTCATAGTCCTGACGCACAGAGTTCCACAATAGGCTTGCCTCGCGCATGATGAAGACAAAGCTCTCGAGCGTCGCGCGGGGACTTGTGGTGTCCGGAGGCGATATTGGATTGTCGCGCAGATACAGCCTGGCCTGTTCGACCCGGTCGGAATCAAGTGTCGCTGGCCCTTCTGTAGTCGCAACGTCCGGCGTGGCCGTGTCCTGGGCCCGGGCGCTTGCCGGCAAGCCGGGGACGATCCCGATCATGACCAGCCAGAACAGAAGCAGTGCTCTCATGGTTGAACGCGGAAATTTCAAGCAGACACAACTGATTGAAAAGAATGTTCGATTGCCCCGGTTACGCATAGCGGCCCACCTGCGATTGATTGTTCAGGCAAATATAGCGCCCATGGGTAAGCATCTTGTTACCATGAGGATTTTTGACGTGTTTTACGCCCTAAGGCCATCGGATGCGGTTACAACGACTTCCACCCGTGTCGGCCCGATGCGGTCCTCAAGGCGGGCTGCCAGAAGGTCACGGAATGCATCCACATCTTTTGCCCGAATGGGCAATTCCGGATCGAGATAGACCACGACCCAATGCATGCGCCCGGCCTGCAGAACGGCAGCGCGGTGAAACTTGTAGCCCTTCTCCCGCGCAACATCCCGCGAAGTCCGTGCGGCTTTGGCATATGTGCCGCTCGGGGCACTGACGCCGGCAAGGTCGGCAAGAGTATTGCGAAAGGTTGCGAGGGGCTGCCAGATGATTGCCGAGATCAGCAGAAGCACGATCACGGCGTCGCCGATTGGGACGTAAGGCCCCAGAAACGTTCCCTCCAGAAAAGGCAGGGACAGCAGCGCGGCTCCGGAGCCGAGGCTGAGCGCGCCGTCGATCATGGCGGCGCGGGATTCCATCTTCAGGATCGAGCTGCGTTTTCCCGTCCGGTGGTAGGCGCGGTAGTAATTCAAGGCCAGACCCAGGCAGATGGCAACGATGACAACGGCGTAGACCGCGATCGGACCGAAAATCAGTTCGGGTACGTTGCCGCCGGAGAAGAACGTCCAGATCTTTGTTCCGGCAACGAAGCCGGCGAACACCAGCACCCCGATCAGGATCAGGCTGCGGAACGTCACGTAGAGCACTTCGTCGAAGTCGTGCCCCCAGGGACGGGTGCGGGTGGGCGGCAGGCCGACACGGGCGCCAATTCGAGCCGCTGCAATCGCAGAGGCGAAGTTCACAGCCGAATAGAGTCCGTCCACCAGCATCGCATCGGATCGCGAGGCCCAGGCAGTTGCGATTCCGGCGAAGGCCATGAAGAGATTGGCCCATTTGCCCAAGGCAAGCGCCTTGCGCTCAACGGCCAGATGTTGTGCCCTGTCGTCGGTCATGGGTGAGCTCAGTTACCGCGCTTCAGCGAGCCGAGAAGACCTCGCACCAACGCTCTGCCGAGCGAGGTGCCAAGACTTCGGGCGGCCGATTTGAGGCCGGCTTCCAGCACGTTGTCGCGTTGGCTGCGCCGGTTCGAACGGCGTTGCACACTGTCCCGGCGCGGGCGATCATCGCGGCCAAAGTCCGGCAACTGGAACCCGGAACGGGTCCGTCGCGGTTCGCCATGCTTGCGGGCCTGATTGTCTTCCTTCTGCCTGCGGCGCTCTTCCTGGCGCTGCGTTTCTTCCGCGCGGCCGGTCAGGATTTCATAGGCGGATTTCCTGTCCTTTGTGCGGTCGTATATGCCGAAGACAGGGCCGGACTGTATGAGCGTGCGCCGCTCGGCCTTCGTGATCGGGCCAAGCCGCGAGGAGGGCGGGCGGATCAGCGTGCGTTGAACGACGGATGGGATGCCCTTGCCTTCCAGAGTGGAAACCAGTGCCTCGCCGACACCCAGCTCGGTGATGACGCGCTCGGTATCGAGATCCGGGTTCGGCCGGAAGGTTTCGGCCGCGGCGCGGACGGCCTTCTGGTCGCGCGGCGTGAACGCCCGAAGGGCGTGCTGAATGCGGTTGCCTAGCTGGGACAGCACGGTTTCGGGAACATCGAGCGGGTTCTGGGTGACGAAATAGACGCCGACACCCTTGGAGCGGATCAGGCGCACGACCTGCTCCACCTTTTCGATCAATGCCTTGGGGGCATCGGTGAACAGAAGATGGGCCTCATCGAAGAAAAACACGAGCTTCGGTTTTTCCGGATCGCCGATTTCAGGCAATTCCTCGAAGAGCTCGGACAGCAGCCAGAGCAGGAAGACACCGTAGAGCCGCGGTGAGGTCATCAGTTTGTCTGCTGCCAGAATGTTGACAACGCCACGGCCGTCCGGCGCGGTCCGGATCAGATCTCGGATGTCGAGTGCCGGCTCACCGAAGAAGTTTTCGCCACCCTGGCGCTCAAGCACCAGAAGTCTGCGCTGGATCGCGCCAATGGATGCCTTCGAGACATTGCCGTAAAGGGTGGAGAGCTCGGACGCGCGCTCGGCCACATGGGCGAGCATGGCGCGCAGATCCTTGAGGTCGAGAAGCAGCAGACCTTCATCGTCGGCCAGTTCGAACAGGATGTTGAGCACGCCTTCCTGAGTGTCGTTGAGTTCCAGGAGGCGGGCCAGCAGCAGGGGGCCGATTTCCGAGACCGTCGTGCGGATGGGGTGGCCCTGTTCGCCGAAAAGATCCCAGAAGACGGCCGGAAAGGCCTTGTAGCTGTAGGTCTTCTCAAGCCCGACTTCCTGCGCCCGTTTTTCCAGGAAATCCTTGGAAACGCCTTCCGCGGCCAGGCCCGACAGGTCGCCCTTGATGTCGGCACAAAACACGGGAACACCGGCCTTGGAAAAGCCTTCGGCCAGAATTTGCAGGGAAACGGTTTTGCCGGTGCCGGTCGCGCCTGCGATGAGGCCATGGCGGTTGGCAAGCTTGAGGGCGAGGTTTTCGGTTTTTGTGCTGGCACCGATAAATATGTTGTCTTTTGCCGTCACGATTTAGCTGTCTCCCTCCGAATCCGGTCATCCACCTGTCAGCCTAACCCAGCCCGGACAAAATTACGCTATGTATAAGCATCGACGGACGTGCATCCGGCCCTGTATAGAGGGCCAGCTTATTTTGAGTCTATGACCTAAAGCGTCAGAAACCCGAAGTGCCATAAAGCCGAGGCGACGGGACCCGAAGCGCCGGGCGGATGCAGTGCAAGTTTGTTGAATTGGGAGAATAGTATGGAAGAACTCGTCAACCGGATCATGACAGCGGCGGGGATCGATGAGGATGTCGCCAGGAATGCTATCGGCATCATTCTCGGTTTTCTGAACAAGGAAGGCCCCGAGGACAAGATGCAGCTCATCTTCGACGCTCTTCCCGGGGCAACCGAACTGGTTGCCGCGCGCGAGCAACAGAGTTCCGGTGGCGGCCTTCTGGGTGGCCTGGGAAACATGATGGGTGGCGGAATGGGCGCCATGGCGGCGCTAAATGAGTTGACAAATGCCGGACTCGATATGAACGGAGTTCAAAGTGTTGCCAAAGAACTCATTACATATGCTAAGGAAAAAGCAGGGGAAGACGTTGTGGATGAAGTGATTTCACAAATTCCGGGACTGAGCCAAATCGTCTGACTGCCCCAGCGTTCGGTCGCCGGTCTTGAAGGGAGTTCTGTGCGGATGTCTTATTCCATTGCTGAAATCGAGGGCATCGGCCCGACTTATGCTGAGAAGCTGGGTAATGCCGGCATCAAGACCACGGAAGCGTTCCTTGAACGGGCGAAGGATCCGAAGGGACGCAAGGCTCTTGAGGATGAAACCGGTATTGACGGCAAGCGTATTCTGAAATGGGCCAATATGGCCGACCTGATGCGCATCAGCGGCGTCGGGGAGGAGTATTCCGAGCTTCTGGAAGCAGCTGGTGTCGATACGGTGAAAGAACTCAGGAACCGGAACGCGGTCAATCTTGCGGCGAAGATGCAGGAAGTGAACACGGACAAGAAACTCGTGCGTCAGGTGCCCAGCGAAAGCCAGGTGACCAAGTGGGTCGACCAGGCCAAGGACCTGCCGCCGATGATGACCTACTGAGCCTATTGGCGCTGCCGCCTGACGTGGCGCGCCGGTCCCTTACAGTCAACATCAACCGGAATAGAAAAAGGCGCGCCACCGGCGCGCCTTGATTGTTTGTTGCAGTGAAAACCAGAAAGACGTTCAGTCCCGGGTTTTCCCGAAATTAAACGCTGATCTGGCCGTAGCGGAGCGCTTCGACAACGGTGTGCGTCTTGTTGGAAGCGTTCAGCTTGACACTGGCGTTCTGCAGATGTGCATGGACAGTCCGCTGGGAGATGTCGAGCACGTCGGCAATCTGACCTGCTGTCTTGCCATAGGCGGTGAGTTCGAGAACCCTGCGCTCACGGGTCGACAGGGCACCCGGACGCTGTCCGGAAATCACGCCGAGTTCGCGCAGGCGAGAGAACGCAGCGGCCGACAGAACTTCCAGGTTGGCAAGATCGTATTTATTGACCTGAAGCGAGGGCCCGCTTGCAAATACGAATGCCTGGAACGGATAGAGTTCCGTAACCGGGACAACCACGATCTGGCTGCCTTCACCGGCGGAAGCCAGAAGATCCGAATGCTCCATGTCGCCTGCGGTTATGGTCCAGATCCGGGCTCTGTTGGAGCCGAGGCCGAGCATAAGCGCGCTGTCGTTTGCGGAAAGCGAGGTGCTTTCAATTCCGTCATTGCGCTGGTCGGGCCAACGGAACCGCTGAACAAGATTGTCGATCGGGCGGTTCGGCATCGGCAGCCCGGTGATCAAAATATGAGTCGCCCCCATACGCCGAAGGTTGGATTCAAGAATATCCAGAACGTGGTGGGCTGCGTTTGCTTCCGAGATTGCTCTGAGTTTGCTTTTCAATTCCGTTTGATCAAGCACTGTGCACATCCTTTGCGGCCTGTTTTGGGCCGCTTTTTTGCAGACACCTCGAAAATTCGTGAGGGTTTGTCCGCTGATGGGTTAGTCACGTGTCCCGTCCAACCCTTGCAGGTGAAGACTGAACCCGAATGTCGCGCACTTCATTATTGGGCGGTAGAAATTCCCATGCGTCAACAGCCATAAGCTACAATACAATTGATGATCGTACCAATAGGGAAAATTGGTGAATTTGGCTTAATGCGCCAAAAATTTGACAGTTTCTTGTCATCTTCTGCAGTTCCTGCCTTCTTTTAACAATATCCTCGCCTTCTATTGTTGAAGAGCAGGTGCAAAATTTGCGCTATAAATTTATTTCCGGTGAGGAACTAAGCACTTCCTCCATCCGGATTCTTGTCGGAATTCGCAAACCTTACCTTTGGTAATGTCTTGGGCGGACCAACCTTACCCTTTCTGCTGAGTTGCCAAGCTTCAAGCCCGGGGACTAAAACGGTGCCAAGGGAGATGATTGCAATGCCGCGCAGCTTTACCGGACCCGACAGTTTCTTTTCCTCTGACGAGGAGGCGTGGTGGGCATCCGTCGACAAGGCCCTGAAAGGAACGTCGAGAGAGAAACTTTTCGGATCGACGGAAGACGGTCTGGAGATCGCGCCGCTTTACGCGCGCTGGCCGGACACGCCAGCGCGATCGCTCCGCTCCCATGCCGGGGACTGGACTGTCGTCCAGAGGATCGACATCGCGGATCCGGACAAGGCCAATGCGCAGATCCTTGACGATCTCCAATCCGGAGCAAGCGGACTTGAGCTGGTTCTGCCAGGCGCCCATGCGACGGGTGGCAATGTCATCGGCGTGACCGATCTGGCCGGCATGGAAACTCTCCTGAGAGACGTGCAGCCAGACCTTATAAATATACGCATCGACGCGGGCGCGCAGACACCTGAACTTCTGGTGCTGATTCTGGCACTTCTGGAAAAACGCAGGATTGACCCGTCGCAGGTCGCGATAACCGCAGCTTTCGATCCCTTTGGCTGGATGGTCGCGGCCGCAACGGCAGATCAGGACTTCGAGGTCATCGCGAAGCGTTTGCAGGACGTCGTCCTTGCCGCGCGGGAGACCGGCAGTCCGCTGCGGGCCATGACTGCAGACGGGGCTGTGTGGCACAACGCCGGTGCGACACCGGTTCAAGAACTGGCTTTTGTGCTTTCGGCGGTGGTTGCCCATCTGCGTCGACTTGAAGATGCCGGGCTTCCGCCGGAAGAATGGGCGGAGCGGATATCCATGTGCCTTGTTGCGGATGCCGATCAGTTCGGCACGATTGCAAAGGCACGGGCGATACGGGCCCTGTGGTCCTGCGTCCTGGAGACGGCGGGTCTGCCGCGGTCCCCGGCGGCGCTGCATATGACGACGTCGTACCGGATGCTGACCGCGCGCGACCCCTGGGTCAATCTTCTGCGAAACACCGTCGCGGCCTTCGCAGCCGGTATCGGCGGCGCCGACAGCGTCTGTGTTCTGCCGCACACTCTTGCTGTTGGTCTGCCGGACGGCTTCGCACGCAGGCTGGCGCGCAACACCCAGTCCATTCTTCTGGAAGAGAGCAATCTGGCGAAGGTGACGGATCCGGCTGCCGGGGCCGGTGCGATGGAAGACAGGACCGAGAAACTCTGCGGGGCTGCCTGGGAGCTGTTTCAGGAAATCGAGGCGGCCGGAGGACTGCAGACCGGTCTCGGCCAGGGGCTCGTGCAAAAGCATATAAGCGCGGCGAAGGACGAGCGGGACAGCGACATTGCCCGCAGGAAGCGCCCGATCACAGGAGTGAGCGAGTTTCCGGATCTGTCCGAGAAGGAAGTCTCCGTGCTTCAGGACAGCGCAGACGCGGGACCGTCAACGCCGCGGGAACTGCCGGATCTTTCGGCACTGCCGGTGCCGGGTGACGGCCAGTGGTTCAAGGCGTTGCGGTCACTAGCTCTTCAGGGCGCGGCCCTGGTCGATGCTGCCCAACCCAAAGATCTCGGGAAACGCGACCAGTCTGGTCCCGCGCTGGTGGCCGGCCGGGTCGCCGAGCCGTTCGAAGAGCTGCGCGCCGAAGCGGCACGTTTCGAGGCGGCGACCGGTGCGCCGCCGCAGATCTTTCTGGCAAGTCTTGGTACTCCGGCGCAATTCACGCCGAGAGCCGTCTGGACGGGGAATGCCTTCGCGGCCGGCGGCATAAGGGCGGCCGGACCGGCGCCCCACGCTTCGCTGGAAGCGCTTCTTGAAGCGTTCAAGGAGAGCGGTGCCACGCTCGCCTGTCTTGTTTCCTCCGACGATGTCTACGAAGCCCAGGCGCAATCTGCGGCGCGTGCGCTGAAGGATTCCGGTGCCGGGCATCTTTATCTGGCAGGCAGGCCGGGTCCGCGCGAGGCGGACTATAATGGGGCGGGCGTGGATACATTTCTTTACGCCGGCTGCGATCTGCTGACCCTTTTGAAAGATGCGCACAGGCACCTGAAATCGGTCTATGATGGCGGGCACTCTGATCAGGAGATCCTAAAATGAGCAGGATCCCGAATTACGCCGGTAAGCCGTTCGGCAATTTTCTGAAGTCAGCGGAGGCCGGATCGCAGCCGGGCTGGCGGACGCCGGAGGATATCGAGGTTCCACCGGTCTATCAGGCCGCGGACCTTGACGGGCTGAAGCATGTCGACACCTGGCCGGGCCTGCCGCCATTCCTGCGCGGCCCCTATCCGACCATGTATGTGCAGCAGCCCTGGACTGTGCGACAGTACGCGGGATTTTCCACGGCGGAGGATTCAAACGCCTTTTACCGGCGCAATCTGGCTGCCGGTCAAAAGGGCTTGTCGGTGGCCTTCGATCTCGCCACCCACCGGGGCTATGACAGCGATCATCCGCGCGTTGCCGGGGATGTCGGCATGGCGGGCGTGGCCATCGATTCCATCTATGACATGCGCACGCTGTTTTCCGGCATTCCGCTGGACAAGATGAGCGTCTCCATGACCATGAACGGCGCGGTTCTGCCGGTTCTGGCGCTATATATTGTTGCCGGGGAAGAGCAGGGCGTTGCCTGGAAGGATCTGTCCGGAACCATTCAGAACGATATTCTGAAGGAGTTCATGGTCCGCAACACCTATATCTATCCGCCTAGTCATTCGATGCGGATCATCTCGGATATCTTCCAATTCACGTCTCAGAATATGCCGCGTTTCAACTCGATCTCGATTTCCGGCTATCATATGCAGGAAGCGGGTGCGACGGCGGATCTGGAGCTGGCCTATACCATCGCCGACGGGATCGAGTATGCCCGCGCCGGGGTGGCCGCCGGAATGGATATCGACCAGTTCGCACCGAGGTTGTCCTTCTTCTGGGCAATCGGCATGAATTTCTTCATGGAGGTCGCCAAGCTGCGCGCGGCGCGGCTGATCTGGGCCACGCTGATGGCAGAAAACTTCCAGCCGAAGAACCCGAAATCCCTGTCCCTGCGCACCCACTCCCAGACATCGGGCTGGTCGCTGACGGCTCAGGACGTCTTCAACAATGTTGTGCGCACCTGCGTGGAGGCGATGGCGGCAACGCAAGGCCACACCCAGTCGCTGCACACAAACGCTCTGGACGAAGCGCTTGCCCTGCCGACTGATTTTTCCGCCCGCATCGCCCGCAACACCCAGCTTTTCCTGCAGCAGGAAACCGGCACCACCCAGGTGATCGATCCCTGGGGCGGGTCGTATTATGTGGAGAAGCTGACTGCCGATCTTGCGGAAAAGGCGATGGCGCATATTCGCGAAGTGGAAGAGCTCGGCGGCATGGCCAAGGCCATCGAGAAGGGCATCCCGAAGCTGCGCATCGAGGAAGCCGCCGCCAAGACCCAGGCGCGGATCGACGGCGGCGCCCAGACCGTGGTCGGCGTCAACAAATACAAGCCGGAGAGCGAGCAGGACATTGACGTCCTGAAGGTCGACAACGCGCAGGTACGTGCCGCCCAGATCGACAAGCTGAAGCGGCTGCGGGCGGAGCGCAACGAATCGGAAACCCGGTCCGCGCTCGATGCGCTGACGAAATGCGCCGAGACCGGTGAGGGCAATCTGCTGGATCTGTCGGTCAAGGCGGCCCGGGCCATGGCGACTGTCGGGGAAATTTCCCTGGCAATGGAAAAGATCTTCGACCGTCACAAGGCCGAGATCAAGTCGATTTCCGGGGTCTACAAGCGGGAGGCGGGCGCCATGTCCGGGACCATCGAAAAAGTTCAGAAGCTGGTCGAGGCCTTCGAGGACAATGACGGGCGCAGGCCGCGCATCCTGGTCGCCAAGATGGGGCAGGACGGCCATGACCGCGGGCAGAAGGTGATCGCCTCCGCCTTTGCAGATCTTGGTTTCGACGTCGATATCGGCCCGCTGTTCCAGACACCGGAAGAAGCTGCCAGGCAGGCGGTGGAGAACGACGTCCATGTCATCGGTGTTTCCTCGCTTGCCGCCGGGCACCTGACGCTGGTGCCCGCCCTGAAGGCGGCGCTGGCCGGGGAAGGCCGGGAGGATATCATGATCGTGGTGGGCGGCGTCGTGCCGCCGGGGGATTACGATGCGCTCTACAAGGCCGGAGCGGCGGCGATCTTCCCGCCGGGTACGGTGATCGCGGAAGCCGCTGTTGGCTTGATCGGCAAGCTGAACGAGCAGCTTGGCTACGGTTCCGCCGAGGCGGCCGAATAACACAAGATCGCAGGAGAAGCAGGCACGTGTCCCGAAAGCTGACCGGAGGGTGCCTCTGCGAGGCGGTGCGCTATGTGTGCGCTGCGCCGCCGACGGTCACGGTGAAATGCTATTGCCGGGACTGCCGCAGGATCGGTGGTACGGGGCACGCGACGCACAGCGTCTTTGCGCAAGAAGCCTTCTCGCTGACGGGCACGGTTACCGAATTTGAAAAGACCGCCGATAGCGGCCGGACCATCAACAGGCGGTTCTGTCCCATCTGCGGCAGCGCTCTTTATCATACGCGCGATGGCATGGAGGGACTCGTGGTCGTCCGGGCGTCGTCTCTGGATGATCCGGAAAGCGTCATACCGGAACGGGCTATCTACGTGTCGCGGGCGCTCTCCTGGGATCCCGCCGATCAGGAGCTGATCTGTTTCGAGGAAATGACGCCGCAGGCAAAATAGACCTCCGGCCGGGGGATTGCGGCAGGAATTCCTGTCAGGGGGCCGCTGTCATGCCAAGCGGTATCGGCGGCTCCAGATAGGCGCCGAAGAGATAGGGACCCATGCGCCAGCAGATCTGGGTGAAGGCCAGTGTCAGATCCTTGTCGTCCTGAATCAGGACCCGATCCGGCACAGACAGCTCTGTTTCCGCCACGACAATGCCGATATCGCCGTCTTCCAGATCATACAGGGTGCATTCGCAAATCGGCTTTTTGTCCAGGTCCAACAGTTTGCCGGAACGCAGACGGGTTCTGGTCGCTGGCGTGGGCCGGTCTTCCGAAAAAAAATGGGTTTGTGACATTCCAGCGCGCCTTACCTGTCTCAACCGGGGTGTCGTTGGACTTTCCACGGTTGAGGTACCCGTTGAAACTTGCGCGGGGCTGGAGGAGGCGCGCGTCGGCCGGTACCAGGTCACCGGAGATGATCAGTCTTCCGGGCTTTCAGGAGGGCGGTAGACAAGAATGTCGCCGGGCTGGCACTCGAGCGCAGCACAGATCTGCTCAAGCGTTTCGAAGCGAATGCCTTTCACCTTGCCCGACTTGAGCAGCGACACATTCTGCTCAGTGATACCGATGCGCTCCGCAAGTTCCCTGGATCGCATCTTGCGGCGAGCAAGCATCACATCAAGTTCCACGATTATCGGCATTGCGTTCCTTTATGCACCGGATGAAAGCCTGCACCGCGAGGCGTCAGACAAACTGACGGTTTTCGTTCGCGAGCGCGGCGGCCTCGCGCATGATCCAGCCGAACACAAGCAAGAGCGCTCCGAAAACAAGAAAAAAGAACTCGCCGCCGTTCAGCGCGATCTCGAGGCTGCGCTTGCCCGGCGCATTGTCCCAGGTCAGGAGAACGGAACTGATCGGGTCGCTCAGAATGTCGAAGACACCATAGGCAAGCAGCCAGAACCCGGCGTTCAGCACGTGAGCCTGCGTGGCAGGGGCGAAAAACGCGCCGTCTTCAAACTGGGCGAAAAGCTGCCGGATGTTCCAGAGAATTCTGCGGAGCAGAAAAAAAGCAAACAGCACCATTGCAACGAGGCCAAGGCGTTGGGCAAACGGAATGTCGCCCAGTCTCCGCTCTTTCCCGGCCAGATCGAGCATGCCCGTCGAGACGTCGAGAAGGGTGGGCAGAAGAAGGAGGAGGACCAGAAGCGCGCCGACAATGGAAACCAGGATCAGCAAGGCTGTCACAAACCATTTCATCACGTTCGAGAGCCTTCGGATTCGCGTCAGACGTTTTTCCCGTTCCAGTCCTTCAGGGGTGCTCATAGCCGTCTCCACCAAGTCAATCAGATTGTGGCGATGCTACAGCGGACAACAGGTCTGTTCAATATGTAAAAAACGTTTTATGTTAAAAATTTATCGTAATACAATAAATTTTGTCTGCGTTTTGATGTCTTTTCCTATGTTGCAGCCCCTCTTGCAGCAAGGGCCGCACTCATGACAAGTGCGGCCCCGGCAGTCTGCGGTGCGGTCAGAACTTGCCGCGTCAGATTGATTTCAGGAAACCCTGAATCCGCTCAAACGCGACACGCGATAAAAATCAGCCGTAGACCATGTTCGGCAGCCAGGTGATCAACTCCGGGAACATCATGCACAGGACAAGCCCGACGATCTGCAGTGCCAGGAAGGGCAGGGCGGATTTGAAGATATCGGTCATCGGGATTTCTTTCGGCGCGACGCCGCGCAGATAGAAGAGAGCATAGCCGAAGGGGGGGGACAGGAAACTCATCTGCATGTTGACCAGATAAAGGACCCCGAACCACAGCACCAGATCGTCCGGATTGTCGAGGCCGAAGGAGGCCGCGCCCAGTGCCTTGATGATCGGCACGAAGATCGGTACGCAAAGCAGAAGAATGCCGACCCAGTCCAGGAACATCCCGAGCACGACCAGGACAACTTGCATGATGATCAGGATACCCCAGGGGCCGAGGCCAGTGGCTTCGAGCGCGCCTTGAACGAATTGCTGACCGCCTTCGAGCACATAAAGGCCGACGAAGATCGTTGCCCCGAACATGATCCAGATCACCATGGCGGACGCCTTGAGGGTGGTCAGGGAGGCCTCGCGCAGGGTCTGCCAGTCGAGATTACGGTGAATGGCGGCGACGATGATTGCGCCGAACGTACCGATCCCGGCCGCCTCGACAGGGGTGGCAACACCGGTGAAGATCACACCCAGCACGATGACGATCAGGACGATCGGTGCGGACATGTTGGACAGCAGCCGCATCTTTTCCTTGAAGGGGATCCGCTCTTCCTCGGGGATCGGCGGTCCTTTCTTCGGGTCGATCACGCAGCTCATGATAACGTAGAGAATGTAGAGACCCGACAACATGAGGCCGGGGACGACAGCGCCGATAAAGAGTTCACCCACCGACTGTTCCGCCACCACGGCATAGATGATCGCCAGGATCGACGGAGGGATAAGGATGCCGAGCGTGCCGCCCGCCATGATCGAACCCATGGCGATCTTGGGATCATAGTCACGCTTCAGCATGGCCGGGAGCGCGATGATACCCATTGTCACGACCGCCGCGCCGATAACACCGACCATCGCGGCAAGTATGGTGGAGGCGATGATGGTTGCCGCCGCCAGGCCGCCTTTAACGCCGCCGAGTACCTTGTAGATGACGTCGAACATCTCGTTGATGATGCCCGCTCGTTCCAGCATCGACGCCATGAAGATGAACAATGGTATCGCCGAGAGCTGATAGTTGGTCATCAACGGGAAGATGCGTGACGGCACGATGTTGAGCGCCCGTTCATCGCCCAGCACGAACAGGAAGACGCAGGCGAGGCCGCCGGTAACGAAGGCAAGCGGCAGGCCGGCCATGAGCAGGACCAGCAGCGAGCCGAACATGATGAGTGTCAGCCACTCGATTCCGATTTCAAGTCCCATGGATTCAAGCCCTGCCCATTAGCGCGCGGATGTCCTGCGCGAATTTCGAAATTCCCTGAAGCACCAGGAGCAGGCCTCCGAGCACCATGACCCACTTCATCGGCCACAGCGGCACCTCCCACTCGTTGAAGCTGATTTCTCCCCAACGCACGTTTGGATCCGTCCATTGGGAGAGGGACAGGCTGCTCAGCGCCTCGCCGAGGCCGATCTGGCCGCGCGCCCAGTCAGAGACGAGCGCGTTGCCCGAGGGCACGGCGATTGCGTCAAAGGCAAAGATCCAGGACGTGTAGAGCAGCGTGCCGGCGAATATGAAGAAGAAGACCGAGGTCAGCAGATCGACGACCGCCTTGCGGCGGGGCGACAGGGGCGCGTAGAAGATATCGACGCGCACATGGGACTCCGTCAGCATGGCGTAGGACCCGGCGATCAGGTACTGCATGCCGAACATGAGATACATCGCCTCGTGAGCCCAGTTGGTCGGGCTGCCGAAGACATAGCGGCTCATCACCTCGAAATAATAGACAATGACCGCGATCACCGCCCAGTAGCTGACGAACTCGCCGCAGAAGAGCGACAGCCGGTCGATCCAGCCTGTCCAGCCGGAAGAGACGTGACTGGCGTCGTCCTTGCGCTCGGCTTCCTCCAGGGCCTTGAGTTTCTTTTCCGCCTCGCTGAGTTCCGGATCGGGCGGCAGATTGGCATTCGCCTTGCGCACCAGAGCAGGAAGCAGAAACGCATCCACCAGAACACCGGCGAGCAGCAGCCAGAAGGCGTATTTCGCGAAGTTGCCCCAGAAAACGAGTGTCTTGCGGGCTTCGTCCGCCGCCGGCCTGGCGGTTACCAGTGCGGTTTCCGCTTCGGCGATGCGCTCGCGTCCCTGGTCGATACGCTGATTTGCCCGGCGGACGTCGCGCTGGGCCCGGCGCTCGGCCATACTGCCTTCCTCGGCATCGGCAAGCGCGCGTTGCATGGATGGCAAAGCGGTTTCCGCCGCGCTGACGCGATCCGTTTCCCGGTCGAGTGTGCGCTCGGACTGACGCACCAGATTGTCCATGTCGGACACGACCGACCTTGCATCGTGGCTTTGCGCATTGGCGAACAGGATGCAGATGAAGACGGGAATATAGACCAGCCCCAGCAGGCTCTTCAGATACAGCCTGTGCAGGCCGAGTATCCCGCCGGTGACAAGAATGAAATAGGCGAGCACCAGCGAATATTGCCGCTGTTTCGGCTTTGGCCGTTTCGCGAGAAATGTCGCAATGACCGGAAAGACGATCAGTCCGACCCAATAGGCCCAATGCGGCAACGTGAAGTCCAATTGAGGCATGCCTCACCCTTCCCCAGGGGCGCGGATCGGTGGTTACCTCCTGGCCCCAGTCGAATTCAAGCGGGCCCGCGCAGTAGACTGCACGGGTCCGGGTCTCAAGGTGTCTTGAACGGGCCCGAACCTGCTGCGTCCGGATGAACGCAGAAAGTTCGGGCATTTAAAGGCCGATCAATTTTCAGAAATTCAATCGAAACCGATGAACGTCCGTTGATCTAGAGGTTGAGCTCCAGGCCCTCGATCTGCTCCGGCGTCACGTATCCGAGCGAGCCGGACATCATGTAGTCGAGCTGGATCTTGAAGATACGGGCGCTGTCCTTGTCGCGGTTCGCGTAGTTGAACCAGATCGGCACGGCAACTTCCGTCATCAGTTCCACGTCGTCCTGGCTCAACCGGGTGATTTCGGTGCCGTCGGCCTCGAATTTCTCCCAGGCGTCCTGGTCGGCCTTCTGGATGGCCGCGTGGTGCATGTCGGAATAGACGTGCGTTTCCATTTCCACGAACCGCCGCATTTGCGGGCTGAGCGCGTTCCAGGCATCCATGCCGACGGTGATGTCCATAAGGTCGACCGGCTGGTACAGGGACATGAAGCCCGGAGGGCCCATTGAGATGTAGTCGGTCACCTGGCTGAAGCCGAGCGAGTAGTTGACTGCAGGGCCGACATAGTCGGCAACATCAATGGTGCCTTTTTCGAGAGCCGGGAAGATTTCCGACCCCGGAAGAACGGTGGTTTCCGCACCGATTTCAGTGAAGACCTCGGCGACCATGCCTCCCGGCAGGCGCATCTTGCGGCCGCGGAAATCATCGATGGACCGAATCGGCACCTTGGAATGGATGATGTTGGGCCCGTGATGCACAGGTCCGACGAACATCATGTTCTGCGCGGCATAGAGTTCACGGGCGATTTCAAGACCGCCGAGCGAATAGTAGAAGACGTCCCATTCGTGCGGATTGCGCAGTCCCAGCGGGTAGCTGGTCAGGAACGTTGCCGCCGGAATGATGCCCTGGGCATAGATGGTGAACGGATTGACCGCATCCAGAACGCCGTTCTTCACGGCATCGAAGAGCTGGAAATCGCCGACGACGTCATTTGCGCCGAAAGCCTGGAAAGCCAGTTCGCCGTCCGTTTTTTCCTCAATGGTCGCACACCAGTCCTTGAAGATCTGAAGGCCTGCGCCACCGGGCCAGGACGACTGGATCTTCCAGGTCGTGGTCTGTCCCTGCGCCGATGCGACATGCGGTGCGGCAAGAGTTGCGGCACCGGCGGCGCCGACACCGGCTATCTTGCGAAGGGCCTGCCTGCGTGTGTTCAGTTGTTTCATGGTTTCCTCCCAATACGATCAAGGAGAAAATGAGCGCCGATGAAGGGCCTTTTTACAAAGACCCTCGTGTTTCCGAAGACGTCAATCCAATCGCTCGTGTTTTTAAGTCTTTGTTCCTTAGCGATTTTTGGAGTGATCCCGCGGAAGCGCGCCGCTCTTCTTTTCCTCCCGAGCCAATGAAGGATATTACAGTTTATGAATCGTGCAACCTTGCGGTGCGTTCAAAACATCTTTTCCAATTTGGAAACAATAGTTTTGACTGTCAAAAAAATGGATAAGCCCAGCAGGCCGGTTCCGGAGCGGGCATGACCTCTTGCCGGAGCTCGGAATTCGGGTGCGGAGATCTCAACCCAGAGCGGTGAGGCCGGTCAGGTCTGCGAGAACGGCCTTCGGGGCGAGGTCCTGATATTCGTCCGGCATTCCCATCCGGTTCATCCAGACAGTGCGGAACCCGGACGCGGTCGCGCCGGCGATGTCCCAGCGGTTCGAGGACTGGAAGGAGACTTCTTCCGGATAAATGCGGAAATGGGTGGTGACCATCTCGTACACCTGCGGGTCGGTCTTGAAGGTTTTCAGCTCATCCACCGAGAAGATCTCGTCGAAAAGCTCGGTGAGTCCGGAGGCTCGGGCTGCGGCTTCCAGCATGTCGGGCGATCCGTTGGACAGAATGGCGACCTTGGCGCCGCTTGCCTTAAGGTCCGTCAGCACCTGCGGGACTTCCGGGTAGCAATCCAGTTCCCAATAGGCGCTGAGGAGTTCTTCGCGCAGGGACTTGTCGGCGGAGGGGACCAGCGCGAACGCCGTGTCCAGACCCTGCTGGGTCAGTTCCCAGAAATCCTTGTACTGGCCCATGAGCGCGCGGACCCAGGAATACTCCAGTTGCTTTTCCCGCCAGAGCGCGGAAAGCCTCTGCGCATCGGGCCCCAGTTTGGCTGCATGCTTGCGCACAGCGGCATGCACATCAAACAAGGTGCCGTATGCATCGAACACAAAAGCGGCATGTGCCATGGCCGGTACTCCAACGCGTGAATTCAAGAACCGCGGAAGAGAACAGCGTGACACCTCCCGCGTCAAGCGCGGTCGTTGCGACAATAGTCCTGGTCGCAAGAATAATGTGAGAGAGGGTCAGTTCGTCACTGCGGCGGCGGCAACGTGACCGTGCCATCGTCCTCGATGGTCCAGAAAGGATTGTGGGCAATTTCCAGAAGATGTCCGCCGGGTATCTCCACATAGGAGGAATATCCGCCCCAGAAGGCTTTCTCCGGCTGTTTCACAGGCTTGGCGCCTGCCGCGAGAGCGGTTTGGAAAGCTTCATCCACTTCTGCCTGGGAACGGGCATTCCAGGCCAAAGTGACGGCGCCGGTCGCGTTGTCTGTTACTTTTCGGCCGATTTCGGCAGCAAGAGCTGACCGGCTGTAAAGCGCGAAGACGTAGCCGGGAATCTGGAAAAACACGACCTCGGGAGACGGGGCCGCATTGACCTGCCAGCCCAGTCCCTTCTCGAAAAACCGACGGGCTTCGGCAACATCGGGGACCGCGAGTGTCGTCATTGAGATACGTTGTTCCATTGCATAAAGCCTTTGAGGAGGGCGGGTGGAACATATAGGGAACAGTGGCGCCGGGTTGTCAACAGGCCGATGCCCGATACGTCGACTCGTATTGGATACAATTCCGGGAAGATTTTGGAATAATTCTATCGCATTCTCGCCATTTTCTGCTGTTTTTTCCCTGTGAGGAAATGAATTTGGAATAAACTTGGTGAGTTTTCGGAAAATTTTGGCAAGCTCTTGACCTGACCAGACGGCAGGTGTTGTTTCGCAATGTCAAACAGATGGTCAGCGGCCTCGAAAAGGGAAGAAACATGAGCGGATGGAGCGAAACCTGGACATGGATCGACGGGACCTGGCAGGCAGGCAACCCGCCTATCATGGGACCGCGCACCCATGCTTCCTGGCTGGGCTCCAGCGTGTTCGACGGTGCAAGGTATTTCGAGGGCGTGATGCCGGATATCGACCTGCATTGCAGTCGGGTCAACGATTCCGCGCTCGCCCTTGGCATAAATCCGACCATGCAGACCGGCGAGATGGTCGAGCTGACGCGGGAAGGCTGTGCGAAATTCTCAAGCGATCAACAGATTTATGTCAAGCCGATGTACTGGAGCGAAAACGACGGGGCAGGGGTCATTGTGGGCGATCCGGAAAGCACCCGCTTCTGTCTGTGCCTCTTCGATGCGCCGATGGCCCCAAAGGATGCGTCCGTCAGCATAACGCTGTCGCCCTTCCGGCGCCCGACAATGGAGTGCATGCCCGTCAACGCCAAGGCAGGCTGTCTTTATCCCAACAATGCAAGGGCCATGATGGAGGCAAAGACCCGCGGCTTCGACAATGCCGTGGTGCGCGACATGCTCGGAAATGTGGCCGAACTGACGTCCGCCAACATTTTCATGGCCAGGGACGGCAAGGTGCATACACCTGCGCCGAACGGAACCTTTCTTGACGGGATCACACGGCAAAGGGTTATACGGCTGCTGTCATCGGCCGGTTACGAGGTGTTCGAGCGCACCATGGGTTATGACGAGTTTCTGGAAGCCGATGAGATCTTCGCGACCGGAAACTACAACAAGGTGACACCGGTCAAGCGCATCGAGGACCGACAACTGCAACCAGGACCGATCGCGGCGCGGGCCCGGGACCTCTATTGGGAGTTCTCCCACGCCTAGGGCGCGGCGTATGCGGGCACGCCGCCGAATCTCCGTACACTAACGCAGTATCAGAACGGCTGCGACGACCAGTACCGCTGCGGCGGCGAGTGAAGGTGCCTGGAATGAGCCGGTCAGGGCGTGCAGCTCACCGGCGAACCATGGCCCGACGATCTGTCCAACTCCGAAACTGGCTGTCATGACCGCAAGCATTTGACGGATTGCGGCGGGTCCTGCGGAGCTTGCCTGATGCCGCGCTTCGATGAGGCCGAGAGCCGTGATGCCCATGAAGGTTGCGCCCAGGAGCGCAGCTCCTGCAAGAAACAGGACCGGTGCGGCAGCGATCGCCGTCAGGGCGACGCCGCAGGCTTCCAGCAGGCAGGCGAGCGCGAACGCCCGTCGGGCGCCGATGCGAACCGCGATCCGGTTCCAGAGGTAGATGGAGGGCGCGGCGGACAGCCCCACGGCGAGCCAGACAAAGGGTTCGGTGGACTGCAGTGCGGGCGTCGTGCGCGCAATCACCGAGACGAAGGTCGCCGTAATCACGTAACCGAACCCGAACAGACCATAGGCAAGGATCAGGCGCAGCACGCCGCCATTCAAGTAATGTGGTCCCGGGCCGGAGGCAGGGCCGTTTTGGGCAATCGCGGAAACGGGACCAGCGGGCTCTCCTGGAACCAGCCTGGCCGCGACCATCAGAAACACAAGGGTGGCGGCACCGCTCGCCAGCCACAGGGCCTGCCAGTCCGCGCAGAGCCTGCCAAGCCCGGCAACGAGCAGCGCGGAAAACGCGATGCCGCAACCCACTCCGGCAAAATGCAATGCGGACAGGTCACCGCGCCCGCCTGCATTCAGGCGTTCCAGCACCAGCGTTGTCGAGAAAACGAGCACGAAAGCGCTGGCGGCACCGGAGGCGAAGCGAATGAGCAGAAAGACAGGCAGTGCGGTGGTTGTTGCCATGGCCGCGCTGGTCAGAGCACTGACAAGAAGGCCACCCAGGAACCAGAAGCGGACGTTTCCGGGAAGGGATCTGGAAGCCGCAGCAACAGCGCCGACAAGGTAACCGAGAAAATTCGCCGAAGCGATCAATCCCGCATCTTCCGCCGGCAGCTTCAGTCCCTCGCTCATGAAGGGCAGGATCGGCGTGTAGACAAACCGGCCGATGCCCATGGCCGCCGCCAGGGAAAACAGCCCGCCAAAGGCTAGCGCGGCCGTTGCGCGGTCTTGTGATGGCATGCAGACCTCATGGAAAGCAGGTGAGGAGTGGCGGGAAGGCCGGGCCAGCCTGGGCCAGCCTGAGCCGAAGTGGTTCGAACCTGCCATGGCTTCGTTCGAAAGTCACCGGTAAAGCGGGCCTCGGCAAGAAAGAGAAAAGAGGCCGGCCGATGATGAAATGAGGAAAACGCAAAAGCCCCGCAATGCGTCCATTGCAGGGCTTTTTGCAGGTGAGCGGTGCGACGCTCAGTTTGCGCGGCGGACCGGCTGAACGGTCGGGGCAACCAGGGTGGTGTTCGCGCGCTTGGCCTTGCGCAGCGAGCTGGACTTCAGCGATTTCACCTTTTGGGCCGGAATGACCGAAATCGCGCTGTGAATGCTGTCGCAACGATCCAGGCTCTCGTCGTAGCAACTGTTCGGATAGCCGGAGGTCTGGTCGTTGCACCAGGTAATCCAATTGTTGTAGCAGTCTCCGAGATTACTTCCGTCACTCGGACCGGCCATCGTAGACAAGGTGGTGGCGAGAAGGATGCCTCCGGAAACAACAAGTGCAATTGAATATGTATTCTTGAAAATCATATCTTTCTCCAATCAGTTTTCAGCCGCAATTGGCTATGATGAAAAAGATAAACACTCATTCGAGGCAGTGTCGTGCTGGAAATCACACTTATTGTTTTTGATGGAATATTGTTCAAATCGGTGTGATGAATCGCAATGATTGGAACTGATCACCAGCGTGCGGACTGGTGCAGGCACTGCATCTGTTCCGGTCCGCACACAACCGGCTCAGTTTCGGCCGGTTCAGCTCCATTTTCGCTCCTGTGGCAAATTAAAAAGAATTTTTTATTTTATTTTCGGGATACGCGCTTGCCGTCCACGCTCAGCAATTCTATTTTGCCGCTCGACGCAGCCTTTCGGGCTTTGGATCGGCCTGCTCTCATGTGGAACCACCTGAAAGCGGGAGCGTTGTACGATCTTGAGGTGTTGGAATCTCGCCGGGGTTTTAATCCCTCTACAGGATGCCCTCGGGGCTGCCGGTCACCGACCTTTTTGAGGAGTTTGTCATGTCTTTCGAATTGCCTGATCTGCCGTATGCATATGATGCACTGGCCCCTTACATGTCTGCCGAGACCCTTGAGTTTCACCACGACAAACACCACCAGGCGTATGTCACCAAAGGCAATGAGCTGCTTGCAGGCAGCGGCCTGGAAGGCAAGTCCCTGGAAGAGATCGTCAAGGGCAGCTACGGCAAGAACGCCGGCCTGTTCAACAATGCCGGCCAGCATTACAACCACATCCATTTCTGGAAATGGATGAAGAAGGACGGTGGCGGTTCGTCTTTGCCGGGTGCGCTTTCTTCCGCGATCGACAGCGATCTCGGCGGTTTCGACAAATTCCGTGCAGACTTCATCGCGGCCGGTATTGGCCAGTTCGGTTCCGGCTGGGCATGGCTTGCCGTCAAGAACGGCAAACTGGAAATCATGAAAACGCCGAACGGTGAAAATCCGCTGGTTCATGGTGCCGCACCGATCCTCGGCTGCGATGTCTGGGAGCATTCCTATTACATCGACTACCGCAACGCGCGTCCGAAGTATCTGGAAGCTTTCATCGACAACATGATCAACTGGGACTACGTCCTGGAAATGTACGAAGCTGCAACGAAATAAGTCGTTTTCACAGACGCTTTACAAGACCCCGGTTCGCAAGGACCGGGGTTTTTTCATGCCCGAACGCCTCACGCCAAACAATGGGCTGCGCGACTTCACGGGAGCGTGATTTTGTTCTTCATGGTCAAACGGGCTGTACTTTGCTCTGATCAAATTGTTTTCCCGAGGACGCGCGGGATGTTTGGACAGTTGGTCGGTTTTGAAGTGCAGGTGCATCCAGCGCCGTGAGACTCTTTGATCGAGAGGGAGAAAAATATGCGCATTATCCGGAACGCCATGACTTTGGGCCTTGTTGCGGGACTAGGCTTTGCAGGCGCGGTCGCTCAGGCGGCTGCCGATCCCATCCTGACACGGAAGGCGATCATGTCATCCGTCGGTGCGGCGGCCGGTCTCGGCGGCGGAATGATGAAAGGCGAAATCGCCTATACCCCGGCTGCCGGAAAAGCAGCCATCGCCACGATGAGAGCGGCGTCGCTTTCCTTCGGTTCTTTCTTTCCGGCCGGATCGGACACAGGTGACAGCGATGCTGCGGCCACGATCTGGAGCGATGCCGAAGGGTTTGCAACTGAGCTTGACAAATACTCGGCGGCTACAGCAAGCGCGGCGGCGGCATCCGGCAAGTCGGGCCCAGCCGATCTGGATGCATTCAAGGCTGCATTCGGTCCTGTGCTGGGCACTTGCAAATCCTGCCACGAGACTTACCGTAAGCAGAACTGACCGGACGCGAACCGGGAATTCATGAATCTTCGGAGAGGCCCGATGAAAAAGGCTGTGATTGCCGCTCTTCTGCTGGTCCTGGCGGGAGCGGGCATTGGCTGGGGCCTTTCCGCACCGACCCGCATGAGCGCGGAGGAAGCCGCCGCGCTGACGGAAGGCGATGCGGCGAGGGGTGAACCGGTCTTCTGGGCAGGCGGCTGTGCGTCCTGCCACGCCGCGAAGGAAGCAGATGGCGAGGACCTGCTCAAGCTGGGCGGCGGTCTGAGACTGGAAACGCCGTTCGGAGTGTTTGTCGCCCCGAATATCTCCCCGAGCGAGACTGACGGGATCGGAGCATGGTCGCTTGTCGATTTCGCCAATGCGATGACCCACGGCACGTCGCCCGGTGGCGAAAACCTGTATCCGGCGTTTCCCTACACATCCTATGCCAGAATGAGTGCGGCGGATCTGGGCGATCTTTTCGCCTTTTTGAAGTCGTTGCCGGTTGTCGAGGGAAAGGCCGCGGCGCATGAGCTCGGTTTCCCGTTCAACATCCGCCGTGGCCTGGGTCTGTGGAAACGCCTCTTTCTCGATCCGGCGCCGGTGATCGCCGAGCCGCTGAACGGGGCCGGCGTCGACCGTGCCGTGTGGGAGCGCGGCCGCTATCTTGTCGAAGGTCCCGGTCATTGCGGCGAGTGCCACACCCCGCGCGATTTTGCCGGCGGGCTCGTTCTTGCCGACTGGCTGGGCGGTGCGCCCGCGCCGACAGGTGAGGGCAAAATCCCGAACATTACACCGGTTGAGGGCGGTTTCGGCAGTTGGAGCGCCGCCGATATTGCCTATTATCTGGAAAGTGGCTTTACCCCCGAATATGATTCGGTCGGCGGCGAGATGGTTCATGTTCAGGAGAACATGGCCAGGCTTCCGGCGAGCGACAGGGAGGCAATCGCCGTCTACCTGAAAGCGATCCCGCCCATAAGTGCCGGTTCTGACTGACCGGCGATCCTCATCCGGAAACGCAGCAATGGCTCCCCTCGATCAATTCGCAATTTTTCCGGTTGAAACGGCTGAAGATCTGGACGTGGTCAAGACCCTGTTCCGGGCCTATGTTGACTGGCTGGGGATCGATCTTTCCTATCAGGGTTTCGAGGAAGAACTGGCCGGAATGCCGGGCAAATACTCCCGGCCGTCAGGTGCTCTTTTTCTGGCGAAAGATCCGGATGGCAGCAGCCTCGGCTGCGTGGGGTTGCGCCCTTTCGCCGATAATGGTGCCTGCGAGATGAAGCGGCTCTATGTGCTGCCGGCAGGGCGGGGGCGCGGTGTCGGTGGTGCGCTCATCGACCGTGTCCTCGGCACGGCGGCAGATGTCGGTTACAGCGAGATGCTTCTGGACACGCTGCCGTCGATGACGGGGGCGATCAAACTCTACAAGGCTGCGGGGTTCGATGAAATTCCGGCCTATTACGAGACGCCTATCCGCGAGACGGTCTTTTTTCGCAAAGTGTTACAGGTTCCGGACGGTAACCGGCCTCACGCTGTATAGGGGTTGCAGCGCATGAAGCGCGGAACGTCGATATAGCTGTGCATGACGGTCAGATAAGCTTGGCATTCCGACTGGGTCTTGAAGCACCCGGCTTGCGAAATCCGGTACTGGTCACCGAAGTTGTGCACCAGCCCGCTGGCGATGGCCTTCCAGCCGGAGCCGCTGAAATTCCGGCAGTCATAAGGCGTGTTGTAGGTATAGGGGATACTTTGCCTGGTCGTGCTGAACCCGGGGGCAAAGAGCAGGTCGGAAGGGGTCTGATACTGCTGGCAGGCGGCCATCCCTAGCGCGCTCGTGAGGATCGCGGCAAGGCGCAGGCCGGTCTTCAGACCACTGGCCGCTGGCAGGGAACTGCGGATTATGCGGTGCATGGCGAACTCCAGTGATCTGCGCGTCGGGAATTTGAACTCAGGCCAGTCAAACGACTGATATGCAATACCCCGGAATTGACCTGAAGACATGGTCAAAATCAAGTCACGATCCGTTTCGAACCGCGCGCCGCGAAGTCGGCAGGCGGTTTCGACGAGACTTCAGGTTTCCGGATCAGTATGTCCGTGACCCGGAGCATGTCGTGTGAAATTGAAGTCAGGAAATTGCCCGAACGCATTTGCAATGCAAACGCTGCCTTAAGCGTTTTCCTGACCCCGCTAAAACGCGACACACTTCAGTTGACCGAAATCCAGCGCAGCATCAGGAAATTGTCGGCGCGCTGGGTCAGGTCGATATTGGCTTTCGACCCCCAGAGCAGCGGCTGGATGTGCAGGGGAACATACACCACGTCGTCCCGCACAATTCCGGCAACTTCGTCCAACATTGCCTGTCGGCTTTCCGGGTCGATTTCCTGCTGGATCTGAGGCAGCAATTCATCGACGCGTGCATTGGAATACCCGCCGAAATTCCAGCTTCCGAGTTTCTTCTCGTCGTTCCTGGTCGTGACCAGAAACCGGATGGGGTGTTCGGCGTCGAAGGTGCCCGGCGACCAGCCAAGCAGATACATGTCGAAATTGTCCGACCGCAATTCCGGCCAGTAGTTGCGCACCGGCATCGCTTTCAGGGTCGCCTGCATGCCTGCCTGGGCGAGCATGGCGGTCATCGCCTTGCAGAGCGCCTCGTCATTGATATAGCGATCGTTGGGGCATGACAGGCCGAAAGAGAACCCGTCCGGATATCCGGCGTCCGCCAAAAGGGCCCTGGCGCCCTCCGGATCATATCCAAGCCGGTCGCTTGCCGATTCGCTGTAGCCCTTCATCTGTGCGCTGACCAGCTGGCTGGCGACTTCCGCATTGCCACGCATGATCTTGTCTGCAAGAGCCTCCGCATTGATGGCTTTTTGCACGGCCTGGCGGACCCTGACATCCTGAAACGGATTTTTGCCGGCCGTTTCCTTAGATGCGGTCAGCTCATCGTGCCCATGACCGAAACCCAGCATGATGACGCGGGCCTCGATACCCTGATGCAGCGTCAGGCCGTCATTGCGTCTTATACGATCGACATCCTGGACCGGCACAGGATCGATCAGGTCCACCTGACCGCTCAAGAGAGCCGCCACAGCCGTTGCCGGATTGGCGACCGGAATGAAGGTTGCCTTGGTAAGATTATGCCCGGGCTCGTCCCACCAGCCGTCATTTGCGGCCAGGACAGTCTCGACACCCGGCTCCCGCGAGACCAGCTTGAAAGGACCGGTGCCGTTGGCGTTGAGTGTCGCGTGGGTTTGCGTTTCCTTTGCCGGCAGCACGGCCCCGTTGGCTGTTGCCCAGTCCTTGTCCAGGATCATGAAATTGGCGATGGAATCGGGAAAGATCGGATTCGGAGCGTTGGTCAGAAAGTCGACCGTGTAATCATCGACGATCCTGACCTCGCTGACGGGAGCGAACCAGGAACTCACATCCGAGGCTTGTGAAGACGCGCGCTCATAGGAAAACAGCACATCTTCTGCAGTGAACTCGGCACCGTCATGAAACGTCACCCCCTCGCGCAGATGAAAGCGCCAGCCGTCGCCACCGAGTGGTTCCCAGCTTTCGGCGAGCGAGCCTTCGATCGCCATGTCCTTGTCGCGCCGGACCAGACCCTCATAGACGTTGTTCAGAAATCCGAGCACAGGTGCGGAGTTGACGGCATGCGGGTCCATTGTTTGCGGATCGGTCGGTGACGACCAGCGCAATTCGGCGGCTTCCGCAAGCGGGGCCGATGCGAACAGGGCAGCGGCAAACAGGATCTCACGGCGTGGCAGCTTCGTCATGGCTCAACCCCTCAGGCGTTTTGTTGTCTTTGATCTTGGCGAAACAACCTAAGCAATTTGAGAACAAAGGAAATACCGGACCCGATATCGGGTCCGGTCCGGGCCTCACATATGCGTGAGCAGCCTTTCGCATGAGCGATCTCCGGCGGCCGGAGCGCCCCGGAGCTCCTATGTCTTTCCCGTCACCATCAAGGCGAAAGCCTGGTTGAGGGCAACCTCCTTCAGCCTGTCGAAGCGGCCGGAGGCGCCGCCGTGTCCGGCTTCCATATTGGTCTTCAGCATCAGCAGGCTGTCGCCGGTCTTGAGCGCGCGCAGTTTCGCGACCCATTTGGCGGGTTCCCAATAGGTGACGCGCGGATCGGTGAGGCCCGCGACAGCCAGGATGGCCGGATAGTCCTGCGCGGCGACATTGTCGTAAGGGGAATAGGACGCGATGTATTCGTATGCGTCCTTGCCGGTGACCGGATTGCCCCATTCCGGCCATTCGGGAGGGGTCAGCGGCAGGGTGTCGTCCAGCATGGTGTTCAAGACGTCGACAAAGGGAACCTCGGCGAGAATGCCGCCGAACTTCTCGGGCGCGAGATTGGCGATGGCGCCCATCAGCATGCCACCCGCGGAGCCGCCCTGGGCGACGATCCTGTCATGGGTGGTGAAGTTCTCCGCCACAAGATGATCGGCCGCGGCGATGAAATCCGTGAAGGTGTTCTTCTTGGTCTCCCGGCGGCCGTCCTTGTACCAGCGGAAGCCCTTGTCCTTGCCGCCCCGGATATGGGCAATGGCATAGACGAAGCCTCGGTCCACCAGCGAAAGGCTATTGGTGTTGAAGCTTGCCGGAATGGAGATGCCATAGGAGCCGTAACCGTACAGCAGGAGCGGAGCCGAACCGTCAAGCTTTGTATCCTTGCGGTAAAGCAGGGAAATCGGCACGGTCTCGCCATCGGCTGCCGGAGCCATGAGGCGGCGGGTCACGTAATCTCCGGCCTTGTGACCGGAAGGGACTTCCTGCTCTTTTCTGAGCACCCGTTCGCGGGTGTCGACATTGTAGTCGAAGGTCTGCGAAGGGGTGGTCATGGAGGAATAGGAAAAGCGGATGGTCGCCGTGTCGAATTCGTAGCCGCCGCCGAGGCCCAGCGAATAGGCCTCCTCATCGAAGGCGATGGAATGCTCGATATTGTCCGCCAGGCGCCGGATGACGATGCGCGGCAGGCCGTCCTCGCGCTCCAGCCGGGTCATGAACGTCTTGTAGACGCAATGGGAGAGGATCAGACAGCCGGGCTTGTGCTCCACAAGGTCCGTCCAGTTTTCCTTGCCCGGATTGTCCTTCGGCGCCGTGACGATCTTGAAATCCTCAGCGTCCCCGGCATTGGTGAGGATGTAGAGCATCGCGCCATTGTCATCGACGGAATATTCGATGCCGGTCTCGCGCGGTGCGATCAGAACCGGATCCGATGTCGGCCGGTCGGCCGGGATCATCCAGACTTCGGAGGTTTCGTGGTCGTGGATGTCGATCACGATCGCCTCGCCCGACTGGGTCTTGCCGACGCTCATGAAGAAGCCGGCGTCCGGTTCCTCGTAAACCAGCACGTCTTTTGACGGATCCGTGCCGATTTCATGGCGGAACAGCCTGGAGGGCCGGTGATTGGTGTCGAGCCGGACATAGAAGACGAACTTGCTGGCTGCACAGAACACGCCGCCGCCGCCGGTATCCTCGATCAGATAGTCCATGTCCCTGCCGGTGGCGGTGTCGCGGATCTGCAGGGAATAGAATTCCGAGCCCTTGTCGTCATACGCCCATGCGAGCAGATTGTGATCCGGCGACTGGCCGGCGCCACCGAGCTTGAAATAGGATTTGCCTTCGGCTTCCCGGTCGCCATGCAGCAGCACCGTCTCCTCGCCACCGTCTCGCGGTGTGCGGAAGAAAATCGGCTGCTGGCCACCGGTTTCGAACCGCATACTGTATGCATAGGGCCCATCGGGAGACGGAACGGAACTGTCGTCCTCCTTGATGCGGCCGCGCATCTCGGCAAACAGCTGTTCCTGCAGCTCGGCTGTTGGCGCCATCCGGTCGTTCTGATAGGCGTTTTCCGCCTCCAGATAGGTACGGATGTCCGCGTCCAGAACGGAGGGGTCCCGCATGACCTCCTGCCAGTTTTCGGCGCGGAGCCAGTCGTAATCGTCCTGACGGGAAATGCCATGGGTCGTGTGGGTGAGGGGGCGCGCGTCCGCGCGCGGGGGGAAAGCATCCTGTTTCATGGTTCCGGAGGTAGGATTTTTAGGCAGTGAAGGCAAGAGGGCCGGATGCATCCCGGCGAAACGGCGCAAATCCTTCCATGACCTTTATTGACACTTTTTACGAATTCCTTCAGGCATGTGCGGATGGTTCCCGAATCCAGCATCTGGATCGGGATTAAAAGGGAACACGGTGAGGCGTAGCCAACAGGCACCAAATCCGTGACTGCCCCCGCAACTGTGAGCGGCGAGCGAACCTGAAAGTGCCACTGGGGAAACCCCGGGAAGGATCAGGCAAGCTGCGACCCGCAAGTCAGGAGACCTGCCATTTCACTTTCAACCTCAACCCGGGCGGGGTGCCCCGGAGGAGCGAGTGGCATGACAGTTCAGCATCAGTTGGCAAGGTTTGACATTCGGTTCTTTGACGCCCCGCGCAATCGCGGAGGGCGACATGAACCGGTCTCAATCGAAAAAATCAGAGCATATCACCAGTCTTCTTTCTCAAGCAGGCAGCCTTAGCGACCGTGTGGCGCGTGCCATGCGGGCGAATGGGCTCACTCAAACTCATGCAGAACAAGGCTTGCGTAATGTAATAACATTACGTAAATGTTTGAAGCACATCATGACCGGCAACGTTCAGTGGCGGGTCAAGCCCGGCACCGAAACAGCCGGGGGGCATGCGGCGCCGGTGCCGCATTCGATCGTCAACAAGGGAGAATTCCGATGAGATCGGAGCCACACCGGATTTTCGTCTGCACGTCCTGCCGGAACAAGGTGACAGGTAACCGGCCGGGCGATGAGTTGATCGGAAAGCTGAGGCGCGCGCTTCGACCGTCCGATCCGGTTGCCGACACCAATTTCGCGGTCTCGGGCGTTGCGTGCATGGCGGGGTGCGCGAGGCCTTGCGTCGTGGCGTTTCAGGCAGCCGAAAAGACGGCCTGGTTATTCGGTGACATGGACCCGGAAACGGATGTCGACGATCTGGTGGCCTTCGCAAGGCAATACCGTGACATCGGGGACGGCTGGTGTTCGTCCGGACAGCGCCCGGGCAAACTGCGCAGGACCGCGCTTGCGCGGGTTCCAGCGGCAATTGTCCCGGTTGAAACCGGCGGAAAGATTCGCCCATGACCGGCGCCCGCCTTTCCGTCAGAAATGTCAGCTGGAAGCCAGGGCGTGGTGCGCTGCTGCTTCATCCTGTCAGCTTTGACCTTACTCCGGGAGAGATACTCGGGATCGCCGGCGCCAACGGGGCGGGCAAATCGACGCTTCTGCGGTTGCTTTACCGGTTCCTTAGGCCCGTCACCGGATCCATTCAGGTGGACGGTTGTGACATCTGGCGCCAGTCGGCGCGTGAAACGGCGAGGAAAGTCGCCGCTGTCCTGCAGGAGCAGCCGACCGACTTCGCTCTCTCCGTGCGTGAAGTCGTTGCGCTGGGCCGGCGTCCCCACGGCTCGGGCTTTGCTGGCGGCGGCAAGCGAGACGACGAAATCGTATGCAATGCGCTGGAGAGAATGGGACTACTGAGGTTTTCGGATCGTTCTTTCGGCTCGTTGTCAGGTGGCGAGCGCCAGCGGGCAATGGTCGCCAGGGCGCTTGCCCAGGAACCGATATTGCTCATCCTCGACGAACCCACCAATCATCTCGACATCCGTCATCAGCTCGAAATCGTTGAGCTTATCGGCACGCTCGGCGTCACGATCGTAACAAGTCTGCATGACCTGAATCTGGCCGGCCGTGTCTGTGACCGGGTTCTCCTTCTGCACGAAGGCAGAGCCATCGCCTGTGGCCCGCCGAGAGATGTGCTGACGCCTTCTCATATCGAAACGGCCTATTCGGTTCGTGCGCGACTGGAGAACCTTGCGCCAAGCGAACTCCCGCATCTCACCTTTCACCTTTAAAAATCCGGAGAAATCACATGAAACGTCTGGCTTTCAGCCTGGTTGCGCTGACACTCGCCAATTCCGCTTTTGCGCAGGGCACGGTTATGAGTTGCGGCCGGGAGGTGGTGTTCGATGCCCCGCCCGAGGCCGCGGTTTCAAATGACGTCAATCTCACAGAGATGATGCTCGTGCTCGGACTGCGGGATCGCATGGTCGGTTACACGGGCATATCGGGCTGGAAGACCCTGGACGAGGAGATGCGTTCAGGTGTCGCGGAGCTGCCCGAGCTTTCGGCGAAATATCCGACGAAGGAGGTTCTGATCGGAGCCGATGCGGACTTCTATTTCGCCGGATGGAACTATGGAATGAAAGTCGGAGGCGAAGTCACCCCCGAGACGCTGGCACCTTTTGGCATCAAGGTCTACGAACTGACGGAATCCTGCATCCATGTTGGCGACAAGCCGAAGGTTTCCATGGAGGACATGTATGGCGATCTTCTTAACCTCGGAAAGATTTTCTCTGTGGAGGAGCGCGCCCGCGATCTCGTGGCGGGGTATCGGCAGGACCTTGAGGAGATCAGGACCTCGCTGACAACCGGCGGGGAACCGCTGAAAGTTTTCGTTTATGACAGCGGTGAGGACAAGCCGTTCACGGCCGGCCGGTATGCAATGCCGACGGCTCTGATCGAGGCTGCCGGAGGGGTCAATATCCTAGATGACTTCGAAAAGAGCTGGGCGGTGATCGACTGGGAAACCGTGGTCGACAAAAATCCGGACGTGGTGGTGATCGTCAACTACGGCAATGTAACGGCGGAACAGAAACGTGACTTCATGAAAGAAAATCCGGCGCTTGCCGGTATTGACGCCGTCCGCAACGACCGGTTCGTCACCCTGGAGTATGTCGAGGCGACACCCGGACCACGAAACATACAGGCGGTAAGGAAACTCGCCCAATCCTTCTGGGGGGAGTGACCCTTGCTGCAACTGCCAAGCCGGCCCCCATGCCGGGACTGCGCCCCTGAAGAAAACGCTGGAGGAAACCGGAGTAACTATGGGTTATTGCTCCTTTCAGGGGTGGTTGTTCTCGGATTTTCCGTGATAGCGGCAGTGTCTGTCGGGGCAGTAACGATTCCCGTCGATACGGTTTTCGGAATTCTGGCCGGAAAGCTCGTTGCGGGGGCCATTGACCCGGGCTGGTCGGCGGGCCGGGAAGCGATTGTCTGGGAGATCCGCTTTCCCCGCACTCTGCTTGCCGGGTTCGTCGGCGCGGGACTTGCCGTTACCGGTGCCGCATTGCAATCGGTGACGCGCAATCCGCTTGCCGACCCGCATCTGCTCGGCATCTCGTCCGGCGGCGCGGCCGGGGCCATTTTCGCGCTGCTGCATACCGGGCTTTTTCTGGGACTTATGACCGTTCCCCTGCTGGCGTTCGCAGGAGCGTTGCTGGCGACACTGACCGTGCTGGGGGTGACGCATTTCGCCTCGGCAACAAGTGCGGACCGGCTCGTTCTCGCCGGTGTCGCGGTGTCCTTCATTGTCATGTCGATCGCCAACGTCCTGATTTTCATGGGAGACCCGAGAGCAACTCATACGGTTGTCTTCTGGATGCTTGGGGGGCTCGGCCTGGCACAATGGAATCAGTTGCTGTTTCCGCTGGCGATCCTGCTTGTCACGGTGCCCTTTCTGCTCCTCAAGGCGGGTGACCTGAACGCCATGACCATTGGCGATGAGACCGCGTCAACGATCGGTATCAACATCGTCCGGTTCCGTCTGACCGTTTTTGTCGTCGGCGCGCTCATCACCGGTGTGATGGTCGCGTTTTCCGGTATCATCGGGTTTGTCGGGCTGATGATCCCGCACATCGCACGATTTCTCACCGGTGGGAGCTATAGCCGGGTTCTGCCGGTTTCGATGCTGCTGGGGGCCATTTTTCTGATCTGGGCCGACATTCTGGCGCGCACGGTGCTGGCTCCGGAGGAAATACCCATCGGCATCGTCACCGGGCTGATCGGTGGCCTGTTCTTTATCTACCTGCTGCGGTCGAGGTCCGTGGCCGGCCGCTGAAGAGAATGAAGATCATGATCGCTATGGTAACGAAGTTCCAGGCGATGCCGTTGATGAAGGCTGCTTCGTAGGAGGCGGTCAGGTCGTAGATCCATCCCGACAGCCAGCCGCCGAGCGCCATGCCCAGGATAGTGGCCATGATCACCAGCCCGACACGCTGTCCGGCTTCGCGCGCGGGCAGGTATTCGCGCACGATCACTGCATAGCTGGGAACGATGCCGCCCTGGGCGAGGCCAAACACAAGCGATACCAGATACAGCGAGGTCAGGCCGGTAAAGGGGATGAAAAGGAACAGGGCGGCGCATTGCAGTACCGCCCCGGCCAGCAGGGTTTTGACACCGCCGATCTTGTCGGCGAGGTAGCCGGACGTCAGGCGGCTGATGATGCCGGTGCCGGTCATGAGGGCGATCATGTCCGCGCCGGGCGCCACGCCGTAACCGAGATCGACGCAATAGGCGACGATGTGGACCTGGGGCATTGACATGGCGACGCAGCAGCCAAGGCCCGCGATCACCAGGAGGATCTGCAGGGCGGTCGGGGACAGTCCGCTCGTATGTTTTCCGAAAGATCGGGGGCCGGTTCCTGCGGCCATTGCGTTTTCAGGTGGCGGGCGGCGCAGGATCAGCGATAGCGGCAGCATGGCCACGAGACAGATGACCGCGATCATGAGATAGGTCTCGCGCCAGTCCGCTGTTGCAAGGCTCCACTGGATGAAAGAGGGCCACAGAACACCGGCGAGATAATTGCCGCAGGCGACGCAACCGACGGCAAGACCGCGGCGTTTAACGAACCAGTGGGAAACATCTGCGATCAGCGGCCCGAATGTCGCGGCGGTGCCAAGTCCGATGAGCACGCCCTGCGCCAGCGTGAAGAGCCAGATATCGGGTGCGATTGCCGCCAGGGAGAAGCCGGCGCTCAGGCAGAAAGCGGAGGCAATGACCGGCGGCACGATGCCGAAGCGGTCAGCGAAACGGCCGAGAATATAATTTCCGGCCGCGAACCCGAGCATTGTTGCGGTGTAGGGAAGGGAGGCATCCGCCCGGTCGACGCCAAAGTCGGCCTGCACGGCCGGAAGCACGATGACGACGGCCCACATGCCCGCTCCGCCAAGTGTGCTGAGCAGGATGGAAATTGCCAACCGGAACCAAGCATAGGGTCCGTCCTGAACATAGGGGTCGGGTGCAGCGGCTAGGGACATTGTCAGCGCTCGGTATCTTGCGTGACCTTCGGCCTATCAGTTTCTCGAAACCGGCACCAATGAATATCCTTGAAGCAATTGAGCAGTTTTCGGAATGAAAGCCCGGACGTGCCGAAGCACCTCCGGGCTTTCATTTTTGTTCAATGGCCCGTTTCCTGGCCTGTTAAGCGGCGCCACCAGCCATGCTCTTGAGACATTCAGCCACAAGATCGCCGAGCGTCCGGGTGGGGTGACCGATCAGGTTCTGGAGTTCGGTGGATGTACTGTTGAGTTCTCCCTGCGCAGCGCCCCGGTCTGCGTCGGCCAGCGTGGCGGCAAAACCGTCCGGAAGACCGGCCTGGACCAGAACACCGGCGTAGGCTTCTTCGGGCAGATTGGTGAAGGGAATTTCGCGTCCGCTCTGGCGGGAGAGTTCCGCAGCCAGATCTCCGAGAGTGAAGGCGGGGTGACCGGCCAGTTCCAGGGCTCGGGTGGAAAGGTCGCTGCCGGCAATGATCCGTGCGGCAGCTTCCGCATAGTCTTCGCGTCCGGCGGCGGCGAACTTGCCGTCACCGCTGGCGCCAACCACCGCGCCGTGGGCGAGGGCTCCGGCAATGGCCCCGGCGAAGTTTTCGACATACCAGCCGTTGCGCAGAAGGGCGTGAGGAATGCCGCTATCGCCCAGATTCTGTTCTGTCGCGATATGTTCCTTCGCCAGGACAAGGCTGGAGCCGGGCACGTTCAAAAGGCTGGTATAGGCGATGAAGCCGACCCCGGCAGACCTGGCGGCATCAATGACGGCGGCATGCTGGGGCGTGCGTTTGCCGATCTCGGACCCGGAGATAAGCAACAGCCTGTCGATCCCTTCAAGGGCAGCGGGAAGAGTTGCAGGATCGTCATAGTCGGCCTTCACCACGGTAATCTTGCCGCCGGCCAGATCCTGCGCTTTTTCCGGCGAGCGGACGAGTGCACGAATGGGCTCATCGGTGAGGGCGGCGAGATGTTTGAGGACGAGACGGCCCAGTTGTCCGTTGGCACCCGTTACTGCGATCATTGGTCTGCTCCTTGAGGATTGAACGGTGATTTTTCACCTGATGCGCCCCATATAAATCTAAAACTATCCTTTTGTTAGTACGCACTAAAAGGTTAGTTTTGGTGTATGAAGCTGTCCGATCAACCAAACGGAATGCAAAGAGACAGGGATACGATGACCAACAGGACCCAGTTCGAACGTGAAAGGGAGAGGGAAGGCGAAACGACCTTGTCCACCCTCCTGCGTCGGGGAGAAATGTTCGACACGAATTGTCCGGGCCGGGAGATTCTCAAGCATCTGACGAGCCGGTGGGGTGTGCTGGTGCTGATCGCGCTGCTGGAAGACGATCACCGGTTTTCAGATCTGCGCCGGAAGATCGGCGGTGTCAGCGAGAAGATGCTGTCGCAGACGCTTCAGACACTGGAAGCCGACGGCTTCGTGAAACGGTTTTCCCACCCGGTCGTGCCGCCGCGTGTCGACTACAGCCTGACACCGATAGGGCGTGAAGCGGCCATGAAGGTGCGTGAGTTCGCCGACTGGATAGAAATCAATATCGGCAGGATCATGAACGGCAAACGGGTGGCCGAGGCCTGACGCTCCCGCGGCTGTCCGGGGTAAATCGCCAGCGCTCTTCAACCGGCGTAGCGATCCACGATCTGCCAGTAGCGGGGATCCCGCCAGACTTTCGACACCGCTTTGGCAAGACGGGCGCGCATGTGCGGGTCGATGGACTTGTTTGCAGCAAGCCACTGAACACCGTGAGTGACAGGTGCGCCGAAGACCAGGCGTTTGGGGTCGTAGCCGAGTTGCCTGAACATGTAACCGGCCCGCAGGGACATGGTGTACCAGGCATCGATCCGGCCGGTCTCAAGCATGGCGCCCATTTGTTCGGCGGAGGGAATCTCGGTAAAATTGGTAATTCCCGCCCGTTTGAGCATCCGGCTTCGCCAACTGCCGAGATGGACACCGACGAGTTTGCCGGTCTTGATCGCCTTGTCGAAGCTGTCGAGCGGCTGGTCGATGGTGACAAAGGCGCTTTCGGTATAGATCAGGGGGGCTATGTACTCGAATTTTCCCTGTCTTTCCTTCGATCTGGCCAAGGTGAAAACCAGGGCGCCAGGCGTGGTTTGCGCCAGCAATTGCGCGCGTTTCCAGGGGGCAAAGCGAATGTCGAATTCAAGCCCGGCTGCCTCGGCGATGAGCCCCATCAGTTCAACGGCGATCCCCTTGCGCTGCTCATCGATCGAAAGCGGTGGAAGATAACCGGTATAGGCAACGATGCGGTCGGCTGCCTGGCCGGGCAACGCAAGGCTCAGCAGCAAGCCGAATGCGCGCGCCGTGGCCCAAACGCCTGCCGTTATCCTTCCATACAAGACAGACAAGAACCCGCTCCCACAATTTTGTAAGTTCATTGTGATTTATAGCAGGTAACTGTAACTGAAACCTAAACGGTATTCGTATATGATATTGATCTCGCAAAGGATTTCGCGTCGAATTCCGCTAGGTTATCCGGGTTGCGATGTGCTGGTCTTCCTAAACGTCAGCTGCGGCCGGAGTTTCCGCCGTCCGACCCGGCCGGTGGCCGGCCGCCATGGACGAAGTTCATTGCGTGGCCATTCATGCAGTAGCGCCGACCGGTTGGTGGCGGGCCGTCTGGAAAGACGTGACCAAGATGAGCATCGCAGGACTTGCAGCGGATTTCCGTGCGTACCATACCGTGGGAATTGTCGTCCAGTTCCCGGATGGCGTCCGGACCAACCGCCTGGAAGAAACTTGGCCAACCGCAGCCCGCATCGAACTTGGTGTCCGACATGAACAGCGGTGCTCCACAGCAAACGCAGTCATAGCGGCCGATCAGCTTGTTGTCCCAGTAAGGGCCTGTGAACGGGCGTTCGGTACCCGATTGCCGTGTTACGTAGAACTGTTCCGGCGTCAGCTGCTTCATCCATTCGGCAGTTGTTTTTCTGACTTTCGGGGCATCGTCGTCCTGCCGGACAGTGTCATCGCTCATCGGAGATTTCCTGGTTTCTTCTCGGTCAAGAAATAGGGACAAGATGGATCGGAGGCAAGGTGCGCGGCAAGGCTGGCCGGTTGACTATTTTCATGGCAACGAAGCGGAGCGGTGAATTCAAGGAATGCAGCCGGCAATCATGAAGGTTGTGGCCGCCGCATCCGGGGCAGTCAGCGCGCCAGAACGTTCATGATCGTCTTGACCCGGTTGCCGCCTTCCTGACGTGCCTGGAAAACGCAGTTTTCCGCTGCAGAAAGGATGAAATCCGGGCTTTCGCTGACCCCGGTCTGCTCAACCACGGCACAGGCCGCGCCGACGGAAGCCGTTACGACGCGGTCGCCGCGGCCATTGTCCAGGTTGGGAATTCCAAGATCGCGGATCGCGAGGTGAATATAGGCGCTGATGGTTTCCGCTCCCAGTTCATGGGTTCGGGGCAGCAGAATGGAAAATTCCGAGGTGGCCGTACGGGCGGTTATGTCAGCCGGTCGGCGAGCGATATCCTTGAGGGTTTCGGCAACTCTGCTGAGGCAGTCTTCCGCTGCGGCGGGACCGTTGTGCTCGGCCAGTGCGTCGAACCGGTCGAGCGAGACCCTTATCAGGCTCGTATGGGTTTTCTCGCGCAAGGCGATCGCCCATTCCCGCTTCAGGTTGTCTTCGAACGCACGGCGGTTGAAGAGCCCGGTGACGGGATCGGTCTGGGTAGCGGCCTCAAGCTGCACTTCCAGTTGCTTGCGCTTCGCGATGCTGCGCAGAAAGACGGCGAAGGCATAGGGCGTACCGGCGGAGCTTTCCAGGAGATGTGTGGAGATTTCGGCCCAGATCACCGGTCCGAATGCGGATCTGAACTGCAGATCCGCATGGGGAAGGGGACGGGCCGGGTCGCCGTTGCCGGAAAGAATCTGCTGCAGAAGGTCCGCGTTTGCATTCGATCCGGTTACATGGACGAGGCTGTCCAGATGACCGGCGAGTTTTTCCGCTCTCCAGCCGAACAGGCGTTCCGCTGCCGGTGAAATGAAAAAGGGCTTTCCATTGAACTCAAGAAGAATGACGGCTTCATTGCTGAGTTTTACAAGCAATTCAAAGTCGATGCCCGACGGACTGAACTGTTCCCGGCCGGAGGGAATTTGCTTGCTGGAGTCCAAAGCCATCTTTGCCTCATTCAGAATGCCGGTGGCTGTCCCAATGGAAACTGAACGGTATTTACGTCGAGAAATCAAGATGTTTAGACATGGCCCTGTCGCGGAAACACAGTCTCGTGGGGCCGGGACGCATCGAAAACACTCGTAATTTTGCCAATGTTTGCAATCCCCCGTTGTCCCTGCCTGCAGTGGTGCCTAAATACCGTGGAACCGGAGCAAAGAGCTGCCTCGGCAATTGCACCGATACACGACTGTAACATTTGCGGAGATCGGTCCGCAGGAGCTTGAAGAGGCGCATTGGCTTGCCTAGGTACGGACCCATAAAGTTGTCTTTTCAAGTCGTTCGGAAAGTGGCTGTCTCCAGTGTTGCAAAATCATGAAAACCGGACTGGTTTCCTGTGATCCTGTCTGTGGAGTTCCCATTTTTCGAACGACTTGAAAGCATAATTTTAAGAGTCCACAGCCTAAGACATGTCATAAAATTTCAAGGCCGCTATTATCCGGCGCAAAGATGTTGATTCGCAGTAATCGGCATCTGCCGTTTCTAGCAAAACGTGACGAAAGATCAGTATGACGCCAGCAGTGATCGACGACACCACTCTTCTCGCCGTTCTGGCGCCTTTTGCGGCCGCTGTCGTCGCGCCTGCTTTGACACGCTGGTTCAAGCATAATGCGGCCTGGCCGCTGGCGCTGGTTCCCGCACTGATCTTCCTGCATTTCACCGGGTTCATCGGGCCGGTCTCCGAGGGCGAGACCTTCGTTGCGGCAAAGGCCTGGGCGCCCAGCTACGGTGTCAATTTTTCCGTCTATGTGGACGGATTGTCGACGCTGTTCGCGCTGCTGATTTCCGGCATCGGCACGCTGATCATCCTGTACGCGGGCGGTTACCTGAAGGGTCACGTGCAGCAGGGGCGTTTCTTTTCGTTTCTGTTCCTGTTCATGGGGTCGATGCTCGGGCTGGTGCTGGGCAACAATCTGATCTCGCTGTTCATCTTCTGGGAACTCACGTCCATCACATCCTTCCTGCTGATCGGTTTCGACAACCTGCGCGCCGCCTCACGGCGCGCCGCTTTGCAGGCGCTGCTGGTGACGGGTGGTGGCGGTCTGGCCCTTCTGGCGGCGTTCATCCTGATCATTTCCGCGACCGGCGAGATTGAAATGTCCGTCCTTCTGGGGTCGCCGGACATTATCAAGGATACGGGGCTTTACCTGCCGATCTTTATTCTGGTGCTTGGGGGGGCGTTCACCAAGTCGGCTCAGTTCCCATTCCATTTCTGGCTTCCGAACGCCATGGAAGCACCGACGCCGGTTTCGGCCTATCTGCATTCCGCCACAATGGTGAAAGCGGGTGTCTATCTGCTCATGCGCATGCACCCGCTGCTGGGTGACACGGTGCTGTGGACAACCGTTCTGCCGCTTTTCGGCGGGGTTACGCTGTTGGTGGGGACGGTGCTTGCGGTGCGCCAGACCGATCTGAAGCTGATGCTTGCCTATACGACCGTGGCGTCGCTCGGCCTGCTCGTCATGCTGACCGGTACCAGCTATGAGAAAGCCCTGGAAGGAGCGGTGCTCTATCTTCTGGCGCATTCGCTCTTCAAGGGCGGGCTCTTCATGATCGCGGGCACCATCGACCATGAAGCCGGAACCCGGGATGTTACAAAACTGGGCGGGCTGCGCACGGCGATGCCGATTACCTTCGCCGCCGCTTGCCTCGCGGCTCTGTCCATGTCCGGTCTGCCGCCATTCATCGGTTTCATTGCCAAGGAAGTTCTTTATTACGGCACATGGGGCTGGCCCGGTGCGGGCCTGGCCGTCACGCTCGTCGCGGTGGCTGGAAACGCCCTGATGCTGGTGATCGCCGCAGCGGTCGCGCTCAAGCCGTTTTTGGGGCCGAAGGTCGAAACACCGAAACATGCCCACGAAGGGCCGGTGCTGCTTATCGCGGGACCTGTGGTGCTTTCCCTGACCGGTCTTGTTCTGGCGTTCATGGCGCATACGACCGGCCTACTGTTTGTCGGGCCCGCTCTGTCGTCCCTGACCGGTGAGTTCAAGCAAATTGATCTTCATCTGTGGCCCACATCGTTCAACGCGCCACTGATACTCTCCATCATCACCGTCGGCCTTGGCATTGTGCTGTACACGCAGCTCGACAGGCTGCGCAGCCTTATAGCCTCCGTGCTGGCTGCAATCGGATGGGGACCGGACAAGGGGTTCGATCAGGTCGTTCGCGGCATCGTCGGATTTTCCGGCCGGATTACACGGCTTGTTCAGACCGGCAACATGCAGACCTACATGACCGTGATCTTCGTCTTCACGGCGATAGCCGTTCTGCTGCCGGGCTATCTGACCGGCGGTTTGCCGGAAATGCCTGAAATGCCGGAATACCGTTTTTATGAATGGGGCATACTCTTCATCGCGGTTCTGGGACTGATCGCGGTTCTTGTCGCCAAGACCCGTCTGACTGCCATCGTTTCGCTCGGTATTCAGGGGTTCGCGGTGGCCCTGATTTTCATGATGTTCGGCGCGCCCGACCTTTCCTTCACCCAGTTCATGGTCGAAACGCTTTCCGTGGTCATCCTGGCCCTCGTCATGACACGGCTCAACCTGATGCCGAGCGACCATCGTTCGACCCCCGCGGCGATTCTGACGGGAATTATCGCCTGTGCCGTGGGCCTCGGGTTGACGCTGACGCTGCTTGCCATCACGCAGCAGCCGTTCGACACCCGCCTGTCGGATTTCTTTGCCCAGTTCAGCCGCTCGATCGCCCATGGCCGCAACATCGTCAACGTGATCATCGTCGACTTCCGCGGTTTTGACACGCTTGGTGAAATTGCGGTGGTGGTGCTGGCGGGCCTGTGTGTGCTGGCTCTGATCAGGGTGCGGACAAAACCGGACAAGACTGTTGAGGACTCCACCACGGACGCCGTTCAAACCCAAGCCTCGGAGGCTCGCTGATGCGCACGATCATCTTCCGCACCATCGCGCCCTTTCTGACGGCGCTAATGGTCCTGTTCTCGGTATTCGTGCTGCTGCGCGGCCATAACGAGCCGGGGGGCGGCTTTATCGGTGGCCTGATCGCAGCCTCTGCACTGGCGATTTTCGGTATTGCCTGCGGGGTCGCTTCCGTGCGCCGCGCGATTTACTTCCATCCCATGAGCGTGTCCGCCTTCGGGCTGTTTCTGGGAGCGCTTGCCGGAGTGCTCTCCTTTTTCAAGGGACAAGCCTTCATGACAAGCCAGTGGCTGATTTTCGACTTCTTCGGCGTGGAAATCGCCCTGTCCACTCCGATGGTTTTCGATATCGGCGTCTATCTTGTCGTGGTCGGAGCAATCGGTTCCATCGCCCTCGCGCTTGAAGAAAGGGAGATCGACTGATGGAGACCGGTGTTGTTATCCTGATCGGCCTGTTTTTTACGGTGGCCGTCTACCTGATGCTCTCCCAACAGCTTGTTCGGATGCTGCTTGGCATCGCGATTCTGGGCAATGCCGTGAACATGCTCATCTTCACGAATGGACGGTTGATCCGGGAAGTGCCGCCTCTCATCCCGGAGCATCTGTATTCTCCTGATGTCGCTACCGCGAACCCGCTGCCGCAGGCATTGGTGTTGACGGCGATTGTGATCTCGTTCTCGTTTTTTGCCTTTCTTCTGGTGCTTGCCTTCCGGGCTTATCAGGAACTGGGAACGGACGGTGTCAATGAAATGCGTCTTGCTGAACCTGAAGACGACCAAACTCCGCCGCAGGGATACTAAACTTCATGGCCGGTTCTTCCGTTTCCGTTGATCTTACTCAAGCTATGGCGACCGCGCCTGTTGCCGCAGGTGACTGGCTCGTGGTCGCACCGGCGCTGATCACCATGCTGGGCGGGTCCCTGTGCCTGATGCTGCGCAAGAACACCGATCTGCAGCCCAAGGTGGGCATCGGTTTTCTGGGCCTGCTGGTGCTGGCCAATCTGGCGCTGCTGATCCGTGTGCTCGATCATGGCGTCATCACCATGGTGATGGGCAGCTGGCTGCCACCCTTCGGGATCGCCTTCACCGTGGATACGCTCGGAGCGATGCTGTCGCTCATCGGCTCCGTCGTGGCGTTCTGCGCTGGTGTGTTCGGTGCGGCAACCATCGACAGCACGGGCCGCCGTTACGGGTTTTATCCGTTCCTGCTGCTCCTGATGACAGGCGTGTGCGGCGCCTTCCTGACCGGTGACATCTTCAACCTCTATGTCTGGTTCGAAGTCCTTCTGATTTCCTCCTACGGGCTGCTTGTCCTGGGCAATGACAGGATCCAGCTGGACGGGGCGGTCAAATACGGTGTGCTCAATCTGGTCGGAACCAACCTCTTCCTGATCGGAACCGGCATGCTCTACGGCATATTCGGCACGCTCAACATGGCCGATCTTGCCCAGAAGGTCGCGGCGCTGGAAGATCCGGCATCGGGTACGCTCGCGACGGTCGCGGCTCTGTATTTTCTTGCTTTCGCCATGAAGGCTGCGGCCTTTCCCGTCAATTTCTGGCTGCCGGCTTCCTATCACACGCCAAATGTGGTGGTTTCGGCGGTTTTCGCCGGTCTATTGACCAAGGTCGGGGTTTACGCGCTGATCCGGGTCTTCGTCCTGATCCTGCCGGCCTCGCGCGGCTACCTGTCGGACGTGATCTCCCTGGTGGCGGTCGCGACCCTGCTCACAGGCGCGTTTGGCGCGCTCGCGCAAACCGAAATTCGCCGTCTGCTGGGATATCTGGTGATCGCCGGGATCGGGTCGATGCTGGCCGGGATCGCAGTCGGATCGACGCTGGCGATCTCCGGTGCTATCTTTTACGCCGTGCACTCGATCATCGTGATGACGGCGCTTTACATGGCGGCCGGTGTCATGGAGATGATGGGAGGCTCCTACGACCTTCGCAAACTCGGCGGGCTTTACCAGAAGAGCGCGGCTTTCGCCGCAGTGTTTCTTGTTCTGGCTTTTGCCGTGTCCGGCCTGCCGCCCTTCTCGGGCTTCTGGCCCAAGGTCATGCTGGTGGATGCCGCCTTTTCCGATGGCCGGTCGTGGCTCGGAGCGGCTATCCTGGTCAGCGGCTTCCTGACGACGCTCGCCATGGGCCGGATCTGGATATTCGCCTTCTGGCGGGGTGGTCCGGAAGGGACACCCGACGGGCAGACCGCACCGGTCACCGCCGGTACGGCGCTCTCGGAAGCACAGCTTTCCGGCAGTGCGGTCTGGCTGCCGCTGGGCATTCTCACCGCGCTTGTCATCTATTTCGGGCTGCAGCCTGAATGGATGCTGGAACTTTCAACACAGGGCGCGAGCGGTCTCGTTGAACCGCTTGGCTACCTGAGATCGGTCTTTGGAGTCCAGGGATGACAAGTCTTTTCCTCGTCAACATTCTTCTGGCGCTCGCCTGGGGAGCGGTCACGGGCAACTTCTCGGAGGTCAATCTTGCCTTCGGCTTCGTGCTTGGCCTCGGAGCGCTCTATCTGATCCGTGAACAGGTCGGCACGACGCTCTATTTCAAGCGTTTTGCCAAAGGGATCGGGCTGGCGCTCCTGTTCGTCTACGAACTGGTCCTGTCGGCCTGGCGTGTTGCGGTGATTGTGCTTCAGCCCCGGATCAAGCTTCAGCCGGGGATCATCGCCTTTCCCCTGACCGTGGACAGGGATTTCGAGATCACCATGCTGGCCAATCTGATCACTCTGACGCCTGGCACGCTCTCCGTCGATGTTTCCGATGACCGCAAGATCCTTTATGTGCATTGCATCGACGTACCGGATCCGCAGGCGACAATCGACGACATCAAGAACGGTTTCGAGCGCAAAATCCTGGAGGTGTTCAGATGACTTCGCTAGAAGCCTTTGCGTCTGTGTTTCTGGATGTTGCAGTCCGGATCTCGCTGGCAATCCTGACAGTGTCATTCGTGATCATCGTGTTCCGCACCCTGAAGGGGCCGAGCCTGCCTGACCGTGTTGTCGCGCTGGACATGCTGGTTGCCGTCGGTATCGGGTTTATCGCGGCCATTGGCATTCTGACCGGTTACTACCTTTACATCGACATCGCCATCACCCTCGGCCTTGTCGGGTTTCTGGCAACCGTCGCCTTCGCACGCTTTGTCCTCAACCGGGGGGTGGCCGGCGACAAGACGATCGTTGCGGAAGTAGAGGAAAGCATCAAACGCAGAGAGGCGGGGCAATGACTGCTGCTGTCATAGAAATCATTTCCGGCACCATGCTTATCATCGGCGCGTTGTTCGCGCTTGTGGCGTCAATCGGTCTGATTCGGTTGAAGGATGTCTATATGCGCATGCACGCCGCGTCCAAAGCGGGGACGCTCGGGTCCGGCGTGATGCTGCTTGCTATGGCAGTCCATGCCAGCGACCTCGCCATTGTGACGCGGGCGATTGCCGGTGTTGTGTTCTTCTTGCTCACCGCCCCAATTTCGGCTCATTTATTGGCGAAAGCTGCTTATGCAGCGGGGTACCGTCCGTGCGCGGATACAAAAGAAGACGCTCTTGCTGCGTCAATCCGGCCCAAGGGGCAGGGATAATAACGAATTGTGCATCGCTGTGGATAAAGACTGCACCTGCGGCATTACTTTCACTTAATTGTAGGTTATATGCATACTAAACAGTCAATATTTATATAAATTGATTTTTATTGGCGCTATCTGTCCTTTATTTGATTTCTGGGGTTGCCGTATTAGGAAACCAGCTATATAAGGCTGTGACGATCATCTGCGAAGTAGAATCTGTGTTGATTTCCCAAGTCTGCAAGTAACAGAAAATCTATAAATGCTTGCGGCGCCAGATTTTTGCAGATTAGCACCGAAATTTGAATTGAATTCAGTAAAGAACGGGTGAAATATGACTGACAATCCGGTGGATGCAAATTTGATTGACCTAACGGCAGATATTGTCTCAGCTTATGTGAGCAACAATACCGTTGCGTCTACAGATCTGCCAAACCTGATCAGCGACGTGTACGGCGCTCTTCAAAAGACCGCGACGGCCTCGAACGAGCCTGAGCCGGAACCTTTGAAGCCTGCTGTGCCGATCAAGAAATCCGTTATGCCGGACTTCATCATCTGCCTGGAAGACGGCAAGAAATTCAAGTCGCTCAAGCGTCACCTGCGGACCCACTACAACATGACTCCGGAAGAATACCGGGAAAAGTGGGACCTCGGCACGGACTATCCGATGGTTGCTCCGAATTACGCAGCTGCCCGGTCCGAACTGGCCAAGAAAATGGGCCTCGGCCAGCAGCGCAAGCGCTCCAAGTAAAATCTGGCAAGTCCAGTAAAGCTGAAAAAGAGCCGTCCTTTTGGGCGGCTTTTTTTGTTTAAGGTGCGTTGCCGTGCAGCGGATTCGTGGATTCAACCCAACGCAGAAAGCGACAGGTTTTTCCAGGAGCGATTTGTTTTCAGGTCCGTCCGCGCGAACAGGGCAAGTATTTCGTACCCTATGCCGCGGCCGTGGCCGCTTCGGCATCCGTGCGGATGCGGCCGACCATGGATCTGAGGCCGTTCGAGCGCTGCGGTGTCAGGTGGTCCTGCAGTCCGAGCCGGGCGAATACGGCGTCGACATCCGTGTTCAGGATTTCCCTGGCGGTCTTGCGGTTGAAGAGGGCGGTCACCACCGCCACCAGCCCCTGAACGATCAGAGCGTCGCTGTCGCCCCTGAACGTCAGCACAGGCACGCCATCCGAACCGGTGCTGACTGTTGTGATCAGCCAGACCTGCGAGACGCAACCGCGGACCTTGTTGGTATCCGTGCGTTCCTCGGCGGACAATTCAGGAAGCTCCCGGCCGATATCGATCAGGTATTTGTAACGATCTTCCCAATCGTCCAGAAGTTCGAAAGTCTCGAGGATTTCGCTTATGTCTGTCGTCATCGCGCCGGTCTTTGCAGGTGTTGATGTCTTTCATATAGAGCGCTTTGCGATCGAGTTGAACCGTTTGATGCTCATTTATGAATTTCCGGCACAGGGCGGCAGAGAGCGGACATATCCGGACCGATTGCGGCAACAGTGCTGATTTTCTGGAAAAGATACGCCGCAGATGAAGTGGGCAGCTTCTCATCTGCGGCGCAGCGGATCGAACCGCTGGAGTGAAGCTGTCTTGGCGGCGCCGTCATGCAGCGCCGCGCCAGCGTGGCGCAATCGACCGTTTCGGGTTCAGGGGGGCAGAATACCCTAAACGGCCTGCGTACTCAGGTTTCGCGACCTGAGTGGGGTTTGGACCGGGGAACCGGTCCAAATTCTGTCTCAGAAGAGGAGGCTGTGTCCGACACCGGCTGAAGCAACGCACTGGCGGAAGGAACTTCATATGTCGTTTCCGGGAGCGGCGCGGAGGTCGAACCCGTCACGAGAGCGTCGTTTTCGGTCCGGTCTTCGATCCGGGTGTCGATATACTCATACACAATGCGGACGCCGTCGCGGGCTCTGCTGCCGATAACGGTCAGGGCATTTCCACCGGTCTCGCAGGCCTGCGGATTGCGACCGCAGAAGCCGCCAATATCCGAAACGGTTGCCTGAGCCACCAGAAACGCGGACACGGGGTCCACGGTTTCGGTTGGAGTGGTGTTTTCCCGATCCGACCCAAAAGGGATCAGAACCAGCACCAAGGTTAGCCAGAAGGCCGTCCTCAAAAGAAAGAACATGTCGCTACCCGTAGTCTTGTCGATCTTGCGTGCCATTTTTTTGCCGGCACGCCTGTTATGGGGAGACCATAGCAAGGACATGAGAATGGCCGGTTGAACCGGAACCGCGAATTTTCATAAAATAAATCAGGTATTTGAATCGGTTTTTCTGAGAAATTGATTCAAATTTTAGCCAATTGCAGGCAAGCGCTTGAACATAGTGATATTTCACGATTTTTTCCGCGTTTCGAATTCTTCCTTTATCGTTCCTTAAGTGCTCCGCGACAGAATAGCTTTACAGGAGCTGCGAGCGGGAAGTCCTGCATCTGTCGTGTGGTAGTGTAGAGTGCGTAATCTTTTGATTTTTCTGAAGAAAATACTGAGCCTTTGGGCCTCTCGGGTTGACGGGATGATTCATCCCAACGCCGCCGGGGACAGCTTGCTGGCACCATTGCACCGATCTTTTCTGATCAGCTCCATGTTGAGTGGCGCCGTCGCGCTTTTTGTTCTGCCCCTGCATCTTGCGCTCGCAGGCCCTCCGCATGTTGCCGAAATTCTTGTGCTGGCCTGGATGCTGAGCCAGTGGCCGCTGGCGCTCTATCTCTCGCAATCGGGAAAGCTGAATCGGGCGATCGCGGTTTCATCGTCGTTGTTTGCCTGTACCGTTGCTGCCATATGCCTCCTGACCGGAGGAGAGGCTTCGTTCGCTGCGGTCTGGCTGTTGATTCCCCTGGTGGAGGCGGCGTTTTCAACCAGTCGGAGAACACCGATCCTTGTCGCCGCGCTTTGTGGTGTCCTGCTCGCCGCCATCACCTTTTTGCCAATCCCGCAGTTTCAGTTCGAGCCCTTGCCGGTGGCGGCACAGTTCATCGCCATTCTGGCAGGGCTTATCTATGCCGGACTGCTGGCGTATCGCTTGTCGGGCGACCGCAAGCGCACCCGGGACGCGGTCGTCGCGTCGGAAAGCCGGCGGCAGATGATGAGCCAGAGTGCTTCTGAAGTTTTCTGCGAACTTGATCCGGGCGGCGGTATCCGGGTTCTGGGCGGGCCGGTCAAACAGATGTTCGGCTGTCTGCCGGCCAACTGTGCCGAGGACTGGCTGTTTCAACGGTTGCATGTGGCGGAGCGGCCGCTTTATCTGACCAAATTGTCCGATGTCCGGCACAGCGGTGCGCCGGCGGTCTTCGACGCCCGCGTACGGGTCGGCGCGAGCGCACCCGGTGAGACCGGTCAGGCGGAGTACCGCCAGTTGCAGGTGCAAATCAAGCTTCAAGGGCAGGAGGGGAACCAGGCACCGGTAGTGGACAGGAAACTGCTGCTGTTGATCCGGCAAACGGATGACACCCTTTCGTCTCAAGAGGCCGAAACCGCTGCCTCCCCACAGGAAAGCCGGACGGCAGGCATCTCCAGAACCCTGCTTGAAACCGCCGGTATGGACGCCCGGCGGGCCTTCTCCGACATCATCGCCCAGGCGGACGCCCTGCAAGCTGATGGCGGGGCGCGGGCCGGATCGGCTACTCATGCTGCCGCAGGCCGGTTGAAAGCTGCCGGCAAGGCCGGACTTGAAGATCTCGACGCTGTTCTGGATTTCCGGCCGGCCCTGTCCGCAGCATCGGAACCGGATTATGCGGCGATCGACATTCCAACCTGCCTGACGCAATGCCGTAAACTTGTGACGCTGGTTGCCGACCGGCGCGGCGTGGAAATTGAAACAGACGCAAAGAGTGATTTGCCGCCTGCGGTCGCGGATGGGAAATGTCTGCGCCAGGCGCTCTGCTTTGTCCTGTCGGATATGGTCGAGACGTCCAAAAGCGGAGCGGTTGTTACTGTCTCGGGGCGGACCGGGCATGGCGATCTGGAAATCGTGCTGTCCGTCAAGAACCGGCATTCCAGTTTGAGCTGGAGCTCGGATGTCTCTCGGCCGGTCCTGGAGTTTGCCAGGGAACTTCTGGAGAGAACCGGAGGCGGCCTTTCGGTTCAAACCACGCTCGGACATGGTGAGAGTGTTGTGCTGCACGTGCCCGTTCGCTCCGTTCAAGTCTTGCGGACCGGTCAGATCCACGCGGATCAGGCCGGCCTGCCAGTCGCTAAATCGGCATAGGCGGAGGCATGGCGAAACAGGCGAAAAAGAAAAAACAGGTCAAGGCCCCCGACTCCTTCATGGCACGGGCAGGCCATGTGGCGCTCGACAATCCGGTGGCTGCTGGCGGTACGGTCGTTATGGGGCTGACGGCCTGCCTGATTGTCGCCAATGCGGTCGGACTGCAGCCGGGCCGGCACCCGGCGCCCTTGTTTGCCACCCGCGAACGGTCCGATGCCTTGCAGCTTCCCGAACCGGGTGACCGCCGCGGCGAGTTGCAGATCCAGGAGATCTCGACGCTGGTGCTCGATCTGCAGATCTCCCTGAGAAAGATCGGGCTCTATGCAGGTCCGCTTGACGGGTTGAACGGTCCGGCAACGGAGCGCGCCATCCGCGCCTTCGAACGCCGCGCCGGGCAGATGGAGACGGGCGAGGCGAGCGAGGCGTTGCTGGCACTCGTCCTGTTGCACGGGGACGCACCGATTGCAGGTCAACTGCCCGTCCCACGCGCCAAACCCGGGTTCTCCGGCACTCCCGTTCAGGACGCGGGCTCCGAAACGGTCGCCGACATCGATGCGGACCCTCGTCTGATGAAGATACAAAACGCGCTTTCGGAACTCGGTTACGGTCCGTTGAAAGCCGACGGACGTATGGGCGCCAACACGACGACGGCCATCAAGCGGTTCGAACTCGATCGCGGTCTGCCGCTTACAGGCGAGCCTGGCGCGAAGGTGATCGAGCGTCTGGAAATGATCAGCGGGCGCTCCCTTTCCGGCTGAATTCTGATATGAAGCGGCCAGGTTGAAATTTCAGCCGCTTCGAAATTCCGTCACTGTCGAATTCCTCCGTCTCCAGCCGAGGACCTATCAATGCGGGTCACGTCCGACTTCTTCGTCAGTGCGCTTGTGCGCCGGATCTTCAATGGTGGCGGATTTGCTGCGGTTTCGAAGCGGGGAGCACCGGAAGCCGGAGCTGTCTTCGTTAGCGTCGACCGGCTGGACGGAACCTACGATTTTTACGGACCCGCACCGCAATCCATGTTCAGCGACCTGCCCGACGGACGCCTGTTCGAGCGTGTCCTCTTGCAGGCCGACCGGGAAATGCTGGCCGACCGCCTTCAAAAGGAAGGCCGGATGGATCCGGATTACTGGCTGGTGGAGATCGAGGCGCGAGACGGGCAGGTGGAGCTGCCGCTCGCCACGGATGAGCCCGCAGCCGATCCCACAATGGATCCTGGCAAGGGCGTGTTCCGGTTTTGAGAAATACTCTGTCCGCAGCCATGCGGAGCTCTCAAAGAAAATGCGGGCTTTAGACCCGGTGTTGCCGGGGTCAGCTGCCCGAATTCCTGCGGGCAGGGCTGACTTCTGCGTCTGATACAGTCCGTGCCTGTTCCTGGCGGCGATTGCTCTCCTGGTATTGGGGGGCATGTCTGGGTGACGTGGTCTGCACGGTCTGATCCTGCAGCATCCACTGGCCGGCCAGAACGCCTGCCGCACCGACGCTCAATGTGCGATGGAGGCGCAACAATCCGCGCAGATCCGTCAATGGCATCTGCTCGCCAAACAGCCGGATCAAAACGGTGGCGGTTTGCGAGGCGGACATGCCGAGGGCCTTCAGGGCAATTGTCAGGCCGTCGCTCTGGTCCGTCTGCAGCATGAGGTCGCATACGGGCTGCGGCAGGCTCAGTCCCTGGCAGAGGAGATCGGAGAAGCGGAGCCGGTCGCCGGCGAGCGCTTCGGCCACCAGACCATCGCAAAGATGGAGGCGGGCGCTGTTCTGACGGTGAACCGGAGCAGTGCCGGGTGTCTGTGCCTGTTTTATCAGGCTGGCCATCTCGGCCGCGGCAATGGCCTTCGCCTTCAGCTTGGTGGGCAGATGCAGGTACTGGCCCATGAGGCCATCGGGATTGAGGGCGTCCTGGCCGGCCAGTTCCATGCCGAGCGCTGCGACGATATCGCCGCGGCGGCTGAGTTTGTCGTGGTGAACCGGTGCAAGGCGGATATCGTCCCTTTGCAGGAGAATACCTATGGAGTCCGCACCGGCATGCTCGCACAGGGCGCTGAGCACCGATTCGCGCAGCGACGGGCGGTTTGCGATGGCCCGTCTGAGAGATTCCGGTCCTTCCTTGACCTTGCGTAAGAGGAGATCCACAGAAAGCCTTTGACTGTAACGGAGCGGCGGATAAGCAGTCAGCTCGTCTTCGTCGGCGGCAAGGATCTCGAGCAGATCGTCCGGTATTTCGGGATGAGCCGCGAGCATGGAAGCAATCCGGCGACGGTCCTGCAGTGTGGTCGCCGACAGGAGATTGCGTGCCAGCTCCAAAAATATCTTTTTTTCTTCAATATCATGCCGGGACTTCCCGACGAACAGTTCGGTCGCCGCGAGCAGGACGCAGCGATCCTGCGGCGGTTTCTTCCGGCCGGGCACGGACGTCTCGACGGTAGGATTGAAGTGAGGCCTTTGACGCATGACACCTGTCTACAAAATACAGAAGACCGGACCACCGGCTGAAGTTGTTTCATTCAAATTGCCCTAAAAGCGTTAGCATCCTGTTAACCCTGACGGCTTCCTAATGAAGCCTGCAGGAAGTAATGCGTCGCCCGTTTGACTGTGTTTCGCCGGTAATACGCCGCCGAAGCAGCAGGAACCGAAGGAGGAGACGATGGGCAATTTGTTGGACTTTGCGTCCGCTCAGCGGCCCGCTGCACGTGTGGGTCGTCATTCCGATAACCGGCATTCGGCCAGCCGGGAGGCCTTTGGAGAAGTTATCCTCTTCCCAGGTGTCCGGTATGAGCACCATGACCTTGATCTTGCCGCACGAATCGCGACCATCGGGAAGGCTGCTGGACCGGCCGGTTCCGACAAGGACTGACGGTCGTATCGCTCCAGCCGCGTTGCTGACTTTCGAGCGGTCTGGAGAAGCGCCCTATGGGCAATTGCGAAGCGGTACATCCCGGTTCCGCGAAGGGCGGGGGACACAGGCTCGGGCGGGTGCTGACATTCGGCGCTGTCCTTGTTGCTGCCGTTGCCTTGACCGCCTGTGTGCGGCCGACCGGTGACTTTGACCGCGCGAGACCGTCGGTGATCCATGATGACCTGATGCCGAAAGCCGGTGATGAGGCCGCGCGGCTGCGCGGGGATCCGGTTTCGAAATTCAATTATACCAACGATGAAAAGCTGCTGCGCAACCGCGGCTGGACGCTGATCCGTCCACCCTGGACCAAGGACTGGATCGGCGGAACCATCGTGGAACTGGCGCGCACACGGGTCATGCCGGAAACCGAGGGCAGGGTTCCGCCCGATCTTTACCTGATTTATCTGCGCTCCGACAAATTCAGGTCCTCTGATGCCCGCTACGACAAGATCGCGTCCGACGCCACCGGCGACGCGGAACTGGTCATGCCGTTCTGCACGGTGGCGATCCGGGTTCAGAAGGCGGATGACGAGCGGCTGAGGGTTCTGCGCAACAAGACCGTGACCACGGAGGAAACCTATGACGGCGCCAAGGCGCGGGTCTGGGAAAACCGGGTGATGACCAAATGGGTCGGCCAGGCACTGCGCTACCGGATCATTGCCTACAAGAAGGCGCTCGAGGGGCTGGAAATCGAGACCCCGACCCAGAACCGGGTATGGAAGGTCAACAACGCCATCCGCGAACTCGAGGGCCAGGTGAAGCTGGCCGAGGAAAGCTGCGAACGCGGTGGCCGCTACATCACCACCGCGCCTGCCAAGAGATCGCGGATCTACTCGGGGTGGGGAGTCGAGCGGGCGCCGGTGGTGAAATAGAGCGCCGAACCCAACGTTTTTTCACCAGAGTGTAACGGCTCAAACAGATTCATGGTTTCAGGAGGACACCCGAGGCAGCATTTGCATTTGCATTTGTATGCGCTCGCGCGATTTTCCGAGGCCAATTCAACGCGGCATCTGCAGGCTTCTGTTTGAAAATTCCCTTATCCGCTGCTGGTACGGGCTGTCGATGAACGGGGGCGAGCTTTTCCGCAATCCGGCTTTCACGTTGTCCGGGCGGTGATGCGCGGATTTCATGTGTGCTCAGATCGTCCCGCAACGGGCTGCCCGCAATGCCAGGTCGATCTCGTCTGCTTTCGAGCTATGCGGAACATACGCTCTCAGGAGCGCAAAGCCGCTGATCGGCTCCGGGGTTTCGATGACAATCAGGTCTTCAAGGTTTTCCGGCGGGTTCTCGCGAAGGATGGAGAGCTGCGGGGTGGTCAGAACCAGCATGGAGAGGCGTTCGGCGCCGGCGGTGCGGTTGTTGAGGCTGTAGACTGCCTCGCCGGCGGCATTGAACAGGCCGATGGACCAGAAGGACACGGGGATGCTGGCGTCGAAAAGGACAGGCCCGTCGGCGAGCTGGAACCGGCAGGCGGCGTGTTTCATCGCCGGGTCGAGATCGGGAAGAGCTTCCTGGCCGGGTTTGACGTCGGGCAGAAGATTGAACTGCCGGTCGATCCCGTAGGTGGCGATATTGTCATAGGCGCTGTGCTGCACGTTGCGGGGAATGCTGAGCACCACCAGAATATGGATGACCGCCGCCAGACACAACGTCGCCAGAATTCCGACCGTCAGGGTAAAGCGGGGCGAGAGCGTCATGGGCAGCCCGTCCTTTCGATCACCGGCATACTAACGCCGTCCAGAGCTGCGCCCGTGGTGACAGGCGCATCGTAAAGCCGCAGGACGAAACGCAGGCCGTCGCTGGCGTTGGCCCCGGCTGCCAGCGGCAGCCAGTTGCCGGACTGGGGTGACGCCGCCGCGGTGATCTCAAAGGTGCCGTCCCCGGCGCGCAGCAGGTTCTGGCTGACCAGGTGAACGCGGCCGGGCAGGGTTTCAACGAGATCGCCCCTGCCATTGACGGCGGTCAGGGTCCACAGGCGTGCGGACGGGGTCTGTCCGGCGATCCGGTAAACGCAGGTCGGGTCGAGCAGGTGTTCGTTGCTGTCCACGCGAGCGACCAAGGCGAGCCCTTCACCGCTTGCAAGCGGAATGACAGCACCGCGCGTGTAGATGGCCACCGAATAGGGGTCCGCTTCGGTCGTGCCTGCCTTAGGGTAAGCCTGCCAGGGCCCGATCGTGACCGCATTGAGTGGCTGTTCGCGCTCGATGACCAGATAGGCGGAACTGATGCCGAGGAGAGAGGCCAGGAGCAGTACAAGCGAGATTGCCGTCAGCGTGCGCACGGGATGGCCGCGATGGGGACGGATGACCCTGGGCAGCTCGTTCTCGTACCAGTTGGTTTCGCCGCTGGTGACGCGCGGCCACAGGGACGTCTCACTCATCGCGCGGCCGCGAAACTGGTGGGGGTGGATGCCGGTGAAGGAATTACGCTGGCATTGGACTGTTCCAGGAGCAGGCGAAGTTCCTTTCCGATGCGCAGCAGCAAGTCCTGAGTACGCCGTTTCAGGACGCGCGGCTGCGGGGCCTCGGCGTCCTGCGCTGCCGGTTTGGCCGGGCTCGCACGTGCCAGCCTTGGCAGGTTTTCCGCATCGACGCCGGGCATGGCGGCCAGCTCGATGCCGCTATGGGCGAATTCCATGTATTTCTGCCAGGTCATGGCGGGCAGGCTGCCACCGGTAACACGCCGGGTGGATGCGAAATCGTCGTTGCCGTACCAGACGGCGGTGGTGAAATTGCCCGTATATCCGACAAACCAGGCATCCCTGTAGGCATTGGTTGTGCCTGTCTTTCCAGCCGCCACCACACCATCGATGCGGGCACGCCGGCCGGTGCCGGCCTCCACCACATTGACCAGGATGTCGTTGATCTGATGCACCTTGTCCTCCGGCAGGACCCTTTCAGGGCCGGTTTCGTCCTGGTCCCTTCGGTAGAGAACTTCACCGGCGCTGTTCGTGACTTCCATGATCGCGTAGGCGGAGGCCTTCAAGCCGCCATTGGCAAAAACCGAATAGGAGGAGGCCATGTCGATCACGGTCACTTCGGAGGAGCCGATGGGAAGGGAAATCCCGTTTTCAAGCTCGTGGGTGATGCCCATGGCATAGGCGGTCTCGATGATTTTTTCACGCCCGAAATCCATGGAAAGGCGTACCGGGATCGTGTTGATCGACTTGGTGAGCGCCGTTCTCAGGGTCACGGGACCGCGGTAGCTTCTGCCATAGTTCCGCGGTGTCCAGTTGCCGATATAGACAGGCCGGTCCGGGACGATGCTTTCCGGACCGTACCCGTTCATGAAAGCAGTGATATAGACGAACGGCTTGAAGGAGGAGCCTGGCTGGCGCAAGGCATTGACCGCACGGTTGAACTGGCTCTCGCCATAGGAGCTGCCACCTACCATGGCGACCACGGCCCCATCGGGGAGCATTGACACCAGTGCCGCTTCGTTGGCGTCTCGCAGTTTGCCATTTTCCCTCAGGATGGTTTCCACCGCCTGATCCGCGCTGCGCTGCAGGGCAGGGTCGAGTGTGGTGCGCACGGTGACAATGCGGTCGCGGGCAAGGGCGGGATTTCGGCGGGCGAGTTTTTTGACTTCCTCCAGTGCCCAGTCGAGGAAGTATTCCGGCAGCTGATCCTGTGAGCGATCAACCGCGACGGCGGGATTGCGGCGGGCACCGATAACCTGGCCTTCGGTCAGGAAATCGGCCTGCACCATGTTGGTCAGCACCTCGTTGGCGCGGGCGCGGGCGGCGGGCAGGTTGATATGCGGGGCATATTTGGTCGGCGCCTTGTAAAGTCCGGCAAGCATGGCGCTTTCGGCGAGGGTCAATTCGCGGACGTTCTTGTTGAAATAGAACTCGGCCGCAGCGGTCACCCCGAACACCCCGCCACCCATGTAGGCCCGGTCCAGATAAAGTTTCAGGATTTCCTGTTTGGAGAGATTGGCCTCCAGCCACAGCGCCAGATAGGCTTCCTTGATCTTGCGGATCAGGCTGCGTTCGTTGCTCAGGAAGAGGTTCTTGGCGAGCTGCTGGGTGAGGGTGGAGCCACCCTGGACGACGCCGCCCGCACGGGCATTTTCGACCATTGCACGGAAAGTGCCGACAAAATCGATGCCGAAGTGGATGAAGAACCGGCGATCCTCGGTGGCCAGCGTTGCCTTCACGAGGGAATCCGGAATTTCCTCCAATGGCACACTGTCATTGAGCACGATACCCCGTCGTCCGATTTCCTTGCCGAACCTGTCCATGAAGGTCACGGCGAAATCGTCGGTGGTTTTCCAATCGGCGTAACGGGTGGCCTCGAAGGCCGGCTGGGCAAAGGCCAGAACGACGATGAAGCCCGCAAGACCATAGGTGAGAGTGTCGGAGGAAAGCTCTGCCAAAGCCCGCCAGATGCCTTTCGCCCGGAAACGGCGCAGAAAGGCGTCATAGCCTTCGAAAGTCCGCCGTATGGCGGCGCCGCTTTTCCAGAGAGCGGTGTCTACAAACGCATCGAGGCCGAGAAAGAACCGGCGAATACGGTGGCGCTTGCGCGGCGGCAGATTGCCGTCGGTATCACTTGAATGCTGTTCGTTGGCCACGCGAACGGGTTCTCCGGATCAAGATGGATCAATTCAAATTACCGGTTTTTTGTCCGTGTGGAAACCGGTCTCGAATGGCTGTCCTTGTTGTTGTGAATGAACGGTCCTTCCTGAATACCAGTTTCCGGCAGTATTGCTCGTACAAATGCGGTGTGCGGCCGGGCCGCGCTTGCCGGAGGTGGGCAGGCATGCTAGGCGCACCTGAAGATCCCTGATGTCCCCGACGCTCCTTTTGGGTTTGGAAGGCGTTCAGGCTGGACAATATCCAGCTGCCTCGGCGGGATCCGACAAACGGCAGATTGATCTGACAGGCACGGATAAAATGATACCGGCGGATATCGAGGGACATCTCCCGTTCTGGAAAACCAAGACGCTTGAGGAGATGAGCGGGCCGGAGTGGGAATCGCTGTGCGACGGCTGCGCCCGTTGCTGTCTCAACAAGCTGGAAGACTGGGACACGGGTGAAATCGTCTGGACCGATGTCGCCTGCACCCTTCTGGATGGCGACAGCTGCCGCTGCAAGGACTATGAAAACCGCGCGGCGACCGTCCCTGATTGCATTCGCCTTACACCGCAAGAGGTGCGCACGCTCACCTGGTTGCCACCCACCTGTGCCTATCGTCTCGTTCGCGAAGGACAGGACCTTTACTGGTGGCATCCACTGGTGTCGAAAGATTCCGAAACCGTGCACCAGGCCGGCATTTCCGTGCAAGGCAAAACCGTGCCGGAGGACGGCATGCGACTTGAGGAATACGAATTCCATGTCGTTGCCTGGCCCGGAGAAGTGCCCGACACAAGGTGACGGCCACCCTGTCTTGAAGCTTCGGTTGCTCTCACGCGACCAGCAGATAGGCTTCCACATGACGGCGGAGCCTGGCTTCCAGTTCCCCGCGATCCGTAAGCTGGTGACTTTTCAGCAGGATCGCGCCATGCACCATGAAGGCTACCAGGCCGTCGACCATTTCCGCCGGTGATCTGTCGTGCCGCAAGGCCGGCCGGATGTCCGCCATGTCCTGCCAGATCTGAAGAAAAGCCGCGAGATCCGCGTCAAGCGCATCGAGCGTTTCGACGAATTCCGACGCGCAGTGGGGCTTCGTGACGCCGATATTGTCGAGAAACAGGCGCAGGATCGTCGGATTGTCGGTGATCACGGCGATAAGGGACATCATCCGCCGCATAAGCGTGCCGACAGGATCCGACAGATCTTCTGCGGGATCCTTTTCATCCTGCGACGGACCGCGGAGTGCGTTGAGCCTGTCCAGGAGCACATAGGACAGCAGTCCGTCCATGTCGCCGAAATGAGAAAACACGGTTCCTTTCGCAACGCCTGCTTCCTGCGCGACGGCATCGGCCGTGACGAGTTCCAGACCGTGTTTCCGGCTCAGATCCCTTGCGGCCTGCAGCACGCGGGCCCGGGTGGCAATGCTGCGTTGCTGCGGCTTGCGTGTCATGCAGTCTCCAAAAAAATTGACCATGGTCAGAAAACATCTTGACGCACGGATTGGAAGATGTCAAAAAATGACCACGGTCAATTTTTTCTTTGCCAGAATTGGACTTCAAATGACACGAATTCTGATCCTCGACGGACATCCGGCCAGCGGCTCTTTCTGTGGTGCGCTTGCAGAAGAATATGCCAGCAATGCCAAAGCGAGCGGACACGAAGTGCGCTTGCGGCATCTTTCCGCCACGGATTTCAATCCGGACTTCGGCGTTTCCCGGTTCAAGGATGCGCCGCCGCTTGAGCCCGATCTTCAGGCGTTGTGGGACGATATTGTCTGGTGCGAAAGCTTTGTCATTGCGCATCCTTTGTGGTGGGGCGGGATGCCGGCAAAGCTGAAGGGTTTTTTCGACAGGGTGATGCTTCCGGGCAAGGCCTTCCAGTATGTTGCCGGAAAGCCCATTCCGGACAAATTGCTCAAGGGGCGCACTGCTGAAGTTCTGGTGACCTCGGACACGCCCGGCTGGTATTTTCACTGGATCTACGGTGCGGGCATCAAGAAGCAGACCCAAAAGCAGATTCTGGGTTTTTGTGGCCTGAAAGCAAAAGGCTATCACCTGTTTTCACCAATCAGGGGATCGCAGGAGCAGCAGCGGGCGAAAATGCTTTCGCGGGCAGGGGCTCTCGGCCGCAGGGCCGCATGAACTCCCGAGCGCCCGTGGGTCTTCATCGCACAGGTATCGGCCGGGTTTCGCAAGGGGGCATGAGGCCGGGTTCCTGGTTAGTTGCGTCTCACGATCCGAAGCGCTGCTGCCATGTAGGAACGGGATCCTCGGCGGCCGGCGTTGCATGATAGATGCCCCTGGCAATGGCGCGGGCGAGGCAGGAGGCTGCCCCCGCGCCGAGCTGCACCATATCCTCCAGACCATTTTCCATCTTGCGTTGACCGGTGGACATGGCGAAGACCAGGTCTCCGTCGAGCGGCGTATGAGCCGGCCACAGGGCCCGGGCAAGACCGTCGTGGGCCATGACGGCGAGGCGCTTGGCTTCACTCTTCGTCAGGATCGCGTCAGTGGCGACGGCGGCGATTGTCGTGTTTGCGCCGGCTTTCAGTCCGTCCAGTTTGGTTCTGACCACGGTTGCGTCCTGCGGGAAAGGATGTGCCATGCCGAGGCCGCCGAATTCGTCGCCGATCTCAAAAGGAGCGGCCCAGAAATGCGCGCTGTCACCAACTGTTGCGCGGCCGAGGGCATTCACTGCGACGATGGCCCCGATAGTGACGCCGTTTTCCAGAACCATCGATGCGGACCCCAGGCCGCCCTTGAGGTTTGCGGTTGTGGCTCCGGCGCCTGCTCCGACCGATCCGAGGGGAAAATCATGGCCGATCGCATCCAGCGCGGCGCGGCCGAGATCACGATAAGGTGCCGCCTGTCCCCAGCTCTTGTCGCCGCCGTTCAGAAGATCAAACAGGATGGCTGTCGGCACGATCGGCACCCGAAAAGGGCCAATTTCGAAGCCGTAGCCCAGTTCCGCCAGACGCCCCTGGACGCCGGCGCCAGCGTCGAGACCGAAGGCTGAGCCACCCGCCAGTACGATGGCATCTATCTTTTCCACTGTCTGTTCCGGTTCCAGCAGCGCGATTTCGCGCGTGCCCGGAGCACCGCCATGGATGGCGACGGAAGTCACTGATGGCTCGTCCGGTACAAGAACAGTCGCCCCGGATTTCAGCTCCTGGTCGGACGCGTTGCCGACTTTCAGGCCGGGAACATCGGTAATCAGATTGCGCTGGGCAGCCATGTGGTGCTTGTCCCATTGTTATTTATCAGAAGGAGAGTTTGACCGTCAGCAGTCTATGTGTCGAGGCTTTTGTAGCCCCTACGGACATAGAGCAGGGATTTGCCCGGGTCGGTCATGCGCAGATCCGCGACCGTGCCGATGACAATTGAATGCGTGCCCATCTCGGTGATCGCAAACACATCACAATCAACGCTGAGACGCGCGCTGTCGAGGCCAGGGCAGCCTGTGGCCAGCGGTGTCCAGTCTCCCTTGGCGAACCGGTCCGGCATGTCCAGATTTTCGCGCCCGGCAAAGGCATCGGAAATGGCTTCGTGATCGTCGCTGAGTGTGTTGAGGCAGAAGCGGCGGTTTTCCAGAACCGCACCATGAATGCGCGTTTGCCGGTTCAGGCAGACGAGAATGCTTGGAGGATCGTCACTGACCGAACAGGCGGCGGAAACGGTTGCTCCGATGCGTCCGGCCGGACCATCGGTGGTCACTACATGGACGGCGGCGGCAATGCGGCTCATGGCCTCCCGGAAAACCGTCATGTCGAGCGGCAGTCTGGCCTGATCTTCCGGATCTGATGAGGATGAGGACATTCTGTCTGCTCCATGGGACAGCGGCGATGGAATCGGGCAAGGCCCCGAGCACAGCGGAAGTTTATGGCTCCCGGGTCAAAGGCGCAATCGTCGCGGCCCGGCCGTCCAGCTCCCGGAGTGTATATTCGAACGCAAGAACACTATTTGAACCAGCCGGATTGAGCTCGGTATGCGCTCAGGTTAGGTGTAGGAGACGTGAAAAAAGGAATTCCGGGAGAATGATGAAAAACCGGCAGCTTGCCGCCAGTATAACCGTTCTGGTTTTCGGTCTCCTCAGCGGGCCGGCCCTCGCCGATATTCCGATTGCGGTCGCCGGGCCGATGAAGGGGCAGTTCGCAGCATTCGGCGCGCAGATGCTGGCAGGCGCCGAACAGGCGGTCGCCGACATCAATGCAGCCGGCGGTGTGAATGGTGAGCCGCTTGTTCTTGAGGTCGCGGATGACGCCTGTGACGGGGAAACGGCAACCGCTGTTGCCAACCAGATGATCGGCAAGGGGGTCAGGTTCGTCGCGGGGCATTTCTGTTTCGGCGGATCGATCGCGGCAAGCGAGGTTTATTCCGGGGCGGGTATCGTGCAGATCTCCCCTGCGAGCACATTGCCGGCCTTTACCGATCAGCGTCCGGGGGGCGGCATCTTCCGGCTGGCGCCAAGGGATGACCGGCAGGGCAGGCTTGCCGGGCGGCTCCTGGCGGAAGACTTCGGTGACGCGCGTGTCGCGATCCTCCACGACAAGACCGCCTACGGAAAAAGTCTGGCCGATGCGGTCAAGGCCGAGATGAACAGCCAGGGCAAGCCGGAAAGCATGTTCTACGGATTCGATTCCGGTGGTCAGGACTACAGTGCGCTTGTGTCCCGGCTGGGCCTTGAAGATGTCGGTGTTGTGTATCTGGGCGGCTATTATCCGGAAGCCGGGTTGATCAGACTTGAAATGAACCGCCAGGGACTGGACGCGGTGATGGTGTCCGGGGACGCTTTGATGACGGAAGAATTCTGGTCCGTGGCTGGACCGGCGGGTAACGGCACCCTTGTGAGCTACCCGCAGGAACCGCGTGATATTTCCGCTGCAGGAGATCTTGTCAGCGTATTGGAAGATGCCGGCAAACCCGCGGAGCGCTATGCCCTGACAACCTATGCGGCGATTCAGGCCTGGGCTCAGGCGGCGGAAGCCGCGGGCGGCACGACTGAAGAAGAGGTTGCCGCGGCTCTGCGGGAAGGATTGTTCCAGACTGTGATCGGGGCCATTTCCTTCGACGAAAACGGTGACAGCGATGTGCCGGATTTTGTCTGGCATGAATGGCGGGATGGCGAGATCCTGCGAAAATAGCCCGTTCGGGAGAACCCGGACAGGCTATTTGGTCAACAGTGTCGGGCGCACTAACCACGCTGCCCCGTGCCGGAAATCTTCAGGTTGACCTTGTCGGCATAGATCGGCAGGCCGATCTCCATGCCGTAAAGGCTTCTCAGAAAACCTCCGGTGACTTCAAAACCGACACGCCCGTCCGACCCTGTTCCGGTGACGGTCACGGACAGCTTGGTGCGTTTCTTCATACCGCGCAGCGTCAGGACGCCTTCAACCTCGGCGGAATCCGCTCCGGTGATGCGCACCCTTGTGCTGCGAAAGTCGGCAAGCGGATATTTCGCGACGTCGAACATGGCCGCGCTCTTCAGGAAGCCGGTGACCTTGTCATTGCCGGTCTCAACGCTTGCGAGGTCGATCGTCACGCTCACGCGGCTGTTTTCCGGCCGGTTCTGGTCAAGAACCATCTTTCCTGAAACCTTGTTGAATTGCCCTTTCACCGATCCCCGGCCGAGGACGCGCACAGAAAAGCCGGTGTCTATCTGGGCCGGCGTAAGCACATAGGTTCCCGATATGGGGCCGGCGAGAGCCTGAACGGGAGTGCTTAGAAGAACAAGGGCAAGAGCCGGAATTTTCCAGCAACCTCTCAAGCGTTCGGCGAAAGCGGTTGGCACGGTATCGAAAGAAGTCATGTTTCAGTCCTTCAAATAGATCATCGGCAACGCAACCGGCGAAAGCGGAAGGGATCTCGCTCTGCTGACCGAAGCGGCAGGGGAATTATCGCCTGGAACCGCGCGCGGCATAGTGCTCCGCGTCACAGCACATAGAGCGTGGCGCGGCGCCGGCCATTGCCTCGTTAACCTTTTGATAAGAAATTGATGGTGGATGCGTTCAATCCGGCGAACCTCGGCTGTATTGTCCTGGAAAAGGTCGGGAAAAGCCATGTATTTGAAGTCCTTGTTCCGCGGAGTGTTGCCGCTGGCCGTCTTGATGCTTCTGAGCGGCATGACGCCACCCGCAGATGCGGCCGAAGTGGTGGGGTTCGCCGATGCCAGGTTCCGGCCCGGCACCATCGTCATCAAGAACTCCGAGAAACGGCTTTATCTGGTTCTCAGGGGGCAAAGGGCGATCCGCTACAGTGTCGCTGTCGGCAAACGTCATAAAGCCTGGACAGGCAATGCCCTTATCACCGCGAAATATGTAAAACCCGACTGGGCGCCGTCGCCGGAAGTCCGCCGGGATTTCCCGCATCTTCCCGACGTTATCCGGGGCGGAGCGCCGAACAACCCGATGGGCGTTGCCGCGATGACCCTGTCGAACGGCAATTACGCCATTCACGGCACCAACCGCCCCGGCTCAATCGGCCGCGCCGTTTCCTACGGATGCATCCGTATGGCCAATCACGATATTCAGGATCTGTTTCAACGGGTTGGGGTCAGCACACAGGTGGTTGCATTGCCTTAAGGCGTAAACTCCTAAATGAAGACGAACTGGCATGGGAAATGGCGAAACCTCGTCAGGAAGCGTGCGATGAGCGGGCTTCGTGCCCGGTCGTCAAGCACGCTGACGATACGGGGTGAGCCATTTTCATGTCCTTCGGATTTGACCGAACTGGTCCTCTTCTGCGTCGCGAAAGGCTTGAAAATGAACCATATTTCCTGCGCTTTCGCTCCTTGATGAAGACCAAATCGCCTCAAACCATTTCATCTTCATTTATGAGTTTACGCCCTTGTGTTGAGGCCCGGGAAGTCAACGCGAGATGCCTTGAAACCGATTGTCTTTCAAAAAGGAGCGTTCGTCATCAATTGTGCCGGAATTCTGTAGTTCCGTAATTTTCACAGTCATAAATTGCCTTTTGTGAATCTTGCCTAATTGTGGGCCGTTTTAGAGATATTTCAACTATTGCGCGTATAATGGAGTTTAATGTAGCTTGAGTTAGCAATGCAGCGCTCCCGATTTTCAGGTGACCGGAACCGGCTGAACATGAACGATTTCGAACTGTCAGACTTTGAAAGCTCCCTGTTCCACCAGCTCATTGGCTGCCTGCTGCTGCTCGTGGTGATCTTCGGTCTGGCACATAATGTCTTTCTTTCGGTCGGCGATCCTCTTTCGGGAACTCTTCCTTCCACGCATCCCCTGACTGCCGCAGGATTTTTCGCGATTGCATGCGCGATTCTCTTTCGACCGAAATGGGAAAACTCCGTCTGGCTCAATGTGGGTCTGCCGTGCATTTTCATCGCGTTCTCCGGACTGCGGATCCTCGAGGCCCTTTTCCCGCACGAGTTGTCGACCTTCACAGACGGGCAGATTACGGCCGCATTGGAAACGGTGGGTGTTTACGGCCGCTTTTCGGTGGAGACGGCGTTGTTCCTGATTTGCAGTTTCACCTATGTGCTAGCTTCGGAACGTCAGCTTGCCATCAAGCTTCTGGCGGTCTCCTGTGCCCTGGCGGTGCTGTCGCTGGGGTTGGTCGAAACAGCTTATTCATTTCTTCTATGGGGCAACGAACTCTCGTTTATCACGCAGATTGCGATGATCCTTGTCTGCCTCGACATGACATATCGCATGCAGGTTCAGGTGCCGTTTCACAGTGTCTTCCGGACGGCGCGGTCTTCGTTTTATTTTCAGTTCACCGTGCTCGCGCTTTACCTGTGTCCGATGATCATTGGCGCGGTTCTGCTGCACAAGTTCGAGGTGTCGCCGGCATTCCGGACACCGTTCGAATTCGCCTTCGCGGGAACGAGCTGGCTATTGCTCTGTCTCGCTCTGGCCCTGGGAGCCATTCTGGACAACCGCAAGCAGGAGCAAGGCAACTTCCGAAGCGAAAACCCGGGGAACTTGCCGGGTTAGCTCAGTCATGCGAACCGCGACTTTCACGGAGCAAATCGTATCTCCTGAGGATCAACTGCGATTCCGTGACCAATCGCTTTTCTGCTTTTCATCGGCAGGGCTGCAACGCGCCATACGCTAAAGCCATTTTCGCGGGTCAGACCTCGCCGTGCGACGAGAGCCGGACAGGGCAGTGACGAGATCCGCAACCGCATCCAGGGAATGGACGGCGCGGAATTCATCGACATGGGGCAGAATGGCCCGGATGCCCTTGGCCTTGGCTTCGAAGCCTTCGTAGCGGAGCAGGGGATTGAGCCAGATCAGACGGCGGCAGGAACGGTGCAGACGGTCCATCTCCCGTTCCAGATCCTCGTCGGTGTTACGTTCCAGGCCGTCGGTAATCAGCAGCACAGTCGGCTGGCCGGACAGCACCCGGCGTGACCAGTGGCGGTTGAAATCATGTAGTGCCGAGGCGATCCGCGTGCCGCCGGACCAATCCTTCACGCCGTCAGAACAGGCTTCCAGGGACTCGTCCGGGTCCTTCATTCGCAGTTGCCGGGTGACATTGGTGAGCCGTGTGCCGAACAGGAATGTATGCACGTCGCGCCGTTCGGCTGTCAGCCCGTGCAGAAAATGCAGCAGCAGGCGGGAATACTGGCTCATCGACCCGGAAATGTCGCAAAGCGCGACCAGGGGCGGGCGCTTTTCTCCGGGTTTGCGAAACTTGAGGTCGATGATGCCGCCACCTGCCTGCATGGAGGCGCGCAACGTCCGGCGCGGATCGACGCGGCCTCTAGCGGCGGGCTTGAGACGGCGCAGCCGGATTTTGTCCACCGGAAGGGCCATGCTGCGCAGAGCGGATTTCGCCGCCGCAATCTCGTCAGCAGTCATCTGCGCGAAATCCTTCGCCTGCAGCAGTTCCTTGCCGGACACAGTGAATTTGGCATCCACCTCGATTTCGGGAACGGTTTCCTCGGCGATACGCTCCCGCCTGGCCTCAAAGGCCTGCGAAACGCGGGTCTGACCGGCCCGGGGCTTTTCCGGCGCGGCGCGGGCTGGGGCCACGGGGGACAGGATCGCCAGCATCTTTTCAACCAGCCCGCGGCTCTGCCAGTAGATCCGGAAAGCCTCGTCGAAGAGCACCCGGTGTTCGCGTTTGCGCACGAAGACGGCATGCAGGGTCCAATAGAGGTCGTCCCTGTTTTCAATGCCGGAGACTTCCACTGCGGAGACCGCATCGACCACGGACGCGGGGCCGACCGGAACGCCGGCCTTGCGCAGTGTGCGGGCGAAATAGACGATATTGTCCGTTATGCGCGAGCGAATTTCAGGCGAAGGCTGAATGGGAGTCTCCCTTTCGGCGCGATACGGGGAGCGGAGTGCGTGCCATCTAGATCGTCGGCATCGTCTGCTGGGGCGGCGTATCCTTGCGGATATCGTCGACCATCTGCCGCACCTTCGAGCCGCGGACCCGTTCGATGTCATCCTGGTATTTCAAAAGAACGCCCAGCGTGTCGGAGGCCATATCCGGGTCGAGCGCGATTTCATTCAGTTCGGAAAGCGCTGTTGCCCAATCGAGCGTTTCGGCGACACCCGGCTGCTTGAACAGATCTTCCTCGGCGCGCAGTTTCTGAACGAAGGCGACAACTTCAGCTGCGAGCCGCTGTGCGGCGCCGGGAACCTTGCGCCGGACGATCTCCAGTTCGCGCTCCGCATCCGGATAGTCGACCCAGTGATAAAGACAGCGGCGCTTCAGCGCGTCGTGAATTTCGCGGGTGCGGTTGGTGGTGATGATGACGATTGGTGGTTCGTCCGCGCGGATGGTTCCGAGTTCGGGAACAGTCACCTGATTGTCCGCGAGCACTTCCAGCAAAAAGGCCTCGAACGCTTCATCGGCGCGGTCCAGTTCGTCGATGAGAAAGACGGGTGCGCCTGAGAGCGATGGTTCCAATGCCTGCAGGACGGGGCGTTTGATCAGGAAGCGCTCGTCAAAGATCGATTTCGAAAGTTCTGAATGATCCAGGTCGCCGGACGCCTCGGCGACGCGGATTTCCACCATCTGAGCCGGGTAATTCCACTCATAGACCGCGGAGGCGACGTCGAGGCCTTCATAACACTGCAGCCGGATGAGATCGCGGCCGAGCGTGGTGGCAAGAACCTTGGCGATTTCGGTCTTGCCGACACCGGCCTCGCCCTCGAGAAAGAGCGGCCGCTTCATCTTCAATGCAAGATGAAGGACCGTCGCCAGGGACCGGTCCGCGACATATCCCGCCCTGTCCATCAGTTCCAGAGTGCCTTCGATGGAATCGGGTAGGGCGGTCGGGCTCATGTGTCCTCCAGTGCGTCGCTGTTGTGCGAATTATATACAGTCAGATGCGCAATGAAGCCATGCCACAGTGCGGGCCAGGCTGTCATGCCCGTGTTCATCCTAATGTTTTTCCCGGTCACGACCTTCTATAAATCAGAGAGAGGGTTCAAGGAGAGGATACGTTCGTGTTGAAATGGGTACCGGTACTGGGGTTTGTCGTCCTGTCCATGTCCGGCGGTCATGTCGCTGCTTCGGGAGGTGGTTATCCGACTGACGCCGCCAGTCTTGCGTCTGGCCGGGAACTGGCGGAGATCCATTGTGCGGTCTGTCATGCGGTGGGGCCGGATGACGAGAGTGCGCAGGCAGGCGCACCGGCGTTCCGCGACCTTTCCAGTCTCTATCCGCTGGACAGTCTTGAGGAACCGCTGGCCGAGGGCATCGTCACCGGTCATGACGGAATGCCTGAATTCGCCTTCGCCCCGGACGACATCGACGCCTTTCTGGGCTATCTTGCGTCCATTCAGGCCAAGTGATGCCGTATAGGCCGTTTGTTAGCAGCTCCAGATAGCTGCTGCCAAAGTACTGGTTATAAACAGTATTTGATCGATGGCCGGGTCAGGTTCTCCTGATTTCGTGACATTCTTTCTTTGCAACAAAGAAAGGACCGGCATGAAAACCAGCTCAGACTTTGAAAAGCGACTTCTCGGCTACGGCCTGCTGACGGCTGAAATCCTCTATCGGATTCCCGACCATCCGAAACTGCTTCAGAGCTTTCTCTGGCAGACTGAGGATCTCGCCCCCAAATCTCCGGAACTCAACCGGTTCCTGAAATTCTGGGAAAGAGAAGTCGAGGGCAGAATTCACTCTGTGCGCGTCGCCCATCAGAAACTTGTCACGCCGGTAGACTTCCGCTTTGCCGACGGCGAGATCGTGATGCACTGAAAAGACCCTCAGCGGCGCGGCGATAGCCCGAGCCCTTGGCCGTCACGCATGACGGTCTGTGCCTGGCTTGTGAAGTCGGATCCCTCGCCCTCGTGCAGGACAAAGCCCGGCAGCAGCCGCATGGGCGCCTTGCTGGCGCGAATGGCGCGGATGAGGACGCGGGTGGCCGGTGCTTCCTGGCGCGGGCGCAGGGGAATGACGTCAATAGCCCCGAAGCGGCCCTGCAGAATGTTCAGCAGGTCCGGCAGACCGTCGGCACGGAAAATGACGGTGAGGGTGCCGCTGTCGCGGACAATATCCGTTGCGGTTTTCACCCAGGGCTCAAGCCCGCGCTCATCGAGCATGTGGGCGCCGGCTCGCGCTTCCTTGGGAGACGCCCGGAACCTGTCGGCCTCATAGTAAGGCGGGTTCATGATCACATGGTCGGCCATCGAGGGTTTGAGGCCTGCTGCGTGGCGCAAGGTTCCCTTTGCGATGATATCCGCTTCCAACAGCGTGACCCGCTCCGAGAAGGCCGCGTTGTGCGGGTCTTCCAATCCGCGGGCCGCGAGAGACAGCACGGTAGGGTCCAGCTCCACGAGAGTGACGCTGATGTCGGTCAGACGGGCCGCTGCGCAAAATCCCGCGGTTCCCACACCGGCGCCCAGGTCGACCACACGACCGCGCGTCGTCTCCGGCAGCGCGGCCGCCAGGTAGACCGCATCCAGACCGGCCCGGTGGCGCCCGTATCTGGGCTGATGCACATAGACCCTTCCGCCCAGAAAAGCGTCGCGTGTTGTCTCGGTTTCATCCCCGGCAAGGTGTGTGCTCATGATGTCAGGCCTGTCCGGTGTCCGGCCGCAGCTCGCCCTCCAGGCCAGCTTCGCGCACCAGCATGCGTGCTTTCTGGATCTGGTCGGAATGAACCAGCAGCCGGCGCGGGATAATGCCGAGCGACCCTTCCAGAACGCTCATATTGCCGTCTGCGACAAAATGCTTGATGCCGGCTTCCTCCAGAATCGATTCCAGAAACGAAATCAGGACGGGATCATTTGTTCTGACGAGTTCTTCCATTGGATTCCCGGTTTTAGCTGCACACCAAGATGCGGTTTGAAAAAGCACCGTCCGGCACCGGTGTCCAGCAAAACCCTTCAAATGTGGCATTTCAACAGCTTGTCTGCCGATTGGCGTCTTGCCCCGGGCGCAAACGCACCATATTGTCCGCTCAAACATTCAGGGAGTGCCGTGAGTGGCCTTTGTTGCGACCTATACTGACAGTCAGCCGCGCCGTGCGAGCATTCAATCTCTCGTGGAACTCGTGTCCCCGGGCATGACCAGCGTCAACAACCTGATCCTCTCCAAGGCAGGATCAAATGTAGATCTGATTCCTGAAATCGCCAAACATCTGATCTCGTCCGGCGGCAAGCGGCTGCGCCCGATGCTGACGCTCGCCTGTGCGGATATGTTCGGCTATCAGGGCGACGGGCATGTCACGCTGGCGGCCAGTGTCGAGTTCATGCATACGGCGACGCTGCTTCATGACGATGTCGTCGACGAAAGTGACATGCGCCGCGGCAAGCTGGCGGCCCGCAAGCTCTGGGGCAACCAGGCAAGCGTGCTGGTGGGAGATTATCTGCTCGGACAGGCGTTCAAGATGATGGTGGATGTCGGCTCGCTGGAAGCCTTGCGCATTCTGGCTTCCGCATCCGCAGTCATTGCCGAGGGAGAAGTCCTGCAACTCGGCGCCGCCAAGAATATCGCCACCAGCGAAGAGGATTACCTGCGCGTGATCGAGGCCAAGACGGCTGCCCTGTTCGCGGCCGCGGCCGAGGTCGGGCCGGTGATCGCCGGTCAGAGCGACGAGATGAAGCATGCGGCGCGCACCTACGGCATGGAACTCGGCTATGCCTTCCAGCTTGTTGACGACGCGCTCGACTATGGCGGCTCGTCGGCGGATCTCGGCAAGGATATCGGCGATGATTTCCGCGAAGGCAAGATCACACTGCCGGTCGTGCTGGCCGTTGCCCGCTGCACGGAGAGTGAGCGGACCTTCTGGAGCCGTTGCCTTGAAGGCGAAGAAGTCGAGGACGGCGATCTGGAGCAGGCTATCGAGCTGCTGAGGAAATACGACGCCCTCTCGGATACCGTGCAACGTGCCCGCGATTACGGCGAAAAAGCTCTTCGGGCGCTCGATCCGCTGCCCAGCGGCGCACACAATGATGCCCTCGCGGACGCTGTCGCCTTCTGTATCTCACGTGTAAGCTGATTGCTGTAACGCACTGATATTTAAATCAGATATGGTATCAATCTCGCTGTGATGAACGGTGTTTTCTGTGGCGCTCCCATGGCTACGACAAGGGCCCTGAAGCGATCCACCATTCGGGGTGGTCGGCTCTGAGACTGCGCTCGATGTCCGCGGCATGTTGCAGTTCGCATAGCCCGAAACAGGTGGCGCCGGAGCCGGACATGCGGGCGAGATCTATCCGGCTGTCCGCCTCAAGCACCGACAACACGTCGCCGATACCGCCGCAAAGCTGCATGGCTGCGTCCTGCATGTCGTTTCGGCAAATTTTCAGATAGGCGGTCAGTTGCGCCAGTGTCTCGAAGCTCTCCGGAACCGGAGGCAATGGAGGATTGTCGCGCCGGGTCAGCGATTTGAAAACGTCCGGGGTGGAAACACCGGCCTTCGGGTTGACCAGAACCATGCCGCAGGCGGGCAGTTCCGGTCCGGTAGTCAACTCATCGCCGATACCACGCATGATCTGGGGCTCGGGAATAAGGCACACGGGAACGTCGGCGCCGAGCGACAGCGCCAGGTCGTGAAGGTCTTCCTCGGACAAATAAGCTTCGGTGAAATCCTCAAGCAGGCACAATGTCGTTGCCGCGTCGCTCGATCCGCCGCCGATTCCCGAAGAGACGGGGAGGCGTTTGGTGAGCGTGAGGCGAATGTCGGGGCAGGGCAGCTTCGCCCGTGCCGCGAAGGATCGGACCGCCTTCAGGATGAGGTTGGCCTCATCAGGTCCCTCGAGATCGCGCGCGAAGGGGCCTTCCAGAACAAGTTCCAGCTTGTCCGAAGGGGCCAGCGCGATGCGGTCCCCGATCTGGGGAAACACAACAAGCGACTCCAGCAGATGGTAGCCATCGGATCGTTGCCCGGTGATATGCAGGGCCAGATTGACCTTGGCACGGGCAAGCTCCACCCGGGGAGAGGGAGGGTGGGAAAGGGACATGGCGGTCGCGGTCAGCCGCCGTTCTTGTCGTTTTCCGCCTTGGCGGCGTCCGTGACCGGCGTGTCCGGCATGCCGTTGGCGATCTTGTCCAGGATCGCGGGAAGATCCTTTTCGTCAGGTCCGAGGTCGCGCGCATGGTTCCACTGGAACCTGGCTTCGTTGCGGCGACCCACCATCCAGTAGGCATCGCCCAGATGGTCGTTGATGACCGGGTCGGCCGGGCGTAGCTCAATGGCCCGCTCGAGCTCCTTGACCGCTTCCTCGTAGCGCCCGAGGCGATAGTAGACCCAGCCGAGACTGTCCACGATGTAGCCGTCGGATGGCCGCAACTGGACAGCGGTCTTGATCATGTTCAGTGCTTCGTCGAGCTTCAGTCCCTGATCGACCAGCGAATAACCGAGATAGTTGAGAACCAGCGGTTGATTTGGGTTGAGTTCAAGCGCCTTGCGGAAATCGGCTTCCGCCTGGTCCCACTTGTCCAGCCGTTCGCGGCTGATGCCGCGGAAATAAAGCAGCAGCCAGTGTTGAGGCCCCAGCTCGGAAATCGTGTCCAGACCTCTGGTGTAGATGGCTTCCGCATCGTCATAGATCTCGTGGGACCGCAGGATGTTGCCGAGCGCGATAACCGCTTCGAGGTCGGAAGGATCCTGATCGATCAGCTTCTGCAGATGCGAGCGCGACTCCTCGAGCTGATCCAGTGCATTGTAATTGAGCCCGACCTGGATCTCGGCTTCGCGCTTCAGCACGCTGTCGTCAGGAACTTTCGTCAGGGCGGCTATTGCCCGTTCCGGCTGTTCCATGCGTTCGAAAACGGCTCCAAGGGCAATTGCCGCGAATTCCGCGTTCGGGTCCAGATAGAGCGACAGCTGCAGATAGGAGGTCGACAGTTCCTCACCGCCGTCACGGCCGATCACCGCACCCAGGCCATAAAGGATTTCCGCCATGCCTTCGGCCGGTCTGGTGACCAGCGGCGGGACGACGGCGCCGCTTTCCAGGATGGCTCTAGTCTGGTCGAGCTTGGGATGGCCACGGAACTGCTGGTCGTACCGGTCGAGGACGTCGAGCGCGTCTTTCTGGCGGGCGTTGGCCGCCAGAATGCGGGCATAGGCATCCACGACGCGAATGGCGCCCTGGTCGGTCTCGTATGCGCCTTCAATTGCCTCCAGGGCGTCCTGAATACGCCCGGCGGCGAACAGCAGATGGGCCTTGTGAGTCGCCTTGAAGACTTCGAACCAGTCGGGACCGTTGAGCGCGTCGATCATCTCGACTGCAGCTTCGATCTCTCCGTCGCCATAAAGGGCCCAGGCGCGGGAAATGCCGACGGACAGTTGGGCGAGGGGGCCGTTTCTGCTTTTGGCCAGAGCTGCGTCCGCTTCCGCGTAGCTGCCTTCCGCCATACGCTCAGCGCCTACGGTGATCTGGGCGAGGAAATTCTCCAGTCCGCTTTTTTCCATCTCATCGGCATAGAAGACCGCCTGCTCAACGTCGCCATTGGCCAGTTTCAGCAGGAACGTGCGTTCCAGAAGCATGGTGTTGGACGGATCGGCGGCCAGGGATTCTTCATAAAATGCGGCTGCATGGCCGTAATCTTTCTGGAAACCGGCGAGGCGTCCGGACAGATAGCTGCCCGACAGGGTGAACGGCAGATCGGAGGGCGTGCCGAAAGTGTCTGTCTTTGCATTCGTCTCAGCGCCGGCTGCGGCGGGCAAAAGGGCAATTGCGCTCACCAGCGCAAGGAGCTTCAGTTTGAAAGGCCTGCGGTCCATTCTGGCAACGGCGCCGGTCACTTGTGTCATCATTCCTCGCACTTCCGATTGCTGAGCCGGTTCGATTGTTGCTTATTGCCTTTGACAATGGCGTCTTTAAGGCTGAGCGGCAAGGCAGCCGGGATAACTTTCTGAGGGTTTAAATCCTTTCAATTTTGCCGATCGTGATAATTCTCGGAGCCTGGCGTGCGAGGAAGCGGTTTTCTGCCTAAAAGGACTTGATGACGGTGGTCTGCCGTAGCAGGTATGTGCCCTGCAACATTGACGGAAGCGCGGACGTAGCCAGCGCGACGCGAGGAGAGTTGATATGGCCAAGTGGGTCTACAGTTTCGGCAACGGGTCTGCGGAGGGTGCGGCGCACATGCGCAACCTTCTCGGTGGAAAAGGCGCCAATCTTGCTGAAATGAGCAGCCTTGGTCTGCCGGTGCCACCGGGTTTCACAATCACCACCGAAGTCTGCACCTGGTATTATGATCACGACAATTCCTATCCGGAGACGCTTACCGCCGAGGTTCTGGAAGCGTTGAACAGCATCGGTGCGGCGACGGGCCGCACGTTTGGCGGCGAGGAGCGTCCTCTTCTGGTTTCTGTGCGCTCCGGTGCCCGCGTCTCGATGCCCGGCATGATGGATACGGTGCTCAATCTGGGTTTGAACGACCGGACGGTCGAAGCTCTGGCGATGGAGTCGGGAGACCGGCGCTTTGCCTATGACAGCTACCGCCGCTTCATCCAGATGTATTCCGATGTTGTGCTCGGGGTCGATCATCATGAATTCGAGGAAATCCTGGAGGACTACAAGGAACGCAACGAGCTGAAGCTCGATACGGACATCGACGCCGATGCCTGGTCGGGTCTGATCGAAAAGTTCAAGGCTCTGGTGGAAGAGGAACTGGAAAAGCCGTTTCCGCAGGATCCCCAAGAGCAACTCTGGGGTGCCGTGGGAGCGGTGTTCGGATCCTGGATGACACCGCGCGCGGTCACCTATCGGCGGCTGCACGATATTCCCGGAAGCTGGGGAACCGCCGTCAACGTTCAGGCGATGGTTTTCGGCAACATGGGGGCGAACTCCGCGACTGGCGTTGCCTTTACGCGCAATCCGTCCACCGGCGAGAATGCGCTGTATGGCGAATTTCTGGTCAATGCCCAGGGCGAGGACGTCGTCGCCGGGATACGCACACCACAGGACATCACCGAAAAGGCGCGGCTTGAGGCTGGTTCGTCCAATCCCTCGCTCGAAGCGCTGATGCCCGAAGCCTTCGCTGAATTCCAATCCTATTGTGCCAGGCTGGAAGCCCACTACACGGATATGCAGGACCTGGAGTTCACCATCGAGGAGGGCAAGCTCTGGATGCTGCAGACCCGCGCCGGCAAGCGGACGGCAAAGGCCGCGCTGAAGATCGCCGTCGACATGGTCTCCGAAGGTCTGCTTGGTGAAGAAGAAGCGATCGGCCGTGTCGAACCGGGTGCGCTCGATCAGCTTCTGCATCCCACCATCGATCCGAAAGCGGAGCGGGATGTGCTGACGACCGGCCTGCCGGCATCGCCGGGTGCTGCCTCCGGAGCTATCGTCTTTACCTCCGCGGCTGCCGAAGAAGCGAAGGCCGAGGGCAGGAAAGTCATTCTGGTGCGAGTGGAGACAAGCCCGGAGGACATTCACGGCATGCATGCCGCCGAGGGCATCCTGACCTGCCGGGGTGGCATGACCAGCCATGCGGCCGTGGTTGCCAGGGGAATGGGCAAACCCTGTGTCGCCGGCGCCGGCATGCTGCGCATCGATTATCGCAACGGTGTCATCAATGCGGCCGGACGTCAGCTCAAAGAGGGCGATATCATTACCATCGACGGGGCGAACGGCCAGGTTCTCTCCGGCGAGGTGACGATGCTTCAGCCCAAGCTTTCGGGCGATTTCGGCACATTGATGGGTTGGGCTGACAAGGTTCGGCGCATGACCGTTCGCGCCAATGCGGAGACGCCGCTGGATGCCAAGGTCGCTCGTGATTTCGGAGCCGAGGGGATCGGCCTGTGCCGTACGGAACATATGTTCTTCGCCGGCGAACGCACCGTTGCCGTGCGCGAGATGATCCTCGCCGAGACTGAAGCGGGACGGCGGACGGCTCTTGCCAAGCTGCTGCCGATGCAACGGCAGGATTTCGTCGAGCTCTTCAAGATCATGCATGGCTTGCCGGTGACCATCCGCCTGCTCGATCCGCCGTTGCATGAGTTCCTGCCGAAAACAGACCATGAGCTCGCCGAAGTCGCCGCGGCGATGGGAGCAGATCCGGACCTGCTTCGGGACCGGGCGCTGGCCCTGGAGGAGTTCAACCCGATGCTCGGCCATCGCGGATGTCGTCTTCTGGTCTCCTATCCGGAGATCGCCGAGATGCAGGCAAGGGCGATCTTTGAGGCCGCCGTGGAAGCTGCCCGTGAGACCGGGGCACCGGTCGTACCGGAAATCATGGTGCCTCTGGTCGGATTGAAAAAGGAGCTGGATCTGGTCCGGCAAAGCATCGAGGCAATGGCCGCCGCCGTGCAGCAAGAGACCGGAGCTGAACTGACCTATCAGGTCGGCACCATGGTCGAACTACCGCGCGCGGCGCTCAAGGCAGCGGAAATCGCGCAGTCCGCAGAGTTCTTTTCTTTCGGAACCAACGATCTTACCCAGACCACCTTCGGTATCTCGCGTGATGATGCCGCATCCTTTCTCGGCACCTACCAGAGGAAGGGTATTATGGAACAGGATCCCTTTGTGTCCCTCGACCAGGAAGGGGTTGGCGAGCTTATCCGGATCGGTGTGGATCGCGGCCGCTCCACCCGGCCGGACATCAAGCTGGGCATATGCGGTGAGCACGGCGGCGATCCCGCCTCGATCGGCTTCTGCGAAGAAGTGGGGCTCGACTATGTGTCCTGCTCGCCCTTCCGTGTGCCGATTGCCCGGCTGGCGGCCGCTCAATCGGCCCTCAAATCCAGATCGGGCTGAACGATGCGTGGCGGCGAAAAGGCGGCCGGTGCCGCAAGGACGGTATGAGCGGGCCGCTCCCTTCGCTGGAAGAGCTGCGAACGGGAGGCAAGCGGCTGCTGGCAAGGGTTCTCTCCCGGCTGGAAACACATGCCGGGGATGCCGAGACGGCTGCCTTCCTTGATCGCGTCTCCCTAAGCGTGCGCGCCGAGGTCATTGGATTGACGGGACCGCCCGGTGTCGGAAAATCGAGCCTGAGCGATGCCCTCATCCGGGCTTACAGGGCGGAGAGCAGGAAAGTTGGCGTCCTTGCCGTCGATCCGTCCTCGGCCCTGACGGGCGGCGCTCTGCTCGGAGACCGCACCCGGCTGAAGACCGATCCGTCCGATGACAATGTCTTCGTGCGATCCATGGCGGCCCGTAACCGGCTGGGAGGGCTGTCCGACCATGCGGTTGCGGCCATCGTTGTCCTGAGAGCTGTCTGCGATTGCGTGATCGTCGAAACGGTCGGTATCGGCCAGTCGGAAGGCGATCTGAAACAGGCTGTCGATACGGTCATCTTGTGTGTTCAGCCCGGTTCCGGCGACAGCCTGCAATTCATGAAGGCCGGTATCATGGAACTGCCGGACGTGGTCGCCGTGACAAAGGCGGATATGGGCGCTCTTGCGCGCAGGGCAGCCTCGGATGTCAGGGGCGCGCTTTCGCTGAGCGGAGGCGGTGCGGGGGACTGGCAGGTTCCGGTATGCGAAGTTTCAGCGGAGACCGGGCAAGGCATCCAGGAGCTGACCGTGCTGACGGCCCGACATCATGCTCATTTGGTCGAAAGCGGCTCTTTGGACCCGCGCCGGCGGGATCAGCATGCTGCCTGGTTTCGTGACATGGTGCGGACGGAATTCGGTCAGACGGGTCTGCGATTGGCCGGACGGCAACCTGCCGATGTCCGGGTGGACAGGGCGAAGACCGAACCTTTCACGAGTTTTGCATCTTTTGCCGCGGATTTCCGGCGTCGTTCTGGCTGACGAGTGCACACATTGCGATTAATCGCTACCGGCTCGACCGACTCTGGAAGTTCAATTGATCGCGACAGGCTCTAGAACCTCGCGCCGACCTTGCGGGGCTGAAAGCTGAGATCGGTTCCGAAACCGCCGCCGCTATCGCCGTTGAATTCCTCCAGAAACGCCGTCAGATCGGCTTCCGAACGCGGTTTGGAGATATAATATCCCTGCATCCGGTGGCAATCGTGCGCCTGCAGGAAGCGAAGCTGTTCAAGCGTTTCGATGCCTTCCGCGACGATTGTCATGCCCAGTGCCTTGCCGAGCTGAATGATCGATACAAGGATGGCTTCGGCCTCCGGATTGCCGTTCATGCCGGAAAGGAAATCGCGGTCGATCTTGAGCGTATCGAAGGGAAAGCGGCGCAGGTAGCTCAGGCTGGAGTATCCGGAACCGAAATCGTCGAGTGCGACCTTCACGCCGAGGTTTTTCAACCGACGCAACGCCTTGAGCACGGAATCGTTGCGCCCGGCGAACACGCTTTCGGTGACCTCGATCTCCAGGCGTTGTGGCGGAAGATTGTTCGCCGCCAGGATGGCCATGACCTTTTCAACGAAACGCGGATGTTTGAACTGGTTGGGTGAGACGTTCACCGCAACGATCACACCCGGCCAGTCATGCGCCTTGGCGCAGGCCTTGTTCAGAACCCAGATGCCGAGTTCGTTGATCAGGCCGGTCTCCTCGGCAACCGGAATGAACTGGGCCGGAGAGACAACCGTGCCATCCGGCTTGGTCCAGCGGGCGAGAGCCTCGACCGATACGATCCGGCGACCGCCGGTATCGGATTGCGGCTGATAGGCGAGATCCAGTTCGTCGTTCTGCAAGGCGAGGCGGAGTTCCCGCGACAGCCTGTCCCGGGACTGAACCTGGTGTTCCATGTTCGCTTCAAAAAAGGAGCGCCGGTTGCGGCCGTTGGCCTTGGCATCGTAAAGGGCGATGTCGGCCTTGCGGAGCAGGTCGTCGGGGTCGTTCCCGTCCCTGGGGGCGACCGCCACACCCATGGAAAGGCTGGCAAACAGCTCATGGCTGCCGATCATGATCGGGCGTCCGATCTCGTCCTGAACCTGATCCAGTATATATTCCAGCCACTCGTCATCTTCACAGTTTCGGATGACCATGGCGAATTCGTCGCCGCTGATCCGGGCGACAATGCCGTCATCGGGAATGACCCACTTCAACCGTTGCGCGACCGCGACGATTACCTGGTCGCCAGCCGAGTGGCCCAGTGTATCATTGATGTCCTTGAAGTGGTCCAGGTCGATATAGACGACTGCCGTGTTCGTATTTTTGCCGAAGCCCGTTTCAAGAGCTTCTTTCAAAAGCGCATGGAACCTGGCTCGGTTCGGAAGACCCGAAAGAGCGTCATGACGCGCGGCAAGAACGGCCTTGGCTTCGCTCCTTGCCAGCCGTTTTGTCATCAGCCGGGTAAAGACGATGACCGCAATCACCAATGCGGCGATCATGAAGGCGGCCAGGGCAAGGAACGGTGTGATCCGGTCGAGCATCTGGCTGCCGGGACGAGTGGTGTTCCAGCCCAGCACCCCAACGCCCCGGCCGAGCGGTGAGTAAAGCTGAAACTGGCCGGCGCCATCCGTGTTCGCCCGACGGCTCGGCTGAGGACCTGCCGTGGAGCTTTCCTCGAAACCTTTCAGCACGAACCCTTCCAGCCGCGTCATCTCTGCGATTTCATGCAATTTTTCGCCATTCAGCGGCATCAGGCTCACCAGTGTTACCGGAGGAGTGCGCTTCTTGGAGATGGAGAGGATCTGCGGCACGACGGCCGAGGCGGTGAACAGATGAGGTTGGCCATCTATGCTGAGAACGCCGGTTTCGGCGATCGAGCGGCGGGTTTCGTTGTATTCAGGGGCAAAGCGGTACAGACCGGAAGGCGTTTTCTTCATGGAAACGATGTAGCGGGCGCGTACCTTGGCGACGGCAGGCCGAAGGTCTTCAATCAGGTTTGGCGTCATCCACACCTGAGTGAGGTCATGGGCGTAGACGCTCTGCACCGCGAGTTCCCGATCGATCAGCATCGATTTGGTGAAGCCGTGATTCTGGTACAACCAATGCGTCATGTTGTTGTGAATCCAGTTTTTATCCGGATCCGTCTGATTGACGACGTGGTAGGCTTCTTCCCAGATCGCCACACCGGTCTGCTGTTTGACCAAATGGTTCTGAGTGAGCTGCATGGCGCCGGCAACGAGTGTGTGCTGCGACTGTTCGGCATTGCGATCGGATAGATGGGCGGACCAGTGCATCACGCCAAAAATGCCGAATACGGAAATCAGCACAATGGCGACCATCGGAACGATGATCGCTCCTGCAATCTTTCCGCCTGAGTTTTTCGCCGAATAGTTCATCTGCCGCCCGATTTATTTTGAAGCAGTATTGCCTCTCGGGGTTAAGGAATGACCCTAAGTTCATAGTAAAATTACAGTAAACAGACGCTGGGTCAGCTTTGGATGTTTCAACGAAAACAATCAGAATCGCGGTTTGCGTGCCCCCCGGTTCGCGGCGCGCGCGTCGATCCGCCTCAAGGTTTGAACCTCAGGTGGCGATGCCGGTCAGATCAGTCGCAGGCCGCGGAAACTCACATTCTTTCTCATGCCGACAATGATGTGGTCATGAACCTCGATACCGAGCGGATTGGCTATCTCGATGATCTTCCGGGTCATCTGGATATCCGCCCGCGATGGCGTGGGATCGCCGGAGGGGTGGTTGTGAACCATGATGAGCGCTGTTGCCGAATGATCGAGGGCGCGCCGGATCACTTCGCGCGGATAGACCGGCGTGTGATCGACCGTGCCGGTCTGCTGGACTTCATCTGCGATCAGGCCGTTCTTCTTGTCCAGATAAAGCACCCTGAATTGCTCGATGCCGGAATGTTCCATTGAGGCCTGCAGATAGTCGATGACCTTCTGCCAGCTGTCGAGCGGCCGGCGGTCGTTCAATTCCGAACGATGGTACCGGGCGATGGAAGCGTGAACCGCCTGCAGGCTGTCGATGCTGATGTCCGACAGACCGTCGATTTCCTTCAGGCGCGCTCGGGGTGCGGCAAGAGCAGCGGAAAAGGATCCGAAGCGCTTGATAAGCGCCTTGGCGATCGGTTTGGTATCCTGACGGGGCAGGGCGGAAAAAAGCAGGAATTCCAGGAGTTCATAGTCGGCGAGGCTTTGTGCACCGGTGGTGCGAAATCTCTCCCGAAGCCTTTGACGATGCCCCTTGTGATCCTCGGCCCCCATGGTCTTGCTGCGGCCCTAGTCGTCCGGACGACCGGGCTTGTGAAGTCCCCTGGCCGACGTGGTGAAGATCTGGCATCCGTCCTCGGTGATACCGATGGAATGCTCGAACTGGGCCGACAGCGATCGGTCGCGCGTCACGGCCGTCCATCCGTCGCTCAGGACCTTCACATGGGGGCGTCCCAGATTCACCATCGGCTCGATGGTGAAGATCATTCCGGGTCTGAGTTCGACACCTTCTCCCGGGCGGCCGTAATGAAGGATGTTCGGGGTATCGTGAAACAGTAGTCCCAGTCCGTGGCCGCAGAAATCGCGTACCACCGAGCAGCGTTCGGCTTCCACGAAGGTCTGGATGGCAGCGCCGATATCTCCGGTGGTGTTGCCGGGGCGGGCCGCCTCGATGCCGCGCATCAGCGATTCATAGGTCACGTCGATCAGACGTTCGGCGGCGCGTTTGACCGTGCCGACCGGATACATGCGGCTTGAATCGCCGTGCCAGCCGTCGAGAATGAAGGTCACGTCGATGTTGACGATATCACCTTCGCGCATGGCCTTGTTGTTGGGAATGCCGTGGCAGACCACGTGATTGATCGAGGTGCAGGACGACTTGGTATAGCCACGGTAGTTGAGTGTCGCGGGAATGGCGTTACGATCCATGCCGTACTGGTAGACAAATTCGTCGATTTCCTCGGTGGTCGTTCCCGGTTTGACGATATCGGCGAGTTCATCGAGGCAGGCGGCCGTCAACTGGCCGGCGCGCATCATGCCCTCGAAATCGGCGGGACCGTAAAGGCGGATCTGGCCGGTGTTCTTCAGGGGAGCTTCTGCGGCGTCAATGTAACTGACCATCTTGTACTCGTGTCTTGCAACTGGACCGGGCCGGCCCGATCAAGTCTTGTCGTGCAGTCCGGCACCGTTGATTATTCTTCTGTCTCACATGTTCACATACAGTCACGAGGTGGCAATTTCCAGTTCCACGTGCGGTTAAAGTGTCGGGAATGGCGCTCTTCGGCTCTGCGAACCAATGCATGTGGCCGCGCGAGGGCTGATCGAAAACGGAAAACAACCGTTCGGTCCTTGCGATCCCGGATGTCCGCGGCTTTGCCCTGGACGGACGTTTCGGGGAGATCTGAAAAGAGCTGCTCAAGCCGGGGCCGTTGACCCACGTGGTGTGGATGTTGCCTGGCGGGGCGCACAAGCAGACGGATCGAAATCATCTTCAAGTTGGCGGCCAAAGCGTTGGCGTGCGGTCAAAAGACGTGCTTTCATTGTCAGATGTCGACGGGAAAGTGAAACATGCCGACTTCTGAACTGCTGACGGTTCCGTACACGTACGAGCGTCCGCTGCCGGATTTTCAGAACGGGGACGACATCAGATTCCCGGACAGTCTGGTCGCGGTCCTGCTGGATCGGTTCACAAAGCCGGGAGACAAGGTGTTCGATCCGTTTTCCGGGCTGGGAACCACTTTCTTCGTCTGTGAGCAAAAGGCCAGGATCCCTTATGGAATTGAGGCTGATCGGCAAAGGTATGACTGGGTGAAATCCCGCGTGAATTCAAAAGACAACCTGTTGTTCGGCGACAGCGGCGACATCGGGTCCTTCAACTTGCCTGAAATGGATTTTTCGATCACGTCACCACCGTACATGCCTCACTGGCACGAGTGGAATCCTCTTTACAACGGAGATCCCCGATACGACGGATATGACATCTACCTGGAAAGGCTTCAGAGTATTTACGCAGGAGTCTGCCGGGTTCTCAGAAAAGATGCCTGCGTCATCGTCCAGGCTGACAATCTGACACATGAGCGCTTTTCAACCCTCGTCTGGGATCTCGGAAAAGCCCTGTCTGAAGTCATGACGCTTGAGGGCGAGATTATCGTCAACTGGTCGGAAAATGCCGAAAATGAATACCAGTTCACACAATGCCTTGTGTTCAAGAACAATGTGATCCCATGAGGCGATCCCGGCGCCGCCATCAACCGTCTCCCTTGCCACAGGAGGCGGATGCGCCGGGGAATGGTGCGGGCGGCGGGACTCGAACCCGCACGGCCTAGGGCCTCCGGATTTTAAGTCCGGTATGTCTACCAATTCCATCACGCCCGCTTCACTTCGTCTGCAATTCAGACGAAGCGATTTAGGTGAATAGCGACACGGCTTTTGAAGCGCAACCCGCAAGACCGAATCCGCTCCTGCATCCGATAAAATGTACACAAGTGCGATCCCTGCCGGTTCCCGGCGGCAAGCCATGGCTTAGCCAGTCGGGGCGGGGTCGGTTTTCACCAACTGAAAGGCCATGCGAGGCGCGGCGGGCCCTATTTGCTCACCGTTGTTGTCAGCGTTGTCAGAAAGATGATAATTATCTTCATCTTATGTTTTTCTTCCAGTCAGACGGGAATCGTGAATGTCTCAGGATCTTGAGATCTCTCTCCTGGGTGAATTGCGGGTTTTGTCTTCGGGCGAAGAGGTCTCCTTGCCCGCTTCGCGCAAGGCCCGGGCGCTGCTGGCGTTTCTGATCGCCACCGGGCGGCCCCATCGCAGGGAGCGTCTTTGCGAACTGTTCTGGGACATTCCCGACGATCCTAAAGCGGCGCTGCGCTGGGCGCTCAGCAAGTTGCGCAAGACCGTTGACGGTCCGGATGAGGTCAGGATCGTTGCCGACCGCGAGCGGGTGCAGTTCGTGCCCGGTGGCATCCGCGTCGACATCACCGATATTCATGCAAGATTGCGCGACAAGGACAATCCGCCTGCTGTCGAAGACCTTGAACGGATGGCGCATCGGCTTGAACGGGTGTTGCTCGACGGGCTGGACGGTGCCGGTGACGACACCTTCGATGCCTGGCTGACGGCTGAGCGGGAGGATGCGCGGACCGCGCAGGTGGAGGTTCTGAAACGGCTGGCAACCCATCCCGACACCGGATCCACCGCTGCCAGAAAGTGGATGCGGCTGTGGGCGGAAGCCGACCCCGACGACGCGGACGCCCATCGGCAGTCGGTCGCAAGACGGGACGCCGCAAGGAGCGACGGGGGCTCGGCAAGCGCCCGCATGAAGGCGGCCGAAAACGGTGTTTACGAAACAAGAACGCAGGATGCCCAGATGCGGGTCAAGAAGGCGCGGGCGCGGGCCCTGCGGGCGCAGCGCATCGGGTTCTGCGAGGTGGCCGACGGCACGAAGATCGCCTTTGCGAGTATCGGCTCCGGGCCTCCAGTGCTGAAAGCGGCGAACTGGCTCAATCACCTTGAATTCGACTGGTCGAGCCCGATCTGGGGCAGGAGTTTCAGCGAGATTGCCCGCCGCCGCACCTTCATCCGTTACGACGAGCGCGGCTGCGGCCTCTCCGACTGGGACGTCAAGGATCTGAGTTTCGAGGCCTTTGTGGAGGATCTGGAGGCGGTGGCCGATACGCTTGGTCTGGAACGGTTTCCCCTGATCGGCATTTCCCAGGGATGTGCTGTTTCGATCGAATATGCGGTGCGGCATCCGCATCGCGTGTCAGGCCTGATCCTGATCGGCGGCTACGCGGCCGGCTGGCGGCACCTTGCCAGCCCTGAGGAACAGGCAAGACGCGAAGCGGTGCGGACGCTGACCGAACTGGGATGGGGAACGGACAATCCCGCCTACCGGCATATCTTCTCGCAGACCTTCATGCCCGAGGCGAGTGCGGAAACGCTGGCCTGGTTCGACGAATTTCAGCGCCTGACAACGTCACCGCAAAATGCTGCCCGCTTTCAGGACGCATTCGGTCATATCGATGTCCGGCACCGGCTGGCGGATGTGCGTACTCCGACCATCGTTCTGCACTCCAGACATGACCAGCGGATCCCGCTGGACCAGGGCCGGGCGGTCGCCTCGGGCATCCCGGGGGCGCAGTTCGTGCCGCTGGAAAGCCACAACCATATCCTGGTCGACCGGGAACCGGCCTGGCAGGTCTGTTTGAACGCCATCGGTGCATTTCTCGAAGAACATCGGATCTAGAACATGCCGCCTAAATTGAATTGAGGAAATCGCCTGAACGCATTTGCAATGCAAACACTGTCTCGAGCGTCTTTCTGAACCCTTGAAATCCGCCTGAACGCACACACTCCAGAGCAAGGCAGTGCGCAAAAACAAACCCCCGGCTTCAGCCGGGGGTGTCGCCGGCATTCACCGGGTGGAGGTCTCGGGCAGGGGGAAGCCCAAGCAGTCAGCTATTCGGCAGGGTCAGCCCTTGAAGTAGGGGGAGCTGCACAGCCTGCGCTGGCCTTTGAATGGCTGGAAGGTGTTGTTCTGGGCGCGGTAGGATCTGTATCGGTCGGAACACCAGGCCACATGCTGCTGCCAGTTGTTGCCACGCTGAGCCTTGTAGGTATTGTGGCGGTACCAGTAGTTATTGTGGCGGAAACCGCGGTTCTTGTGGTGGTAGCCGTGGTTCTTGTGGTGGTACCCGTGATTCTTGTGGTGGTAGCCGCCTTTGTAGCCATGGCTTCCGGCGAATGCGGAGGTCGTGGACACAGCCGCCGCCAGGCCGACGACCGCCAAAGTGGTGAGAATTGCTTTCTTGAACATCAGGATTTTGCCTTTGTGTTGGTCCCGGCGAATTCGTTTCCGCCGATAACCAATACTTAGGTTTGCCCCCCTGGCAGCACATGTGACGCGCAACACCACACGGTCGAGGCCCTGAAAATTCTGTCGGGAAATCCGTTGCCTGCCCCCTGAGGACCGGCGCGTTTTCCGTGTTCACACGATCCTGCCCGAGGTTCGGGCCGAACTACTCGCCCTCGGCTATTGTCTCCAGGCCCTCCCGGTCCCGCAGGATGAGCCAGCCTTCCTTCAGGTCGACCAGGCTTGATTTCTGCCATTTGCGCAGGCAGCGGTTCACGTTTTCCCTCGTGTTGCCGATCATGGAGGCCATTTCGGACTGGGATAGCGATAATTTCGTCAGGGGTTTCTCCTCGCTTCCTGGCGCGGCCACGGTTATGCGCAGCAGCAGCCGGGCAAGGCGCGAGGGCAATCCGAGGAAGGCGATTTCCATCATCCGCTCGTCGGAGCGCCGGACCCGTTTGCACAAAAGTTCAATGATGCGGATCGAAAACGCCGGATTGCGTTGCAGGACCTCCAGCAAGGCACGCCTTTCGAGCACCACGAGGGTGCAATTGGTCAGGGCGCGGACATTCGCAGACCGTTCACCGCCATCCAGCAGCGCAATTTCTCCGAAGACATCCCCGGCGGTCAGCTCCGCTAAGGTCACATCGCGGGAATTCGGTGTCGGCATGCCGACGCGCACGGTGCCTTCCGCGATTGCCATCATGCTCTGGCCGGGGGTCCCCATGTCGAAAACGGTCTCACCTGCAGAATAGCGTTTGACATGGGCAAAGGCGGTGAGATCCCGCCGGCTTTGTTCGTCAAGCGCTTCAAAGACAAAGCTTTTTCCCAAAAGCTTTTCCTTGTTTACGGGCTCGTCTGCTGTCATACGCTCCACTTTCTTCATGTTTTTTTCGATGTACAACGCTGGCTACAACGTTACAGGTGTTTTAGGACATACCCTTGTAAAAAAGATTGAGGGAGCAGGAGTGAGTTTGTTCCAAAAAAATGCGCAGCTTTGCCGGAAACAGGTTATTTTCCGGTGCTCCGTTGCGCTGCTCGCGGATAAACTCATGGTCTCTCTCGAAGCGTGACAAAAACGGTTTCGATATGCTGTGGCTATGCTCTCCGGGCCAGGCAGGACGTTCGTTTGGCGCATGTCCGGTGTCACCCTGGTGGCTCGTCGCGATGATTCAGTCTGATTTATGAGGTTGTGGTCCTATCAAGACCAAAAAATCGTGAGAAGAAAAGACTTAATTGCTGGAACCGTATTGAGAAAGCCATGCCGACCATACGCCTGAAAACACTTTTTTTAACGGCAGCCCTGTTTCTGGCCGCCACCTGTACGCAGGGTGCGGCTCAGGACGTGAACGGCTGCGTCAAGACGGACGCACCCAATCCGCCCAGGGTCGTCTACCAATGCGCGAACGGGCTGGTGTTCGAAGCGGAAGCCGCCGCCGAGATCGCTGTTGAGAATACTCCGGGACAGATCCGCCCCGGGGCGGTCCAGCTTACCGAGGACGCCGTGCTCATCGAGGTGGAGCCGGACAGCGGACCGTTCCAGATCCTCACCCCTCATGCGATTGCCGCGGTTCGGGGAACGATCTTTGTCGTGGATGTGAAACAGGAAATGACTTCCGTGTTCGTCGTTCGCGGAAGGGTGGCAGTGTCACGGCCGGACGGTTCCGATGAGGTGACCCTGTCCGAGGGTGAAGGTGTGGAAGTCACCGGGGATGATCCCCTGACCGTGAAAACCTGGCCGCAGGACAAGGCCGACAGGCTGCTTGCCCGTTTCGCGCGATGAAATCGAGATTGCCGATAAGACTGGCGCTTGTCGCGCTTCTTGTCGGCTGTCTCTGGTCAGGATGGCTCGTGCAGACCCATCTTTCCGGATGGGCAAGCGTTCTGGACCGGGCAGAAACGGTTCTGCTTGACTTGCGCATTCTGATCAACGGACCGCGCAAGGTCATTGATGACGTCGTCATTGTGGCGGTCGACGACGAAACCGTGGCGGGCACGGGCAGCTATCCGCTCGGACAGGACAATCTGGCACTCCTGATAGACAAGATCCGACAGGCCGGTGCACGTGCGCTTGCAATCGACATTCTGCTGACGGGAAACGCTGGCGATGGCGGGAGTGAAAAACTCGCGACCGCGCTGGGCACGCTTCCGGCGGTCATCGCTGCAGCCGGGCAATTTACGGTCGAGCAAAGCGGCGGCTCCTATCTCCCCAAGCCTGACAAGGTGCTCAATCCGCTGCCTTCGTTGCGCACCGAGGCCGCCACGGGACTTGTCAACGTGTCGACCGATACAGGCGGCACTCCGCGTCATATCCCTCTTGTCTTTGCCACCAGGGACGGTCCGGTTCCTTCCTTCGTGCTCTCGGCAACGGGACGCTATCTCGGTTCGGATCCGACGCTCACGCGCGATGCAGTTCGTCTGCGGGACAGGCTGCAGCCTCTCGATTTTGCCTGGCACCTTCCGCTCAATTACTATGGACCCGGTGAAACCTTCAGAACCTTGAGTGCTCAATCCATATTCGATGGCAGCTTTGCCGCCGGTGCGCTCAATGGCCGCCTGGTGCTGGTCGGGGCGACCGCGACGGGAGTGGGGGACCGGTTCGGCACGCCATTCGACCAGATTCTTCCCGGTGTCGAGGTTCTGGCAACCGGCATCGCCAACCTTCTGGACGGGTCGGCTCTTGTCAGGAACAGCATGATCCGGCGTATCGACGCGGTCGTGTCGGTCTCGATCATGCTGATTGCCCTGAGCGCCGTGATTTTCCTTCCGCTGGCCCAGGCGACAATCCTTTATTTGCTGCTTGTCGGTGTCTGGCTCGTCGTCATTACTTTCGCCTACGGCCAGGGGTACTGGTTCAATGGCGCGCTTCCGGTGGCCGCAAGCCTGCCGCCGCTCGTCATGATCGCGATTGTCCGTGAGGTGTTCGACAGACGGCAGACCAGCCGTTTCGCGGTGGCCAATGAAGCACTCAGCCGGTTTCAGGCTCCGGGTCTGGCCAGGCGCATCGCGGAGGATCCCGGTTTCCTGCTTCGTCCCGTGGAGCAGGACGTTGCGATCCTGTTCATCGACCTTGCCGGCTACACCGGACTGACCGAACGCCTGGGCCCGGGCGGCACGCGCGACGTGCTGAAAGCCTTTCACACGCTTGTGGTCAATGAAACCGCAAGGCATCACGGCGTGGTCCTGGACTTCATGGGCGATGGCGCGATGATCGGTTTCGGCATCCCCGACGCGCGGCCGCGGGATGCTTCAGACGCCTGCCTGTGTGTCTTCGATCTTGTGGCCGCCGTTCAGGACTGGATCGCCTCGTCGGATCTTGGCGATGACCTCAGCAATGTGCGCGTCGGCGGCCATTATGGTCCCGTGGTCCTGTCGCGTCTCGGACATGAAACCCAGCAGCAGATTGCTGCAACCGGCGACTGCGTGAATGTTGCCAGCCGGCTGATGGAAACCGGCAAGGCTTTCGAAGCTTCGGTTGCCCTGTCCGCGACCCTGATTTCCTCAGCGGAGCGGTGCACTCTGGATCCACCCCGGCTGGAATCTGTCGATATCCGCGGCCGACGGCAGAACATCCAGATCGCGCTCTGGACATCGCGGCAGGCCGCAGCGCTTCGATCCGGTGTCCGCAACGGCCGGGATCCGACCGCGGCGCACAGTGAGCCCTAGATCCTGTTTTCAGGCCATTCGACGGCAACAGCAATTCAAATTCGCCTGCGAAAATCCGGTGACCGTTTCCAAGGTTGCCCTGTCTCCTGCCGGTGGTGCCGACACATACAGGATCTCCTCAAGAGCTTCTGCGGTGAATTTCCCCTTCGCCGATCAGGCTGATTGGGGTGTTGCGCCTCCAGCAACGAGTGACGGGCGACAGCAGGCGGCGTTGCCTGGTCCGCGCAGAGTTCCGACACATACTGGCGCAGCAACCCGGGCGGACCGCTACAACGGTGGCGACAACGTCAGGTGCATATTGCACTTTGCGCGTTGGTGAGATTAAAGACGCAAAATCAGCAAACCCCGTCATGGCCAGTCGCAAACCCGGAAATTTCGCAAGCCCGATTTCGGCCTGCGGCAGAAACTCGAAGTGTCCGCGCACTGCCGTTCAAGGAAAAGACGAAATGTATTTTTTCGAGCCCCAAAACCTGCGGCGTATCGCTGCGGCTTTGATTGTTTCACTGTCCAGTGTTGCCGGGGGAGTGGAGGTGGCGGCCGCGGCTGAGGAACGCCCGCTGGTGCTTGTGCCGGGAGTGCTCGGCTCGAAACTTTGCCGTACCGATGCTGACGGCAACAAAACGCTTTTATGGGGAAATGCCGAAGCGATCCTGCAATTTCCCGATCTTGCGATCGGGGACAATACACTCGAGGTCGAACCGTGTGGCCTGATTGAGGAGGTCTCGTTTCTGGGCGTCTTCACACAGGATGTCTACGGCCCTTTTATCGACCGCCTGGACCGGGCCGGATACCGTCAGGACAGTACGCTGCTGATCTTCGACTACGACTGGCGGCTCAGTGTGTTCGACAACGCCCGGCTTCTGGCAGCCTTCATCGACGAGAATACGGAGCGCGACAGCACCGTCGATATTGTCGCGCACAGCATGGGAGGTCTGATTGCCCGGACCTATGCTCTTGAGGAAGGCGGAGACACCCGAATTCATCGTCTGATTACAGCCGGAACACCGTGGCGCGGTTCGGTAAAGGTGTTCGGGCTTCTGGAAAACGGCTGGGGCGTCAGCAATCTTCTGATGGGCGGACTTGAAGCCGTCCGGCGGACCGTCCTGAGTTTTCCGTCAATGTACGAACTGATGCCGAGCTACGAAGGCTGCTGCCGGATCGGCGACGCACCCGGCAACGCATTCGACGCGGGCAACATGGATGCCTGGGCGGATCTGGGCTGGGAAGGGGTTGATGAGGAGGCGCTGCCCGAACTCGCCGATGTGGCAGAGCGTCAGTCAAAGCTGCGCCGCATCGTCGACACACCTCTTCCGGCGGCTATCGAGGAGGTGCTGATCATCGGCGTCGATCAGCGTACACCGGAGCAGTATGAGCTGCAGGTCCGGCGCGGAGAGGCACATTTCGATATGCGCACGAGCTGGGAAGGGGACGGCACCGTCCTGCGCGAAAGCGCACAGCTGCAAAAGCGCGTGACCTATCCGACCAGCTTCGCCGTGCACAATGCCATCTTGAATGACGAACTGGTGCAGGACTTTGCGATCAGCGTGTTGAGAGAAGGGTCGGAAGTCGCGCATGAGACGGTTCCAGTGCGCAAGCGAACATCGGTTCTGACGGCTCTCGGCGCAGCTGTGGAACTTGTCGGCGTCGTCGTGACGACGGATCAGCCGGTCTATGAAACGAATGCGACCGCGACCGCAACGGTTCACCTCAGGCTTGAGGTCCAGGACCCGGTCGATGCGGGCCGGTTCAGCCTGGCTCTCGCCGCTTCCGGCACGACGGCCAGACCCATCGTGCTCCATCCGGATCCGGGAGCCTCCGACCCCACCAATCCGTTCGAGCAGTCATTCTCGGCTCGCTTTGAAACAGGTCCCGAAGCCGGTAAACTCGTGCTTACCCTGACGGTTGAAGGCGAAACCGGTGCCCCCCGGGTGATTGTCAGGACCGTTCCGGTACTCTGATTTGATGTGAACTTTCAGAAGGTGGTCCCTTGGGCTGAATCGGCTCGGGAGGTCCGTGTACACGTTGGGGATTGCGGCAATTGATGCTGCCTTCGGCGGATTTGAGATGCCTCGACGTCCCGGGCGCAATTTGTCAGCTTCTCCCGGGCGATCCTCTACCAGAGGCGTCGGGCTCGCTATTGTCTGGACGCATTTCCTGATGGCGACCGGTGACGGTCTCGCGCTGTTGGCGCTCGCCGGGTGGCGGTTCCGAAAGAGCATCGCCGCGACCAGGCAGGTGGCATGGTGAGAGCTGATTGAATCAACAGCCCCCGGTCGGTCCGGACCGGGGGCTGCAAGTCGATCGGTGCTGCGGTGTTGAAGCAGGCAGCGGGTGTCAGATGATCTTGTAAAGCGTCTGGTCGCGCTTGATCACGTGATGGAGGAGTACCGCACCGAAATGCATGGCGAACAGGCCCAGGAGGATCCAGGCGCTCCAGGCGTGAATGCCGGAAAGCGTCCAGGCAATGTCCGGTGATTTTCCGATCGGGCTCCAGATCGGAAGAACTCCAAACCATGTCAGCGGAAATCCGTGCGCATTGGTCGCCAGGAAACCGCTGACAGGCATGATGATCAGGAACAGATACAAAAGACCGTGCACGCTGCTGGCGGCAAAGCGCTCGATGAACGGCCCTTCAGCCGGTGGCTTGCGGGCGATCAGCTGATTTCCCACACGCACAAGCATCACCCAGAGGAGCAGGAAACCGAAGCTTTCGTGCAGCAGATAGAAATCCATGGACACCTCATTCTTGACGAAATCGATGAGGAAACCGAGGGGCCAGGTCACCAGAACGAGCGCGGCGACAAGCCAGTGCAGTATACGGGTCGCTCCCGTGTGACGGGAGGTTTCGGGGAGGGGTGACACTGTCGAGGCGGGCGTCGCGCTTTCCAGAGTGTTCAACATTACAGTCTCCATGTTGCGTGCAAGTCGTTCACGGACAAAGACGCCGGGAGACTGCCGTTTGAGAACGCCGGCCACCGTTACGGACCGGAACGAGGACGTTGTTAGCGATCACGCGTTGTCGCGACCGTTTGAATCCGTCGACAAAAGCGTCGGATGTACCGCTTTTTCGTCATGAAGAGGGAGTGGACCGCGCAGTTACGGTGCCGGGTCGTGGTCGAACCATCCGCGCAGATCGTGCCTGCGCAGGCCGGTGCCGCCGGTCATTGTTTCGGGAAAATTGAGAAGACCCAGTTCAGACCTGAATGCCCGGGTGGCCCCGGCGAGGCCCGAGATTCCCTGCAGGCCTCTCGTGGCGGCAAGAAACAGGGAACGGGCTATCGCCGTTGAAGAGGGATGGGGTCCTGAAAACATGGCACATCTCCTGCGCTTGGAATGACATTTCAGCGCGTTTTCGTATCGCGGTCAGCACACATGTAGGGGAGGTGTCAGACCCTGGCCTGTGACGGCCGGCACACTGCATTCAGGGTCATAAAATCCTTGCCGGTCCAATGCTCCGGCGCAGCTTCTCTTCCGTTGTGTTTTCGGTCATTCGAGAGACTTCCGCTTCAAGGGGGAGCGTGAGCGGCCACCATTGAAGCGGATCCGGTTGTACCGCATGAGGGAAAGCCTGCCGGAAAAAAAGACGCTTCGTCCCGGGGAGAAGACGCCCGACTCGCCTTTACGTCTTTCAGCACACAACACCTACTTAACCCTAGGTTGTTTTTCGTTAACTATCACCCTTACTTTAGGGTGTTCTAAATCTGTTTCTGCAATCGATTTCCCTTTGGAATTTATGATTAGATCATTTCATTTGCCAGTATTAATCAACTTAAGTAGTATATTGTCTTATTTAATAAAAATAATATTAGTAAATAACTCTATTTTATTTTGATTTTTAGTTTTTATTCATCGTTGAATCGTGTTCTCGGTTGTCTGTCGATCTGTTTTATTATGTTTTATGAAAATAATAATACGTATTTGTTTTATAAAATGGTTTTCCTAAAATTTTTTCTTTTTTCGTATGAGTTCTGTTTTCTGAAGAAAAATTTCAATTTTTATTGCGTATAATATGAAATATAATTTGTTCATTTAATACAATGAATAAATTATGCTGATACTTTATAGTTGTATTTAGGACTATATTTCTATCTTATATCATTTTTTGCAAACAATAATTTGATTATGATATAATTTTCATTTTTTTGCTATATACATAAAAATTAATTAAATTTAATACGAACTTTTACTGTGCGTGTGATCTATATCACATTCCTAGCTTTGGCTTTGTGTGTTTACCTTTTTTTAAATAAGCCAAACTTTCGGTTTCTCTTACTGTTAAAATTAGGTAAACGAATACTAACAATTTTATGCAATTTTGACTTATTAGCGCAGAGTGAGTTGCCATGAATGAGTTCGTTCGGATCGCACAAGCCTCCACCGGTACTGATACGGGTAATAATGACACGCAGGGTGACGCAACTGTAGCTCTCGCGCTTTCTCGGCCAGACCCACAGCAAAGTGTGGTTTCGTTGAGGCTTCCGGGGCAATTGGTCGACTTCCGGCAGATCCTTAGTGAAGACATCTCGTTCATTCAAATCGGCGACGACTTGCAGATGATCTTCGCTGATGGCGGCATGATTATCGTACAGGACTTCTTTCTGGGCGACGGTGGTTCGCAGGTTGCGCTCGTCGGTGAAGATCAGGTTCTTTCAATCGGTGAGTTCATATCGGTTGCAAATCTTCAGGCTGCGGAAGAAATTCAGACTGCGGCAGCGGAGACCAGCAATCTGGCAACAGCCCTGGGCGGGCCGCAGGGCTCCGGACAGAATTTTCAAAACACGGAAATCGAAGGCCTCGGCGGTGGTACCAATACCCTCGGGCTGCTGGGCTCCGGCGATGGCGGCACCGATGACGGGACACCCGCCGGATTCGCCGATGCCGAGGTGGAAACCGTTCCAACGCTGGTATCCGATGCGGATGCAGGTTTTCTGGATGAAGGTAACCTTGCCGAAGGAAATGAAGCGGGCGAGGGGCCGCTTGTCGCGACTGGTGGCCTGGGGGTCAACTTCGGTGAAAACGCCGGCCCGTCGTCCAGCCTGACCTTCGACACCGATGACGCGGGCATCCCGTTGGACGCTTCAGGTGTCGCGCTCGAACTGTCCTCGGATGGTATCGCACTCACCTACACGTTTGTCGACAATGCTGACGGCGGTCAAACGCTTACCGCAACGAAAGACGGCACCGATGAGATCGTCTTCACGGTTACGCTGGCAATCGTTCCCGACGTTTTTGACGGAGGTGCGTCCGGCGCGACCTACACCTTTACGCTCATCGGCAATCTCGACCACCTCGATGAGGCCACAGACGTTGTCTTGCCGGTGTCCTTCAGCGTGACCGCCACAGATACGGACGGGGATGCGATCGGTACGGGTTTTACTGTCAATGTGACGGACGATGACGCTGTCATCGGCGACGCGGACGACAGTTCCGTCGACGAAGAAGGCCTCGCAGGCGGTAATGTCGACAGTGGCTATGATGGCGATCTGGCCGGTTCCGCAATTACGTCTTCCGGCGACCTTGCGATTTCCTGGGGTGCCGACGATGCCAATCCGACCGATGGTGGGGGCGCCGGCGACCGCTCAGTTGCCTTTGATGCGAGCCAGCCGGGTCTGACTGGACTGAGCTCCAACAATGCCGCTGTCTCCATAGCCGTTCTGGCCGATGGGACGCTTGTCGGCTACACCGGCAGCACGGTTCCGAGCGCAACCGGCGATGCCGGTGTTGTCTTCTTCGCGAACCTTTCGGATGCCGACAGCGGCAGCTATGCCTTCACGCTGGTCGATAATCTCGACCACCCTGATGCAGACACTGAAGACGACCTTGACCTGACGTTTGCCTTCACGGCGACAGATGGCGACGGTGATACCGCAAGTGCGACCTTCACCGTGACCGTCGATGACGATGCGCCGGTCATCGGCGACGCGGACGACGGTTCCGTCGACGAAGAAGGCCTCGCAGGCGGTAATGTCGACAGTGGCTATGATGGCGATCTGGCCGGTTCCGCAATTACGTCTTCCGGCGACCTTGCGATTTCCTGGGGTGCCGACGATGCCAATCCGACCGATGGTGGGGGCGCCGGCGACCGCTCGGTTGCCTTTGATGCGAGCCAGCCGGGTCTGACTGGACTGAGCTCCAACAATGCCGCTGTCTCCATAGCCGTTCTGGCCGATGGGACGCTTGTCGGCTACACCGGCAGCACGGTTCCGAGCGCAACCGGCGATGCCGGTGTTGTCTTCTTCGCGAACCTTTCGGATGCCGACAGCGGCAGCTACGCCTTCACGCTGGTCGATAATCTCGACCACCCTGATGCAGACACTGAAGACGACCTTGACCTGACGTTTGCCTTCACGGCGACGGATGGCGACGGTGATACTGCAAATGCGACCTTCACCGTGACCGTCGATGATGACGGCCCGGTGCTTGGTGATGTCGGATCAAGTCAGGTGGATGAAGACGGCCTTGCCGGCGGAAACGTTGGCGAAAGCTATCCTGGCAACACAGGCGACTACTCTACCGGCGGTTCTCGTGACGCTGCCACAACCTCCAGCCGATCCCTCAATATCTCCTGGGGAGCCGACGACGCCAACAGCGAGGTCGACGGCGGTGCGAGCGAGGGGACCGGCGACCGTGCTGTCGAATTCACGTCCAGCGACGTTGCCGTCAGACGTGGTTCAATCGATCTCGCCGGAGTGACTTCACGCGGGGAAACCGTCGAATTCCG
>NZ_JSEP01000100.1 GCF_001624695.1 Labrenzia sp. OB1 | reverse complement strand
CGGAATTCGACGGTTTCCCCGCGTGAAGTCACTCCGGCGAGATCGATTGAACCACGTCTGACGGCAACGTCGCTGGACGTGAATTCGACAGCACGGTCGCCGGTCCCCTCGCTCGCACCGCCGTCGACCTCGCTGTTGGCGTCGTCGGCTCCCCAGGAGATATTGAGGGATCGGCTGGAGGTTGTGGCAGCGTCACGAGAACCGCCGGTAGAGTAGTCGCCTGTGTTGCCAGGATAGCTTTCGCCAACGTTTCCGCCGGCAAGGCCGTCTTCATCCACCTGACTTGATCCGACATCACCGAGAACCGGGCCGTCATCATCGACGCGGACGATAAAGGATCCGTCTGCTGTGTCGCCATCGCTGTCCGTGGCCGTGAAGCCGAAGGTGAGGACAAGATTGTCCTCCTTGCCGGAACTATAATGGTCGAGGACGTCGAGCAATTCGAAGTCGTAGGAGCCATTGCCGATGTCGGACAGGGTCACCCGGAAGACATCGCGGTCCGCACCGGAACCGCCATCAACATAGCCAACCAGCGTGGCGCCGTCGTCTTCCAGCCGGAATTCGACGGTTTCCCCGCGTGAAGTCACTCCGGCGAGATCGATTGAACCACGTCTGACGGC
>NZ_JSEP01000010.1 GCF_001624695.1 Labrenzia sp. OB1 | reverse complement strand
CGTCGGTTACCGATCAAACCTCTTTGCCGCAACCACACAGCAGCTCGGTGCAAGACACATCCGAACCAGACCCTACACGCCCCAGACGAACGGAAAGGCCGAACGCTTCATCAAAACCCTCCAGGAAGAATGGGCCTACGGCGTGCCGTACAAAAGCTCAGAGCAAAGGAACGCCGCATTGCAACGATGGCTCCATATCTACAATTGCCAAAGGCCACATGGCGGCATTAACTTCAAAACACCGATCAGCCGATTGATCCAAAATCAATGAACAACCTCATTGGAAACCACACCTAGGGTGTGGACCCATAAAATTGTACTTTCAGGCATCAATACGACAAAGAAGAGCAAGGAAAAGCCTGAAGAGCCATACTGGTGCATGGGGCAAAGACTTTGACGCGGCTCTTCGCAGCCGGATTGATGCCTGAAAGTACAATTATATGGGTCCACACCCTAGAGGGAGCCACATGGCAGGCGGAACAAAACGGCAGAAGGAGATGCGCAAGGTGCTGCGGGCGCTTCTGCCACGGGTGCCGATGAGCGATGCTGAAACGATCCTCACGATCGCCCTGGCCGGCCACCTGCGCCATCTGCCGCCCTCCATCGCGCTCTGGCAGGCGACGACCAGCCATGTACGGCATGAGCATACCGACTATGACACGCTTCTGGACGACGGCTACGACCGGGACGCTGCCCGTTTTTTTGTCGCCGGGGATATGAACGACCGCCTGCGCGGCTGGGGCTGCAACAGGGAAGTGCAGAGCGAGGATGGCCCGGCCGAATAGCCTTTCCTTCAGGGCCGCCGTGCGATCAGGTCAATTTCCACCAGCGCATCGACAGCCAGACCGGACACCCCCACGCATGTGCGGCCGGGCAGTTGGCCTTCGGGGAAAAACGCGCTGTAAGTCTCGTTCATCGTCTGATAGTCGCGTTTGAACTCGGTCAGATAAACCCTTACGAACGTTACGTTCTGCAGGCCAAGTTCAACCCCTGCCAGAACCAGCTCGAGATTTTCCATCACCCGAACCGTCTGCGCCGCGATCCCCTCTGGCAATGGCGCGTCCGGGGCGTCGGGATCGGTCGGCATCTGGCCGGTGACGAACACCCAGCCATCGGCTTCGACGGCATGGGAAAACGGTGCGACAGGCCGGGGGGCCCGGTCGACCATGTGGTGGATGGGAAGCATGGAAGTCTACTTCGGCAGGTCAAACATGCCGATCAGAGTACTCTCTCAGGTGCGGGGGTAAATCCATTGCTCGGGAATATGCGCCGTCACCGCCTGCCCAGCGGTGATACTGCCAGGTTTTTCGACAAATCCCACCAGTCCTCGCAATCCTGCGGCCTTTTGCGGAAACAGGAGATCCAGTCCCTCCCGTCCGGGATTGCGGGCGGCAATCGCCGCCCCGGCGAACCGGCAGGGTGTGTTGTCGCCATCGACGCGAATCACGGCGCCACCTTCGAAGACCAGGCGGGTGCGCGGCGGCATGCGGGTGAAATTGGCGATCCCGGAGACCAGAATGTTGCCGCCGATCCATTCTGCCTTGACGTCTTCAAGCTCCATGCGTTCCGCGATCAGACCAAGTTCCTCGACCGAAAGCAGGGAAACCTGTCTTTCGTTGCACATTTCCGTTCCACGCGGATACCAGGGCTCCCGGCCACCCGATTTCCTGGTGAACCCGGAGTGCCTGTCGCCCGGAATACCCTCGAGCGTCAGTTCCAGGGCATCGACGGCCTCGGTCTGGAAATCCTCCGGTGACGGTGTCCGGTATATACTCTCCACCCTGCCGGTCGCCTTGAATTTTGGCGCTACCTTGATGTCGTCAGGCCAGAGTGCGAGTTGGTCTGTCATACAGATCTCCTGTGCGTTTTCGGGTACGACTTTAAGCCGGAGAACCTGCCCAGACCAGCAAAACTCATTGATGTTTCGATCGGTTTCTTTGATCGATCGGGCGAACACGAGGCGTCGCCGCGAAGTCAGTCCACCGCTTGCCTGGAGCCCCTCAGCGCAACGCGTTGGCGACAGCGCTGTTCCACATGCCGTCCTGTCGCAAACCATCCAGGCTTTGCACGACCTTGCGGGCGTAATAGAGCATCGCGACCCAGTCGACCATGATCCCGGATCCTTCGGTCGCCGTCTCGGGCATGGCCGCCATCCAGTCTTCGATCAGCGCCGGGTCTGTCTGCTTTTCCCGTCCCTCGAGCACGGCTTCGAATTCGGCCCTCAGGCGATTGTCCATCCGGGTGACAATCGGCACGACCGCCGGATCCGGCTGCCGCTCTCCGGCCTCGCCGAGAACGGTTGCCCGCGCCTCGCGGTACAGCACGAGATAGTCGGCCAGAACAATGACCATGACATCAAGGCCGCTCGATGCATTCGAAAAGGACGACCAGGGCGCATGCTCCGTGCGGTAGGAGCCGGCTGCTGAAACCAGCCGGGAAGCCGTGTCGTTCAACCGGGCATAGGCGTTTCGCTCCTCCTCCTCGGACCGGCTCGGAGCCGTGAGGAATTGCACGCAGGAGGCCAGGTAGGAGGTGGTGAGGTCATGAACGCTTTGCCCGGTGCGCACGGGAAACAGCAGCCAGGCGACGGACAGACCGACCGCCGCTCCGATCATCGTGTCGTAAAGGCGGGCCCAGAACTCGATGAGCGGAAAATGCTCCAGTGTCTGCAGGCCGACCATGACCATGAAACTGATGAAGCCCGCCGCAATGGCGTAATTCCGGTCAACGAACACGATGACGGCCGGGATCGACAGGATCACGAGGGTGAGCCGAATATCCGGATATCCCGACAACAGAGGATCGACAGTCAGCGCAATCAGAACTCCCGCGGCCGTTCCGACCGTCCTTTGCACAGACTTGCGGATGGTCATGCCAAGACTGTTGGTCAGGATGATGATGATCGTGAGCGTGACCCAGTAGGCATGGTTCAGGTCGAAATAGGCCGCAACTCCGTAGCCGACAGATGCGGCGACCGCGGCTTGCAATGCAAGACGCCAGGAAAGCTTCCGCCAGAACCTCTCCGCCGTCTCGTCCGCAGCCCCGGGAGCGAGAGACGCAAGCGGCGCGCCTTTCGATGAAAGCAACGAGAGCCTGCGGAATGCCTGCGCGATTCTGATGACCTGAAACCGGTCGTCACGCGAAAGCGCATCGACATTCTGTGTCCAGTCCTCGTCGGGCGGCGTGGACCCGTTCCCCTCTGCAATGCGATCGCGGAGCCGAAACACCGTTTCGCGAAAACCGGATTTACGCGCAAGCCAGGTGCGGCCGTCTGGCGAGAGCTGCAATGCAGCATCCCGCACGACCTCGAGAGCCAGTTGCAGCATAACCGCGGCTTCCGGCGACAGGCCCGTGACGGCGGTCTTCCGGTCAAGCAAACCGGCGGAGAGCCGCAGTTCCGTTCTGAGCGTCGCCAGCTCCGCCGACGCCCCGCTCTTAGCCGTTGCGTGCGCGTCTTCCCCGAGGATTATCCCTTCGAGCTGCTCGGCGAGGGTCCTCCGGAACACATTCTCGATTCTCAGGTAGGTTCTTTCGGGCGAAGGCCGCCACAGGAGAATGCGGATACAAATCGCAACGGCTGTTCCCACGACCGCCATGACGGGCAGCCAAACGCCCGGGGCGTGAGACTCGCTGAAAAGAATCACAAGCAGCCAGGACATCGCAACGACACGGCCGCCGCGTTGCCAGAAACCTCCGAGCCCGTCCAGCGCGAAGCCGGCAGCAATCGCCAAGACCCAAAGGATCTGCAGCGCAATCGGCGCTAAACTTCCAGACAGGCTGACGGCCATGGCCCCGACTGCGGAAACGCCGGCAATGATCAGGCCCAGCCGGAGGATATCCGCCGCTTCCTGCTTGCGGGTCGAAACCGGGGTGAACAGAATGCAGAACGCAGCCGGAAACGCCGTCACGACAGCCAGCGTGAACGCCGGGACGGTAGTTACAAACTGGCCGAACCATTCCGCCAGGGCGACGGCGGCAAGAATGGTCAGCATCAGATCGACGCCGCGCACGAGGCGAATGGCGCCGGGGTCGAGACGCAACAGGCCGGTGGCAGCCCGTCGGGCTCGCTGCAACATCGCCATGATCGCTATCGCCCCTCTTGCATCGCGCCGGAAACCGTCAGGTCCCGTGCAAAGGATGGAGTTCAGGCCTCAAAAGCAGAAAAGGCAGCCCTTTGGACCGCCTTTCCCGAATGAGCCAGCGCCGTCCCGGACTATCGGGTCAGCGGCTTGTACTTGATCCGGCGCGGATCGGCGGCATGGGCGCCGAGACGACGGACCTTGTCCTTTTCGTAATCCTCGAAGTTGCCCTCGAACCATTCCACGTGGCTGTCGCCCTCGAAGGCGAGCATGTGGGTGGCAAGACGGTCGAGGAACATGCGGTCATGCGAGATGACCACAGCGCAGCCGGCGTAGTTTTCCAGCGCATCTTCGAGAGCAGCCAGGGTCTCGGTGTCGAGATCGTTGGTCGGCTCATCGAGGAGGAGAACGTTGGCGCCCTGTTTCAGGACCTTGGCCAGATGCACACGGTTGCGCTGACCGCCTGAAAGATCGCCGACCTTGGCCTGCTGGGCCGGACCCTTGAAGTTGAAGGACGAGCAATAGGCGCGCGAGTTGATCTCCTTGTCGTCGAGATAGATTATCTCGGCGCCGCCGGAAATTTCCTCCCAGACATTGTTGGACGGATTGAGGGCATCGCGCGACTGGTCGACATAGCCCATGTGGACGCTGTCGCCGACAATGACGTCTCCGCTGTCAGGTTTTTCCTGACCGGTGAGCATCTTGAAGAGGGTGGATTTACCGGCCCCGTTCGGACCGATGACGCCGACGATGCCGCCACGCGGCAGCTTGAAGGACAGATTGTCGATCAGCAGGCGGTCTTCAAAGCCCTTCGAGACATTCTTGACCTCGATGACGTTGGCGCCGAGACGCTCGCCCACCGGGATCAGGATCTGCTCGATGGACGGCATGCGCTCTTCCTGAGCGGACAGCAGGTCCTCGAAGGCCCGGATACGGGCTTTCGACTTGGTCTGACGGCCCTTCGGGCTCATGCCCATCCATTCACGCTCGCGGGAGATCGCACGGGAGCGCGCCATGTCCTCACGGCCTTCCTGCTCCATACGCTTGGTCTTCTTCTCCAGATAAGCGGAGTAGTTGCCCTCGTAGGGAATGCCCGAGCCACGGTCGAGCTCGAGAATCCAGCCGGTGACGTTGTCGAGGAAGTAGCGATCGTGGGTGATGATCAGGACAGAGCCCTTGAATTCCCGAAGATGCCGCTCCAGCCAGTGAACGGTTTCCGCGTCCAGGTGGTTGGTCGGCTCATCCAGCAGCAGCAGGTCCGGCTCCGACAGGAGCAACTGGCAGAGCGCGACACGGCGGCGCTCACCGCCTGAAAGATTGTCGACAGCGGCGTCGGCCGGCGGGCAGCGCAGGGCCTCCATCGCCATTTCCACCTGGCTTTCCAGGTTCCACAAATCCTGGGCATCGATCTCGTCCTGAAGCCGGGCGCCTTCGTCCGCGGTTTCGTCCGAGTAGTTCATCATCAGCTCGTTGTAGCGGTCGAGCTTGGCCTGCTTGTGAGCGACACCTTCCATGACGTTTTCCATCACGGTCTTGGTTTCGTCCAGCTTCGGCTCCTGCGGCAGATAGCCGACCTTGGCGCCTTCTGCGGCCCAGGCCTCGCCGGTATACTCCTTGTCGAGACCGGCCATGATCTTCAGAAGCGTCGACTTACCCGCCCCGTTCGGGCCCAGGATGCCGATCTTGGCGTCCGGGTAGAAACTGAGGTGAATGTTGTCGAGGACCTTCTTGTTGTTATAGGCCTTGGAGAGGCCGTGCATGTGATAGATGAACTGGCGCGCCATGGGGCTCCGCTTCTCCACTTGAAAAAACTATCGGGATTCTCTGGATTGCTGCGGGGTCTTTTAGGGGAAATGACCGTCCGGGGCAATGGGGGAAGACGGATTAGAAAGCGCCCCGGTTCGAGAAATCCCCAGTGCGGGCCTGGGTCCGGAAACCGGTGCGCCAGCTTGAACCCGGCGAATGCCTGTTTCAAGACACCCCGCCAACATTACAAAATATGTTGGTTTCAGCGTCGGCGTCCGGCATCCCGTCGCCTGTCCGGCTAGACACTGAAACGCAATATGCCGCTGCGTATTCCCGCCCGGACCTGAAACAACCGTACCCCAGTAGAGCAATTGGGCCTTTTTTCCCGGTGCGGTTGCCCTTAAACTTGTCGAACACTTTCTTTCCAAATCCCCATTCCACCGGATCCACCATGACACCCGTTGAAATTCTGATGCCCCGCCCGATGCCCCCGCTTGTGCAGCAAAAGCTGGACGCGGAGTTCGTTGTTCACAAGCTGTTCAAGGCCGATGACCCGGACGCGCTGCTGAAGGAGGTCGGCGAAAAGATCCGCGGTGTGGCAGCAATGGGCGGCAAGATGGATGCGGCGTTTCTTGCCAATCTTCCGAACGCGGAAATCATCTCCAGCTTCGGAGTCGGCTACGATCACATCAACACCGGCGACTGCCTCGCCGCCAAGGTGATGGTCACCCATACTCCGGACGTGCTGACCAGCGAAGTCGCCGATACGGCGCTCGGCCTGCTGCTGATGACGGTTAGGGAACTTGGCCAGGCCGAAACCTGGCTGCGCGACGGCAAGTGGGCCAGCGAAGGCGCCTACCCGCTGAGCCAGGCAACGCTTCAGGGCCGGAAGCTCGGGATTTTCGGGCTTGGACGCATCGGCAAGGCGATTGCCAGACGCGCGGAGGCGTTCGATCTCGAGGTACATTATTACGGCCGCAACCGGCAGGAAGATGTGAACTATCCCTATCACCCCACCCTGAAAGAACTGGCGGCCGCCTGCGACACGCTGATGGTGGTGGCGCCCGGCGGTGCGGCAACGAACCATGCCGTCAACGCCGAGGTGCTTGAGGCTCTGGGGCCTGAAGGCATATTGATCAATATCGGCCGGGGCACCGTGGTCGACGAGGAAGCGCTGATCGCTGCGCTTGAAAAGGGTACGATCCATGGCGCTGGGCTGGATGTCTTCGAGGACGAACCCAACGTGCCGGAAAAACTGATGCAGCTTCCCCGGGTCACGTTGCTGCCCCACGTCGGCTCCGCCTCTCAGGCGACCCGCAACGCCATGGGCCAACTGGTGGTCGACAACCTGAAAAGCTGGTTCGAGACCGGCAAGGCGGTGACGCCGGTTCCGGAAATGGGCTGACCCGCGTCAGGCCTGGAAAACGTTCCGATGAGCGGACCGGATCTGCCTTGAGGAAGGCGCCCCCTTGCCGGGGCGCTTCATCCGTGTTTTTTCACCGGACACCAGAACGGTGTGAAAGTGCTGCCCATGTTCGCGCTGACCGTCATCATGAGCAGCATATCGGCAAAGGCGAAATCCACCGGAGATATCGGGCAGGCCGGACTTGTGGCCAGGCATCCGCCGTCGATGAAGGCATCATGTTCCTCGACAAATCCCGGCGTCAGGGATTTCCCGTCGATGCTTTCAAGCGCATAACGGACCATCTCGCGGTAGTAGTCACAGTTTCGCGCCCGCCGCGCGTCCCGCGTTTCCAATGCATCCGAGGCGGATATGGCGCCTCCCAGGATAATGGCACCCAGGACCAGGATCCGGGCCGGTTTGCAATCAGACAAGAAACTCTCCTTCGGCATGAAATACTGACAGGCTCGGGAAAGCCTCCGGGCGGGTTACAGAACCCGCCCGGGAAAGCTGTTCAATCGACAAGACTGCCGGCAAGCGCTGCGCCGATTTCAGCGATGGCGCTGTTGCGCGCCTCTAAGGAAGCGGTCGTTCCGGTGATGTAAACCGCGATTACCACGGGCTTGCGCCCTTCCGGCCAGATCACCGCGATGTTGTTGCGCGATCCGTTCGCGCCGGCGCCGGTCTTGTCGGCGATCCGCCAGCCGTCCGGGAGCCCGGCACGCAAGGTGGCATCCCCGACCTTGTTGCCCATCAACCAACCGGTGAGCGCGCGCCGGGCGTCATCGGGCAATGTCTTTTCAAGCACGAGTTTTTCAAGCGTTTCGGCCGCCGCGTTCGGACTTGTCGTATCTCTGTCATCGCCAGGAATGCCGGTGTTGGAGTCCGGTTCCATTCGGTCCACCCGGGTGACCGCGTCTCCGATGCCGCGCAGATAATCTGTCACGGCCTGTGGCCCGCCGATCTCCTTCAGCACGAAGTTCGCTGCCGTGTTGTCGCTGATCGTCACCGTGATCTCGCACAGGTCTCGGATGGTGAACGCGTTCCCGTCGATGTGTTTTTCCGTCACCGGCGAATAGGAGACGATGTCGCTCCGGCGGATCGTCACACTGCGGTCTGGATCCGCGACCCCTCGCGCTCCGGCATCCAGAAGCGCGGCACACAGGAAGGCCTTGAAGGTGCTGTTGGAGGGAAACCGCTCGTCCCCCCTGTACGACCAGCGGGTCCCGCTCTGCGTATCGATCACCGCAACGCCGACCCTGGCCGGCAGACGAGCGGCAATATCGTCTACGGCACTTGCCAGCGGTGCGGGATCGAAATCGGCGGCGGCGGTAGTGACCCACCCGGGGGCAACCGTGAAAAAGGCAAGCGCAAGGCTCAACGCACTGCGGCGCTTCCGGTTCATCATCTGAAAACCTCTTGTTGTCTGTTGCATTCACCCTGCCGCCCGCGTCAGCCAATGCGGTGCGTACGGCTCAAGGTTTTCCGACCTTGCCGTTGCCACAGTCATTACGCAAATGACCATTAATACGATCAGACATGAGAAAAATATGGCCTTCCGGAGACAATCATGGACGTATCGAAATTGCCGCTGAACGCGCTGCGGGCTTTTGAGGCTTCCGCGCGGCTCAGCAGCTTCACCCGCGCGGGGCTGGAGCTGCGCGTCTCCCAGACGGCGATCAGCCATCAGGTGAAGGCGCTGGAAGACGTGCTGCAGGTCTCACTGTTCGAGCGCCTGCCGCGCGGCGTTGTGCTGACTGACGAGGGGCATGCGCTGCTGCCGGTTCTCACCGACGCCTTCCGGCGGATGAGCGCGGCGCTCAGCCGCTTCGAGGACGGTAATTTCCGCGAAGTGCTGACAGTCGGCGTGGTCGGTTCGTTCGCCACCGGCTGGCTGCTGCCGCGCCTGCAGCAGTTTGCCGAGGCCCATCCGCATATCGACCTTCGCCTGAAGACCAACAACAACCGCGCGGACATGCTCGTCGACGGGCTGGACTGTTTCATTCGCTTCGGCGATGGCGCCTGGCACGCGACCAATGCGGAGAAACTCATGGATGCCCCGCTTGCTCCGCTTTGTGCACCGGAGACCGCAGCGCGCCTCACGCGCCCGGTGGACCTGTTGCACGAACCCCTGCTGAGATCCTACCGAATGGATGAATGGGCCATGTGGTTTCAGACTGCCGGGCTGCCGCCGCCCCGAACCCGCGGCTGGATGTTCGACAGTTCGCTGGCGATGGTCGAGGCTGCTGCCCAGGGTTCAGGCGTGGCTCTCGCCCCGGTCTCGATGTTCTCCCGTCACATCGGATCCGGAGAGATCGTGCAGCCTTTCGGGACCACGACCCGCACCGGCAGCTACTGGCTCACCTGGCTGAAATCACGGGAGGAAACCGGCGCCATGCAGAAGTTCCGCCGGTGGCTGACTGCGGCCGCGGCAGATTCGATGGAGACCTGACGCAGGCGGCTGAGATAAAAGCCCCGATTTCGACAGGGGCCGGTCAAGGCTCTCCGGTGTCAAGCTTGTGACCGACAACCATCTCACGCTTGCCTGCGAAGCCGCTGGTTTTTTCAATCGTAAAACCGGCTGCCTGAAGATTGCGGCGGACCCAACCGGCGGCGGTATAGGTCGCCAGCGTCCCGCCGGGCGCGGTCAGATCTGCTGCGGTCTTCAGAAGATCCTCGTGCCAGAGATCCGGGTTCTTCGCGGGGCTGAACCCGTCAAGATACCAGGCGTCGACGGGTGCGATGCTCCCCTCCTCCGCTCCTCTTTCTGATCCCTGCAGACGGACCTCCGGTATCAATTCTCGCGCATCGCCAATCCCGATCAGCAGCCGTGCACCGGCAACATTCAACCGGTTCCAGCCGGGTTCCGGCTGCCAGACGGCAATGAGGTCCTGCGCCAGCTCTGACAATTCCGGAAAAGCGCCGAGAGCCCGGCGGAGCTGATCGGCCGTCATGGGATAAAGCTCAAAGGACAGGAAGGTGAGCGCGGGCGCATCGCTCATGGTTCGCAAGGCGGCGAGCGTTGTCAGGAAATTGAGCCCGGTGCCGAAACCCAATTCAGCAATCGTGAAGGTGTCCCGGCCATGCAGGCGCTCGGGCAAACCGTTGCCTTTCAGGAACACGTGACGGGTTTCCTCCTGCCCGCCGGCCCTGGAAAAATAGGTATCGTCGAAGCCATGCGCCCTGGGCACATCGCCATCGAGCCAATCCAGATCTGGAGCCTTGGTGGTCATCGTTCCTGTTTCTGCCGGTTTTCGATAAAAGGGCAAAGCGAAAGCCTTTGCCTTGACCGCCCTGCTCTCATAAGAGAGCCAATCTGAACAATCAATCTACAAGGAGCCGCCGGACATGGCGCAGACCTCCGACGGACCGTTCGACGTTGCCATAGCCGGGGCGGGTATTTTCGGCCTGTCCATGGCCCATGCAGCGATCAGGGCCGGTCTCAGGGTGGCCGTCCTGGAAGCCGACCGTGTTGGGGCCGGGTCGAGCGGCGGGCTGCTCGGCGCGCTGATGCCGCATATGCCGGCGCGCTGGAACCCGAAGAAGGAGTTTCAGTTCCAGGCGCTTTCGAGCCTTGAGGCGCATATCGGGCAACTGGAAGCGGAGACCGGCCTTGTCTGCGGCTACCGCCGTTGCGGCCGCATTCTGCCGCTGACCACCCGGGACAAGCTCGAGCATCATCTGGAGCGTGCCGAAGAGAGCATATTGCGCTGGCATCCCGACGAGACAGGTTTCTCCTATCAGGTGGAAGGGGCTGGAAGCCGTTCGGACTGGCTGGCACCGGAGGCGGCCCCTTTCGGCATCGTCTACGAGAGCCTGGCGGCCCGCATTTCCCCGCGCGCATACCTTGCCGCCCTCAGCACCTATGTCCGCCGGCACGGCACCTTGATCGAAGGGGTGGAAGTGACCGGATTCGACGAAGCAGCCAGCCAGGTTCTGCTGTCAGGTGGCGCAGAACCTGTCGCGGCCGGAGGCCTCGTCATCAGTGGTGGATTTCAGGCGTTCGATATGATCGAGACACTGACCGGAGAGAGGATCGGGCGCGGTGAGAAGGGCCAGGCGCTGCTACTGGAAGGCGCGGATCTTGCCGGCAGACCGGCGATCTACTGTGACGGGCTTTATGTGGTGCCCCATGACGACGGCTCTGTTGCAATCGGCAGCACGTCTGACCGGGAGTTCACGGACAACACTGCCTCACCCGAGCGCTCCGCCGAGTTGATACAGCGTGCGACGGCCTTCTGCCCGCAACTGGCCGGGCGCGCGGTGATTTCCCAATGGGCCGGAATCCGCCCGCGCTGTCACAAGCGCGACCCGCTGATCGGCCGTCTGCCGGGGTTCAACGCCATCTACGCGGCAACCGGCGGGTTCAAGATTTCCTTCGGCATCGCCCATCTGGTCGCCGAGTGTCTGGTCGCGGAAATAACTGGCCGGGAGCCGGCCCGCCCGCTTCCGGAAACTTTCCGGCCGGACAACCATTTCGGCACTGCTCGCCTTGAAGCGGACAGATAGGCCCGGTCAGGGTTCGACAGAATTCAGTGCAGAAAAAAGCGGGACGCGCGATCAGGTGACCGGGCAGCGTCAGAGCGCGGAAGCCAGTGCATAAAGGGCGTAAATGCTCAACGATATGGATCCCCAGAAGAGGATATTTTTCGCCAACATCAATGGAAAATGCACCGTTTCATCCTGATGACCCGTCTGCTTGGACCGCTTGTCCTCATGCAGATCGGACTGGCAGACTTGACTAGCGGCTGTCACGGCCCTTGCCATTATAAAGTTCCTTTAAATGACAATAACGCGGATATACAGGAAAGGCTCCAAATCCGACTATCATAGCATTTAAGATGCAAGAGTTAACACCTGCTTAAGATCGCTAGGGCGTAAGCTCAATTCACATCATGCCGAATATTGATAATATGCACAAGTGATTCAGGTTTCTTTGGCTGCCAAGGCACGGCAGTTTTCCCAGATTTCCTATCGAGACACCCCGAAAGGCAGGCCAGCATGAGCCTTGAAAGCGTCCGCGAACATCTTGCCAGCGCAGCCCCCGAGCTTAAAGTGATTGTGACCGGTGACAGCAGCGCCACCGTCGATCTGGCCGCGAAAGCACACGGCGTTCTGCCCGGCCAGATCGCCAAGACACTGTCGCTTCAGCTCAAGGAGCTGATCTTTCTGCTGGTTACGGCAGGAGACGCACGGCTGGACAACAAGAAGGCGAAAGCGGCCTTCGGCGGAAAGGTGAAAATGCTCGCACTGGAAGAGGTCGAAGCCCTGACGGGCCATCCCGTCGGTGGTGTCTGTCCGTTCGGGCTCGCCCGGCCGCTGCCAATCTACTGCGACGTCTCCCTGAAGGACTACGACATTGTCATACCCGCGGCCGGGCCACCAATGCCGCCGTGAGGGTCGCACCGGAACGCATGGCGGAGATCACGGCGTGTGAATGGGTGGATGTTTGCCAGCCACCGCCCGGGAGTACCTGAGCCACACTTTCAGGAAGTGTCCGGGTGTTCAGGACCGGTAGTAGTCCCGGTACCATTCGACAAACCGGGCAACCCCCTCCCGCACAGGAGTGCGGGGCCGGTATCCGGTCAGGCTCTGCAACAGGTCGGCGTTTGCCCAGGTCGCCGGAACGTCACCGGCCTGCATCGGCATCAGGTTGCGTTCCGCCTTCCGCCCCGTCGCCGCCTCGATCGCCTCGATATAATCGGTCAGTTGAACGGATGTGGAATTGCCGATATTGACCACGCGCCAGGGCGCGACCGGAGACAGGCTGTCGCCTTCGGGCACGTCCTCGTCGTCGGCAGGGCGCACGGGAACCGCGTCCATCAACAGGCGAATGCCCTCGACCAGATCCTCCACATAGGTAAAGTCCCGACGCATATCGCCGTAATTGTAGACGTCAATGGGCCGGCCCTCGAGGATTGCCTTGGTAAACTTGAACAGCGCCATGTCCGGGCGGCCCCACGGGCCGTAAACAGTGAAGAAGCGGAACATGGTGACCGGCAGACCGTAGAGATGGGCATAGGAATGCGCCATGTTCTCGGTCGCCTTCTTGGTCGCCGCGTAGAATGACATCTGATGGTCAGCCTTGTCCGTCTCCGTGTAAGGCATTTCGGTGTTGGCGCCATAGGCCGATGAAGTCGAGGCCAGAAGCATGTGCTCGGGCGGAAACGCCCGGGCAGCCTCCAGCAGCTCGAACGTGCCGCAAATATTGCTTTCCAGATAGGAACGCGGCGCCTCGATGGAGTAGCGCACACCGGCCTGGGCGGCCAGATGGATGACGAAGTCGGGTTTTTCGGCACTGAACAGCGACATGAGCAGATCGGCTGTCTCGACCCGGTCGTTCACGGCCCTGAAATGCTCGTGCTGCAGCAGCATCTGCTGGCGGCGTTCCTTCAGACGGACGTCGTAATAGTCCGTCATCGCATCGAGGCCGATCACCCGGAAGCCGTCCTCAAGCAGGCGCGTGCAGAGAAAATAGCCGATAAATCCCGCCGACCCGGTCACCAAAACGGTTTTCATTCGCTGCACGAGGCCCTTCCACCAGTTATCGAATTCTGCAAGCGGTCTTAAAAGGCTTCGCATGCGCGGGCAACGGCTAAGACAAAATTGTTTCCCCGTCCGCGATCTCCTCTGCTTTCCACGCGATCCGTGGCCGACCCGCAGAGCTGCGGTCCGACCAGAACGCGGCATGACAGGGGCTCGGCCTCTGTCTCGCAATCATCCAGACCTACGTCCAGCAACAGGGACTACGCACCGTGCCGCCTGGCAGGGCCTCATCTCATCTTATCGGGCGGCCGCCGGAGACACCCAACCAGTTCGCTGCAAACGAGTGCCCCCGGCTCAGCGTTACGCCTGGCCGGGTGTCCTTCATGGGGAGGCGCCTGCAAACCTGACCGGAACGACCAATCGCAAGACAGGTTTCCTGCCGGCGTTCGAGGGAGTGCGGACTGGACGATCAGATGCCTTCGCCATCCTCGGCGAAGCCGGCCAGGAACCCCTTTTCACGCAGATAGGTGATGATTTCCTCGGCAACATCCTCCGGATCGCGGTCGATGTTCCTGATATGGATTTCCGGGTTTCCCGGAGCCTCATAGGGGCTGTCGATACCGGTGAAGTTCTTGATCTCGCCCCGGTCGGCCTTGGCGTAGAGACCCTTGGGGTCGCGTCTGCGGCATTCCTCTATGGGTGTATCGACAAAGACTTCGATGAATTCGCCCTCGCCCATCAGGTCGCGCGCCATCCTGCGCTCGGATCTGAAGGGCGAAATGAAGGAGACAAGCGTGATCAGGCCTGCATCGGTGAACAGCTTTGCAACCTCTCCCACGCGGCGGATATTCTCCACCCGGTCGGCATCGGTGAAGCCGAGGTCCTTGTTGAGGCCGTGACGGACATTGTCGCCGTCGAGCGTATAGGTCTGGCGGCCGTCGACATGCAGCTTTTTCTCCACCATGGAGGCGATGGTGGACTTGCCGGAGCCGGACAGGCCAGTGAACCAGAGAACGGCGGGCTTCTGGCCGAGCTTTTGGGAGCGCGCCGTCTTGTCGATTTCCAGCGCCTGCCAGTGGATGTTGCTCGCACGGCGCAGGGCGAACCAGACCATGCCCGCTCCAACAGTCGCATTGGATATGCGGTCGATCAGAATGAACGCGCCGGTCGTGCGGTTCGCCTCATATGGGTCGAAGGGCACGGCGGAAGACAGCGAGAAATTGCAGAAGGCGATCTCGTTGAGTTCGAGTGTCTTGCCGGCCATATGTTCGAAGGTATTGACGTTGATCTTGTGCTTGATCTCCGAAACGGTGGCGGTGACGGTTCGGGCACCGATCTTCAGCATATACGGACGCCCCGGCAGCAGCGGTTCGTCGGACATCCAGATGAGATGAGCGGCGAACTGGTCCGCGACATCCGGCCGGTGCGCCGTGGAGGACAGCAGGTCGCCGCGCGAGATGTCGATCTCGTCTTCAAGTGTCAGAGTAATGGCTTCCCCCGCACGAGCCTCGGGCACCTCACCATCCGGGCCGACAATAGTCTTGACCCTGGAGGCCTTCGCAGGACCGGCAACGACCAACTCCTCGCCGACGGATACCCGGCCGCTGGCGATGGTGCCGGAATAGCCACGGAAGTCGAGATTCGGCCGGTTGACCCACTGGACCGGGAAGCGGAACGGAGCTTCCAGCGCATGCTCGCCGAATTCCACGGCCTCCAGATGCTCCAGCAGCGTCGGACCGGAGTACCAGCTCATCTTGTCGCTTTTCGCGGTGACGTTGTCGCCGTAGCGCGCGGACATCGGGATCGCTTCCAGCGTTTCAAAATCAAAGCCGTTGGCGAAGGTCCCGAACTCCTTGCGGATTTCCTCGAAGCGCTCCTGCGAGAAGCCGACCAGGTCGATCTTGTTGATCGCCAGAACCACATGCCGGATGCCCAGCAGCGAGGCGATGAAGGCATGCCGACGGGTCTGGACCATAAGGCCGTTGCGGGCATCGACAAGCAGCACGGCAAGATCGGCGGTTGAGGCACCGGTCGCCATATTACGGGTATACTGCTCGTGGCCGGGCGTATCGGCGACGATGAATTTGCGCTTGTCCGTGGCAAAGAAACGATAGGCGACATCGATTGTGATGCCCTGTTCACGCTCGGCTTCCAGCCCGTCCACCAGCAACGCCAGATCTATATCCTCTCCGACCGTGCCGTGCTTTCTGGAGTCGCGTTCCAGCGCCGCAAGCTGATCCTCGAAGATCAGCTTGGTGTCGTACAGCAGGCGGCCGATCAGGGTCGACTTGCCGTCATCGACCGAGCCGCACGTCAGGAACCGGAGCTGATCCTTGGTTTCCTGGGCGAGGATGTAATCGTTGACGGCTGCTTCGGCGGTTTCGTGAATATCTGCGATGGTCATCCTAGAAATATCCTTCCCGCTTTTTCTTTTCCATCGAAGCGCTTTCGTCCTTGTCGATCAGACGGCCCTGGCGTTCGGAGGTGCGGGCGATCAGCATTTCGCGGACAATGGCGGGAAGCGTATCGGCCTCGGATTCAATTGCGCCCGTCAGCGGATAGCAGCCGAGAGTGCGGAAACGGACCATCTTCTCCTCGATTGTTTCTCCGGCCTGCAGCTTCATGCGCTCGTCATCGACCATGATCAGCATGCCGTCGCGCTCCACCACGGGACGGGGAGCGGCGAAATACAGCGGCACCATCGGGATGTCTTCCGTCAGGATGTACTGCCAGATGTCCAGCTCCGTCCAGTTGGACAGCGGAAAGGCGCGGATGCTCTCACCCTTGGCGACCCGGGCGTTGTACAGGTTCCACAGTTCCGGACGCTGGTTCTTCGGGTCCCAGCCGTGATTGGCGTTGCGGAAGGAGAAAACGCGTTCCTTGGCACGGGATTTCTCTTCGTCCCGGCGTGCGCCACCGAAGGCAGCGTCGAAACCGTATTTGTCCAGCGCCTGCTTCAGCGCCTCGGTTTTCATGATGCGGGTGTGAACGGAGGAGCCATGATCGAACGGGCTGATGTTCTTCTCCAGCCCTTCCGGATTGGTGTGAACGATCAGGTCCAGACCGAGACGTTTGGCGGTGTCGTCGCGAAACCGGATCATCTCGCGGAATTTCCAGGTGGTGTCCACATGCAGCAAAGGAAAGGGCGGCTTTGACGGATAGAACGCCTTCATGGCCAGATGCAGCATGACACCGCTGTCCTTGCCAATGGAATACAACATCACCGGGTTGGAGAACTCCGCCGCCACCTCGCGGATGATGTGGATGCTTTCCGCTTCAAGACGCTTCAGATTGCTGAGGCGTTCGGGCGTGACGCCGTGAGATTGCATGTTCATGTTCACTTTTTCCGTTCGTGCCGGCGGCCCGGCTCAACACTCGTCTGTCCGAAAGTGGTTCGCGTGCGGTGTTTCAGGCGGCGGATGCCAGAGCCGACAGCAGCTCGCGTGAGCTGACGGCGATGAAATGCACGTTGCGCAGATCGTCCTTGCGAGCCCCCGGCGGCACGCGATAGACGAAGTCCTCGTGGGTTTCGGCCAGGACGACGGAGCCGCCCGCCGCGCGCACCACCGCGTCTCCTGCGGCAATGTCCCACTGCATGGTCGGCGCAAGGCGCGGATAGAGATCCGCCCTTCCGGCCGCGACCCAGCACAGTTTCAGCGACGAGCCGACCGACAGCTGTTCGGCAACGTTCAGGCGCCCGATCAGTTCGGCCGTCTCCTCCGACATATGCGACCGGCTGGCAAGCACGCTCAAGCCTTCCACCGGCGGCTTTCTGACCTTGATGGGCTCAATGGCGGTTATATCGCCGCCCTCAATCCGGCCGGAAAATGCCTGCCCGGCGGTCGCGTCACCTTCCAGGGATCCACCCCAGAAAATTTCGCCGAGCGCCGGAGCCGATACGACCCCATAGACCGGTTTACCCTGATCGATGAGGGCGATATTGACCGTGAACTCGCCGTTTTTCTTGAGGAATTCCTTTGTGCCGTCGAGCGGATCAACCAGAAAATAGCGCTCTCCGACGGCTGGCAGGTGCCCGGCCTCGACCGCTTCCTCGGCGACAACAGGCACGCCCGGAAAGCCTTCGGCCAGCCCTGCCAGGATGATTTTCTCCGCCACGGCGTCGGCTTTCGTGACCGGAGAGCCGTCGGCCTTGTTCTCGACGTCGAACGGTTCGGCGTAGATTCTCAGGATTTCCTCACCGGCCCGGATTGCCAGCCGGTTCAGGAAAAATATCTGGTCTTTAGTCATTTACGCCTCAACCCGTTCAAATTCCGAAATGTTGTCACAGTTTTCGCCCGTTTTCCCTGGCCGCAAATAGAAAGAAAGAACAGTATCATTACAAGGAATGGCGTTCCACGAATGCGGCCGAAAAGAAAAAGCTTCCACTCCCGGCACACCGCCTTAGGGGGTTTTGTTCCCGCGCTCAAGGGAACCGCAGGCACAGATGCCCGAGGCGGTCTGAAAATTCACGGATTCGCAAGGCATTTGCTGATAAGATAGCTGACAGATGGTAAAAAACCTTCGTGCGTAACCAACGGATGTGAGATGACCATGTCGGACGCCAAGCCGGAACCGCAGTCCAGTCAAGCGGACGCAGACGACCGCGATTTGCTGCCGCGCCAGCGGCGGGCACGTGTCTTCAAGAAGGGCAGAATGATATTCCAGAGCGGCCTGCGGTCCATACCCTGCACGGTGCGCAACCTGTCCGATGGCGGTGCGATGCTGGAATTCGAGCAGGCGTTTCTGCTGCCGAAGGAATTCGACCTGCAGATCGATCTGGAGGATTACGAAGTCACCTGCGAACGCCGCTGGGAAGACGGTCTGCGTTGCGGCGTACAGTTCGTCAGCGAAAAACGCCATTCTTCCAGGCAGCGCGCCCAGGTGCTGAAGACCTCCGAGGAGGCACTGAAGACCGAGGTCGACACGCGCACGGAAAGCCTCGACAGTTTCTTTGCCCGCAAGCTGGCCGCGGAAAAACCGCAGGACTCCGGGCAATCGGATCAACGTGCCCGGCCGGCAGGCGCCGGCAAACCGACTTTCGGGAAACGGCGGTAGTCTCCGACTGACACTTTCCCGGTATGCTATTGTGGCTCCGAGGGTATGTCCGGCCCTGTCGGCGACGGCGCTTCGGCAATTTACATCCTTTCACCCTACTCCACGCCAAACGCGTTTCGGATGGCCAACCTCATGGCTTCTATCGGTGGCGTGACGGTATCCGGGCCCAGGCCGAGGACAAGGTTGGAGACGGGCATCGCACCACCACTCAGATCCACCTGCCGGAGATTTTCGCTCAGGCTCGTCTCGCCGAGCAACCCGGCGGCGATGCCGGCTTCTATTGCGGCGGCAACGCCAGCGACGCTCTGACTGGAATAGACGATCCGGAAGGGGCGCCCTGCAGCGCGCAGGGCGTCCAGAGCCGCGTCGCGCCACCAGCAGTCCCGGTCGAACAGCGCAATCGGAAGCGGGTCGCGGGTCAGAAGATCATGATGGCGCGAGACCATCCAGCAGGTACGCTCCCGGCGCAGGACCTCGGCCCCCGGGGCCGGATGCGCCGCTTCGTAAATGGCCAGGTCCAGAGTTCCCGAGGCCAGGGCATCCGGGAACCCGGCGCTCATTGCACATGTAACTTCCAGATCGACACGCGGATGGGACTGCGCGAATTCGCCGACAATTCTCGAAAGCGTTTCCTTGCCCTGATCGTCGGGAATGCCAAGGCGCAATCTGCCATCGAGATCGTCCGAAGTCAGTTCGCGCAGGGCAGCGTCCAGCTTGCCGGTCACGTCCCGCGCCACCGGCAGCAGGCGCTCGCCCGCGTCTGTCAGAATGACGCCGCGCCCGTGCCGTTCAAAAACCGGGTGACCGAGCATTGCCTCGAGTTTGCCGATCTGCAGGCTGGTGGCCGATTGCGATCTGAAGATCCGCGCGGCCCCTTGAGTGACGCTTCCCGCCTCGGCCACCGCAAGAAAGGTGCGCAGTATATCGCTGTCGAGCTGTCCCATTCAAATTCCTCATATCTGAATTATGAATTACCCGTTTCACATATGGCACGCAACCTCCGACACTCGGGGAACCGATGCAAGGAGACTGCCATGTCCGAACGTACTGAACCGGTTTCCCGCCCGATTGTCCGGCTGCTTCCGTTACTCGGATTGCTGGGTGCGGCGGCTGCCGGAACGCTGGTCTGGCCTTCGCAGGCCTGGGAGATGGCTCAATTCGTGACGCTTGGACTGGTGTTGGTCGCACCGCTTGTCATTCCGGGGATTTTTCTTTCCGCCTGGATTATGGCCAGCAGCGCCGACGCTCACATTGCGCGGGCCTTCGAGGGACGGCTCTTCACCGCCATCCTTGCGGCCTCGGCCATCGGTGCGGTCACGCCGGTCTGCGGGGTCACCGTGCTGCCGCTGATGGCCGGCCTGCTGGCCGCCGGCATTCCGCTGGCACCGGTCATGGCATTCTGGCTGTCTTCGCCTGTCACCGATCCGGCGATGCTGGCGACAACCGCGGCAACACTCGGGATAGGTTTCGCTGCCGGCAAGACGCTCGCGGCCTTCGGCCTCGGCCTCTGGGGCGGCATGATCACGTCGATCTTCGCGAAAAAAGGCTGGGCGACAGCGGCCCTGCGCAGCAACGCTATCACCGGCGATCTTTCAAAGTGCGCATGCGGGACACCCCTGCCCTTCGATGCATGGATCTGGAAGGACGCGGCGCGGCGCGAGATCTTCCGGCGCACCTTCAGCGCCACCACACGGCTGATCCTGATCTGCCTCATTCCGGCCTTCGCGGCGGAGTTCGCGTTGAATGCCGCCCTGCGGCCGGAAGCTCTGGCGGCCTATGTGGGCGAGGATGTCTGGTGGGCCATTCCCTTCGCCGTTTTCGTCGGTGCACCGGCCTATCTGGACGGATACGCCGCCCTGCCGCTGACACGCGGCCTGATGGAGCACGGCATGTCGCCCGGAGCGGGCATGGCTTTCCTGGTTTCCGGCGGTGTCGTCAGCATCTGGGGTGCGATGGCAATCTTCCCGGTCCTCCGGCTGACGCCCTTCCTTCTCTACCTCGCTCTCGCGGTTAGCGGGTCGCTGATGGCCGGGTATGTCTATGGCTGGCTTTCGTGAGCGCCCTCGGGGTCACGCCGGCGGGCAAAAAACACAACCCTTGATAGAGAATCTTTTCCCGCCCGTGATCCGGCTTCCAGCTCTTCCCTGCGCAAACCTTTTCAAGGTGCGCACTACAGGGGACTCGCGAGGCACTGAAAGATCCAGAGCCTGCTATTTATGGTTGTTACTTGTCAAAAACCGCATATGATGACGCAACGTTAATATCCGAACATCCGATCAGAGATTGTCTGGCGTTACCCGACGCACGTTCTTTTCGACAAAATCGCGATAATCGAGGGGATTATTCCAATGTACAAACGCTTTGCCTCCTTCTTCGTCCTCGCGCTTTGCACCTCCGCCGGCGGCGTTCTGGCGCAGGAATGTCCTGAACCGGGCCTGCAGCCGGCCACGGAAAAGCTGATGTCGCTGATCCTGGGCGATCCGGACCTTCAGGAGCAGCTTGAGCGCTCCATAGAGCTTGGACAGATCGTCAATTCGAACCCCGACACCAATCCGGTCGCAAGCCTGGAGGACTATTATCGCTTCATCGACGCTCTGGTCACCTATCCGCCGCAGAACATCGACACCGGGATTTACGACGGCAAGATCCGGGTCAGCATGGATGGCGCCAACTATTGCAACTGGAACATTCTCGACATCCTGTCCTTCAGCTACTTCCTGGTCGACCGGCAGCTTACCACCGACCCGCGCGGACAGATTCAGTTCGAAAATGACGCCTTTTCCAGCTGGATGCGCGATATCGCCGAAGAGTGGGGCCGCTATCTGGAAACGCCCGCCTCAGCCGTCCACGTGCCCGACTTCACCAACGATCCGAATTTCGGCGACTGGTACTGCCCGCCGGACACTGGGTACACGACGTTCCAGGACTTTTTCACCCGCGAATTGTGCGCGGCCACCTTCCCCACCGGTTCGCGCCCCGTCCAGGGCTACGACGATCCCGCGACCGTTGTTTCCATTGGCGACAGCACCTCGGCCGGATGGTGGCCAATCAGCGGCAACGGCAAGCTGGTGACCACTTATGACGGCGTCTCCCAGGGCGGCGAAGTGATCAAGGGGCAGCTTTACAGCGACGTCGCCGATTTCATTATCGGCAAGGAAGGCGAAACCGTTCTGGAGACATTCGGTTCAATCGATCCGGAGATTTTCAACAGGGGCACCTGGACCCACCAGTTCCTGAACGTCAACAACTATCACCGGCTGCATGTACCGGTGGCAGGCAAAATCGTTTACCTCAGGCACTTTCAATCTGGCGTCCGGATGAAATCCGGCTGGGCCGAGGCCCGCCGTCCGGAGGAAGTCAGCCATTACGATCCGCAGGACACAGCCGACTGGCAGTTCGGCCAGACCCGCATGGTCATCGGCATCGAGACCGAGGACCACGGCACGGTGGTGATCTCGCCGATGGGCATGGCTCAGGTCTCCTCCATCGTGAAACGCGACTGGGTGAAAGAGAATGCGGAGGCCGACAAGGGCTGGGAATTCGCCAATTTCGCCTTTGGCGGGTCTGATTTCGTGATCATCTTTGAAGAGCAGGCGGACTTCGTCCTGACGGCCAAAACCGTGCCGGAAGAAGCACCCGGCGCGGGCGTCAGCTATGCCACCTCCCTGCAGGGCGAAAAATACGGCTGTTTCGGCGGCGACACCACCTGCAGCGCCGTCCCGGAAGTCCCGCCGGCATCACCGGCTGACGGAGGGTAATACCTCCCTCCGGACACGCCGGGTAGACAGGCAGCGAGACGGTCAGACAGGTCCTGTCGCCTGGGATTTGTCGAGATTGGCGTTGAACCGGTCCCATAGCGACGTTACCTCCTCCGACAGCGTCATCGGGTCGAAGGGCTTCACGATGATGCCTGTTGCGCCAAGCTTCATGTAGGCCTCCTGCTCATGGATTTGAGCCTTGGCTGTGACGAAGACAACCGGGATATCCTTCGCTCCGGGCATCTTGCGAAGGTGCTCCAGGGTTTCCGGACCGCTCATCTTGGGCATCATGACGTCCATCAAAATGAGTTGCGGGGCGAAGTCGATGACGGTCTCAAGCGCTTTTTGGCCACTGTCGCAATGTATTGCCGTGAAGCCGCCGAGATCCTCCAGGGTCATCATGACGATCTGAGCGATCGACTCGTCGTCTTCGACGTACAGGATCCTTGTCAGTTTCTCAGGCATTGTTTCCGCTACCTTTCTCATCAGGCTGACTGACAGGCAAAGTAAAGGTGAAGGTCGACCCTACGCCTTCTTCGCTCTCGAATTCCACCGTGCCGTCAAAAGCTTCAATAATTTTCTTGGTAATGTTCAATCCAAGCCCGCTGCCGCCTGTCATGCGGGTTTCGGATCCGTCTGCCTGAGCGAACTTTTCAAAAACCTTGCTGTGGAAGGCTTCGGGGATGCCCTGACCGTTATCGCTCACGGAAATTAACGCCTCGCCGGCGGAGTTTCGGGACACACGGATTTCAATCCTGTCGCCTTCATCGGAAAACTTGGCCGCATTCGACAACAGGTTGACCAGCGCCTGGTTGAACCTGTCCTGGTCGAGGTTCACATAGATTTCCGGCACATCGAAGTGCTGTTCGAATTCGACACCGTATTTTTCGGCAAAAGACTGCTGTCTCTCGACGATATCGCAGACAAGCCGGCAGATTTCGACGGTCTCCAGCCGGTACTCCATCTTGCCGGCGGCGATCTTTTCGATGTCGAGGATATCGTTGACGAGGCGGGACAGGCGCTGGCAATTGTCATAGGCAAGCTTAAGCAGTTTCTGGCTTTTCTCATCGACATCGGCGCCGGCCTTGGCCATGAGCAGGCCAAGAGATCCCTGAATTGACGTGAGCGGCGTGCGCAATTCATGGCTGACGGTTGAAATGAACTCATCCTTCATGCGGTCGAGTTTCTTGCGTTCGCTGATATCCTGAATGGTGCCGATAACGCGGATTGGATGTTCTCCATCCTCATAGGCGAGTTCCGCCTGAAGCTGTACCATCTTCTCCGTACCGCCGGACAGGAGAAGGCGGCAGTCGATGTTCAGGGCTCCCCGCTTGTTCAGCAGCCTGGCAATTTCGGAGCTGATCAGCGCGCGGTCGTCGGGATGAATGAAGGCAAGGAACAGATCTACGGTCTTCGCGGCGTTGTCTGGATTCGTATTCAGGATGCGATTGACTTCATCGGACCACCAGAACACGCCGGTTTCGACATTCAATTCCCAATTGCCCAGGGACGCAATACGCTGTGCCTGCGCCAACCTGTGCTCGCTGATCGACAGACTTCTGGTCTTTTCCATGACCATCGCCCGAAGCATTTCGCTTCTGCCACTGACAAGCAGGAAGAACGAGGCAATAAATCCAGTTATCAATACCCCGCCCAACAGGATGATCCAGGAATTCGCCGAGCGGTTCTGAGCAAGGAATTCCGGAGCCGGGTTGATTTCGAAGCGCCAGCGGCGGCCGGCGAAGTCAATGAGTGTCGTGACGGCGAATTCCGCCGCGCCACCGAAAACCCCCGTTTCGTCGAGAACTCTGACACTGTCGTCGGCGCGGCGGCTCTGAAAGAGAAACTGCTCGGATCGAGGGGCGCTGTCATCGAACAGTCGGAACGTGAAGCGCTCCGACGCTATGTCATCAAGCGCGGCATTTACAATGTCGCCGCCCCTGAGAACACTCACCATGTAGCCCTCAATTTGCTGTCTGCGATCCTCAATCGTCACGGGCATGGCGCCGCGTTTATAGACGGGCATGAAGACAAGCACGCCGAACTGTTCGCCTGTTTCCTGCACCAGCGTAATTCTGCTGGTGGCGACCGGCTGCCCCGTGTCCCGGGCCTTTTCGAATGCCTGTCTGCGTGTGGTGTTCGACCCGACGTCGAAGCCGTGAGCCCCCTTGTTGATGTCATACGGCTCGATGAAATGAACGGCGACGTAATCCTGACGATCGGCAACGGGTACCAGTCCGGCGCTGTCGTCCCGTTCGACGACCGCGAATTCCACAAAGCCCTCGTCGCGCGTTTGCTGCTCGAATGCCGCGCGGTCCTGCGGGTAGATCACCGGGTTCCAGGACAGCGCCTGTATACCTTCGAACGATCTGAACGCCCGGTCTGAAAACACCTTGAAGGTCTGCCGGTCCATGTCAGGCGATGCAACGCGCAGGCCGGCAAGGGAGTTGAGCACGTTGATCTGCTGTTCAAGGGTGCGTTCAAGCGCGGGAGGAAGCGACGCGGCTTGCCGGGCAAAGTTCAACTGCAGGCGCTCGCGATCGAAATCCGATCCGGCCACGGTCAAGATGACCGTCAGCATGAAGGATACCAGGATCGGCACCGTTACGATCATGCGTCTTGGTTTCCAGTCAGCCGAAAGGCCCAGGATCCAGACCAGGGACAAAGGCGTGAAAATGAACACCCCGATGGTGTCGCCTGCCCACCAGGTCCCCAGATTTTCCAGATAGTCCGCCGTCGAGACGACGCCGGCGGCGCAGAGAACCGAACTGCCGATTGTCGAATTGATCAGGCATGCGACAGGTCCGGCCCAGAAGAAAAACGAAAACACCTGTTTTTCTGTTTCGAGACGGTTTGGATACCCTGCAAATTTATGGACAAGACCTGAACTTGCGACCGCCTGAAGAACCGCCCCGACGGCAATACCGGCAGGCACTGCCGCGGCCTGCACAACATCCGCAAGAGATCCCGCTTCAATGTCCGCGCTGAAATTGGTGAGAAAGGACCCGATAAAGATACCGGGCCACACCCTGTGGCCATAGGCCAGTATAACGGCGACGGCAATTCCGGAAGGCGGCCAGATCACGGTTGCATACCCGGGCGGGATGGCAAGCTGCAAGCCAAGCTTCCCGAGCGCAGCATAGACAACGGCTATTGCAAAAATTCGCAATACACTTGAAATCATAAGCCGATTTCTTTCCGCCACGGACTGATTTAAGCCTTGTCTTTCACTTCCCGAAATTAACTGAAAAATTCATAAAAAATATATGCGCAACTCCGTACCCCACACCTTATCTGCAAGCATCAGCAATTAATTCACTGTTTATTTTGTCATTATAAGTGCTTTTGTTTGCTTTGATTCATGCCTTTAATCGATAGCATTTGGGCCTGGCGACTGCCTTTGCACTAGGTGTGGAAGGCTTTGAAGCGGCTCTTTCCCGCCGGGTTGGTGTCCTTTGGGTTGTTCAGAAAGCATCTGTCTCCGGCCTCGTAAAATCTTGAAAACCTGACAGTATCACCCGTACCGGATTGACGTGATCCTGAACGATGCAGCTCCCGGAGACATGCATCTCCAATGCGTCCACACGGCCTAAAGGTCGCGGTAGCTGATCAGTTCGATCCCAAGGTCATCAATTTTCCGTTTCAAGGCAACGCTTACCAGTGTTTCCAGACACGTCGACCGATCGGCTGCCACATCCTCGTAGCCCTCGTGACCGGTTGCCTCAAGCTCAGGCGAATTCACCGCCGGGTGGTCGATGAAGATGTATGTTCCCCGAGACAACCCGGCCAAATGATCCATGAATCCAGCCGTCCGGAATGCGGCGTTCCTTAGGAATTTCGGATAGCCCTCGAACCTGGGCAGCCCATAGCCGTACGCATCGTCAGCGAGGCCGAACTCGTGACAAAGATCGCAGACCACTTCACCGACCTTGGGATCAAAATCCTTGAAATGCTTCAGCATGTGGGAACTGACATGTGAAACGCTTCGAAACATGGCAACTCCAAGCGAGATTTGTGCCCTGAATTCATTGGCAATTTCATCGATCGACCAATCGACGTCCGCCAGGCATGGCCTGACGTCCCCCTCCCGGGGCATGACCATCGGCAAGAAATCTCCCTGTTCGTCGACAAGGCTCGGCGCTTGCGTCAGTGGACGCCATTTGACAGCGTCCCATTCACTCGTCAGAGCCAGATGAATACCTATGTCTATTTCAGGTTGGGCGTTGAACAGCGTCGCGGCGTGCGCGACCCATGAACACGGCATCATGACCTCGACACTGCGGGCTATCCCCTCCGAGCATGCGCGCAGGCAGCCTATGTTGGAGGACCAGCTTGATCCGGCATCGTCAACCCGAACCAACAATCGGACATCAGCACTCATCGCGTTCATCTCTCTCATACACTGGAACAGATTTGCACGTTCCAACCGGTTTTTCATGTTCAGACGCTGCCATGAATCGCCGCACGGTATTTGGGTAGGTTTGGGATCGAAATGTAACGGGCAAGAACACCTGGCACCGAGGGCTTTTCCGGGATTAAGCGGGATATAACGGTTTTTGGCGGTTTTCTGCCACTTCGGCCAAGACCAGGCGAAAACGACCGCGCAATTTCAAGGTCGCAGCTTTCAAGATGAGTTGAACGGCCATTTCATAGCTCGAACGAGTTTCTCCAACGAACCGGAGGTGATCGCCAAACGGGAAAAAGCCCTGGAAAGGGCAGAAGGCGTAGAATGACGGCTTCGAGCCCAAATCCGCTGATGCTGCATCGCGGACGGATGTCTGGTAACTGAGAATAGTACCAAAACCAAATTGGACGCTAGCAATGGAATTGTCTGTAATCCGCCGTCTTTTGCCCGACTGGGGCACAACTTATGGGCCGGCGGGAAAAGCCTCCTTTCCGAGTGTATTGCTGCTTCACGGCTCCGAGGGCGGAATGTCAGGTTGGACGCATCGAACTGCGGCCATCCTCGCGTCAAGCGGCTTCCTGTGCTACCCGCATAGCTATTCCAAAGGCGGTAACGCCTGGAACGCTGGTCATATCGAAGATGTTGAGATCTCACGAACCGCAGAGGCACTGGCTGCGTTGCGGAAGTTCGCGGCGGGCAATGGAAAAGTTGCGGTTTACGGCGTGTCTCGCGGAGCGGAGCACGCTTTGCTGCTCTCATCACTTATGGCGCAACACGGAATGGAGGGATTGCCGGATGCAGTAGCATGCCTTGCGGCGCCAGATGTCGTTTGTGGCGCGTTTGATTCAAAAAGCTACCGCGACATTGGCGATCCGGGATGGCAAGCCTGGGACCCATCCAGGCGTGCATGGACATGGAATGGAAGCTCTGATGCCCTGCTACCAACGACTCCAATTGAAATTGAACGCTACCCTGGTCCGCTTTTTCTGTCCGTTGGGCTCGAGGACCGGACGTGGTCGCCAGACATGACCCGACGATTGGAAGAGCGCCGTAAGAAAGCTGATTTGCCGGGTGAAGTGCATTACTATGAAGGCGAAGGTCATGTTCCTGGCAGCGATGGAGAAAACAAGCACCATGAGCTTCTCGTCGCGTTCTTACAACGGACATTGAGTGTTTGATCAGCGCAACTTAATACTCCAAAAGCCGACTTCGAGTTGCGGCACTTGAACGGCAGGTTCGTGTAACGCGCAAGAGCACTTGGCACGGAGGGCTTTTCCGGGACCAAGCGGGATATAACGGTTTTTGGCGGTTTTCTGCCACTTCGGCCGAGACCAGGCGGAAACGACCGCGCAATTTCAAGGTAGCAACTTTTCCGGATTTTGGCGGCGTGTTGCTACCTTATGAAAACCGGCAGAAGTCTGCGGTGGAACGGGGCTGAGCGCTGAGTTCGCCACATGCCAAGGTAGCAACCTTCAATATCGGGTGAAGGGCGTTTCAGAGGGCCTCAAACACTCGTCAAATGCCGCTGATTTGCCACCATGCCCTCGACCAGAGTTCCATATCATACGTTATGCGAATCCGGCCCCTGACGGCCGCATGCCGGGCTCGTGGGCTTTCCGGGGCGAAGATGCCGAATGGCGGATGGCCAAAAACCGCCGTCACTGGTCAAAACGCTCCAAAGCGGACTGTCGACCTTCTTCTCGGGACTGGCAGCTATGCGGACAAAGCCGACCTGATGAGGCTCTTCACTCGGCTAGTTCGTTACTCCAGCTTTTCACCGGCAAAATCAGCTTGAAGGCGATGGCGCCAATAGTCCCGCTAAAGCTCCAATTGCAGCAGATCCAATTGAAACTATTGCTTGGGGAAGCCCTATCTTTTCGTCTCCATTTGACACGATTTCGAGATATATACCGCCAAATACCGTCACAATGACGACGGTGCCCAACACCACAACAACTGTACGATATATCCATCGATCAGTCTGCAGCGGGGAGTTGAGTTCCTTCTGCATGGCCTCCAGCTCGGCTTTTGCTGTGTCTGGCAAGTCGTCTCGCAACAGGATATTTTGAAGTTGTCTATTTGCTAATGAAAGATCGCTCATTGTAGCCCCCTAATCTGAGAAATGTATTGTCGCAGAGTAGCTTTCAGGGTCTCCCACCGGAGCTACTCGACCACCGCGATAATCTTCAAAGATGAGTTCCAGTTTTCCGCCCCAAATCTTTTGACTTATTATACTGGTACGCCATGCGAAGTACCCATCCCGTTCGAACTCAAACCTCAACGCCTCTCTATTCTTGAACCAATCCTTGGGGTTGATCCCGTAGTCTACTGTGTCTTGACGCACTCCATCGTGAATGAACGTCACTCTTAGAGGCAAGTTTCCATTCTTTTCCAGATACGTTAGCGCAGGTTCCGAACCTAAGATCGTCACCACAGCAAAAATGTGTTTGTGCAATTTTGAGCGGGATATCGTGCCTGCTGGTGGTGTTGGGCAATCAACCTGATATTTGGCACCCTCAGTAAATCTGCAACCGAATAGAGGCGCTGAAATTCCAACATTTGCATCAGCTTTGACGCTTCCAAAAAGAATGGAAATCAATATCCCTGACAAGACGACTTTGGAAACAAAGAAACTCCCAAGTGAAATGAAATATTTTACAATCACCACAAATTCCCCCTCCACCAATCCAATACTTTACCATTAATTTTAATATTTCGTCTTCCAATTTTAGCATATTATTTGATCATAGCTGACGGCAATTCGTTTGTGAAATAATCGTAATGGTTGATTGTTTTTGGGGATTGCATTTTCAAAGCTCTATCTCGATCTGCGACACCTTTCCAAGGTCCGCAAAGGGCTAATTTCGTTGAAAAACTCCTGTTGTTTTAAGTTCTGAACGCTGATTCAATCTCCTTACTGATTTGGGAGATGCTGGCGATGATGGGGCCGAGGCAGGAAGCGCAAAGCGCGCTGTTCTATGAGTTCTCGATTGATGATCATGTCCCGAATGATCATCTGTTACGCTCGATTGACCGGTTTGTTGATCTCTCCGATCTTCGCAAGCATCTGGCTCCGTTTTATAGCTCGACCGGTCGTCCTTCAGTCGATCCGGAACTGATGATCAGGATGCTGCTGGTCGGTTACACGATGGGTATCCGGTCAGAACGGCGGCTTTGCGAAGAGGTCCATCTCAATCTGGCTTACCGCTGGTTTTGCCGCCTGGATCTGAGCGATCCAATACCGGACCACTCGACCTTCTCGAAGAACCGCCACGGACGGTTCCGGGACAGCGATCTGTTGCGACATGTCTTCGAGACCGTTGTGGCACGTTGCATCGAAGAAGGACTGGCGAGCGGCCAACGCCTTGCGGCTGACGCGAGTCTGATCCAGGCGGATGCCAACCGGCAGAACTCCTCACCTCAATCGGAGTGGGCGCCTGACAAGATTGATCCCTGTGATGCCCCGAGAGCGGTCAGGGAATATTTGGAAACACTGGACGATGAAGCCTTCGGCGCAGCCAGTGTGGTGGAGCCGAAGTTCACCTCCCATTCCGATCCGGCCTCTCAGTGGACTGGCGCACGTGGCGGCCCTGCCTATTTCGCCTATTCCACGAACTATCTGATCGATACCGACAATGCAGTGATCCTGGATGTGGAAGCCACACGTTCAATCCGGCAGGCTGAGGTTGGCTCCGTGCGAACCATGATAGATCGGGTGGGCGACAGGTTTGATCTGATGCCCGAGCGGCTGATTGCCGATACCGCCTATGGTTCTGGTCACATGCTAGACTGGTTGGTCAACGAGCGAGGAATTGCCCCGCATATTCCAGTTATAGACAAGTCCGGACGCAAGGATGGAACCTATGAGCGGGCGGACTTCACCTATGACACCGTAAACGATGTCTACATCTGTCCAGGCGGCAAAGAACTCAAACAATTCCGCCGCGCTTTCACGACGCCACGAGCTGGAGCAAACAAGGATGGGACGTTGCGTTACCGCGCCCGAAAGGCCGATTGTGATGCCTGCGGCCTGAAGCTGAGGTGTTGCCCTAAGGAGCCTCAACGCAAAGTCACGAGGTCGATCCACGAGCCTTCGCGCGATGTAGCCCGTGCCATCTCACACACCACCCAATATGCAACCTCGTGCAAGTTGAGAAAAAAGGTCGAAATGCTGTTTGCCCACCTCAAACGCATACTTGGCCTTCGACGGCTTCGATTGCGTGGACCGTGCGGCGCCCGCGATGAATTCCACCTCGCAGCCACAACCCAGAACCTCCGCAAACTCGCAAAACTCATCCCGGCCCCGCAAACCGGCTGCCCTGCATGAAAAAGGACCGGATTGCTCGAACTCAGCGCCCCGGTCAAAACCGCAAAACCATCGAGTTTTTCAACGGAATAGGCTCAAACCAGACCTTTGCCGCAGTTAAAACGAACGGCAGCAACCGTGTTTTTGTAACGCGCAAGAACACTTGGCACTGAAGGCTTTTCCGGGATTAGGTGGGATCAACTGATTTTTGGCGGTTCTCTGACACTTTGGGTGAGACCAGGCCATACAGGGTGCGCAACTTCACTTGGCAGCAATTGGGCCAGTCCGGCAGTGTGTGATTTGTGCCATCCGAAAAAGCGCAATGAAGTCAATTGTCGCGCAATTTCAAGGTAGCAACTTTTTCCGAATTATCGCCACAAGTTGCTACCTCGTGAAAAGCAGCAGATATCTGCGGTGGAAGGGGGAAATGCCCTGAAATCGCCTTATGCCAAGGTAGCAACTTTCAAGATCGGTGAATGGGTGTTTCAGAGCGCTTCAAACGTTGGCCAAATGCCGCCGAATTCCGCCCTGCCCTCGACCAAGCTTTCCATATTGCATGTTATGCGAATCTCGCCCCTGACGGCCGCATGCCGGGCTCGTAGCCTTTCCAGGGCGCAGATGCCGAATGGCGGATAGCCAATAACCGCTGTCACCGGTCAAGATTCTCCAAAGCGGACTGTCGACCTTCTTCTCGGGACTGGCAACTATGCGGACAAAGCGCCATTTCGCTGCGGCTGCACCAATGTCGGTTTATTGAACTTTGATCTTTGGTGATCTCAGGTTTCACCGGCTGTGTGCCGATAGATCAGAAAAGTACCCCGGTTTGGGCGTTCTTCTTTGCACACCAACTTGGCTCCCAGTTTTTCTGCAAGGCCAATCGACGCGGCATTACCGTCCAGAATGCAGCTAAAGACGGCATCCCAACCGAGGGTTTCGTAGGCGTATTGACGCGCCCGGACAGCACCTTCGTATGCGAAACCTTTGCCCTGTTTTTCTGGCACGATGCTCCACGTAATCTCGCGCTCGGGCCAACCATCTGGATGCCAGAGCCCAATCATTCCACAAAAATCACCCGTCACCTTTTCCTCAACGGCCCAGGTGCCAAAACCTCGGATGACCCAGTGACCCATCATCGCTGCGGCAGCGCGCCAAGCCAAAGACCGATCGAGCGGTCCACCATAGTATCTGGTTTGATCGGTCGCGTAGAATTTTGCGTAAGCGCTGAAGTCTCGGTCTTCTTGGAATTCTCTGAAGATCAGTCGCTTGCTCTCGATGGTTGGGATTTCAAATGTCGTCATTGGCTCATCTCCTATGAAGCTATTGGGTTGCGGCAGTCACGACACCTGCGGCTACAAGCCAGCCGGCGCCACAACGTGAAACCAGACGCTGCGTTTTCGGGTTTCTCAATCGACGCACTACCCGATCCGCCAAAAGGACCCAGGCTGTGGTCGAGAAAACCACAAGCCCCGCGAAGGTCAGTTCCAGAAGCAAAATCTGGGGCAGAACCGGTTGGGTCGGGTCTATGAACTGTGGAAGGAAAGCAACGAAGAACATGATGTCTTTTGGGTTCAGGGCCGTCACCAGGAACGCATCGCGCATAATGCGGGTTCGCGATGGGGTATCGTCGGAGCGCTCTCCTGATGTGGATGCGGCCTCGCTGATCCAAATTTTCAGACCCAAACAAATCAGATAGGCCGCGCCTGCAAGTTTCAGCACAAGAAACAAGGTTGCGGAGGTCTGCAAAATCGCCCCTACACCCAGAAGCGAAAGGGTCATCGCAACCATATCGCCCAGAACAACACCGGGGATCGCGGCGGCGGCAACCGACCTACCGCCACTGACTGCATAGCCGAGCAGCAGCATGACCACCGGCCCGGGCACGGCTAAAAGTGCGGTCGTGGCGGCAATGAAAGTAAGCCAGACTTCGATATCCATTTAGACCTCATCTGTTTGATTAAATTTTCTTTTGTTTCCTTGATGCGTTTGTGAAAATCAAATTATAATGAGTTACAATACCGAAGTTGAGCTACGATATGGATTGGAAGAAAATTCCCTCTCTGCACGCATTGCGCGCCTTCGACGCTGTTGCTCGCAGAAAGAATTTCACCGCGGCAGCGAGTGAACTCAACGTCACAGAAGCGGCGGTGCGCCAACATGTGCGTGGTCTTGAGCAATGGTTCGGAAAAGACTTGGCCGAACGCAGTGGCAAAGGAATTGCGCTGACTGAAAATGGTGAACAGCTTGCGGCGATCACGTCAGACAGCTTTCAGACTCTCTCCCATGGCGTGACCAACCTCATGCGAACGGAAGAGGACCGTCCTGTCACCATCGCCTTGCCCCCTGCATTTGCTGAGATCTGGTTGATGCCCAAACTGGAAAGGTTTTGGAGAGAACATCCGGAAATTGAGGTCAACCTCGCGCCGAGCCTTAGTTTGGCGGATCCACGTAAAGATACCTTTGACCTGGCGATCCGGTATGGACTGGGCGACTGGCCTGGGCTTGGGGCGACACCAATTGCTTCAGCTGAATACGTTGTCGTGGCAAAACCGGGCTTGGTCGACATCGCCGCTCGAACTGATCTGAACGACTTGAAAACATATTCTTGGCTGTTTGAAACCACGCGACAAGAACATCGCGATTGGGCTGAAAGGCATGGCCTCAACTTCGACGCTGACGTGAACCGGCACTATCCGACCAACTCGCTGGTGATTGCAGCGGCCCGGGCAGGACATGGGTTGTCTCTACAATCGCGCGCTTTGGTGCAAACCGATTTAGACCTAGGGGTGCTAGAAGAGCTATTCGCTGAAGATAATGCACCTTTGGCATACTATCTGGTGGCGCATTCGGACCTAAGAGCAAAGGCAAGAGTTTTTGCAGACTGGGCGCTGCGCACTTCAAACCACAATTGACTTAGGCAACCTGGTCCCTACTGAAAACGGACATTTAAACCGAGTGCAGCATAGGTGAAAATGGGCTCAAACCAGAGCTTTGCCGCAGTTAAAACGAACGGCAGCAACCGTGTTTTTTGAACTTTTCATATTCTACGTTATGCGAATCCTGCCCCTGACGGCCGCATGCCGGGCTCGTGGCCTTTCCGGGGCGCAGATGCCGAATGGCGGATAGCCAACAACCGCCGTCACTGGTCAAGATGCTCCAAAGCCGACTGTCGACCTTCTTCTCGGGACTGGCAACTATGCGGGACGAAACCGTCGTTCCTCGGATGTCCCCCTAATGACCGCTCTCTGTGGAACGGATAGCCCGGCAATACAAATCGCGTTCCCAAAAAACACTAGTTTGCTTTTCCGCCTGTCGGTTCTCCGAATTATATCGCGGCATCGCGGCTCTGCTTGGCCGGAAGCTCCTTCCTATGCCTCCAACAGTCTCGATTCCCCCTCGGAACATGCGGAAGGCTTCCTATTGCCGCGCGGAAGTGGAATAAAGGGATAACACAACTTTCGGGGATGGTTCACACATGCCAGGTTACATTAAGATACAAAATTTGAAGGGCATTGGCAGTTTTAAGTATACGATTCCGGGGCCAGGCCTTCATCTTCTTTCTGGTGCAAACGGTTGCGGTAAAACGACACTATTGGCGTGTTTGAGGCGGATCGGCTATCGGAACGCTTTCCCTGTTCACTTCGCGACGTCTGTTCAATCGGAGCAATTAGATAACTACAGCAACGCAACAATTGAGTACTCAATAAACGGTCGGTCAGTTGTTTACGGTTACCGAAGCGAACGCTGGACCCCAAGGCCACGAAGTGGTGCCGCATTGATCCAAGACTTCGGGTTTCCTAACGTGATTTACGCTGGTGCTGTCGCTGATAGGATCACGCCTAGTGCTCAAGATTTTGTACCAGCACGGGTCCGTCCTGCCACCGCAGACTTGATTTCTTCTCTAAATCGAGTCTTTCAGACAAATAAATTTAATCAATTGAAAGTGGTTAATCTGACGCGAGGGGCCGGTAATCAAGCGTATCTAATGCGTCTTGGGACAAGTGTGCCTGTTAAGTACCATACGGAAAAGAACTTTGGATTGGGGGAGCTATGTGTTTTGAAGCTAATGCTCTCTTTACATAATTGCCCGAACAATTCCTTGATCTTGATTGACGAGCTCGAAATGGCCCTGCATCCGATGGCGCAGATCAAGTTTGTCGAATACCTTAGAGAAATTTCAGAAAAAAAGAACTTAACAACAATTATCTCAACGCATTCGGCCTCTCTAATTAAATACTTTGGAAGAAAATACCTGAATTTTTTAGTTAAAGAAGAAAATGAGACGAAGGTAATCAAGAATTGCTTCCCGACATATGCTTTAGGTCAACTGGGTTATGGCGAAGAGCGGGCACCTGATTATCTGGTATATGTAGAAGATAAAGCTGCACGTAGAATTTCTGAAATTCTGTGGCAAATCTTTGTCTCAGAGAGGTTGGGAGTTAAGGCAGCGTACGCGCCTACGGTACATTTCGTTGAGATCGGCGGGATTAACAATGTGCTGAACATGATCGCAAACGGAGGCGGCCTTGTCCCCGAACGGACTGAAGTTCTCGCTTTACTGGACCTGGACGCGAAGACGGAAACGCTGCAGCAAGCGATCGACAGCAATAATCTCGCCACCCAACGATTATTCGCGAACTGCGACCGTCAACTGAAGTATCTACCTTGGACACCAGAAGTCGGGATAATTCAATATTTGTCTGCCCATCATGCGGATGCAGAACGTGAGTTAAGAGTGCATACAAATACCGCTTATCTGAGGCTACCCCAACCGACTGCAGAAGAGCTGGTTGTAGATGCGGGTGGGGCACAACGTAGAGCGGCCAAGGCGGGGCTAAATCGGATTTGTCAGGAAACTGCAGGTGCTGTGCCAAATCTTGATGCGGCCGCCATTAAAGAAATGATCTATAAGCTGTTCTGTGATTGGAGCTTCGTAGCAGAGAAGCCTCAAATCCAAAGAATTTTTGGACCATTTTTTTGATGATTGCCCTGGAAGTTTCTTCATAGCGAGAAACCCAAAAAAATGGAATTTTGTGCACCCTTTCCTGCGTCTCTGGGTGCACAAGCACAGCTGCGGCCTTGTCGACATTCTGTTAATGATTTCGGGTAGCAAAACGGCAGGTTTGAGCAAATTATACTAGTTGCAAGGCTGCTTTCGCCGATCAAGTGGACGTCCATACTTCCAATGCAGTCATTCATATCGATTGCAGCATCTGTCACAATGGGCTCGGAGCAGACCTTTGCCGCAATTGAAACGAACGGCAACAACAGTGTTTTTCAGATCATTCCATATGACACATTATGCGAATCCGGCTTGAAGACTGGCTGAGCAGTTCGTTCGCAAGGCCAGTTTGATGGAATTTTTTTGTGGCCGAATCAGCTATAGATTTGTGTAAGGTGGAACTGCGCCTTGCAAGCTAAAACAACAGAAAATTGATACTCTATGAAACTGCGTCCGATCAAAGTTGACGAATTGCAGCCGGCAATTTCGCCAGGCTCAGAAACGCCGACCGCGCTCGCTCGTGTAAAGCGATTTCCAGAGCTTCGATACATGGGCTCAAAACGACGTTTGTTAGATTGGATCCACGGCGTTGTCGACGCGCTCGACTTTGAAACTGCTCTAGACCCATTTGCCGGCAGCAACTCGGTTGCCTATCTGCTCAAAGCGATGGGGCGCAGAACAATCACGAGTGATTTTCTCAACCTTTCCGCAACAATTGGCAAGGCGCTAATCGAGAACAACTGTCAGACGTTGGACGGCCCAGCCCTTCGCCGCCTGCTCGCAAGGCCTTCTAATACGCACCATTTCATTGAGGAAAATTTCTCGGGAATCTTCTTCAACCCTGAAGACCTTCGCTTTCTCGACCGGGTATCCTGCAACCTTCGCCAACTGAACAATCCTCATCAACAAGCGCTCGCCACTGCGGCCTTAATGCGATCCTGCGTGAAGCGTCAACCCCGCGGGGTTTTTACGATTTCAGGTGATCTGAGCAGGTATGACGATGGGCGTCGAGACCTTCGCCTTTCCATCGAGGAACATTTTTACGAGCAAATTGAAGCCTATAACGAAGCGGTTTTTTCGAACAATCGTCAAAACCGTTCGGGACGCGAGGACGTCTTCAAAATCGGCACAAGGGGAGTTGATTTGGTTTATCTTGACCCTCCCTACGTGCCTCGTTCAGACGACAATTGCTACGTGAAGCGCTACCATTTTCTAGAGGGACTATCCTGCTATTGGCAGGGGTTGGATATCGACTATTCAACAAAGGTAAGGAAAATTCCGAAGAAATTCACTCCATTTAGTTATCGGTCCAAAGCTATCGATGCTTTCGATCAAATGTTTCGACGGTTCTCGAAACAAAAAATAGTTTTGTCCTATAGCTCAAATGGCTTTCCTGACCTCGACCAACTCGTATCTTTGATGGAGAAAACTAAACGTGATGTGCGCGTTTTTAGAAAGGCACACAAGTATCATTTCGGCACGCACAGTAGCGTGAAGAGATCTTCCGTGGAAGAATACCTGATTGTTGGCCAATAATGCGCAGAATTATCCAGGAATTCGACGATATCATAGAAAGCCTGTCTCCTCTCGACGTGGATTGGATGGATGATGTTGCACAATCCATCATGGACCGCATCAGCACTGTCGAAATAAAAAGTGAATACACACGAGAGGACATTGCGTCCTTAATTGAAGCAAAGTCTGGACCGGAATTCGTGGTTTCGCGCTTCTGTGTAGGACTTTTTCTCGGCTATTCAAAGGACAAGCTAGAAGTCGAACTAAAAGATCGGCTCGGCCCCGGAGGGACAGGAATTAACCGCTATAATAAAGATCGCGAAACATACCTGAATACCTTAGAAGAATTGGGCCTGCGGGACGCCATGACCGCAACGGTAAATGCAAAGCCCATTTGGAGCGACATACTCAAGGAAAGACTTCGTTCAGGACGCGGGAGTGCTGTAACAGGCTTGCGACGCGGCCGCGAACTTGAGGATTGGGCGGAGGAGATTGTCAGAGAAGTTTTTGAAGACAACTATGAGGCCCGCTGCTCTTTTACAGGCCCACGTGGACCTGCAAAGTGCGATTTTGCAATACCCGGGAGAGACCATCCGCACATTCTGATCGAATGCAAGGGATATGGAGCAACCGGCTCAAAAATGAGCGACATTATCGGCGACCTTGACGCAATCATCGAAACAAAGCGCCCAGACACAAATCTTCTGTTCGTCACGGACGGGCTGACCTGGAAGGCGCGAATGAATGACATGCGCAAGATTGTTCAGAGGCAAAACGAGGGCAATGTCACACGGATTTATACAAAGCAGATGCGCGATCAGTTTTTAGCAGATCTGGCTACCCTTAAAGCTGAATTCGGCATTTGACCTGCCGATTTTCTCAACACCCTCGAGTTTCTTGGGCCTGACTGAACCTGTTCCTTCACCGGGCAATGTGATTGCAATTTATCTCATTGCAATTTTTGACAATAGTAAATTAACCTGAAGATGTAAAATAGGCGCTACCATACCGGAGATTACAAGCATCAGGCCTGCTGTTTCCCGGTGCCGGGTTCGCTTGCTGCGGCCTTGAGGGATTTTCGGAGGCGGGCTTCCAGCCAGGACAACAGGCTTAGCAATTCGTCGGTGTCGCCGGGATCTTCCGCTCTGCCAATCAGGGTGTTGTAGGCGCTGGATTGTTCTTTCAGGAGCGCTTTGAGCGGAAGCGTTATGCCTTCTTCGGTATGAACCTTGGCAACCAGGCTACCGACCTCAGTGAAGACAACTTCGTTGATTGCTCGAAGTCCTGTACTCATCGGAGCCTTCGTGGGATCGACGTACATCTCCCCCTCCCCTGATACAAGCCAATCAGTATTAATCCCAAACTCCGACTTGTATCTAGCTATCACAGCAGCTGTCGGCTCTGCCTCACCTCGTTCGTAACGGGCGATTGCTCCGACACTAACGCCCAGCGATTCCACAAGAGTTGACCGTTCAGGGTCACCAAGAACACGCCTTACCTCGCGCAATCGAATTGCCAGCTGAGTTTTTGGCTTGTTTTCAGGTCTAGCCAATAATTTTCCACATAAAGACGTTTTCGTATTTACAAAAATCGAATTCGTCTTTATCCCTATTTTATCGGCACAACACATTGAACCGAGTTGTTACACACCAACACCAAAGAAAACGGCTTGCGGCAACAAGCCGTTCTCCAGCGAGGCCCCCGATGGCAAAGCCTAAAGAGGTCCCCAATGGCGGATGGGACCAGCAAAGCATAATCGCCGAACTGCACCGCCAGCACATGACCCTTAAGAAACTCGCCGAGTCGAAGGGCCGGACGCCCGGCACTTTCTCACATGTCTGGAAACGCCGTGTTTCGATCGCGGAGGAAACGATAGCCGAGTTCCTCGAAACGCCGAAAGAAGAGCTGTTCCCGGACAGGTACCCCATCAGGACCGCCCGAATCCTTTCTAGCAAATACGACAACTACGGCGCCAGCCAGAAAGGCAACGCGGCAACGGACAAGAAGGCAGCCTGATGCCCTGGCCCTTGTCCGGGATGCGAGAGCGCTCCGGCAGAGCCACGAAGCCAATCAAGACTTGCCACTCCTCCCTCAACTTGCCGGGCGGCCCAGACGGCCACCGAGCTGCTGAAACGCAGAGTTCAGGCCGCCCGGTCTTTTTTTCAAGAATTCAGAGGTTCGATTTGAGCGCGTATTCCTCCATCAAGGTTTCCCTGATCGATATTCCCGACGGACGGCTTCGGGACGTGGATCCGGACTGGGCCGAGTGCCTTGCCGGAATGTTTTTGGAAACCGGCCAGAAAACACCCATCGACGTCGTTACGAGTGGCAAACGCTTTACCCTGGTTGCCGGAGCCCATCGGCTGGAAGCAGCTAAGCGTGCCAAGTGGCGTGAGATCGAGGTCCGGGTTCTGGAGCCATCGGTCGAGCAGGCAGCGGATGAACTCCGCCTGCACGAAATTCTGGAGAACCTTGGACGCAAGGACTTCAACGCGCTGGAACGCTGCGAAGCCCTGAGCGAATTGAAGCGCATCTATGAGGTTTTGCACCCCGAAACCAAGAACGGCGGCAAACGCGGAAATCAGCACACCGGTGGCCAAAAGAGGCAGAACGAAGTTTTTTCGTTCTGCCAGAATGCCGCAGAAACAACCGGGCTCACACCTCGTTCTATTCAAATAGCGGTCGCCATCTTCAATGGCCTTTCCCCGGAAACCCGCGAACGCCTGAAGGGTACGCCCTTCGCCGAAAAACAATCTGACCTGAAAGCCCTTGCTGACATCGACGCCGAAGTCCAGGCGAAGGTCCTGGACCTCATCCTGGGCGAACTCCCCAAAGCCAGGACCATCGCAGACGCCTTGCTGATACTCGATGGCCGCGACCCGGAAACCGCCACCGACCGCGTGCTGCGATCCGCCTGCGACAACCTCAGCAAACTCCCAAGGGCCGGCCGCATGGTCGTCTTCAAGCTTCACCGCAGGGAAATCGTCGAGCTGGTCAGGCGGGAGGGCTGGCTCGATGAGTAGAAAAACCCCACGCGACGACTTCACCATCGACATGTTTTCCGGCTGGAAGCCGCCTCGGGTGACGAGATCACCCTGACCCAGACAGAGTTCGACCAGTTGAAGCGCAACCAGGCCGTCGCCGGTTCCTTCGACTGATCACAGTTTCGAGGACGCCATGCCCGCCTACGCCTCCCAGTCCGATATCGAGAACCGCTTTCCCGACGAACTCATCCTGCTTGCCGGCGATGAGACGGACGGCTCGCTCGATGCCGGCCGGGTGGCCTCGGCGCTTGGCGACGCCAGTACCGAGATCCGCGCCATTCTCAAAGCGCGTTATGGCAGCGGCGATCTTGAGCGCCTCGACGCCGACAGTCTGGACATCCTCAAGGTCTACGCCATCGATATCGGCCTTTACCGGATCGCGTTGTCCTTTTCGCGCTCCAACGACCAGATAAAGGAACGCTACGACGCCGCGATCAAGCGCCTGGAAGCCATCGCCCAGGGCAAGGGCGGCCTGTCGTTCGAAACGTCCGGTGGCGGCCCCTCTTCCGGTGACGACGAAGATCTCACTTCTCCGAACGAGGTTCTGATCGACGTCCCGGATCGCGTCTTCACCCGGAACCGTTTACGGGGGCTTTAATGAGCGTTTCAATCCAGCTCGACAGCTCCGATCTGGAGGAGGCCCTGGTTCGTTTGCGGCCGCTTCTCGAATTTGAACCCGCTTCAATGATGGATGCGATCGCCGCTCTTGGCGAAAGCCAGACCCGCCGGCGGATCGAAAGCGAAAAGACCGCTCCGGACGGAACGCCCTGGGCGGACAATCATGAAGGCACCAGCATCTTGCGCCAGACCGGCCGCAACCTGCTCGACAGTGTCGCTTCGAGATCCTCCGCAACGGACGCCGAATGGGGCGCTGCCTGGGAGTTCGCACATGTCCATCAATATGGCGCGGTGATCGAACCCAAGGACGCCAAGGCCCTGGCCTTCCAGATCGGCGGTCAACCCGTCTTCGCCAAGCGCGTCACCATTCCCGCCCGACCATTTGTCGGCCTTTCGACCGGGAACGAGGCGGAGATCGAGGATCTCGTCACCGACTTCCTTGGCCTTGGAGGTCTGAAGTGATCGAGCCCGTCCATATTCTCAACCTCATCGAAGCCGATCCGGTTTCCCTGGCGGCCCTGGCGATTTCATCCGTGCTGGAAGAACAGCTCCAGGGCGTTGCCGTCAGATCCCATCCCGGAAAGCTGGACATCTACGACGTGGTCAGCCGGGACCTTGTGAAATCACCCGGCATCGCGCTCGGCTGGACACAGATCCGCGCCATGCGCCAGACCGCCGGTCACTATTGCCTGCCGGTCGAATTCGCCGCCTATGTCGTGGTGGAGGATCTGGCGGACCGGCAACGCGGCCGGCGCTTTCCCAGAGAACGGGTCGCCCATGCGATCGGAACCCGGCTGCTCGCCATCCTCAACGATCCCGATCTGGCGGACTGGGGCCTGGCGAATATCGGCCTGCCGGAAAGCGATCCGGCGCCCGTCTTCCGTCCAATGTTCACCGCGACCGCCTACCAGAAGGGAACCGCCTATTACGCCGTGACCTGGACACAGGAGCTTGTCGGCCTCGGTCCCGACTTCCTTGCAGGCGCCACCCCCGCATTCACCGTCCCGGACGAGGAGCGCGGTCCCGGTCTCAAATTCCCGGACGATGCGGGCATCCCGCCCGAGATCGCCGCCATGATCGAGGAAGACCGCTCATGAGCGATCTGGCCGCCCAGGAACTGAGAACCTTGCGCCGGCTGTTGAGGCGGGCCGAAGGCCGTCTTGCCCGGCAGGTTCTGCGCGGCAAGGTGCATCCTGGCAGCCAGGATATGGAAGCGCGCACTGTGCGGCTCGACCTTGGTGCCGACAGCGACGGAAAGCCCCTGCTCTCCCCTCCTGTCGGATGGGCCGCGCCCGGTGTCGGCCGCCTGAAACTTCACGCCGTCCCGGCTGACAATGAACAGATGATCCTCTTCAGCCCGTCCGGCACGATCGGCACGGCAAGCATTGCCGTTGCCGGCAGCTTCGACGACGACAATGGTTCCCCTTCCGACAAGGCCAGCGAGGTCGTCGTCACCTTCGGCGGCACCCGGCTGGAACTGCGCGGTGACGACGCGCTGGTGAAATCCGCCAAGGTCGTGGTCGAGAGCCAGGACGTTCACCTTGGCGGCGAAGACGGCAAGCGGGTCGCCCGTGTCGGCGACCGGGTCGATGTAAAAACCGGATCCTCAAAAGGCCTCTGGCCGATCATCGAAGGCTCCAACACCGTGAGGGCGATCACCTGATGAAAGCCCTGCGCTACAGAACCGGCGTCCATTTCGAGACGTTCAAGCCGCTGACCGGCTGGGCGCATGTTGCCCAGAGCCTGCAGATCATCTGGACCACCCGCCTCGATGTCCGCGTCATGGCGCTGGATTTCGGCTCCGACCACTTTGGCCTGCTGGCGGAAGACGTCACACCGGACATTGCCCTCCGTCTTTATGACGCGCTGATTTCGGCCGCGCACAAACATGAACCGGAATACCGCATCCATTCCATGCAGCTTGTGCGCCTGACCCGCAAAGGCGGGCTCGGTGTCCGCCATGCCGGCACCTATTACCCGGAAGGCCGGTTCGGCAACTATGAGGACAAGGCAGATATCGAGGCGGCCGTGTCGGCGCCGCTGGCGCTTTACAGGGAGGCGGCATGATCGATCTTGACGCCCTCCCCGATCCGGAAGTCCTGAAGCCGATCGACTTTGACGAATGGCTGGCCAGGCTCACCGCCCGGTTTTCCGAGGAAGCGGCTGAAGCCGGTATCTTGTGGGACGCGGATCTCGCCAGCGACCCGGTGGTGATCCAGATTCAGCTCACCGCCTTTTACGCCATGCTGTTCGTTTCCTATGTCAACGAGGCGGCGCGCAATCAGATCCTGAAGTTCTCGACCGGAGCCGACCTCAATCACCTGGCAAGCTTCTACGGGTTGACGCGCCTTGCCGGCGAAACGGATGCAAGGCTCCGCCAGCGCATCCAGCTTGCCACGATCGGCGGCTCAGTCGGGGGAACCGCGGAACGGTTCAAGAGCATCGCCATGGGTGCGGATCTGCGCGTCCGCGATCTCGGTGTGTGGACCGAAGGCCGGGATCCGACCGTCAGGATCGCGGTGCTTTCCACCGATATCGGCGGCGATGCCGACGCCACTTTGCTGGCGGCCGTTAAAACCGCTCTTGAAGCCCCGGATGTCCGGCTGGTTTCCGACCGCTTTGAGGTGACGTCCGCCGTCCGTCAGATCGTTGACCTTAGCCTGACCGTGACACTTGCACCCGATGCGCCCGCTTCGCTTTCCCAAACCCTGAAGGACCTGATCGTTGCAGCCAGGGACGGTGAAGACGGATTGCTGGGCCTGGACCTCACCAAAGCCTGGATCACCAAGTCCGCGATGATCGCTGGCATCACCAATGTCCGCGTCGAGGAACCGCTCGCGGACGTGCCGGCCGGTCCGAACGAAGCGATCGCAATCGGGGCAGTCACTATTCTTGACGGAGGCCGTGACCGGTGAGCGCCGAGCTTCTTCCCTCCAATTCCAGCCCCGCCCAACGGGCACTCGCGGCCGCGCTCGATCTGATGCCCGACCTTCTTCCGGGCGTGGAGCAGATCCAGGGCTGGAAACATGTCCGTCAACCTTCAGATCTGCGGCCCTTTCTGGTTGACGAATACGGGCTCGCCGTCCTGTCGCCTTACCTTGCCAACTATGCCGACATTCTGGCGCTCGGTCTTCCCTGGTCCCGCGTCCGGGGCACGCACGCGGCCGTGGCGCAGGGCCTTGCCATGCTCGGCTATCAGGGAACGCTGAGCGACCCGCCCGCCCGCCGGCGCGCCTGGGCGGAATTCCAGATCGATCTGGACCGGGTTCGCGACCGGAAAGAAGATCTGGGGAAGCTCGCCGGCATCGTCAATCTGAGCATTCCGGAGCGGTCCACCTTCCGGCGCGGGGTGCATGGCTACGATGTACCGGCGGCCGAAACCGGCTGGGCGCGTCTCAGCGGTGCCTTGCTGTCGGACGACAGCGGTGTGCGCATCGACGGCGCGGGACCGAAATGGTCTTTCGGTCGCAGCATGTCCTTTGAGCACACGTTCAGCGAAACGGATCTGACGGCGCTCGACATCTGGATCCCCGAAATCGACAGCCCGAAATGGGCCGACATGGATTTTCCCTGGCAGACGGCAGGGTTCAAATGGTCGGACGATCTTGAGCGGGCCCGGCGCGTGGCACTGGCAACCAGCCTTGAGGAGATGCCGGTCTGGCTGCGCTTCGCGGATGCCGCCGACGCGACCATCGGCTATCGCAAGGCCGTCTGTCACGGTGTCGAACAGGGGCTTGCCGGCTATCCCTTCGGATCCGGCCATCTGGCACCCGGCCTCGACAACCCGATCGGCATCTACCTGTTCGCCCGGACAGACTTCGGCGACGGCTCGGGCAGCGAGGCCGCGTCCGTCTCGGTCCTCTTCAACGCCGCTGTCACCGATCCCGCACGGCCCGGCCGTCTCTGGCTGGATCCGGCCGGTCTGACGGGCGGCATGGAACTCGCCACCAAGCCTGTCTCCATCTCCTTCGGCGAAAGCATTCGCGAGCATCTCCAGTTCCTGATGAGGTTTTGAATGGCACACGAACACACATCCGGGCTTCCGGCCGTTTACGACCGCACTCCCTCCGCGCCTCCCGAACGCACCGCCCTGCTCTTCGCTGAAGGCCGGTTTATCCAGGGCGCGGAGCTGAACGAGTTGCAGGGACTTGCCCGCAGGCGCTCCCAGGCGATCGGCAATCTGGTGGCCGCGAACGGCAACAGGGTCAGCGGCGCGGAGATCAAGATCGTCTTCGACATCGATGCGGACGATCCCGAGGCTGCACCGGTCACGGCCAGCATCATCCTGCAGGAAGGACAGCTCTACGTGGACGGGCATGTGCTGTCGGTTTCGGCGACAAGCTTCGATGCGGTTCCTGTCGCCGGCGACGTGATCGTGGGCGTGCGCCGGGTTGTCTCTCATGCCGGCCACGAGGAAGACCCTTCACTCGCCGGACTTTATCCCGGCAGCTATGCGGAAGGCGAACCCGGTGCCTACCGCACCAACGAAACCCTGGAATGGGCCTTGCTCCACCTTGGCGGCGATGGCGCGTTCATCCAGGTCTACCAGGTGCGCGACGGCACCGTGGTCGATCAGACACCGCCGCCGGCGCTCGATGGCATTCTGGGAACGATTGCCCTCTATGACCGGGCGCGCGGCCCCTACATCGTCTCCGGCTGCGATGTCGCGGCCCTCGGCCCGGACGGTACCGGAAACCAGATCCTGTCCATCGCGGCCGGTGAAGCCAATATCGAAGGCTGGCGCAGAACGCGCACGGAAGCCTACACGATTTTCCAGCCCGAGGATCCCGATCTGGAACTGGTACCGGCCGAGGCCATCGCCTTCAACGACGGCGGATCGGGCACCGCGATCCTGACCGTGGCCCGGCCTCCCATCGATACGGTCGTCACAGCCGTTGTCACGAAGCGGGTTTCGGAGAACGTCTCGCGTGGGCCTGTCCCCAACGGCCTGGACACGCTGCAAAACGGATCGATCGTCCGCATCGAGAGCGTCACCCAGAGCGCGGTGACCTTCGACCCGTCCACCTATCTCCTGAACGGCGACGAAATCTCCTGGGCGCCGGAAGGCGATGAGCCGGCTTCGGGCAGCACCTATGTGGTCACCTATCTCTATTTCGAGCAGGTGGCGCCGGATGCGTTCGACAATACGACCGTCACGGTCTCCGGAGGCGTGACCGGCGAGACGACGCTGGTCACCTACAATTCCAAGATCCCGCGAAAGGATCTGATCTGTTTCAACATCAACGGCACACCCGAGATCATCAAGGGCGTGGCGGCACGAAAAGGCGCATTGCCGCCACGCCCTCCGCAAGGCCATCTTGAGGTTGCCGAGATCCACAATACCTGGGACGGCGCTCCCGCCATCGTCAACAGCGGCACCAAAGTCGCGACCTACAAGGAGATCCGCGCCTATTTCGATCTCGTTTTAAGGGCCGTTGAACAGCTCAATCGCACGGTAATGGAACTCTCCGTTCCGGACAGCGCGGCGGTAGCGGCCGACGGGATCTTCACCGACAACTTCCTGAACGACTTTTACCGGGACGATGGCGAAGTTCAGTCCGCCGCCACCAATCAGGGCGTTCTGCAACTGCCGGTCTATGAGCAGTTCGTGCGAACCGTCGGCGGCTTCGAGATCCTCGACTATACCGAGGAAGTGGTTTTGTCCCAGCCGCTGGCGACCGGCCAGATGAAGGTCAACCCTTACGCCAATTTCAATCCCATGCCGGGCGCGCTGCTACTCAATCCGAATGCCGACTTCTGGACGGAAACAGAAACCCAATGGACGTCGCCCGTCACCCGCGAATTCAGCGCCGCACCCGGACAGTCTCCCGGCCGCTCGACCATCACGGAGGAGGTCAGCCAGTCAACGCGAGAGGCGGAGTTTCTGCGGCAGATCGAGGTGGACTTCATCATCGAGGGCTTTGCTCCCAATGAGGAACTGGAAAAACTCACCTTCGCCGGGCGCGATGTAACCCCGGAAGACGCAGCCCCGGCCGATGCGGCCGGACAGATCAGCGGCACCTTCACGATCCCGGCGCGCACGCCAACCGGCAGCCAGCTTGTTTCGGCCAAAGGCATGGCAGGCGGTTTTGCGGAGGCGTCCTTTGCCGGTGCCGGTGAAATCACCGTGGAAACGATGCGGCAGGTGGTTCTCGTGACGCGCGCCGCACCGCCGCCCACCATCATCAACGTGACCAATGTGACGCGGGTTACCAATGCGACCACCGTTCGAGGCGAAACGGCCGGCAATGGATCGGGCCGCGAGGGCGGCATGAATGCCGACCCGCTCGCCTGGACCTTCGTCCCCCCGTTCAATTGCTTCAATCTGGGTTTCGACGTCGAAGTCGCCGCCGTCGGCGATCCGGCCAATGGTCTTCATTGCCAGCTTGCCAGGACATTGAACGGATATCCGACCAACGAGGTGCTGGCCGATGTGTTCGTGTCCATGACGGATGCTCAGCCCGGCGACATCCTGCGGCCGCGCTGGCGCTTTCCGGTTTTCACCAGTGCTTCGGAAAAATACTGCGTGGTCATCATGAGCGATGACAACGACCACGCCCTGAAGGTGGCGACGCTCGGCGAAGTGGTGCCCGAAACCCAGCAGCTCGTTTCCTCCCAGCCCTACACCAACGGCGTGCTTTATTCCGGCTCCAACCGGACCGAATGGATACCGCACCAGAAAACCGACCTGAAGATCGACATCATCGCCGCACGCTTCGACCCGGCCGAGAAGTCCGTTCTTCTCTATGAAGGCCCGGTCGAGGCGATCACCGATCTTCTGGTGCGCGGCACGGTGGAGCTGCAATCGGCCGCAACGGTTTTCCGCTACGAGCTGGAACGGGCGGATGGCGAGATAATCCCGCTTGCGCCGGGCCAGGCACTGGAATTCGACGAATACGTCTCGGAGACGATCAAGCTTCGGGCGGTGCTGAAAGGCACGCAATATCTGTCCCCCGTGCTCTGGCCGGGAACGACGATCGTCGGCGGCCAGATCCAGATCCAGGCCGACTACATCACCAGACGCTTCGCCATCGACGGGGATATCGGCTTCCGCGCCCTGTTCGACAGGCTTCTGCCGGCAGGGGCGAATGTCACGCTCTCCGTCGATGCCGGCGACGGCAACTGGCAGGAGGCCGCCCAGGAGAAGGTGCGCGCCCTTGGCGGAGGCTGGAACGAACCCACCCATGCGCTGGCCGGTTTCTTCGCGCCCAATGGCGGCCGCATAAAACTGACCTTGAACGGAACGCCGGCAGCGCGCCCATCGCTCGCCCGGCTTCGTGCCTACGGTTATTGAGGAGGCAGGTATGACAACCGACGCTGTAACCGAACACAATGCGATTCCGAAACCGCATACGGACAACAACCTCGACGTGGACATGGCCCGTCTGGCCCTGGCAATCGATCTCATCGACATGTTGCTGCATGCCGCCAGTGTTGCAATTGGCGGCAAGGCGGAAAGCCAGCACAGTCACGCGATCGGCGATATCACCGGATTGCAGAACGCCCTGGATGTGCTCACGCAGGCGAGCGCCAACCTTCCGGAAAACCTCTCCGACCTTGCCGATACCGACACGGCCGATGTCACCCAGGGCATGCTGCTGCAGTATCTGACCGGCAAGTGGCGGGCGATTGCGGCACGGGCGGAGTTCTTCGCGATCGATGCGATCGCCGGCCTGACCGCCAATAACGTCCAGGAGGCCCTTGTCGAGATCCAGACGGGCAAGGCCGAAGTGAGCGACATCCAGGCGGCACTGAACGATCTGGTCGGTGCGGCGCCCGATACACTGGACACGCTCAACGAACTTTCCAACGCGCTCGGCAACGATCCGGACTTTTCAACGACAATCACAGGACTCCTGGCTGGAAAGCTCGGCAAGACAGCGAAAGCCGCAGACAGCGACAAGCTTGACGGGCTCAACAGCAGCCAGTTTGTCCGCTCCGATGCAAGCGACACCATGTCGGGAAGCCTGACGGTGACGGGCAACCTGGCGGGCCACGGCGATCTTTACACGGGAAAAAACGGCGGAGGCGACAGCTGGCATCATTTCTATGACGACAACAGCAACACCTGGCGGTCACTCGGGTGGGATGACAGCCAGAATTGTTTCGTGGTGGAAGAAAATGACGGCGGCTTCCACAAGCTGGCACTCTGCGATACGCAAACGAGCAGCGGCGCGACCAACTTTCCGATCGGTCACACGCTGCTCGCATCTGGCAGAAGTAACCTGAACCGCAGCGCCTCCAGAGCGGTCTACCACTACACCGGCAACAGCGCGCAATATGTCGACAGCTCACACCCCAACCGGGGATCCGGTCTTACCGGCACCTGGCGGGCTCGCGGACTTGCAGATGGTCCGATCGCTCTTATGCAGAGGGTCGCCTGATGAACGCTTCCATTGTACAGATCATCGGCGTCCTGCCGCACCATGAGACCGATCACACCCTTGCGGACCTGAGCCAACTCATCGGAACGGTGGAATATGAAGTGGAATGGCCGAACGGCGAACGCGAGATCCTTTTTACCGGACTGAGGCCGGGTGAAAACAATGCCTGGAACCTTAAGGTCATCGAGGCCGCGCAGTCCTGGCTGAATGCAGGAGGCGCGATCCCCGAATGGAGTGCGCCGGCAGCCGAGGATCTTCGTGCCAGGATGCCCCCCTTGACCGCCCGGCAATTCCGGCTCGCTCTGGTGCAATCCGGTCGTACTCTCGACCAGGTGGACTCGGCCATCGCGCAGATCGCCGACGACATCGAGCGCGCCAATGCACAAATCGAATGGGAATACGCGACACAGTTCGAGCGGCTCCACCCCCTCATCGTAAGCCTGTCGGGCACGTTGGGATTTTCGCCCGAAGACGTAGACACGCTCTGGCAGGAGGCCCTGTCGCTCTGAGAAGACGGGATTGCGCAAGCCCCTTTCTTTCTGCAATATGACGCATATCCGAAGGACAAATCCCGTGGGCTGACGATCGTCAGCCCCTTTTTTTTGCGCGTCCGGCCGATGATGAAGGCAGCTTCAACTGCCTTTAACCCTTGGCCGGAGACCACGCTGATATGAGCGCCATCGTCCCCAATGTCGGTACCCGCGTCTTTTCGGATCTGACACCCACCGTCGCCTCCATCAATGCGCGCCAGACCTACATCGGCATGTGCCTGCCGGCCCCCGAGGCCGACAACTCCATTGAAATGCACAAGCCCATCGCCGTGTCGACGGAAGACGCGGCCACAATCGCCCTTCTGGGCAATGGCGTTGCCAAAGACGCGATCGAGCAGATCGCGTCTGCCGGCATCTCCACCGATGTCATCTTCAGCCGATGCCCCGAGGGCCCGGACGAGGAAACCCAGCTCGGGCACATTGCCGGCAGCGCCACGGAGAAGACCGGTGTCTGGGCACTTCAGGAAGCTCTTTCGGAAATCGGTATCGAGCCGGCACTGATCATCGCGCCGGAGTACAGCCACCAGCGACCGGGCAATGCAGCCAATCCGGTGGTAACGGCCGCCGAAGGTGTCTGCGCCAAAATCATCGACTGCTTCGTGGTCGCCGATGCCGATGGCACCACGCGCGAAACCGCCGCGACCTCGGCTGCCGACTTCGCCACCTCGCTCAATATCCTGATGGGCTATCCGCGCGTGAAGATCTGGAAGGACGGCGCCGATGCGACCGCCCCCATGTCCACCTCCTGGGCGGCCCAGATCCTGAAGCGGGATGCGGAAGCAGGCAACCCTTACAAAGCCGCCTGGAACAAGCCCCTGGTCGGGATCAGAGGCGTCGAGACCCGTGTCAGCCACCGCGACGGCGACCCGACTTCCGACAGCAATTTTCTCTGCCAGTCCGGTGTCGGCACGATCATCGAAAACAAGCTGCTGTGGGCGCCCTTCACCACGGCAACCGATCCGACCGTTGTGGACTACCGATCCATCAAGCGCATCCGCACCCGCCGCTCGATTGAAAAGGCATTCATCCGGGCAATGCGCAAATACAATGCCCAGGATCTCGGGCCCCATCTGGCGACACTCATCTACCGGACGATTTCCGAAGCCTGCGCCGAGCGCCAGGCCTTCGGCGCGATCATCGATTACGAGGTGATCTGGGACCGGGCGCTGAACCCCAATACCTCCCTGCGGGACGGCGCCCTGAAGGTCAAGCTGCGTTTCGAGGAAACGCCGGATCTCGTCGATCTGCAGATCTTCACCGAGCCCCAGCCGGAAGCCTTCGATCTTCTGGCGGAAAATATCGCCCAGGCCCTTGAGGCCCTCGGCGACCAGAACATCCGCGTAGCCAGCACAGCTTAAAGGAACCGAACATGGATAGCGTGATCTATGGCGCGAACTGGTATGTCGATACGCTGAACCAGCGCTTGCGCCTCGACACCGTGCAGATGCCGAACCTCAGCCGTGTCCAGGACACGATCACCCTGGCGGGAAGCTGGATGGCTTTCGAGAACCCCGGCGAGATCGAGCCCCTGTCGGCCCCCTTCTCCCTGCACGGCTCACATGACGACGTGCGTTCTCTCTTCGGCCGCGAGGCGGGCGACTGGACCACGTTCTACTATTATGAGCGCCTGCGCGACCTGCAGGCCGGCAAGAACATCGGCCGGGTCGTGATCCTGAAAGGCCTGGTGAGCGCGGTCAGCCAGCCCCGTGTCAGCGGCAAGCGCGGCGGACAGACCGAATATCAGGTCGGCTCGATCGTCGCCTATGAGGACATCGTGGACGGCAAACGGATCCACGCCTTCGACTTCTTCGCCAACAAGATCGTCATCAACGGCGCCGACTACAGCGCCGATCACAACGCGATCATCGCGGCCTGAGGCAGCATCCATGAACGACAGCAGAAAACCCGGTCTGGACGTGCCGCTTGAAGAGATCCAGATGCCGCCGGAGGACCTGACGGCGGATCTGGACAACACGGCCGCGCCATCCGCACTCGAACCCGCGCCGGAAGTGCCGGTTGATATCGCGGATCTCGATTTCCAGTCCGATCCGGCAACACGTCTTGCCGAGGTGCCGCTCAGTCATCCGTTCAAGTGGTCCGGACGCACAGTGAAGAGCATCACCGTGCGCCGGCTGACCGTCGCGAAAGTCGGGCAGATCGCCTCCAAAATGCGCGACGGCAAGCTGGACCTCTATGAGATCTACGCCGCCCAGACCGGACTGCCGGCCGCCGTGCTGCGCGGCCTGATGGACGATGACGGCGATGCGGTAAGCGAACGGTGCCTGGATTTTTTTCCGCGCGTCTTCCGGGCGGACGACGCCTGAGAGCGCGTCCGGAAGACTGGCGGCGCATCGCCGCCCGCACGGCCGCCATCCTTCACACGCCCCTTCACCAGGTGCTCGGCTGGGAATGGACCGAGTGCCTGCTGTGGTGGAAAGAGGCCGACGACATCCACGGCGAGACCTTTGGCCTGATGACCGGAACTGACAAGGCGGAGACTTGAATGGACGTTTCGCTAAAGCTGCGCCTTGACTACAAGGATCGCGGCGCCCGCCGTGCCAAGAAAGACCTTCAGGAGATTGACCGGGCGGCCGACCGGCTCGACGGCTCCGGCACCCGCAAGCTCGGCCGGGATCTCGACAAGATCAGCGGCAATGCCCGCAAAGCGGCCACCGCCCTGGAACTGCCCGCCAACAAGATGCGCGCGCTCAACGCCCAGAAAACCGACCGGGTGGAACGGGAGCTGAAGCAGCTTGGCAATGCGGCGACGCAGGCGGGCAACAGGTTGAGGACAATCGACCGCACCAAGTTCCGGGCGCTGCATGGCGAGGTGGATCGCGCGACGAGAAAAGTGGACGGGCTCGGGCGCCGGGTCGCGGACCAGGGCGCGGTCGTCGTTCCGGCAAAGCGCCTGACGGGCGTGATGGGCGGGCTGGAAACGACCGCCGGCCGCGCCTTCGGCGCCCTGGCGGCCTTCGCGGCCGTCGATAATATCGTGCGCGGTTTAAACCAACTTGAAAAGGGCTTTAACTCCGTGGACGACGCGGCCGCCCGCGTGGCCGTGACCGCCGAAATGCGCGACCCGGAAGTGGTCAAGGCGATCAAGGCGGAAAACACCCGTGTCGCCATGCGCTTCGGCCAGGATACGGAAGCGGTCAACGCCGCCCGGAACGTGTTCGCGGCGGCGAACTTCCCCGTTGCACGCCAGAACGCCCTCCTCATGCCGGTCGGTAAAACCGCCTTCGCCTCGGGCTCAGAGCCCGAAATCATCGCCCGTGCCGTAACCGCCGCGATCAACAATCTCGGGATCAAGGAAAATCAGGTTCCGGCCTTCCTCGACCAGATCGTCAAGGGCGGCAAGGAAGGTGAATTCGAAATCGAGGCGATGGCGAAATACTTCCCGGAGCTGGGTGCGCTTTACAGCGCCAGCGGCCGCTCCGGACTGGACGCCTCGGCCGAGCTGGTGGCCCTCGCCCAGGTCGTGCGCAAAGGCGCCGGCATGGAAGCGGGCGCGGCAACCAACCTGCAGAACCTCCTGTCGAAAATGGCTTCACCGGAGACCGTCAAAAATTTCGAGGAAAAGGGCGTGGATCTCAGAGCCGTTTCCGGGCGGGCGCAGGAACAGGGAACGCCCTATATCCTGGCGCTTCTCGATGAGGTTCAACGCCTGACCGGCGGCAACGAATTTGCCATTGGCGAACTCTTCGGCGACATGCAGGCCAAATCCGCCCTGCGGCCCCTCCTGAACAACCGCGCTTTCTACAATCAGGCTTACGCAGCCATCCGCAACAAGTCAGAGGGCATCGTCGATCTCGACGCCGGCTTTCTGGAGAACACGCCCAAGGCGCAATCGGATCGCAGGAAAGCAGCCTTGACCAAGAGCGGCCGCACGGCAGGCTCCCTTTGGGGCGGCATCACCAATCCGCTCATCGAGGAGTTCATCGGCTGGATCAACCCGGCCTTCCGCAGGCAGGAGGAAAGCATCGCCAACACCGGCCGGCTCAAGTCGGTCGATACCGGGGCGCTCCAATTGGAAATCGAGGAGTTGAAGGGCCAGATCGAGAACCGGCCGGAATCCCGTTTCGGCCTGCCGGATACGGCCCGCCTGCCCCTGGAACTGCGGCTGAAGGAACTGGAGTGGCAGTTGCAACAGGCCCGCCAGCTCCAGGGTGGGGGCGAGCCGCAATCTCCAGCGCCCGGAGGCGTCCCCGCGCCGCGCGCCAAACCTGGTACCGCGAACCTTGAACGCCTGGTACCCGGTCCGCAGTCCTTCCGGGAAGCTGGCGACAAGGCCGGGTCGGAGTTTGCCGATGCGCTCACAGAAGAGGCCGGCAAGGCAACCGCGATCGCCGATCAGCTGAAGGCCCGTTTTTCCTTCACCGCCACGCCGAAGATCAATCCGAGTTTCTCCGGTGCCGACCCGATCTCGCACAGGGAGCGCGGTCCGGGGCGGTCCTTCAAATCGGTGCCGGCTGCGCCTGCTCCCGCCCTGAAGATCCAGAACACTTTCAACCAGGTGCGCGATCCGGAACGGGCCGCCCGCGAAGCACAGCGCATGCAAAACCGGGCCATCCGCACCGCCCGCGCCCGTGCGCTGCATGACACCGGAGACTTCGCATGACGTCGCTCGTGTCCATCGGCGCCGCCCAGCTCAAGGTCATCGGTCTCAATCCGCAGCATGTGAGCCAGGCAAGCGAGACCCGCGTGCCCGGCCGGGCGACCTTCACCGGCATGGATTATCAATTGACCGGGATCGGCGAGCGCTCCGCCAGGCTGGAAGTCCTCACCCTTCCCTTTGTCTTCGGCGGCATGGACGCCCTAGGTTGGCTGCAAACGCAGCACACCGCGCAATTGCCGGTGCTTTATCTGCGTCTCGGCGCCAATCTGGCCGCCGACAATCTCGGTCTGGTCGTCATCCGCGAGCTTTACATGGATGAAGACCGCTTCCATCCGTTCACCGGCCGGGGCCGGTCCCTCAACGCCGAAATCGGCCTGGTCTTCGTGTGAGGCAACATGACCGATAATCCAGTCACCACCTACACGGTCACGGAAGACGCGGAGCGGATCGACCGCGTTGCCCGCGATCTTTACGGCAGCGAACGCGGCGCGACCACGGAGACGCTGCTCACCGCCAACCGGCGCCTTTCCGGCGACAAGAAAAACCCGGCCGGCGACGTTGCCTTCGGCACAATCCTAAGCGTGCCCGCAGCCCCCGAAGCCGCAGATGAAACCCCGGTGAGGCCCTGGGAATGATCGCCCGTCCCTTTGTGATCGTCTCCGGGCCCACAAGCGCCAATCTCGTTCCCTTCTGGGGCAGCGATCTGCTCAGTGTGTCCATCACCGATCAGGCCGGATACGAAAGCGACGAGGCTGTGCTGACATTCAAGGCCCCGCCCTTTTCTCCGCCCCCCAAGGGTACGCGCTATTCCATCAAGGCCGGGTTTGTACCCGGCGCGGCGGCGGACTTCGGCAGCTTCACGGTCAGCCGCACGGCCTTCGGCGGCTCGGCCGAGGATGGCGAGACGATGGAGGTGCATTGCCGGGCGGCTGATTTCATCGACAAGATGAAGGCCAGCGGCTCAAAACACTACGACCCCGAGGGCGGGTTCGGCACCGCCGGGAAGATCTTCGAGAGCCTGGCGGCCGAGGCCGGCGTTTCCGCGCTTGTCAGCCCGGTGATCGCGTCGATCGAGATCCCCTACCGGATGCGGCTGAACCAGAGCCTGCTGGATTTCGCCACCGAGCTGGCCGACGAGATCGGCGCGGTCGTCAAGCCCCAGGCCGGCAAGCTGGTCGTCCTGGAGCGGGGCAAGGCGCAATCGGGCTCGGGCAAGGATCTGCCGCCGATCCTGATCGACCGGCGCCGGGTCTATGGCTGGGATGTCGATATCGAGGAACGGCCGGCGCATGAGAAGACCGAAACCAGCTGGTACGACCCGAAGAAAGGCCGGGTGGGGCGGGAAAACCAGTCGTTCGGTGAGACAGGCGGGCCGTTCAGCGCGCTTCACCTGACGCCCAGCCAGGCGGAAGCAAAAAAGACCGCCGCGACAATGGTGACGGCCCTCACCCGTTGGAGCGGCACGGGCTCATTTGAGATGCGCGGCAACCCTGCGGCGGTTGCCGGTGCGCCGGTCATACTTACCGGCTTCGGGACGGCGATCGGGGCCATCCAGTGGGTCGCCAGCAGCGTCAGTCACACGATCGACCCGGAAGGCGGTGGCTGGGTGACGATGGTGGAAGTGGAGACGAGGGAGTGAGCTGGAAATTGATGGACAAGCCTGCACCGCCTTACCCTGCAACCGGAGCGGAGAAAATCAACCCTATTAGCTGCAGAATGAATCCGATCAGGATAAAAGCGAACCCCCATCTCTCAGCCTTTCTCAAATCGATGAAGGTGGGCACTTCACCCCAACGTTCCGAAAATGCTCTTCGGAGACTGCCAATTGCCGACTTTAGGGCCGCTTCGTTTTCACAACCATATTGCAGATACCTCTTCAAAGCCCCCCACTCTTCGTGCATTTCCAGATGCCGCGCAGGGCCAGCAATTTCTTTCAGGTACATATCTAAAATCGGTAATTTAAACCTCTGTCGCCAATACTCTCGCAGACCAGGCTCTTGGAGCTCTACTGCTACTTGGATTTTGATATCCTGTTCGATTGTTTCCAAAGCTTTTAGCGCGTTCCTTCGCCTTCCATTTTCTGACGCTCTTGCGACTAACGGAGCGGCACAACAAACGCCGATAATGTCCAAGCTTAAGCCTAGCACTGATAACCAGAACCCCAGCAAATTTGCTCCCCCCTAGCTGGCGGACGGTCCGGACTTTCGTCCGGACGGCGGGCCTCCAACGCCAATCTTCAGCCCGCCCGGTAGCCTGTGACAACCACCGCGCCCGGTGCATCGCGCGATGCCCGGATTATATGGACGAGTCGCCATAAGGTTGTCGAATCCCATGAATGAAATTCGTTGCGGCTCTTGCCGCAAACTCTTGATGAAATCCGCCGACCGAGCGATAGTCGGTCCTGTCGAAATCAAGTGCACGCGATGCGGCACCTTGAACAACCTGAGGCCAATTGAGCCCTTCTCCGAACGCCGTGAGCGCCATCCTCCGGAGAAGACATGTCCTGGAAACTCTTTCAGCAAGACGCCCTGACCTGGCTGCATGAGCAGTCGGCAGACCAATTCGATGCTCTGGTGACAGACCCGCCCTACAGCTCCGGAGGACTGCATGCCGCGAGCAGAACGGCCGACAGCGCCAACAACAAGTACCTCAACAACCCGGGCAAGTATCCTGAGTTCTCCGGCGAGAACCGGGATCAGCATTCTTATCTGCTCTGGTCCACCTTATGGCTGGCAGAGGCACACCGGGTTCTGAAACCCGGCTCCCCCTTTCTGGTCTTCACGGACTGGAGGCAGCTTTCGGTCATGATCGACGCAGTCCAGGCGGCTGGTTTCACTTACCGGGGCTGTGTGCCGTGGGACAAGACCGAAGCCTGCAGGCCGGCAAAAGGGAGGTTCCGACAGCAGGCGGAGTTTGTCCTCTGGGGTTCGAAAGGTGCCTGGCACGACAAGGATGGGCCGACATATCCGGGCGTGATCCGCTGCGGTGTCATGGCCGGAGGGCCGAAGCTCCACTCTACCGGCAAGCCGGTACCGCTGATGGACGCACTGGTTCAGGTTTGCCCGGCCGGGACGATTCTGGATCCGTTTGCGGGGTCAGGTACAACAGGTGTGGCTGCTCTGAGGGCCGGGCGACGGTTTGTCGGGTGCGAGCGGGAGGTGGCATATTACGACATCGCCAGCGAGCGGCTTTCAAAGGCGGCTTAAATAGCCTTTAATTGGCTTGTTTGGATGGAGTTTGCGAAGCGTGTGTGGCCGTTTTACTCAAATCAGACCGTGGCGCGAGATCGTCAGGCTTTATCGCTTGAACGACAAATACCTCACACGCAACACGGCAGCGCGGTACAATATTGCGTCGACCCAGGAAGCACCCTTCGTCCGTCTCGACAATGACGGCAACCAGACAGTCTCTGACGGCCGCTGGTGGCTTGTGCCGCATTGGGCGAAAGAGCTTCAATCCAAATATCCGATGTTCAATGCCCGCTCAGAAGACGCGGAAAAGAAACCGGCCTTTCGGGATGCATACAAGTCTCGCCGGTGCTTGGTGCCTGCCGATGGCTGGTACGAATGGACCAAGGGTGAGGATGGCGGCCGGGATCCGTGGTTTATCCATCTTCCGGATGGTGCCCCGTTCTCGTTTGCGGGGCTGTGGGCCTACAATGACAAACTAGATGTAACATCCTTCACAATCTTAACAGCACCGGCAGTATCGCCGATTGATCAGGTCCATAACAGAATGCCGATTGGCCTGAATAAGGATGCATATGATGCCTGGCTTGATCCGGGCACACCTGTTCCCGACGCCAAGGTATTGCTCGGCAATAGCCTAGGCTCAGAGTTCGAGTACCATCGGGTGGGTCGGACGATCAACTCCTCGAAGACGGAAGCCGATCCCAGGCCGATTGAGAAGGCGGAAGTTTAGGATGCGAACGAAACTTTGAGGTATTACGGTGGTGCAGGCACCTGATTGGATTGAAAACAACCAGAAATTCGCACTAATAGGCGTAGATGTCGGCATTACCGACGATATCAACCGGTTCGAGTGCCCTGGTGGCTTAATTGGCCTTCCCAATGCCGATTTCGAGTTTCCTGAACATTGGAAGCTGTGGCTTGGGAGCCTGCGAATTGAGGATATTGAATCGTGCAGTCTATACCTACTAGCAACAATGGCATCTACATCGCCGAGCGTTCTCGATGCAGAGAATAAGCGCTTGCAAGGGGCAGTCGGTGACTGGTTTACGGGCCTCACTCTAATCCGAAAGTTCGGTTCAACGGATGCTGCCTTCACAGCGACAGGCAGCTGCGTTAACGGCGTTATCGATGTCCGTCAGTTTGGATCAATTGATCCTCCGTTGGCATCAATCGTGCACGATGATAGACCGATATCACGCAAAGATTTGCAGGATGCATTTCCAATTGCAAGGGGACTTGCTAAATTGCGTCAGTCTACTGATCACAATAGGTGGCGCCTGCACCGTTGCATGAATTTGTACCAGGAAGCGAGGTGCGAGCGTGGTATCCTTGAGCGGATACATCAGTTCACACGCTGCATTGAAGGGCTAATTGCTCCGAAACAAGGTCAAACCCTCAGGCAATTCAAGAGCAGAACTGAACTATTCGTTGGCCCTCACCATCACGAATTGATGGGCGACTTGTATCGCGTTCGTAGCGACGTCGAACACCTTCACGAAAATCAGCACCTTGAGGAGTTTGACCGGCAAGTGCGCATCCACCTCGCTAAACTCGAAGCAGTCAGCGAATGGGTTTCCAGATCTTGCCTGGCTCGAATTCTCCGAACCTCAGAATTGGTACTTCATTTCGGCAATGTCGCGGCCATTGGCCATTTCTGGGCAAAGCCTGAGGCAGAACGCCGAGCGTTGTGGGGCGACCCGATCAATCCATGCGCAACGCTTACTGGTTTCAATTTCAACCGTGTTAGCGACGGAGAGCTTGGTGCACACGAATAACTTAGCTCGGCCAATTTAGGAGGGGCATGCTAGGCAATCTGGGTGCCAAGTGAAGTTGCGCGAAATGCCAAACGAAGTTGCGCGCTACAAATGCCAAGTGAAGTTGCGCGCTACAGCTACACACATTCCATATTATGCGAACCCGGTTTCAAGCCGGATCTATTCAAAACCGAATTTTCAGGAAAACTGGCTGGGGTGGAAGGATTCGAACCTTCGCATGCCGGTACCAAAAACCGGTGCCTTACCGCTTGGCTACACCCCAACGCTGTGGGAACGCTGTATAGCGATGTCGCTTGATCTGCGCAAGTCTTCCTGTAGCTGTTGCCCCTCCCCTCTGGCACGGTTTTCCCCAGACGGATTTTTAGCGCCCGGAGGCGCGGCGATGCGCTATCCAGGGCCTCTTCAAAACGGTGCATCTTGCGGGGCTGACAGGTCGCTCCGGAAGCCGGTGAGGGCTGTATGAAAGGTTCTGGGTGTACGGCCACGCCTGAAGACAGCGCCGCACGTGGCCCCGCAGGAAAACGCGCCGGCGGGAAACGGCCGGGGCTTTTGGCCGACGGGCTGATCGGTCTCCCTATTTGAAACCCGGCGCCGGATCGGCCCGTTTCCTTGCGGTTTTTCAAGGTATTCAAAAAAAGCGGCAGCGCCGAGGCAAAGCTCTTGCGGGAAGAGGTCAGCTTTGCTAAATGACGCTCCACGCAGCGTGGCCTTGCCCGCTGTTCCCGGTGGGCTTCAATCCATGCAGCCCGGTATCATGTCGGAGTGTAGCGCAGCCTGGTAGCGCACCTCGTTCGGGACGAGGGGGTCGGAGGTTCGAATCCTCTCACTCCGACCATTTCTTTCTCATTTACAACGCTGATTTTAAAAAGTTTTTCGCATCGGCGGGAAATGCGCCGCTGTTTCGGAGAAGATTGTCCGGAGACCGCGCGGCTTCACACCCAACCGGTTGTTGGGCGCGTTCGCGAAACACCGAGACTTTTTTGAAACCGGGATGCCGTGTTTGAAGGGCATCTGGGCATTGCAAAATTCAGGGTTGGGCCAAATTCAGGGTTGAGCATCGATGACGCTCACATGGGCTGTGGCGACGCGCCAGCCATCGGCGGTGCGGACCCAGGTCTGCATCTGGCGGCCGACCTTGCCGGGGGCGCTGTCGCGGTAGAACAGGGTCGATGCGGTGGCGACATCGGTGCCGTAGGTGGTGATGACGGTTCGCGCGAGCCGCCGCGCCAGGCCTTTCGACGAACGGGCGGACCGGAAGGCTGCGATTTCGTCATAACCGTAAAGGTTTTCCCCGCCGCCATAGCGGATCGTGGTCGGTGCCCTCAGGAACAACCGGTCCAGAACCTCCACATCATTGGCCACAAGCGCCGTCTCGTATTCGGCAAAGACAGCTTCCACTTCGGCCCTGATTTCGGGCAAGTCGATCTCCATTGGGCTGGTCATGCCTCTATCCGTTCACGCAATGTCTTGAGGAAAGGAATGTCCCTGTACTGGTCCTCCTGGACGAAGTCCCAGGCAACCCCGGCCGGTTGCGCATAAGGCGTCGCGGTATCGATCAGTTCGCCTTCCGTCGCTATGAAATGCAGCGCACTGTCATGGGCCTGCATGATGACGTCGGCATTGGCCACGACCTGCGAGGCATGCACCGTCGTTGTCAGCGGCGTGTCGGTCCGAAGCTTGCCGAGTTCACGGAATATGCCGAGTTCAAGGTCCGCGAAACCACCACCCTTGCCGGTGCGTCCGCCGTTCCTCGTGACAGCCACGCAGCCGACCACGACAAAGTCGAGCGGTTCCATCTCCTCGAATTCCACCGGCTCGCCGTAGTCGACAAAGCCCTGGGACGTGGCCGCCAGCTCGAACTGGATGCCCTCTTTCTCCAGGCGTTCGGGATCGAGGCGCACGAAGGGAAACGGTTTGACGAGTTCGGGAACCGGTGCGTAGACGATCTTGCCGTCATAGAGCGCGCGCAAGCGGACGGGGATCTGCGGCGGGTCAGGATTGCACTTGACGGTCCGGGCGTCTTTCCAGGCGTCCAGCCGCGACAGATTGAGCGCGGCCAGATCCGCGCCTGCGAAATTCGGGATCCGGCTGTCCACCGGCCCGACATTGACCCCGGTGTCGACCAGGTTTTCCCAGATGCGGTTGCGGACCAGATCCTTGTCGGAGTGGCGGCCAGCCCATCGTGCCTCGTTCATGTGTCCCTTCCCTCTAGCGGAGTTTGGCGATCGGCGCGGCGGCTGCGCCGGCAAGCTGAAGATGGTGCGCCACCCTGAGCGCCAGATCCTCGCGCCAGGCCCTGGCGATCACCTGGACACCGATCGGCAGATCCGCACCCGGCAGCCATACCGGAACCGTGACCACGGGCAGACCTGCAAAGGAAACCGGCTGCGTGAAGAGACCGATATTCGGCCGCGCCGGCATTTCTTCGCCATCCAGAACGATCGTCCTTGTTCCCGTCGGCAAGGCATGGAACGGCGTCGCCGGGGCCAGCAGGATATCGACGTTTTCGAAGAGGTCGCGCATCATCGTCCGGAACCAGCTCCGGAACCGCTGCGCCTGCTGCACCCAGGCCGCCGGCACCATGGCGCCTGACAGAAACCGGTCGCGTGTATCGGGATCAAAATCGCCCGCACGCGCCCGGATCCGCGCCAGATGGAGCGCCGACGACTGCGCCGTCGTGATGACATAGGCCGATGCCCGTGCCCTTGCAGCTTCCGGGATATCGATTTCGTCCGCGCCTCCGAGCGCTTCGGCGATACGGTCCACCGCCTGGAAGGCGGCCGGCATGCCCTTCTGCCGAAAATAACCGCCGGCAACGGCAACCTTGAGCCCGTCCATGCCCTTCGCCAGCTCCGGGACCGTGGCAAGAAAAGGCCGGTCCGCCTGCGCCGGATCCCGGCTGTCGGGTCCCTGCATGACATCGAAGACAAGCGCCAGGTCTTCCGCGGTGCGGGCGAGTGGACCCAGGTGATCGAGATCGCCGACAAAGGGAAAGGTTCCCGCGCGGCTGAGGCGCCCGAAGGTCGGCTTCAGGCCGAACAGGCCGCAAAAGGACGACGGCACCCGGATCGAACCGTTGGTGTCCGATCCAAGGGTGACAGAGACCATTCCGGCGGCGGCCGCAGCGCCGGACCCGGACGACGATCCACCCGACATGCGTGTCGTATCATGGGGATTGAGACAATTGCCGTCATGGACGTTTTCACCGGTAAAATCATAGGCGTATTCGCCCATGTTCAAGCCGCCGATGAGCACCGCCCCCGCGGAACGGAGCCTGGCAATCAGGGTCGCATCCGCCCTGGCCGGCGGGTTTTCCCGGTTGATTTTCGACCCGGCCCGCGTCGTGACGCCCTCCATGTCGAAGAGGTTCTTGACCGCATAGGCGACACCGGCAAGCGGCAGATCCTCGCCCCGTGCAAGTGCCGCGTCGACCGCCCTTGCCTCACCGAGGGCGCGGTCGGCTGTCACGTCCGTGAAGGCGTTGATATACGGATCGAGCCTGTCGACCGTCTGGAGGGCGTGGGTCGCAACCGCTTCGGCGCTGGTGGCGCCGCTACTGACGGCTTTCACCGTTTGAGCCGCCGTCGGGTTGGTCAGATCACCTGGAAGACCTGTCATGGCACGAACACCGGCGCGGCCTCGACCTCTTCCTCCAGCGGGAAGGCAAGCACCAGTTCGGCCGCCCTTGCGGTCGCCGCCATGTTGGCCTCCACCCCCTCGCGCCAGTCATCATCTACGGCGAGGCCCATCACCTTTTCCATCTGCGCGACATAAGTCCCCGCATCGAACGTTTCATCCATTGACCTGCTCCCTTTCAACCGCGCGTTCCAGGGCGGCCAGCGGTGCCGTCCAGCCGACAATTGCGCCCTGGGCGCGGATCATCTCCAGCGTAGCGGCCTTGAATTCCGGAAAATAGCTTTCCGTTGCCTCCTCGATCAGCAGGCATTCGAAACCGCGGTCATTCGCCTCGCGCATGGTGGTCTGGACGCAGACTTCCGTCGTCACGCCCGCGAAGACAAGGCTCCTGACGCCAAGCTTCGCCAGAACGCCGCCGAGATCGGTCGCGTGGAAAGCGCCCTTGCCCGGCTTGTCGATAACGATCTCGCCGTCGACCGGAGCGCAGGCGGGAACAATATCGGCCCCCGGTTCTCCCCGGACAAGGATCCGGCCCATGGGCCCCGGATCACCGATCCTCAAGCTCGGCGAACCGCGCTCGCGTTTGGCAGGCGGGCAGTCGGAGAGATCGGGGAGATGATCCTCGCGTGTATGGATGACCGGCCAGCCTTCCCGGCGGAACAAGGCCAGAAGGTCGGCGGTCGGCTGGATCACCCGTTGCAGATGCGAGACGTCATTGCCCAGGGTTTCCCCGAAGCCGCCGGGCTCAATGAAATCCCTCTGCATGTCGATCACGATCAAGGCCACCGAAGCGGGATCGAAGGCAAAGGCGAATGGATGCGCTTCGACGGTGATCATCAGTGATGCCCCGCCATGGCGTGACCGATGGTCGCCCGGTCGGTCCGGTCCATCGGCGAGGTGTAGGTGATCCGGCCTTCCGACATCACCGCGACCGTGTCGGCGAGTTCAAGGATCTCGTCGAGATCCTCGGACACCAGCAGCACCGCAGCGCCCCGGTTGCGCTGGTCCATGATCTGGGCCCGAATCTCCGCAACGGACGCGAAATCGAGCCCGAAACACGGATTGGCGACGATCAGTACCTCCACCTCGCCCGAGATCTCGCGCGCCAGGATCGCACGTTGCACGTTGCCGCCGGACAGGTTTTCGATCGGCTCTTCCGTCGAGGGCGTCTTGACCCGGTAGGCGGCGATCAGATCCCGTGCCTTCTTGAGCATCGGCGACGGCGACAGCCACCCCCGGAACGGCGAGATCGGCACCTTGTCGAAGGTCCGGAAAGCCATGTTTTCCGCGACACTCATGCGTGGCACCGCCGCATTGCGCAAGGGTTCCTCGGAAAACCCGAATACCTTGAAACTGTCCATGAGCTTTCGTTCAGGCTCATAAGGCTTGCCGTCGATGAAGATCCGGCCGTCCGAAGGCAGCCGCTGACCGGAAAGAACCTGGATCAATTCGGACTGGCCGTTTCCCGAAACGCCTGCAATGCCGAGGATTTCACCGCAGCGAACCTTGAGGTTGACGGCTTCGAGGGCGGGCAATTCCTCGTCGTCATCGGCAAAGAGGCCCGCGATCTCGAGCTTCAGCGGTTCGCCCGAATGCGCCTTGCGAGCCGCGCTTTCACGGATCGCGGTGTCACCGATCATCATGCGGCTCATGTCATCGATGGAAAGATCCGAGACCTTGCCCGAGCCCACCATGCGACCGCGCCGCAGCACGGTCACCTCGTCCGCATAGGCGGTGACCTCCCGAAACTTGTGCGTGATCATCAGGATGGTCAGTTCACCGGCTTCCGTCATGCCGCGCAGAAGCCCGAGCACCTCGTCGGCCTCGTCCGGCGTCAGCACGGAGGTCGGTTCGTCAAGGATCAGGAAACTCTGGTCGAGATAGAGCTGTTTCAGGATTTCCAGTTTCTGCTTTTCGCCGGCGGAGAGGCCGGATACCGGCATGTCGAGTGGAACCTTGAACGGGGTTGTCTCCAGAAACGCTTCCAGTGCCTTGCGTTCCTTCGCCCAGTCGATGACCGCCGGAGTGTCGGCGCGCGATATCACCAGGTTCTCGGCCGCCGTGAGCGAGGGCACCAGCGTGAAGTGCTGGTAGACCATGCCGATGCCGAGCGCGTGGGCCGCCTTCGGATTGGGGATGGACACCTCCCGGTCGTTCACGAGGGCGGATCCGCTTGTCGGCTGGTAGAACCCCATCACGCATTTCACGAGGGTCGACTTGCCTGCGCCGTTTTCTCCGAGCAGCGCGTGAAAGGAGCCCGGACGGACCCTTATGGAGACATCGTCCAGTGCGACGAGCGGGCCGAAGGCCTTGGTCATGCCGATGGTTTCAAGGCCGATGGCACGGCGCGCGCCTTCTGGACGGGATTGGAGCACGGCCATCAGGACAGCCCCTTGAGGAAGGTCTGGCTATCGGCGACCGCGCCGAACACCCCGCCCTGCATGGTCACCATCTTGAGTGCCGCGTCGTGGTTGCCCCTGTCGGTCGCCCCGCAGCAGTCCGAGAGAATCAGGCATTCGAACCCCCGGTCGTTTGCCTCGCGCATGGTGGTGTGAACGCACACATCCGTGGTGATCCCGGTCAGCACCAGATTGCGGATGCCGCGCATGCGCAACAGCAATTCAAGGTCCGTGGCGCAGAAAGACCCCTTGCCCGGCTTGTCGATGACCGGCTCGCCCGAAAGCGGTGCAAGCTCGGGAATGATTTCCCAGCCCGGTTCGCCGCGCACCAGGATCTTGCCGCACGGGCCGCTGTCGCCGATACCCGCGCCGATGCGCCGAGACCGCCAGCGCTTGTTGGCCGGCAGGTCCGCGAGATCGGGCCTGTGCCCCTCCCTGGTGTGGATGACGTGGTACCCCTTGCCACGCATGGCGCCGAGGACCTTGCGGATCGGCTCGATCGGCGCCCGGGTCAGCGACAGGTCATAGCCCATCGTATCCACATAACCGCCCGGCCCGCAGAAGTCGGTCTGCATGTCAATCACGATCAGGGCGGTGTTTTCCGGTCTCAGGTCCCCGTCGAACGGCCAGGGATAGGGATCGGCCTCGACCGGGCCTCCGCTCCCGGCGATGTCCTCGTCGGTCTTGATGTCGACAATGCTCATGGCCGGTTACTCCGCTGCGTCCTGGGTCTTGCTGTCGCCGTAAAGGCGGGTCGGGGTGTCGAAGCCGCAGGAGGTTCCGTCCGTGTGGACGACGTCATTCTCCCACGGCAGGCGGTAGGTGCCAGCAGCCAGGTCCGTCATGTAGGTGTAGGGGCAGTCCTGCGCTCCGCCCTTGACGGCCACATAACCCCGGTGGCCGAACTGGTAGATGTTGTTCTCGACGCCCCAGTTGGCGCGCGCCTCGCGCACCAGGTCCGGGCGGACCTCGGCGGTGATGATTTCATCAGGACGGCCGCTGGTGCCATGGGCAACAAGCGTGCCGTCGAAATTGACGATCATGCCTTCACCCATGGAATCGAATGTGCCGTCCGTTCCGCACATGCACACGTTGGCTGTCACCATCAGATTGCAGAAGGCGTTGGACTGGTTGGTGAACTTCCAGCTTTCCCGGATCGGCGCCGTGTAACCGGCGGTCCGGATCATGATTTCCGCCCCCTTGTAGGCACACTCCCGGGCCATTTCCGGGAACATGCCATCGTGGCAAATGATCAGAGCGAGCTTGCAGCCTTTTGGCCCCTCGATCACCGGAATTCCCTGATCGCCCGGCTCCCACGGCTCCACCGGCACCCACGGATGCATCTTCCGGTAATAGAGCTTCAGTTCGCCCGTGTTGTCGATGATCAGGCCGGAATTGAAGGGCATTCCGCCCGGGTTGAGCTCCATGATGGAGAAGCAACCCCAAATGTCGTTGTCGATACAGGCTTTCCTGAAGGCCGCGACTTCCGGTCCGTCGAGCGAGCACATGATCTGCGGATCGATGTCCATCGACAGGCCGTGAAGCGCGTATTCGGGAAAGACCACCAGGTCCATCGTCGGCATGTTGCGGCGCGCCTTGCCGACCATGTCGACGATCACCTGTGTCTGCGCCGCAAGGTCGCTCTTCGTCACGACGGTCGGCAGTTGAAGCTGCGCCATGCCGAGCACGACGCCGTTGGGTGATTTGTTGAGACCTCCGAGACCGCTCATGGTTCGCGTCCTTGTTTTCACTTGGTGATGGAGAGTTCGCCGGGCGCGCCCTTCAGCGAGCGCTTCGGCGAGACGCTGGCGATCATGATCAGCAGCGTCATGATGTAGGGGGCGGCGTTGAAGAAGTGGTAGCCGCGCGAAATGCCGATCGACTGGAGCGCCGGGCCAAGCGCACCCGCCGCTCCGAACAGCAGCGCGGCGGCGAAGCAGTAGAGTGGGTTCCATCGGGCGAAAATCACCAGGGCGACGGCCATCAGCCCCTGCCCTGACGACAGGCCTTCGGTCCAGCTTCCCGGATAGTAGAGAGACAGGAACGAGCCACCGACGCCGGCGAAAAATCCACCGGCCATGGTTGACAGCAGCCGGACCCGATCGACGTCGATTCCCAGCGCAAGGGCGGCCGGTGCGCTGTCGCCGGTGGTGCGCACGACCAGTCCCCAGCGGGTGTTCTTCAAACCCCACCAGAGGAAGATTGCGAGGAACAGGCCGATCAGGAACAGCGGGTTGATTTCGAGCGCCTGGCGGACGGACGGGTTTTCCGCCCAGAAGCCGAACGAGATCGATGGTAGGCGCGGCGCCTGCGGCTGGATATAGGCCTTGCCGAAGAAGAACGCGATGCCGGTGCCGAAAAGCATCAGGGCGATGCCTATGGCGATGTCGTTCACACGGGGCAGCTTGCAGAGATACCCGTGGATCGCCCCGAAAACGGTGCCGCCAAGACCGGCAACAAGCACCCCGAACCAGGGGGAACCCGTGTGATATGAAATCGCGTAGCCCGACATGGCGCCGAAGACGAGCGTGCCTTCAAGGCCGAGATTGATACGCCCGGATTTCTCCGTCAGCGTTTCGCCGAGGCTGACAAAGAGGAACGGCGTGGAGACCCGGATCGCGCCGGCGAACATGGCCAGCAGAACCGTTGCTAGACCTGCTTCATCGTTCATGAGATCTCTCCCTTGGACCGGTAGAATGGCAGACGTCCGTAAAAGGTCTCGCTGACCAGAATAACGAGGAAAATCAGTCCCTGAAGAACCAGAACCGTCGCATCCGGCAGGTCCATGCGGCGCTGCACCAGCCCCCCGGAAGCCGCGATGCCGCCAAGAAATACAGCGACCGGAACGATGACCAGCGGATTGTGACGGGCAAGGAACGACACGAGGATGCCGGTAAAGCCGTAGCCGGCGATCAGCGATGCATTGGCCTTGCCATGAATGGCCGCGACCTCGAGGAACCCGGCAAGGCCGGCGCAGGCGCCGGCGATCGCACAGGAAACGAGCATCAGCCGGCCGACCGGAAGCCCCTGCGCCTGCGCCGCCCTGAGGTTGCCGCCGGTAATCCGTGCGGCAAAACCGAATGTGGTCCGGTTCATCAGCAGGTAGAGCAGGACGCAGAGAACGATGCCGACAACCAGGCCCCAGTGGACGTCGGTCCCCGGGATCATGCCAATCATGTTGTCCCGTCCGATCGGCATGGTCGACGGCTTGTTCGGGTCGCTCGGATCGCGCAACGCGCCTTCCACGAAAAAATTCAAGATCGAGACGGCGATATAAAAAAGCAGCAGAGACGAGATGGTCTCATTGACGCCCCGGTAGTGGCGGAGCGCGCCGACCAGGCCGATCCAGATCCCGCCGCAGACAATGGAGGCGAGCGCCATGACACCGAGCAGCACCGGTGTTGGCGCCCAGGGCACCATGGGGATCGCGATGGCCGCCGCGCCAAACCCGCCGAGCACCAAGGCCCCCTCGCCGCCGATGATGACCAGTCCGAGACGCGCGGGAATCGCAACGCAAAGCGCGGTGAGGATCAAGGGTGCGGAACGCACAAGCGTGTTCTGCCAGGAAAAACTCGTGCCGAAGCCGCCGCGCCAGACGAGGGAAAAGAAGTCCGCCGGCGATTTTCCCAGAGCCAGCAGGAAGACGGAGAACAGAATGCCGGAAACGAAAAGTGCGAGGACCGGTATGACAATAAATTCCGATGAGCGGCGGAGCCGGTCTCCCCACTCGCGCAGGCCACTCACGGAGCTGCTCAACCCTGGAAAATCGGCCGTTTCGGCCATGCCGTCACCTCAGCTTCCGTGCCGGGCGCTTGTGTCCCGGCAGCAAATTCCTGTTGGGGTGCCCGGCCGGGAGCTACCGGCCGGGCGGTTCCGGATCAGAGACCGTGTCAGGTAATGGAACCGGTCACGCCCTCGATCAGGTAATCGGTCTGGTCGAGGGACGGCTCGTAGTTGTCGAGGGACTGTCCCGCCGACAGAAGCACCGAGCCGTCCTGCTTGTTGATCGGGCCGGTGAAGATCGGTTTGCCCGCCTTCACATCCGCGCGTGCCGCGTCGGCGGCGGCGATTGCAGCTTCCGAAGCCCCTGCGCCATAAGGCGTGTTCTGGACGAAATCGACGTCGAAACCACCTCCGGTGAAGTTCGGCAACGCCTGCCCTTCGGCAACATCATTGGCGAACATCTTGTAGATCGTCGCCCATTTGTACTCCGCACCCGTGATGAAGCCCTTGGGCGCCAGCGGCGCCTGGGAAGCGTTGTGACCGCAGCATTTGATCCCCCGGTTCTCAGCGGTTTCGATCACCACCTTCGGACCATCGACATGGCAGGTCAGCACGTCACAGCCGGCGTCCACCAGCGCGTTGGCGGCTTCCGCCTCGCGCACCGGCATGGACCATTCACCGGTGAAGATGACCTGAACGGTGGCATCCGGATTGACCTTCCTCGCGCCGATCAGGAACGAGTTGATGTTGCGTAGAACGGTTCCAATCGGCTTGGCGGCGACAAAACCGAGCTTGTTGGACTTGGTGGAGAGGCCCGCGGCGACGCCGTCCACATAATGCGCCTGGTCCAGGTAACCGAAATAGCTTCCGGCATTTTTCGGATCGGCCTCGGTCCAAAGCGGCGCGGCGTGGCGGAACTCGACGTCCGGATATTTCGCGGCCAGGTCGAGCACGAACGGCTTGTAGTAGCCGAAGGAGGTGGCGAAGATCAGACCGGCACCGTCGAGGTTGATCATCGATTCCATCGACTTCTGAACGGCGATGGTCTCCGGAACACTTTCTTCTTCGACTACCGTGACGCCCGGAACATCCTTCAGAGACGCGGCGGCGACCGCATGAGCCTGGTTCCAGCCGAAATCGTCGCGCGGGCCGACATAGACGATACCGACCGTCAGGTTGCCCGCATGAGCAAGACGCGACAGGCCAGTCGTTGAAAGCACGGCCAGTCCGGCAGCCGAGGACTGCAGAAGGGACCGGCGGGAAAGATCGAATTTTGACATTTAGTCCTCCGTTATTACTGCTTAGCCGTGCAAGATCCGGCTGTTCGAACTGGCCTCGTCCCTTGTTTCAGCAAGGCACGTGCCAAGTTATTTCGCGTCGATTTTCCTTGAGCTTCTTTCATTCAGGGCACTGTTATCGTTTCTGAAACAACGGCCCCTCCGTTTCCTTCCCTTCCGTCCGCAGCCGATATCCGGACTGCGTTCACTTCATTTTTGATTATTTTTTGTGCGTATTCATTTTCCGGCTAATTTCTATGCAATTGTTCGACTCATCTCGCGTGCGCCTTTACCGGCTCGTAGCTCGCATCCAGTTTCGATTTCAGATAGTCCGCGCCAGAGATCGGATCGTATTTCGCGGGCCGGCCTTCACCGGCACAGCCCGGCATGCAGGCGACGTCGGCCTCCGGGTTCGGGTCGAGAAAGAAGGCGATGGAAAAGCGCTCGCGGCCGGTGGCATTGACCACCCGGTGCGGTGTGGAAACATAGATATCGTTGGTCCAGCGCATAAGACAGTCGCCGATATTGCAGACAAAGGCGTCGTCGATGGTCGGTGCCTTCAGCCAGACCCCATCCCGGCGGCGCACCTCCAGTCCGCCGACCGCATCGGGAAGCAGGATGGTGATATTGCCGTAGTCCGTATGGGTTCCGGCACCGATTTGTCCGGCTTCCGCATCGCCCGGCTGCGGCGGATAGTGCAGAAGCCGCAGGGTCGCGAGCGGCGCGTCCAGCTTGTCCTCGAAAAAGTCCGGATCCGTGTCGAGGTCGACCGCGATCGCCCTGTGCATCAGCCGGCCGAGGCCCCAGACCGCGTTGAAATAGGCAAGAACCGTCTCTTTCCATCCCGGAATGTCAGGCCACTGGTTGACCGCGCGAAACGGTTCACCGTTGACGATCCGGGGATCGTCCGCATGTAGATCCAGACCTATATTGAAGGCTTCCTTCAGATCGGAAGGCTTTGACGGGTCAAGGTTCTCGCCCTTCATCGGCACATAGCCGCGATTTGTTTTGAAGAAGTCCTTCGTCAGGGTCATCTTGGCTTCGAGCGGCTGAGCGAACAGCTCATGGGTTGCCGCGAAGGTCTTTTCGATCACTTCCCGATCGATGCCGTGGTTCTTCACATAGAAGAACCCGATCCCCCGGGCCGCCTTGCCGATCTCCTCGGCGACCGTCTCAAGGCCGCCGGGCTCATCGGAAACGAGCGGTGCAAGATCGATTATGGGAAGGCCCTGGTCCGGCATGTCCTGCTCTGTCTCCATCTGCCCTATTCCGCCGCCGCGATCGACTGCGCACCCGCAGCGCTCACATAGGCGCGCCAACTTTTCAGGTGGGTGATGTTGTCCGCCCCTCTTGTTCCGGCTGCCTCGCAGATGAAACCGGTGACGCTCCGGCCATCGGAAAGTTCGACAGTGCCGAGGCCGAGCGGCGCCGGAATGCCGGCGAGAAAACCGCCAACGGCCTCTCTCGGGAGCGCCCAGATTTCCAGGTCGATCGATGTGCCGCTCCCCTCTTCCCCGCGCACAAGCCCCGGCCGCTTCGGCGGCCCGCCTGCAAGCGCATGAAGCGAATAGGCATCGCTCGTTTCGCTTCTTTCCAGAAACCGTGCGCCGCGGCCGGTCAGCTCATGATTGAGCGCCATGCCGGACATGTGCGCCCCGCAGACCGCAAGGGCGAGTTCGTCCTTGCCCGCCGCCTGAGACCGCTTTTGCGCTGCGGGCAAGGACCAGCCGGTCGCACCCAGCGTGTGCGGCGCAAGTTGTTCGAGCCGGCTTCCAAGGGCGGCGAGCAATGCGTCCTGTCCGGCCTTCGCCAGCAGCGTGACATTGCCCGGACGCCCGTCCGACCTTGGGGCGACGGGAACGGCCAGGCCACACATGTCGAGCAGATTGACGAAATTGGTGTAGGTACCATTGCGCGAATTCGGCCCGACCGGATCCGCCTCCAGATCCGCCACACTGTAGAATGTCGGGATCGTCGGAACGCACAGGAGATCGAGCGCGGCGAGCACCGGTTCTGTCTTTCTGGCGAGTTCCTTCAACCGGTAGATGCCGCGAAAGGTGTCCGTCGCGCTCAGTTTCAGCGCCGCGCCGACAATCTGGCGGGTGATTGGATGGACCGCCTCCGGCGTCTCGCGCATCAGATCCTCGATCACCGTATGGCGTTCGGCGACCCAGGCCCCCTCGTAGAGCATGTGGGCAACATCGCGGAACGGCGTGAAATCAACTTCTTCGATCTCGGCGCCATTGGCTTTCAGAAGCGCGACAGTGTCGGCGAAGGATTTCGCCTGAACGTCATCGCCGAAAAACTCTATTGTCGCGGCGTCCGGAATTCCGATCCTGAGCTTCGGTGGAACAGGGCTCATATCCGGCGTCGCAATCTTGCGCGAATAGGCGTCCTCGTCGTCATATCCGGCAGCGGCCTGATAGGCCGCATAGGCGTCTTCCACGGTCAGCGCGAAAATCGAGATCGTATCGAGCGAGCGGCAGGCAGGCACGACCCCGGAAGCGGACAAGGCGCCAAGGGTGGGCTTGAGCCCGACAATGTTGTTGAGCGCGCCGGGCACCCTACCGGAGCCGGCGGTATCGGTGCCGAGCGAAAAGCTGACGATGCCGTGACCGACGGCAACCGCCGACCCGGAGGACGAGCCGCCAGGAACGATCAGTGGATCGACCGCGTTTTTCGGTGGCTGGAAGGGGGAGCGAACGCCGACGAGACCCGTCGCGAACTGGTCAAGATTGGTCTTGCCGATCAGCAACGCGCCGGCGTTTCTCAGATTCCGAACGACATAGGCATCCGCGTCCGGATGATATTCATAGGCAGGACACCCGGCCGTGGTTGGTTTGCCCCCGGCATCGATATTGTCCTTGATGACGAAGGGAATGCCCCAGAGCGGATTTTCCGGATCGTAGTCAGCAAGGGTGTCCGCTGTGGCGAGCACTTCTTCCCGGTCGAACAGGCAGATGAAGATCCCCGGATCGCCGATAGCATCAATCCGCCTGTAAACTTCCTCGACCACATCCCGGGGAGACATGCCAGACCGGTAAGCTGCTTTGAGCGATTGAAATGTGAAAGGCAGGTCGAACATCGAAACCTCAAGTATTTTCTTGTGTCATTCGGTAGCCCTTACCGCTGAAGATATCAGGGTTGGGGGCTGGGGCGCGGCGCTCAGAAGCGTGCGCGTATAGGGATGGGCGGGGTCCGTCATCACCTCGTCGGACGCCCCCCGTTCCACGATCTGCCCGTCCTTCATGACGATCACCTCGTCACATAAAAGGCGGACCACGTGCAAATCGTGGCTGACGAACAGGTAGCTAATGCCGAGCCTGGCCCGCAGATCGACCAGAAGGTTCAGGACGATCGCCTGGATCGAGACGTCGAGCGCCGCCGTCGGTTCATCCAGGATCAGAAATTCCGGGTCGAGCGCGATCGCGCGGGCAATGCCGACCCGGGCTTTCTGCCCTCCGGAAAGCTGGTGCGGGAAACGGTCGAGCAACGTCTGTGGCAAACCGACCAGGTCAGCCAGTTCCCCGACCCGTTGCCGCCGCTCCTTGCGCGACAGCCGGGCGAGGCGCGCCAGCGGCTCCGCGATGGAATGGCGCGCGGTGTGGCGGGGATTGAAACTGTCGGTCGCATCCTGGAACACCATCTGGATCGCAGCGCGCCGGGGATCCCCGGCAAAGGATCTCGCCGGTATTTTGGCCAGATCCTCGCCGTTGAACAGGATCTCACCGCTGGTCGGATCGGCAAGGCGGACCAGTATGGACGACGTGGTGGACTTGCCGCAGCCCGATTCCCCGACCAGGCCGACACTCTGCCCCTTCTTCACCGAAAAGGAGATATCCCGCACCGCATGAACCGGCCCGGACTTGCCCTGAAAGGTCTTGCAGAGATTGTTCACCTGCAGGAGCGGAGCTTCGGCTTTCGGCAGGGCCGGCAGCGCTGTGCGCTGATCGGGCAGCAGCAGGTCGCGCACGGAAACCCCGGCGCGCGGCGTCGCGTCCACCAGCTTGCGCGTGTAGTCGTGACGGGGCGCTGCGAAGATCCGCGCGGAGGGCCCCTCCTCCACGATCTCGCCGTCCTTCATCACGACAATGCGCTTGCAGTACTGGGCGGCAAGGCCGAGGTCGTGGGTGATCACCAGGGCGCTCATGCCCCGCTCGGTGATCAGGTCGGCAATCAGGTCCATCACCGCCTTCTGGGTGGTGATGTCGAGCCCGGTCGTCGGCTCGTCGGCAATCAGCAGCCTCGGGTCGCAGGCAAGCGCAATGGCGATCACCACCCGCTGGCACATGCCGCCCGAAAGTTCGAACGGATAGGCGTCGTAGCGTTTCCCGGCATCGGCAATCCGGACGGCTTCCATCGCCTTTATCGCCTCCGCCCGCGCCGTCCAGCGTGTCGCCTTGGCATGGCGCCGAAGAACGTCCTCGATCTGGTGCCCGACCTTGCGGATCGGATTGAGAGCGGCCCGCGGGTTCTGGAAGATCATGGAAATCTCGCGGCCGCGCAGGTCGCGCATGGTGCTTTCCCGGGCGGCTTTCAGATCAATGCCGCCATAGGCAAGGTCGCCGCCGGAAATCGTGCCACCCCTGTCCAGAAGCCGCATCAGGGCATAGGACGTCACGGATTTGCCAGATCCGGATTCCCCGACAATGCCGACGATCTCACCCTTGCCGACCTCGAGCGAGATACCACGCACGGCCTGAACCACGCCCCGCCGGGTCTTGAAGGAGACTTTCAGGTCCTTGATCGAGAGAAGGCTCATGAGCGTTGCCGGGGGTCGACGATGTCTCGCAGCCCGTCTCCCAGGAGATTGAAGGTGAAGACGGCAAACATCAGCGCCAGGCCCGGGAAAAAGGCCAGCCACCATTCGCCGGAAACGATGAAATTCGCGCCTTCCGCGACCATGATCCCCCACTCGGCGGTGGGTGGGCGGACGCCCAGGCCGATGAAGCTGAGGCCTGCCGCGTTCAGCATCGCCCAGCCGAGATTGAGCGACACCTGCACCATCATCGGCGGCAGCGCGTTCGGGAAGATGTGCAGCGCCAGGACCCGGATGTCCGAATTGCCCGAGAGCTTGGCGGCCTGGGCGAACCCCGCCTCGCGGCGGATGTTCACCTCCGCCCGGACAAGGCGGGCATAGAAGGGAATGTTGATGACCGCCGTCGCGTAGACGATGTTCTCGACCGTGTTGCCCAGCGCCGCGACGATGCCCATCGCCAGAACGAAGAGCGGAAAGGCCATGATCGTGTCGAACACCCGGTTCAGCACCGCATCCAGCCAGCCACCCCAATAGCCCGCGATGCTGCCAAGCAGCGAGCCGACAACAAAGGACAGGGCAACCGCCGCAACGGAGATGGCAAGGTCCAGCCGCGTCGCGACAATCACCCTGCTGAAGACGTCGCGGCCGAGATTGTCCGTGCCGAACCAGTGCTGCCACGACGGTGGCTCAAGGGCCCTGGCCGCGTTGGAGGCCAGCGGATCATAGGGCGCGATGGCCGGTCCGAGGATACCGACCGCGATCAGCACCGCGAACATGGCGAAGGCCAGCATCGTCACCGGGTTGGACTTCAGCACGTAGATGAAGTGTGCCAGCGCACCATCGGTTCGATTCAGAGCGGAGGAGTTTGAAACGGCGTCGGTCATCTGGTTTCAAATCCGATCCTGGGGTCGATCAGGGTGTAGGCGAGATCGATCACCAGATTGAGCGCCACGAAAAGCAGCGCCATGGCCAGCACGAACCCCTGGACCGCCGCATAGTCGGAGACGACCAGCGCCTCGACGGCATAAGAGCCGATGCCCGGCCACGCGAAGACCTTTTCCACCAGAACGTTGGCGCCGAGGGTGAATGAAAACACCATGCCGAGCGTCGTGATCACCGGCAGGAGAGCGTTGCGAAAGGCATAGGTGAACAGCACCCTGTTCTCGGTGAGCCCGGCCGCGCGGGCGGTTCGGATGTAGTCCGACGACAGGGCACTGAGCATGGCGGCGCGGGTCATCCGGGCAAGCGGAGCAAGGGTGAAAAGGGCAAGAGTTGTCGCGGGCAGAATGAGCTGCTTCAGCGCCCCGAACCAGGTTTCCCAATCGCCGGCAAGAGCCGCGTCGATCAGATAGAAGCCACTCACGTGGTCCGGTTCGATGTAGATGAAATCCAGCCGGCCGAGCGGCGACGGCGCAATTCCGAGCAGGTAGTAGAAAACGTAGATCAGGACGATGCCGGTAAAGAACGTCGGCAGCGACACGCCGGCCGTCACCAGCACGCGGCACAGGTGATCGATGGCGGAGCCCGGATGGGTCGCCGCCAGGACGCCGAGCGGGATGGCGATCGCGCAGGACAGCAGCAGCGCGGTCAGGGTGAGTTCGAGGGAGGCCGGCAGGCGGTTCGCCAGATCCTCGGCAACCGGTTGCCCGGTCGAGATCGACTGGCCGAGATCGCCTTTCAGCACATCGCCTGCATAGACCAGAAACTGTTCGGGCAGCGACGTGTCCAGTCCCAACGCGGTGCGCACCTGGGCGATGGACGCTTCGTCGGCGGCGGGCCCCGCGAAATAGACCGCAGGGTCGCCGGGGAGGGCGCGGGTCAGCAAGAAGCTGACCACGACAACCCCGAGGATCACCGGAATGGAATGCGTGATCCTCATACCGACCGTGGCAAGCCGCAAGGACATGACCTCAGGCCTTTTTCAGACCGCGGATGTCGAGCTGGCGGTGGAACCAGTACTCGTAGCCGCTGAGTTCATGCGTTCCCACGTTGAGCGCCGGCTGCCACAGGGCGATCCGGGGCACCTCGTCCCAGGCGATCTCGATCATGCGCTTGATCTTGGGCGCATAGGCCGGGTCCTCGACCGACATGTGCAGGGTCTCGGCCGTAAGGGCCTCGATTTCCTCGTTGCGGTAGTTCGAGGAGTTGAACAGATGGCCTTCCAGATACGCCCAGAAGAAGTAGTAGCACGGGTAGTTCAGCCAGCCGCCGAAGGTCTCCAGGTGCAGCGGCAGGCGCTTTTCAACGAGGGACGCCGTGCGCCAGTTCGCGCCGGGGATCTTTTCGATGGTGGCCTTGATGCCGACCTTGGCGAGGTTCTCCTGGATCAGGAGCGCGGCAGGTTCCATCCAGTCCGCCTGGCTCAGCGAGATCGAGAGCGGCACTTCGAAGCCGCTGCCGTATCCGGCTTCCTCGAGCAGCGCCTTGGCCTTGTCGAGATCTGTTGCATAGGGGAACTTCTGCGGCCAGGCGATGTCGGACGGGCTGGGCCCCTCCCCGCCCCACATGGGCGCGCCACGGCCATAGGCGGCCGTCTGGAAGACCTCCTCGTAAGGAACGGAAAATGCGATCGCCTGCCGGACCTTCTTGTCCTTGAACGGTTCGAAGGCAAGGTTCGGACACAGGCAATAGATAGCGTTCTCGATCGGCGTGGTCGCGATGGTAATGCCGTCCTTGTCGGAAAGCTCCTTCGCATCCTTGTTTGGCATGTTGAAGGACATGTTGACGTCGCCACGTTCCAGAAGGGCCCGCCGTGTCGCCGGGCTCGGAACCTCGCGCAGCACCACCCGCTTGACTGCCGGGACGGGGCCCGATGTCCAGTTGTCGTTGCGCTCGTAGACAAGCTGCTCACCCGGCTTCCAGGCGGCCACCTTGAAGGCACCGGAACCGGCCGGGTTCTTGTGGAGGTACTCCATCGCCCAGGGATCTTCATCGGTCGCATGTTCCAGGGCGACCCTGGAGTTGATGATCATCGGCACCGGAACTGCGAGGTCCGGAAGCGTCAGCTTGGATTTCCTGAGGAGTTTGATCTTGAAGGTGAGGTCGTCAACCACCTCGAACTGCTCGGGATTTTCCAGCGAGCCGGCCTTCATCTGGACCGTCGGGAACCCGCCAACGCTGACGGCCCGGTCGAGGGACCATTTCACGTCCTGAGCCGTGATCGGCGATCCGTCCTGGAACTTGCCCTCCGGGCGCAACTTGAAGACGATTGCCATGCCGTCGTCGACGAATTCCCAGCTCTCGGCGATCTCCGGCTCGATCACCGAGTAGTCGTACGAGAGGCTGCCGTCTTCCAGCGTCTTGGTACCGAAACTGACCAGACGGTCGTAAACATTGACGGCAACCTGATAGCTTGGCCGGTTGGTTCCGGTACGGTGAATGTCGAGGCTGTTGATGGTCTGGCCGGTCACGGCCACCACAACATCGCTACCTGCTGCGGACGCCGGCAGGACTTTCAGAAACGGAAGCACGGATGCGCTCAGCGCTGTCGCGCCCGCGCCCTTCAGAAAGCCGCGCCGTGAAGTATCAATTCGCATGTTTTTCCCCTCGTTGCAGGAAAGCGGAAGTCAGCCCTTCCCATTGGGGTCACGATGCGCGGATTTAGTGAGTACTTCTATTGCTATTTTTGCAGCTTTGTGCTTCCTAATTTGCAGCGCTCATTATAAGTCACTGTAAATGAAACACCTTCAAACGCTGCTCCTGATCGAAGCCGTCGCCAAGGCAGGATCAATTCGCAAAGCCGCGGAGGATATGAACATCACCTCCTCGGCTCTCAATCGGCGCATCCAGGGCTTCGAGGAAGAATTCGGCGCTCCGATCTTCGAGAGGCTGCCGCGCGGGGTACGGCTCAATCCGGCAGGAGAGTTGCTGATCCAGCACATCCGGTCGCAAATGTCCGATCTTGAACGGGTTCGCGCCCAGGTCGCGGATCTGTCCGGTGTCCGCCGGGGTCATGTCTCTATTGCCTGTTCTCAGGCGATCCAGCCCTATTTCATGCCAAGGGAAATCGCCGAATACCGGCGCGAGCATTCCGGTGTGAGTTTTTCTGTCCATGTCCGGGATCGCGATGCGGCCGAGGAGGATCTGCGCAGCTACCAAAGTGACCTCGCCCTGGTGTTCGAACCCCGGCATCACGCCGAGTTCGATGTCATCCTGTCGATCGAGCAGCCCGTCTGCGCGGTGATGAGCAGGGACCATCCTCTCGCCGGGCGGGAGAAGCTGCGCCTGCGGGACTGTCTTGCCTATCCTCACGTGGTTCCACCACCGGCCATCGGGATCCGGTACCTGCTTGATCTCGCAGTCGGCCGCATGTCGCAGAAACTGGCGCCCTCAATCGAGGCGGATTCCTTCGAATTCATGCGCCACTACGTGCTGAACGATCAGGCCGTCGGCTTCCAGTTTCCCATTGGGTTGAACATCGACGGGGATGATCGTTTCGCCATTTTCCCGCTGGGAGAGAGGGACGTGCCCTACGGCAAGCTCTCACTTCTGCAAATGAAGGGCCGCATCCTGCCGGTCGCGCCGGCTCGATTTGCGAACCAGTTGGCGCTGTCCCTGGTGGACCTGAGGTTGCCGGCTGTTTGAGGAGTGCCTTGTATTTGATAGCGCCAAATAAGTGTGGCGATTTGCGATGATAGAAGCCTGAGGAGAAAAAGCTAAAGCCACAAAATTCGCTGGCTGAACACGCGCCTGTAGGCGCGACAATCTGCCCTCACCGACAATGAACTTGGATCCTGCGATATGGGCATTTGGGAGGAGTATTTCCCGTTCGGGACGAGGGACGGAGGTTCGCATCCTCGCACTCCGACCGATTTTACATGGGTCCATTCTCGTCACATTGTTTTAGCGAACCGGTCTGACCTGCCGGCACGGATCGAGGTGACAGCTCCGGCACCTTTGCCCGCTCCGCGAACCTGCGGGCGCTCCGATGCCATATCACTCACAAGGCCGTTCGGATGCGCCCTACTCACCCGGCACCTGGCCGATCAATCTTGCGGCGTCGATCTCGTTGTGGAGACGTTCCTCCTCCTGGGCGGCGGGGACGATGAAACGGCCGAGGAGGAGATAGGCGACCGGGGTCAGGAACAGCGTGGACGCGGTCGCAAGGCCCAGGCCACCGACGATGACATAACCGAGCGCGATGCGCGCCTCCGCGCCGGCGCCGCTGGCCATGATCAGCGGCACACCGCCGACGATCGTACAGATCATCGTCATCATCACCGGCCGCAGACGGATATTGGCGGCGTTTTCAATCGCCTCGCGCACGCTCTGGCCGCGATCGCGCAACTGGTTGGCGAATTCGACGATCAGAATGCCGTTCTTGGCCATGATGCCCACTAAGAGCACAAGCCCGATCTGCGAATAGACATTCAGCGTCGTGCCGGTCAGCAACATGGCGAACACCGCGCAGGCAAGGCCCAGCGGAACGGTCGCCATGATGATGATGGCGCTGATGAAGCTTTCGAACTGCGCGGCCAGCACCAGCAGGATGATGACGATGGCAAATCCGAAAGTGCGCGCCATGCTCGATGACTGCTCGCCCAGCGTCGCGGTTTCGGCAAGCGGAATGATGCGGGCGCCGGGCGGCAGAAGCGGCTCAGCGATCTCCTGCGCCGCCGCATAGGCATCGCCGAGGGCGACCCCGGGTGCGAGCGCGGAGGTGATGGCGACGGCGCGCAGCTGCTGCTCGCGGGTCAGGGACGGCGGCACAGCCTTTTCGGTCAACGTGGCGATAGTGGAGACCGGAACGAAACGGCCGTCGCCGGTCCTGATGAAAATGTTCTCCATGTCCGTCGGGTCGTTGACCGGGTTGGTAGTGGAGACGAACTTCACGTCGAAGGCCTGGTCGTTGATGAACACCTGGCCGATCTTGCGTCCGTCGAGCATCGCCTGCATGGCCGAGCCGAGGCCGTTGATGTCGATGCCCAGATCGGAGGCGCGTTCCCGGTCGATGGAGACCGAAAGCTGCGGCTGTGTGGCTTCCGTCGACAAGCGCACCTGGCGGAAACGCGGATCCTGTTCCATCACCGAGATGATGCTTTCCGCGGAAGCACCGAGACGGGCGTAGTCGCTGCCGGCAACGGCGAACTGCAGGCCGGAACCCGCTCCCCGGATGCCCAGGCTGTTGGGCTGGAAGGCGAAGGCGCGCACGCCCGGAACATCGCGTACCAGCGCATTGACTTCCGACAGGATCTGCTGCTGGGAGCGGGACCGCTCATCCCAGGGGGCCAGCCGCATCACCATGAAGCCGCGGTTCTTGGTGCCGCCGGATCCGGCAATGGAAAAGGTGCTGATGATTTCACCGCTGTCGCGATAGGGCTGCAGCAGGTTCTCGATCTGCCGCATCTCCTGGGACAGATAATCCAGACTGACGCCTTGCGGCGCGGAAATGCGCAGAAAGGCGATGGAGCGATCTTCCGTCGGGGTCAGTTCCGACTTGATCGAGCCGAAGAGAACCCCTGCCGATGCGGCGAAGAGGACAGACACCGTCACGACCACGAGCGGCGCGTCGAGGCAGACCTTCAAACAGCGTCCGTAAAGGCGACCGAGAAAACGCCCGAAGGCGCCAACCGGGCCGCTGTGGCCCGACTTCTCCTCACCGGAGTGGGCCTTCAGGATGCGCGAGGCAAGCATCGGACACAGCGACAGGGCGACAATGGACGACAGGAACACGGCGATGGCGAGCACGAAGCCGAATTCCCGGAACAGGCCACCGGTCTGTCCCGGCAGGAACGACAGGGGCACGAAAACGGCGATCAGCGTCGCCGTTGTCGCCAGAACCGCGAAGAACACCTCTTCCGTTCCAAGAACCGCGGCCGCACGCGGGCCGATCCCCTCGTTGCGCCGCCGCACGATGTTTTCAAGCACCACGATCGCGTCGTCCACCACCAGCCCGGTGGCCAGCACCAGCGCCAGCAGAGTCAGGATGTTGATGGAGAAGCCGGCAAGATATATGGCCGCCAGAGTACCGATCAGGGCGACAGGCAGAGAGACACCGGGAATGAGCGTCGCGCGCCAGTCCCACAGGAAAATAAAGATGATCAGCAGGACAATGCTGACGGCAATCGCCAGGGCGATCTCGACCTCGTGAATGGCGCCGTTGATGAAGGTGGCATCGTCGCTGGTTACTTCGATGGATGTACCCGACGGCAGATTTTCCTGGATGCGATCCGCCGCGGCGCGCACGCCTTCCGATATCTCCAGCGTGTTCGACTGTGCGGAACGAATGACACCGAGACCGATGCCCGACTTGCCGTTGGCGCGCAGTTGGGTCTGGCCGAGATCCGGCCCGAGCGTCACGGTGACGAAGTCCCGCAGCCGGGCACGCCGGTTTACGATGATGTTCTCGAACGCCTCCGGCGTATCTATCGCGGCGGTGGCGCGGACGATCAGGTCCTGATCGCGGCTGGTCAGGGATCCGGCTGGCGTATCGAAGGCCATGGACGATAGCGCGATGGCGACATCGGCAATCGTCAGATTGAGGCTGGCCATCTTGGCCTGATCGATGTCGATGCGGAAGATCTTGCTGCGGTCGCCATAAACCGCGACATCGGCGACACCGGGAACGGAGGCGAGCGTATCGGCGATCTCGTCCTCGACCAGGACGGTCATATCCTCGACGGTCATGGTGTCGGAGATCAGTCCGAGCCGCACGACAGGCTGCGCATTGGCGTCCGCCTTGATGATCCGGGAAGGATCAGCGTCTTCCGGCAGATCGTTGACGATGCGGCCCAGCGCATCGCGCATGTCGGAGGCGGCGACGTCGAGATCGACATCGTCGGCGAATTCGACGGTGACGCGGCTGCGGCCGAAAGACGACGCGGAAGAGATCGACTTGACACCGGAAACGCGCGCGACAGCCCCCTCGATGACGCCCGTGACCTCGCGGTCAATGGTTTCGGCGGCAGCTGCGGGATAGTCGGTGCTGACGGTGATGACCGGCCGGTCCACGTCAGGCAATTCACGTACCTCGACGCCGAAGATCGCGGCAACACCGGCCACGACGATCAGCATGTTGATCACGAAAGCCAAAACGGGACGACGGACGAACAGTCCGGTAAAACCGAGGTTCTTGAGACGATCAATCTTCATCGCATTCTCACAATCCCTTACGAACCGCTTTCGGTCGATGTCGGCCTGGGCGGCGCATCCGAAGCCGGGGCCTGCTTTCTGTCTGCAATTGCCAGCTCCGCGCCCTGGCGCACGAGGTGAATGCCTTCGGTCACGACTTCATCCGCGAGCGTAAGCGGCCCATCGACCAGCACGCTGTCGGTGTTGCGCTGGATGATGTTGACGGGCACACGGGCACCCTTGCCGTCACGCACGGCCCATACGAAGGCGCCATCCGACCCCCATTGCACGGCAAGCGGATCCACCGCCGGGAATTCGTCGCCGGGAAATGTCATCGCCACCTGAAACGACATGCCGGCCCGCAACTTGTCGGCCCTGTTGGGAATGCGCGCGCGCACCTGGAGCGTTCGGCTGTCGATGTCGATCCGGTTGTCTACGGCGCTGATCACGCCGGAGAAAGTTTCACCCGGACGCGCCACGGAGGTCGCGGTCAAAGGCGAACCGACCAGGATCGCGGAGGCGTAGCGTTCTGGAACCCAGAAATCGACAAGGATTTCGCTGCGGTCGTCGATGGTGGCGATAACCGTCTGCGAGGAGACGTAGTTGCCGGCGGTGATGGGCAGAATGCCTACGACCCCGCCGATAGGCGTTTCGACCGAACGCCGCGACAGTGCCAATTGGGCTTCCTGAAGATGCAGCCGCGCGTTTTCAACCTCAAGGTCGGCATCGGTGACCTGAACGGCAGTCGCCGTGTTGGTCTTGAGCAGCGCCTGCATGCGCTGGAGGCGGGCTTCCGCATCCTTGAGCGCATTGGCCGCGCGCTCGACGGCAATCTCTTCGGCATCGAAATCGAGCCGGGCGATCACGTCCCCCGGCTTCACGGTCGCGCCGGACTTCACCAGGATTTCGGTCATCCGGCCGCTGGTAAAGGGCGTGAGGGCGACGGACTGCAGGGCAATGCTGGTGCCGATCGCGGAGAGACGATCGTTGATGGTGACCGTCACAACCGGCGTGGTGACAACCGCGCCCTGCGGCGCACCCCGTCCGCGCCTTGGTTTTCCATCTTCATCCGGCGAGACCTCGGCCACCGCAAAGGACAGCCAGTCCAGGCCGAGAGCGGACAAATGCGCCCCGGCGCCCGGATAATAGCGAACCCAGATCACCGCCGCGATGCCGATCACGAGCAGAGTCAGCAAGAACTGTTTCCAAACCGACACGCACACATCCCCTCAGTTTCAGCAATAAATGCTGTGTATTTTTACATATGCCCCCTGTGAAAATTGTCTACGCCATGAGCCCAAATCCAACAATCGAAATTGTGTCGCAAAATGTACGCACTGTGAAAAACCCGATGCACTTAGACCTCTTCATCCCGCACCACAAATTTCCGGCGGCGCGTTTCGGGGCTTATGTGACGGTTATCACTGCACAAACCGATTGCTCGGCTAAGCTTCAAAGATCCGAGTGTGTCCGTCCGTCGCCGCAAGATTCCGCTGCCGGACGATACAAAGCATTTTCAGGCGCACGGCGGCATTTTTTTTGAAAGATTCGATGTCATGAAGATCAGTGGCCGTCTGGAGCGGCATTTCCCCAATCTGGCCTACTGGGTTCAGCGGGAGCTTCCGGAAATCCGGGGCAACGACAGGATTTTCAACGCATTCAAGAAATACAGCCAGCTCTCTCACATGCAGGCAATCAATGCCCTGACCATCAACAACCTGGCTCCAGAAATCAATTTCAGGACCATGAAGGCCTATGGTCAATACCGGCCAGCCCTGAAATGCAATCGCGACAAGGTATTCCTCAGCCGGTCCTTCTGCCGGGAATTCGATGGGCTGGATCCGGACTACCGGGTTTCCAAGGCCTATGACCTCATCATGAGGGCAACACTTCTGCACGAAATGGTCCACTGGGGCGATTATATCGTCGACGGAACAACACAGCCCAATGCAACCGTTATCGATCCCGCTACCGGGAAAGTTCTGCACAACAGGGACGTTGGCTTCCAGTTCGAAGTGGAGGCCTTCTACGGCATCTACACGACCAAATATCTTTGATCGCTTGCCCGGAACTGCCGAGGCCGGTCATCACGCGGCATTCAGGATCAGGCGCTGCCGGTCCTCATGCGCGCTTCGTCGAGCAGTTTCTTCAACACCGCGTGATCGCCGATCTGATTGGCCATCAGCAGGATCAGACGGGCGTTATAAGCGTCGCTCTCTTCCTTGGTGAGGCCTTCGTGTGCCGTCAGAAGATCGGCGTAGAAGGTGTCCGGCTCCTTCAGATTAGGTGTGGTGACGATATCCGCCATCAGATCTCCCTTCCCTTGCCGAGCGCGATCGACAGCGCGGCCGTTACGTCTTCCCAGTTAAGCGACCTCCAGCGGGCCGCGACATGCTGGTCGGGACGTATCAGGTAGACCGCCTCCTCGGCTTCCCCCAGATAGCGCGCCCTGAGTTCCGGCCCGATGTCCTCATGCGCAATAGTCAGACCCTTCAGCGGCACGCCCAGAAGTTCGGTTTGTGCCGGCACCTCGATGCCCAGCCCCAGAAGCGTGAAGTCGCCGTCGGTTCCCTCCAGCAGCCACGAGCGGCCCGCCGGGGCATCCACCGGAGGACTGCCGGGACGGGTGCGGGCGGGCAATCCTTGCGCATCAGGCCCATTCAACGGCGAGCTGTCATAGGTGCAGGGCACGGAAAGACGTCCGGAATTCACCATCGGCCGGGCAAAGGCATGACGCTCGGAAAGATCCAGAACCGCGTCCCGGAAGATCCGGCTGATTTCCGATTTCGGCGTGATGAAATCCGTCGAGCGGCTGCTCTGGAGAATATTCTCGTCCGCCGCCGTCTCGCGTTCGAAATCATACGTTTCAATCAGCGCTTCCGGCGCCTTGCCGGAAAGAACCAGCTTCAGCTTCCAGCCGAGATTGTCGATGTCCTGAAAGCCGGAATTGGCGCCGCGCGCACCGAAGGGCGAGACCTGATGGGCACTGTCGCCGGCGAAGATCACGCGTCCATGGCGGAATTTCTCCATCCGGCAGCACTGGAAGGAATAGACGGAAACCCACTCCAGATCGAATTCGACGCCCTCACCCAGCATGGCTTTCAGCCGCGGAATGACATTTTCCGGTTTCTTTTCCTCTTCCTTGTCGACATGCCAGCCGAGTTGCAGGTCGATCCGCCAGACGCCGTCCGGCTGTTTGTGCAGCAGGGCCGACTGGTCCCGGTTGAAGGGCGGATCGAACCAGAACCAGCGTTCGGTCGGAAAATCTGCTTTCATGACCACATCGGCGATGAGAAAATTGTCCTCGAAAATGCGCCCATCGAACTCCAGGCCGAGCATCTTGCGGGTGGGCGAACCGGCCCCGTCGCAGGCAATCAGCCAGTTGGCTTCCAGTTCGTAGTCGCCGTCCATGGTGCGCACGCTCAGGGCCGCATGGTCCGTCTTGCGGTCGAGACCGACAACCTTGTTGCCGCCGCGCAATTCCACCGGCTTGCCCGCCACCTGCAGCGCCCGGATGCGCTCCACCAGATAGAGCTCGCAATAATACTGCTGCAGATTGATGAAAGCCGGGTGTTTGTGGCCTTCCTCGGGCAACAGGTTGAACTCGTAGACCTGCCGGTCGCCGAAGAACACCTTGCCGACGTTCCAGACGACACCCTTGTTGACCAGCTCGTCAGCGCAGCCGAGGCGGTCGAGGATTTCCAGCGTCCGTTTGGAAAAGCAGATCGCGCGCGAGCCGGAGCTGACCTTGTCGTTGTCGTCCAGAACGACGACCGGAATGTCGGCCTGGGCAAGATCGATGGCCATGGCCAGGCCGACCGGCCCCGCGCCGACGATGATGACGGGATGGCGCACCGGCTTGCCGGCGTCTTGATCAGCGCTGCGCTTGTACGGATAAAGCGGCGCTTCAAACAATTTGGTCACAGGCTCTCCTCCCGGCTCCCGCTTCAAAGATAACTTTCGGCCACCGGATGGCGCTCGAACTTCAGAAAGAACTCGTCCAGTTGCGGCGGCGCGACGCCTGTCCCCGACAGCATGGCGTGAACCTGACCGCGGTGATGGACCTGATGCTGGAACAGATGCAGCAGCGTTGTGCCGATCGTTTCGAAATGCCTGCCCTTTTCACTCCGATCCTGTGCGACAGTCCGCTCCAGATCCGCTTCCCGCAGATCGTCGCAAAAGGAGATGAGCGACCGGTCCAGTCCCTGCTGAACCGCTCTCAGCTCCGCTGCCGTATCGATGGGTGGCGCGTCGTACACCGAACGGCCCCGCCCTTCCTCCTTCAGGGCATCGAGATAGTAGCGGTCGACCTCGCAAATATGATTGAGGGTTTCCCGGATCGAGGGAAAAAAGCCGCTGCGCTCGGCCGCAAACTGTGCCTGATCGAGCTCGCAGCAAGCCTCGAGAAGCCGGTCGTTGGCGTAGGCATTGTTGCGCGCCATCAGGCTGAGATGCTCCAGGGCAATGCTCATCGGTTAGCCTTGCAGATCCGCCCACATCTGGGCATCGCGCTCGGCCGTCCAGATGCGCGGCGTGTCGATGTCAAGCGCCTCGTCATAGGCACGGGCGACGTTGAACGGCAGGCAATGTTCATAGATCGCATAGTCGGAGAATTTCGGGTCGCAAGCCGCCCGGCATGCGTCCCAGGCTTCCTTCAGGGAGCCGCCGCGCAGGGCGACACGGGCGACCGGCAGGTAGGTCGAGCGGACGAAATCCCGGGTGGAGTCGAGCGCCGCGTTGACCATCTGCGGACCGATGAGCGCGTCGCCACGGCCGGGTGCGATGGCATCGAGATTGAAATTGCGGATGCGTTCCAGGGTGCCCGGCCAGTCGTGGAAGTGACCGTCGCCGCAATAGCAGGCCGAGTGATATTCAACGATGTCGCCGGTGAACATCACATTGGCATCGGGAACGTAAACCACCATGTCGCCAGCGGTATGAGCACGACCGAGAAACATCAGGTCGACACGGCGCTTGCCGAGATAGATCGTCATGCGGTCGTTGAACGTTGTCGTGGGCCATGTGAGACCCGGAATGCTCTCGTGCCCCTGAAAGAGGCGCGGGAAACGGGCGAACTCGCTGTCCCAGTCTTCCTGGCCGCGTTCGGCGACCATGGAGCGGGCCTTTTCACTCATGATGACGGTTTGCGCGCCATAGGCCGAAGCCCCGAGCACGCGCACGGCGTGATAATGGGTCAGCGCCAGATGAGTGATCGGCTTGTCGGTGACCGAACGCACCTTCTCGATCACCTTGCTGGCAAGGCGCGGCGTTGCCTGCGCCTCGATGATCATCACGCTGTCGTCGCCGATGATGACGCCGGAATTCGGATCGCCCTCGGCGGTAAAGGCCCACAGGTCCCGGCCGATTTCCGTAAAGGAAATTTCCTTTTCGGCCATGTCACCGGCGGATGCGAATTTTTTGGTCATGTTTCTTTCCTCAAATCTCATTCATCTCGCACTCGTCATGCCAGACAAGTGAGGCGCAGCCGAGCGCCGATCTGGTATCCGGGTCTCAGCGCGGGCTTGCCCGCACAAAACCACTGACGCGCTGACGCGCGAGTGAACCGCTGGATTGCGGATCTGCGCGCAGTTTTGCTGCGCTTGTCCGAAATGACGGACTTCAAGCGCCAGCTCTTTCAACCGTCTGCTCGATGGCGCCGAAAATCGAATGGCCGTCGCTGTCCAGCATCTCGATGCGCACCGTATCGCCGAATTTCAGGAACGGGGTTTTGGCATCCCCCTCCAGGAGGGTTTCCACGACCCGCTGCTCGGCAATGCAGGAATAGCCCGCCCCGCCCTGGTCCAGCGGTTTTCCGGGGCCGCCGTCGAGTTTGTTGGAAACGGTGCCGGAGCCGATGATCGTTCCGGCTGAAAGACTGCGCGTTCTGGCGGCATGGGCGATCAGGTCGCCGAAATCGAAGGTCATGTCGATGCCGGCGTTCGCGCGGCCGAAAGGCGCGCCATTGAGGTCGACATGCAACGGCAGATGCAGCTTTCCGCCCTTCCAGGCATCGCCGAGTTCGTCCGGTGTCACGGCAACCGGCGAAAAGGCGGAGGACGGCTTGGCCTGGAAAAAACCGAACCCCTTGGAGAGCTCTGCCGGGATCAGCCCGCGCAGGGAGACATCATTGACCAGCAGGACGAGCCGGATCGCCTCGCGGGCGTCCGCCGGACTTGCGCCCATAGGCACGTCGTCTGTTATGACGGCGATTTCGCCTTCCATGTCGATGCCCCAGGCCTCGTCGCGCATGCTGACCGGGTCGCGCGGAGCGAGGAATGTATCGGACCCGCCCTGATACATCAGCGGATCGGTCCAGAAGCTGTCGGGCATCTTGGCGCCGCGCGCCTTGCGCACCAGCTCGACATGATTGACAAAGGCCGAACCGTCCGCCCACTGATAGGCGCGCGGCAACGGCGAGAGAGCCTCATGCTCGTGAAAACGGATCATCGGCACCGCTTCATGGGAAAGGCTTTCGGACAACAGCTGCAGTTTCGGCGCCACCTGATCCCAATCGTCCAGGGCCGCCTGGAGGGTGGCGGCGATATGGCCCGCCTCGGTGCACCAGGTGAGCCGGTCATTGACCACCACCAGCCTGCCGTCTCGGCTGCCATCCTTGAGCGTTGCCAGTTTCATGTGTGCGATCCGCTTCCTGTGATCGTCAATCCGACGTGGCTGACGATGGTTTCTCCCGCGAAGGCGTCCATCGCCTTCAGCAAATCCGTTTCATCAAAGACCGGCAGTTCCACTGGAAAGTGCTGGCGAAGACGCGTCCCGTCACCGGTTACTGCGACGATCTTCTCTCCCTATCCGGCGAGGCCTTACAAAAAGAAGATCGCAGTCTCAAGCGAAGTCCGCAAGCGCCGGAAATCAGGCAATACCAGCGAACCGGTAAGGACCAGGCGATCTTACCCTTCCAACTTTTTTGGGCCCGCTCATTTCTTTTTTCCGGCCTTATCCCAGGTCCCTTCCGGGGTGCCGTCAAATCTTTTTTCCAACGTATTCCAGCAGTCAATATAGTCGTCCTGCAGGGGTGCTTCCTTCGCGGCGAACTCGGTCAATTGCTGCGGGAACCGGGTCTCGAACATGAAGGACATCGTATTGTCGAGCTTTTCCGCCTTCAGGTCCGCATTGGAGGCGCCTTCGAAGGCATTCTTGTCGGGACCGTGCGGCAGCATCATGTTGTGCAGGCTCATGCCGCCGGGCACGAAGCCCTGCGGCTTGGCATCATACTGTCCGTAGATGTTGCCCATCAGCTCGGACATGATGTTCTTGTGATACCAGGGTGGACGGAAGGTGTTTTCCGCAACCATCCAGCGTTCGCGGAAGAGTACGAAGTCGATATTGGCGGTTCCCGGGACGCCGGAGGGCGCGGTCAGCACCGTGAAAATGGACGGATCGGGATGATCGAACAGGACCGCGCCAATCGGGCAATAGGTGCTGAGATCATACTTGCAGGGCGCGTAATTTCCGTGCCATGCAACCACGTCCAGCGGCGAATGGCCAATCTTCGTTTCATGGAACCGGCCGCACCATTTCACCGTCAGCGTGGACACCACCTCGCGATCTTCGAAATGGGCCACCGGGGTCTTGAAATCCCGGCGGTTGGCCATGCAGTTGGCTCCGATAGGCCCCCTGCCCGGCAACTCGAACTTCTGGCCGTAATTTTCGCAGACGAACCCCCTGGCCGGTCCCTCGATCACCTCGACCCTGTAGACCAGTCCGCGTGGCAGGATCGCGATTTCTCCTGGCTCCAGCTCGATCACACCGAGTTCGGTGCAAAATCGCAGGAAACCTTCCTGCGGCACGACCAGAAGCTCACTGTCGGCGGAGTAGAAATACTCGTCCTCCATGGACTTGGTGACCAGATAGATATGGCTCGCCATGCCGACCTGGGTATTCACATCGCCCGCCGTCGTCATGGTGTGCATGCCGGTGAGCCAGGTCAGATCCAGCCCCGAATGCGGAACCGGGTCCCAGCGGTACTGGCCGAGCGAAATCACATCCTCGCAGATATTAGGAGCCGATTTCCAGAAAGGCAGCTCGATCTTGCTGAACCTGCTGGTGTGCCTGACCGACGGGCGTATGCGGTAACACCAGGTGCGCTCGTTCTGATGGGAAGGAGCCGTGAAAGCCGTGCCGGAAAGCTGTTCGCCGTAAAGACCATAGGCGCATTTCTGCGGGCTGTTCATCCCCTGAGGCAGCGCACCCGGCAGGGCTTCGGTCTCGAAGTCGTTGCCGAAGCCCGGCATATAATCGAGATCAGATGCATTGCGGCGGCTATTCGCCTTGTACGGATTGCTGTCCGTTCTCTGGTCCATGATGTCCTCCCGGTCCGGAGAGATAATTAGTTACAGATGTAACTTTTTACCTTTTGACCGTCAAGACGGTTTCCGCGCACCTCTCCGTTGCTGTCCGGCCTGAATGCTAACGCATTATGAAATTTCAGCTTTCCGGATTCGCCCAAGAAATTTCTGAGGCGTACCATCTCTCCTGGCACCGGCCTTTCCCGTTGAAGCAGAATCCGGCTTGCACCAAAGGGAACAAACCGATATAAACAAGAACATAACATGAACATTTGAGGTTTCCCATGCGGCTGGCCGACCCCACCCTTGAGCTGTATTCCGTGGCGCTGTCATCGTCCGCCCCCTCACCGGAGGTGCGGGAGACGGATGTCACGGCGGAAGACGTGCGCGCCATGACGCAATACCTGCGCAAGGCGCGCGACCGCGCCATCGACATCCGAGACCGGTCTCCAGCCGGCAGCTATCTTGAAAGCGTCCTGACCCGCACGATCGACAGCCTGACACTGGAATTGTCACAGCTCGACTACCTTTTGACGTCCAAACCCGTGAACGTGGTGACGCATGCGCGGCGGATGCGGCCGGCGATCTGATCAATTGGCGAAGTGACGGCGCCGTGTTAGATCAAGGCTCCCTTCCAAACGCCAGGCTGACAACCATGACCGCACATTCCGGTTCCTGCCTTTGTGGCGCTGTAAAGTTTCGTATCAACGGCGCATTCGAGGGCTTCTTCCTTTGCCATTGCTCCAGGTGCAGGCAGTCCAGCGGTTCGGCGCATGCATCCAACCTGTTCTCGCCCGATGGTACGATCCACTGGATTTCCGGCCGGGAAAACGTCAAGGTCTATCATCTGCCGGACACCCGCTTCGGCAAGAGTTTCTGTTCAACCTGCGGCTCTGCACTTTCCAGGGAAAAGGCAATCGGCACCGGGCTGGTGGTTCCGGCCGGCTGCCTGGCCACTCCGGTTGCGATGAAACCCAACGCACATATCTTTACGACCAGCCGGGCGGACTGGGATCACGATCTGGAAACCGTCCCGTCTTTCGACGAGCGCCCCTGACAACTAAAATCACGAAAAAACAGGCAGAAACTAAGCCGCAGCCTCATCGCCCGGCGCGGTCTGCCAGCCGAGGTCCGTGAGGGTCACAATGCGGTTGCCGCGCAGGTCGGTGGCGCAGACGAGAAAGCCGCGCTCTTCCATATGGCTCAACAGCCAGCGCGCCCGGCCGGGAGAGCGGGTGCCATAGGCGGTGGCTATTTCCAGATTGCCGGGACAGGCTGCCTTGCCGAGCGCCGCCTTGGCGAGCAGCAGGTAGACGCCGCGCATGTCCTGAGGCAATTCGGCGGCAATCAGTTCGGCCTGCGCCCAGGCACCGTCATCCATTTCGCCTTTTTCGACACCCGCCCGGGCGACGGAAAGCTTTTCGCGGAAGACCTGAAGGTCGGGCGCACCGCCGGGCAGTTTGGCAATTCTGCAACGGACCTGGAAATCCTGATAGAGCGTTGCAATCGGCTGGAAAGCGGCATCTTCCTCGCTGAGAATTTCCGCGATGATCCCGCCAATCTTTTCTTCCCGATCCCCGAAGTCCAGAAGACTTTCCGCCTGCGGCTCCGCCTCTTCCCCCGCCCGCTGTGCGCTCGACAGCTGGTCCAGAACCTCCCCGGTTGACACGACCGGCTCGGCAAAGCGCTGGCGCACCGGCTGCACTTCGTCGGTGCCAGGCGTGAAGATGAGATCCATCGCATCTTCTTTAGGCTGTTCCGGCAAGGGCATCAGTTTCGGACTTCCACCCCGGCCCATGGTCTCCACGGGACCGATCTTGACCGGCACCGGCCGGCGGGACATCGCCGGCCCGAGAGCGATGAAATGACCCCGGTCGAGATTTCGGAAGCTTTCCGCCTGACGGCGCTCCATACCGAGCAGATCCGCCGCGCGGGCCATGTCGATATCGAGGAAAGTCCTCCCCATCAGGAAGTTCGATGCTTCGGCTGCAACGTTCTTGGCGAGTTTCGCCAGGCGCTGCGTCGCTATAATTCCGGCAAGTCCGCGCTTGCGGCCACGGCACATCAGGTTCGTCATGGCGCCGAGTGAACGCCGCCGGGCTTCCTCGGTCACCTCGCCGGCGGCGGAAGGTGCAAAAAGCTGCGCCTCGTCCACGACCACGACCATCGGATACCACAGGTCGCGATCCGCATCGAAAAGCCCGTCCAGGAACGTGGCCGCGGCCTTCATCTGGCGGTCGGCATCGAGGCCTTCCAGGTTCAGTACAACCGAAACCCGGTGCTGGCGGACCCTGGCAGCAATCATCTGCAGGTCTTTTTCCGTGCCGACGGCGTCGACCACAACATGTCCGAACTTGTCGGCCAGCGAGACGAAATCGCCCTCCGGATCGATGATCGCCTGTTGCACCCAATTGGCGGACTGTTCAAGAAGACGCCGCAGCAGATGCGACTTTCCCGAGCCTGAATTGCCCTGGACCAGAAGCCGGGTGGCCAGCAGCTCTTCAAGATCGAGCCCGGCCCGCGCGCCGCTTGTCAATTCTCCGATGTCAATCTGTACCGTCATGCGACCACTTCTGGCACGGCCTTGCGCCGTGCGGCGAAAACTCCGTCATGTGAATTCGTGCAGTGCGGTAGTCAGCATGATTCCTCGCCTCATGCAAAGCTGCCGGCACCGCATATCCGGGTTTTCCCGGAAATCCACCGTTTCGCACGCAAAGTCCCGCCGGTCTCTCACCACGATTTGAGAGCAATTCACTTCATTTACCGATCCGGGACACCATTTCTGGAAACAGGGCTTTTCAGATGGCTTATAAGTGTCCTGGAACGGGAGACATTCAGAATGAAAATTCATGCGGACCTGACACAGCGCGTCGTTGTCGACAGCACCGAACTCGATTGGGTGCCTTCACCCATGGGGGGGGTGGAGCGGCGCATGCTGGAAAGGGACGGTGAAGAAGTGGCCCGGGCAACCAGTCTGGTGCGCTATGCGCCAGGATCCGCCTTCTCCGGCCACAGCCATGATCTGGGTGAGGAGTTTCTGGTTCTCGACGGGATCTTTTCCGACGAGACCGGCGACTTTCCCAAGGGCATGTATGTGCGCAATCCGCCCGGTTCGCGGCATGTGCCCGCCAGCGAACCGGGAGCCGTCATTCTCGTCAAGCTGCGCCAGATGCGCCCGGACGACGATACATTCGTGAGGGTCAACACGCTTGACCCGACCGGCTGGCAGGCCGGCCGGCCCGGCGAGAGCATCCTGCCGCTTCACGTGCGCCCGGACGAGGAAGTCGTCATGCTCGATTGGGAGCGCGGGACACGCTTCGCGGAACAGGACTTTCCCGGAGGCGCAGAGTACTTCGTCGTCGAAGGCAGCTTCGAGGACAAGGACGGGCGCTACGAGCAGGGCACCTGGATGCGCCTGCCGCCGGGAAGCCGGCAGAAGGTCGAGACAGCCGGCGGGGCGCGCCTATGGCGCAAGACCGGGCACCTGGACACCCCGGACCGGTGATCCGACAGCCGTGTCCAACACCGTGGTGACGATCTTCCTGTGAAATGGCAGGATCAGCGCAAGGTACAGATAGCCGAAGGCATTGTGCCGCTTGCAGCAGGTCGCCGCGAAAATCCGGGGCCGGTCTCCTGACGTGCGGAAAATCGACAGACGGAAATCCTGATGCCAGTCATTCTCACCGAGAACAATCTCGTCCTCGCGAATGTCATAGACCTTGAAGAATCCGATTCTGTCTCCGGCGTGTCTTTCTGTAACCGGACCGGCCCGCTGATCACGGGCCAGGTCAGCCGTGGTCTTCATACCGAGAGGCACCGCCATCTTGTCGCGCATCGCGAGCAACGACTTCATCCAGCCGATGTCTGCATTGAGCATATGATCGGCCACGACCCGCATGTCGGCTGTCTGTAAATCCGTTCGCCCTTCAAGCGAAACGGAAAACACATCCAGATAGTCTCCTGACGCGACATACGCGTGGAGGAGGCTTTCCTCCGGTAGTTCGTCACTCTTGCTCATGGGACGCTCCGCCAATCCTGTGCGGACAGCTTGCGCCGGTCCCGAGAAAAACGCACTGCGCGGATTGCCGCAGCAGCACGTCCCTCGTTGCGGATTCACAAGTTCGCGGTCAGCCCCAGTTGCCAGCAAAGGCAATCTCGTCAAGTGGCTTGCGCGGGCTCGGGACTTCCCGGGCCTGCAATGCCTCGTTCAGCACCGTGGCATCACCGCGCCTTCCGACAACAAACGCGAGTTCGACCTTGAAGCGGGCCGGAACGCCGAGTTTCTCATGAACCTCATCTTTCAGAATGCCCGCCATAGCGTGGCTGTGATAGCCGAGAATCGACGCCTGCAGGGCCGCCTGGGCCCAGGCGGCTCCGGCATCCAGGGAATGCGTTCCGCTTGGCCGGTTGGGATCCCCGTCCTTGCCGTCGATCTCCGTGTCCGAGAAAAGAAAGACGAGCGCGGAAGCGTGCTGCGCCCAGCCCAGGTTGAACGGGTTCAGCAGTTCCAGCAGCTTGCCCCAGTTGTCGTCGTCACGGCGCGCATAGACAAAACGCCACGGCTGAATGTTGAAAGCCGACGGCGCCCAGCGCGCGGCCTCCAGAATGGTCTTCAGATCCGTCTCGGGCATGTCCGAGCCATCGAAGGCGCGCGGCGACCAGCGATTGACGAACAAGTCGTTGACGGGATGATCTGGTTTACGGGAAGTCATGATCTGTCTCCAAAAATTAGGGCATCAGATTGCCCTGTCGCGCCGGACATAGGTTATATTTATCTTTATATCAAGATAGTTTCATTTGAAGATGATGTTGCCCGCCCCGTACCGGCCTTCAAGATCGCATTGTCATACCCCCCCACAGGTCTGTATAGGTCAGGCGATGGGCTTTGAGTGTCGTCCGTCGCCATGCCCTGTCCATAATTCGCAGGCTTCATGCCAGTGACAGGCACGACACAAGTTGCCTGAAATTCCGAATTTCCGTTCGGACAGCAAGATCGTCAGACCCAGAACAATGCACAGCAATCCAGACAAGCCCCGTTCGACAACAACAGCCAGACCCTTGAGCCTCGCTGAATTCGTCGCCGACGGCGCCATACACGTTGTCGGGATCGGCCTCGGAGCGACCGCGACAGTGATCCTGGCGGCTACACTGTGGAACAGCGGCGACGCCGCACGGCAGATTTCCGTGACGATCTATGCGGCGTGCCTGATGGCAATGCTGATCTGCTCGGCGCTCTACAACATGCTGGCGAAAGATCACAAGAGCGGCCTTCTCAGGCGATTTGACCACGCCGCCATCTTCCTGATGATTGCCGGCACCTATACGCCGCTGGCTGCCATCATCATCGGCGGCTGGACAGGTGGTATTATTCTGGCCATCGTGTGGACCGGTGCCCTAACGGGAGCAATCGTCAGGCTGGCCCATCTGAGCGGCCTTGAGCGCCTCTCCGTTCCGATTTATCTGGCGCTCGGCTGGGTTGTCGTATTCGCCATAGAGCCCTTGATCGAACGCGCCTCGACATTCGGATTTTTCATGATTCTGGCGGGCGGGCTTCACTACACGGTCGGCACTCTGTTTTATGCCTGGAAGCGCCTGCCCTTCCAGAACGCGATCTGGCACGCCTTCGTGCTCGCCGCCGCGATCTGCCACTTCGGCACCGTGTTTCACGACGTGGCCCTGCCACTCTGAAAGTTTGAATTTATCGGGGTTGCCGGGCCATTCGAACGCCCAGCCGGTTGAACCGGCCCGCCGATGAACGCACTTATGCGTTCATCGGCAAATGATCGTCGCGTCAGGACGTGGTATCTACGGGACACTCCATCCTGAAGGCTGAAACGAAACGCAAGCGCTTTACGCCTCGGCGTTCGGATCCTTCGCAAGAACGATGACTTTTGTCCGCAGGGGCACCCTGCCGAACAGGTCGATCACATCCTGCTGCCACATGCGGATACAGCCGGAAGAAACGCTCTTGCCGATGGAAGTTGGCTGGTTGGTGCCATGAATGCGGTAGAGCGTATCGGTCGCACCCTGCCATAGATCCATTGCGCGCGCGCCGAGCGGATTTCTCAGGCCAGCCGGATAGCCGTTCACCCAATAGCGCTCTAGCGAGGGCTTGCGGGCGATCATTTCCCGTGGAGGGCGCCAGATGGGATGTTCCCGCTTGACGCGGATCAGCGCATCTCCGGACCAGGCGAAGCCGGCCTTGCCGACGCCGATGCCGTAGCGCAGGGCCTTCTTGTTGCCGAGCGTCCAGTAGAGAAAATTGTTGTAGGGATCGACGATGATCGTGCCGGGCTTCTCGCGCGTCTTGTACTCGACCACCTGCCGCCAGTATTGGCGATCGAAGCTTTTGTAGTTGATCGTCGGCCAGGTGTAGTCGCCATCCGGCAAAGCCGCATAAGCCGCTGCGTAATCGAACTCCTCATCGGGCAGCTCAGCCTGATCCGGCAACCCCGGATACGTCTGACAGCCAGCAAGCGAAGCCCCGGCCAGGACCAGCCCCCCGGCCAGAAACATGCGACGATCCAGCTTGCGGCCTTTCTCATCTTGCTCTTGTTCGAACGGCATTTCTTGGCGCTTCATGGAACCTCCGGAAATTTCGGCTCTTTCTTGGGGCACCTTTTCAACAGTTGCAAGTCACATTCCGTAGAAGTGCCTTACATTCTTTGCCGGAATACCTAGATTAGGCCACGGCAAACAACCGGCGACTGACTGTTTTTTCAAGGAAAATTCGTGCAAAACGAAACGATCAAATCCCCGTTTCCCGTGTTCGACGGCCACAACGATACGCTTCTCAAGCTGGAAATCGAGGCCATCAAGGGGAGCGAACGCAGCTTTTTCGACCGGTCGGACAACGGCCATCTGGATTTTGTACGTGCACAGGAAGCCGGGTCTGCCGGCGGGCTGTTCGCAATGTTCGTTCCCTCAAATCCGCAGCAGGATTTCTCCCGGCCCTTCAATCCCAGGGATGCGGTCAATTTTCAGCCGGTTCCGCAAAAGCAGGCTCTCGATTTCACCATGAGGCTTCTGGAACGCGCGGAACGGATCGCAGCGGACTCCAATGGCGCCGTGGTGATCTGCCGGACACCTGAAGAAAACCTGTCAGCCATCGAAAACGGACAGCTTGCCATCAGTCTTCACATTGAAGGCGCGGAAGCTATCGACCCTCAGTTCTATCAGTTGGAAGAGCTTCACAAGCGCGGACTGCGTTCCCTCGGACTTGTCTGGAGCCGGGAGAATACGTTCGGATACGGCGTTCCAATGGCCCATCCCTCCTCCCCGGACATCGGTTCGGGCCTGACCGGAGCCGGACGGGATCTCGTGCGGGCCTGCAACAGGCTTGGCGTCATGCTCGATCTTTCCCACCTCAACGAAAAGGGCTTCTGGGATGTGGCCCGAATCACCGAACGCCCGATCGTGGCGAGCCATTCCAACGCCCACTCAATCTGCGCCAGCAGCCGCAATCTGACGGATAAGCAGCTTGATGCCATCAAGGAAAGCGGCGGGCTTGTGGGAATCAATTTCCACGTGGCGTTCCTGCGCCCTGACGGAAGCTTTTCCCGCGACACACCACTGGAGCTTCTCGCCGATCACGCGGCTTATCTTCTGGACAGAATGGGAGAGGACTGTGTGGCCTTCGGGTCGGATTTCGATGGCTGCATGTTGCCCACGGACCTGGGCGACGTAACCGGCCTTGCCCGCCTCATGGAGGTGCTGGACGCCAGAGGAATCAGTTCGCAGGTGCTGGAAAAAATCGCTTTCAGGAACTGGATGGCGGCCCTGGAAAAGGCGGCGGCTTAAAAGACTTCTTTATGCTTGGCGAGGCCAGCGTCGAAGATTGCCGCGGACCTGCCTCCTTGTCGAAATCCAGCATGACCGCAAGGGGTGCACATAAACCCGGAATCGTACAAAGGCTCCGGCGTCCACGAGCGTCCGGATCCGCCGCAAATCAGCCTCCACGCTCGCAATTTATTTACTAAATGCTTTGAATAAACAATTGCTTTTGATTGAACAGCCAGAAACAATGCATTCATTGTAATTTTGATCAGCCACCGGACTTTCGAGCCTGGATTGGTCCCTGATCTGTGCATTCGTTCGGGTTCCCTATTTCGACCGGGAAAAGACGCAGCAGGGACTGAAAACCGGGAGAGTGGCTGGATTAGAGTAGCGCGCCCCAACGACCGCTTCCTCCCCTTGAGGTGAGGAACGGATGTAGACGAATAACAGCCAGTGCGATGGGTCTCCATCTGCATGTTTGTCGGGTCTTGCCGCTCAAAATTGGTATTGTCGAGGGCAAAGGCGTGAACATACATCTTTCTGCGAACCAGGATTTGCAGACCAGTCCGAAAGCGGGAGACAAACGGCCACGCAAATCGGACTCAGTCTATCAGGATCTCAAGCGCAAGATCCTGACCGGTGAAATGACATCGCACAGCCCGATAACCGAACAGTCGCTCGCTCATGACTATGGCTGCTCCCAGGGTACGATTCGCGAAGCGCTGATGCAGCTTCAGCAACATGGTCTGGTCATCCGGCGAGGGTACCAGGGAACCTATGTCACGGACCCGAGCATTTTGGAGGCACGCCTGCTTCTGAAGCTGCGTATCGACGTCGAAGCAACAGGTATTACCGAGGCGGTCAAGCGCGTCACGTCCTGCCAGTTGGCCGAACTGCGTGAACTCGATCGCATGTTCGAGGAGTGCCGCATGCAGCGCGACGTCTTCGGCTGCGCAGAAGTGGACAGGTTCCTGCACCTGAAGCTTTTCCAGATTGCCGAGATGCCGATCCTGGAACCCACGCTCGTCAGAACCTCGATGATCCTGCAACGCGTCATGCTGCCGACACCCCGCCCGGCTGCCTCCTGGGCCGAGCCTCCCGTCACCCGGCATCGCGCCATTTTCGACGCACTGGAAGCGAAGGATGTCCAGCAGACAATCGATGCGCTCAAGTCCCATATCCTGTCGAGCGCCATTTTGCTGGCGCCCCATTTCTACGGCAGGGATCTTGAGCTTCTGCGGGACGAATATGAAAACGCCTGATCGAGGCGACCGGTCTGTCCGGCAACTGATTGCGGTTGGTATTACTCCGGAACCAGAGCGCCTTCCGATCAAATGAACCAACATGACCGGAAAGCGCTCCATCGGATGTCAGGCGGTTTCCATCATCTGCCGCTGGGTCAGCATGGCCGCGCCGATCAGTTCCCTGGTGTAGTCACTTTTCGGCGCCTCGAAAATCGCATCCACGGTTCCCGCTTCAACGACCTTGCCACGCTGCATGACCATCACCGTATCGGCGATGGCGCGCACCACCGCGAGGTCGTGGCTGATGAAGAGATACGTCAGGCCGTGAGCCTTTTGCAGGTCCCTGAGCAGTTCCACCACCTGTTTCTGGATCGTGCGGTCCAGGGCCGATGTCGGCTCGTCCAGCACCACAAGCTCCGGCTTGAGCACCATAGTGCGGGCGATGGCGATCCGCTGGCGCTGCCCGCCTGAGAACTCGTGCGGATAGCGGTTGCGCATCGCAGGGTCCAGAGACACCTCCTCCAGCGCCTGGCACGCACGCGCATCGCGGTCGCGGGCCGTCAGCGACGGTTCGTGCACCATCAGGCCTTCCGAAATCACCTGTCCAACGGTCATGCGCGGACTGAGGGAGCCGAAAGGGTCCTGGAAGATGAGTTGCATATCCTTGCGCACCGCCCGCATGGCCGCCCTGTCCCGGCCTGAAATCTGCTGACCCTTGAAGACAACCCGTCCCGTCGCCGGGAGCAGGTTGAGGACCGCCCGACCGAGCGTCGACTTGCCGGACCCGCTTTCGCCGACAATTCCCAGCGTCTGGCCCTGGCGCAGGGAGAAGCTGATATCGTCGACCGCCCGCAGTATGTGCTTCGGCTGCAGGAACCCGGTGTCGAATTCGAATTCGACCTTGATCTTCTGTGCTTCCAGAAGGACAGGCGTACTTTCGGGAACCGGCGACTTGTGGCCTGTCGGTTCGGCATCCAGGAGCATCCTGGTGTAGGGATGTTCGGGGCTGGTGAAGAGTGCCGCGGTCTCTCCGCTTTCGACCACCTCCCCGGTTTTCATCACATAGACCCGATCGGCAATACGCCGGACGATACCGAGATCGTGGGTGATGAAGATGACCGACATGCCGAGGCGCTTTTGCAGATCGGCCAACAGATCGAGAATCTGGGCCTGCGTGGTCACATCAAGCGCCGTTGTCGGCTCATCGGCGATCAGCACATCCGGATCGTTGGCAAGCGCCATGGCGATCATCACGCGCTGACGCTGCCCCCCCGACATTTCGTACGGATAGGACTTTATCTTGCGCTCCGGCTCGGGAATGTTCACGAGCTTCAAAAGCTCCAGAGCCCTCGCCCTTGCGGCTCTCCATGAAAGCCCGCCATGCACCACCAACGGTTCGGCAAGTTGCCGGCCGATGGTATAAAGCGGGTCGAGAGAGGTCATCGGCTCCTGAAAGATCATGGTGATCTTCCTGCCGCGTACAGCATTGAGCTTGCTCACTGGTAGTCCGAGGATATTGCGGTCCTCATAAATGACTTCGCCGCCCGCGCGCCCGTTGGAGGCCAGCAGGCCCATCGCCGCCATCATGGCCTGGCTCTTGCCGGACCCGCTTTCACCGACGATGGCGACCGTTTCGCCCGAATTCACGTGAATATCGACACCCCGAACCGCATTCACCGTCCCCGTCGCGGTTTCGAAATCGACGGTCAGGTTGGTTATGGCAAGGACCGGCGTCTTGCTTTGTGTGCTCATGTTGCGCTCCTTACCGGTCTTTCGGGTCCAGCGCATCGCGCAGCCCGTCGCCGATGAAGTTCAGCGCGAACAGTGTCGATGTCAGGAAGATGGACGGGAAGATGAGCATCCAGGCGGCCCCTTGCAGGTTGCGCGCGCCTTCGGAAATCAGAACGCCCCAGCTTGTCATCGGCTCCTGGATGCCCAGCCCCAGAAAGGACAGGAAGCTTTCCAGAAGAATGACCTTGGGCACCAGAAGGGTCATGTAGACCACCACCGGGCCAAGGGTGTTCGGAATGATGTGCCGGCGCACGATGCCGCGGTCCGAAACGCCCAGGGCTTCCGCCGCCTGGACGTATTCCTGGCGCTTTATGGTGAGCGTCTGGCCGCGCACGATACGCGCCATGTCAAGCCACTCCACCGCGCCTACCGCTATGAACATCAGGATGAAGTTGCGGCCGAAGAACACCACCAGCATGATCACGAAGAAGATGAAAGGCAGCGAATAGAGGATATCGACGACCCGCATCATCGTCTGATCGATCCGGCCGCCAAGATAGCCGGACGTCGCACCGTAAAGCACGCCGATCGAGATCGCCACGACAGTCGCCAGCAGCCCGATGGTCAGCGACACCCTGCCGGCAATGAACGTCCGGGTCATCATGTCCCGGCCATTGGCGTCGGTCCGAAATAAAAATGCATGAAGTTGATTTCGGCGCTCAGGGTCGCGGATTTGTCGTCCGCAGACACGTCAGTCAGTTCGGCATTCCTGAACAGGTCACTGCGGTCGATGTAGCGTACGGAGCGTGGGTCGATCTCGCGGCTGGAGGTCACCTTGGCGATCACATTGTCGCCGTCGCGCTCATAGCTTTCCACGCTCACCCGCGCCCTGCGGGCAGCGGACAGGAAACCCGGCTCGACTTGGTCGGCGCGCGGATAAGCTTCAAGGCTCGCAGGAACTTTCACGTAGTCGCGGTAGACGGTGTCGAAGTTGTGCGGCGACAGGATCGGTCCGAAGAGGGAAACAAGAGCGATGAAAGCCAGCACGATCAGACTGGCAACCGCTGCGCGGTTCGCCAGAAGGCGGTCCCGGGCATCATCCCACAGCGAGCGGCCCTTGGCGGGCACTTCAGTGTTTGTCACGGTTAGGGTCACGGGGCAGCCTCCTCCTCAATCGTAGCGCACACGCGGATCGAGCAGCGCATAAAGCAGATCCACGATGAGGTTGAAAAGGATGACGAAACAGGCGACGACCACGACAGTTCCCATCACCAGCGTATAGTCGCGGTTGAGGGCGCCCTGCACGAAGTAACGGCCAATGCCCGGAATGCCGAAAATGGTTTCGATCACCACGGAGCCCGTCAGAAGCGCCGCGGCCGCGGGACCGAGATAGGAGACCACAGGCAGGATCGCCCCCCTGAGCGCATGCACCACAACGACCATGAAGCCGGTCAGGCCGTAGGCCCTTGCGGTGCGCACATGGTTGGAGCGCAGAGCTTCGATCATCGAGCCGCGCGTCAGTCTGGCGACCACCGCGATCTGTGGCAACGCCAGCGTGACGACAGGCAGAATGATGTTGACGAACTTGCCGCCGTTCCAGCCACCGACCGGCAGCCAGCCGAGCCAAACGCCGAGAAGCAGCGTGAGGATCGGTGCGACGACGAAATTGGGAACAGTCACGCCGAGGGTCGCGGCAGCCATGACAGCGTAATCGGCCGACTTGTTCTGGCGCAGCGCGGCGAAGACACCCATCGTCCCACCGGCGACCAGCGCCAGACACAGCGCAGACAGGCCCAGCTGGATCGAGATCGGCAGGCTTTGCGCGAACAACTCGTTGATGGTGAAGTCACGGAAATAGAAACTCGGGCCGAAATCCAGCTGCGCGACGCTTTTCAGATAGAGCAGGTACTGGTTCCAGAGCGGTTCGTTGAGGTGGTAGATCTTGTTCAGATTTTCCATCACCTTGGCCTCGAGAGGCCGCTCCAGATCGAACGGACCGCCCGGGGCGATGCGGATCAGAAAGAAGGAGATTGTCACGATCAGAAAGACGGTCGGGATTGCGCCGAGCAATCGACCGAGCACGTAGCGCAGCATAGGTGTCGCCCCTATTGTTCCACGGCGGTCTTGCAACGCCGCCTTGCCGGAACCGGCAGGTTTGGCCTGCCGGTCCGGTCGTGTCAGGTCATTCGGAGATGGTCATCCAGCGGCTCGGGTGGATATTGAGGAGGTTGTCCTCAAATCCCGCGACCTTGTCGGAAACAAGGTTCATTGAGCCGTAGTACATCATCGGAATGAAGGGCAGATCCCGCATGAAGAGCTCCTCGGCCTTTTTCAGGACGTCGGCGCGTTTTTCCAGATCGACCGTCACGGCGGCCTCATCCATCAGCGCGTCATATTCCGGATTGTTGTAGCGGGCGTAGTTGAAGCCGTCATTGTCGCTTTCGACCATGAACAGGAAGTTCTGCGGATCGGAATAGTCACCGATCCAGCCTGCACGGGCAACATCGAAATCCTGACGATCACGCAGCATGGCGTAATGCGTCTTGGTGTCGGTATTGACCAGCGACACGTCGACACCCAGCGGCTTCCACATGTCGGCGACGGCAACGGCCGTGTTCTTGTGGTTTTCGGAGGTGTTGTAGTTGATCGTCAGCTGGAAGGGATTGTCCGGACCGTAACCGGCGTTCTCAAGCAGCTCGAGCGCTTTCTCTTCGCGGTCGATCTGGGACATGTCCTTGTAGTCGGCAAAAGCCGGATCGCCATAGTTGCCGATCCCCGGCGGCACGAAGGAATAACCGGCGACCATTGTGGAGCCCCAGATTTCGTCGGCCAGGAATTCCCGGTCGATGGACATGGACAGGGCCTGGCGGACGTCCGGATTGCTCAGCGCCTCGTCTTCATGGTTCAGGGCGTAGTAGTAGGTGCCAAGATACGGTGCGACGCGGAACTGCTCGCCCAGGTTTTCGCGCATGAAGGCGACCTGTTCGGTCGGTGCATCGTTGTTGGTGTGCAGTTCGCCCGCCTGGAAACGGCGCAGCGCTGCGCCCCGATCCTCGGTCGGATGGAAATAGATCGTGTCGATCGTCACCTTGTCGGCATCATGGAAATGCGGGTTCTTGTCCGCTTTCACATGCGCGTTCGGCACAAACTCGGCCAGAGTGAACGGCCCGTTGGTGACGATGTTTTCCGCCTTGACGAAGTCGGACCCGAATTTCTCAACGGAGGCCGGGTGCACCGGCAGGCCGGTCTGGTGGCCAAGCAGATCAATGAAATAAGGGGTCGGCGCGGCAAGCGAAATTTCCAGCGTGTGATCGTCGAGCGCCTTGACGCCGAGATCTTCCGGCTTCATGTCGCCCTTGTTGACCGCTTCGGCATTGAGGATCGGATAGAGAACGTTGGCGTATTTGGCGCCAGTTTCCGGGGTCATGATACGGCGCAGGGAATAGACGAAATCGCCGGCGACGACCGGGTCGCCGTTGGACCATTTGGCATCGTCACGAAGCGTGAAGGTGTAGACCTTGCCGTCATCGGAGACAGTCCAGTCGCTGGCGACACCCGGAATGATCTTGCCGGCGGCGCTGTAGGCGACGAGGCCTTCGTAAAGATCGCGCAGGATATGCGCTTCATAAGTTGTCGAGGTCTTGTGCTGGTCCAGGGTTTCCGGATCGGCGGTGTTGCCTCGGTGGTAGACCACCTCCGCAGCGGCGGTCAGTGTGGTGGCAGCCATCAGAACGGCTGCAAGCGCGGTGACGCGTATGGACTTGGACATATCGCTCTCCCCTCCAGGGTTATTGTTGACATCCAGGAACGATGGGTCAGAAGATTTCACGCTCTTTACGTGCAATCAAGCATTCTCCAACGACACATTCCGTTCACCCCCCTAAAAAGGCGATGTTATTGCCGCTCTTCCGGGTTAGTGAGAATAATTTTCCCCGCTCCAATCACCTGACTCAGCTTCCCTTCTCAGTTGCAAGTAATTTTATTTCAATTTTAACGACAGAAACGATATTTTCCGCTATAGGCGAGATATGTGCCGGTGTTGGGATTGAAGGACTTGAACTTGCGCGCGCAATAGACCGTCCAGGCTGGCGTGAAGGGAGCCAGTCCGGTCTTGGTGTAGGGAACGCGCGCCGGCTGCCGGCCGCGATACTTTCTGTGCCGGGGCGGATTGACATAGACCCGGGACCGGTAGGGATAAGCGCGCGAGTCATAGGGGTTATAATAATAGGGAGCGCCGTAGGGCCGGTAGGGCGGACCGTAGAAACCAATCGGCCCGTTGAAGTAAGCGCCGCGGAATCCCCGGCTTCCAATTCCGATGCTGAAACCGTTGCCGCTGAAGTAAATTCCGTCGGCCCGAGCCTGGCCCGGCAATGTCAGCGCGGTAAAGCCGGCAATGGCAGCGCAAAGCAGCGCCACTGCGGAAAAAGTCCTGACGAACCGGAACAGGTTCGCCGCTCCGGCCAGGCGCAGGATTTCTCCCGCGGCCTTTTTGATCCGTTTCATCTGATCAGGCATGGTGCTTCCTCCTGACAGCCGGGCTTGCCCCCGGACTGCAAACTGGTGATCGGCCCCTGTCCACGTTCAGGGATCATACCCGATTAATTCGCGAAAATCTCGACGGCCCTGATCAAAAAAACTGGCGCGCGCCACCAACACGCTTGCACGGCTCCGGTCCGGCCAGTACACCGGGCGCCGATCCGATCCGCTTGTCCAAGCCACCAGCAAGGCACTCATGGCCCCGCCCCTTCTCATCCTGCGCGACATTCACCTGACGTTCGGCGGCACGCCGCTCCTCACCGGAGCGGAGCTTTCCGTCTCCGAGGGCGATCGCCTGGGCCTCGTGGGCCGCAACGGTTCCGGCAAATCGACGCTTTTGAAGATCGCAGCCGGCATGGTGGAGATGGATAGCGGCGAGCGGTTCCTCCAGCCGGGCCGCACGCTGCGCTACCTGCCGCAGGATCCGGACCTTTCCGCCTATGCGACCACCCTCGATTACGTCAACGAAGGCCTGACGGAAGGCGACGATCCTTACCGCGGCGCCTATCTGCTGGACGTGCTCGGCCTGACAGGCCAGGAAGACCCGAATTCGCTGTCAGGCGGCGAGGCCCGCCGCGCGGCGCTCGCACGCTGCCTTGCCCCGGAACCTGACATCCTGCTGCTCGACGAGCCGACCAACCACCTGGATCTTCCGGCCATCGAATGGCTGGAAGAGGAACTGAAGAGCCTGAAATCCGCCCTGGTGCTGATTTCCCACGACCGGCGCTTCCTGGAAAACCTATCGCGGGCCACGGTGTGGATCGACAGGGGCACCTGCCGGCGCATGGACAAGGGGTTCGCCCATTTCGAAACCTGGCGCGACGAGGTTTTCGAACAGGAAGAGATCGACCAGCAGAAGCTCGCCCAGAAGATCAAGCGCGAAGAACACTGGATGACTTACGGCGTCACCGCGCGCCGCAAACGCAACATGCGCCGGGTGCGCGAACTGGCGGACCTGCGCAAACAGAAGCGCGAGCATCGCGGCCCGCAAGGCACGGCGAAACTCAGCGCCACGGAGGCCGAGGTTTCCGGCAAGCTGGTGATCGAGGCAAAGGGGATTTCCAAGACCTATGGCACGCGGGAGATCGTCAAGGACTTTTCCACCCGTATCCAGCGCGGTGACCGGGTCGGCTTCGTCGGCCCGAACGGCGCGGGCAAGACCACGCTCTTGAAAATGCTGACCGGCGAGCTTACCCCGGACATCGGATCCATGCGGCTGGGCACCAACCTGGAAATGGTCACGCTCGACCAGAAACGCGAGAATCTCGATCTCGACGACACCCTCTCCTCCGTTCTGACCGGCGGGCGCGGCGACACGGTCGTCATCGGTGCGGAAACCAAACATGTGATGTCCTACATGAAGGACTTCCTGTTTTCGCCGGAACAGGCGCGCACCCCGGTCGGCGCGCTTTCCGGCGGCGAACGCGCCCGCGCCATGCTCGCCCGGGCGCTCGCCAACAGCTCCAACCTGATGGTGCTTGACGAGCCGACCAACGACCTCGACCTGGAGACCCTCGACCTGCTGCAGGAACTTCTGGCGGACTATCCCGGCACCGCGCTGATCGTCTCGCATGACCGCGACTTCCTCGACCGGGTGGCGACCTCCGTCATCGTCGCCGAGGACAACGGCCTGTGGCGCGAATATGCCGGTGGCTATACCGACATGCTCGCCCAGCGCGGCGAAGGCGTCACCGCCCGCAAGATCGACAAGACAGCAGCACCTGCAAAGAGGGAAAAGGCTGCAGCGTCAAACACTTCGGTGCAAAAGCCGCAGCAAAAATCCAAACTCAGCTTCACCCAGCAGCATCTCCTGAAGACGCTGCCCGACCAGATCGAAAAAATTGAAGCAAAGCTTGAAGCCCTTCGCACCGAGATGAACGACCCGCAGCTTTATGTGAAGAACCCCGACAAATTTGCAAAGCTTTCGCAGCAAATCACTGATTTGACGAAAGAAAAGGATTCCGCCGAAGAGCAGTGGCTGGAGCTGGAAATGCTGAACGAGAGCTGAGTTCATGGAAGCGGACCGCTTCCAATAGAGAAAAACTCCAGCATGAGCGCAGTGTTTTGATGTCACCTTGGGGGTGATTCAGGGCGTGTCGCGTTTAGACGGATTCGCCTGTTCTGGAAAACACCCGAGGCAGTGTTTGCATTGCAAATGGGTTCGGGTGGTTTCCTGAATTCAATTGAACGCGACATGCACTAATAAACGCAATCGAATTCAACTCAGGCCATTTCGTCTTCATTTCTGAGTCCGCATCCTAGCGAGCTTCTGGTAAATCAACGGCGCTCAAGAACAACTCTGGCGAATTGATACCAACCACCTAAACTAGGTCCACACTCATTGATGTTGGCATAAGCGCTTTTCGCTGAACAGAGCTGCCACAGAGTTGCATTTCAAAAACAGCGGCCTCAGGTCCAGGAGCCGGACGTCTTCGTTGCAAAGCTGCTTCAGCGGCAACAAGGATGTGTCCAGACGACCCCTGAGCATTGGCAACTCCCACAAGGGTATCGGGTGGGGTTTGTTCGTCTCGAGCCTGTCCTGAGCAGCGATATCGAGGAGTTTCCTTTCCTGCTTCGGAGCACACCGGACCGGAATGACCAATGGCACAGAAGCTCTCACTTTTTTGAACAAGGGAGCTTCAATCAACCCCGCTGCGAAGAGTTTTTCCGTCACACGGTTCACCTGCCTTGTTATCTCAGACCTGGCGTCCATCATCCGGCTCCAGGCCTCCTCAAGCGGTCTGACGGCAAAAGTGGACATTGCGATCGGCATAACCGGTTCCAGGCGCGTGCGCTGCGGGCCGGTCCAGCGATCTGTCAGCCGCTCCACGCGGTCCGCGTTGGCGAACGCGCCCCCTCCCTCGCCCAGACAGACCGGTTTTCCCGATCCGAAGGACGTTATCGTGACCTCCGCCGGCTGAGTGTGGTTAGCAAGGGGCAGCAGTTGAGCAGCGTCTTCAATGATCGCGACGTTTGGAGACAGCGAAGCGCGAAGGCCTGCTATGTCACAGATAAAACCGAACTGGTGCACCGCCAGAACCGCTGACAGGTTGGCGCCCGAGGCAGCTTTTAATGACGATGGCGTTAGCAACATCATGTCATCCACAGGCAGCGCCACCGGAACGCCTCCACATCGAAGAACGGACGCAGCCATTTCGTGACAGCCGAAACTCGGTATCCCGACCCGTTGCCCCTGCCTGAGGCCGATCGAGGCAAGGGCAAGATCCAGGGCCGCCGAACCACTCACCGTCAACGCACCATGACTTTTCCCGAATTCGCCGGCGATTAGCCGGCCAAGAGCGGTTCGCAACGCAGGGCAAGGGGAGCCGCCTTCACTGTTCAGCACGGGCTTGCGCCCAGCATATGCAGCGCAGTTTGTTCCAGCCTGTCCATTGCACGCCATATGGCCGGATAAGCTATGCTGCCAGCCTCATATGCGGCCACACATTCCCAGATATCGCGATAGGCTTGCGTTTCGGGTAACGTCGACAAGTTTGCACCGGGGTCCGGTTGCGCGTAGTCGTGCGTTACATCCGGGTGAAACCCGGCAACGGAGCCAGCAGGACGGCTGAATGTGCCTTCGAGTGCGCAATAGTCCCGCAAACTCCAGGAATAAAGAACCTGATCGAAACTGCCGGCGAAGCGGTATCGACCAAAATCCATGACCTGAAAGCGTTCCGGCTCGTCATCCAGACCGTCGGCAACCTGGACATTCACGCCGTCGAAGATGACGGTGTCCGCGCCGCCACTGTTTTGCAATCCGCCGATCTGGGCCAAATGCCGGAGCTTGAGATCGGATAAGGCAATAGGCTCTCCATCCCGGCTCAAAAGCAGCTGCGTTCCCTGCCTTTCAAGTTTAAAACGCACCGCTCCGCAGGAACTTGCGCTGAGACCGCGGCGGCGCAACAGGGACTCAAAGTCAAGAAGGCGCCCAGCGCGGCGCCGACCGGGGTTTTCAGTCCCCCATTGCCAAGCAGGCCGCGTTTGTGTCCTGCGCAACAGCACCGCGGCTTTCCCATCGGGCCGATGCCCTTTGAAGCGCGCGAAAAAACCCAGATCCAGAATCGCATAACAGGGCAAGACCGCTTCGGAGCGTCTGTCGTGGCGCAATACGGAATTTACGAGTTTCTGGAGAATGACTTCATAGACGGCCTCGCGAAGCGTCAGAAGGCCGTTTGAATGCGGCAGAACCGGATCCTCGTCATTCGGAACGCCACATCCCTTGATGTCGAAAAAAGGGAGCGGACCTGCCGCGTCCGCCACTCCGCCGGGCACTTCAGGTGCAAGAATCGCCGCGCGGCCGTATCGGGGCGGGCGAACGGTTTCAACCGTCTCCGAAGATGTAGAGACAGGATCGTTCACATCTGTCTGCCGCGCCTGGGAGAGGGAAAGGATCGCTCCGTTGTCGATCAGCCACTTATGTAACGCTGGGTCGTCCCTAGTTGCTGTTGAAAGACCGGGTATCGTGTCGCCGTAGTCTGCCGCCAGTGCCTCAGTATCCGCCCAGACCAATCTGGCGCCCCTGATGCGTTGGGCAAACTCCCACGATACAGACTGCCTGTCGAACGCATCCCACTTGTTGACCAGGCTTGTCACAAAGGGAACGGGGCCGTCATTCTTGCCGGCCCCTGCGTGCCGAAGGCCTAGACTACCGGACTTTTGCATTTGTCCTGATCGCAAGCCGTCATTTCCATCGGCGACTTACAATGGTCCTGGTCGCAGGCGGTCATTTCCATCGGAGACTTACACTTGTCCTGATCGCAGGCCGTCATTTCCATAGGAGACTTACACTTGTCTTGGTCGCAAGCCGTCATTTCCATCGGGGACTTACACTTGTCCTGATCACAGGCGGTCATTTCCATCGGAGACTTGCATTTGTCCTGGTCGCAAGCCGACAGCGCATAGCTATGGTCGGCGCCTCTCAGGTCAGATCCGTCCCACTTCGATACGTCCCAACTGGTGAACTTCATGTCGGCATTCAGATCCGCCAGCTTGACCGTTTCAAGATGAAGAGTACGCGTTTCAGGATCGTTGGTCTCAAGCAAAATTTCGTCAACGCCGACGTCGAAATGATCATGGATCAGGCAAAGGCCGAACCGACCAAGGTTGCCATGTTTTTCCATTACACCAACGATGTCCTGCAGAAACGCTTCATCGCCGTGAGCCAACGGTTCGGCATGATCGAAACTCGGCAGGTTTCTTGAAGATAGAGGCTGTACGTCCAACATGATGCGGTCCTCTCAATGTGGCTTGATAGAATTTGCTAAAGTTCCCAGTTTGGTCGCGACCGGTCTTGGGATCGCGCTGAAATTCAATGTCCCAGATCGCTGGCCCATACGCCGGAAGCGAATAATTCGAATACTACCAAAAGTTACATTACGCAACGTAATTCTATCTTTGGTTATCTATGAAATTCAATCGAGTGGTGATCATGCAAATTGGAGATCTCCTCCGTTGCTTGGCCGTGCGGACGTATCCAGCATAAGGAATCGATATAAAATGACTTTAGAATCAAACTGGTATCTGGCGACGCATCTCCGTCCGGAGTTTACTGCACCGAAACACTTGGAATTCAGTTTGCTTCCCGCGTTCCGGAGCCAAACCACGCCTGAGGGGCAACACGACCATCTTCTCCAACACGCCGGAAAATGGCGCCGCCCAGGTCTCGAACCGGGCCTCTGGAGATGAAACCTCGGGACAAGGTCCCGGATCAGGTCCGGGACGGCATAGCGGTACTGGGGGATGCCTTGCGAAGGTCCTTGTAGAACACGGTCGTCGCGTCGAGATGGCCGTGACTGTTGAAGGCGAAATCGGGGATGACGCCGACCTTGCGGAAGCCGCAGGCCGGGTAGAGCTTTTCCGCGCGGTCGCCGGTGACCGTGTCGAGCACCAGCAGCCAGCGCTCCTGCGCGCGGGCAAGGCCGTCAATAGCGGTCATGAGCTTGCGGGCGAGACCTTTTCTGCGGTGGCGGGGGTGGACCATCAGCTTGGCGACTTCGGCCCGGTGGCGGCCGTTGTCCTGGCCGGCCAGCATCAGCATGACGACCCCGGCGATCTCCTCCCCCTCTTTCACGGCCATTAGAAAGGCCTCTCCACTGTTCAGGAGCGGCAGGCGGCTTTGCCAGAAACCTTCAGCGTTTTCCTGAGGCAGAGGCAGAATGAAGCCGATGCCCGCGCCGTCCTCCACACAGGTTCTCAGAAGACTTCCGAGCTGCGTCAGCGCGGCGCGGGCCTCTTCTGGAGACAGCAGGGAAACCGGCGGTTCGGGACGGAATTCAGGCGGGGTCGCGGACGCGGAAGGGGTCATGGGGTGATCACCGTCAGGATATAGCGTGCCGGCGCATCGCCGGAGGCGTGATAGCTGTTGGAGGCATTGAGGTGGAAGCGCAGCGCGTCGCCGGGGGCTAATTCATAGATGTCCGGGCCGAGGGTGAAGCGCAGGCTGCCTTCGAGAAGCACGAGATGGTGTTCAAGATCCGGAATCGGCGGCGCAGCATAGGCGACCGTTGCACCCGCCGGCAGACAGCCCTCGATGACCGAGCCCCTGTAACCGCCCGCGGCGGGTGTCAGCGCCCGGCGCTGGAACCCGGTCTCGGGGTCCTTCCAGATAGTTTGCGAAGCCCTGGGGATGTGACGCTCGGCCAAACCTGACGCCGCGCCGAAAAGCTCGGCCATGGACAGGCCGAAGGCCCCGGCGAGCCTGCCGAGCACATTTGCCGTCGGGCTGGTGTCGCCGCGCTCGATGCGCGACAGCGTCGCCCGGCTGATGCCGGTCTTTTCCGCCAGCTCTTCCAGCGGCCAGCCCCGCGCCCGGCGCAGCTCCGTCAGCCGGCGGGCAAGGTCCTGTTCAAGGTTCGTCATGCAATTTCCCATATTTGAGAATTATCTCATATACAGGAATTGCCGTGTTGCCAAGATTTGTTTTTGACGTGAAACGCGGCCGCCCGCCGCGTCGCTACAGGCTTGTCGCGCTGCTGTCCGATTTGAACGATATTTTTTATGAGGGAACCTGCGGCTTGCGCCCCTCTCCCCCCTTGAGGGGGAGATGTCTCCGTCAGGAGACAGAGGGGGGGGGTAGGCCTCTCGGAAGAGTTCGGCACTTCCGGAATTCGCCGCGCCGCTTCCCGCCTCTGTCAGCAAAGCCGACATCTCCCCCTCAAGGGGGAGAGGGGTGGAGGACGAAGTTCTGCCTTAAACATCAGACACCGCGGGGAGCAGAAACGCTTTGCTTCTCTGCCCCCAGCAGCTGTCCGAGAAGGCTGTTCCGGACACAAGGGATGACGAGATCAGCCCCGGTCAGATCTTCGAGAACACCGCGCTGGCATTCACACCGCCGAAGCCGAAGCCGTTGGTGAGGACGTGGGAGACCTCGCGGGAGATGGCCTTGCCGGGGATCATCTCGAAGCGCGCCATTGCCTCGTCGGGGTTTTCAAGGTTGCGCGAGGGCGGCAGCATGCCGCTTGTCAGTGCCTTGACGCAGGCAATCGCCTCCACCGCACCGGCGGCGCCCAGCAGGTGGCCGAACATGGATTTGGACGAGGAGACAGCCAGATCCTTGCCGCGCTCGGCGAACACCGTCATCAGGGCAGCGATTTCGGCGGCATCCCCCACCGGTGTGGAGGTGGAATGGGCGTTGACATAGCCGATATCCGCCGGCGTGAGGCCGGACGTCGCAAGTGCCTGGCGGATGGCCCGCAGGCCGCCCTCCCCGTCCGCCGGCGAGGCGGTGACGTGATGGGCGTCGGCGCTGGTGCCGTAGCCGGCCAGTTCCGCCAGAATGGTCGCGCCGCGGGCCCTGGCGTGTTCAAGTTCCTCCAGAATGAGAATTCCGGCGCCCTCGCCCATGATGAAACCGTCTCTGTCCTGATCGAAAGGCCGCGAGGCATGGGCCGGGTCGTCATTGCGTTTGGAGGACATTGCCTTGGCGGCGCAGAACCCGGCATAGGAGACCTTGTCGATGCAGGCCTCCGCCCCGCCGGCCACCATGACTTCAGCTTCGCCCGCGCGGATGATCCGCGCGGCGTCGCCAAGTGCCTGCAGGCTGGCGGCGCAGGCTGTCACCGGCGCGCCGAGCGGACCCTTGAGGCCATGCCGGATGGAGACCTGACCCGCGGCCAGATTGGCGAGGAAGGACGGCACCAGGAAAGGCGACGCCCTGCGCGGGCCTTTTTCATCCACGAGGCGCGTTCCGGCGGTCATAGCGGGGAACCCGCCGACACCGGTTCCGATGATGGTGCCGGTTCGTTCCTTTTCCCGGTCGCTCTTCGGGGCCCATCCGGCGTTTTCCAGAGCTTCCTGCGCGGCGCCCATGGCGAGGTGAATGAACCGGTCGGAGCGGCGCTGTTCGCGCGGGTCCATCACCGCATCGACATCAAAGCCGTGCTCGTCTTCTTCCCTGGTCGGCACTTCACCCGCGACCTGGCAGGCAAGTTCGCCGGCGTCGAACCGGGTGATGCTGCGAATGCCGTTCGCCCCATCGCTGACCCGCTTCCAGAACGCCTCCACGCCGGTTCCGACCGGTGAAACGACCCCCATTCCCGTCACTACTACACGCCGCATTTTCAACCTCATCAAGTTTGCGTCCGGCCTTCACTCAGCCGGCAGATAATGTCTGTTCAGGCAAATTGCCAGGGTGTTCAGCCAAAGCATGAAACCCCTCGATCAGATTTGCGAAAGTCTTTTCAACGCACTGATCGTCTTGAGGAATTCCTCACTGCCCAGATGCTCCTTCACATCGTTTTGCGCCTGTCGCCAAAGCGGCATGGCATCTTCCAGCAATGCCGCGCCGCGCTCCGTCAACTGGTGGCACTTGCCTCTGGTCTTTCCGGAAAGCGAAGATCTTACGAAGCCTTTCCTCTCCAGAAGCGCGAGATTGCGCACCAGCGTGGTCCGCTCCATGGAGAGCCGGTCCGCCAGTTCGCCGGTGCTCCTGCGCTCCATTTGGGCAATCGCCGCGAGGACCGAAAACTGTGCCGCCGTTATGCCCATGCTGCGTGCCAGCCGGTCATAGTGCCGGCTGACCGCGCGAGCGGCCTTCCGGGCGTTGTCCAGCACGCAGAGCGACAGGTCGTCTTTTTCCATGCCCTCTTGTGTGCATATACACACCATATGTCAACCTGCTGTTTCGAAAGCGAACCTTGCAGGAATTGCCAAGTCCATTTAGCGTCGGCCCCCGACTCGGTTACATTTGCGCAAAACAACCGAAGTGAGGAGATCGATATGTCAGATGCGGTACAGGCAATGGAAGATATGAAAGCGAAGATCCAGGAGAACTGGGGCTGGTTCCTGGCGCTCGGGATCGCCCTTGTCATCGGCGGCCTGATCCTGATCGCCGCCCCCCTTGCGACGTCCATCGCCGTGACGATCCTGATCGCCGTCATCCTGTTTGTCGGCGGGCTGGTGCAGATCTACAACGCGTTCAAGACCAAGGGCACCTCGAGTTTCTTCTGGCATCTCATCACCGGCATCATCGCCGTGATCGGCGGTATCGTGATCTATGTGAACCCGCTGGCCGGAACCTTCGCGCTGACGCTGGTGATCGCGGCGATCTTTATCGCCCAGGGAATCAGCCAGATCCTGATGGCCTTCAAGCTGCGTCCCCACGAGGGCTGGGTGTGGGTGCTGATCGCAGGTATCGTCTCGCTGGCGGCCGGTGTCATGATCTGGATGGACCTGCCAAGCTCCGCCGCATGGGCGCTTGGCCTGATCGCCGGGATCTCGGTGCTCGTGAACGGCTGGAGTTACATCGCTATTGCTCTGGCGGCGCGGGCGGCAAAACCCTGATACGGCGACGTCCCGATAAAAGAAGTTCTTTCCCACCCGGCAGATTTCCTTTTGCCGGGTGGTTTTTTTGAGGTATTTTTTCAAAGACGTTCCACAGCACGCAGTGCTTTGCCAAAGGGCTTGGCCGGATGTTCGCAATCCTCGGGCGCAATCCCGGAAATCCGCATAACAAAGCCTATTGGTGGTGGCCGCCCCCCGCCAGCCGTTGATGCGCGCGCCTTCGGGCGTGTTCCCTCTTTCCAACGACATCAACGGACGATTTCATATGACACAGCTCGACCTGCGCGGTGATGACCGCGTGCTTCATGTTGCCTGGCCGGACGGGACCAGCGCCGATTTTCCTTTCCTCTGGCTCAGGGACAACTGCCCGAGCGGTTTTCACCCGCAGACCCAGGAACGGGAATTCGATCTGACCGGCATCCCGGCCAACATCGCAGTCACTCAAGCTAGCGTGGACGACGGCTCGATCGTCCTGACCTGGGATGACGACGGTCACGTCAGCCGCTATGACCCGGCGTGGCTGCATGGCCACCGGCCCGGCATCGGTCTTGCGGACCCCGCCCGCATCGAGCCGGTTCTGTGGCGCGGCGACCTTGCGCCGGAGAGCCTGCCGCGCGCCTCGGCGGACAGTCTGATGTCCAGGGACGATGCCCTGCTGGAGTTCCTGATCGAAACCAAAAAGACCGGTCTTGCCATTGTCGACGGCATGGCGAATGACGAGGACGCCGGCATGGCCATGGCACGGCGGGTCGGGTTTCTGCGCGAGACCAATTTCGGTACCACATTCGAAGTGATGTCGAAGCCGAACCCCAACAATCTCGCCTATACGTCGCACGCCCTGCCGCTGCACACCGACCTTGCCAACCAGGAGCTGCCACCGGGCTTTCAGTTCCTGCATTTCCTCGCCAATGAAGCACAGGGAGGCGGATCGACGTTCTGTGACGGGTTCGCCGTCGCGAACGATCTCCGGGAAGATGACCCGGAAGCCTTCGAACTACTGTCGGTGACACCCGTGCCGTTCCGGTTTCAGGATGAGGATTACGACATCCGCCGCCATCAATTGGTGATCGACCTCGACCCTTTCGGAAACCTGCAGGAGCTGCATTTCAACGCCCATCTGGCCGGGATCTTCGACCTGCCGGCAGATCGGATGGAGGCCTACTACCGGGCCTACAGAAAAATCATGCAGATGACCCGGTCGAAAAGCCACGTGATGACGACACGCCTTGAGAGCGGCGAGATGGTCATCTTCGACAACCGGCGGGTTCTGCACGGGCGGACCGCGTTCGACCCGAACACCGGCTTCCGCCACCTGCGCGGCTGCTACGTGGACCGCGGCGAATTCGACAGCCGCATCCGCGTGCTCAGCCGAAAGAAAACGGGATAGCAACGCAGGAACCTTTTGCCCAGTGGACCCACCTGCTGTCCCGGCCTTGAGCCGGGACCATCACCAAGACCCCGGCTCAAGGCCGGGGTTGCGCACCGCTAAATTGCGGGTGCGTTCAAGAAACTCATTCGGCGGTGAAAATCAGCGCCTTCTCGTCTTCCGACAGAACCTTCCAGCAGCCTTCTTCCAGACCGTCAAGGCCAAGCGCGCCGATGCGGCTGCGGGCGAGCGCAGTGACGTGATTGCCGGTTGCGGCAAACATGCGCCGGGCCTGATGATAGCGGCCCTCGTGCAGGGTCAGGCGGGCATGGGTTTCGTCCAGCACCTCAAGGCCCGCAGGTTTCAAGGGCTTGACCTCGCTTTCCAGCATCATCCCGCCCGAAGCAAACAGCGTGGCTTCGTCGCCCTTCATAGGGCGGTCCAGCGTGACCTCATAGACCTTCGGGACTTCCGCCTTGGGAGAAATCACCTTGTGCAGGAACGTTCCGTCATCGGTAAAAAGCAGCGCACCGGCGGTTTCCTTGTCGAGGCGGCCGATGGTGGACAGCACCGGCTTGCGCATGCGGAACCGGTCCGGCAGGAGATCATAGACCAGCCGCCCGTGATCCTTGACGGAGCAGGTATAGCCGAGCGGTTTGTTCATCAGCAGGACCACGCCTTGAGCTGGATCGAGCGGCTCGTCGTCGAAGAGAATGTCATCATGCGCAGCCGGGCTGTCCGCCTTCAGCCGGTTTCCTTCGCGGTCGGTCACCCAGCCGTTGCGGATCGCGGTCTGCATTTCCTTGCGGCTGCCATAGCCGAGATTGGCGAGAAGCTTTACCAGCCGCATCCTAGCGCCCTCCCTTCGCCTTGACCGCCCTGATCACCTTGTAACCGCCCTCGTCGGCCAGTTGGGTGATGTTGGCGAAGACTTCACCAAGCGTCTTCTCGTAGGGCAGATGCCGGTTGGCGACCATGTAGAAATCGCCACCGGGCCTGAGACCGGCTGCGGCAGCACGGATGAAACCCTGGCCGACGTCTGTACGCTCGGCCCTGCCCGCCTGATGGAACGGCGGGTTGGAGACGATGAAATCATAAGGCCCCTCGATGCCCCTGGTCACATCGGACCAGATGCCGGTCATCGGCTTTTGCCCCTTGAAGGCCGCAAGGTTCTGTTCCGCCAGATCGAGCGCGCGTTTTTCGGCCTCATAAAGATCCAGGGAGGTAACTTTCGGAGCTTTTTCAAGAACAGCGCGGGCAAGGTAGCCGAAGCCGGCGCCCAGATCGGCGCCGCGTCCCTTCAGGGTTTCCGGCAACAGGCCGGCCAGCAGTTTCGATGCCGGATCGATCCGGTCCCAGGCGAAAATACCGGGTCGGCTGATATAGCTGCCCTCCAGAACCTGCCGCGGCGCATCGAGCCCCCGCCAGTCTTCCAGAAGGTCCCTGTTCACGGCATCCGCCGCGACACGATGCCAGACAACGCGGCACTTGTTCTTGGAGAGCTTTTCCGATCCGCCCATGAGGTCGGCCAGATCGCTTTCCAGGGTCTTCGCGCCTTCCGTGTTGGGTGCGCAGGCGATGAACAGCCCGCCTTCTCTCGCGCTGGAAACAGCCTTCGCAAGTTGCGCCCGGGCCTCCTGGCGCTGGCGTCCGGGCAGAAGCAGCACCGCGTCGAAGCCGTCCTCGTCCGTTTCAGCTTCCACACGGAAACCCGCTTTCATCAGGGCATCCCGGTCCGGCGCGAAACTCTGGACGCACAGCGTCTCAAGGTCCTGCAAAGCGGCGAGCGCCCGGCCCGCGCGGGCGCGCAGGAACAGGACCTTCGAGCCGGCGGCAAGCTCAACGGCTTCGGTTTCTAAAGGCAGCAAAAGCGTTTCGAGCGCTGGATCGGACATTTCATACCCTGGACGGAGGAAAGAGCTGCAGCGCTCATACCGCCAGACGAGGCATCCGTCAAAATATGCTGTCGGAGCGGAAGGCTTTTCCGTCGACAAGCAGAGTCAGCGGCAGGGATCGCCCGTCTTCGGCGATAGAGACTTCCAGAAGCACGCGTTTCGTGTCCAGCCGTTCGATGACCCGGCCCTCGCCTTCCGGCAAAAAGAATGCGTCGATGCCGTAATCGATGCGAAGGGTTTCTCCAGTCGCGCTCCGAACCGTCCCGGCAATCGCCAATGGGCCTGCGCTGTCCCGGCTCTTTGCAAGGAGGACAGGGCGTGCAATGCCGCCGTCGTCCGCCGAAAGCCCGACATAGACCCTGTCGCCGGATCGCAATCCGTCGCTCCCCGGAAGATCTGTTGAAACGCTGGTGATTGCGAGATTGATGACGACATAGTCACCGCGCAGGAGGTCGCGCGGATCGACCGGAACGGTTTCCAGTTGAACGACCTTACCCGTGAACTGGACCTGGAGGCGATCGACAAGGGGAATGGAAATCAGGGCGAGCTGAATGAGCGCAAGCAGCCCCCAGCGCAGGTAGATCGCGCGAATGGAAAACAGCTTGGTTGAAGGGATCGCATCGGCAGACTGTGTCATGAGCGGGTCTCCCGGGCGTTCTCCGGGCTCTCGGGAAGGGTCTGCTTCTTGCGGAATACCCGTGCAAGCCAGATCGCCATGGCGAGCAGAAGAAGGCCGGCAACCAGGAAGAACAGCGACTGGCCGAGCAGCGATCCGACCGTGACCTGCAACAGCCAGAGAGCAACCGCCGTCAGGCCGAGATAGGCACACAGCATCCAGAAGCGGTTGTTGTACCATGTCCCAAGCGCGCAAAGTGCGGTCAGCGCCGCCAGGCACATTGCGGCACGGATCGGGACATTGGCCGTTGCAAGAGGCACCAGAAGTGTCAGGAGTGAGAGCCCGGCCACCGCGAACAGCGCCATGGATTTCGCGGACTTGAAGGACAACAGCAGCCCCGTGCCACACAGGAAAACCGCCAGCCCCAGAGGCACCAGGCCCGGTATGGCCATCAAGCCGAGCGAATAGTGGTTGCCGTGGAATTCGGGTTCAAGAACCAGACAGAGCACAATCAGTGCGCAGAGCACCAGAAGACCGGCGTCCTGCAGCGAACGTGTCATCAGCCAGTGACCATGGCGGCGCTCAGGCCTGCCGCTGGACCACTTGACGAACAGGTCCGCAACGGCGTCGAGCTGCAACAGAATGGCGGCAAGCCCGCCCGCGCCGGCCAATGCCATGGCCGAAACGGCATCGTCCCCGCCACCCAACAGATCCGCGGTATCGCCAAACCAGCGGCCATAGGCCACCCAAAGCAGGCTGATTGCCGCCCAGCGCGACAGACGGGCCGGGTAAACGACAGCGTGGGCGGCGACGGCCACAAGAAACACCAGCCCGATGAGGTCCTGCAGCGGATCGGGCGCACCGATATCAGACCGGGTCACCTGCCAGATGACAGCCGCGACGCAAGCGACGACGAGTGCGGTTTTCGATCCGGTCAGCCAGGCGGCGGCAAGGCCCCCGACAACAACCAGAAAAGCCCCACCAGCCCAGTCGGACGGCAAATGGAATATCTGGCCGACAAGTGCCATGCCGCCGACGAACACAAGCGTTGCGAATCCGGTTGCCAGGTCCGATATGCCCTTTCGGTCTTTCACGGCAGCGACGGCCGCCAGCCAGTGGCTGCCGGCGACCAGAGCGGCAATTCCCGCGAGCTTCACGAATTTCGGGATCGCGTCCCAGTTCGCCGCGATAAAGGCAAACACCGCAAGAGCGACGCACACCATGCCGATGCCCGCAAGAGCCATCGGCAACCGCGAGCGGCCATCGTCGCGCTCCTGATCCCGGAGAATGGCTGACGCGCCTTCGGAGGTTACCCAGCCGTTCGCGGCCCATATTTCCAGATCGTCTTTCAGGCGTTTCTTGTAGGCCCAGTCAAACATGCAGGATGGTTCCGCCTTGATGTGGCACTTCGGTCGGTTTTCACCTTTGGCCAATTGGTGCGTGTGGCGCAATACCGATATAGCGGTTTTCCGTCCGCAACGGACTTGCCGTGCCCGGTGTTCTTGCTATTCTGACATAGCTAATTTTTGTCGTGGCCTGAACAGATGGGCTGATAGCCATATCGCACCCTGCCAAATAAGCCGGAAAACGAAATTTTTTCCAGATCAGAGCCTAACTCCAATAAAATCCAGAGGGGCTCTGGGGACGTTCGAGAGGCCCGGACGTCCCGCTTTTCCTTGTTCGGCCGCCCCATTCGCAAGGCCTTGTTCGCCACGTCCTATTCGGCCGGTTCTTCGGAAGTCTTTGCCGGTTTGCGCAAGGCAGCCGATTTGGCGGTTGCCGGCCTGGTGGTCTTGCGAACAGACGCCTTGCAGCCGGCAGGTTTGCGGGGTGACCTTTTTTCAGGTGCAGGAGACGTGGAAACCACCTTCTCTTCCATAAGGGCGGCCGCCTCGTCCATGAACTTGCCGTGTGTATCTTCGCTCTGCCGATCCGGCAGGCGTACCGTCTGCGCACCGCCGTTCGGGCCCGCTGACAGGAGCGGATCCTCGGTGATGTCTCCCGAGACGGGCGGAAGGCCCAAGACTTGATTGAACGTTTTCAGCAATTCAAGCGTATGGGGTGCCATCTCTTCGATGATCCCCGGCACGTAACGCACCACCTTTGACGCCAGTTCACGGTCTTCCCTCGTTCAGAGAAGTTTGGGCAGGGCTTCGATTGCCTGATCGCGGGCAAATTCCACGATCAGGGTCTGCTCGCGGAGCATGAAACTGCGTTCATCCGGCGTCAGCGACTTGAACGGCTCGTCCTGGTTCAGTACCCGGGCGGAGCGTTCCAGCCGGTCGCGGCGAACCGTGCCACGGCTTTCGGCCAGAAGGATCAGCATACGGATCACCGCTTCGCAGAACCCGCCTTCCTCCATATGCATCAGCGCGGCCTGCACCGGCGGCAGACTGCGCATTTCGTCCTTGCCTTTCAGTGTCCTGCCCGGCTGCCTGGGACGGCCGAACCAGCGCATATAGGGTGAACCCCAGATGGTGAAAAAGAGAGTCTCGTACATCGTGTCGCGCAGATCCCGATAGAGATCCATCGATTGCTCCACCAGCGCCGCGTTGACATGCTGAAGTTCGACGAACGGATTGTCCGGAGCGGCGGGCGTTCTTTGCTCACGTGCACGCTCGGCCCAGCCCGGCAACGCGCTCAGGAAAGGATTGAGACTTGAAAACGAAGCCCGCTGAACCCTCAGCGAATGCGTCTTGCGGCGCAGATCGGCGCTCTGTTCGGTGACCCCTGCCTGAACGAAAGGCCGGACGCACACATCGTAGAATTCGGCCTGCTGTTCAGATGCCCGGGCGACGGCGGCAAAGGGGATTTCATCGTCCCGACCATCGTCAATCAGCTTCAGGTCGTCCATCGTGCGTTCATGGAAGCTGACCGTGAATTCGCGCTCCAGGAGATCGCCTTCGTAATCGTCGATGGTCATTTCATATAGACCCGGAGCCAGCGCTTCGATGGTTTTCAGGGTCGATGTGACTTCGGTGTGTTCCTTTTTGGCGATTTTCGACGATACGAAGATGCCGAGATGTCCGACCTGATCGTGGATCATGTAGATGATCCGCTGCCCCCGGATGGCGATTTCCCGCTCGTCCGTATAGGTGTCCATGATCCAGTTGATTGCCTGCTGCGGCGGAGTGATGTTGTCGCCCCAACTGGCAAAGACGATGATGGGCGCACGAATCTGCCTGATGTCGATATTGACACCCGGTTCAAGCTGGGCCTCGTTCTTGGACAGCCGGTTGCCGACGAAGAGCTGTTCGACAATCCACTTCATTTCAGCTTCATTCAGGAGGAAGTAACCGCCCCACCAGCGTTCGAACTCGAGGAACCGGTCCGGCTCGGTGTCGACCTTGGCATAGAGGTCGTAGTACTTGCCGAAGTAATTGCGCGCCGGGTTCAGCATTTCAAAATTCTGGACGATGTCAGCCCCGTCGAAGACACCGTGTCCGAGGTCGGAATAATACATCGCGTTCCAGGTTCCGCCCAGAACGCCCGCATTGTAGCGCATCGGGTTTTCTCCCACCCGGCCGGACCAGGTCGATACCGGAGCGCCATTCAGCAGGATCGGTCCCGTCAGGTCCGGGTTCATTGCCGCCAGGATCAGGGTTGCCCAGCCACCCTGACAGTTGCCGGTGATAGTGGGATGTGGCGCCTCCGGGTGCAGTTCCATCACCTTGCGGACGAATGCCGCTTCGGAACGGGTGACATCTGCCAGGGTCTGACCTTTTTCCGGCATCCGGCTGAAAGCGACGAAATAGACCGGATGACCGTCACGCAAGGCGACGCCAACCTGACTGTCCGGCTTGAACCCACCGATGCCGGAGCCGTGGCCCGCACGCGGATCGATGATGATATAGGGCCGTTTCCAGGGCTTGTGCTCCCGGCAGTATGCATCCCTGGGAGGTACGATCTTCAGCAGACTATAGCAGCTCGGGTGCGGCAGATCCGCTCCGTCGAGGACCACGTCATAATCGTATTTGAGAACCGGCGGACATCCCGCCTCCTCGTGCTCGAGAAAATTGTCGCCGCGCTGGCGCAGGGTGTCCATCGTCAGGACCATGCGCTGGGAGGCATCCTTCCAGTAGTCTTCCCAGGCACCGAAAAGCCCTCCGGCTTTCTGGGTCCGGCCCATGCTTTCCATGGCCTGGTTGAAGTCCCACAGGCTTTTCTGCCAGCGTTCCTTATGGGTTTCGGTGATCTTGGTCAGATTTTTGCCCAGCCCACGGCCCATCAGTTCCGCAAGATTGGACAGTTCCGTGGCCTGGGCCTGCAGCGCCGTGAAGCGCGCGGATGGTGTCCATGCGGTGCTGTCATTGAGCGCATTCAAAAATTCGTTGTGGCCTTTTTCGAAAGCGTCGAACATGTCCTTCATCGGGACCTCCTATCCAAGAATGCTGTAACCGCCGTCGATCGGATGAACGACGCCGGTAACATTGAAAGCCTCCCGGCTGGCAAGAAACGCCGCATAGGCGCCAACATCGTCAATCGTTGCGAGTTGATGGGTCGGCGCGCGTTCGGCGGCGTCGTTGAGCAGCGCGTCGAACGCCGCAATTCCCGAGGCGGCGCGTGTCTTAAGCGGTCCCGGCGACAGGGCATGAACGGATATGCCTTTTGGCCCGAGTTCCACCGCTGCGGAGCGGGTCACGGCTTCAAGCGCTGCCTTGACCGGTCCCATCACGCCGTAGTTGTCGACCACCTTCTGCGCGCCCATGAAGGAAACCGTCATACAGGTGCCGCCATGGCTCATGAGAGGCTCCGCCTTGCCGATCATGCGCAGGAAGGAATGCACGGAAATGTCCATCGCTTCACCGAAGCCATCGGCGGAGCAATCGATCACCCGGCCGTGGAGGTCTTCCTTCCTGGAATAGGCAATGGAATGCAGCAGCGTATCCAGCCTTCCCCATTTTTCCGTGATTTGCGCAAACAGCGCATCGAGTTGAGCTGCATCGCGCACATCCAGCGGCGCGATGATCTCCGCTCCCAGCGCCTCGGCCAACGGACGGACATGAGGTTCGGCTTTTTCATTCAGGTAAGTCACGGCGAGATCGGCGCCCTGTGCCCTGAAAGCCCTCGCGCAGCCGTAAGCAATGGACTGATCGTTGGCGATCCCGACAACCAGGGCTTTTTGACCCGTCAAATCGAACATTCGCATTCTGCTCCAAAACCGCTCGGCAGGCCTCAGGGCCAGCCCTGCCTCAGGCGATTGCAAACACAACCCAAGGTCGGTTTGCAGTGCAGCATGATCCTTATGTCGGAACAATGACCTTTTTGAGAAATACGGAATAGTCCTGATGCCGGACCCTTGCTGCATCGCAAACAAATTGCCCTGTACCGGCATAGTTCTGACAGGTATCGCTTGCTAACCGGCCGCTGCGATTTGCGGCTTGCCGGCTTGTCGAATGCCACACCTGGCACAGAAGCCACTCAGGGAAAGGCGCCGGACGTTCGGAGCGCTGCAGTGACCGGGAAAGTTCAGGGGATTGAGAGCCTTGCACCGAAATTTGGCCGAGCCATGTGAAGACGGATTGAAGGTTTTTCAAAAAAAACGGCGCTCCGGAGGTTCGGAGCGCCGTTTCGAATTTTACCGGAATGACTGCTGTCAGTTCAGGTCGAACCGGTCCGCGTTCATGACTTTCGTCCAGGCGGCAACGAAGTCCTTGACGAACTTCTCCCTGTTATCGTCCTGGGCATAGACCTCGGCATAGGCGCGCAGGATCGAGTTGGAGCCGAACACCAGGTCCGCGCTGGTTGCTGTCCACTCCAGGGTGTTCAGCTTGCGGTCACGGATTTCATAGACGCCGTCCGCGACAGGAAGCCAGTTGTACTTCATGTCGGTCAGGTTGACGAAGAAGTCCGTTGTAAGAGCCCCTTCGCGATCCGTGAAGACACCGTGCTTGCTGCCGCCGTGATTGGCGCCCAGCACACGCATGCCTCCCACCAGAGCTGTCATTTCCTGAGCGGTGACACCCAGAAGCTGCGCCCGGTCGAGCATCATCTCTTCCGCGCTGACAGCGTATTTTTCCTTCTGCCAGTTGCGGAAGCCGTCTGCGAGCGGTTCCATCACATCGAAGGATTCCGCATCCGTCTGTTCATCCGTTGCATCGCCCCGGCCCGGTGCGAACGGAACCGCCACGTTGAAGCGCGCCGCCTTGATGGCCTGCTCCAGTCCGACGTTGCCGGCCAGAACGATAACATCCGCGACAGATGCGCCGGTTTCCGCCGCAATCGGCATCAGCTTGCCGAGCACCTTGGCGAGTTGTTCCGGCTCATTGCCTTCCCAGTCCTTTTGCGGAGCCAGACGGATCCGCGCTCCATTGGCGCCACCGCGCTTGTCGGACCCACGGAAAGTACGGGCACTGTCCCATGCGGTTGCGATCATTTCCGAAACGGACAGACCGCTTGCAGCGATTTTCGCCTTTACGGCATCGACGTCGTAGGACGTGGAGCCCGCAGGGATCGGGTCCTGCCAGATCAGGTCTTCGGCCGGGACGTCCGGGCCGATGTAGTTGACCTTCGGGCCCATGTCACGGTGGGTCAGCTTGAACCAGGCGCGGGCGAAAGCATCGCGGAAATACGCCTCGTCGGCCATGAACTTGCGGCAGATCTCGTTGTAGACCGGATCCACCTTCATGCCCATGTCGGCATCGGTCATCATCGGACTGCGGTGGACGGACGGGTCTGTCGCGTCGACGGGCTTCTTGTCCTCCGGCATGTTCACCGGTTGCCATTGATTGGCACCGGCGGGCGATTTCTTCAGCTCCCAATCGTAATTGAAGAGGTAGTCGAAATAGCCCATGTCGAACTGGATCGGGAATTGCGTCCAGGCGCCCTCGATGCCCGAGGTGAAGGCGTTCGTAGCCTTTGCGTCCTGGCCCGGGTTGGCCCAGCCGAAACCCTGTGCCTCGACGCCGCCGGCCTCGGGCTCGACACCGATGTTCTCAAAGGCCTTCTGACCGCCGCCGTGGGCTTTGCCGACCGTATGGCCGCCGCAGGTGAGCGCCGCGGTCTCTTCGTCGTTCATCGCCATGCGGCGGAAGGTCTCGCGGACTTGCATGGCGGTGTTGGCCGGGTCCGGCTTGCCATCGATGCCTTCCGGGTTGACGTAGATCAGGCCCATGTGCACAGCAGCCAGGGGGTTCTCGAGGCTGGCAGCGTCGTCGGTGCTCTCAAAACGGCCTTCGGCCGGAGCCAGCCATTCCTTTTCAGAGCCCCAGTAAACATCGGTTTCCGGACCCCAGATGTCCTCGCGGCCGAAGCCGAAGCCGAAGGTTTTGAAGCCCATGGACTCATAGGCCATGTTGCCGGCCAGAATGATCAGGTCGGCCCAGGACAGGGCATTGCCGTATTTCTTCTTTACCGGCCACAGCAAGCGGCGGGCCTTGTCGAGGCTGGCGTTGTCCGGCCAGGAGTTCAGCGGCGCGAACCGGATGTTCCCGGAACCGGCGCCGCCGCGACCGTCCTGCATGCGGTAAGACCCGGCAGAATGCCATGCCAGACGGATCATCAGGCCGCCATAATGGCCCCAGTCGGCCGGCCACCAGTCCTGGCTTTCGGTCATCAGCGCGCGGACGTCGGCCTTGACCGCTTCATGGTCGAGGCTCTTGACGGCTTCCTTGTAGTCGAAGTCCGGATCCATCGGGTTGGTGCGCGCACCGTGCTGGTGCAGGATGTCGAGGTTCAGTGCATTCGGCCACCATTTGGTGACCGGCTTGTCCATTGCGGTGTTGCCGCCGTGCATGACCGGACAACCGCCTGTCTTTTCCACCTTAGCGTCCATTTACCTCTCCAGTTCAGTTTACGGTGCCAGGCACCAATCCTTGCATCGCTGGAATCAGCCGTTTGACCACATGGAGTTGACCCTCAATGAGGCGCTCCGGCGGTTTCTGTTCTGACGAAAGACCAACGAATTTCAAATTTCGGATGGAAGAGGCCCAAATTTCTGCCGCCGGCGAACCGGCGACCGCATCCTTTCAGCCTATCCTGAAATCACACTAGCAAAACCGATCCATCAGAGGAAGTTGAATTTACTGATACGTTTGATAAGATATTCTTATGATCAATATCACCCTCAAACAACTCCGCTATTTCGAGGCCCTGGCCCGCCACAGACATTTCGGCCGGGCTGCCGAAGCCTGTGCGATATCCCAGCCGGCCCTGTCCATGCAGATCAAGGATATGGAGGATGCGCTTGGGGCTACCTTGTTCGAACGTGGCGCCCGGCAGGTCCGGCTGACCCATTTTGGCGAGGTCGCCGCGGAACGGGCCCGCGACATTCTGCGGGCAGCGGACGAACTGGGCGACCTTGCCCGTGCCTCGCGCGAGCGGCTGGTCGGCCGTCTGCGCATCGGTGTCATTCCGACGGTCGCCCCTTACCTGCTGCCGAAAGTGGTCGGTGAACTGACCGGGCGCTTTCCCGGCCTCGACATCCATGTGCGCGAGACAGTGACACCGAAGCTTATTCAGGAGCTCGCGGACGGCCGTCTGGACACGGCGATCGTCGCCCTGCCCGTTTCGGAAACTTCCCTGGAAGAAACGCCTCTGTTCGAGGAACCATTCGTGCTGGTCCGTTCGGCCCGGGAGGCAAACGCACCGCTGCCGAGCGCAGACAGTTTGCGTGAAATGCGTCTGCTGCTGCTGGAAGAAGGGCATTGTTTCCGCGATCAGGCCCTGTCGTTCTGCAATCTGCCCTCGGGACCGCCGCGAGAGGTTCTCGATGCCAGCTCATTGTCCACCCTGGTGCAGATGGTCAGCGCAGGGATGGGCGTTACCCTTATCCCGGCAATGGCCGTGCCGGTGGAAACGCGCTCCGCGTCCGTTGCCATTTCCCGTTTCGAGGGGCCGGAGCCGAAACGCACCGTCGGCATGGTCTGGCGCAAGTCCAGCCCGCTCGCGGGCCAGCTGTCGGATTTCGCGGAAATTGTCCGCGAGGCGGGCCAAAATGCCGCCAGGGACCCGAAGCCTTTCAGTTCGCAGACCAACGACAACCTGCTGGCCTGACACCCCCTATCTCCGCCGGAAGGTCACCCCACCCAGAACCGCCATGACCGCCGCAAGCCCGAGAAGCACGACCCTTGCATCGTCACCTGCCGCAAACAGCGCCACAAGCAGCCCCGCCAGCGGCTGGGACAGGTTGTTGAGGCAGATGATGACACCGGTGGTCTTGCCGAAATCCTCTGGCGGAATGATTTCCTTGCGCAGCGTGCGCACATAGATGTTGAACATCTTGTCGAAACCGGCAATCAGCAGGAAACCGAGGGCGTATACGAGCGGATGAGCGCCTAAACCGGTCAGGACCGCTCCGACGCAGATAAGCGCATAGGCGGTGCGGCCGAGCGTGCTGAGACCGAGATGCACGTGGGCGGTCAGACTGAGGACAGCGAGCGTCGCAACGGCGCCGCCGACCTGCAGCCATGCATAGGTCTGTTCGCTCTGTGCAAAAAATCCGGTCATCATCGCCGCGGCCGTGGCAAGCGTGGCTCCGATAATCAGGTTGACGCCGGACGCCTGCAGGATGGCCCGCATCAGGCCCGGCAGACGCCAGACAAGCAACAGCGCATGTTTCAGATCCGCTACGGGATGGCGCTGCTCGCGCTCCGGAGGCAGGTTTTCCATGCGGGTCTGCCCCGGCCAGAAGACAAAGGCGACGTCTGCGAGTACGAAAAGCCCCGTCGCAACGACCACGACAGCCTCCCACGGCCAGAAAATCATCAGATAGGCGGCGACCAGCGGGGCGAGCATCACCCCCATCTGCGAGGCCAGCTGGCCGTAGCTTGCCACCTTTTCAAACCGCTGATCGGAAAAAGCCCGCACCAGAACCATTTCCAGGGCGAGCATGCCTTGTGTCGTCAGGATGCCCACCACCGCCGACAGGCCTATCAGCCACCAGACGCCGCCGAACACCATCTGCCCGGTAATGCCGATGACACAGGCGGCTGCTCTCAGCAGACGGCTGATCCGCAGCAGCAGGACCGGCGGAAACCGGTCGCACAGGACCCCGGCAACGGGAAAGGTGAGATAGCGCGGCAGCGTCTCGAAAAAGAACGCCAGGCCGGACCAGGCGACGTTCCCGGTGATCTGGAAAATGACCAGCGGCACCAGAAAAAGCAGGATCTGGTCTGCCAGGACCGTCAGGAACATGGACGCGAAAAACGCGCGGTCGCGAACCAGCATGTGCAGGCTTTCGGAAACATGACTGCAGAAGGGCCTGTACTGGTAGCATTCGTCCTGCGACGCAACAAGCGCTCCCGTCAGGTAGAACCGGCTGGTGCGCCTCTCCGGCCAGCGCCGGAAACCGGCGGCGTCACAGTTTCCGGGCCACCACGAACCGGCTGCGCGGCTCAGGGTAGTTGCCGGTCTCGATGATTTCGAAATCTGCCTTGCGGATCATCTCTTCCAGCGAGCGGAAAGACAGCATGTTGACATATGGCGCCTTGCCGATCAGCTGCATGATGGCGATAAGCGGCGCGAACAGCCAGGCACGGTCCTTCAGGCAAACTGTCTTGGAAATATAGAGCCCACCAGGTTTGAGCAGAGCATGAACCCGGGCCTGAAGTTCGTCCGGTTCTTCGACCAGGTGGAGGAAGTTGTAGGCGAGCACCGCATCATAGCCTGCCGCCCGGTCGCCTGCCGGCACCACCCGTTCGTCAAAAGCGTCGGCCACGAGAAACCCCAAACCTTCATGTGCTGTCCCCTGCCCGCGCGCATCGGCGAGCCTTTCCTCGGCAATCTCGATCATGCCGCCGGCGAAATCGGTTGCCAGGTAGGATCTGACGTTGTCTGCCAGACGCATCGCCGTGGTGCCCGTGCCGCATCCGAGCTCGAGAACCGCATCGTCCGGCCCGAGATGTTCGATGGTGCGGGCGAGCGTCTTTTCATAGGCTGCCTCGTCCTTTATCGGATCGGCAGCATACTTGCGGGAAATCCGGGTCCAGAATTGTGCGTTTTGGGTCATCGTGTCCTGCGGGTCAAAAGCTTATGGCACCGTCATATCGATACGTTTTTCGAAGGTAAATTGCGAAAATTTGCCTGAGTGATATACATATTTGCATGAACTGGCAGAATATCACCTTCGACTGGAATCAGGCCCGCGCCTTTCTCGTGACCGCTGAGGAAGGGACGTTGTCGGCAGCGGCCCGCGCACTCGGGCTGACCCAGCCGACCCTGAGCCGACAGGTCGCAGCGCTGGAGCAAACTCTTGGTGTGACGCTGTTCGAGCGGGTCGCCAAATCGCTTGTCCTGACTGAAGCCGGCGTGGAACTTGTCGAACATGTTCGCACCATGGGCGATGCCGCCGGCCGGGTTTCGCTATCCGCCTCCGGCAAATCGCAGCAGATCGAGGGGCTGGTTACAATTTCGACAACCGATCTCATGGCAGCGCATGTGCTTCCCGATATCCTGGCCGAATTGCGCCAGAAGGCGCCCGGCGTGGAAATCAGGCTCCTGTGCACAAACAGTCTCAGCGATCTGCGGCGGCGGGAGGCGGACATCGCGATCCGTCATGTGCAACCGGACCATCCGGACCTTTATGCCCGCAAGATACGCGAGGCCCCAGCCCGGATCTTCGGTGCCCGGTCGTTCGTGGAGGGTCACGGCCGGAAGCTCACAAAGGCGGACGCCCCGACGCTCGATTTCATCGGCTTCGACAACAATGCGGAACTGGTCATCTACCTGCGCGCCTTCGGCCTCGATGTCAGAGAGGCCAATATCCGGCTGAGTTCTCCCAATGGCGTGGTCGCCTGGGAATTCGTGCGACAGGGCTTCGGCCTATCCATCATGGCCGACGAGATCGCCGCGCGATTTCCCGACATCGTGCCCGCCTTCGAGGATGTCGAACCGATCACTTTCCCGATCTGGCTGGTCACCCACCGGGAACTGCACACCAGCCGGCGGATCAGGATCGTGTTCGATCATCTGGCGGAGGGGTTGTTGCGGGTGATGCCGGAGACCCGCGTTCGATAACCCGGATCGCTCCAGATCACTTGATCTTCGTCGAGCATCCTTGTGACGGAAGCAGGTCCCGGCTCAGGGCCGGGACAGCGTGGTGAGGCGCCGATCTGCCTGGAAACTCACCTGAGCATCCAGTTGAGCACCAGCCGCCAGTCGGTCATGCGGATGGGGGTGCCGTGGGTGCCGGTGTCGAAGAGGGTGAACCAGATCGGGTAGTTCGGCGCCGCCGACTTGATCTGCTTGAAGAAATTGGCCTGGGTTTCCCAGTTGTAGACGCTGTCCAGGGTGCCGTAGCCCATGTAGATCGGCACGTTTCGGGAGAGTGCTCCGGAGGAAAGAAACCCGGGATCCCTAGGAGAGCCGAGCAGCAGGACGCCGCTCAGCATCCGGGCAGTGTTGCCGTTCTTCAGAAGGTTCCAGCAGATGATGCCGCCCATTGAGCCGCAAGCGACCACGACCTTCGCCCGGGGCGACAACTGTTTCTGGTGCTGGATCAGCGCGGCCACATCGCCCGTACCCCGGCCGTCGAAATCCTTGACGTCGACGGTGAGATAGGCTCCGCCGTTGCGGGCCATCAGGTTCTGGATACGGTTGAAATTGCCGCCGAAGGAGACATCGTTCATGCCCTGGAAGCGGTTGCCGCCCTGGCCGTGCACGTAGATGACGATGGTATTGGCGCCGCCCTTCCACTTGCCGCTGCCCATATAACTTACCGTCCGCCCGTTGGCGGTCAGCTCGGCACTACCCCTCCCCCGCTTGGGACGATAGGAGACGTAATTGCCGAAGACTTTGCGTTCGTCGACCTCGTCGCGGTCGCGCAGGTCGCGCTGCTTGGAGTATTCCACGACAATAAAGGCACCGTCATAGAGGCTTTCGGTGACGTTCTTGTAGCGGAAAAGCCGGTCCTTGTAGGGCTTCAGGGCTTCGGCCTCGGCTGCTCCGAGAGTTCCGGCAAGCAGGACTGTGGCCGCCAGCAGAAGGTTCCGGGCGAAACGGACGGAGCGGACAGCCGGGAACCGGTGCGACATGAAGCATCCTTTGTCGAAGCAGATCAGGGGATCGATCCCGTATGGCCACAGCCTACGCGGCACCCCCGGTACATGCAATCGGCAGCCCTACGGTAATCCACGCACATTCCTGTCCCGGCCAGACCCGGATTGCCGGCTGCAGATGCCACACCTGACGATTCAATCGCCGTTCATCCGGAGGACATTTCACACAGTGTCATCGGCTCCTGAACCTCAACTACTTCAATCGCCAATCGCCGAACCTTGCGATTTTTCTCCAGGTCATTCCGCCATATTTGCCGAAAGTCCTAAGACTTTCTGAATAAGAGATCCCCAATATGCGAATTTAATTATTTGGTAACCATAAACTTCCAAGACTGCCAATCAGTCAGGTCCAATAAAGACCATATCGCAAGACGATGCTCGGCAAGTTCAGGAGAACCAAAATGCCAGTCATTTCCTTCGCAAACGCAAAGGGCGGCGCCGGAAAAACCACCGCCGCATTGCTGCTGGCGACAGAAGTTGCCGCACGGGGAAAGCGCGTGACCATTTTCGATGCCGACCCGCAAAAATGGATCTCCAGATGGCATGAGTTGCCCCTGAATTGCCCCGGTATCACGGTGGTGAACCAGATCTCACCGGCTTCGATCACCGAGCAGATCACCTATGCCGCCACGAACTCCGACTACGTCATCGTCGACCTTGAGGGCACCGAAAACCTGATCGTTGCCAACGCGCTTTCGGTCTCCGACCTGGTTGTGGTGCCGATCCAGGGCTCGTCGATGGATGCGCGCGGCGGAGCCAAGATCCTTACGTTGATCAAGAAACTCGAAAAAATCGTTAGCCACGACATCAAGCATTGCGTGGTCCTCACCCGCACCAATGCCGCCGTGACGACGCGCGCGATGAAAGCCGTGCAGGATTTCCTGTGCGCCCAGGATATCGATGTTCTGATGACGCCGATCGTCGAACGCGCCGCGTTCCGTGATCTGTTCGAATTCGGCGGCGGGCTGGCAGATCTTAATCCCAAGCAGGTATCCGGCGTCGCCAAGGCGAAGGAAAACGCCTCGCTCTATGCCGCCGAACTGCTTGAGCGGGCAATCGCCGTACCTCAGAAGCGCTGGTACAACGTCTTCAAACGCGCCAGCTAGGGCGTAAACTCCTGAAGAGGCCTGGTCCTCGCCGAATTGACGTTTGTTCCGGTCTCAGCCCCGACAGCCAACAGGCTCCGGCCTTGCTGCTGACCCGCCGGACCGGGACAACACACAGAAGCGCCCTTTCGGCGTCCGGAACGCCTTTGTTCCCAATATAATCAATGTTTCTGCATACATATTTTTGGTTTCCTGCCTGATTGCCTTGACTGTCGTGGACCGTGAAACAACGAGACAGCCCGTTCCATGTCGCATTCCCGGGATTTTCCGGTTCCAGCCATGGTGCACGCTCCTCGGGCGCGCTAAAGTCGCCGCCACTCTTTTTCTCCCGCCAACGCATCACCCCTCAGGGAGGTTTTCATGCTGTCATCCCTTCTGCGCCCTGCCCTTGCCGTTTCCGTCTGTCTGCTGCTGCTCGCCTGCAATGGCGAGGACGGCAATGTCGCGCTGGGCACGCTGGAGCGGGACCGGGTGGCGTTGACGGCGACCGCTAGCCAGGTCCTGATCGACCTGCCGGTCGCCCAGGGAACCTTCGTGAAGAAGGGAACCGTTCTGGCCCAACTCGACCCGGCGGAGCAGCAGGCCATCGTCAATCAGGCCCGCGCGGAAGTGCAGAAGGCGAAGGCCAATCTGGACAAGCTGGAAAACGGTGCCCGCGATGAGGTCATTGCCAAGGCCCGGGCGGATGTTGCCGGAGCCAAGGCGTCGCTGCTCGATGCACAAAGCACCTTTGACCGGGTCAAGGACCTGACCGGCCGTGGCACCACCAGCCAGGCCCAACTCGACAGTGCCCGCGCCACCCGCGACGCCGCGGAGGCCACGCTACAGAGCACCAAAGAACAACTGAAGGAACTCATAGCCGGCACGCGGCCGGAGGACCTCTCCATTGCCAAGGCGGAACTCGCGGCGGCGGAAGCCAGCCTCGAGACCCGGGAGACGATTCTCGCCGAACTGACGATCACCGCCTCGCGGGACGGCTTGCTCGACAATTTGCCGTGGAACCTCGGCGAACGGGTCACCCAGGGCAGTCCGGTCGCGGTTCTGCTTGCGGGTGCGGCGCCCTATGCACGCGTCTACGTGCCTGAACCCTATCGCGTGAAGGTCAAGGAAGGCGACAAGCTGCAGGTGCGCGTCGATGGCCTGGAAGAACTCATCGAAGGCTCCGTTCGCTGGATCAGCTCGGAACCGTCCTTCACGCCCTATTACGCGCTCAACCAGACGGAACGCGCACGGTTGATGTATGTCGCCGAGGTTTTGCTGCCGGACAGCGCGTCCGATCTGCCGAATGGCGTTCCGGCGCAGGTGCTGCTGCCGTGAGCGCGGACAAGCCTGAAGTCGTCGTTCGAGCGGAAGGCCTCGTGAAGAAATTCAAGGATTTCAAAGCCGTCGATGGCCTGGATCTGACCATCGAGCGCGGCATGATCTACGGTTTCCTTGGCCCCAACGGCTGCGGAAAGACCACGGCGATGCGCATGCTGACCGGACTTCTGACCCCGACAGAGGGCAAGGTCGAGGTCCTCGGTCTTTCCGTGCCCAAGAACGCGGAGACGCTGAAATACAAGATCGGCTACATGACACAGACCTTCTCGCTCTACGGCGATCTGACGGTGCAGGAAAACCTGCGGTTCATGGCGACGATCTACGGTCTTTCCGGCAAGAAACGGAAACAGCGGATCGGCGAAGTGATGGAACGGTATGAGCTGACTGATCTCAAGGGCCGCTTCGCGGGCAAGATGAGCGGTGGTCAGCGCCAGCGTCTCGCCTTGGCGGCTGCGGTCCTGCATGAACCGCAGCTGCTGTTTCTGGACGAACCGACCTCTGCCGTCGATCCGGAATCGCGCCGTCACTTCTGGGAACAGCTTTTCGACCTTGTCGAGGGGGGAACGTCGATTGTCGTCACCACCCATTTCATGGATGAGGCCGAGCGCTGCCACAGGATCGCGATCATGGAAGCGGGGAAAAAGCGCGCGGACGGCTCGCCCAAGGACCTGATGGCCGCCATGGGCGCCAATGTGGTTGAAATCGAAGGCGCAAACCTGCGCGATATCCGGCGCAAGCTTCTGGGAACTGACGGCATCGTGGCCGCTGCCCAGTTGGGCGCGCGTCTGCGGGTGCTTGTCAAGGACGACATCGCCGATCCGGAAGGCTTCCTGAAAGCCAAACAGGAGACCGGCGGCGCCAGCCTGATCGAAAAGGTGCGGCCCACTCTGGAGGACGTTTTCGTCACCGCAACCGGGGAGGGACGCCAATGAGATCGCTGTCCCGGATTGCCGCCATCTTTTTCAAGGAACTGGCGCAGTTGCGCCGCGACCGGATGACGTTCGGCATGGTGATCATGATCCCGCTGATACAACTCATCCTGTTTGGCTACGCCATCAACACCAATATCCGCGACATCCCGATTGCTGTCGTCAACCAGGACCGGACAGCCATCAGCCGCATCCTGATCCAGATGGTCGAAGCCACCCGGGTGGTGGAGGTCATCGAACGTTACGATACGATCGAAGAGGCGGAAGCGGCCATCAAATCGGCGCGCGTGCGGGCTGCCTTCATATTGCCAGACGACCTTGCCCAGCGCATCGTGCGCTCCCCGGCGACCGGGTTCGAGACGCCCCCCTCGAGTGATGAAGAAACCAGCCGTCCGGTGGCGCAATGGATTGTCGACGGTTCGGACACCATGATCGCCGGGGCCATCAAGGGCCTGCGCAACATGCCGCTCTCCGAGATGTTCCGGCAGGCCCCGAACCGGTCCACACCAACCTTCGAGGTCGCCCTGCTCTTCAATCCGGAACAGCGGACGGCCGTCAATATCGTGCCGGGGCTGGTGGGCATCATACTCACCATGACGATGATAATGTTCACTTCCGCCGCCATCGTGCGCGAGCGTGAGCGCGGCAACATGGAAATGCTGATCAATACCCCGGTTCGTTCGATGGAGCTGATGATCGGCAAGATCATTCCCTATATCTTCATCGGCCTCCTGCAGACCGCGATCATTCTGGGACTAGGGTATTTCCTGTTCAATGTTCCCCTGGGACTGAGGCCGTTCGACCTTCTGGTCGGAACCCTGCTGTTCATCGGCGCGAGCCTGTCGCTGGGACTTGTGCTCTCCACCATTGCCCAGACCCAGTTGCAGGCCACGCAGATGACCGTGTTCCTGCTGGTTCCGTCGATCCTTCTGTCCGGCTTCATGTTTCCCTATGAAGGCATGCCGCTGGCCGCGCAATATATCGCCGAAGTGCTTCCGGCGACGCATTTCATGCGCATGGTCCGCGGCTTCGTGCTCCGGGACGCGGGCCTTCTCGACTTGTACCGCGACGTCCTGTGGATGTGCGGTTTCTTCGTGCTCGGCCTCGCGGTTGCCGCCTTCAGGTTCAAGAAACGGCTGGACTGATACGCCACCGGCTCCTCGGTGAAACGCTCTTTGGCACTACTTCGGCTGCGGGCCGGTGTCGAAGCGCGGGTTGGCTGTCCGCAGAACCGGTGTCTGCATGGAGACATTTTCCCGGCTTTCACGCCAGACGACGAAGATGCCGGAGGCAATGATTATCGCGGAACCGACGGCAACATACATGTCGGGTATCTCGGCGAAGAACAGCACCCCGAACAAACTCGCCCAGAGGATCTGACTGTATTGCAGCGGCGCGACCACGGCGGCGGGCGCCGCACGATACGCTCCGATGATAAAGAGCTGGGCCGTCACCGAAAGGAAGCCGACGGTGGCCATCAGGCCGAGATCGGTCAGATCGACGGGCACATAGATGAACGGCAGGGTCAGCGACATCGCGACCATCGACAATATCATCGGATACAGGATCAGCACCGCGGAGCGTTCCTGCCCACCGAGCTTGCGGATCAGGATGGTCGCCAGGGAGTTGGCGCAGGCAGCCGTCAGAGCGGCCAGATGCCCCAGTGACATGGAGACCATACCGGGTCTGAGGACGATCAGCACGCCGATCAATCCGACAACAACCGCCGCCCACCGCTGCGCCCTCACGGTCTCGCCAAGCAGGGGCACGGAGAAGGCGGTGATCAGAAGCGGCATCGTAAACAAGAGACCATAGACCTCGGCCAGAGGCAGCGTGGTGAAGGCGTAAAACGCGCAGGACATGGACAAGATGGTGAGGCACGAGCGCAGCAGAACAAGCCAGGGATGACGGGGACGAAAGTTATCGACCGCCTTGTCCGCAAGCATCATCATCGACATAGGCACGAAGGCAAACAGCATCGAAAAAAAGATGATCTGGAAGACCGGATAGGCCCCACCGAGCGACTTGATGACGGCATCATGACTGGAAAAAATGGCGAAAGCCACGAGCGCCGCGACCAGTCCCTTCAGCGTTTCAGTCATGGCGGAGCCTTCTCGGGTTTAGAGCAGGCCGGGCGCGGACCCCGACCATCTGGTCGGGACGCGGCGCGGCAATACCAGACAGCCCCGCGTCTCGCGCAAAATCAACGGACCGCACCGCCTGTTCTCAAGATCATCGCTGAAAAGGAAAAAAGTTCAAGAAAGCCCGGTCTGTTTCAGGGCGAATTTCTGTGTGCGGATGCATGCCTTGCCCATGGTGAAACGAACAGCGGGGAAGATTATCTCCCCCGCTGCGACACGATCCGTCTGATCAGGTCCTGCGACCAGAAGGCCGGAAACCGATGTTATCTGGAGATCTCACGCCTCCGTGCCTACAGGATCCTGCGCCGCAGGTACGAGGATACGACCTCGCCGGTCACCACAAGAACGATAATGGCGATCAGCACCGTGGACACTTCCTGCCAGTTGAACGTGTCGATGGCCCCTTGCAGGATGACACCGATGCCGCCGGCGCCGACGAGCCCCAGGACCGTCGATTCACGCAGGTTGATGTCCCAGCGCAGGATGCTGACGGCGAAGAATGTCGGCATTACCTGAGGCACGATGGCATAGAGCACGACCTTGAAATGAGACGCGCCGCAGGCTTGCAAGGCTTCGACCGGCCTGGGGTCGATTTCCTCGATGGCTTCTCCCAGCAGCTTGCCGAGAAAACCGATCGACCGGAACATGATGGCGACAATGCCCGCAACGATGCCCGGACCGAAGATGGCTACGAAAAGCAGCGCCCATATGATCGTGTTGACGGACCGTGAGGAGACCAGAATGAACCGGCCGATCCATAAGGTAACCGCATTCGGCGTGGTGTTCTGGGCGGCGATATAGGCGACGGGTAGCGCCAGCACCACCGCCAGCGCCGTTGCAATCGTCGCAAGATTGACCGTGTCCAGCAGGGCGCTGAGGATCTGATCCAGATTGGCCGGATCGGGCGGCACCATGCGGCTGAAAAGGTCGCCCATCTGGTTCGGTGCGTCCCACACCCAGGCCCAGACAATGTTGACGCTGCCCAGCGCCCAGGCAACGACCAGCGTCGCAAGGGCAAAACAAGCGTAGCGCTGAAACCGCTGCCGCGGCGTGTAGCGCGACCACTCGTGCAAACTTAGCTGTTCCATCACGCTATCCGCTTCCTGATTGCACCACTGACGGCTTCGGAAATCAGGATGACCCCGACGATGACCATCGTGATGGCGAGGGCAAAATCGTAGTCGTAGCGGCCGAAGGCATTGGCCAGCGTGGCACCGATGCCACCGGCACCCACGATGCCGACAACGGCCGATGCCCTGAGATTGCTGTCGAGCTGATAGATGCCCAGGCCGATCTGGCGCTGCATGATCTGCGGAAAGACGGCATAGATCAGTACGGAAAGGAAGGGGGCTCCCGCGGACTTCATCGCCTCCACGGGACCGGGATCAATCTCCTCGATCCGCTCGGCCAGAAGCTTCGCCACGAAACCGATGGAATAGACGACGAGGGTCAGAACGCCGGCGAAGGGGCCGAAGCCGACAGCTTTCACGAAGACGATGGCCACGATCACCGGATGGAAACTGCGCGCGACGACGATGATGCCCCTGCCCAGATAGTAGATTGGCAGAGGCGCTATGTTCCTGGCGGCCATGAAGGCGATGGGGATCGACAGGAATACCCCGCCCACGGTTGCCAGAAGCGCGATCTTGAGGCTTTCGAGAAAGCCGTCGATGAGCAGTCCGCTGCGCTGGAAGCTGGGTGGAAACGCACCGCCGAAGATCCGTCCCGCGCGTTCCAGGCCCTGCGAGGCGCGCGTCCAGTCGATTGGCAACGTCGTCACCGTCACGGCGACATAAGCGATCACCGCCGCATACAGGCCGTAGCGCAGCAGCGGGCTGGCGATGAAGGGCTGCTTGCGCCAATGATTCCTGACGGCCGTCATGCCGCTTCGCCTTCGACCTGCCGGTCCGCATGCGGGATGCCCGCATAGATGTCATGCATGGCTTCCTCGGAAAGCGCCTCGGGCAGGTCGTCGAAAATGATGCGTCCGTAGCGCATGCCGACGATCCGGTCGCTGAATTCCCTGGCCTCATGCACGTTGTGAATGTTTATGATGACAGGCAACTTCAGTTCGTTTGCCAGATCGCGCAGCAGCATCATGATCTGCTCGGACGTCTTTGGATCGAGCGATGCCGTCGGTTCGTCGGCCAGCAGAATTTCCGGCTGCTGCATCAGCGCCCGGATAACGCCGACACGCTGGCGTTCGCCGCCGGACAGTTCATCGGCGCGCTTGTCGGCATAATGAGCGATGCCGACGCGCTCCATCAGTTCAAACGCACGCCGGATATCCTCCTTCGGATAGCGGCGGGTCAAGGCTGCCCAGGTCGAAATGTATCCGAGCCGTCCGCTCTGCACGTTTTCCATGACCGTGAGCCGGTCGATCAGATTGAAACTCTGGAAAACCATCCCGACCCGGCGTCTGGCGATGCGAAGGTCACGCTTGCCGAGAGCGGTAAAATCGGTCCCGTTCAGGGAGATTGTGCCCGAGGTGGGTTCGACCAGCCGGTTGATGCAGCGCAGCAGCGTGCTCTTGCCCGCACCGGAAGAGCCGATGACCGAAACGACCTGGTCACCCTCGATCTCGAGGTTGAGATCCTTCAGCACCGGATCCCCTGCCCCGTATCGTTTTACAAGGCTTTTGATTTTAAGCATGTTTTTCCCCAAATGAAGCGGCCCGCTGTCCGGCAGACAGCGGGCCGTGAAAGCAGGAGACCTTATTTCGCGAGGCCCTGCGGGGTGTATTCGACGCCATTGCTGGCCTGGATCTGCCGAATGACGGCCCACTGATCCTTGTAGGTGATGGGGATGAACTTGCTCACGCCCTCAAACTCCTCGCCGAGCTTGTTGCCCTTGAAGTCGAAGCTGAAGAAAGCTTCCTTGACCTTTTCAACCAGCGCCGGATCGAGATCGTGGGCGTAGTTGAAGGACGTGGTCGGGAACGGATCGCTTTCCCAGATAAGCCGGACATCGGCAGTATCGTAGAGGCCACGATCGGCCATGCGTTCCACAACTTCGGAGGCCACCGGAGCAGCATCGTAATCACCGGCCACAACGCCCAGCATCGACTGGTCGTGCGAACCGGAATAGATGACCTCGTAGTCCTCGTCCGGCACGACGCCGAGCGCGGGGAACAGGGCGCGGGGAGCCTGGTTGCCGGAGTTGGATGTCGGCGACGTATGGGCAACGCGTTTACCGGCCAGATCGGCGGGTGTCTTGATGTCCGAGTCGGCCTGGGTGAAGACCTGCAGGCGGTACCCGAACTGACCGTCATCCCCGCCCATGATCGCGAATGGCACCGCGCCGGCAAGGTTCACCGCGAAGGGAGTCGGCCCCGTGGAGAAACCGGCGATATGCAGACGGCCGGACCGCATGGCTTCAACTTCGGCGGAGTTGGACTGCACGGCGAAAAACTGGACATCCTTGCCGGTGACATTTTCCAGATGCTCGATGAAAGGCGCCCAGATATCCGCATAGACCGCAGGGTCTTCCACGGGCGTATAGGCGAATACCAGCGTGTCGGGATTGCTCAGTTTGGCCGGATCCGCCGGCGCATCGGCGACGAGGTCTCCGTTCGCATCGCAATAGATGCTGTCGAGTGCGCCCTGATTTGCGCAATCGGCGGCATGTGCCGCCGTCATGGCAAAACCGGCCACGAAAGCCACGGATCCGAGCCGGGCCAACAAGTTTCTCATATTTTCCTCCCATTATGGATCGATCCCGCCAGGCAGAGGCTGCAAGGCACCTTGAAAGATCGCCCTCAGGCTAGCGACAGGAAACGGAGGAAAGCGAGCGGAGATATGTTAACAGAACACAGGCACCCGGCCTTTTTTGTTAACAATGTTACAGCGCCGGGTTTCCGGCTGAAACAAATGTAACGAGATTCCGCCCTCCCCGCTCAGATCTTCATGCTAGGTCTGGACCTCATGAACGAATATGAAGTGGCCGGAATGGCAGAATTGCGGGAGGAAGAGCGTGCTCAAAGGGCCATTTGCCCGATCAGGCGCACTGACACCTCAGGGAATTGCAGAAGAGCAATGCTATGGACGCAAACGCGGCACGGCCGCTAATCGCCATCGTCGACGACGATGCAGATGTGCGCGAAACCCTCTCCGCATTGATGGAGACAAGCGGCTTTGCGCCGGTCGCATTTGCCGACAGCGCCGGGTTCAAGGCGTTCGGCAATCCGGAAGATTTCGACCTCGCGCTGATCGATCTGCGCCTGAAGGGCGAATCCGGCCTGTCACTGGCCATTCACATCCGCGAGTTCCACGAACTTCCCATCGTCATGCTGACGGGCGTGGGCGATGAGATCGATCAGATCATCGGTCTGGAAACCGGCGCCGATGACTACCTGATGAAACCGTTCAACCCGCGCGAACTGGTGGCGCGCATCCGGGCGGTTCTGCGCCGCTACGGCCACGGGTTGTCCGCAGCCCCCAAAGCCGGCAAGGATCCTGAGATCGCCTTCGGCGACAAACGGGTCAACCTCAAACGCCGGGAGCTTCTCGACCGCAACGGCGACGAGATCCCGCTCACCAATGCGGAATACGTGCTGCTTGAGTATTTCGTCAAAAACCCCGAGCGCATCATTCCCCGCATCGAGCTCATGCAGGAGATCGGCAGCGACATGCAGCGCTATGTGGACCGGACCATCGATGTCCTGATCCTGCGCCTGCGCCGCAAGATCGAGAGTGTGCCGTCAAAACCCGTCCATCTGCAGACCCGCAGAGGGCAAGGCTACATCTTTGTGCTTCAGGCCGAGGGCACATGAAGGCGTCCCGCATCAGGCAACCGAGTATCCGGCTGCTGCTGCTTTCGGCAATCGGGCTCCTGCTGGTCGTCATCATGGTGATCGGGACGATCGCCCTGATGACCCTCCACAGTGCGGAGGACCGGCTCGCGACGTTTCATGACCAGACGCTGATTGAGGTGTCCGATGCGCTTGAACTTTCCGGCAGTGCGTCCGAACTGGCGACTTCAGCTCCCTTTCTGATGACCTTGAGCCCGAGTTTCCAACTGGAAAGCGAGGCTGCGGAAATCCTTCAGACGCTGGAACACATCCAGAAACTGGGCGGAGGCGATCCGGACGTGGCGATGCCGCTTGCCCGGATCCATGCAGCTATTGACGATCTCGTCCGGGCCATGGCCCCGCAGGTGAAATACGCGGCGACCCTTGCGCTGATCGATCAGGATCTCGAACGCCTGCAAAGGCGCTTCCGCACACTGGCCCAGGCCTCCGCGGCGTCGCCGCAGGAACGCCAGGCCTGGTCATCGCTGCAACAGCTCGTCATGGCCGCCACCGGCGCCCTGCGCAGCCGCGAGTTGATCAAGGTTGGCGAACACCAGAGCAACTATCGCCGTATCCGCCAGGAGATCGACGCCGATCCGCCGCGTTACGTGAATGCAGCGCTGGCGGAGGTCGAGGGTGCCGTGCGCAACCGGGGCGACCTGTTTTCGCTCCGCTATTCCGAACTGGCGGCGAAGCTGGATGCGGAAAACGCGCTTTTCCGCATCCGTACGGAAGTTGCCCAGGTGAACGCCCATGCGCTGCAGAAGGTCACAGACGCCAAGGTCAGACTGCAGGCCTCACGCGAGAGGACGACCACGAGCCTCACCTTCGCCAAGGCTGTGATCGTGGTGCTCACTGTGATCAGCATGATCGTCGCCGCGATGTCCGCCCTGTTCGTCTCGAGATATGTCACTGCCAATCTTCACCGGATCACCGATGTCATGCGCCGGCTTGCCGCTGGCGACCTGAAGGCACGGCTTTCGAAGAAAAGCAGTTCTTCCGATGAAATCGGGCAGCTGTCGGAGGCGTTCCGCAAGTTCCGCTCAAACGCCCTGCGACTGGAACGCAAGACCAGGGAAGTCTGGCAGCGCAACGAACTGTTCATCACGGTGTTTCAGAACATCAGCGACGGCGTCGCCGTGTTGTCGCCCACGGGGCAGATCCTGGCAGAGAACGGCCGGGTACGCGAACTTCTGCGGCTGGAACCGGCCCGGGAGAATGGCCGTCTCACGCTGCATGAGCTGATCGGGAGATCCGCCTTCAAGCGGCGCGCGAATGAAAACGACCGCGCAGGGTTCGGCGAATATGCCGATGCCTCAGGGCACGTCCTGGAAGTCCGCCAGTCTTCGCTGCCCGATGGCGGATCGGTGTGGCTGTTTTCCGAGACCACGGAACGCAAGCGCATCGACGAGCGTCTTGAGGAAATCCGGCGCGTGGAAAGCCTGGGCAAGGTTACCGGCGAAGTGGCGCATGACTTCGGCAACATCCTGTCCACCATTTCCGGCAACCTGCACATGCTGGAAGGCGAGTTGTCGCCAAAGGCATCGGTCTTGCGTGCGCGCATCAACGATGCGGTGGAACTCGGCGTGTCCCTGATTGAACGCCTGCTGGCCTTCGCCCGCAAACAGCATCTGGAGCCACAACAGACCGATATCGCCGCAATCGCCGAGGGAATGGAGGATCTTCTGTCCATGGCGTTGCCGGAAACGGTTGCCCTGTCCATCGCATGCGATGACGGGCCGATGTTTGCCCGCATCGATCCGGGACAGCTGGAAAGCGCCATCCTGAACCTTTGCGTCAATGCCGGTCAGGCGATCCCCGATCGCGGCGAGATCGAGATCGGCGTTGCCAGGCAGGCGGACGGGCGCATTGCGCTTTCGGTCAGGGACGATGGCTGCGGGATGGATATGGACACGCTCCGGCAGGCGGCCGAACCGTTTTTCACCGCCCGCTCCGATGGCGAAGGGACAGGTCTCGGCCTGTCCATGGTACACGGTTTCGTGCATCAGTCCGGAGGGTCGATCCGGATCGACTCCACCCCCGGGCAGGGAACCTGCGTCACCCTGCTGTTTCCCGAGCAGGCAGGGCCTTGCAGACAGCAGCCCCTCCCTTCCCATCAGGAGCAGGTGCTTGTCGTCGACGATGACGTCAAGTCGGCCAGGGCGATCACCCTGCTCATGAAAGATCTCGGGTATTCGGTCGTCACCGCGCATTCGTACAACGAGGCGCTGCTTCAGGTCCGGTCCGACCGGCCGCTTTCAGCCGTCATAACCGATCTGCAACTTGATGACGGGCATTCCGGCTGGTCGCTGGTGCAGGAGGCGCTGGAAACGCATCAGGACTGCAGGGTTGTGGCTGTTTCCGGACATCTGCCGGAAAAGGACCCGGTTTCCAATGCTTTTCGCGACAGGTTCGCCAAGCTCCCGAAACCGGTTACCGCAGAAGATCTTGGCAGGCACCTGGGTATCGGCCCCCCAAATCCTTGAAACCGGCAGGAAGCCCGGAACGTCCTTTAAACGAACACGCGGGCAAGCGCCGCCACGGCCAGGGCGGTCGCAGCGCGTTTTGGGCCGGCGAACTCTGATGCCGCCTGCCCCGGAACCATCAACTTGACCCGATTGAGATCGGACGCGTCGAGTTGATCCAGATCAGCGGATTTTGCTGCTTCCTCGGCGGAAAAGCGGATTTCGTCGAGCATCTTCACCAACCCCTGCCAGATGTGCAGTGGCGGCGCCTCATTCGTGTTGCACCAGCGAACAATTTCATCTTCCGATACATTCAATGCCGCTGCAGCCTCTTTGGTGCTGAGGCCAACATAGCTCATGATATCGCTGAAATTGCTCATTAATTTTCCCAGACGCCTATGCGTCGCCGACATTCGAAAATCTATATTGCATTGCAATATGGCAAATTTCCAGCCCTTTACAAGAATTTAGTTAACTCCTGCACTGGCAAACGATCCGCATCTGGCAGGAACCCGCGATTCTCGCGCATGGGCCCGGCACTTCTGCGGAGGAGCTGTCCGGGCAATGTCCGGAGGGGGCTGTTGGTTCCACCAATCACATGAAATACCTGAACAAAATCGATATCGGTGGAAAACGGATGCCTGCCCGAATGTCCGGTTCGGTTAATGATAAGTTTATGAAAGCAAATCAACCTGACTTTTCGCGTGCCGCCGGACCTCTTAATGAAGTTCAAGGGAAAATCCTTCATTGCAATCGTTCTGACACCTGAACCGCCCTTTCCGGACTGGTTCAAGGAGATTGATCGCATTATTGCGCGCTCGCCCGGTTTTTTCATCGACAGGCCCATCATTCTGGATGTGCGCGGCAGCAAGATCCCGATAGATGAGCTTGAAGACCTGCTCGCCGGACTTGGGGAAAGATCCGTCCGGGTGATGGGCATCGACGGGGTTGCTGGAACCCGGCTGAAACCCGGTATGCCGCCGAGCTTTTCCGGCGGCCGTCTGGCATCGGATGTGGACGTCCCGGACCCGTCGGGCGAAGCGAACAAAAAAAGCAACGGCGCTTCGGACCCCCTCCAGGAGGGCAAGACAGCAGCCAGGAGCAACGGAAAATCGGCAAACTCCGGCTCGGAAACTGCGAAGACAAATGGACAGTACAGGAGTGACGGGGGCGAAGCGGGCGGCGACACGCTATCGGGACCGACCGGTTTCGCGGATGGCGCGTCCATAGTCATCACCGAACCGGTCCGTTCGGGACAGAGCATCCTGCATCCCGATGGCGATGTGACGGTGATCGGCTCCGTAAGTTCCGGCGCGGAGATCATCGCCGGAGGCTCGATCCACGTCTACGGCGCCTTGCGCGGCCGGGCGCTTGCCGGGGTCTCGGGCAAGGACAACGCCCGCATCTTCTGTTCGAAGCTCGATGCGGAGCTTGTCTCCATAAACGGTCTTTACAAGGTCGCGGACGATTTTGACGGAACGCTGCTCAACGCGCCGGCGCAAATCCGGTTCGAGAACGAGACGCTGGTCTTTGAAGAACTGACTTAACACCGCGCCGGCTTTCTGAAAGAGACCGGCGGCGACAAAAAACAGGATAAACGCATGAGCAACGCCACAGTCGTCGTGGTCACGTCAGGCAAGGGTGGAGTGGGCAAAACCACCTCCACCGCCGCCATTGCCTCGGCGCTCGCCAAGGAAGGCTATCAGGTCTGCGCGGTCGATTTCGACGTCGGTCTGCGCAATCTCGACCTGATCATGGGTGCCGAGCGGCGCGTCGTGTTCGATCTGGTCAATGTTGTGCGCGGCGAAGCCTCCATCAAACAGGCCTTGGTGCGCGACAAGAAGCTCGACAACCTGTTTTTGCTGCCTGCCTCGCAGACCCGCGACAAGGATGCCCTGACCGAAGAAGGCGTTGCCAGCGTCATCAACGAGTTGCGCATGTATTTCGACTGGGTGATCTGTGACAGCCCGGCCGGTATCGAGCGCGGCGCGACGCTTGCCATGCGATATGCCGATGAGGCGATCATCGTCTCCAATCCGGAAGTCTCTTCTGTGCGGGACTGCGACCGGATCATCGGCCTGCTGGACGCCAAGACAAAGGTCGCGGAAGACGGCGAGCGCATGCCCAAGCATCTGCTGATCACACGTTACGACGTCGAACGCGCGAAGGCCGGCGACATGCTGGCGACCGACGATGTTGTCGATATTCTCTCCGTACCGCTGATCGGGGTCGTTCCGGAAAGCAAGGACGTTCTGAAAGCTTCCAACGTCGGCGTGCCGGTCACCGTGTCGGACGAAAATTCCCCGGCCGCGAAGGCCTATACGGAAGCGACACGCCGGCTTCTGGGCGAGAATATCCCGGTGACCATTCCCGAAGAGAAGAAGAGCCTGCTCGGCAAGTTCTTCAAGGGGAGGGCCGCATGAATATCCTGAGCTTCTTCGGCAAAAGGGATGAGAGCGCTTCCGTTGCCAAAAACCGTCTGCAGATCCTGCTGGCCCACGAACGGGCGGATGACGGTTCCGACGCGTTGCTGATTTCAAGCCTGAGGGAAGACATTCTCGCCGTGGTCGCCAAGCGCGTCGATATCGACCCGGACTCCGTGCGGCTCGAAATGGACCGGACGGGCGACGTCACCACGCTGGGGATCGACATCGAACTGCCCGCCGCGCGGGCATCCTGAGCGGACAAAACCGCCGGATACGCTGCCTTTCCGCCTGCGGCTGAACGCAGGGCGGTCCGGCATGCTGAACTCAACCTGCAGGCAGCCCGCCAATCTCTTTTGATTGGAAGGGCTGTCGACCGGGGTCGTATTCTTGTCGCCGTTTCGTTGGCGCCCTCCTCCCGACGGACAGGGAGTGACCTCGAGAAATCGGGCACGCTCTTCTCATTCGAAAGACATTCGATGTCGGCTTTTGGCAAGATCAAGCCAGAGAATGGCCGCAGCGAGGCAGGGAACGATTGAGGCAAACGTCAGGGTAAGCAGGGTGCCCTGTGTTCCGAACCGATCGATGAGCACGGATCCGATCAGGGGTGCGACGGCGGCCGCTATCAGCATCGGCATTGCCAGACGTCCCATCATGCGCGGGTAATCCTCCGCCCCGAAGGCAACGAGCGGCAGCGCTCCGCGTGCGATCGACCAGAGCCCGTTGCCTGCGCCGTAGGCCAGAAGAGCCACCGCTGCCGGAACGCCCGTCAGCAGGCCGGCAAAGCCGAAGAAAACGAACGTTGTGGAGGCGATCATCGTCCAGACCGGATGGTGCCGTTCTCTGCCGAGCATCTCCAGAACACGTGCGCCGACCTGCGCCGGGCCGATCAGGGTTCCCAGGCCGACAGCGACGGCAAGTGCATACCCTTGTGCGGTCAAGATCGTGATGAGATGGACGGACCAGATCGAGGCAACCATGGCAAGCACTGTCCCTGCAGCCGCAATGCACCAGAACCGCAACCGGAATGTGTTGCCGACCTTACCGCCGCGCGGTTCGGAAGAGACGTCCATCGCCGGATCGTCTTGCTTGTCCGGCACTGAAAACCAGCACATGGGCGCCGTGATCAACAGGTGGACAAGCGCATAGACCAGGCAGGCCACCCTCCAGCCGTAGCTTTCGACCAGAAACGCCGAGATTGGCCAGCAAACGGTACTGGCGAACCCGCCCCAGAGCGTCAGGACCGTGATTGCGGACCGGGCGTCGCGCCGGTAGAGGCGACCCAGGGTGGAGAAAGCCGCGTCATACAGACCCGCCGACATGCCCAAGCCCAGAAGGCACCAGGCCGCGTAGTAGGTCGGCAAGTTCGTGGCAAAGCCCAGCAAGGCAAGCCCGCAGGCAAGCAAGAGCATGCCCACGGCCATGACCCGCCTTCCCCCTTCGGCCTGAATCAGACGGCCCACTTTCCTTGCGAACATCCCGGAAACGAGCAGGCCGAGCGAAATCCCTCCCGTAATCGCCGCGGAACTCCAGCCGGTATCCCGGGCCATCGGGGCGGCGAGAACCGCCAGCAGATAAAAGGAGCTGCCCCAGGCAAAGATCTCGACAATACCGAGTACGGAAATCGTGCGCGCCCGCTCGTTCCTGATCATACCGGAACGGGCTCTGCGAGCTGACCGGCCGTGCCACAGCCGCATCCGGCTTGCCCCTCGCCCTTCGCCTGTTCGTCCTTCAGGCAACAGGCATCGTCATTTTTCAGTGGCGCTCCGCCACAACAGCCGGCTTCCCCGGCAGACTCACTTACACCGCCAGCCCCGCAACAACTGACGCTGCTTTCCGCCGGCTCGCTCTTGCAAACGCCGGTTTCGGGCAGCACGAGATGAACTTCACGAGCCGCAAGATGATCACCGGCGAGTTCGGCAACCACGGAGCGCACCTGCTCGTATCCGGTTGTCATGAGGAAGGTCGGGGCCCGCCCGTAGCTTTTGGATCCCACGATGTAAAAATCCTTCTCCGGATGCGTGAGTTCGGTGACGCCATGCGGACGCACGGTTCCGCATGAATGAAGGTTCGGATCTATCAACGGCGCCAGCGCAGGCGTTGCCTCCACCGCAGGATCAAGGGACAGGCGCAATTCACTCAAGATAGATAGATCCGGACGGAACCCGGTCGCAACGATTATTCTGTCCACTCCGATCTCGACCGGTTGCTCCCCGTGAAGCGCTTCCACGAGCATCGTCTCTTCCAAATTCCGGATACGCCGGATCGAAAAGGGAGATTTCAGATCCACCCGTCCCGCGCGGATGGCTTCGACAGAGCGCAAACCCAGCCTGCCTCGGCCTGGCAAATCATCGTTCAGCCCGCCTCCGAGCAGTCTGGAAATGCCGCCTGCCCGGGTTGCCCAGGTTATCCGGGTCTGTGGGGCATCTTCCTGAAGGTCGACCAGATCGAGCACCGCATTGATGGCCGAGTGCCCCGCTCCGACCACGAGCGTGTGCCTGCCCTCGTAACGCTGCCGCGCCGCGCCCTTAACATCGGGAATGCCATAGGCGATGTTGCAGATGGTTTCAGACTCACCATCAACGGCAAGACCGTCCACACCTATCGGGTTCGGCTTCACCCAGGTGCCGGATGCGTCGATGACGGCTCTCACCAGTTCCCGGTGGCGGATGCCATTCCCGTCACGCCAGACAACAACAAAGGGACTTTCCTCCCGTCCTTCCGAAACAAGTTTCGACCGGTCCTTCCTGCTGACCGAAACAACTTCCGCCCCCAGCTTCAGATGCGGTGCGATGCCGGGATGGGCTGCCAGCGGAGCCAGATAGTCCCGGATCAGTTCGCCTCCGGTCGGCAGGTGGTCAGCGTCCGGGGCCTCCCAACCTCTGCTTTCCAGCAAGGCGCGTGCCGACGCATCGATGTTGTAGCGCCACGGAGAAAACACGCGAACGTGCGACCATCTGGACACCGTTGCGCCGGCAATCGGGCCAAGCTCGAATACCATTGGGGTCATGCCCCGTTCGACGAGCCGTGCAGCCGCTGCAAGGCCGACAGGTCCTGCGCCGATCACGGCCACAGGAAGTGATTTTCCCTGAGTCATTTTACCCTCCTTCTGTATTTCCAGAATAATGGAAATAAAAGACAAAAAAATTCAGTAGCGACCCGGTGATGCCAAGGGAACGCCATGGGTGGCTAGGCCGCATCCATCTTCATCCGCGCAGCATTCGTCCGAAAGAAAGCCAATCAGTGCCGACATGGCCGGATACTCCGCGTGACAGATCAGGCTTGTCCTGGACCGCTCCTGCCGCACCAGCCCTGTGTCGATCAACCGCTTGAGATGATGCGACAAGGTTGATCCGGCAATTTCCAGGCGCTCCTGCAGACTTCCGACGGTCATTCCGCCACGTCCGGCTCTGACCAGAGTGCGGTAGATCTGCAGTCTGGTCCGATTGCCGAGAGCTTCAAGTTGCCGGGACGCTATTTCTATATTCATGGAAATAGATTTGGTCATCCGGGCACTGCTGTCAAGCCCTATTTCGAATTTCGTCGAAATAGAGCTTTATCCAGGTTTCCGGGTGATAGAGTCAGAACGTTCCGCCATGCTATCCGTGGCACGGCGCCCTGGGAGGCCCCTCCCCGGCTGCGATCGTCCCGTTTTGCGGCGGTTAAGCCTCGTAGACGATCTCGCGCGTCTCACGGAACTTCACGTCAGGATATTTCTCGGTGACATGACCGATTTCCCAGGCGTTCTTGAACAGGAACACCGGCTTGTCATCGCGGTCGTTGGCAATCGACATGCGGTGGCCTTCAATCATTTTCTGAAGGGTCTGGTTGTCGGTCTCGATCCAGCGTGCGGTGGTATAGGGCACGGTTTCAAAGCCGATCTCGGTGCCGTATTCGGCGTTCAGCCGGTCGACCACCACATCGAGCTGCAGCGCGCCGACGACGCCAACAATCCAGTTAGACCCCAGATCCGGCTTGAAGATCTGCACGAGGCCTTCCTCGGCCAGGTCCTGCAGACCCTGACGCATCTGCTTGACGCGCATGGTGTCGGCAAGACGCACGCGGCGCAGGATTTCCGGCGCGAAGGCCGGCAGGCCGGTGACGTGGATGTTCTCGCCCTCCGTCAGCGTGTCGCCGACGCGAAGCTGGCCGTGGTTGGGAACGCCGATGACATCGCCCGGATAGGCAAGGTCGGCGATCTCGCGCTCCTCGGCGAAGAAGAAGATCGGCGCGGAAACGGCGATCTGCTTGCCGGCGCGCACATGTTTCAGCTTCATGCCCCGCTTGAAGGTGCCCGAGCACAGGCGCAGGAAGGCAATCCGGTCGCGGTGTTTCGGGTCCATGTTGGCCTGAACCTTGAAGACGAAGCCGGTGACCTTGTCCTCGCCCGGCATGATCGTGCGGCCGCCGGTGGCCGGCTGGGAATGCGGCGGCGGTGCGAATTCGGCGATGAAGTCGAGCAGTTCCTCGATACCGTAGTCGCGCAGCGCCGAGCCGAAGAAGACCGGCGTCAGGTGGCCTTCCAGAAAGCTCTCCCGGTCGAATTCGGCATAACCTTCCGCACCGAGTTCAACGTTTTCCTCAAGTTCGTTCAGAACCCGGTCGAAGACCGTGCCGGTCAGGATCTCGTCGTCCAGGCTCGAGACGTCCTTCGTCTGGGTGTAGGCCCCTCCCCGCTCGCCGGAGGAGGTGTGAAATTTCTTCTTCTGCCAGTCGTAGACGCCGAAGAAGTCGGACCCCATGCCGACCGGCCAGGTCTGCGGGCTGACATCCAGCGCCAGCGCTTCCTGCACCTCGTCAAGAATTTCCAGGGCATGGCGGCCTTCGCGGTCGATCTTGTTGACGAAGGTGATGATCGGAATGTCGCGCAGACGGCAGACCTCGAACAGCTTGCGGGTCTGGGTCTCGATACCCTTGGCGGCGTCGATCACCATGACGGCGGCATCGACGGCGGTCAGGGTGCGGTAGGTGTCCTCGGAAAAGTCCTCGTGGCCCGGCGTGTCGAGCAGATTGTAAATGATGCCCCGGCGCTCGAAGGTCATGACGGAGGAGGACACGGAGATGCCGCGTTCCTGCTCGATCTTCATCCAGTCGGAACGGGCACGGCGGCGTTCACCGCGGGCACGCACCTGACCGGCCGCCCGGATCGCGCCGCCCGACAGCAGCAGCTTTTCCGTCAGCGTGGTCTTGCCGGCATCCGGGTGGGAGATGATCGCGAAGGTGCGCCGGGCTTGATAGGGCGCCGCGCCATTGAGGCTCGTCATGGAGGTCTCCTGGTCCGCTGATCCGGAAGAGCTGCGCAAACGCGACGGTTTGAACCGGGGCGCACCTTCAATCTTCATGGCCGAACGGATTGATGTATCGTTGGCGCAAGGTCATAGAGAGAATCAGGCGAAATTTCCAGCATAGAATCGCCGGCGTCCCTTTCCGCAGCAAGGAGTCCACCTTGAGCCACCGTAAATGCCTGATCATCGGCCTTGTGATGATCGCCGCAACCGCCGCCATTCTGCTGGCGATGGGGCGGATCCCGATCTGCGACTGCGGCTACGTGCTGTTCTGGACGCCGGCCGACGATCTTGCCGGCTCGTCCCAGCACATTGCTGACTGGTACACGCTCTCGCATATCATCCACGGATTCCTGTTCTATTGGCTTCTTTGGCTGCTGTTCCGGCGCAGCAGCGTGTGCGAACGGGCGCTTGGCGCGATCTTCATAGAAGCCGCATGGGAAGTCGCCGAGAACAGCCCGTGGATCATCGACCGCTACCGCGAGGCGACCATCGCGGCGTCCTATACCGGCGACAGTGTCCTGAATTCGGTCTTTGACATTTTATGGATGCTTGCCGGGTTCTTCTTCGCCTGGCGCCTGCCGGTCTGGGTGACGGTTCTGACCGGCGTTGCCTTCGAACTGATTGCCTTGTGGGTGATCCGGGACAATCTCACGCTGAACGTCCTGATGCTTGTCTACCCGGTCGAGGCGATCAAGGTCTGGCAGGGCGGATGACCAATGGCGCTCAAGAAGGGTAGTCCGGTCTTTTGAAAGTCTGCGCCCCGGTTGGTCACAGATGAAACAGCTTGTGCTTCTTCAACAGCTCGATCAGCACTTCGCGTGCGTCCTGCCGGTGGCTTCTGTGGCTTTCGCGGGCGAGTGCCGCCTCGCCATTGCGGATTGCATCGAAAACCGCCCGGTGGTCCGCATTGGATTTCACCGGCAGAGGCCGGATGTAGAGCGTCATCGCGCGGGCCCGGCGGACCTGATTGGACATCATCGAGACAATCGACTGGATGCGTGAGTTTCCACCGAGGCGCACCAGTTCGTCGTGGAAGGCGTTGTCGGCGACCGCCCAGGCTTCCCGGTCCTCGCGGACCAGCGCTTCCTCCATGGCCTCGATCGCCTCTTTGAGCGCACCGAGGTCCTTGTCGGTATATCCCGCCTTCGCCGCTTCTTCCGCCGCAAGGCTCTCGAGTTCGGTCAGGACAGCGTAGATTTCTTCCATGTCCTTGAGCGACAGGGTCGCGATCCGGACGCCCTTGCGCGGGCGCACTTTCAGAAGCCCCTGCTGCGCCAGCATGAGCGTTGCCTCGCGCACGGGGGTCCGTGACATGCCGAGCCGGTCGGCAAGTTCGCTCTCCAGGTGATCGGACCCCGCGGCCAGCTCGCCGTCGAAAATCAACTGGCGGATCTGCTCCATCGCCTGCGTGGTGATCGTTTTGGGTTTCTGTGCCTCAAGCACTGGCAAACTCCCGGATTTTCTGTCCCAGCCGATCCGAGTCGTAAATCGCCTGTTCGATCGCGATAACCTTGAGATAGTCGCGTGCCCTGTTCTCCAACGGCTTTCCGTCCAGAAGGCCGTCGATCACATGGTTTATCAGATTCCCGACACAGTCACCGCCAAAGCCTTGCCATTGCCTTGCCGCAAGCAGCACCTTTTCCTTCTGTTCGCCGAAGGCACGCAGGCGCACCGTACCGTCGCCAGAAAGGGTGAGCGTTCCCTGCGTGCCTTCCACCAAAGCTTCTCCAAGGGTTGTCCGGCAGTTCTCCGCCGCGTGGTCCAGAAGACGGTTGCCGTCGAACAGAGCGCGGACCCCGCCCGCATAATCGAAGATGAAATACCCGGCATCCTCTCCCTTGATCGCGGGGTTCAGCCTGCGCAGGTCCGCATAGACCGCTTCAGGTTCCCCGAGCAGGTAGCGGAAGGTGTCGATCCAGTGAACACCTGTCTCGTGAATCAGAAGCCTCGGCATCTGCTGGAAATAGGGCTGACGGTCGAGATAGGCGCGCGGCCCCTGCCCGTCCCCGGCTCTTAAGCGGAAGGTGAACTGCAAAAGATCGCCAAGGAGATTGCTGTCCAGAGCCTGCCGGATGCTGCGGTACCACGGCTGAAAGCGGAAGTTCTCGTGAATGACGAGCGTGACGCCCGCTGCCTCAGCCAGATCCGTTGCTTTCGTGGCTTCCTCCAGCGATGTGCAGAAGGGTTTCTGACAGATGATGGCTTTCACGCCGCCGGCAATCGCCCGCTCTATCGCATCAAAATGGGTCGGCGGCGGGGTGACTATGTCCAGGAGGTCGGGCTTCGCCGTTTCCAGCATTGTGCCCAGTTCGATGAAAGCTGCCAGGCCGGTGGCGTCCGCCTTGTTGCGATCCCGGTCGCAGGCACCGACGAGATGGGCGCGCTCGACCCGGCGCCAGGCTTCGTAATGGAACTGCGCGAAATAACCGACTCCCAGACAGGCAACCCGCATGACGCTCGAGCCTTCCTTCATGGTCTTCATCCTCCCCTCCTCCTGCCTGCCGCCGCGCCTGCCGCTCGTACCGGCAGCCTGTTCGGGACAGCAATTGCGTTGCTGGATTTTTGATAGTCGACATTACCGTCGTTGACAAGGGATTGGTTTACGTATACGCAACTCAATGTTTAAATCAATACGGCCTTTTTCTGAAGCCGCCGTGGGAGGAGATTGATATGTTAGACAAGAGAACCTTGAGCCGCCTGGCCTTGAGCACCGCCATCCTGGTGGCCGGCATGGGCAGCGCATGGGCCGTGGAAACCCTTCGTTTCAGCCATACGGACAACCCGGGCGGATCGCGCCAGGCCGCAGCCGAACTTTTTGCGGAAAAGGTCGCGGAATATACGGACGGACGCTATGAAGTGCAGGTCTTTCCGTCGGGCCAGATCGCCAACGACCCGAAAGCCATCGAACTGCTGCAGCTTGGCGGCATCGATTTCACCGTGTCGGCGACCGGCAGCTATGCGACACATCTGCCGAGCCTGAACCTGACTGCCATGCCCTTCCTGGTCGACACTTACGAGCAGGGCTGGGAGCTCTACGACAATTCGGACTGGCTGCAGGGCGAATTCGCCAAGCTGCCGGAGAAGGGTTTCCGGGTCCTGTCGACATGGGAAGCCGGGTTCCGCAGCTTTACGACCGACGAGCCGCTGAATTCCCCGGCAGACGCCGAATCCATGAAAATGCGCGTTTTCCCGAACGACATGATCCGCTGGTCCATGGACGCAATCGGCTTCCAGACCGTCGTCATGCCGATCACCGAAGTCTATCTCTCCATCCAGCAGGGCATTGTGAACGGACAGGAAAACCCGGTCGACACGATCAAGTCGCTGCGGTTTTATGAAGTGGCACCCAACATCACCCTGACGCGTCACGTTTACAGCCCCCTGCCCCTGACGGTGGCCGAGAAAACCTGGCAGTCCTTTTCAGATGAAGACAGGGAAGCCGTGATGAAGGCCGCGGTCGAATCCGCTGCGTTCAGCCGCAATCTGGTCAAGAGTTCGGTGGAGAGCCAGCTCGCCGAAATGCAGGAAGACGGTGCGACCGTGAACGTACCGGAAATCGGACCGTTCCGCGATGCGGTCCAGTCGGTCTATGGCAAGGCCAAGGACGTTTACGGGGAAGACTCCGTCGAGGAGATCCTGGCCGACGCCGCAGCCATCCGCGAAAAGCTGCCGGCCAAGAACTGACCAGTGACTTGAGCTAAATCCGGCCGGAACCCGGGCATTCCGCCCTGCGGTTCCGGCCCTATCCTCAAAATTATGAGACGTCCCTTGGATTACCGTGATCATTATCCGGCCGTTTTGCGCTGGCTCAGTCATCTGGTCGATGTTTGCCTGGTGCTCGGTGGTTTTTCGATTGTCACCCTGGTCTTCTGCAACGCATCCCTGCGTGGCTTTGCCGGGTTCGATCTGGCCTGGTCGCTGGAGGTTACCAGCTTCCTGCTGCTGTGGAGCACCTTTATCGGTTGCGCCGGGGCGGTCGCGCGCGGCGCACACATGCGCGTCACGGAAATTGTCGAAAGGCTCTTCCCGCACACGGCTCAACGCATGCTGTCCATCGCGATCGATCTGATCATCGTCGTGCTGCTGATCAGCCTGATCTACACCGGCTACAACATATCGGCCCATACGTGGGCGCAGAAGACGACGGTGCTTTACTGGCCAGTGGGCCTTCTGTACGCCTCCATGCCCGTCGGCATGGGGCTCAGCCTGATTTTCCATCTCTTCAATATGGTGTTCGACATGAGGAACCCGGTAGTTCCGCATGCAATACACACCGACGGCGGCGAGACACTGACATGATCCTGCTTTTCGTTGTTGCGGTCTTTCTGACCACCATCTTTCTCGGTGTCCCCCTGGTCTGGGCGATCCTGATCACCGCCGTTCTGCCGATCCTGGTCTTCGGTCTCGGCTATCCGCTGCAGGCGCTGTACCTGAATTTCATCGGCGGGGTGGAACCCAACCACTTCCTGGCGATCCCGCTGTTTATCGTCGCCGGCGAAATGATGAGCCGCGGCGGCGTCGGCCTGCGCATCATCGGCTTTGCCCGCGCGGCCTTCGGTTTCATGGCAGGCGGGCTCGGCATGGTCGTGGTCGGCGCCTCGATGATCTTCGGCGGCATTTCGGGTTCGGCAATCGCCGATTCGGCGGCCATCGGCTCCGTGATGATCAAGAACATGTCCCGGGAGGGTTATAATACGGCCTTCGCCGCCGGGCTCGTTGCCGCCGCCGGCACAATCGGCATCATTATCCCGCCGTCCATTCCCATGCTGATCTACGGGTTTGTCGGCAATGTCTCCGTCGCGGACCTGTTCCTGGGAGGCATGGTCCCCGGTCTTCTCTTCGGAGCCTTGTTCATGGCGGTCTGCTACTATGTCGGCAAGACCACCAAATGCGATCCGGGCGGCCGCAGAACGAGCCTGAAGGAGCTGACCTCCTCCTTTATCGGCACCGCCCCCGCCCTCTTCATGCCGGTCCTGATCCTTGGCGGCATCTTCACCGGCTGGGTGACCCCGACAGAATCGGCCGCGCTGGCGGTCGTCTACGGTCTGTTCGTCACGACCGTCATCTATCGGGATTTTCATCTCAGGGACCTGCCGCGCCTGCTGGTCGATTCCTTCATCACCAGCGCAGTGGTCATGGTGGTGATCGGTGCGACGACGGTGCTCGGCTGGCTGATCACTCTGGAACAGATGCCGCAAATCCTCGTCGGCTTCGTTCAGGACTATTCCTCCGGTCCCTGGATGTTCCTGCTGATGGTCAACGTCGTGCTTCTGGTCCTCGGTCTTGTTCTCGACCCGGTGCCGGCCATCCTCCTGACAGCCCCCCTGTTTCTGCCGACAGCCCAGGTATTCGGTGTCGATCCGGTCCATCTCGGGGTGATCATGACCTGCAACGTCGCTGTCGGTCTCTTCACACCGCCGGTAGGCGCGACGCTCTATGTCGCCTCGAGGATTTCCGGTGTCGGCGTCCTGTCCATCGCGCGCAAGATGGCACCCCTTTACATCGCCGCCATTGTCGCCCTGCTTGCGGTGACTTACATCCCCGCCGTTTCGATGGGTATGGTGCATCTGTTTCGCTAGACCAAAGCATCTCCGGCCGCCATGGCCGGAGATCCGGAGATCGAGCGATTTGAAAGTTTCGGTGTTTCCTGTGGCCAATCAATCGCAGGCGACCCCAGGGAGAGGAAAGAATGTTCGCAGTCACCGTAGTGTTCGAAATCCACGACGGCCGGTTCGAGGCGTTCATGCCGCTGATGATTGCCAATGCGCAGGCATCGCTGGAGCAGGAGCCCGGATGCAGCCGGTTCGACGTATGCACCGATCCGGAAAGACCCGGAGAGGTTTTTCTCTACGAGCTTTATGACGACGAGGCTGCCTTCAAGGCCCATCTGGAGACCCCGCATTTCAAGGCGTTCGACAAGACCGGAGGCCCAATGATCGCAGGCAAGACCCTGCGCACCTATGCGCAGGTGGCTTCATGACGCCCTGGGAAGTCTTCGCGGTCAAATACGCCGACAGGAACGCCCGGACGCGCAAGGACAGTTTTCTGTTCGACGACAATCACGACCAGCCGCACGAGATGGACTATTTCATCTGGGTACTGCGCCGGGACGACGAAATCCTGATGGTCGACACAGGCTACGATCGGGAAGAAGGCGACCGGCGCGGCAGGCCCGTGCGGATGGAGCCGGCCGAAGCGCTGGCGCCTCTGGGAATCGCGCCGGAAGATGTCTCGACCGTTATCGTCACCCATCTGCACTACGATCACGCGGGCGGGCTCAGGCATTTCCCGAATGCGACCATCCATCTGCAGGCCGCTGAAATGGCCTATGCCACCGGCCCCTGCATGTGCCACGGCCCCCTGCAGGCGCCATTCACGGCGGATCATGTCTGCGAGGCGGTGCAGCGGCTCTATTCCGGAAAGCTGATCTTTCACGAGGGCGTAGGCGAAGTCCGCGAAGGAGTGACGGTTCATCGCATCGGTGGCCACAGCAGAGGCCTTCAGGCCGTGCGCGTTCTCACGGATGCGGGCTGGATGTGCCTGGCCTCCGATGCTGCGCATTATTACGAGAACTTCCTGGAGGCCAAGCCCTTTCCGATTGTCGTCGATCTTGAGGAGATGCTGGAAGGCTTCAGCACGATCCGCCGGCTGGCAAGTTCCGACAAGCTTGTCATTCCGGGCCATGATCCGCTTGTGCGCCGGTTTTTCCCGGCGGAGGGCGCAGACCACATCATCCGCCTCGACCGCGGACCGCTGAAGGAGCCCGGCACATGAAATTCGGCATCACCACCGCCTGCCTCAAACCGCTTCAGGTGATGCGGATCGTTGAGCACTTTGACGTTGAATGGACTTAAGGAATTGCACTTATGAAAATTGCCCTGATCAAAGGCGACGGCATCGGCGTCGACGTGGCGGAGGCGACTATCTCCGTCGTCGAGGCAGCTCTTCAGAGCGCCGGCGAACCCCTGCCCGTTTACGACGCGATCCATGCGGGTGCGGGATACTTCAAGGAAACCGGGGCGGATATCGAGCCGGACGGGGAAGAGCGGGCGGAAGCCGCAGATGCGATCTTTCTCGGCGCCATCGGCCTGCCGTCGATCCGGCACGAGAACGGCACGGAAATTTCTCCGCATCTGCGCCTGCGCGACCGCTTCGGGCTTTACGCGGGCGTGCGTCCGGTCAAGGCTTACCCCAACGCACCGCAAAAGCTTGCCGATCCCAGGGCAGCAGGCATCGACCTGATCATCCTGCGGGAATCGACCGAAGGCCTGTTCTATTCAGCCGCCGTCCATGACCGCAGCCTGGTGGTCACGGACGACGAGGTGCAGGATGTCCTGCGGATCACCCGCAAGACGACGACGAAGCTGCACAACTTTGCGTTCAACCTTGCTCGCAAGCGCCGGGAGCGGGGGAAATCGGGTACGCTGACCTGTGTCGACAAGGCCAATGTCTTCAACTCGATGGCCTTCTTTCGCAAGATATTCGACGAAGTGAAGCAGACCTGTCCGGATGTTCCGGTCGGCTATAATTATGTCGATGCGCAGGCGCTCGATCTGGTGCGCAAGCCCTGGGATTTCGATGTCCTGGTCACGGAAAACATGTTTGGCGACATCCTTTCCGATCTGGCGGGCGGGCTCGTCGGCGGCATGGGCATGGCGGCTTGCGCGGAAATCGGCGATACGACCGGCCTCTTCCAGCCTGCTCATGGAAGCGCACCGGACATCATGGGCCAGGACAAGGCCAATCCGCTGGCGGCGGTCCTCAGCGGTGCGCTGATGCTGGACTATCTGGCCGAAAAATTCGACCGGCCGGGACTTGCCGATGCCGCGGACCTCGTCAACGGCGCCGTGGAGAAGGGTTTCGCGGCGAACCTCCTGCGGCCGATGGAATTCGGTGGAGACATGGGAACGAAAGCGGTCACCAACCAGTTGCTGTCCCTCGTCGCGGATCAGACGTCCTCGCGCAGATCCGCAAGCGCCTGAGGAACTGACGGGTTTCACCGCAAGGCTATCGCGGTCCGCGCGAAACTCCGGCGCAACTCTCGCGCACGATAAGGTCACCGTGCAGCAGCAGCGTTTGCGTGGAAAGAGACCGGTTCGCCAGTCGGTCGAGGAGGATGTTCATCGCCTTTTCACCGATGCGATGGCGGGGCTGGCGGATGGTGGTCAGGCCGGGTGTGAAGTTGTTGGCGAAGGGGATGTCGTCAAAGCCGAGCACCGAAAAGTCCTCCGGCACCCGATAACCGCGCAGTTGCAGAGCCGAGATCACCCCGATGGCTGTGTTGTCGTTGAAGCAGAAAAAGGCTGTCGGCAGGTCATCCTTGATGAAAAGCCGCTCGACCGCGGCGCGGCCGCTCTCGCTGGAGCCGTCGCCCTCGACCCGCCAGTCGCGCAGCCGTTCCGGCGATTCCCCGAGACCCTTTCGGTAGCCCGCATGACGCAAGTCGCTGCGGATGTCCGCCGGTCCGCCGGATATGTAGGTGATCTTTCTGTGACCGAGGGAAATCAGATATTCGGTCGCGACCTTGGATGCGGCCACATCGTCGACGCCGACATAACTGATCTCCGTATTGGCGACAGGCCGTTCCGTCGCCACGATGGGCGGCAAGGTCGCCAGCGGCGCCTGTGGTTCACCGGCCACGGGAATGTGCCCGGTCAGCAGCACCAGGCCATCGGCCATGCCGGTCGACAGGAAGCGCAGGTAGTTCTGCTCCAGACCCGTCGTACCTTCGGTATTGCCGATCAGGACACCGTACCCCCGGTCATTGGCGGCTTTTTCAAGCCCTGTCAGGATACCGGCGAAATTCGGATCGGCAATCGAGGACGCCAGCACCAGAACCATCTGCGAGCGCTGCATGCGCAGGTTCTGCGCCATGGCATTGGCGGTGTAGCCCGTGCGGGCAATCGCGGCGGTGACTTTCTTGCGGGTGCTTTCGGCAACCTTTTCCGGCGAACGCAAGGCCCGGCTGACGGTGGCGATGGACACGCCCGCAAGCTTTGCAACATCTTCAATTGTCGCCGGACGGTCTGCCGGTTCACCCATAATCCACCCTCGCCCATGCTGCGGTGCGGGCGTCATTTAAGTGCATGATTTTCAACACTGTCTAAGCTGTATACCGCCTAATGCGATTCATGAAAAGGTTTACATTTGCGAATGTAAAGGTTTACACGCCATATGAAAACGTTTACATTTTGACCGTGACGCCGTTGCGGAAGAGGGCAACGGCGCCTGGGAGGAAACATGCATGCACGCTGAAACGTCCGCTCCGGCGGCGATCATCGAAGCTGTGAACATCAGCAAATCCTTCGGGCCGGTTCCCGTGCTGTTCAGTGTCAGCATGGATGTACGTCCGGGTGAGGTTCATGCGCTGATCGGAGAAAACGGCGCGGGCAAATCGACCCTGATGAAAATTCTCTCCGGGTTTCACGACCCGACCTCCGGCCAGATCCGCCTGGACGGCAAACCGGCGTCCCTCCCCCCGAACGGGGCCGCCGAAAAACTCGGCGTGGTGCTGATCCACCAGGAGCTCAATCTTGCCGAACAGCTGACCGTGGAGGAAAATGTCTTTCTCGGCCGGGGAATGAAGAAAAACGGTTTCCTGGACCGGGTTGCCATGCGGGCAGCCGTCCAGAAACACCTGGATGAAATCGGTCTCGACATTCTTCCGACTGACCGGATTTCCAGCCTGACGATCGCCCAGAAGCAGATGGTCGAAATCGTCAAGGCCGTGAGCCGCAACGCCCGGATCCTGATCATGGACGAACCGACCGCGGTTCTAACAGAGGAAGAGACGCTGGTGTTCTACCGGCAGGTGGAAAAGCTGAAAAACAGCGGCGTGGGAATCGTCTTCGTGTCGCACAAGCTGAACGAGGTGAAGGCGATTGCAGACCGGGTGACCATCCTGCGCGATGGCCAGTGGATCGACACCCGCCCCTCACAGGATCTGACGCCGGACATGATGGCGCAGATGATGGTGGGACGGGAACTCTCCGATCTCTATCCGCCCATGCAGGAGGTCGATGTCGATGCCGAGGTCGTACTGGCGGTCGACGGCCTGTGCACCGCCGATGTCGACAGCGTCAGCTTCAGCCTGCGCAAAGGTGAAATCCTCGGCTTTTCCGGCCTGATTGGCGCCGGCAGAACCGCCGTATTCGAGGCCATCTGCGGCCTGGCTCCCATTGAAAGCGGCACAATCAGACTTTTCGGACGCGACGTTGGCCCCATGACGGTTGCGGAAGCGAGAAACGCAGGTCTTGCGTATCTCACCAAGGACAGGAAAGAGAAAGGACTGCTGCTCAACAAGAAGATGCAGCCGAACCTGACCCTGTTCGCATTGCCGAAGTTCGTGAAGAATTTCACGATAGACCGGAAGGCGGAAGAAGACGCGCTACAGCGTGCGATCCGCCGTTTCGACGTGCGCACCCTCGATCCGGAAATCACGGTCGGCAAGCTCTCCGGCGGCAACCAGCAAAAACTTCTGCTTGCCAAGATCATGGAGTGCGATCCGAAGATCGTCATTATCGACGAGCCGACCCGCGGCATCGACGTGGGCACCAAGCAACAGATCTATCATTTCATCGCCGCGCTTGCCGCCGAGGGTGTGTCCGTCGTCGTCATCTCATCGGAAATGCCGGAGATCATCGGCATCTGCCACCGGGTCATCGTGATGCGCGAAGGCCATATCACCGGCGTGCTGACGGGCGACCACATCAACGAAAACGAAATCATGCGCTATGCCGCAGGGCTGAAGCGAGAGGAACTCCATTGACCATGACGCGTGCATCCGAGGGCATGGCCGGCAAGAGCCCCAGACGGGTCTCCATCGATCTGAAGACGCTCGGTCCGGCGATTGCATTGCTGCTGCTGTGCATCATCGGGTTTCTGCTGAACCCTGCCTTCATCAGCGAGGGCAACCTCACCAATCTTCTGACCCGTTCTGCCTTCATCGGCATCATCGCCGTCGGCGCGACTTTCGTGATCACCGCTGGCGGCATCGATCTTTCGGTCGGCTCGATGGCAGCCGCCATCGCCGGCGTTATGATCATCGTCATGGACAACGCGGTGGAAACGCTCGGCAGCGGTGTTCCCACCGTGCTGCTGGGCTGCGGCGTTGCCATCATCCTTGGCATCGGCGCGGGCTGGGTCAACGGCGCGCTGACGACGAAAGGCAAGATCGAGGCCTTCATCGTCACCCTGGGAACCATGGGGATCTACCGTTCGCTGGTAACCTACTTCGCCGACGGCGGTACGCTTTCGCTGAACTTCGAGGTGCGCGGCACGTACCGGCCCGTCTATTACGACAGTTTTCTCGGCCTCCCCTTCCCCGTCTGGGTGTTTATCGCGGTCGCCATCTGCGGCTGGCTGCTGCTCAACAGGACGGCGTTCGGACGCTATTGCACGGCGATCGGATCGAACGAGGCGGTGGCGAAATACTCGGCCATCAATGTTGATCGGGTCAAAACGCTCACCTACATCATCCAGGGACTGTGCGTCTCCTTCGCCACGATCATCTATGTTCCGCGCCTCGGCTCCGCATCCGCCTCGACCGGCGTGCTCTGGGAACTGGAGGCGATTGCCGCGGTCATCATCGGCGGCACCGTGCTCAAGGGCGGCTACGGACGGATCGGCGGTACCATACTCGGCGCCCTGATCCTGACGACCATCGGCAACATTTTGAACTTCACCGATATGATCTCCAACTACCTGAACGGCACCATGCAGGGTCTGATCATTATCGTTGCGGTTTTTTTACAGCGCAGCGACTGGAAGCTCGGCAAGAGCAAAAAGTCGTAACACGCAACCCATAGAGGTCGGGACCCGTCCCCAAATTCAAGAAGAACGGTTCGCACCGGACGGGAGAGGTGCGTCCAGATCACCAGCATTGGAGGAGGAAACAATGTTCATGAAGAAAACCTTGGGCGCAATGGCCCTGACCGGGGCACTGGCATTTGCCGGATCCGCGGTCGCACAGGACACGATCAAGATCGGCGTCAGCTACCCGACCCCGACCCACGCGTGGGCGGCAGGCATGAACTGGCACGCGGAGCAGGCTGAAAAGCGTCTGGAGAAGCTATATCCGGATGTGGACCTGATCCTGGTCAACTCACCGGATCCGGGCGCTCAGGCGAGCGCACTGGAAGATCTTGTCTCGGTCCATCAGATCGACGCTCTGGTCGTGTTGCCGTTCGAATCCGAACCGCTCACCGATCCGGTGCTGAACGTCAAGAAATCCGGCGCCTGGATCACCGTGGTGGATCGCGGCCTCAGCCAGCCGGGCATTGAGGATCTTTATGTGGCCGGCAACAATCCGGAGCTGGGACGGGTCTCCGCCCAGTACATGAAGACCCGCCTGAAGGATGGCGACAACATCGTTATCCTGCGCGGCATTCCAACCGTGATCGACAATGAACGTTTCGACGCGTTCATGGCGGAGATCGAAGGTTCCGGCATCAATGTGCTCGATCACAAACATGCCAACTGGAACCGCGATGACGGCTTTGAAGTGATGCAGGATTTCCTGTCCCGCTTCCCGGACATCGACGCGGTCTGGGCGCAGGATGACGACATCGCCATCGGCGTGGTCGCTGCCCTGAAACAGGCGGGCCGCGACGGTGACGGCATGTTTGTCGTCGGCGGCGCCGGCATGAAGGAAACCATCAAGAGCATCATGGACGGCGACACGTTGATCCCGGTCGATGTGCTCTACCCGCCCGCGATGATCGCCACCGCGATGGATGCGACGGTCGCGGCCTTCAAGTCCAACGGACCGGTTGCGGGCCGCTACATCCTCGGCGCGACGTTGATCACGCCCGAGAACGCAGCAAACTATTACTTCCCGGAATCGCCCTTCTAAGGCACCGGAAAGTAACGGGCCGGGACCTTTCGCGATGGGGTTCCGGCCCTTTTTCCCAAATTTCCCGATTTCCAAACTCCACATCTCCAGGAGGCAGCCATGAAGACGATAAAAGGCCCAGCATTGTTTCTTGCCCAGTTTGCAGGGGACGACGCTCCGTTCAATTCCTGGAATTCGATCACCAGATGGGCAGCCGACTGTGGCTATATCGGCGTCCAGATTCCAAGCTGGGACGGTCGGCTGATCGATCTTCAAAAAGCTGCCAGCTCCAAGACCTATTGCGACGAGCTGGTTGGAACCGCCCGTGACAGCGGCATCGAGATCACCGAGTTGTCCACTCATCTTCAGGGCCAGCTGGTCGCAGTTCATCCGGCGTACGACACGGCTTTCGACGGCTTCGCCGTTCCGGAAGTCCGCGGCAATCCGTCCGCGCGGCAGGCCTGGGCGGTGGACCAGATGAAACTTGCCCTCGCAGCGAGCCGCAACCTCGGCATTTCGGCGCATGCCACCTTTTCCGGTGCGCTCGCCTGGCCCTATATCTATCCTTGGCCGCAACGTCCCGCCGGGCTGGTTGAGACGGCCTTCGACGAGCTTGCCCGGCGCTGGCGGCCGATCCTCGACTATGCGGACGAAATGGGTGTCGATGTCTGCTATGAAATTCACCCCGGCGAAGACCTGCACGACGGCATCACCTTCGAGATGTTTCTTGAGCGTGTGAACGGGCATGGCCGCTGCAAGATGCTCTACGACCCCTCCCACTATGTGCTGCAGTGTCTGGATTATCTGGACAACATCGATATCTACAGCGAGCGGATCGGCATGTTCCACGTCAAGGACGCGGAGTTCAATCCGACCGGCCGCCAGGGTGTCTATGGCGGGTATCAGCCCTGGGTCAACCGGGCCGGTCGGTTCCGCTCACTTGGGGACGGACAGGTCGATTTCAGCGCCGTTTTCTCCAAGATGGCCGCCATTGACTTCGACGGCTGGGCCGTCGTGGAATGGGAGTGCTGCCTGAAACATCCGGAGGACGGAGCCCGTGAAGGGGCGCAGTTCGTCCGCGAACACATCATTCGCGTCACCGAAAAAGCCTTTGATGATTTTGCCGGTGGCGGTACTGATGTGGAAGCCAACCGGAAGATGCTCGGCATCGGTTAGATGCTGAAATCGAGTTGCTGCAAGCAAGCCACTCGAAAATCTCATCCCGGGGAAGACCGTCAGGTCCCTCCCGAAGGATGCGGGCAGCATGACGACACAAGAACGGCTGAAAAACCCGGCGCTATACCCGGGAAGACGAAACAGGAGGAGCAATATGGCGATTGAAGGCAAGGACAACCCGCAGACACGCCCGATCCGGCTGGGTATGGTCGGAGGTGGCAAGGACGCCTTTATCGGTGCGGTTCACCGGATCGCATCCCGGATCGACGGGCGGTATGAGCTGGTCGCGGGGGCACTGTCCTCGACCCCGGAGAAGGCGCAGGAGTCCGGACGGGTGCTCGGCCTGAAGGAAGACCGGATTTACGACTGCTTCCTCGACATGGCCAAGCGCGAGGCCCGGCTGAAAGACGGCATCGAGGCGGTCGCCATCGTTACACCCAACCACATGCATTATCCGGTGGCGAAGGAATTCCTCAAGCGCGGGATCCATGTGATCTGCGACAAGCCGCTGACCTCGACGCTGCCCGATGCCAAGAAGCTCGCCAAGGCGGCGAAAAGCTCCAATGCCCTGTTCTTCCTGACCCATAACTACACCGGCTATCCGATGGTCCGCCAGGCTCGGGAGCTGGTCGAAAACGGCGACCTCGGCACCCTGCGCGTCGTGCAGGTCGAATACGCCCAGGACTGGCTGTCGACAGATGTGCACAACAAGCAGGCGGACTGGCGCACGGATCCGGCCCGGTCCGGGGTCGGCGGATCGACCGGCGACATCGGCACGCACGCCTTCAATCTGGCCAGTTTCATTACCGGCCTCACTGCCGAAAGCCTTGCGGCCGATCTGCAGTCTTTCGTGCCGGGCCGCAAGGTCGACGACAACGCGCACGTCATGCTGCGGTTCGACGGCGGCGCACGGGGCATGTTGTGGTGTTCGCAGGTGGCTCCCGGCAACGAGAACAATCTCAAGATCCGGGTCTATGGCGACAAGGGCGGACTGGAATGGCACCAGGAGAACCCGAACTATCTCCAGTTCACGCCCTTCGGCAAGCCGCAGCAACTGCTCACCCGCGGTGGCGCCGGCATGTCCGCCTCGCTCGCCTCGACCACCCGTGTCCCTCCGGGCCATCCGGAAGGCTATCTGGAAGGCTTCGCCAATCTCTACACCGAAGCAGCCGACGCCATCCGCGCGCACCAGGACGGCAAGTCCGCCACCACGCTGGTGCCCGGCATTGACGACGGTCTGGCGGGCGAGCAATTCATCGACGCCTGCGTCCGCTCCTCGACCAGAAACGCCGCATGGGTGAAACTGAACGGTTAGATATCCTGTTATCGCGCTGACAGCCCGGGCATCCCTTGCCCGGGCTTTTTTTGTCCGGAACGGGTCGGCTGACCGGAACACCACTGTTCCCTGACGGCGAACTTCACATATTTCATCTTATTTATCTGATGGTTGGTCTATTTCTCTCCCGAGAGCAAACCAGCTCGCTTTACAAAAGTAATAAAGTATTACTTAATGACTTGGTGACGAAAATTCACCTTGTGGAGGAGACTATGAAATTAAAGGCAATGCTCATTGCCGGGGCGATGTCGTTCGTCCCGATGACCGCCAATGCGGCCGACCTGACCATCGGATTTTCTCAGATCGGATCTGAATCGGGCTGGCGTGCCGCCGAGACAACCGTGACCAAGCAGGAAGCGGAAAAGCGGGGCATCAATCTGAAATTCGCCGATGCCCAGCAGAAACAGGAAAACCAGATCAAGGCCATCCGGTCCTTCGTCGCCCAGGGCGTCGATGCGATCCTGCTCGCCCCTGTCGTCGCGACCGGCTGGGACGATGTTCTGGAAGAAGCCAGGGACGCCGAAATTCCGGTGGTCCTGCTCGATCGGACGATCGACGCGCCCGATGACCTTTACATGACTGCCGTCACCTCCGACCTCGTTCACGAGGGACAGGTTGCCGGACAATGGCTTGTCGACGAGACGGCCGGTGCCAAATGCGACATTGTCGAATTGCAGGGCACCACCGGCTCTTCACCGGCGATTGACAGAAAGAAAGGCTTCGAAGAAGCCATCGCCGGTCATGACAACCTGAACATCGTCCGCAGCCAGACAGGCGACTTTACCCGCAGCCAGGGCAAGGTCGTGATGGAGAGCTTCCTGAAAGCTGTCGGCGGCGAAAACATCTGTGCACTCTACGCCCATAACGACGACATGGCTGTCGGAGCAATCCAGGCCGTCAAGGAAGCCGGACTGAAACCGGGCGAGGACATCAAGATCGTGTCCATCGACAGCGTTCCGGATATTCATCTGGCGATGTCGAAAGGCGAGGCGAATGCCACGATCGAGCTGACCCCGAACATGGCCGGACCTGCTCTGGATGCGCTCGAAGCCTATCTCGCGGACGGCACAACGCCGCCGAAGTGGATCCAGACCGAGTCCAAACTCTACACTCTCGAAGATGATAACATGGCCATCTACGAGATGAAGAAAGACCTTGGATACTGATACGATCCCGTGCCGGGCGGCTTTCCCGCCCGGCACATGATAAGTCTTCAGGAAAGTGAATTCGGGGGGATGCCACTCGATGGCGCGAGCGACCGGCCCTGTGCTTGAGTGCAAGGGCATTTCCAAGTTTTTTCCCGGGGCCATAGCCCTGGATGCGGTAGATCTGACCCTGTACCCGGGAGAGGTTCATGCGCTGCTCGGTGAGAACGGCGCCGGCAAGTCTACCCTGATCAAGTGCCTGACCGGAGCCTATCGGCGCGACGCCGGAACGATCGAGCTGGACAACCGCGAGATCTCTCCGCACAGCACCCAGGAAAGCCAGAAGCTCGGCATCGGCACAGTCTATCAGGAAGTCAACCTGCTGCCGAACCTGAGCGTTGCCGAAAACCTGTTTCTCGGCCGGCAGCCCATGAAACACGGTCTGATATCACAGCGCAGAATGCTTGCCATGGCCAGCGACCTGCTGGCGGAATTCGGCCTTGCCATCAATCCCGCCGAACCGCTTTCGGCCTATTCCGTCGCGGTTCAGCAGGTCATTGCCATTGCCCGCGCCGTCGAGCTGTCGGGCAAGGTGCTTATTCTCGACGAGCCGACCGCAAGTCTCGACAGGGACGAGGTGGACCTGGTCTTTTCGGTGATCGAAAAGCTGAAGGCCCGCGGCCTCGCCATTGTTTTCATTACCCATTTCCTCGATCAGGTGTTCGAGATCTCGGACCGTGCCACCATTCTCAGGAACGGCCGCATCATCGGGACGAAACGGCTTGCGGACACGACCCAGACCGAGGTCATCACGCTCATGCTCGGGCGTCAACTGGAAGCGCGCATCCAGGACCGTGCTCCGACGGAGGCCGGCGACGTTCTGGTTGAACTGCGCAATTACGGCCGGCGCGGGGTTATCGAACCTTTCGGCCTGACGGTGCGCAAGGGCGAAGTGGTCGGTCTGGCCGGGCTGCTGGGCTCGGGCCGGACGGAAACCGCGAACCTGATTTTCGGCGCCATCCAGGCCGATCAGGGCGAGGCCCTGCTGGAAGGCCGCAAGATCAGCCTGAAGAACCCCCGCGAGGCAGTTGCGCACCGGTTCGCCCTGTGTCCCGAAGACCGCAAGAACGACGGCATTGTCGGTGATCTCTCGGTGCGCGAAAACATCATTCTGGCGCTTCAGGCGCGGCAGGGCTGGTTCCGCCCGCTGCCCAGGGCCAAGATCAACGAACTGGCGGAGGCCTATGTCAAGGCGCTCGATATCCGTCTCGCCAGTCTCGACATGCCTATCCGGCTGTTGTCGGGCGGCAACCAGCAGAAGGCGCTTCTGGCCCGCTGGCTGGCGACAAACCCTGCTTTCCTGATCCTGGACGAACCGACGCGCGGCATCGATGTCGGCGCGCATGCAGAAATCATTGCCCTGATCGAACGCCTGCGCGAGGACGGCCTTGCCCTGCTCGTGGCGTCCTCCGAAATGGAGGAGCTGGTTGCCTATTCCACACGGGTGATCGTGTTGCGTGACCGGCGCCAGATGCGCGAATTGAAAGGCGACGAGATCACCACCGCCAATATCGTCTCGGCGATTGCCGACGAACCCATGGCCAACGAACCTATGGAAGGGGCGGTCTGATGAAGCATCACATCAACACCACCCTGAGGCGTATCGCGCCGCAGCTGGTCATTCTCGCCGGCGTTCTTCTGCTGAATTTCCTGGTCTTTCCGGACTTCTTCCGGATCGAGTTCCAGCACGGCCGCCTTTTCGGCAACCTGATCGACGTGCTCAACCGCGGCGCGCCCACGGCCCTTCTGTGCATCGGTATGACCCTCGTCATCGCGACGAAAGGCATTGACCTCTCAGTGGGAGCGGTCATGGCGATAGCCGGCGCGGTGGCGGCGGCGCTGGTCGTGGACGGTCACAGCTGGCAGGTGGCGCTGCTCGGTGCGCTTTGCGCCGGTGCCGTGTGCGGCGCATGGAACGGCGTTCTGGTTGCCGTGTTGCGCATCCAGCCGATCGTCGCGACCCTGGTGCTGATGGTGGCCGGGCGCGGCATTGCCCAGCTCGTCACCGAAGGCACGATCCTGACCTTCCTCAACCCCGGTCTGATCCATCTGGGCGCAGGTACTGTCGCGGGGATCCCGACTCCTATTCTCATCTGGCTTGGTCTCGGGCTGGCCGTGACCGCCGTCGTTCGCAAGACCGCGCTCGGCATGTTGATCGAGGCAATCGGCATCAATGAAAGCTCGTCGCGTCTGGCAGGCATCAACAGCCGGGTGCTGATCATTTCGGTCTATCTGATTTCCGGTTTCTGCGCCGCATTGGCCGGCGTGATCGTCGCAGCGGACATCAAGGGCGCGGATGCCAACAATGCCGGGCTCTGGCTGGAGCTCGACGCCATTCTGGCGGTGGTGATCGGCGGCAATTCCCTGCTGGGCGGCCGGTTTTCCATCATCGCTTCGCTGCTCGGAGCCCTGATCATCCAGTCTGTCAATTCGATCATCCTGCTGTCGGGCATGCCGCCGGAATTGAACCTCGTCATCAAGGCGCTGATCATCATCGCAATTCTGGTGATCCAGTCGCCGACCGTCAAACACGCGCTCTATATCCTGCGTGCGTCGGCGGACCCAATCCCCCCCGGATCCATCAAGGAAGCGAAAGAAAGTCCGCAATGATCCGTTCCACGCATCTTCCGCTGCTGATCACCATCGCCACCTTCCTGCTGGCCTACACGCTGTGCGCCTGGCAATACCCTTCCATGCTGTCGACCCGTGTCGTGGCGAACCTCCTGACAGACAATGCTTTCCTCGGCATCGCAGCGGTCGGGATGACATTCGTCATCCTGTCGGGTGGCATCGATCTCTCGATTGGGTCCGTCATCGCCTTTACCGGTGTCTTTCTCGCGGTGATCCTGCGCGACACGTCGATTCACCCTCTCCTCGCCTTCGCGCTCATTCTGGCGATCACGATCTCGTTCGGCGCATCCATGGGGGCCATGATCCACTATCTGGAAATGCCGCCCTTCATCGTCACGCTTGCGGGCATGTTTCTGGCGCGCGGGGCGGCTTACGTCCTGTCGACCGACAGTGTTCCCATCACCCATGAATTCTACGACACGCTGCAGTCACTTTACTGGAAGGCTCCGGGCGGCGGACGTTTCCGCCTGACCGGAATGATCATGCTGCTGACCTTTGCGGCCGGAATCATCGCCGCGCACCGCACCCGCTTCGGCCAGAATGTCTACGCCATCGGCGGCGGGCTTCAGACGGCACGATTGATGGGCGTGCCGCTGGCGAAAACCACCATAGGCATCTACGCCACTTCGGGCGGGCTGGCAGGACTGGCCGGTATCGTGTTTTCGCTCTACACCTCGGCGGGCTACTCGCTCGCCACCGTCGGTGTCGAGCTTGACGCCATCGCCGCCGTGGTGATCGGCGGCACCCTGCTGACCGGCGGCACCGGTTTCGTCGCAGGTACATTCTTTGGCATTTTGATCATGGGGTTGATACAAACCTTTATCGTGTTCGATGGAACACTGTCGAGCTGGTGGACCAAAATCGTGATTGGCGGTCTGCTCTTTGGCTTCATCCTGCTTCAGAAGGGTCTCACTTGGGCAACGACACTGCGCAGAAAACCAGCGCCAGAGTTCGCCGCGCAATCATGACATTCGTCGCCACCGGCGGATTGGGAAGTCAGACCGGCAATCACACCGATCAGGTTGTGGAACAGATCGGCAGGGCCATCGTTGCCGGAGAGTATCCGCCGGAAACGATGATCCCGCTCGACCCGGATATTTCGGAAATGTTCTCCGTGTCGCGCACCGTCGTACGCGAGGCAAAGAAAACCCTCATTGCCAAGGGCCTGATCCAGTCCAAGGCCAAGGTCGGCACTCATGTGCGCCCGGCTTCGGAATGGAACATGTTCGATCCGGATGTGCTGCGCTGGCACGCCGCGCTCAAGAACCAGCGTCCGTTCCTGGAGGACCTCTTCGAGATCCGGCTGATTTTCGAACCTGCCGCCGCCAGCCAGGCGGCAAGACGTGTGTCCGACGCGGAATGCGTCGCCCTGTCGAAGCTTTGCGACAATCTCGCAACCGGCAAGGACCGGGCCGCCGTTGCGGTCGCGGACCTGGAATTCCACAAGCTTATCCTGAAACTGTCCGGAAACCGCTTCCTGCAGTCTCTTGGAGATCTCGTGCAGGCCGCGCTCTATTCGCTGTTCATTGCCGAGGCGAACGAACGCAACGATCAGGAAACCCACGAATTCGTCGAACGCCACAGGGCTATCGTCACTGCAATCAAGGCGGGCGATGCGAAGGGCGCTTATGACGCGATGGAAGCTGTCATTCTGGCCGGACGAAAGATTGAACTGAACGCGTAAGTCTGGTCCTTCATTCGGTAGGAAAAAACAGTCCGCTCCTGAAAAAATTCCGGAGACGACCTCAAGGCCTTCCTCGAGGAAAGAGGTTATCTATCCCGCAGCCGTGAGACCGAACAGGGCCGTCAGGCCAGTGATATCGGCCAGGACTACATCAGCCAGGGATTTCAGCTCTTCCTCGGATCCCGTACCCGTCAGCACGCCTATGGCAAGGCCCGCGCGGCCCTGCCGGGCCATCAGGATGTCCTGCGGATTGTCACCGACGACGGCGACGGACGCGGATGCCAGATCGCAGGAGCGGCAGAAGGCGTCGAGCATTCCCGGTGACGGCTTGTGGCCATGCCCCGTGTCATAGCCGGTGACGAAGTCAAAGAGATGCGCCAGGCCCGTTGTCTGAAGGAAAACACGGATGGCCGCCTCGCTGTCGCTGCTGGCAACGCCCAGGATCAGTCCTTTCGCCTTCAGCATTTCAAGCAGGGTAGCCGTGCCTTCTATGGCAGAAGCCGTCTGCATGGATGAGCCGAAGAGGACATCGAGCTCTGCCACCAGTTGGGTCTCCGGCATTCGGGCTCCGGCCGCGGCCCAGAGTTCCGCGATCTCTGAACTGTTGCCCGCGGCGAGCACACTGCCGCTTCTGGTCTTGCCTGTGTCCGGATCAACGCCGGCGGCCACAAGCAGTTGCTGGGCAAGGCCCTTTTCCCCGCCTGCCGCCAGCAACGCAGCACTCTGGTTGGTGCGCCCCCAGCTTTCCTCGAAGTGCAGCAGGGTCCCGTCCTTGTCGAAAAGGACGCCTCGAATGTCCTGACGGTTCATGCGTACCTACCTGATCAGAGAGACATGCCGCGCGCCAGCCAGCCAGAGGACGCAACGTGCAAGGAGCAGCGCGGCGAGCACGATCAGCATGATGCAAACGGAAAACGCCGCCGCCTGGTTGTTGGCTCCCCTGTCGGAAAGCTGCAGCACCGAGACAGCCGCAACCTGTGTCTGCGGTGTGATCAGGAAGATCACGGCGGAGAGCGACACCATTGCCCGCATGAAGAAAAACACCCCGACCCCGAAGAGCGTCGGCCACAGGATCGGCAACGTCACCCGGAACAGGGTGCGCAGCTGGCTGCCGCCGAGCATGGTCGACGCTTCGTCGAAAGTGGCGCTGATCTGCTTCAGCGACGTGGTCGCGATCAGGAACCCCTGAGCGTGGTTGTAGTAGACGTAGAGCAGCACGATCAGGGGGAACGTGCCATAGAGGACGTTGAGCGGGTTCGCCGTACTGTTGAACGCCAGGACGTATCCGAGGCCCAGCACCATGCCGGGAATGGACGTCGGCAGAATGGCAAGGAAAGAGATCGGACCGCGCAGGGGCGTTCGGAATTTCTGGGAGACAATCGCGGCAACCGTCACAAGAATGACGCCGAAGATCGCGGTCGCGAAAGCAACGCCTATCGAATTCCACAAGGGCTGCGCGCCATTTTGGACGTCGAAGGAATAGTGCTTCAGGGAAAAAGCCAGATTGTAAGGCCAGAGCTTCACAAGGCTGGCCAGAAGTACGATCAGCGGCACGGCCAGGAACACACAGGCGACGGCATATGTGTAAAGTCCGAAGATCAGGTCCCGCCGGCGGTTGTCACGGACGGTCAGCGGTTTGGACTGGTCGGTAATCAGCGCGTGCTGCCGCTTCGCGATCCTGCGCTCCAGCAGTTTGGAGATCACCGCGGGAGCCAGCAGCAGCACGCCGATCACCGCGCCGAGACCGAATTTCCCCTGACCGATGACCTTGTTGTAGATCTCGGTCGCAAGCACGTTGAAGTCGCCGCCGATGACGATGGCGTTGCCGAAATCCGTGATCGTCAGAGAGAAGACGACAAAGCCCGCGGCGGCAATGCCGTAGCGGGTCGAGGGCAGCGTGATGGTCCGGAAGATGCGGAATGGCTTTGCTCCCATCACCACAGCCCCTTCGTAGAGCCGCGCATCGGATGCGGCCAGGGCCGCGGACAGGATCAGGAAGGCATAGGGGAAGGTGTAAAGCACGTCCGCCAGGACAATGCCCCAGAAGCCGTAGATATCGAAATCGAAACCGAGAAACCGGTTGAAGGCGCCATTGCGGCCAAACAGGAAGATCAGCCCCTGCGCCTGCACCAGCGAGGGAGCGAACAGCGGTGTCATCACCACCAGGCGCAAGAACCCCTTGAAAAGGACGTGCGTGCGCTGGATTGCGTAGGCGTAGATATAGGCGAGAGCGAGCGAGAGTATCGTCGTCAGGACGGCAACCGCGAGACTGTTGCCGACAAGTTCCCAGACGCGCCCGGACTGCAGGGTTTCGGTGTAGTTTTCCAGGCCCCACCCCGTCGCACCGACGAAGCTGCGCAACAGGATGCTGCCCACCGGTATGACGAGAAACAGGATCATCATGACCAGAACGGCGATGGACACCACCAGTGCAAACGAACTGTCGCCAATCCTGAAGCGGCGGGCCGGCGGTGTGGATGCAACTGCCTGCTCGGTCATTGGCTCAACCCGCAGAGAGACTCCGCCCCGAAATTCAGGCAGATGCGGTCGCGTGGCTGCGGAATAAACTCAGGTCCGTGCAATTGGACGTCGAGCGGCTGGTCCGGCGCGCAGTCCGGCCGCACGGTCAGCACCTGTATGTTGCCGAGAAACCTGACCTTGGTGACCTCACCGAAAAGAGCATTGCCCATATCGAGCGGTTCCGGGGAGATGCTGATGGCCTCCGGCCTGATGCCGAGGAGATCCATGCCTTTGGCGTCCGGTCCGGCAGTCAGCGTCTGCGAGCCGAATTCGATCGCACCGTCTGCGGCGACACCTACCTGCATCACGTTGAAGTTGCCGATGAAGTCGGCCACGAAGCGGTTTTTCGGGTGTGTGTAGATCTCGAACGGCGACCCGACCTGTTCGATCCGCCCCCCGTTGAGGACGACGATCCGGTCCGCCATTTCCAGCGCTTCGCTCTGGTCATGGGTGACCATGATGGTGGTAATGGCCAGTTCCTTCTGGATACTGCGGAACTCGCCGCGCAGTTCTGCCCGGACATTGGCGTCCAGCGCCGACAGGGGTTCGTCCAGCAACAGCAAGGTGGGACGGGGCGCAAGGGCACGGGCGATGGCAACCCGCTGCTGCTGCCCCCCGGACATTTGCGAGGGCAGCTTGTGAGCCTGGTCGGCAAGCTGCACCAGATCGAGCATTTCCATCGCGCGGCTGATGCGTTCCGGCTTCGCCCATCCCCGGCATTCCAGGCCGTAGAGCACGTTCTGAAGCGCCGTCAGATTCGGGAACAGCGAATAGGACTGGAATACCATGCCGAAATTGCGCTCGGCCGGCGGCGTCCTGGACATGTCCCGGTCCGACAACCGGATAGAGCCCTCCTCGGCGACTTCCAGTCCGGCGATGACGCGCAGCAAGGTCGTCTTGCCGCATCCCGATGGCCCGAGGAAACAGGTGAAGCTCGATTCCGGGATCGTCAGCGTCAGGTCGCTCAGCGCCTTAACTTTCCCGAAGGATTTGGTAAGTCCTTCAATCTGCAAAGCCATCAATTCATCCCATGCGATTTCCGCAAGCCGTTGTGAAGGCGCTCTCTTGCGCCAGTACCCTTTTGGAATCCTGGCATGACCGGTCAGGAGCAGTGTCCCGCTTGCCCGCACGAATGCGGGAAAGCGGGTCGATCCTGACACGTCACACCCGGAACCCTGGTTCCGATCAGTTCTCGTATCGGCGCTGCCACTCGGAGATGATCCGGTCCCGGTCCTTGCCCGCGGCCTGAAAGTCAGTCGGGTAAAGGATGCTGTTGGTATCTTCCGGCATCCCAGCGGACCTGAAACGCTCAGGCAGGGACCCGCCCGGCACGGTGACAATGGCTTTCCAGTCGTAGTAGGCGTTGACCGCTTCGGGCGTCAAAGTCCAGTCCAGGAAGCGGCGCGCGTCATCCTTGTTCTTTGACGAGGCGACCAGTGCGTTGGCTTCCAGCTCATTGCCGGCGCCCTCGGCCGGAATGACCATGACCATGGGGAACCCTTCCTCGATGTTCTTGATCGCCCGCATGTCGAACGAAGCCCCAACGGCATACTCGCCCGCGGCCGCCGCGTTGCAGGGTTTGGAACCGGATTTGATGTATTGGGCGATATTGCCATCCAACTGATCCAGGAATGACCAGCCTTCTTCCTCGCCCTTCATCTGCAGGATCGAGCTGACCTGGATGTACCCGGTGCCGGAAGAGGCCGGGTTCGGCATGACCACTTCACCCTTGTATTTCGGATCGACAAGATCTGCCCAGGATTTCGGCACATCCAGACCGAGCTTCTCGACACGTTCTGTGTTGACGCAGAATGCGGCCATGTAACCGGTCACGGCGAACCACATGTTGTCCCCGTCCCGGAACGCTGCCGGAATCGTGTCGACACCAGTGGCCGTATAAGCCTCCAGGGTGTCGGCGATCTCCGGATTGACGATGGTGGAGGCGGCAAATCCCCAGATCACGTCATGCTGGGGGTTACCCTTTTCCGCGATGATGCGGGCGGCAAGATCGCCTGTCGACAAACGCAGCATGTTCACTTCGATGTCAGGCATCGCCTGTTTGGCCAGGTCCAGAAACGCTGCCGCTTCATCTTCCTCGTAAGCCGTGTAAACCGTGATTTCGCCTGCAAGTGCAGCCGTAGGCAACAAGGCAGCCAGAACGCCTGCGAGAACTGTATTTTTCATTTCACCCTCCTCAAGGTTTGGCCGCGGCGCGCATTTCTTCGACGGCACCCGGCAGAAGACAGTTTATGGAATTTTTCTTACAATAAAAGTAGGAAAACTTACATTTTTTGCTTTAATGCCATTTTTGGAGCTGAACGCCTCCCGCCGATTGAATTGAGGAAGCAAACTGTCTAAGGGAAACAGACGGAAAAGCGCGGGTGTGAGATGCCATGAGAAAGAAACAGCAGCGTAGGGATGCTCTGCTGAAGCTGGTTGCCGAAGAAGGCTACCTGAGCCTTTCGGCAATCGCAAAGTCGCTGGACGTGTCCGAGCAGACGATCCGCCGGGACTTTCAGGCGCTGGAGGAACAGCCCAATATCCGGCGCACTCATGGTGGCATCACGCTGGTCCAGCCTATCGCCAAGGGCGACTATACAAAGCGTCTTCGCATCGCATCCACGGAAAAGACTTCCGTTGCCTTCAAAGCTGCGAATTTCGTGAAAGACGGCGCTTCGGTGTTTCTCGACCACGGCACCACGTCGGAGGCGGCCGCTGAGGCGCTTCTTGCCCGCAGGAACCTGCGCGTCACCACCTACAGCATTCGCATCGCGGCGCATTTTCTGGATCGGGACGATATTACAGTCGCCATCCCCGGCGGGATTGTCCGGCAGGAAGATGGCGCGATCGTCGGACCCCACAACGACGATTTCATGAAGCAGTTCCGGTTCGACTACGCCATCATCGCCGTCTCCGGTCTGGATGGAAGCGGGCGGTTGGCCGACAACGACCTGTTCGAAGTCAAGCGCGTGCAGGCAGCCATGCAGCAGGCCGACAAATCGATCCTCATGCTCACTTCAGACAAGATTGGCGTGAAGAGCCTGTTCGAACTCTGCCACCTCAGCGACATCGATCTTCTGGCGGCCAGCACTCCGGCCAAGGCCGCGCTCGACGGCCTCCTGACCACATCGGGCATCAAGCTGATCTAGGGTGCGGACCCAAAATTTATACTCTCAGGCTCCGGGCACAGCAATCGACGGAGAGCAGGCGCTCCCGTGCGCATGAGAAATCGGGATGAACGTGAAATTTCCTCGCGTCTTCCGGAGACAAAAAACCATCCTGAAGAAAGTCTTCAGGATGGCGTTCTTGTTCTTTGAACAGGCTGCAGAGTGGCAGTTTGCCCCTTGCCGATCAGCGCGCCGGCAGAAGAGCCTCCGGGATGTTCTGGTAGCACACCGGGCGCAGGAAACGGCGGATGGCGAGGGTTCCGACAGAGGTCGCGCCGAAATTGGTCGATGCCGGATAAGGTCCGCCGTGAACCATGGCCTCGGCCACTTCGACACCGGTCGGGAACCCGTTGGCCAGCACACGGCCAGCCTTGCGCTCCAGGACAGGCATCAGACGGCGGGCGAGACCCGTGTCGCCATCATCCATCTGCAGCGTGCAGGTGAGTTGTCCCTCCAGGCCCCTGGCTATTTCCAGAAGCTGCGCTTCGTCCCTGACGCGCACGACGATGCCAAGGGGTCCGAAGACCTCTTCGCCAAGATCCTCGTCCGCCAGCCACGCTTCGCCGGTGGTCTCGAAAAGATAAGGTGCGGCTTCCCGGGTTTCGCAGGACGTTCCGATCAGTTCGCGAACGCCGGTCGAGCCGGACACCTTGCGGCTCCCGGAGCGGAAGGCCTCGGCGATGCCGTCGGTGAGCATGGTCTGCGCGCCGATTTCCGAAAGCGCGCTCTTCGCGGCGTTGAGGAAAGCGTCCGCGTCCGGTCCATCAACAACAAGCACGATGCCCGGATTGGTGCAGAACTGCCCTGCCCCCATGGTCAGCGATCCTGCCCAGCCCTTGGCGATTGCCTCGCCGCGCGCGCCCAGGGCCGCGGGAAGAACGAACATCGGATTGACCGAGCCAAGCTCGCCGAAGAACGGGATCGGCACCGGCCGCTGCGCGCACAGATCGAACAGGGCGCGGCCGCCGCCCAGAGAGCCGGTGAAGCCGACAGCCGTGATCAGCGGGTGCTGAACCAGAGCCTGACCAACTTCATAGCCGTTGCCCTGGATGAAGGAGAATACACCGGGATGCAGTCCGCAGGACTTCACGGCGGCGGCAATGGCTTCGGCAACGATTTCGCCGGTTCCAGGGTGCGCCGGATGGCCACGAACCACGACTGGGCAGCCAGCAGCCAGTGCAGACGCCGTGTCGCCGCCGGCAGTGGAAAATGCCAGCGGGAAATTGGATGCGCCGAACACGGCCACGGGCCCGATCGGCCGCTGGACAAGCTTCAGGTCCGGACGTGGCAGGGGTTGGCGGTCCGGCAGCGCTCCGTCGTGACGCAGATCCAGATAATCGTCTTTCAGGATATGGCTGGCAAACAGGCGGAGCTGACCGGTTGTGCGTCCGCGCTCGCCCTGAAGGCGTGCTTCGGGAAGGCCGGTTTCCGATGTGCCGATGGCCGTGATCGCATCCGCGCGCGCCTCGATTTCATCAGCGATCGCATTCAGGAACTTCGCCCGTTCCTCGCTGGAGGAATAGCCATAACTCCAGAAGGCCTCTTCCGCGGCCTTGCAGGCCGCATCGACGTCCTTCACGGTTCCGGAGGAGAAGTTGAAGGACTGGCCGTGGGCCGGCTGCGAGCTGAAAGTCTTTTCGCTGGTGGACCATTCGCCCGCTATGAGCTGCTTTCCGTGCGGCATAAAAGTCATGTCAAACCTTCCGGTTTCAATAGGGGTATCAATAGTGGAACGGTGCGGTGACGACCCGCTTTCCAAGGGAAAAGGCGTCACAGACGTGAATCATGGGTGAGAGATCCATATCGCTTTCGCCGGCTTTTACCAAGGCCGCCATGCGCGCATAAAGGTTCGCATATTCATGATTTGCGCCCTGTTTGACGAGTTTTCCGTCAATCTCCAGCCGTTCACCGCCGAGCGACAGGCTGGCACTGCCGCGATCCGTCTCGATTTCGATGTTCCAGGTCTGCGGGCCTTCCTGCCGCCAATCGAAATCGGCGGTCACAGCGGCACCGGACGGATCCACGAAATCAAGCCTGGCGGCAATCGGTGTTTCTCGGTTTTCCGGGACTTCCAGGGTCGCGCCCGACAGGTGCACCGGATGGGGCAGAATTTCCGTCAGGATCGAGAGTGCGTTGATGCCCGGATCGAAGACACCCATCCCACCGGACTCCCAGATCCATTCCTGCCCCGGATGCCAGCGGCGGACATCTTCCTTCCAGGTGATTTCCAGCTTTTTCAGGCTCCGCTCCGCCAGCCAGGCTTTCAGATCCGGAACGCAATCGGCATGGCGCGAATGCCAGGTCGCAAAGATCGTCACGCCGTTTTCCCTTGCCAGCGCTTCAAGCGCATAACATTCGGCGAGGCTCTGGCCCGGAGGCTTTTCAAGCATGACGTTCCTGCCGGCCTTGAGCGCCGCGGCGGCATAGACAAATCGCGGCTGCGGCGGGATCGCGAGCGACACCGTGTTGATGTCCGGTCGGGTTTCCAGCAGGGCGTCCATCGACTCGAAATGATCGACACCCTCGACGGCAGCGTTGCGGCTGACCGCCGCTTCGAGAGACCAGTCGGGATTTGCCGCAATCGCGGGAATATGCTGGTCGCGGGCAATCTTTCCGATGCCCACCAGCGCCAGTTTTTCAGCCATCAATGAGAGTCCTTTGGTACCGCGGACCCGCGGCATCCTTTCAGGAAGTCGAAATCGGCGCCGGTGTCGGCACCTTGCACATGATCGTGGAACAGGCGCGCGTAGCCACTGTCCGGTACGTGGTGGGAGGGTGTCCACTCGTCAAGCCTGCGGGCAAGGTCCTCTTCGGAAATTTCCAGATGAAGCTTCCGGTTCGGAACGTCCAGCTCGATCATGTCCCCCGTGCGCACCACGGCCAGGGGGCCGCCGGCGGCCGCTTCCGGCGACGTGTGCAGGACAACCGTGCCATAGGCCGTGCCCGACATACGCGCATCGGAGATCCGCACCATGTCGGTGATGCCTTTCTTAAGCACCTTCGGCGGCAGCCCCATGTTGCCGACCTCGGACATGCCGGGATAGCCCTTGGGCCCGCAGTTCTTGAGCACCATGATGCAGGTCTCGTCGATGTCGAGCGCATCGTCTTCGATACGGGCCTTGTAGTCGTCGATATCCTCGAAGACGACCGCCCTGCCTCGATGTTGCAGAAGATGCGGTGAGGCCGCCGAGGGTTTCAGAACCGCTCCGTGAGGCGCCAGATTGCCTTTGAGGACGGCAATGCCGCCTTGCTGCGTCAGGGCCTTCTCGACGGGCAGAATGACATCCTCGTTCCAGTTCCGGGCGTTCTTCACCTGATCCCAGACCGTCTCGCCCGCCACGGTGATCGCGTCCTTGTTGAGCATGCCCGCTTCGCCAAGACGCTTGATCACCACCGGCAGTCCGCCGGCATAGAAGAATTCCTCCATCAGATACTTGCCGGAAGGCATCAGGTTGACGACGGTCGGAACATCCCGCCCGAACCTGTCCCAGTCCTCCAGCGACAGGTCCACCCCCACCCGTCCGGCGATCGCCAGCAGATGGATCACGGCGTTGGTCGATCCGCCGATGGCGCCGTTGGTGCGGATGGCATTTTCAAACGCCTGCCGGGTCAGGATGTCCGACGGTTTCAGGTCGTCCTTCACCATCTGCACGATCCGGCGTCCGGAGAGATGCGCCATGACACGGCGGCGGCTGTCGACGGCGGGTATGGCCGCGTTGCCGGACAGCGCCATGCCGAGCGCCTCGGCCATGGAGGCCATGGTGGACGCCGTGCCCATTGTGTTGCAGGAGCCTGGCGACCGGCTCATGGCCGCTTCCGCTTCCAGGAACTCTTCCTGTGTCATCTCGCCGGCCTTGACCGCTTCGGAGAACTTCCACAGATGGGTGCCCGAGCCGACGCGCTCGCCCTGGAACCAGCCATTGAGCATCGGGCCGCCCGTGACCACGATGGACGGCAGGTCGACGGAGGCCGCGCCCATGAGAAGCGACGGGGTTGTCTTGTCGCAACCGACCAGCAGCACGACCCCATCGAGCGGCGTCCCGCGAAGGGCTTCCTCCACATCCATACTGGCGAGGTTGCGGAACATCATCGCGGTGGGGCGCAGTGTGCTTTCGCCGGTCGAGAAGACGGGAAACTCGAGGGGAAATCCTCCTGCCTCGTAAATCCCGTGTTTGACCCGCTCGGCCAGGTCCCTCAGATGCGCGTTGCAGGGGGTGAGCTGGGACCAGGTGTTGCAGATCCCGATCACCGGGCGGCCGTCGAAAAGGTCGTCCGGCAGGCCCTGGTTCTTCATCCAGCTGCGATGATAGATGTGGTCGCGGCTGGTGCCGCCAAACCATTCAGCCGACCGCAGCTTGCGCGGCCAATTCGCCGGTTTGAAGCTCATGATCTAAAGAACCTTCACTTGCGTGGCCGCTGTCTCCGCAGGCTGGAAAGTCAGGCGATTGCGGAGCGCAACGCCGAAGCCCGGTGCGGAAATCTCCACTTCATCGCCTTCCTTGCAGGAAATGCCATCGGCAAAGGACAGCGTCGCCGTGCCGAACATGTGAACGTGAATGTCGCCCGGCTGGCGGAAGAGATCATATTTGAAATGGTGGTGTTCCAGATTGGCCAGGGTGTGGGACATGTTCGCCTCGCCCGACACGAACGGTTTTTCCCACAGGATCTCGCCATCCCGGCGAATGCGGCTGGTGCCGTTGACGTTCTCCGGCAGGGCTCCGACCAGAAGCTCGGGACCGAAGGATGCCGGACGTAGCTTGGAATGGGCCAGGAAGAGATAGTTCCGGCGCTCCATCACGTGATCGGAAAACTCGTTGGCGAGCGCAAACCCGATCCGGAACGGCGTGCCGTCATCGGCTATGAAGTAGATGCCTGCAATTTCCGGTTCCTCGCCGCCGTCCTCGCAAAAACCGGGGCTGACCAGATCGCCGCCCGGTGCGACGGCGCAAGCGCCGTTGCCCTTGTAGAACCACTCCGGCTGCACGCCGACCTTCCCGCCTTCGGGCCGTCCGCCCTCCAGCCCCATGCGGAAAATCTTCATGGAGTCGGAGATATTGGCCTCCTCGTCATCGGCGCCGGCCTTGGCGTGCATGGCATCGCGCGTCGCCGCGGACCCGAGATGGGTGAGACCGGTGCCCGTCAGATGCAGATGGGCGCTATCGGGATGGGTGATCGGCAGCAGGAGGCGTTTTTCCTCGGCCAGCTTTTCCAGATCGACCGCCTTGCCGAGTTCATGACCGCGGATGCATTCGGCCAGGCTCTGGCCCTTGCCGATTGCCTCCCGGACGAGCTCATAGGTGGATCCGACGCCTTTCAGGATGCAGGCTTCGCTGCCATTGCGAATGACAACGGCCTGCTTGCCGCCGTCGTCCAGTATCTGGGAAATCAGCATCTTCTTATCCCTGCTTGTTCTTGTTGTAGACGTCGAAAATCACGGCTGCGAGCAGCACCAGACCCTTGATCATCTGCTGGTAATCGATGCCGATGCCCATGATCGACATGCCGTTGTTGAGCACGCCCATCAGAAAGGCCCCGACCACCGCGCCGACAATCGTCCCGACCCCGCCCGACATCGACGCCCCGCCGATGAAGACCGCGGCAATCACGTCCAGTTCAAGCGCGAAACCGGCCTTTGGTGTTGCGGTGTTGAGACGGGCCGCGAAGACAAGACCGGCAGCGGCCGCCAGAACACCCATGTTCGCGAAGGCCAGGAACGTGAGGCGCTCGGTCTTGATGCCGGACAGTTTGGCGGCCTTCTGGTTGCCGCCCAGCGCATAGATCCGCCGCCCCACAGTCGTCGTCTCGGTGATGAAGGCATAGATCACCGTCAGGACGCCCATGGTGATCAACACATTCGGCATGCCCCGGAACAGGGAGAGCTTGTACATGACGAAGATCAGCGCCGCGGCAATGATGGCTGTGCGGGCGATGAAGAAGCTTTTCGGCTCGTCCTCAATGCCGTAGGCCTTGTTCTGGGCCCGCTGGCGCAGACCGATCCAGACGACCAGCGCGGCGGCGGCAATGCCCGTGACCAGCGCCAGGACATTCACCTTGCGCGCACCGAACATCTCCGCGAGCCATACCCCAAGACCGGCCGGGAAGATATCCGGCACGAAGCCGGTTGCGATCAACTGGAACTCCTTCGGGAACGGGCCGACCGACTGGCCTTCCAGAAGCCACAGCGACAGGCCGCGGAACACCAGCATGCCGGCCAGCGTCACGATGAAGGACGGGATCTTCCAGTAGGCGACCCAATACCCCTGGGCCGCGCCGATAAGACCCCCGGTAACCAGGCAAATGAGGATCGTGAGAATGACCGGCTGGTTGAGTTCGACGATCAATACGGCGGCCAGCGCGCCGATGAAGCCCATCACCGAACCGACCGACAGGTCGATATTGCCGGAGACGATGACGACCAGCATGCCCAGCGCCATGATGATGATGTAGGAATTCTGCAGCAGCAGGTTGGTGACGTTCACGGCACGGAGCAACGTGCCGTCGGTCACGATCTGGAAAAACACCATCACCGCGATCAGAGCAAAGAGCAGGCCGTATTGTCGAAGGTTCGCGGAAATATACGCGCCGATGCCTTTGGTCCTCACCGCCGGCGCCGCATTGGTATCGCTTTCAGCCACTTCCATGGGGTTCACTCTTTCATTCGTTGACGATGAGCGACATGATGCGCTCCTGGCTCGCATCGCCGGCGGCAAGTTCACCGACAAGAGCCCCTTCGTTCATGACGTAGATCCGGTCGCACATGCCAAGCAGTTCCGGCATTTCCGACGAGATCATGACCACGCCTTTCCCTTCGGCGGCGAGGTCGTTGATGATGGAATAGATTTCATATTTCGCGCCGACATCGATGCCTCTCGTCGGCTCGTCCAGGATCAGGACTTCCGGCGCGGTAAACAGCCATTTCGCCAGAACCACTTTCTGCTGGTTTCCGCCGGACAGGTTGACCGCTTTCTGAAACACTGACGGGGTCCGGATCGCCAGCGCCTCGCGGTATCTCTCGGCAACCTTCGTTTCCTCGTTGCGCTTCAGCACGGAGCCGGAGGAGACGCCCTCCAGATTGGCAAGTGTAGTGTTGAACCGGATGGTTTCGTCGAGCACGAGCCCAAGGGCCTTGCGGTCTTCCGTCACATAGGAAATCCCGGCGTCAATCGCCCTGTCGACGGAGCTGACATCCACCGGCTTGCCGTTCAGCCTGACCTCGCCGGATATGTTGCGCCCGTAGGAACGGCCGAAGATGGACATGGCGAGTTCGGTCCGGCCGGAGCCCATCAGGCCCGCGATCCCCACGACTTCGCCGGCACGCACATTGAACGAGGCGTCACGAATGACCTGGCGCTCCGCGTGCTCGGGATGCCAGACATTCCAGCCCTCGACCTCCAGAAGCACTTTTCCGGGCGTGCGTTTGTGGTCCGGGAACCGGTGGGTCATGTCCCGGCCGACCATGTCGCGGACAATCTCGTCCTCGCTGAGACCCTTACTGGCGTCCAGCTTGGATACCGTCATGCCGTCGCGAATGACGGTCACGCTGTCGGCCACGTAACGGACCTCGTTGAGCTTGTGGGAGATGATGATGCAGGTCACTCCCTGTGCCTTCAGGTCCAGCATGAGGTCGAGCAGCTTGCGGCTGTCGTTTTCCTGCAGCGCGGCGGTCGGTTCGTCCAGAATGAGCAGCTTGACGTCCTTGGAGAGCGCCTTGGCGATTTCGACGAGCTGTTGCTTGCCGACGCCAATATTGTCGACCTTGGTCGTCGGAGCTTCCACCAGGCCGACCTTGGCGAGGAGTTCTTCGGTGAACTGGTTGGTCCGGCGCCAGTCGATCACACCTTTCGACGCGCATTCATTGCCCAGGAAAATATTCTCCGCGATGGAGAGTTGCGGCACGAGGGCCAGTTCCTGGTGGATGATGATGATGCCCTGTTTCTCGCTGTCCGAAATGCCGGCGAACCGGGCCGGTTTGCCGTCGAACAGAATGTCGCCGTCATAGTCGCCGTGGGCATAAACACCCGACAGGATTTTCATGAGAGTGGATTTTCCAGCGCCGTTCTCGCCGACGACTGCGTGGATCTCGCCTTTTTGAACATCGAGACTGACGCGATCCAGCGCTTTCACGCCCGGAAAGGTCTTGCTGATGTTCTGCATGGAAAGGAGTGCCATGGCCCCCGGTCTCCGAATTCCGAAAAAAGTCCGCCCGCAAGTCCGGTTGTTCCGAACTCGGTCGGCTTCCTTCAATTCCGGGTCTGCGCGGAAATGAAGGAAGGACCGGGTCTGCGGGCGGGAGGTGCTGCTTGGGAGCTTGTTTTGTTATTTGACCTGGTCAGCCGTGTAGTAACCGCTGCCGATCAGGATTTCTTCCCAATTGCCTGTATCGACCGCAACCGGCTCCAGCAGGTAGGACGGTACGACCTTGACACCGTTGTTGTAGGTCTTGGTGTCGTTGATCTCCGGCTCGCCGCCTTCCAGCAGCGCGTCGACCATACCTACCGTAACGCGGGCAAGTTCCCGTGTGTCCTTGAAGACGGTGGAATACTGTTCGCCGGCGAGAATGGACTTCACGGATGGAACTTCCGCGTCCTGACCGGTGACAATCGGCATTTTCTGGTCGCCGGAGCCGTAGCCTACGCCCTTCAGGGACGACAGGATACCGATGGACAGGCCATCGTAGGGGCTCAATGCGCCATGCAGCGTCTTGTCGGTGTAGTGAGCGGACAGAAGGTTGTCCATACGAGCCTGGGCGACCGCGCCGTCCCAGCGCAGTGTGCCGACCGTGTCCATGCCCATCTGACCGGACTGGATGATGATGGTGCCGTCATCGATCAGCGGCTGGAGAACCGACATGGCGCCGTCGTAGAAGAAATAGGCGTTGTTGTCGTCCGGAGAACCGCCAAACAATTCAACATTGTACGGACCTTCGCCGAAACGCTCTTTCAGGCCGCCGACCAGCGACGTTGCCTGCTGAACACCCACCTTGAAATTGTCGAAGGTCGCGTAATAGTCGACATCGCCGCTGTCGCGGATCAGCCGGTCATAGGCGATAACCTTGATGCCGGCAGCTGCGGCGTTTTCCAGTGCGTTGGAAAGCGTGGTGCCGTCGATTGCCGCGATCACCAGCACATCGGCGCCCTTGGTGATCATGTTTTCGATCTGGGCCAGCTGGTTCGGAATGTCGTCTTCGGCGTACTGCAAATCAGTGGTGTAGCCGGCTTCCGTGAACTGCTCGACCATGGAGTTGCCGTCGGAGATCCAGCGCGCCGAGGATTTGGTCGGCATGGCGATGCCGATGGTGCCCTTGTCCTGCGCCATGACAGCGCCGGACATGAGAGTTGCCACAGCCGCTGCCGCGACCAGAGCCTTGGAAACAAACTTCATATTTTCCTCCCGTGCCGGTTTTCGACCGGCCACAAACTTATTTCCGGCATGAATTGACGATGCCGCGGCTACAGATGCGAGAAAAATAACATGACCGTCAAATTATTATTCATTATCGTTACATATCGATTTCGGTATAGATTTGACCTTTCCTGAAGCGAGCCATCATGAGCCTGGACCTGCTGCGGCGCGGCTTGAAAATTTCGCATCTGCGCCTGCTCGCCGAACTGGCGCACCAATCGCGACTGACCAATGCCGCGACCGCGCTCGGCATCACCCAACCGGCAGCCTCACGGCTGATTTCGGAAATCGAACGGATTACCGAAACGGCCATCTATGTGCGCAGCGGCCGGGGTATCGAGCTGACTGACGTGGGCCGCAAGCTCGCGGAACGCTGCGTGCGCATCCTGCAGGAACTCGGCGACGCGGGCCGGGACATCGCGCAGCACATGTCCGGCCAGAGCGGCCATGTCAGCATCGGCTCGGTTACCGGACCGGCCATCGAATATGTGCTGCCCGCGCTGCGCCATATCCGGCTCAGTTATCCGGATATCTCGATTTCCGTCGATGTTGCCCCCAGCCGTGACCTTGCGCAGAAACTGGAGGACGGGCGGCTGGATTTCTCGCTCAGCCGGGTGCCGTTGGATGAAGATCCCACCCTCTTTGAGGAACGGCCGCTGCTGCGGGAACCGGCATCGATCGTCGCCCGCATCGGTCACCCGCTGACCCGAACCGGTACCCCCATACCCGCCGAAGCCCTTCTCGATTTTGACTGGGTTCTGCCTCCGGCCGGCGCGCCGATCCGGGCAACCGCGGAACAGGCGCTGCGGGACAAGGGGCTGACCCTGCCTTCCAGAGTGCTGACCACCTCTTCCTTCCTGTTCACGCTGGCGACCGTCCAGAGAACCAACGCCATCGCTCCGGTCGCCCAGTCCGTCGCCAGAAGCTTCGCCGAAAGCCTGGACGGTGTGCCCGGGACACTCACCGAACTCCGGACCAACCTGCCGCTGTCGGTGGAGACCTATTCCTTCCTGACGCGCAAGGGACAGGTGCTGACACCTGTCGCCCAAGTCGTCGCTAAAGAGGTGCTGCGGGCTATCGGCGAGTGGAGCGGCCCCTGACAGAAGAGCCGGAGCCGGCTGCAGGCAAATGGTATATATTCCGCTTCGGTTGCCACCGTGACACGGTAGGATCAATGATCGAGCGAGGCCTGCCGTGTGCAGAATTTCGCCCACAGCCTGGAGGGAACAGAGATCTTGTCGTCACACACTGTTCTGATTGTCGCGCTCCCCGTTCCGGAAACCTGTTCCATACGCCGAAATGGAAAGCGTCCTGGCATGATACCGGGAAAGACATGAGCGAGCAGCGGCAAACACAGGTGAAGGGCTACAGTCTCGCCGGCATGCTGATCGGTCCTGCAGCCGCATTGGCGATGCTGGCGCTGCCTGTTCCGTCGGGACTGACGTTCCAGGGTTGGGCGACAGCCGTCATTGCCGTCTGGATGGCGATCTGGTGGGCGAGCGAGGCGCTGCCGGTTGCTGCAACGGCCCTGTTGCCGCTCGTCTTCTTTCCGCTGTTCGACATCTCCGATTTCGGCCAGACGGCCGCCCCCTTCGCCAATCCGCTGATCTTTCTGTTTCTCGGCGGTTTCCTGATTTCACTCGCCCTGCAGCGATGGAACCTCCACCGCCGCATCGCGCTTCACATCCTCTCGGTCGTCGGCAGCAGCCCGTCCGCACTCATTGGCGGCGTGATGGCGGCAACGGCATTCCTGAGCATGTGGATCAGCAACACGGCCACCGCCATGATGATGATGCCGCTGGCCGTCTCCCTGACGTCGGTCCTGACGGATGCCGGACAACGCGAGAAGTCCGGCCTCTCCTCCGCGCTTCTGCTGGCTGTCGCCTATTCCGCATCGATTGGGGGACTTGGCACCCTGGTCGGCTCGCCGCCGAATGCCCTGCTCGCCGCCTACATGGAGCAACGCCATGGCATTCATGTGGGGTTTCTGGACTGGATGGCAATCGGGCTCCCGGTTGTTCTGGCCATGTTGCCGATCACCTGGTTTCTGCTCACCCGGGTAGATTTTCACCTGCAAGACACCTCCACCCGCGCGGGATCTGAGGTCGTACGCCAGGAACTGGACAAAATGGGTCCGGTGAGCGCGGCGGAAAAACGCGTCGCAGCGGTGTTCGCGCTCGTCGCGGCGCTCTGGATCTTCAATCCCCTGACCGCCGACTGGATCGGGCTGTCCGGCCTTCATGACGCAGGCATCGCAGTCTCCGGTGCGCTCCTGCTGTTTCTGATCCCCTCCGGCACCCATGCGCGCGTCTTTCTGCTCGACTGGAATTGGGCGAAGCGGGCTCCCTGGGATATTCTCATCCTGTTTGGCGGCGGCCTGAGCCTGGCTCAGGCGGTGGACAAGACCGGGCTTGCCTCGTGGATCGGCAATGGCCTCTCATTCTTTGAAACCTGGCCGGTGTTCGCGCTTGTGCTGGCTGTTTCGCTGCTCGTCATCTTTCTGACCGAGCTGACGAGCAACACGGCGACGACAGCTGCCTTCCTGCCGGTTGTCGGCGCCGTTGCCGTGCAGGCCGGTCTCGATCCGCTGTTCCTTGCCGCGCCCGCCGCCATGGCCGCTTCCTGTGCCTTCATGCTTCCTGTGGCGACACCTCCGAACGCCATCGTTTTCGGCACCGGCCAGGTCAGTATTCCCCAAATGATGCGGGCGGGATTTCTGGTGAACCTGGCGGCTGTCGCGGTGATCACACTGCTGACGACACTGATGTTCGGCGGCGGATAGGCGCTGGCCAAGTTGGTTTGGCCGTGCGCACGGAAACACGCCCTTCAGGACCAGATAACGTCTCGCCTGCCAGCCATTATCGCTGCGGCTCGGCGAGGCTGCTACGGAGATTTTCCACAGTCGCCTTCAGTTGCGCCAGCGCCGTTCCAGCCGCCTTGCCTGCCCCGGCACCGGAGAGGCGCGCCGCCGGGCCGAAGACCGACAGGCCCGAGATCATCCGGCCGCTGCCGCTGAAAAGGGGAACGGCGACCGCGTGCAGCGTATCTTCCCGCTCCCCCCGATTCTCCGCAAACCCGTCGCGGCGGACCTTTTCAAGTTCCGCGCGCAGCGCGTCCTCTCCAGTGATGGTTGCTCCGGTAAACGCTCTCGTCTCGACCCTTTTGAAATAGGCATCCAGCTCCCTTTCCGGCAAATGAGCCAGCCAGAGCTTGCCGTGCGCCGTGCACCAGGCTTCAAGTTCCGACCCCACCCGGATATCCACCAGCACGGGCCGGTCGGGCACGGCGCGAGCGATGCAGACCACCTTGTCGGAGCGGAACAGAGTTGCCATGGAGGCTTCACCGAGACGATCCGTCAGCGCGTTAAGGGCCGGCTGCAGAAGACCCGCGAGCGAGCCGCCGTCAAGCAACCTCTCCGCCAGACCGGCGAACAGGAACCCCAGCCGGTAGCGGCCGCGTTCAACCGCAATGAGCGCACCGACATGCTCCAGCGTCTTGAGGAAACGATGCGCGGTGACGGCATTCACGCCCAGTTCGGCCATCACATCGGCAGCGGCGATCACCGTCCTGTCCGCGTTGAAAAGCTTCAGGATTTCAAAGGCCTTCACCACGGAACCGTTGATCTGCGCCACCATCGCCGAATGAGCCTGCTTTTCTGATCCGCAAACGGGGGTGTTGACGGATGATTTCAATTATTTCAATATAAGATATATAAGTTACTATTATAGTAATAATGGAGAATGTCAAGATGGCGGCGGCAAGTCCGGAGTCCCCAGCGCAGAAGCGTAAATCCGCATCCCCGGCAGGCAAGACCGGGTCGGGTACGATGACTTGCGGAGGCGCGCTGCTGTCCCGGCTGAAAGCGCTCGGTATCGATTACATCTTCGCCAATTCGGGCACCGACTTCCCGCCGATCATCGAGGGCCTCGCGGAAGCTGCCGCAAGCGGCATCGACCTGCCGGAAAGCCTGGTCATTCCGCATGAATCGGCCGCCATGGGCATGGCGCACGGCTATTACCTGGCCACCGGCAAGACGGCGGCGGTGATGGCGCACACCAATGTGGGCCTTGCCAATTGCTCCATCGGCGCGATCAACGCGGCCACCGAACATATTCCCGTGCTGCTGTTTTCCGGGCGCACGCCGACGACGGAAAAAGACCGCTTCGGTTCGCGGACGGTGCCCATCGGCTGGGGTCAGGAGATGCGCGATCAGACGGCCCTGGTGCGCGAAGCCTCTAAATGGGATTACGAGCTGCGGTTTCCCGAACAGGCGGTGGAAACCGCCGACCGGGCCAAGGCCATCGCCGAAACCGCGCCGCGCGGTCCTGTCTATGTCAGCCTGCCGCGCGAGGTCCTGTGCGAGCCGACAGGCACCGAGCAGCTTGACCTTCCGCCAATCATGCGCCCTGCCCGCCCGGGCCTGAGCGAGGCGGACTTCGAGACCGCGGCGAAATGGCTTGCGGAAGCGGAAAATCCGGTCATCTTCGCCCAGCACGGCGCGGGCGGCCCGGACGGATTTGCCGCGCTCGGTGAGCTGGCGGAAAAATGGGGCATACCCGTGTGCCAGTACTGGGCCGTGCAATGCGCCATCGACAGCGACCACCCCATGGCCGCGGCCGCCCCACCCGCCCCGCTGCTGGAAAAGGCCGATGTCATTCTGGTGATCGACTGCCTCGCCCCATGGGCGCCGGACGCTCACGGCCCGCGCCCGGGCGCAAAAGTCATTCATCTTGCCCAGGACCCGCTCTTCAGCCGAGTGCCGGTGCGCAACTTCCAGTGCGATCTGGCCCTCGCTGCGGATGTCGAGCCTGGTCTGCTGGCCCTGAAAAAGAAACTCGCGGCATTCACCCCGTCAGAGCGAGAGGAAGCAAGGCGCAAGTTCTGGGCGGACACGAACGCCGGAACCCGCAAGAAGGCCATTACCTCCGCAAAGGCCGGCGAACGGGACCCGATGACCAAAAGCTGGGTCAGCCTGTGCCTCTCCGAAGCGCTGGCCGGACGGGACGCCTCGGTTCTGTCCGAACTGGGTTGCCCGATGGACGCCATGTCCCTCACCCACGCCCAAGCCTGGTTTCAGGAACCGCATTCCGGCGGGCTGGGCTGGTCGTTCCCGGCGGCGCTCGGCATGAAGATCGGCGCGCCGGAGCGCACCATCGTCGCCACGATGGGCGACGGCTCCTACATCTTTTCCAATCCGGTCGCCTGCCACCAGATCGCCGAGGCCCACCGGCTTCCCATCCTGCTGGTCATCCTCAACAACGCGGAATGGGGCGCGGTCCGCCAGTCGGTGCTCGGCCTTTATCCGGACGGCCACGCCGCCCGCAGCAACCAGGTGCCCCTGACAGGCCTCTCGCCGGTCCCCGACTTCGCAATGATCGCCCGCGCCAGCCGCGCCCACGCCCAACGCGTCGAGCACGGCGCGGACCTGCCGGGCGCGATAGAAGCAGCGCTGAAGCATATCGATGATCAGGGAACGATGGTGCTGCTGGATGTGCAGGTGGCGCCATAAGGCAGGCACAGGACGCATCTCTCAAAGCGGCTCGAAGTGCTGACGACCCCTCAATTCGTTATCACCTCTGTTGAATGTATGGAGAAGCTGAGCCCCGCCCTCACGGTCGCCACCCCGGTGGCAGCGTCGCCAGATCCGGGGCCTACTCGCGGTGCCACTTGCTGAAGCAACGGCGATTGTTCATCGGCGGTCGATTGCCAGCTTCGGGACTGCGCGCCGTAGTGTTTGTCCCGGAGCTGTGTGTGAAGCAGCCTTGGAGACTCCTATCAGAGCCCCTGCGAACGAGCGGGCCTCGGCTCAGCGCTGCGCTTGGCCGGGGTGACAGCCGAGGGTGGTATTCAGCTTCTCAATTCACTCAACAGGGTTGATGACGGCGGTAACACAGTCGCAATCCGGCCGCTACCAAAGTTACACCCCCTGCGGCCCATCGCCAGCGATGTCGATTGCGAGGGAGGCCGCGGCAGATTTCCGGGCCCTCTTCTCCTATTCACACAGCAACAATAATTGCCACTGCACGAACACAAACAGTGTGAAACAGGAAGCTTACCGCTGACAGGCTCTCAAATTCACAATGAGGCCTTTAGAAGCTTGGTCTTGAAGAAAAATTCAGGGGGAAGTGGTGCCCAGAGCCGGAATCGAACCAGCGACACGCGGATTTTCAATCCGCTGCTCTACCAACTGAGCTATCTGGGCGTGCCTTGCGATGCGTCCGGGACAGTGTCCGTTCGCTGAAAGCCCGGTCCTTATAGAGGCTCCCCATGACCTTGTCCAGCGTCCCGGCAAAGTTTTTTGCCGGTTCGCGGCATGGTAACGGGGGAAAACGCCACCGCGTCATAAACAACTGAAAAACAAGGCTTTTCTGAAGATTTTTTGCTTCTGCCCATCGACGTTTCGCAGGTTTTCCGCCGTTCTCCAGAGCTCTCAAAAGCTTGAGGACAAGCAGGTGGTGTCTGCGATGGCGCGAGACCGCTCAATCCGGTTTCCACAACGCTTCCGCTTTGAGGGATCTCAAAGCAATCGTGATCACGCCGCGGCTCCCCGATACGCCGGAAGCAGGTGCCGGATCGGGTCCGGCACGGCACAGTGCGATGGGGGTGCGGACGCGGAAGGTGCCAGCGCGCCGCCACAGCGGCGCGCTTTCGTATTTCAAAACCGTTCCCGTAGGCCCGCAGGCCTACTTCACGGTGATGCGGTCGTCCGTATAAGGCGTGTAGCCGTTCTTGGCCGCCAGATATTCGGAGACAACATCGGCAAGGTCAGGTCCGAAATCGTAGGCGTTCATGCCGTCCGTTTCGAAAACATCGTAGCCGTCGCCGCCGCTGCGCATGTAGTTGTTGGACACGACGCCATAGACTTTTTCAGGATCCAGCGGCACGAAGCCGTCGCCTTCCTGAACCATCACATCGAAGACACGTTCACCGGCGGGCTTCGACTTGTCGAAGCTGTATTTCAGCCCGGCGACCTGCGAGAACCGGCCGGCCCCCTCCTCCACCTGGCTGACGCCGTTTTCCAGCGCCGTCAGAATGCCCGCGCCTTTCAGTTCGAAGGTCGACAGGGTGTTCTGAAACGGCAGCACGGTCAGGACCTCGCCCATGGTGACTTCACCGGCATCGATAGAAGCACGCAGGCCACCGCCGTTCTGGATCGCGATCTGGACGCCCTGGTCCTTCACACGGTCCAGCATCGCGTCGGCGACGAGATTGCCCATCTGGCACTCGCCAGCGCGGCACGAACCCCTGTCACCGTCGATGACCGCATCCGATGAGCCGATCACCTTGATCTTCAACTCCTCGATGGGCGCCGCATATCCAGCCACGCGCGCGAGGAAGTCCTCGTCGGGCGTCACGGAGGCATCCAGCAGGATCGGCTCACCCTCGGCCTTGAGAAGATTGCCGTCATCGTCCCAGCTCACGTCGATTTCGCCCAGGAACTTGCCGTAGGCATAGGCCTGCACGATCGGCACATCCTGGCCGTCCGGGTTGGTCACCATGACCGGATACGGACCTTCCGCACGCTCCTGCGTGTTGGACAGCAGCGTGTGAGAGTGACCGCCGACGATCAGGTCGATGCCGGAAACGGCCGCTGCAATTTCCCTGTCACGCGACAGGCCCATGTGAGTGACGGCGACAATCTTGTTGACCCCGGCGGCTTCGAGACCCTCGACCGCTCCCTTCAGGTAGTCTTCAGCCCGTATGAAGCGGACATCGTCTCCCGGAGAGGAGGTTTCGACGGTGTCTTCCGCCAGCGTCGAGACGATGCCGATCTTCTCGCCGCCCTTTTCAAGAATGAGCACTCCCGGCACCTTGCCCTTCAGCGACGCGTCGCCACTGACATCGATATTGCCCGAGATCACCGGGAACTCGGCTTTGTCGATAAAGGCTGCAAGGGCTTCGGGACCATCGTCGAATTCATGGTTGCCGACGGCCATGACGTCGATATCCATGTCATTGAGGAAACCGACTGCGGCTTCGCCTTTGTAGGTGGTGTAGAACAACGACCCCTGGAACTGGTCACCGGCATCAACGACCAGAAAATTGCGGCCTTCCCCTTCGAGCGCGGCACGCCGCTCGTCGAGCTTGGTCTTGATGCGGGCGATGCCGCCGAAGCACTTGCCTTCCGTTTCGGATTCCGCATCGCAGGTGGAATCGTACTTGTTGATCGATTCAATGCGCGAGTGCAGGTCGTTCAAATGCAAGATCGTCAGGGAATAGTCGGCATAGGCTGCCGTCGACAGCGCCGTCGACACGGACAGCACCGCTGCGCTCAGGAAACGTTTGTTCATCGGACCCTCGCCCTTGGTTTGGTTGGTGTTGCCATGCCGGCGGACTCCATCCGGCACCGCTCCCGGTGTTGTTCTTGACCCTGACCGGCCACAATGAGGTCGTGTCGGCCGCAGCGCACACAACCGGGACCGATGGCGTCAGGATCGCCAGTATGTGCCAATCTTGGTGCAGTTTCGTGACAGCTGCAAGAGGCCGAAGGTCCGATTCTGAAAAAAATTTTGCCGGATAAATTTTTTTGCAGTCCTGCCTAAAATTCGCACACTTCCGCGGCTCGTCGCGCCGTCTCGACCCCACGGAGCCGCGCTTCCGTCAAACCGGTCAGGTTATTGCCGGATCCGATGCAGTGTTATCGGGAGGAGCGGGAACACACTCGATACCGAATTGAACTTATTGGTAAAATCATAAGATTACCGCGCTCCGGCCTGCGTAGGGATGGCCCTCAGGCGCATGCACTGCAACTTCAACCCCAGTGATACAGTAAAATGGAGCGGACCGGAGCTGCGTCTTCGCGGGCGGCCGGGAACAAACCGTTTCGAGCACCCAGCCAGCGCTCGGAGCGCGCGAAGAGCCCTGCAGCCTCAATCTTCCGGCAGGTTGCTCTCGTCGATGTCGTCGGTTTCGACCACGGGAATGGCGTAGCTTCCCGTGAACCAGCGGTTCATGTCGATCTTGGCGCAACGGTCGGAGCAGAACGGATAGTCGTCCGGCGTCGACAGTTTCGAACAGATCGGACAGGGGCGCATGCGGCGCTGTGGTTTCTGGGCTGTGGTCCCGGCCATGGCGGTCTCCCCTTTCCTTGTGTCAGCGAACGAATGACCCGGCCGGCGGTCAGGCGGCGGCCGTGGCCCAGCCCTTGTGGACCGGATATCCGGCAGCGGTCAGCAGAAACGCGGTCTCCACCAGCGGCAGTCCGACGACAGCCGGATAGGATCCGACCAGCTTGACGACAAAGCTGCCCGCCAGACCCTGGATGGCATAGCCCCCGGCCTTGCCGCGCCATTCGCCGGACGCCACGTAATCATCCATGTCCTTGCGCGAGAGGCGCTTGAAGCGGACACGGGTCTCCACCAGCCTGGACCGCACCTTGCCGTTGGCTTCAGCCACGGCGACGGCCGTGAAAACCCGATGTCCCCTGCCGGACAGGAGCGACAGGCACATGACCGCCTGATCCGTAAGCTCCGCTTTCGGAAGGGCCCGGCGGCCGACGGAGACAACCGTATCGGCGGCAAGCACCACGCTGTCCCGCAGACTGTCCGAAGCGTCCACCTTCTGACGGACGGTTTCGGCCTTGGACCGGGCCAGCCGCAGCGCAAGACGGCGCGGTGTCTCGTGCTTCTTCGGTGTCTCGTCGATGTCGGCAGGCAGGAGTTGATCCGGTTCCAGCCCGATCTGCTGCAGCAGCGCGAGGCGGCGCGGCGATGCGGAGGCCAGGATCAACTGTGGGGCATTCATCATGAAAACGCGAACCTTGCAGCCGGGGTCACCATGCAATCCGCTTACTTGAAGCGGTAGGTGATCCGCCCCTTGGTGAGGTCATACGGGGTCATCTCGACGAGAACCTTGTCGCCCGCCAGAACGCGGATACGGTTCTTGCGCATGCGCCCGGCTGTGTGGGCGATGATTTCGTGTTCATTTTCAAGTTTTACGCGGAACGTCGCGTTCGGCAACAGTTCTGTTACGACGCCCGGAAACTCCAGAGCTTCTTCTTTGGCCATTTGATATCCTGAATAAAGCGGGTCCTGCCCGCGGGTGCGGGGGAAACTAACGGATTAGGGACAGAAAGTGAACCTTTCTTTCCACAGCCGGCCAAAGAAACCCCGGCTTATACAGATCACCCGCGGCGGACACCGGGTTTCAAGCTCCCTATGGAGCCCGGGAACCGCGGAATTACGGCATTTACGCTTCATCTCAAGGCGTCGGAACCCCAGTTCGTCCGGGCCGGAAATACAGTTTCCGGCACACGGATTACCTCCCGATGGCATCAGCCGCTCGGCGGCGGGGTCCAGTCCAGGCGTTTCTTGATGCGCATCATCAACTGGTCCCGGACGGCCCGGTATTCGCTGAGGATCTGCTCTCGGCTGCCGGTCGCCAAAGTCGGGTCAAGCGTCGGCCAGTATTCCACGTCGACGGCCTCGGTGCGGGTCATGTCGAGCGCCTTGTGGTGGGCTTCGGGCGCCAGCGTCACAACCAGGTCGAACCCGGATTCGTCCAGCTGCTCGAATGTTCTGGGCTGATGCTTGCTCATGTCCACGCCGATTTCGGCCATGACCGCGTCGACGAAGGGGTCGATCTTGCCCTGGCGCACACCGGCGGAACGCACATAGACCTGGTTGGGAAACAGTTTCCGCGTCAGGGCCTCGGCCATGGGCGAGCGCACGGAATTCATCCCGCAGGCGAACATTACCGCAGTCGGACGAAGGCCCGGCCCGGTCATTCCCGTCAACCCTTCCAGTGCAGGGCGTAGACGAGCGTGAACAGCCGTCGTGCGGTTTGCATGTCCACCTCGACCTTACCTTCCAGGCGCTCCATGAGGACGGTCGAGCCCTCGTTGTGAACACCGCGCCGGCCCATGTCGATGGCTTCGATCTGGCTGGGCGTCGCATGGCGGATCGCCTCGTAGTAGCTCTGGCAGATCAGGTCGTAGTCCTTGACGATCTTGCGCAAAGGCGACAGGGACAGGACGTGGGTGACAACCTCCCGCCCGTCTTCCAGCTTGATCCGGAAAACAAGTTTCTTTTCGATCACCGAGAGATCGAGGATGAACCGCGCGGATGGATGGCCCACCGGCTGGAAACTGTTTTCCTCGATCAGATCGTAGATCGCGACCGCCCTGTCGTGCTCCACTTCCGGAGTTGAACGGGAAATGGAGGCTTCATCAAGAATCACGTCCACCAGCTTGCCGCCGGAGGCGTTCGGATCTGTATCCGCTTGCGGTTCGCTCATGCTGCAGAAGCCTCTCTCGGGTATCGGCTACAGGTTCAGTCTGATGGAAACAGAGCGCGCGTGCGCAGACAACCCCTCCGCTTCACCAAGGGCGATGGCCGCCGGGCCGAGCGCTCTCAGATTTTCCGCGCTGCATTTGAGAACCGACGTGCGCTTGACGAATTCGAGCACGGAAAGGCCGGAGGAAAACCGGGCCGAGCGCGCCGTCGGCAGAACGTGGTTTGAACCGCCCACATAATCGCCGATGGCCTCGGGGGTATAGTGCCCGAGGAACACCGCCCCGGCGTTGCGCACCTTCTTCAAAAGCGCTTCCGGGTCGGCCACCGCCAGCTCCAGATGCTCCGGCGCGATCCGGTTGGCGAGCGGCATGGCCGCTTCAAGAGTGTCCACCAGAATAATGGCGCCGAAATCGCGCCAGCTCGCCCGGGCGACGTCTTCGCGCGGCAGCGCCCTGAGCTGCGCCTCGACGGCGGTTTCCACCTCGTCGGCCAGGTCCGCGCTGTCGGTGATCAGGATCGACTGGGCAGCGGTATCGTGTTCGGCCTGCGCCAGAAGATCGGCGGCCACCCAGTCGGCGTTGTTTTCGCCATCGGCGACGATCAGGACTTCCGAGGGGCCGGCGATCATGTCGATGCCGACCGTGCCGAACACCCTGCGCTTGGCCGCGGCCACAAAGGCGTTTCCGGGCCCGACGATCTTGGCGACCGGGGCAATCGTCTCGGTGCCATAGGCAAGAGCCGCAACCGCCTGGGCCCCGCCGATCCGGTAGATTTCCGTGACGCCGGCGATCCGGGCAGCGGCAAGAACCAGCGGATTGAGCACGCCGTCCGGGCTGGGAACCACCATGACGATACGTTCGACGCCGGCGACCTTCGCCGGGACCGCGTTCATCAATACAGAACTCGGATAGCTGGCCGTTCCGCCAGGCACATAAATACCGACCGCTTCGACGGCGGTCCACAGGGACCCCAGTTCCACGCCGAGCGGATCGGTATAGCGATCGTCCTTCGGCATCTGCCGGGCATGATGCACGTGGATCCGGTCATGGGCGAGTTGCAATGCGTCCAGCGTCTCGCGGGGCACCTTTGCCGCCGCAGCCTCGATCTCGGCGGACGAGACCGTCAGTTCCGCCATGCCGGCCGCATCCAGCCGGTCGAACTTGCGGGTATAGTCCAGAACGGCCCGGTCGCCATGGCTGCGGACATTTTCAAGAATGTCCCGGACGATGTGATCGACATCTTCCGACACTTCCCGCTTTCCGGCCAGAAGGTCCGCGAAACGCGCCTCGAATCCGGCGTCCTTGTCTGAAAGGCGTTGAACCACGCAACTCTCCATTTTTCTCAACGGCAATTCTCGGTGCCGATTCTCAGTCCCAACTCCGGGGTCCGGCAACCTGCGGCACCGGAGCGATCAATCCAGATCGTGCTGCGGCAGGTTGGGGGTCGACCAGGCAGCGCCAAGATCGGAGAGCTGCGCCTCGATACATTCCACTTCCAGGAGCAGACTGGCGCCACCTGCGAAAGCGAGCTCGATCTGGCCGGAAGGCTCCTTGCCGGGCTTGAACGTCACGGCCAGCAGTTCCAGCACAGCGCCCTTGGCATCCTGACGGATGTTCTGCACCTTCATGGCGTTGACCTGGGCGAATGCCAGGGCCGAGCGGCGGCGCTCGTGTTTTTTCGAGCGTTTGTCTGTTTCCTTGTCCCAGACAAACCGGTTCACGACGAAGACCACCTTCTTTTCCTTCGGCAGATAGCGGATATCGGCGACGGTCAGGACGGCATCCTGCAAATGGGCGGAGAGAACCTGGAGGTCTTCCTGATCAAGGGCGGCGAGTTTCAATTGATCCATAGCGGTCGAATTCTGCTCCCGTCATACATTTTCCGGCATTTTCCGGCTTTTCCGGCAAAGCGCATATAAGCGCAGTCTGCCCGGTTCCCAAGGCTGTTGACGTAAAGGGGAATGAGGGATTTGGCAATCGGGAATAAGGCGCACCCTGCCCCTGCGGCTTTCCGGCTTTCGTGCCCCGCGCTTGCCCGTACCAGCGCCGGCCTAGCTGGAAATCCGGTCGATCTGCGCGCCGCAGCGGGTAAGCTTGTTTTCCAGGCGCTCAAAGCCCCGGTCGAGATGGTAGACGCGGTTGACGGTGGTCTCCCCCTCCGCCGCGAGACCTGCGATGACCAGCGACACGGAAGCCCTGAGGTCCGTCGCCATCACAGGCGCGCCGCGCAGGGTGGAGACACCCTCGACCGTCGCCGTGCGGCCGTCCACATGGATGTTGGCTCCCAGCCGCGCCAGTTCCTGCACATGCATGAAGCGGTTTTCGAAGATGGTTTCGGTGATCCGGCTGGCCCCGCCCGCCTTTGTCATCAGCGCCATGAACTGCGCCTGCAGGTCCGTCGGGAAACCCGGGAAGGGTTCCGTGGTCACATCGACGGGCTGAATGCCGTTGCCGTTGCGATACACCTTGATGCCGTACGCTGTCTGGGTGATCTCGGCGCCCGCCTGGCGCAGGGTGTCCAGCGCCGATTCCAAGAGATCCGAGCGAGCGCCCTGCAGCAGCACATCGCCGCCGGTCATGGCGACCGCCATGGCATAGGTGCCGGTTTCGATCCGGTCCGGCACCACCGCATGGCGCGCACCGTGAAGGCGCGGCTTGCCCTGAATGCGGATTGTGGAGGTGCCCTCGCCTTCGATCTCCGCGCCCATCGCCCTGAGGCACTTGGCCAGATCGACCACTTCCGGCTCGCGGGCGGCGTTGACGATTTCCGTTTCGCCCTGCGCAAGCGTCGCGGCCATCATGATCGTGTGGGTCGCGCCGACGGAGACTTTCGGAAATTCAACGCGGGCTCCCTTCAGGCCGCCTGGTGCCTTGACGACCACATAACCGGCCTCGATCTCGATATCGGCGCCGAGCGCGGCCAGCCCGTCGATGAAGAAGTCCACCGGACGCGTGCCGATGGCGCAGCCGCCGGGCAGCGAGACCCGGGCTTCGCGGCACCGGGCGACCAGCGGGCCGACAACCCAGAAGCTGGCGCGCATCTTGGAAACAAGTTCATAGGGCGCGGTGGTGTCGACGATCTCGCGGGCGGTCAGGTTCAGCGTCTGTCCGGCCAGTTCGTCCTGGCCGTTGCGCTTGCCGTTCACCGAATAGTCGACGCCGTGGTTGGACAGGATCTGCGTGAGCTGCGCCACGTCGCGCAGGCGCGGCACGTTGGTCAGCGTCAGGGTCTCGTCCGTCAGAAGCGAGGCGATCATCAGCGGCAGCGTCGCGTTCTTGGCTCCGGAAATCGGGATGATCCCGTTCAGTTCCCTGCCGCCGACAACCTTGATACTGTCCATAGTCTTCCCCGAACCCGTACCGCGGACCGGCGCGGTCTTTTCCTGGAACCTCCCGCGTCCGGATGAACGCAGGCTGTGAATATCGCACGGCCGATCATCTTCATATCAAGGCTGATCCGGCCAAATTCAATCAAGTCCTGGGATCTACACGCAACTTGTGGCCCATGCAAGGCAGACCATGGGCATTGCAAGGGCAATCAATCGGGCGAGCAATCGCCTGAATTATCCCGTCAGTGCGCCTCACTCAGCCTTGCGGCTTTTGGCGGCGCTCTTGCGGCGGCGCAGGTTCGCCCTCAGGGCCTCGGCAAGACGCTCCTGCCGGACGGTTTCCCTGTCCTTGCGGACGTCCTTGTCCCCTGTCCCGGCCGGTTCGCCGGGATCTTTGGCAACCGGCTGGCCGTGCTGATCTTTTTTGCTCATGGCAATGCGCTTCAAATGACTGGTTCCCCTTCTCTTTACCAAGCCTGCCCTTCGCTGAACAGTCCGCTTTGCCGTAGCGCGGCCATCGCCTTCCGCCCCGCCTCTCCCTTGCAACCCGGCCCAACCGGTCGGATCGAGGCTGCCTCTTCATCAGGTGGCATATCATCCAGTGGCGTGGTCCGGGCGTCGCATTTCCAGCGGGCTGCGCATGTCGCGCCCTTGTCCGGCCTTGACACCCCCATTTTCTCCCGGCTCCCCATATGACCTGCCCGGCCCGACCTCAGCCGATATCCCCAGACGGCAAAACCCGCGCTTTTGCAGGCAGTTACGGGGCGAAAGCCTTCCTGCGAGGCAAGGTCTTCCGCCGGCCGGATTCGAGGGCGGGAAAAAATCCAAATCACCGCTTGCGTCCCCGGCCCGCATATGGCAAAAGCGCCCTCAATCCGGTCGGCCCCGCTGATCGGATCAGGCATTTGCGTCCTTAAAGTCGCGCTTTTCCCCCGGAAAAGCCCCATGCGGCCCGCCTCTGAAGACGCACCGGATGCTGCCGTAGCTCAGGGGTAGAGCACTCCCTTGGTAAGGGAGAGGTCGAGAGTTCGAATCTCTCCGGCAGCACCATCAAAATCCGAGTAATAAAAAGCATTTACCAGAATTAGCCGACACCCCCGATCTCAATTTCGCGCAGGAATATGCAGGGAACAAATGCAGAATTGCAGAAGTTTTTCTGCAGAACTCCGACAGTTTGGTTCTGATTTGTTCTGCTGATCGATACGGGCAGGCAAGCTGCGAAGGTGTTTGTTCGCACGGGCCGCAATCGCAATCGAGCACCAAGTAGCTAATAGGTGCTGGAAACGAAGTCTTTCACCAAATAAAATTTGAAATCATGGATACCAGAAGCCCCGAGCAACGCCGACGCATAATGCAAGCTGTTAAAAGCAAAGACACTGGTCCCGAGTTGATTGTTAGGCGCTTGCTGCATTCCATGGGCTTCAGATACAGACTTCACCGCAAAGACCTACCTGGAAAACCCGACATTGTATTCGGCCCTAAAAAGAAGGCTCTATTCATTCACGGGTGTTTTTGGCATGGACACGGTTGCTCAAAAGGACGCCTTCCAAAATCGAAACTTGATTACTGGGGACCGAAAATCTCCTCAAATCTGAAGCGGGACGAGCGCAAGAAGCAGGAACTCAAAAAAAACGGATGGAGCGTGTTGGAGGTCTGGCAGTGTGAGACTGGCGACCTTAACTCTTTAAAATCAAAGCTTCTAAAATTCTTACACAACTAAATCTGATTTCACGATCGACAGCTTCTCTCGACTCCGCTAATGTTCAGAATCGCAGAAGGGGACAGACCATGAACAATCGGCCGATCGGAATTGACTTATTCGCCGGTGCAGGCGGTATGAGCCTTGGTTTCGAACAGGCCGGTTTCGATGTTGCCGCGGCCGTCGAGGTCGACCCTGTGCACTGCGCGGTTCACGAATATAACTTCCCGCAAACAGCAATCCTCGCAGAGTCAGTCGCCGGACTTTCAGCAAAAAAAATTCGGGAGGTGGCCGGTATTGGCAACAAACAAATTGACTGTGTGTTCGGTGGACCACCTTGCCAAGGGTTCTCGCTAATTGGACATCGCGTCTTAGACGACCCGCGAAATGAGCTGGTCATGGAATTTGTCAGGCTGGTGGCAGAGCTAGACGCACGCACTTTTGTTTTCGAAAATGTAAAGGGCCTAACGGTTGGAAAACACAAACGTTTTTTGGAAGAATTGGTTCAAGAATTCGAGCAACGAGAGTACGAAGTCAACTTTGAGAACCGCAAGGGAACGGTTCTCAACGCAGCAAACTTTGGCGTTCCCCAACACCGCCACAGATTGATCTTGGTTGGCGCTAAGAAGGGTGAAAAACTACCTTGTTATCCTAGCCTCATTACGACTGCAGCTGATGGAAAAAAGCCGATTGCAGATCTTCCGAATGGCCCTACGGTGGAAGACGCAATTGGAGATTTGCCTGATGCGGACCGTTTCGCTTCGCTTTTGAACAGAGACACGGTCAATACAAAGTACGATGCACCGTCCACTTACGCCGCAAAACTTCGTGCTCTTACAAATGATGCCTGGGACTTTGGCTACAAGCGGCATTGGGCACCGAGCACTCTCACTTCAAGTGCACGGACCAAACACACTGAAATCTCAAGAAGACGCTTCACGGAAACTGAACCTGGTAACGTCGAACCAATAAGTCGCTTCTTCAAGCTCGCTCCGTATGGGTTGTCGAACACACTGCGCGCCGGAACGGATGGAGCCAGAGGAGCGTTCACAAGCCCTCGGCCAGTGCATTACAAGTATCCACGCTGCATAACAGTACGCGAAATGGCTCGGTTACATGGCTTCCCTGATTGGTTCCGATTTCACGTTACCAAGTGGCATGGAGCGCGCCAAATCGGTAACGCCGTGCCCCCCCCTTTAGCACGCGCAATTGCCGCCTCGGTTATTCAAGCTCTGGGTATATTGCCAACGCGTCCTGAAAAGACTCTGGCGCTTGGTCGTAAGGAGCTTCTCGAAATGGACCTTTCCGCGGCTTCAAGGAATTACGGCGTGCCCACTCCCCCATCACGGCGAGACCGCAAGAGCGGAGCCAGAAAACGCAAACAAGAAGAGATCGAAGCACAGATCAAGGCCACAGGATCGGCTTATGCCTAAGCCAACAAATCGCTATGAGGCAATTGTAGAGAAGATCTTTTTTGATCAGTACAGCGAAGACAAGACCGAGCTTGAATTTGCTCGTACTGACATTGAAGAAGCTGCCGAGTTTCTGCGCATTAGGTTGCCAAAGAACTTGGGTGACGTGCTCTATTCGTTTCGATTTCGAAATGCACTACCTGAACGGATAGTCGGGACACAACCACCTGGCAAAGAGTGGGTAATTCAACTTGCCGGTCGCGCGATCTACAAATTTCGTTTGGTTAAGATCAATCGAGTAATCCCGCGGGACGATCTTGTCACAATCGAAATTCCAGATGCTACTCCTGAAATAATTCGCGCATATGCACTTGACGACGAACAGGCCCTCTTAGAGTCCGATTCAAAAGTTCATGAGACAAGACAATAGGTTGCGAGCCTGCGTGTCATGACCCTGATACTAGCGATGTTGATCCATGCGGTGGAACTTTCGATTGACGCCTCCCAGTCCTTTGCCAACCGGCGGCATCTGCCCAGCCATGCGAAAGTGCGCTCCACCACCCATCTGCGGGGCAGGAGTTCGAAGCCTTCAGCAGCATCGGAGCGTTTGATGATCTCTATCGTCCAGTTGCCGTTGCCCACCAGGGCGGCGCGCAGCTTTTCACCGGCATAGCCGCCATCGGCGAAG
>NZ_JSEP01000001.1 GCF_001624695.1 Labrenzia sp. OB1 | reverse complement strand
CGGGGCCTTTTGCATTGAAACGCAAGACCCAGTCGCGGATCACCTGGACCGTCACGCCGCCGACCGCACCCGCATCGCTGCGCAAGCCGCCGTCATAGATCACTGCAAGCGCCAAAAGGCGCCGTGTTTGATCGGCATTCACCGAGCCACGGGCTAGATGACGAAGGGTTGGAGCATCAAAGTCATCTCGAAGACGGATAGGGGCGGACATGGCAAACTCCTCATGTTCCCCATCAGGAATCATATTCGCGAAACTTTGGGAATCCAAAAGAGTCGTCAAATTCGTCGCTTGGTATCAGCCGCCACGTTTGCGCCTGGCGCACGCACGGACCTGAAAACAATAGGGCAAAGTTGTAGAGACTCTGGAGCTTTTTTCCTTGTTGACGGCGCACAAGCAGTCGGCGTCCTCGATTTGAATGTCTGCAGGGACCTCATCGACGGACTGGCCTTCTCAACTCAAAAGGGCCTGCTCGGACTTTACGGTCTTGGATTTCTCTACTGCCGGTCAGACTGGGCCGAGCAAATGTCGCCCAGATCTATTGCCCGCTTCAGTGTCGATACTTCAGGTCACGAAGCGGATTTCGACCCTGAGTATAAACTAAGAAGATCTGCGCTTCGCTTTGATCTGGGAAACTACAATTTCCTTGCTGCAACTGCGGTTGAGCCTTCGCTCGATTTGTTACTCCGGATTGGCACACCAGCCATCGATCGATATTTGAGCAGTTTGTCCGCCTCTCTCATTGACGGACTTGTTGAAAATGACCTTCCGGTCGTCGGCGGAAGAGGAAAGGCGATCTGTAACATTGTTACCGCCGGGACCCCTGCTGCGACAAACGGATCAGCTGCCGGCGAGAGATACATTTCGATACTGCAAGCTCTGGTCGAGGCGGGAATTGTCCTCTCGAGTCGTCGTGGACTGCTCAGATTTTCGTTTCATGTCTACAACACCAATGCCGACGTTGAGCGCGTGCTCCACGCAGTAAAATCGGGAGACAGAAAATGACCCCAAGTACCCAGCAGTCCGAAGTAATCCTCTCGATAAATCCGGCAAATGGCCAAGTCGCGGGGCAGGTCGAAAAGAACAGCGAAAGACAGGTTGAACGCGCTATCGATCTGGCCAATCAGGCTCATATCGAAGGCACTTGGCGGAAAATGTTGCCGCACGAGCGAGCTGCGACAATGCGCAGAATTGCGGCTTACCTGCTTGAAGACAAGGAGCGGCTCGCGCTGCTTCAAATGCGGGAAAACGGCAAACCGATACTGGAATGTTTGCGGATTGTCGACAATGCGGCGAATGCGTGGGTTTACTATGCCGCCGTCCTTGAGACGTTGGAAACCGAGGTTACGCCTCCTCGTGGCAATTACTTGTCACACACTATTTTGGAACCATTCGGGATAGTTGCCGCAATTACACCGTGGAACTCACCTCTGATGATCGAGTCCTACAAAATCGCCCCAGCGCTTGCAGCAGGCAATTGCGTCCTGCTTAAACCCTCTGAAGAAACACCCCAGACATCATTGGAGCTTCTGAAATTCGCAAAATTGGCCGGATTGCCTGATCACACATTGCAAGTCATTCAGGGAACAGGCGCCGAGGTTGGCCCGAAGCTAATCAATGACGATCGCGTGCAAATGATCACCTTTACGGGTGGAACGGCTACCGGCCGCACGATAGCGAAGGCCGCGGCGGAAAGGCTGGTCCCCTGCACTCTGGAGCTTGGCGGGAAGTCACCACAGATCGTTTTTGCAGATGCAGATCTGGATCTTGCCGTTGACGGAGTGGTCAAAGGCATATGCGGGGCTGCGGGTCAATCATGCACCGCCGGATCCCGGTTGCTGATTGAAAGCCGCATCTACGACGATTTCCTTGGCAAGCTGAAATACGAGATGTCTCTGGTTCGAGTCGGGGCACCCCATCTTGAAACGACACAAATGGGCCCGCTTGCTTCCTTCAAACACCGCGATCGCGTCGCTGCATTGGTCGATCTTGCCCGCGAAGAAGGAGCGACAGTCGAACTCGGTGGATTTAGTCCTCAAGGGGAGCTTTCATCGGGAGCATATTACGCGCCAACGCTCCTGACCGGTTTGTCAAACAATTCACGAACCTGGAACGAAGAGATCTTCGGACCCGTTTTGTGCGTTCGATCGTTTGATGACATCGAAGACCTCATGCGAGACGCCAATTGTGGCAGTTACGGATTGGCCGCAGGCATATGGACACGCGAGTTTCAGAAGGCCTGGGATGTCGGGCGCGCGATTGATGCGGGAACCATCTGGATCAACACCTATGAGCAATCCAGTCTTTCGACCCCGTTCGGTGGTTTCAAGCAAAGCGGCATCGGCCGCGAAAAGGCTGCCCAATGCCTGAGAACATATAGCCAGATCAAATCTTTCTATTGGGGCATGAACACCTAGTCTGCTTATTTCATCAGGTGTCAACGTACTGAAAATGAACACAGGAAAGACAACGGCAATCCCGGGTCTCCTCCGCTCGTTTTTCGAGACAGTCCCGAGCGCTTCCTCAGGATGAGGGAGAACAGGGTCTCAAACTTTGAAAAATCATGATTTCAAGGCCCGGCATCGGTGTCGGGCTTTCGCAGCCAGTCTTACTCCTGCGCGGGAGCCCCGGCCTTTTTCAGCAGGCGCAGCAGGTGCTTGTGGGCGTCTTCGTTGCCGACGATGACATCGCCGCTTTCCAGCATCTTGCTCTTGCCGTCGAAGTCGCTGACAAAACCGCCGGCCTCGCGCACCAGAAGGATCCCGGCTGCAATGTCCCAGGAGTTCAGGTTGCGCTCCCAGAAGCCGTCCAGGCGTCCGGAGGCTGTCCAGGCAAGGTCGAGCGCGGCAGCGCCCATGCGGCGGACACCGGCGACTTCCGGCATGACGTAGCGCAGTTCGCGCAAGGTGCGGCCGTGATCGCCCATGCCGATGAAGGGCAGGCCGGTGCCGAAGACCATGTCGGGCAGGTCTGTCCGGCCGGCGACGCGAAGGCGGCGGTCGTTCAGGAAAGCGCCACGGCCGCGTTCGGCGGTGTAAAGCTCATCCATGACCGGGTTGTAGACGACGGCGGCAACGATCTCGCCGGCACGCTCCAGAGCGATGGAGATCGCGAAGATCGGAATACCGTGCAGGAAGTTGGTGGTACCGTCCAGGGGATCGATGTGCCAGCGGTGCTGACCGTCGGTTCCTTCGATCTCGCCGCCTTCTTCCATGACGAGACCATAGGTCGGGCGCGCGCGCGTCAACTCGTTGCGCATGATTTCCTCGGCGCGGCGGTCCGCGGCCGAGACGAAATCGCCCGGTCCCTTGCGGGAGACCTGGAGGTTTTCAACTTCGCCGAAGTCGCGGATCAGGGAACGGCCGGCCTTGAAGGCGGTTTGAACCATCACGTTGAGGAGAGCTGTGCGGGCCATGGATTTTCACTTGTTGTTGGGTGTTGCCCGGGCGGATCCGGGCAAACCGGTTTGAATGCGTGTCTGCCTTCGGCCGGGCGGGCGCCGCCCCGGGAATTCAAAGGCCTGTCTGGGGGCCGGTCCGGACGGATCAGTCCGCGCGGCGGACGTACTCCAGAGAGCCGGTGTCGACGATGATCTTCTCGCCGGCCGTGATGAACGGAGGCACCATCACGCGCACGCCGTTTTCCATGAGCGCGGGCTTGTAGGAGGAGGACTGTGTCTGTCCCTTGACGACGGCGTCGGCTTCCCGGATTTCCAGGGTGACGAATTGCGGCAGAGTGATGCCGATCGGGCGTTCTTCGTGAAGTTCGACAGTGACCATCATGCCATCCTGAAGGAAGGCGGCGCGGTCGCCGACGAATTCGCTCTGAAGTTCCAGCTGCTCGTAGGTTTCCGTGTCCATGAAGATCAGCATGTCGTCCTGGGTGTAGAGGTACTGGAAGTCCTTCTGTTCCAGACGGACGCGCTCGACCTTGTCTTCGGAGCGGAAACGCTCGTTGAGCTTGCGGCCATCGATCAGGTTCTTCATTTCGACCTGGGCGAAGGCACCGCCTTTTCCCGGCTTCACGTGCTGGACCTTAACAACGGCCCAAAGCGTATCCTGATGCTGAAGCACGTTACCGGGCTTGATTTCGTTTCCGTTGATTTTCATGGAACGACCGACTTTTTGATTTGTATGGATCTGGAGCGGGCAACGGCAAGTTATGGCTGACGCGCTAGAATTTTGCTCGCGCCTGTCCACCACAAAAGCGGGCCGGATTCAAGGAAAAAAGGCAAATCGCGTCCCGAAAGCGGCGGCGAGCGGCAAGATTACGGAGATTCGCGCGCAGGATCTTCGCTTGGCGCCATCAGGGTCGCCGAATACTGCTCGGCCAGTTTGCGCGCCTCCGCCAACGTCTCCTCATCGAGGCTCTCGACAATGCGGTCCAGCGACAGATCCGACACACCCAGGGTGCGGGCGATCAGGTGCCAGCCGGCCGCCGCAGCGAAATTCTGCTCCCGTCCCCGGCCGTTGGCATAAATTCTCGCAAGACGGTTCATGGCGACCGGATTGCCGGATGTGGCAGCCCGTTCGAACCAGTCCCCGGCCTCCGCTTCGTTGGGATCGACGCCTTTTCCCTGGAAGCGCAGGATGCCGTAATAGACCTGCGCGGATGTATGCCCGCGCCTTGCCGCCCTGCCGAGCCAGAAGGCGCCCTGGCCCGGATCGTTCAACCCGCTCTGGGCTTCCAGGTAGGACAGGCCAAGCGCGTATTGGGCTTCGGGATCGTTGAGCTGGGCCGCCTCTTCCAGAAGCTCGCGCGCTTTCTGTTCGTTGAACGGCCGGCCTTCGCCTTCCTGATAAAGCAGGGCGAGATTGTAGAGAGCTGACGGGTTGCCCGCATTGGCGGCCTGCTCGAAATAGTCGGCGGCTTTTTTCTTGTCCGTTTCAACGCCGGTGCCGAGCAGATAGAGCTGGGCCAGTTGCATTGCGGAGCCGGCATCGCCCTGTGCTGCGGCGAGGGCGTACCAGTCGGCCGCCTTGCCCTTGTCCTGTTGAATGCCCAGTCCGGCTTCATGCAGGACGCCGAGCAGCGCCTGCGCCGCCTTGTCGCCCAGTTCGGCAAGCGGGGTGGCAAGGCCGAGGGCGGTCAGAAACCAGCCGCGCTGGAAAGCCGAATAGGCGGTTTCCGCCGTGGCGGTCTCGCCTTCCTGCAAATGCGGGGGGCCTGCGTCGACGATGCTGAGAAGTGTCTTTTCCGACGTTGTGACGTCGATCAGCACAGGTTGCGGTTCCTTGGACGCGGCGGGATCGGCTTCTGTGGCGTCGCCATTGTTCCCGCTGTCCTGTGCGAGCGCAGGCGCAGTGCCGAGCAAACCGGTGATGAACAGACCGGTGACGAGCAGGCCGGTGACGAGCAGACCGGCGGCAAGGAAAAGCGCGGCCCGGTTCAGCAAACCGGAAGGCTCCTTGCGGCGCGTGTCTCCAGCATCGTCTTCCCCTGCAACGGAGGATACCGGAAAGGTCTGCTCAAATCCGTCCAAAGGCTGGCTCCTCAGTCGTCCTTGGGAAAAGGATGGGCGTCCAGGATCCCGTTGGCTTCGGCAACGAGCGATGTAATGTCGCCGCCCGAATTCCAGAGCGCGTCCTTGAGTGCGACAAAGTCGGCTGTGGTCGCAGCCACTTCCGCCAGGGTCTCGATAGTGTTTCCGGCCAGCGCGACGCAAGGTGTCGAGAAGAGCTCCGCCCACCAGGCAGCGCTGGAAAGCGTCTTTTCGTGGGCGCTCTCCTTCTCGGGAAGGTCGAGCTTGCCGAAGAAAATATAGTCTACTCCGGTTTCCGCCAATTCCATGGCCTCGTGCCGCAGTTTTGTTCCACCGGTGCCGACAATCCGTTCGGGCTGGAAGCTTTCAACGGCCAGCTTCACGTCCTCCAGCGACGTATCGACATGAACGCCATCTGCACCGCTCCTGCCGGCGGCCTGGGTGTCGCGGTAGACGATCGCCGCCGCGCCTCCCTGCTGGATGACCGGGACGAGCACTTCCGCCGCGCTCTGGATCTCCTTTGTGCCGGCGCCGGGCATGTAGATCATCACGCAGGCGATGTCGCCACCGGCAAAAGCCTGTTCGAGCTTCGCGGCCATGTCGCCGGTATCGAATTCCGGCGGCGTAACGAGAAAGAGGCGGGGACGGTTCACTGGGGGCGATCCTGGTCAAGCTGGTTCAAAGACAACTGTCAGGTTCTTGTCCCTAAAGAGGGCGAAAGAGGGACGCAAGGCCCCTCTTTCAGGAAAGTAAAAATAACTGCCGGGCCGGTTGGCCCGTTTTCTAGCCGATTTTCGGATCCAGGCTGCCATTCTGATAACGTGCGGCCATGTCGGCCAGCGTGATGATCTTCGTGATCCTGGAAGCCTGACCGGCGGTGTTGAAGGCCTCCAGACGCTCGACACAGAGCTTCTGCATCGCATCGCGAGCAGGTTTCAGATACTTGCGCGGATCGAATTCGGCCGGGTTCTCGGTCAGGATCTTGCGGATCTGGCCTGTCATGGCCATGCGGTTGTCGGTGTCGATGTTCACCTTGCGCACGCCGTTCTTGATACCGCGCTGAATTTCCTCGACCGGAACGCCCCACGTCTGCGGCATTTCCCCGCCATAGCGGTTGATGATGTCCTGAAGGTCCTGGGGCACAGAAGACGAGCCGTGCATCACCAGATGGGTGTCGGGCAGGCGCCGGTGAATTTCCTCGATCACATGCATGGCAAGCACCTTGCCGTCCGGCTTGCGGGTGAACTTGTACGCGCCGTGGCTGGTTCCCATGGCGATGGCCAGGGCATCGACTTTGGTTTCCTTGACGAATTTGACCGCCTCTTCGGGATCGGTCAGCAACTGGTCCTGGCTGAGCTTGCCTTCCGCCCCGTGGCCGTCTTCCTTGTCGCCCATGCCGGTTTCAAGCGAGCCGAGCACGCCGAGTTCTCCCTCCACCGAGATGCCGCCGAGGTGCGCCATGCCGGTGACGGTTTTGGTGACGCCGACATTGTAGTCCCAATTCGCGGGGGTCTTGCCGTCGGCTTCAAGCGAGCCGTCCATCATCACCGAGGTAAAACCGGCCTGAATGGCGGTCATGCAGGTCTGCGGTGCATTGCCGTGGTCCAGGTGCACACACACCGGGATGTGCGGATAGATCTCGACGACCGCATCCATCATGTGTTTGAGCATTACGTCATTGGCGTAGGACCGGGCACCCCGGGAGGCCTGGATGATGACCGGAGCATCTGTCTGATCGGCCGCGGCCATGATCGCAAGAGCCTGTTCCATGTTGTTGATGTTGAATGCCGGAACCCCGTAGTCGTGCTCAGCAGCGTGATCAAGAAGCTGACGAAGGGTAATACGTGCCATCAATTATCTCCCAGGGTCCGGTACGGCCAGGTCACCATAACTATAACCCGAACGCGTGTAATCGGTGTTGCGGTGCGTCAATGATTGCTGGTTCTAGCAAGATTTTCCGTCGTTGAAAGAGGGAAGCACGGGCTTAAATCAATTAAAATCAAAGACATGCTTCGAAAGCGGATCAAATTAATTAATTCTGTTCGCGAATTAAATCCCGCCGAAAAAAGCATCATCCGGGACCCTGGAGGCGATCAACGCCGCGAGGACATGCTCCGGCATCGTGATGCGACCTGCGAAGACCTGGTTTCGCCGCGTGCCTGGCAGGCTCAGAGAAGCCGGGGCGGAGGTGTACCCGCCCCGGATGCGCATTCAGCTGTCCAGCGCCGTGACACCCGGAAGGTCCTTGCCTTCCAGCCATTCAAGGAACGCTCCGCCGGCGGTGGAGACATAGGAGAAATCGTCCGCCGCACCGGCGTGGTTCAGCGCGGCAACGGTATCGCCGCCGCCGGCAACGGAATTCAGCTTGCCGGCCTTCGTGTTGGCAGCGGCATGCTGTGCCGCCGCAACGGTCGCCTTGTCGAAGGGTTCGATTTCGAAGGCGCCGAGCGGGCCGTTCCAGACCAGCGTCTTTGCTACGTCGATCTTCGTTGCGATGGTTGCGATGGAGGCCGCGCCCACATCCAGGATCATGCCATCGGCCGGAATGGCGTCGAGCGCGACGGTCTCGTTCGCGGCACCGGCCTTGAACTCCTTCGCGATGACCGCGTCAACCGGCAGGATGATTTCACATCCGGCGGCCTCGGCGGCCGTCATGATTTTCCTGGCCGTGTCGGCGAGATCGTGCTCGCACAGCGACTTGCCGACATCAATGCCCCTGGCAGCCAGGAAGGTGTTGGCCATGCCGCCGCCGATGACCAGCATGTCGACGCGCGTAACGAGGTTTTCCAGGAGATCGATTTTCGAGGACACTTTCGCACCGCCGACAACCGCAAGAACCGGACGGACCGGCGCGCCGAGCGCGGAGCCGAGGGCTTCCAGTTCGGCCTGCATGGTACGGCCCGCATAGGCCGGCAGGAGCTTCGCGATACCTTCGGTGGAACCATGTGCCCGGTGAGCGGCGGAAAAGGCGTCGTTGACGTAGATATCGCCGTTTTCCGCCAGCGCTCTGGCGAAGTCCGGATCGTTCTTTTCCTCGCCCTTGTGGAAGCGGGTGTTTTCCAGCAGCAGCACATCGCTGTTACCCATGGCCGCGATGGCCCGGGTGGCGGGCTCGCCGATGCAGTCTTCCGCTAAGGCAACGGGTTTGCCGAGAAGAGCGGACACGCCGGGCGCGACCGGAGCAAGGGACATGTCGGCAACGCGTTCGCCCTTCGGGCGGCCGAAATGGGCGAGCAGGATGACTTTTGCTCCCTTGCCGGACAGCTCGCGGATCGTCGGCAGAACACGCTCGATGCGTGTCGTGTCTGTCACTTTGCCGCCGTCCATCGGAACATTCAGGTCAACACGCACCAGAACGCGTTTGCCGGTGATGTCGGTGACGTCATCGAGAGTTTTGAAAGCCATGGAAACACCTGTTGTCAGGAACGGGACGAATTGGTTGTGACAGCGATGCCGATGCCGAACAAGGTTAGCAGGACACCGAAGGAGCGCTCAATCCGAAGTTTGGCGCGCATGAACCTTTGCCGGATGGCGGGCAATGTGAAGAACAGCGTGACCAGCACGAACCAGAGAAACACGCCGCCGGCCATGATCACGCCATAGCCGATCTGCGTCCAGAGCGGGGTGCCGGGGTCTGTGACCTGCAGGAATACGCTCAGCGCGAAGAGGGTGGCCTTGGGGTTGGTCACATTGGTGAGAAACCCCCAGCGCAGCGCCTTCAGCGGCGCCATGCCGGCAAGTGTGCCCTCGGCGGGCATCTCCCTCGAGGCGCTCCGGTACATGGTCACGCCCAGAAAGATCAGATAGGCCGCGCCGATCAGTTTCAGCGCGTTGAACAGGAAGATCGACTGGGAGACGATCAGACCGATGCCGGCGAGCGCGTAGGTAACATGAACGCCGAGCGCCAGGGCAATGCCGAGCGCGGTCATGATGCCGGCGAGACGTCCACCGATCAGGGCGTTGCGCAGCACCACGGCAAAATCCGGTCCCGGCACGACCGCGACGACAACGGTCAGCGAAATGACTGCGAGAAGTTCGAGCAAACCCGGCTCCTGAAAATGGAGAAAAGAAAGGCGGACGCAGTCATGCCGCATCCGCCTGGAATTTCAGGTGGGATGTTTTGTCATCCCGCCGGCCGGTTCAGATCAGCTTTGCCAGCGCAACGGCGGTGTCGGCCATGCGGTTGGAGAAGCCCCATTCGTTGTCATACCAGGACAGGATGCGCACGAAGGTGCCGTCCATGACCTTGGTCTGGTCGCAATGGAAAATCGAGGAGTGGCTGTCGTGGTTGAAGTCCACAGAGACCAGCTTGTCGTCCGTGTAACCCAGAATGCCCTTCAGCTTGCCGTTGGCAGCCTCCCGGATGGCGGCATTGATCTCGTCGACGGAGGTTTCGCGCTTCGCGATGAAGTTGAGGTCGACGACCGAAACGTTCGGCGTCGGAACGCGGATGGCGACACCGTCCAGTTTGCCGTTCAGCTCCGGCAGGACCAGGCCGACGGCCTTGGCGGCGCCGGTCGAGGTCGGGATCATGGATACGGCAGCAGCGCGGCCGCGGTAGAGATCCTTGTGCATGGTGTCCAGGGTCGGCTGGTCACCGGTATAGGAATGGATCGTGGTCATGAAGCCTTTTTCGATGCCGACGGTCTCATCGAGAACATAGGCAACGGGCGCCAGGCAGTTGGTGGTGCACGACGCGTTGGAAACCACCAGGTCGTCCGCCGTCAATGCATCGTGGTTGACACCGTAGACGATGGTCTTGTCGGCGCCGGCCGCCGGGGCGGATACCAGAACGCGCTTGGCGCCGGCTTCCAGAAGCAGGGACGCCTTTTCCTTGGCGGTGAAGATGCCGGTGCACTCCAGCGCGACGTCGACGTCGAGCTCGCCCAGGGGCAGATCCTTCGGATCGCGGATCGCCGTGACCTTGATCGGCTTGCCACCGTTTATGGAGATGGTGTCGCCGTTCACCGCGACTTCAGCCGGAAAACGGCCGTGTACTGAATCGTAGCGCAGCAGATGCGCGTTGGTTTCGACCGGGCCGAGATCGTTGATGGCAACGACCTCGATATCGGTACGGCCGGATTCGATAATGCCGCGCAATACATTCCGGCCGATGCGTCCAAAACCGTTGATTGCTACCTTGGTAACCATATTCCACTCCCGCAAACTTCGGCGCTCAGTCCAGGCCAAGACGCCAAAAAGGAAACCCACAGACTGTGGTCACGACAAGACGTGTGGCCACGACAATGAGCACGTGCGTGCTCCGGTCCCGGCAGCATAGGAGGAATTCATGCTGCCGGTAATTGACCCTGGTTAAGCACCAAGTCTTTCTTTTGCTACGGCGACAACGGCGTCTTTGGTGATGCCGAAATGCTCGTAGAGTTCCTTGTAGGGGCCGCTCGCCCCAAAGCCCTTCATGCCGACAAAGGCGCCGTCATTGCCGATGAAGCGGTCCCAGCCCATGCGGATGCCCGCCTCGACGGCGATCTTCACCGGGCTGGTGCCGATGACATCGGCCTTGTAATCGTCGGACTGCGCTTCGAAAAGCTCGAAGGATGGAACGGAGACGACACGGGCGGCAATGCCCGCCCTGCTCAGTTCGCCGTGCGCCTCCGCGGCGATTTCGACTTCGGAACCGGAGGCGAAGATCGTTACCGCGGCATCGTCCTCGCTGTCGATCAGAACGTAAGCGCCCCTGGCGCAAAAGTTGTCTTCCTCGAAGGATTTGCGCAGCGAAGGCAGGTTCTGGCGGGTGAGGGCCAGAACCGACGGCCCCGCCTTGTTCTCAAGTGATAACTGCCAGCATTCGAGTGTCTCGGTGATGTCCGCCGGACGGAAGAATGTCAGGTTCGGGATCGCCCGCAAGGCGGCGAAGTGTTCCACCGGCTGGTGGGTCGGTCCGTCCTCGCCAAGGCCGATGGAATCGTGCGTCATGACGTGAATGACGCGCTGGCCCATCAGCGCCGCGAGGCGGATCGACGGGCGGCAGTAATCGGAGAAGATCAGGAAGCCGCCGGAATAGGGGATCAGCCCGCCGTGCAACGCCATTCCGTTCATGGCCGCCGCCATGCCGTGCTCGCGAACGCCGTAGTGGATGTAGCGGCCGGAAAAATCGGTCGGCGTGACCGGTTCGGTTTGCGGGGTCTTGGTATTGTTGGAGCCGGTCAGATCCGCGGACCCGCCAATGGTTTCCGGCACGACTTCGTTGATGACGGTCAGAACGGCTTCGGAGGCCTTGCGCGTCGCCATGGTTGGCTGTTCGTCAGCGAGCTTCTTCTTGTAGTCCAGCACAGCCTTGGTGAAGGTGGCGGGAAGATCTCCGCGGTTGCGACGCTCGAATTCCGCCCGGCTCTCGGCGTCGGCATCGGCAAAGCGCTTCTGCCAGTCCTTGTGCGCCTGGGCGGACCTGAGACCGGCGATGCGCCAGGCGTCGAGAATGTCGCTTGGAACCTCGAAAGCCTGATGCGGCCAGTTCAGAGCTGTCCGGGTTCCCTCGATTTCCTCGGCGCCGAGCGGCGAGCCATGGACTTTCGCGGTGCCTGCCTTGTTCGGCGCGCCAAATCCGATGGTGGTCTTGGCGGCGATCAATGTCGGTCTGTCGCTGGCCTGGGCCTGACGGATCGCGGCAGCGATGGCTTCAGGATCGTGACCGTCGACACTCAGCGTGTTCCAGCCGGAGGCAGCGAAGCGCGCCTGCTGGTCGGTGCTGTCGGTGATTTCCACCTTGCCGTCGATGGAAATGCCGTTGTCGTCCCAGATGACGATGAGCTTGTTGAGCTTCAGATGGCCGGCGAGTGACAGGGCTTCCTGGCTGATGCCTTCCATGAGGCAGCCGTCGCCCGCAAGCACATAGGTATAGTGATCGACAAGGTCCTTGCCGAAACGCTCGACTTGCAGGCGTTCGGCGATGGCCATGCCGACGGCATTGCCGAGACCCTGACCCAGCGGGCCGGTTGTCGTTTCGATTCCTGCGCCATGTCCGTATTCAGGGTGTCCGGCGGTCCGGGAACCGATCTGACGGAAATTCTTCAGCTCGTCCAGCGTGAAGTCCTCATAGCCGAGCAGATAGAGCAGGCTGTAGAGCAGCATCGACCCGTGGCCGGCTGACAGGACGAAACGGTCGCGGTCGGCCCAGTTGGGGGATGTCGGATCGAACTTCAGAAACTGGGTGAACAAGACCGTGGCAATGTCGGCGGCCCCCATGGGCAGTCCAGGGTGGCCGGATTTCGCCTTTTCCACGGCATCGATGGCAAGAAAGCGGATCGCATTCGCCATGCGCTGATGTTTATCAAGATCGGTCATCGTCTTCCCGTTGCTTGCTTTGGAGCCCCAGCTTCCAGAGCGGACCACCAGGTCAGGCGCAACTGCCCGCCGCGGCGTGAATGAGGTGCGTTGCTGAGAATTCGACTTTCGTCAACTTCGATCAGGCGCCAGACAAATATCAGGAACCTGCGGCGAGTCAACAAAGCAGCTTTAATGCCGCGATCACCTCTGGCGGAAAGAAATTTCCCATCCGGAGCGACATTGAGTTGAGGATTCTGCCGATGGTGGCATTGACTGAAAGAAGATGCGATGCCTAAGCTCGCTACCCTGTTAAAGATTTGCTTTTTCGCAGTCGACCCAACGTTTGGAAGCGCCCGAGCGGGCATATTCAAATCGGCTGGCAACTGACCGGGCGAATGTGCCAAATCTCAACTATGACGGTTTGGAAGGAACGGGCGGGCAGCCGCGAAAAGTATTGGGACGACGTAATACATGTCGGAAGTCGACTGCATGGAAAAGACCAGCCTTGCCGACGCGGCAAAGCGCCTCGAAAAGGCCGTAAGCCATCTGGAAACGGCGGTTCAGAGGCGTATGGACGCGGACAGGTCTTTGAATGCCCTGCAGGACGATCTGCAACGGCTCGGAGAGGATCGCTCGCAACTCGCGACCTCTCTGGATGAAAGCCAGGCGCGGGCATCCCGGCTCGAGGAGGCCAACAAGGATGTCTCCCGGCGGCTCGTCTCGGCCATGGAAACCATACGCAGCGTGCTCGATGCGCATGGGGGTTAGGCACTGATGGCGCAGATCACCGTCACGATCAACGGCAAGGCCTTTCGCATGGCTTGTGACGACGGTGAGGAAGACCGTCTGATGGGGCTGGCCAAGCGGTTCGACGGTTGGATTACCGAGTTGCGGGGCGCTTTCGGCGAAATCGGCGATCAACGGCTCACGGTCATGGCCGGGATCATGGCAACCGACCAGTTGTCCGAGCTTGAAAAGAAAATCGCCGGTCTTGAAGAAGACCTCAGCGAAGCCAGGCGGCAGCAGGTGGACGCTCTGGACAACATGAGCCAGAACGAGCAGGAACTCGCCAGATCGGTCAACACGGCCGCCGCGCGGATTGAAAGCCTTGCCGACAGCCTGACCAAAAGCCTGCGGTCGGGTGACGCTTCCTGATTTTAAACCGGCCGACTGCGCATCAAGCAAGACTCTGTTCGCCATGAACATCACGCCGCTCTGGTAATTGCGGCGGCGCGGGTCTATATGCGTTAGTCGCGGCTGGCCGATACGTCAGGAAAAATATCCCCGGGGCCTTAAGCATTCCCAAGGGAGCTGTCCCTGCTTCGGGCCGTGGTCTGTTGCACACGGCGCCCACCTACGTTGTAGGTTTCCCGGGATCGCACTTCCAACGGTCGGACGGCCGCACACTCTGCCTTTCCTCAGGTAGAAGGGCCAAGAATGAGAGCCCATGAGAGTTTTGTCTTCGCTCGCCGCTGAAAAAGATGCCCTTCGCAAGGAAGCTCTCGCGCGCCGCGCTGCGCTGGGCGGCATAATCCGCATAGAGAAGAGCCTGTCTCTGGTGGATCATACCGACGAACTGCCGTTGCCGGATGCCGCCGTGGTGGCAGGCTTCTGGCCTATTCGCGATGAAGTGGATCCAAGGCCACTTATGGACCGCCTGCGCCAAAAAGGGCATCCGCTGTGCCTGCCGGTCGTTGCCGAACCGCATCTTGTCTTCAGAACGCTGGAACGCGGCGCGGACCTTGTGGATGCCGGTTTCGGCACGATGGGGCCGGGGCCAGATGCCGTGGCCGTGCGGCCTCAGGTGCTGCTGATGCCGCTTGCCGGTTTTGACGCGGTCGGCAACCGGATCGGCTACGGCAAGGGGCATTACGATACGGCCATCGCGGCGCTGGAAAAGACGGGGCTTCTTTTGTGTATCGGCCTTGCCTTCGCCGCGCAGGAGGTTGACCGCGTGCCCGCGGAAGAGCATGACAAGCCGTTGAATGGAATTTTGACCGAACAGGGCTACAGGGCGTTCGGCTGACCGGCCGGAAGGGCCGCGGCGGATCGTTCAATGAGGATTTGATGCGTATTCTGTTTCTGGGCGATCTCGTCGGCCGCGTCGGCCGAACCGCCGTTATTGAGAAATTGCCGAGTCTGGTGGAGGCCAACCAGCTCGATTTCGTGATTGTCAACGGAGAGAATTCCGCCTCCGGGTTCGGCATCACCGAAGCTATTCTTCAGGACGTTCTGGATGCCGGGGCCGACGTGGTCACGACGGGCAATCATGTCTGGGACCAGCGCGACACGCTTGTCTATATCGAGCGGCAGGACCGTCTGCTGCGGCCGGTCAACTACCCGGCCGGCACGCCGGGCCGGGGCGCGCATCTGTTCACCGCACGCAACGGTGCGCAGGTCATGGTCGCGAATGTGATGGGCCGGGTCTACATGGATGCCCTGGACGATCCGTTCGCCGTCATCGACAAGGTGGTCGACAGTTGTCCGCTCGGGCAGGTGGCCGACGCCGTCATCATCGACATGCACGCGGAGGCGACCAGCGAAAAACAGGCCATGGCTCATTTTCTCGATGGCCGGGTGAGCCTCGTTGTCGGAACGCATACCCACGTGCCGACCGCCGATCACCAGATCCTGGAGAACGGGACGGCCTATATGACCGATGCCGGCATGTGTGGTGCCTATGACAGCGTTCTGGGCATGGATAAGGAAGAACCGGTCAACCGGTTCCAGCGCAAGATTCCGGGTGGCCGCTTTACGCCGGCAACCGGCGAGCCGACCATAAGCGGCGTGGCCATTGAAACCGACGACCGGACCGGGCTGGCCGAGAGAATCGCTCCTGTCAGGATCGGCGGACGGCTGCAGCCGGTGCTCCCGGAATTCTGGCCGTCAGGCGGCTGAAAGCGCGGGCGCGCAATTCTCCGATCTGGATTTTCCCCGTCAAGTTGCCTATAAGCGGCGCAGTTTTTCATCGAAATCATCCGCAGAGAACCGGAAAGAGCCATGGCAGGCCATTCAAAATTCAAGAATATCATGCACCGCAAGGGACGCCAGGATGCGGCCCGGTCGAAGATGTTCTCCAAACTCTCCAAGGAAATCACTGTTGCCGCCAAGATGGGCGACCCTGACCCGGATGCAAATCCGCGCCTGCGCCTCGCCGTGCAGAACGCCAAGGGGCAGTCCATGCCCAAGGACAATATCCAGCGCGCGATCAACAAGTCACAGACGGGTGACGCCGACAACTACGAGGAAATCCGCTACGAGGGTTACGGCCCGGCGGGAGTTGCCGTCGTTGTCGAGGCCCTGACCGACAATCGCAACCGCACCGCCTCGAATGTTCGCTCCTATTTTACCAAATGCGGCGGTTCGCTGGGCGAAACCGGTTCAGTCTCCTTCATGTTCGACCGGGTCGGAGAAATTGTCTACAAGCCGGAGGCCGGTGAAGCCGACGCGGTGCTGGAAGCTGCGATCGAGGCCGGGGCGGAAGACGTCCAGTCCGACGAAAACGGTCACACGATCTACGCGGCCTTCGAGGATCTAAACGATGTTGCCGCGGCGCTGGAAGCAGCGCTGGGTGAGGCGGAGTCCACCAAGATCATCTGGAAACCGCAGAACCTGACACCGGTCGATACGGACAAGGCCCAGACCCTTTTGAAACTTATCGACATGCTGGAAGATGACGATGACGTCCAGAACGTCTATTCGAATTTCGATGTTGACGAGGACACCATGGCGGCATTGGCTTCCTGAGCGGTTTTGAGTTTATCTGGATTTGGAAACCCCGGCCCGGCCGGGGTTTTTGTTTGTAAGGGGTGGGGGCAACAACCTTGCCGCAAAAACCGGAGACGCTGCGATGTTCAATATCTTCGAACTCACCCGTAAAGATCCGAAAACCCTGCAGGAGCGTGCGTTGAAACTGGCAGAAGAAGCCGGGGAGCTGGCGCAGGCGGTTCTTTCGGCGACCGGCGCGCCGGGCAGCGGATACAAGAACCACTCGCTTGAAGACGTGCGCGAGGAAGCGGTGGATGCGGCAATCGTTTCCCTCAGCATTCTGGCGCAGGCGTCTTCCAGCCGTGCGGAGTTCGACGCCGAACTGGAGCGCCTGATGGAGCAGAAATGCGCCAAATGGCAGGAGAAGCTAGCGGAATAGCGGGTCCAGGGCGGGCATGCTGGTGAGCGCCGCCAGTGCGATCAGCACATAAGCCAGCTTCCGGTAGTGCTTCGGACTTGCCTTGCTGAAGCCTTTCGAGCCGGCATAGATCGCCAGCGCATAAACCGGGGTCGCCATGATCAGCAGGTGGAAGACCTGCAGGGTGAAGAAGCCGTTCACGATATAGGCGAAAAAGGTGCCGACGCTGGCAAGCGCGAGGAAGACGATCAGGTTGGCGCGCACGATCGCCGGTTCCCGGGCGCTGGAGAGCCAGAAGGCGACTACGGGTGGTCCGGACAGCTGTGAAACACCGCCGAGAACGCCGCTGACCGCGCCGACGCCGAGAGATACCGGCCAGGTGGCCTTGCGGTGGTAGCGCCATCCGGAGATCAGCAGCAGAAGCAGGCCGGTGACGATGGCGAAGATTGTCCAGCGCAGCACGAGAACGTCGGTGTTGGCGAGGAGCCATGCGCCGAAGTGGACGAACACCACCGCGCCGATCACTGCGGGAAGGACGGTCGACCAGTCGCACAGTCTCAGCGCGCGAACGACCAGCGGCAGGGCCACGATCCCGTCGATGAACAGGAACGAGGCGGCTGCGGTGGATGGTAGCATGACGCTGGCGGCTATGGGCATGAAGATCATCCCGGCACCGAACCCTGCAAAGCCACGCACGCATCCGGCGACGAAAAGGACGGCGGCGAGAAACATCAGCAAGCCGGGTGAAAATGAGCTGAAAATATCAAACATGGAAACTCTCGGTGCGCGCATCGGGGGCACGGCAGGCGGCAGAGCGCCATGTGGAAATGAAGAGAACCGATGGAGAAACCGTCGTCTCCCCGTCAAAAGGAGCGGATTCCGGTTCAAACTTGACAAGCATTCCGGTCGTAAGCTGCGCTTTGTCTGGCGTCAACGCAGAAGTTTTGTTACCGATTTGTTCCATGACACACACGATTCGTTTGCTGGGCATCGACCCGGGGCTGCGACGCACCGGCTGGGGCATCATTGAGGCGGCCGGCAACCGGCTGTCCTTCATCGGCTCCGGTACCGTCACCTCGGACAACAAGAAGAGCCTGGCGGAGCGCCTCGTGGAGCTTCACGAAGGGCTGAGCGACGTTGTGAGGCAGCACGAACCGGCTGAGGCCGCGGTCGAGCTTACCTTCGTCAACAAGGACGCGGGCGCGACGCTGAAACTGGGGCAGGCGCGCGGCATCGCCTTGCTGGTGCCTTCGCTTGCCGGCCTGCCGGTCGCCGAATACGCGCCCAATCTGGTGAAGAAGACCGTGGTCGGGACCGGCCATGCGGAAAAGGGTCAGATCCGGGCGATGGTGAAAGTTCTCATGCCGCGGGCTACATTCAATTCCGACGATGCGGCCGATGCGCTTGCGATTGCAATCTGTCACGCGCAGCATCGGGCAAGCACGGCCGCGCGGGTCGCGGCGATGGGGGCGGCATGACCGGGAAACTCAGATGATCGGGAAACTCAAGGGAACGATCGACAGCTACGGCGAAGATCATGTCATTCTGGATGTGCACGGGGTCGGCTATCAGGTTCATTGTCCGTCGCGCATCCTGCAGGGCCTGCCAAGAGCGGGTGAGGCCGCGGTTCTATTCATCGAAACGATCGTTCGCGAAGACATGATCCGGCTTTACGGATTTGGCGTCGAGGCGGAGCGGGAATGGTTCCGCATGCTGATGACGGTTCAGGGCGTCGGCGCCAAGGTGGCGCTCGGTGTTCTGGGTATCCTCAAGGCGGGGGAAGTGGCCAACGCCATCGCACTCGGCGACAAGGCAACGATTTCGCGGGCGCCGGGTGTCGGAAAACGGGTGGCCGAGCGTATTCTCGCGGAACTGAAGGACAAGGCGCCGGGTCTTGCCAGCGTCGACGAGGCGACGATCTCCGTGTCGCAGTCGGTTGCCGATAATGTCGCCGCGCGGCCTGTCGCCGAAGCCGTTTCCGCGCTGACGAACCTTGGATACGGCCAACCGCAGGCAAGCGCGGCCGTGGCCAAGGCGATGCAGTCGGCCGGAGAGAACGTCACCACGGAGCAGTTGATCCGTCTGGGCCTGAAGGAACTTGCCGGATGATTGTCGCTTTTTATGCCGTCCTTGCCGTTGGGTTCGTCGTTCTGGGTATCGGCGGGATCATGTTTCTCGATCACCGTTTCTCCCAGGCGGTCGGTGACAGGTCGTTTGCCATGAAAGGCCGGCGGCTGGAGACGGATGACCCCTTCGTGCGGCGCCAGTTCAGAAAGTATCACGCGATCAGGGTTGCTTATTGCGCGCTGCTTCTGGTGCTGCTGTTTACGGTCGTAAGCAATGTCGGATGACACTCGCATCGTAACACCCGAGATCCGGGGCGACGAGATCGACGGCACAATGCGCCCGCAGGTGCTGGATGATTTTGTTGGCCAGGCACAGGCGCGTGCGAATCTGAAGGTCTTCATCGGCGCGGCGAAAGCACGCGGTGAAGCGCTCGATCATGTATTGTTCGTCGGTCCGCCGGGACTGGGAAAGACGACGCTGGCTCAGATCATGGCGCGCGAACTCGGCGTGAACTTTCGGGCAACCTCGGGTCCTGTGATCGCCAAGGCCGGCGATCTGGCGGCGCTTCTAACCAACCTCGAAGAGCGCGATGTCCTGTTCATAGACGAGATTCATCGGCTCAGTCCGGCGGTCGAGGAAGTGCTCTACCCGGCCATGGAGGACTATCAGCTCGATCTGATCATCGGGGAAGGGCCCGCGGCCCGATCCGTGAAGATCGATCTGGCGAAATTCACGCTTGTCGCTGCGACCACCCGGCTCGGACTTCTGACGACCCCGCTCAGGGACAGGTTCGGGATACCCGTCCGCCTGCAGTTCTATACGGTTCCGGAGCTGGAACACATCGTCAAGCGCGGGGCGTCGATCCTGGGCCTGGGCATCGCCGAGGACGGGGCACATGAAATCGCGAAACGCTCGCGCGGAACACCGCGCATCGCCGGGCGCCTGCTGCGGCGGGTCCGCGATTTCGCGATTGTCGCCGGTATCGAGCGAGTGGACAGGGCTCTGGCGGACAAGGCGCTGCTGCAGCTCGAGGTGGATGGCGCGGGGCTGGACAGTCTGGACCGGCGTTATCTTACCCAGATCGCGGTCAATTTCGGTGGCGGACCCGTGGGCATCGAGACTATCGCCGCCGCTCTCTCAGAACCCAGGGACGCGATCGAGGAGATCGTTGAGCCGTATCTGATCCAGAACGGCTTCCTGCAGCGGACACCACGCGGCCGGATCCTGACGCCGATGGCCTTCGATCACATGGGCTTTGCGGTGCCGTCCAGGGCCGACACGCCGCAGATGGGCCTGTTTCTGGATCCGGAGTAAGACGCGAATCTGTTGTTTTTTGAGGTGCCTGAAACGCACGTACAGCCATCAGGACCCGCAGATGCTTGAAACCGCGCGTCCTCGTTCAAAGATCTAGACTTTTGTCTTGGGATTACAGGGATAGCAAAAGGCAGCCTGCCCAAAAAACGAGGCCGCCCGAAAAGGCGGCCTCATTGGGGTGTGATACTTCAGAGGGCGGTCAGGCAGCCTCTGCGGAGTTTTCCTTGATGCCCTTGAGGAAAGTCCCGACACTTGCGCTCAACTCATGGGCTTCCTTGTCCAGGCTTTGGGCTGCAGAGTAGACCATGTCCGCCGCCTCGTTGGTAATGCCGGCGGCGGAGGAAACGCCTCCGATGTTGTCGGTTACCTCTTGCGTACCGGCTGCAGCCTGCTGGATGTTGGAAGCAATCTCGTTGGTGGCAACGCCCTGCTGTTCGACCGCAGCCGAGATGTTGGTCGTGATCTCGTTGATCTTGCTAATGGTGCTTGTGATGGTGCCGATGGCTTCGACCGCGTGACTGGTTTCACCCTGAATGCTGGAAATCTGCGAGGAAATTTCCTCGGTGGCCTTGGAGGTCTGGGTCGCCAATTCCTTCACTTCGGCCGCGACCACCGCAAAGCCCTTGCCCGCCTCTCCGGCACGGGCAGCCTCGATGGTCGCATTCAGCGCCAGCAGGTTGGTCTGCTCGGCAATGGCCTGGATGAGCGTGACGACTTCGCCGATTTTCGCGGCCGCTTCGGAAAGCCCCTGGATGCGTTCGTTCGTCGAGGATGCCTGCTGCGCCGCCTGGGATGCGATCTCGCTGGAGGAGGACACCTGTCGGCTGATTTCGGCAACCGAAGTGGCAAGTTCTTCCGCGGCTGCGGCAACCGTTTCCGTATTGGCAGACGCGGTTGCAGCTGCGGAAGCAACCGCCTCGCTCTGGTTCGTGGTCTGCTGGGCGCCAGAGTTCAGGTTTGTGGAGGCATGTTGCAGACTTTCCACCGAATTGGTGATCGTGTTCAAAAGGCCGGTGATCTGGACGTCGAACTCCGAGGAAAGTCCCTGGATGTTGCTCGAGCGCCGCAAGTCCATTTGCTGGCGTTCGTTCTGGGTGCGCTCGAGCTCCCGGCGCGTGTTTTCGTTGGCAACGAAGGTTTCCATGGCTTCCGCCATTTCACCGATCTCATCCCCGCGACGCATTCCTGTAATCTCGACGTTGGTGTCGCCGTCCGCCAATACCTTCATGCTCAGGGTCAGGCCCTTCAGCGGAACAACGATGTTACGGATCGCGGCGATGGCGATCACGGTGGCGATCAGGCCACCTATGGCCAGGACGCCTATCATCGTGCTGACCTTGGACCAGAAGGCGGCAGACACATCGTCAACATAAACGCCAGTGGCCGTCACCCAACCCCAGGGCTCGAAGGCTTCCGACCAGGTGGACTTGGGGATCAGCGCGTCCTCGCCCTTGCGGTTCCACATGTACGTCACGACGCCGCCGCCGTTGCGGGCGGCGTCGATCATTTCGCGTACGTGGTACTTGCCGGTCTTGTCCTGCGAATTCCAGGCGCTCTTTCCTTCGCTGGCCTTGTTGGCGCTGACGATGCGTGTTCCTTCATAGTTCTGAATGAAGGCGTAGTTGTTCCCGTCGAATTGTATCGCACGCACAACGTTGCGCGCCCACTCCTGGGCTTCTTCCCTGCTCAGTTCCCCTGACGTCTCCAACTCATGGAAGTACTTCAGTACGGAGTTTGTGATCTCAACGACCGTCTGAGTTTTTGCAGTGCGTTCGCCGTAAAGGATCGTCCGTAGCGACCAGAGATCGTAAGTAATGATCGCAAGTGTGAATACGGCAAGGCTGATGACCGGAATCCAGATCTTGAAGCCAATACGAAATTTATCGAGAAGCATTTTCGAGGTCCTAATCAGGATGAATTTCTTGTATAATTGATTGATATTGTTAATTTAGTTTGAATGAGAAGATATTTGGGGGGCGTTTGGAAATCTACTTGTTTTTGCTTTCTCTCCGTTTGTTGAAAGTAAATCTCCGAAGGAATTTTCTGTATAATTTTGTCAAGTTCTGAAAAATAATTCTCTGCAGGTTTTCGTATTTCATTTAGTCGGTCAGAGAGAAATTGCACACGTTCTTTTCGCACTTGCACAATATCTTTGGTGCCTCGAGTTCACGAGCCTTTACTACTCCATGACCGGCAATTTCATATTGGCGGTACTACCTATACAGGCAAGGGCGAAGTCCGCATTTGGAAACGCCGGAAACTGATTTCCTGATGTGATTGATACCAGCCTCATCAAAGAGGGTCTTGTTTGTTGAAATTGGTATGCCTGTTCGATCTTCTGGAACAACCTGGAAGAACAAAGAGCGCCTTGGTGGAAGCTTGTAATTTTTGTCAGGTTCAAGGCCCTATATTAAGTATTTGTTTGTCAATGTGTCCGTATCGTCCCGCGATCTTTTTGGGGGGATTTTATGCGCAAGCGGCTGTCATCTAAACTGGCTCTCATGTTTTTTGCCGGCGCACTGGTTATGTGCGTGGCAATCGTGGCTGTCACATCCAAGGTTTCGCGCGATGTCGCCAACGGTCAGGCCGATAACGGCCTGACCAGTGCGACAAGGGCGAAACAGAAGGTGCTCGAACTGGCTCTGAACCAGGTGATCTACAGCGCCCGGTTCTTCGTCTCTCTCGATGAAGCCAAGGACAGTCTGATGAAGTCGATGGTCGGCTGGAAGAACCTGAAGGAGGGACAGACAGAAACCCTTCGACGGATCTTTGTCACCGACAATCCGCATGCGCCGCACGAGCGCCATTTGCTCAGTGAACCGGCTGAAACGAATTATTACGTGAACAACCACAAGGCCGTGCATCCAGTCTATCAGGACGTGATCGGTCAGGGTCTGTTTTCAGATGCCGCCCTGGCGAACCCGGAAGGGTTCATAACCTATACCTACGGTAAAGGTCACGAATTCGCCCATCATGTGGATGCACCCGAGATTGAGGGCCACCCGGTCCAAAACGCATTCGGCGCTCTGTATGCTGCTGCAAAAAACGAGACGCTGGCCGCAGGACAGATCTTTTCCTCCGGTTTCGTCACCGCAGAGGACGGGGCTGTTTCACTGGTTCTTGCGGCTCCCATATTCTATCTCGACCGCTTTTTCGGAGCGCTCGCGTTCTCGGCGGACATGAGCCACCTGGCTAAACTTCTGAACGAGCCGGCGGGCCTAGGCGAGAGCGAGCAGGTTTTCCTGGTCGATTCGACGGGCAAGCTGGTCCAGCTTGATGCCGCAGGACGCGCAAGCGCAACCTATTCACTGGCGGATATCAGCGCGGGAGACCATTTGATCCGGCTGGGCGGCGAGGACTACCGGTTTGCCGACACGGAAAGCACGTTTGAAAACAAAGCCTATGGTGTTGTCGAAGCCGTCCGGCAGACCGAACTCTCGGCCGCCGCGAACCGCATCACCTACGGCGCGGTTCTCTCCGGTTTCCTGTGCCTCGTCCCAATCGTCGGTCTCATCTGGTGGATCACCAGGCGCATGTTCTCTCCGATGGAACGCCTGTCGGTTGCCGCGCGCGCGATTGCCGACGGCGATCTGGAGGTCATGGTGGAAGCGACCGAGCGTCAGGACGAGATCGGCCGCATGGCGCGCTGCATTGAAGTCTTCAAGGAGAACTCCGTCGAGCGAGAGCGGCTGGCGGAAGAGCGCAAGGTCGGCCATATCGCCCGCGAGACCCGGGAAAAGAGGATCGATTCACTGATCGCGTCGTTCCGGGCTGAATCCCAGTCGGTGCTTGAACTGGTGGAAAGCAACATCGCCCGTGTCGAGGATGTTTCCGCTGCCCTCAGCCAGAGATCGGCTTCGGCGACCGATCACGGGCAGACTGCGGTGTCCACGTCCCAGAACGCCTCCTCCAATGTCCAGGCGGTTGCTTCCGCCACAGAAGAACTCAACGCCTCCATCGCGGAAATCTCCCGCCAGGTCGAGACGACCGCGTCCATCGTGGGACAGACGACTACGGCGGCGCAGAGTTCCAACGCCAAGATCTCCGGGCTTGCGGAAGCGGCCAAGAAGATCGGCCACGTCGTGTCGCTAATCTCTGAAATCGCCGAACAGACCAACCTCCTGGCTTTGAACGCGACCATCGAAGCTGCTCGCGCAGGTGAAGCGGGCCGTGGATTTGCCGTTGTTGCCTCGGAAGTGAAGTCCCTTGCCGGCCAGACCGCGAAGGCGACGGAAGAGATTTCGACTCAGGTCTCTGCCATTCAGGCCTCCACGACCGAAGCGGTGGAAGAAATCGCTCGCGTCTCGGGGTCCGTTGAAGAGGTCAATTCCTATACGGTGACGATTTCCGAAGCCGTTCAGCAGCAGGGTGCCGCAACGGGTGAAATCTCCCGCAATGTTTCGGAAGCGGCCGAGGGGACGCGCAGCGTTGCGACAACGGTCGCGTTGCTGAACGAGGGCGTTGCAGAAAACTCCGAGGCGGTCGGCGATGTGCTGACGGCAACCATCGAGATGAAACAGCAGGCGGAACAGCTTCGTGCCTCCGTCGAGACTTTCCTTGCCGAGGTTGCCGCAGCCTGAGTGTGAAGCCTCGCCCGGTTGTCCCGGTTGAGGCTGCTTGAGCTCTGGTTTAACGGAGGAACGGCATGGACCGGTTCACGGGTGGCTGCGTGTGCGGCAACGTCCGTCTTGTGGCGTCGGGACGTCCATACCGGGTCGGTCTGTGTCATTGTCTCGAGTGCCGCAAGCACCATGGGGCTCTTTTCCATGCTTCCGCGATATTCCCTCAGGAAGCGGTGACAATAGAAGGTGAAACCCGCGACTATGCCGGGCGGTTTTTCTGTCCCCGATGCGGCTCTTCCGTCTATGCGCGCACGGGAGACGAAATCGAAGTGAACCTGGGGTCCCTGGATGCCACGGACCAACTGATGCCAACCTACGAAAGCTGGACGATCCGCCGCGAAAGCTGGTTGCCACCGTTTCCGCTCATGAAACGATACGATCGCGACCGTGATGCCACGAGCCGCTTCGTGGAATAGGTCACTTGCGCCGTACACGCTAGGCGCGGGCGGTGGCAGGCGATAAGCTCCAGCCTTCATAAATGCAAAGAAAAGGACGCTGCGGTGACTGATTGGCCGGATCTTGCCGGACGCCTGGAAGAGGGCGGCCACGTGCTGCCCATTCGCGTCTATTATGAAGACACGGATTTCACCGGCATTGTCTATCACGGGGCTTACGTGCAGTTTTTCGAACGCGCGCGCACCGATTTTCTTCGCATGATCGGTATTCATCATTCGGAACTGGCGGGAGGAAACCATGGCGTTCCGCTTGCCTTCGCCGTACGGTCCATGACGCTCGATTTTCAAAAGCCCGCCCGTATCGACGATGTTCTTCTGGTTCGCAGCAGCGTTTCGGATGTCAGGGGCGCCCGGGTGAAGCTTGATCAGGTCGTCTTCCGGGGCGAAGACTTGCTGGTTTCGGCCGCAGTCACCGTCGCGGTGATCACCGCTCAGGGGCGTGCGACCCGAATGCCACCGATTCTTGCAGAAAAACTTCGTCTTCACGCGCCGGGTGAAACGTCTGTCGGATGAACACCTTGGGCAGGTTGTCCTCATCACGGCTGCGTGTTGCCGCGAAAATGAATCAAATGAGGTTTATGCGTTAAGCTCGCAGTAACCTTAATTGATTCCTTTAGAGATGGACTTGCTTTGATTGGTTAAGTCCCAGTTTTGACAAAATCAAACGTCAGAGAGGCGGCAGAACAACAGGAGCCGGTCCGTATTTCCGGTCCAATTCTGCAACTGCCGGAGATTTGAATGCACAACGGTTTCGTACCGCCAAGAGGTCATTGAGATTATGGAAACACTTGTCCAATCGACATTGACAGCTCCCGACAGCGGTATTTCGTTTTTCTCGCTGTTCTGGCAGGCGCATATCGTCGTCAAGATCGTCATGCTCGGCCTCCTCCTGGCATCGGTGTGGTGCTGGGCCATCATCGTCGATAAATTCATGCTCATCGGCCGCACCCGGCGGCAGATGAGCCGATTCGAGACGGTGTTCTGGTCCGGCCAGTCGCTCGAGGAGCTTTATGGTACGCTTCACAATCGGGTCAACCATTCCATGGCGGCCCTGTTCGTTGCGGCCATGCGCGAGTGGAAGCGAAGCCATGAAGGCGCGCGCCCTGCAATCGCCAGCTTGCAGCAACGTATCGACAGGGTGATGGATGTCACCATCCAGCGCGAAGCCGAACGGCTTGAAAGCCGGCTGCTCATACTGGCGACCGTCGGTGCGGCGGCACCCTTCATCGGTCTGTTCGGCACGGTCTGGGGCATCATGACGGCGTTTCAGGCGATCGCGGCTTCCGAGAGCACAAACCTTGCAGTTGTCGCACCGGGGATCGCGGAAGCGCTGTTTGCGACCGCGCTCGGTCTGCTGGCGGCGATCCCGGCCGTTATCGCCTACAACAAGTACTCCCACGATGTCGGCAAGGCGGTCTCCCGCATGGAAGGGTTCGCCGACGAGTTTTCAGCGATCCTGTCCCGCCAGATCGACGAGAGGGGCTGAACCATGGCCATGCAGGTCAGTTCAGGCCAGTCGGGCGGACGGCGCGGACGGCGCCGGCGGCGGAATGCGCCGATGAGCGAAATCAACGTGACGCCCTTCGTGGACGTCATGCTGGTTCTGCTGATCATCTTCATGGTGGCCGCACCGCTGCTGACCGTAGGTGTGCCGATCGACCTTCCGGAAACCCGCGCCAAGGCGCTTGAAGGGGATACGGAGCCGATAACGATCTCGGTGAACGCCGCCGGAGAGATCTTCATTCAGGATACACCGATCGGACTGGACGAAGTGGTGCCGAAGCTCGAGGCCATCGCATCCAACGGCTACGAGGAACGGATCTACGTGCGCGGCGATCAGGATGCCGACTACGGCACGGTGATGAAGCTTATGGGACGGATCAACGCGGCCGGGTTCAAACGCCTCGGTCTTGTCACTCTGGAAGAACGGGACTCGTAACGCGTCATGCGCGCAGGTCTCATCGCGTCTTTGGCCGGTCATACGGCCATCCTGCTCTGGGGCATTGCGGCCTTTCCGGACGCGGAGAGTTATTCTGTGCCCGCAGTGGATTCCCTCCCGGTCGATCTGGTGCCGATTGAAGAATTCACGCGGCTGAGGATCGGTGAGAAAACCGCCGAGATCCGGGAAGTCGCAGCGGTGGAACCCAGCAAGACACCTTCGGAAAAGCCGACCGAACCCGACGAGACGCCGGGCGAGAGCAACGTTCAGCAGCCGACGCCGCCGACCCCGGCTCCCACGCCCGCACCCGAGCCGACGCCTGCTCCCGAGCAGGTTGCGGAACCAGAACCTGAGCCTGAACCGGCACCCGCTCCGGAGCCTGAGCCCGCCGAGACGGCCGAACCGGTGCCCGCGGCTGAACCCGCGCCGGAACCGGAACCGCAGCAGGAAGCCGCGCCGGCCCCGCAACCGATCGTCACGAGCGTGGCTCCGCGGTCGAAACCTGCTGCGCCGAGAAGAACGCCCGAACCACCGGACGAAAACTTCGACAGCACACAGATCGCGGCTCTTCTGAACAAGGTCGAACCGGCGAAACAGTCCGGAGCGTCGTCGCAGCAGCCGGCCTCGCTCGGATCCAACAGGGGCCAGCAGGATGTGCGCATGAGCCAGTCGGAACTCGACGCGCTCAGAGGCCAGGTGGCGCAATGCTGGAGCCCGCCGGTCGGTGCGGTCGGTGCGGAAGATCTCAAGGTCAGGGTCCGCTTCAACCTTTCGCGCGCCGGAGACGTTTCAGGCAGTCCCGAGGTGCTCAATTCAAGCGGAAATCCGGCCTTCGGGGCGGCCGCGAGCAGTGCCGTACGCGCCGTCATGCGCTGCCAGCCATATTCCCTGCCGGTTGCGAAATACGACGCATGGCAGGAAGTCATCATAAACTTTGACCCGAGAGAGATGCTTGGGGGATAGTCCGGCTTGGCCGAACTGATTGTCGATAAGGGAGCTGTTGTGCTCATGCGTGGAATACTGAAAAAACTTTCTGTTCTCGCTGACCGGAGATCCGTCGGACTTGCCGTCCTGATGGTTTTGGCGACCGTCATCGCACCACGACCGGCATCGGCGCTTGTTGAAATCGATATAACCCAGGGAAACATCGAGCCGCTGCCGATTGCCCTGCCGTCATTTTCCGCCGACGGAGGCGACAGCAAGCTGGCTGCCGACATGACGTCGGTGATCTCAGCCGATCTGAAACGCTCCGGGCTGTTCAATCCTCTGGATCCGGCCAGTTTCATCCAGAAGAACATGAGCGTGAATTCCACACCGCGCTTCGGCGACTGGCGGCAGATTTCGGCGCAGGCGCTGGTCACGGGGACCGTCATCAAGCAGGCGGACGGGCGGCTGCGTGCCGAATTCCGCCTCTGGGACGTGTTCGCGCAGGAGCAGATGCTTGGACAGCAGTTCTACACGACGCCGGAAAACTGGCGCCGCCTGGCGCATATCATCTCGGACGCGATCTACGAGCGGCTGACCGGCGAAAAAGGCTATTTCGATACGCGCATCGTTTTCGTCGACGAAACCGGCCCCAAGGACAAAAGGGTCAAGCGTCTGGCGATCATGGATCAGGACGGCGCCAATGTCCGTTATCTGACGCGTGGCGAGGATCTGGTGCTTACTCCCCGGTTCTCGCCGACGAGCCAGGAAGTCACCTACATGTCCTATGGCGGTGCGGATCCGAGCGTCTATCTTCTCAACATCGAGACCGGACAGCGCGAAATCGTCGGTAACTTTCCCGGCATGACCTTCGCACCCCGGTTCTCACCGGACGGGCAAAGCGTCGTCATGAGCCTTCAACAGGGTGGCAACGCGAATATCTTCAAGATGGATCTCAGGTCCCGCCAGACCACGCGGCTGACCAATTCGGCCGCCATCGACACGAGCCCCTCCTTTTCACCGGACGCACGGCAGATCGTCTTCGAATCCGACCGGGGCGGCTCGCAGCAGCTCTATGTCATGAACGCGGGCGGAGGTGAGGCAAAGCGAATTTCGTTCGGCCCCGGCCGGTATTCGACGCCGGTCTGGTCACCGCGCGGCGACCTGATTGCCTTCACCAAACAGCATCAGGGGCGGTTCATGATCGGTGTCATGCGGCCGGACGGCAAGGGCGAGCGCATCCTGACCGAGGGATATCATAACGAGGGGCCGGCCTGGTCTCCCAACGGGCGGGTGCTGGTGTTCTTCCGCGATACGCCTGGCGCCAACGGTGGGCCGCAGGTCTGGACGGTCGACCTGACCGGATACAATGAACAGCGGGTTGAAACCCCGGCCTTCGCGTCGGATCCGTCCTGGTCGCCGCTGATCGACTGAGACATCATGCGGCCTGCCTTGCCTGATGTCATGGAAAGGCAGACCGCGCGGGACTTTCGATACAGGCTTGACAGACAGGCCGTGTTAGGAAGTTGTTAACCATGTTTGCAAAGACGGTTTTAACCAGGTTTGGCTAGAAAGCGTTTACCAAAGACCAGACGATCCATGAGGTCAGGTTGGCGGGGCTGGGGATTAGGAGACAGGAATGTTCAAACGAGAAAACGCCGTTCAGGGCGCGCGATGGATGGCCATCTGTTTCGCTGTTCTGTTTGTGGCGGCATGTGCCCAGACCAAACCGGACGGGCTTGCAGGTAATGTGAAGCCGGGCACAGGCCAGGACTTTGTGGTGAATGTCGGCGACCGTGTGTTCTTCGAAGAAGACCAGTCGGTGATAAATTCGCAGGCCCAGGCGACGCTTGCCAATCAGGCAAAATGGCTGAGCCGCTATTCGCAGTACACGATTACCGTGGAAGGCCATGCCGACGAGCGCGGCACGCGCCAGTACAACATTGCACTTGGCGCGCGACGCGCGCAGGCCGCGCGGGACTATCTCGTCTCCCAGGGTGTGAATGCATCGCGTATCAAGACGATTTCCTACGGCAAGGAACGTCCGGTGGCCGTGTGTAACGACAACAGCTGCTGGTCCCAGAACCGGCGTGCGGTGACGGTTCTCAACAACGCCACCAACTGATCGGATCGCCGATCTGAACCGAAGGCCGGACCCAGTGTCCGGCCTTTTTCATGCCATCTGAACGGCGGGGGGCATGAAAACGGGCCGAATTCTTCCGGCTCAATGCCGTCACTGCCAAAATTTAGCCGAAGTCCGGGCGCTCTGTGCCCTTGAGTACAGAGCCGGGCATGATACATACCGGAGGGTATGAGACGTCATGCACACGGATCTGCGTCGGTATTGGCTATTTGTCCGGTCCGTTGGTGCTCGGCATATCCCAGACCGGAGGAGCGAATGCGGAATTTAAGGGGACTGGCAGGTCTCGTCATGGCGGTGGTTTTCATCGCCGCTGCCACACCGTCCGAGGCGCAGCTGTTCGGACGCAAGAATGATGATTCATCTGTCCGGATCGGCCAGTTGGAAGAGCGTATCCGGGTGCTGACCGGGCAGATTGAGCAACTGGCCTACCAGATGCGGGAACTGCAGGACCAGATGCGCCGCATGCAGGAAGACAATGAATACCGTTTTCAGCAGCTTGAAGGCGGAACGCCGGGCAAACGGTCCGACGTGGCGCCGGGGAGCACCGCACCAGGGCTCTCCCCGGAGGGGACACCGGAAACGGGTACCCTGATTGCGCCGGGCGGCGGGTTCGCGACCCTCCCGTCAGGCGGATCGGGCGACAGCGACTGGTCGCAGGCCGGCGGCTATGAAGGCCCGACCGGGTTGCCGACCGACGGACCGATCGATCTGTCCGCCCTGGCGCAGGGACTGGAAAATCTGCCCGGCGCGGGTGGGGACTTTGCTCCCGATCCGGGTCTGGCGACCAATGACGACCAGATTGCAAGCGTTATTGGCAGCAGCGACCCCCGCACGGATTACGATCAGGCCTATTCCCTCGCGGTCAATGGCGATTATGCCGGTGCCGAACAGGGCTTCCGGACATTCCTGGAGAACTACCCGGAAGACGGTCTGTCGGCCAATGCCCAGTACTGGCTGGGGGAAAGCCTGCTTGCACAGCAGAATTTCCGCGAAGCCGCGGATGCGTTTCTGAAGACCTATACGGACCATCCCGGCAATTCGAAGAGCCCGGACAGTCTCCTGAAACTCGGCGTGTCGCTGCGCGGCCTCGGCGAGGCGGATGCCGCCTGCGCGACTTTCTCCGAACTCCTCAACAAATATCCGAATGCCGCCCCCGCCGTTTTGTCGCAGGCACGGGATGAGCGCCGCCGTGCACAATGTACCTGACGGGCCAGTCGAGCCGCCGGTTGAGCATTCAGCGCTCCCGGACGAAGATATCGATTTTCTTTTCAGCGGTCTGAAACCCTTTTCAAAGCTCACTCTTGCCGTCTCGGGCGGAGCGGATTCCTCAAGTCTTCTTGTTCTTTTCAGCGAATGGATGAGACGTGCGTCCTGGCGGGGCGATGCGGACGTTGTCTGTGTCGATCACGGGCTGCGCCCGGAAAGTGCCGCTGAAGCGGATTTTGTTGCCGCAATGGCCGCCGGTCGGGGCCTGCCTGCGAAAATCCTCCGTTGGGAAGGTGAAAAACCCGTCAGCAATGTCCAGGAGGAAGCGCGCCGGGCGCGTTATCGCCTGATCGCCGGTCATATGCGGCAGTCGGGCGCCCAGGCTCTTGTGCTGGCACATCATCTGGACGATCAGGCCGAAACCTTTCTGGACCGGCTGACGCGCGGCAGCGGGCTTGCCGGACTGGGCGCCATGGCGGACGACGAGGCGGGCGGTCCGCACGGGTTGCGGTTGTTGCGCCCGCTTCTGAGTGTGCCGAAGAGCCGCCTTGAGGCAAGTCTGAGGCAGCGCGGGCAGACCTGGTGTTCCGATCCTTCCAACCTCGACCTCAAATACAAACGAAGCCGCCTGCGGGCCATCATGTCGCTGCTGGACGAAGAAGGTCTCAGCGCCAGCCGGATCGCGCAGACGGCAGGGCATTTGCGCCGCGCGGGCGAAGCTCTTGAGACAACGCTTCAGACGCTGGTGCAACAACATGTCACCGAGCATCCGGCAGGTCCGCTCAGGATGAGCCGGGACGCCTATCGGGCAACCGCGAAAGATCTGCGGCTGCGGCTGCTGATCCGATTGGCGTCAGGCGCTGCCGGGAGCCGGGTCCGGATCAGGTTCCGCAAACTGGACGCTCTGGATCTGGTGCTGAGTGCCGGAAACGATTGCCGGCAGACGCTTGCAGGGGCGATTTTTGACGCGGACAGCAGCACGATCCGGGTCTGGAAGGAAGTGGGCCGGACAGCTCCCGAAACGCTAACCGTCGCGGCTGCCCCTGGTGTCTGGGACAATCGTTACCGGTATTGGCGGCCCTCCGATATGTCCTCGCCGGATGTTGAGGGCAAGCTGCATCTGGGGCCGCTCTGCCGCGCACCTGTTCAGGCCAGGGATGTTTTCTGGCCCGACGGCTGGCCGAAGGAGGCCTTCGACTGTTCACCGGTCGTTTGGACGGCGGAGGGCATCATCGGTACATCTTCTCTTTCGACGTATCTGCCGGTCGGCAATTCTGACGAGGGTATTGCACTGAATTTGGAAAGAACATCGTTCCTGCACAATTTGCAGGCTGAATATCTGTATGGTGGAGGCCCGGAAGAGGAAATCTAGAGTTTTCCTCAGGTTCAACATCTGTTAGAGCTCCGAACTTAACAAATTAGTCAGTGCATCTGCGCAACTATGGCGCACCGCCTTGGCAGCGGGCCTTGGGCGACCTATCTTCGCTTGAAGGAAAATAACCGCGTGAGTTATGTCGCGTCGGGCGGTTAAGGGAACAAAATGAACGCACATTTTCGCAATTTCGCCCTTTGGGTGATCATCGCCTTGCTGTTGATCGCACTGTTTCAACTGTTTCAAAGTCCCGCGCAGCATGGCGCGACGAATGAAATAGCTTATTCGGACTTCATGAAGCAGGTCGATAATGGTGAAGTCAGATCGGTCGTCATTCAGGAACAGAAGATCTCCGGCAACTACAACAGTGGCGGTGCTTTCCAGACCTATGCACCGGACGGCGCGCAATATGTCGACGAACTCCGTGGAAAGGGTGTGTTGATCAAGGCAACGCCTCCTTCAGAGAGTTCTCCGTTGCTTGGAGCCTTGTTCTCCTGGTTGCCGATGTTGATCATTCTCGGCATCTGGATCTTCGTGATGCGTCAGATGCAGGGATCCGGCGGCAAGGCCATGGGTTTCGGTAAGTCCAAGGCCAAGTTGCTGACCGAGGCACATGGCCGGGTGACGTTCGAAGACGTCGCAGGTATCGACGAAGCCAAGGAAGATCTGCAGGAGATCGTCGAATTCCTGCGCGATCCGCAGAAGTTCCAGCGCCTCGGCGGCCGCATTCCGCGCGGTGTTCTGCTGGTTGGCCCTCCGGGCACCGGTAAAACGCTGACGGCGAGGGCCGTTGCAGGTGAGGCGAACGTTCCGTTCTTCACCATTTCGGGTTCCGACTTCGTTGAAATGTTCGTTGGTGTGGGCGCGTCCCGTGTTCGCGACATGTTCGAACAGGCGAAGAAAAACTCGCCCTGCATCATCTTCATCGACGAAATCGATGCTGTCGGCCGTCATCGCGGCGCCGGTCTCGGCGGCGGCAATGACGAGCGCGAACAGACGTTGAACCAGTTGCTGGTCGAGATGGACGGGTTCGAACCGAATGAAGGCGTGATCATCATCGCCGCGACGAACCGTCCGGACGTGCTCGATCCCGCGCTTCTGCGTCCTGGCCGTTTTGATCGTCAGATCGTGGTGCCGAACCCGGATATCACCGGTCGCGAAAAGATCCTGAAAGTGCACATGCGCAAGGTGCCGCTGGCGCCGGATGTGGATATCAGAACGCTTGCACGCGGCACACCGGGCTTTTCCGGTGCGGACCTGATGAACCTTGTCAACGAGGCCGCCCTGCTTGCCGCCCGCCGCTCCAAGCGGCTGGTGACCATGGCCGAATTCGAGGACGCCAAGGACAAGGTGATGATGGGTGCGGAACGCCGCACGCTGGTCATGACCGAGGAAGAAAAGAAGCTTACGGCCTACCATGAGGCCGGCCATGCGCTGGTCGCGCTGCATCAGGAAGCTTCCGACCCGATCCACAAGGCAACCATCATTCCGCGCGGCCGTGCGCTGGGTATGGTCATGCGCCTGCCGGAAAAGGACCAGGTGTCCCTGACCCGTGCCAAGTGCAAGGCCGATCTTGCCGTTGCCATGGGTGGCCGTGTGGCCGAGGAGATGATCTTCGGTTACGAGAAGGTCACTTCCGGAGCGTCCGGCGATATCCAGATGGCCACCAAGCTTGCCCGCGCCATGGCGACCCAGTTCGGCATGTCCGACAAGCTGGGGCCGCTGCTTTACGGCGAGAATCAGGAAGAGGTGTTCCTCGGCCATTCGGTCGCCAAGAACCAGAGCGTCTCCGACGAAACCCAGAAGATCGTCGACGCGGAAATCAAGTCCTTCGTCAATCAGGGTTATGAGACCGCGAAGAAAATTCTGGGCGATTTCGAGGACGAGCTCCACACAATCGCCAAGGGTCTCCTGGAATACGAGACGCTTTCGGGCGATGAGATCAAGGGGCTACTGGTCGGCAATCCGCCGGTTCGCGATACGGATGACGACCAGCCGGTCGGACGGTCCTCCGCTGTGCCGACCGCCGGCGCGAAACGCGGTGGCGACGAGCCGAGCGGCGGCATGGAACCGCAACCGCAGTCCTGATTGCGTCCCGGCGATCAACGCAATGACTTCAAATGCCCGGCGCAAGCCGGGCATTTTTATTCCGGCCTTTGCGGATTGTCAGTGAATGGTAACAATTGCTCACATATTTTGAAGCACAGGCAGTGCGAACTGCGCTAAATATGCGCTTGATCGACCAGCTTTGGTGCGAGTTCGCACAAATAAAGACAATTCAACGGACATGATTGATGCGTAAGTTTTTCGGGACCGACGGTATTCGCGGCCAGGCCAATACATATCCCATGACGGCGGAGATGGCTCTGAAGGTCGGTATGGCTGCCGGTCTGGTGTTCAAGAACGGCGGACACCGCCACCGGGTGGTCATCGGCAAGGATACGCGTCTTTCCGGATACATGCTTGAGAACGCACTGGTGGCCGGGTTTACGTCCGTCGGCATAGATGTGTTCCTGCTCGGGCCGATGCCCACGCCGGCGGTCGCCATGCTTACCCGGTCGCTCAGGTCCGATCTCGGCGTGATGATTTCCGCCTCGCACAATCCTTTTCAGGACAACGGCATCAAGTTCTTCGGACCGGACGGTTTCAAGCTCAGCGACGAGATCGAGAAGACCATCGAGAAGCTGATCGAAGCCGACCTGACGTCCCGCCTTCCGGAAGCAAGCGACCTTGGCCGGGCAAAGCGGATCGACGGCGCTCAGCAGCGCTATATCGAATTCGCCAAGCGCACCCTGCCGCGCGAAATGAGCCTTGAAGGTTTGCGCGTGGTCATCGATTGCGCCAATGGCGCGGCTTACAAGGTGGCTCCCGAAGCTTTGTGGGAGCTTGGCGCGGACGTGATCACGATGGGGGTCTCGCCGGACGGCTTCAACATCAACAAGGAATGCGGTTCCACGTCCACCGATGCGCTGTCGGAAAAGGTGCATGAGGTCAGGGCGGATATAGGTATCGCACTCGACGGCGATGCGGACCGCGTCATCATCGTCGATGAGAACGGAGCCGTTGTCGACGGTGACCAGTTGATGGCCGTGGTGGCGCAATCCTGGCAGGCGAGCAACCGTTTGTCAGGTCAGGGAATCGTTGCGACCGTAATGTCGAACCTCGGGCTGGAGCGGTATCTTGAAAGCCTTGGCCTCAACCTCGCCCGTACACGGGTGGGGGACCGCTATGTGGTCGAACACATGCGCGCCAACGGCTATAACGTCGGGGGAGAACAGTCGGGACATATCGTCCTGTCCGATTTTGCCACCACCGGTGACGGTCTGATCGCCGCTCTGCAGGTGCTTGCCTGCGTGAAGGACCAGAACAGGCCGGTTTCAGAAGTCTGCCGCCGGTTCGAGCCTGTGCCCCAGGTGCTCAAGAACGTGCGTTACAGCGGCGGTACGCCGCTGGAGAAGGACCTCGTCAAGTCTGCCATTGAAGATGGTGAGGCGCGTCTGGGCAAATCCGGCCGTCTTGTGATCCGCGCCTCCGGGACCGAACCTCTTATCCGGGTGATGGCGGAAGGCGACGATGCGGAGCTTGTCAAGCAGGTGGTCAACGATATCGTCGGTGTCGTGGCTTCCGCTGCGGCCTGATATCCAGGCCCTGAAATCCAAGTATCTCGAGTTGAGAGCAAATTTTAATCTTTTGTAAATAAACCACCGCCAATTAAGGTTGCGTTAAGGTAAAAAATCACGGTTAAAGAACAAAGTTAAGTCACCTTTAATGAATTCTCGTCAGTATGTCCTTGAGTTTGATGTGTCCGGCATATGTTGAAGCGGGCGCTCACTGGAAGAGGACGAGGACATGGACAATTCTTTTAAGCGTTTGTCTTTGACCGGCTTTGCTGTTGCACTTTCCACTGCGGGTTATGCTGCGGATTTGCCGGCCCCGGTCATTGAGCACATTCCGCAAATCCCGGTAGCGGCGGGCGGCTTATATCTGCGCGGCGATATCGGTTACAAGATTTACGGCGATCCAAGCGGTAGCTTCAACGATCCGGTTATCGGGGATCTGCGCTTTGAACGCGAATCGATAGACAACGCATGGATGATCGGCGTTGGTGTCGGTTACCAATTTAATGACTATTTCCGGTCCGATGTCACGATTGACTATGAGACTGCGGCGAGCGTCAAGGGTTATGCAGTCTGCGGTACCTGTTCGGGTGGATACTCGGAAGAAGGCACTGACATCGACATCTGGACTGTAATGCTGAATGGCTATGTTGATCTCGGGACCTGGAACAGGATCACGCCTTACGTTGGCGCGGGTATCGGTGCGTCCTACGTGACAACTAACAACACCTACTCGATCAACCCGGGTGGCAGCGGACGCAGCAACTATGACGGCAAGCACAGCGAGTGGAATTTCGCGTGGGCTTTGATGGCAGGTGCGTCCTATGCCGTAACCGACAATTGGTCTCTTGATGCCGGTTACCAGTATCGTGATCTGGGTGATGCAGCGACAGTGAAACTTCATGATGCAGGCTCCGGAGAGACTCGCGTTGAGTGGGAGGATCTGACCGCTCACGAAATTCGGCTTGGTGTCCGCTATACCTTCAATTCCATGAGGACTGCGGCCGCTCCGGTCTATTACGAGCCGCAAGGGCCGATCACGAGCAACTTCTGATCCTCTGCCAAAGCACAATTGCAAAGGCCGGTCATTGGACCGGCCTTTGTCGTTTCAAGGCCGATTTGATTTGACCGGCGTCAAGGATCGTCTTATTCCCACAGGTGGGCCACCCCTCCCCAACGAGGGGCTACTATCTGTGAGGGTAGACGGATATGACAGATCTCACCGCAAAGCCGGACGTGCGTCCGGCCAATCCCAATTTTTCTTCAGGTCCCTGCGCCAAGCGTCCCGGATGGGCGCTCGAGAACCTCGGCGAAGCGCCTCTGGGCCGGTCCCACCGTGCGAAACCTGGCAAGGCGAAGCTCGCCGAAGCCATTGAGCTGACCCGCAAGGTGCTTCAGGTGCCGGACGACTACCGGGTCGGCATCGTTCCTGCTTCCGACACCGGGGCCGTCGAAATGGCACTTTGGTCGTTGCTCGGCGCGCGCGGCGTCGACATGCTGGCCTGGGAAAGCTTCGGCTCCGGCTGGGTCACCGATGTGATCAAGCAGTTGAAGCTGGACAACGCCCGCGTGCTGGAAGCTCCCTACGGTGAGCTGCCGGATCTTTCCCAGGTCGATTTTTCAAACGATGTCGTCTTCACCTGGAACGGCACCACGTCCGGCGTACGCGTGCCGGATGGTGCCTGGATCCCGGCGGATCGGGACGGCCTGACGATCTGCGACGCGACGTCCGCGGCTTTCGCGCAGGATCTTCCCTTCGACAAGCTCGATGTGGTGACGTTCTCCTGGCAGAAGGTGCTGGGTGGAGAAGCCGCGCATGGTGTCCTGATCCTGAGTCCGCGCGCCGTTGAGCGGCTGGAGAGCTACAGCCCCGCCTGGCCGCTGCCGAAAATCTTCCGCCTGACCAAGGGCGGCAAGCTGATCGAAGGCGTGTTCAAGGGCGAGACGATCAACACGCCCTCCATGCTTTGTGTCGAGGACTACCTCGACGCGCTGAAATGGGCGGATGGCCTCGGTGGCCTTTCCGGCCTGCGCGCCCGGGCGGATGCCAACCTGAAGGTTCTTGCCGACTGGGTGGAGACATCGGACTGGGTGGATTTTCTCGCTGTCGATGCGGCGACCCGGTCCAACACCTCCGTCTGCCTGAAAGTCACCGACCCGGGTGTGCGGGCTCTTGGCGCGGCGGAACAGGCCGCTTTCGCGAAGTCGATTGCCGGTGCGCTGGATGCGGAGGGTGTCGCCTATGACATCGGCGCCTATCGTGATGCCCCGTCCGGATTGCGCATCTGGGCCGGAGCGACGATCGATACGGCCGACCTCAAAGCCCTGACCTTGTGGCTCGACTGGGCCTTCAGGGCCGAAAAATCGAAACTGGCTCAGGCCGCCTGAGCATTTCCCCTTAATGACGACACCACCGGGCGGGACACCGCCCGGATTGTTTCTCGTATTTCAGGAGATGCCCAGATGGCTCCCAAGGTATTGATTTCAGACAAACTGTCTCCGGCCGCGGTGCAGATCTTCAAGGATCGCGGTATCGAGGCGGATTTCCTGCCCGATGTCGGCAAGGACAAGGAAAAGCTGCTGGAAATCATCGGCCAGTACGATGGTCTGGCTATTCGCTCCGCCACCAAGGTGACGGAAAAGATCATCGCCGCTGCCGGCAAGCTGAAGGTGATCGGTCGGGCCGGCATCGGCGTCGACAACGTCGATATCCCCAAAGCGACTGCCCGCGGCATCATCGTGATGAACACGCCGTTCGGCAATGCCATCACCACGGCGGAGCACGCGATTTCCATGATGATGTCGGTCACCCGCCAGATTCCCGCGGCCGACGCCTCTACCCAGGCCGGAAAGTGGGAAAAGTCGCGTTTCATGGGCCGTGAAATCACCGGCAAGACGCTGGGGCTGGTTGGCTGCGGAAACATTGGCTCCATCGTCGCGGACAGAGCTATCGGTCTGAAGATGAAGGTTATCGCCTTCGATCCCTTCCTGACGCCGGAACGGGCGCTGGCCCTCGGGGTTGAGAAAGTGGAACTGGACGAGCTTCTCAGCCGATCCGATGTCATCACGCTGCATACGCCACTGACCGACAAGACCCGCAATATCATCAATGCGGATGCCATTGCGAAGATGCGCAAGGGCTCCTATCTGATCAATTGCGCTCGCGGCGGTCTTGCCGACGAGGCGGCCGTGAGGGCCGCGCTCGACGCGGGCCAACTGGCCGGTGCCGCCTTCGACGTGTTTGTCGACGAGCCGGCGAAGGACAACTTGCTCTTCGGTGCACCGAACTTCGTTTCCACGCCGCATCTCGGCGCTTCGACCTCCGAAGCCCAGGAAAATGTCGCCCTGCAGGTTGCCGAACAGATGTGCGACTATCTTGTCGATGGCGCCGTCCGCAACGCGCTCAACATGCCGTCGATCTCGGCGGAGGAAGCCCCGAAGCTTTCGCCTTTCGTGCGGCTTGCCGAACAGCTCGGTTCCTTTGCCGGGCAACTGACGGAAACCGGGATCGAAGGTGTGCGGCTGGAGTATGCCGGCGCTGTGGCGGAGATGAATGTCCAGGCGCTGACGGCGGCGGCGATCACCGGGCTGCTGACACCGCTTCTCCAGACGGTCAACATGGTCTCCGCGCCTATTCTGGCAAAGGAACGCGGCATCAAGGTTGAGGAAACCCGGCGGGAAAAGCAGGGAGCCTACGAGACCTATATCCGGCTTACGGTGTTTACGGAGCGCCAGGAAAGGTCCGTTGCGGGGACGGTCTTCGGAGATGGCAAGCCGCGGATCATTCAGGTGAAGGGCATCAACATGGAAGCCGAACTCGGCCACCACATGCTCTATATCACCAACGAGGACAAACCCGGCTTCATCGGGCATCTGGGCATGGAACTCGGTTCGAGCGGCGTCAACATCGCCACCTTCAATCTCGGCCGGTCGGCTCCGGGCGAGGACGCGATCTGCCTCGTCGAAGTGGACGGACAGGTTCCGAACGAGGTCATGGCCCGGCTGGAAGCAGTGTCTCACGTCAAGCAGGTAAAGTCGCTGACGTTCTGACGCTAGAAGAGAGATGTAACAGGGTTTTCCGATTTCACCCCGGCATCTCAGGAAGGGCCCCCGGAGAGACAATTATCTCTGCGGGGGGCCTTTCTGTTCCTTTCACGCCTGAACCTTGCGCCGCAGGATGCGGCCGTCCAGAACGATGAGGCCCACCAGCAATACGGCGAAGCCGGCGAGTTGGATGGCGTCGAGCTTTTCTCCCAGAATGAGCCATCCCAGAAACAGGGCGCTTGCCGGGACGAGCAGCGTGACAAGAGAGGCATTGGTGGCGCCGGCCTCTGCCAAGAGCTGGAAATAGATCAGATAGGCAATGGCCGTTGCCACCAGGCCGAGGGCCGCGACGTTCATCCAGACGACAGGGCAGACTTCGACCGGAGACCAGCCGGAGCTTGTGAGAAGCGCAACGGGCAGCATGATCGCGCTGGAGCCCAGGAGCTGCCCGGTCGCGGAGACTTGCGGCGGCAGGGATTTGAACCGCCGGGCAAAGGTGGCGGCGCACGCATAGGACACAGCTGCCCCCAGGCAACAGAGCTGAGCCCAGACCGGATCCGTCGCAAGGCCGGAGAGACTGCCCGACAGCATGACCGCGACACCCGCGATGCCCAGCACCACGCCGGCAATCCGATGCGCCTGAAGCGTTTCCTGTTTCACCAGTACCCCTGCCACAAGCACGGTGAAGATGGGGGTGGTGGCATTGAGGATCGATGCCAGGCCCGCGCCGATCACGGTCTGTCCGAGGAACAGGAGCGAGAAGGGGATGGCGTTGTTCAGCAGTCCCATGACGAGGAAGGGCACCACAAGGCGGAGTTCCAGCCGTGCCAGGAGGTTCCGGTGCCAGAGGTAGACAAGCAGGGCGGCGCAGGCGATGGAGACCCTGAAGAAGACCAGCACAAAAGGCGGAATCTCGGCTACGGCCACCTTGGCGAACAGGAAGGATCCTCCCCAGATGACGCCGAGAACACTCAACAAAATCCAGTTTCGCAAAGTCATCTGATGATCTCGCAGGCCGATGAATGATAACCCGGCCTATCACGCAGATCCCTGACGGCCTACCCGAAATGCGATTTGTCGCGTCTCGCGGTTCTTCCTGCCGTCGCAGCTGAAAAGCGCAATCTTGCAGAAGCGCTACGGGGTGTCTCGAAAACGCCAGGGAGAGTAATATGAATGCGGCCCGGAAAAGATTTGGCCGCAGCGTCATAATTTCCCCTCCGAGACTCGCGTGAGCCCGGAATCCTGTCTATAGTCCGCGCCGTTTGCCCCGGTCCGTTTGCCGGGGCTTGGCATGTTGGCATCCGGGTTGCGGCCCGGGGTTCGGAAAGCTGCTTCAGGAGAGCAAAGATTAGATGGCGAATGTGGTTGTTGTCGGTTCGCAATGGGGTGACGAGGGCAAAGGCAAGATTGTCGACTGGCTGTCGGAACAGGCAGATGTCATCGTAAGGTTCCAGGGCGGGCACAACGCAGGGCATACGCTGGTCATTGACGGCGTGAGCTACAAGCTTTCCCTTCTGCCGTCCGGCGTGGCGCGGGAAGGCAAGCTGTCGATCATCGGCAATGGCGTCGTCCTCGATCCGCATGCGCTTGCCGAGGAAGTCGAACGCCTCGGGCAGCAGGGTGTCGTCGTCACTCCCGACAGCCTGCGTGTTGCCGAAAATGTCACGCTGATCCTGTCGCTGCATCGCGAACTGGACGCCTTGCGTGAGAATTCCAACACCGGCACGCGGATCGGGACGACCAAACGCGGCATCGGACCCGCCTATGAAGACAAGGTCGGCCGCAGGGCCATCCGGCTGATGGACCTGAAAAACCTGACGACCCTGCCGGCAAAGATCGACCGTCTGCTAACCCATCACAACGCACTGCGCCGCGGTCTTGGCCAGGACGAGATTTCCGCCCAGGCGATTTATGACGAACTGGCCAGTGTCGCGGACAAGGTTCTGCCCTACATGGACAAGGTCTGGTACCTGCTGGACGATCTGCGCCGCCAGGGCAAGCGGATCCTGTTCGAAGGAGCGCAAGGTGCGCTTCTGGATATCGACCATGGCACCTACCCCTTCGTGACATCTTCCAACACGGTAGCCGGACAGGCCGCCACGGGGTGTGGTCTCGGTCCCAACTCGATCGGCTATGTGCTCGGCATCACCAAGGCCTATACGACGCGCGTCGGGGAGGGGCCCTTTCCGACGGAACAACAGAATGAAGTCGGTGAGTTTCTCGGAACCCGCGGTCATGAATTCGGCACGGTCACCGGCCGTCGCCGGCGTTGTGGCTGGTTCGACGCGGTCCTGGTGCGCCAGACCGTCAGCACATCCGGCATCAGCGGTATCGCACTGACCAAGCTGGACGTCCTCGACGGTCTGGATGAGATCAAGATCTGCATCGGCTACGAGCTGGATGGCGAACGGATCGACTACCTGCCGGCCTCGCAGGGCGCGCAGGAGCGGGTGGTTCCGATCTACGAAAGCCTGCCGGGCTGGAAGGAATCGACCGAAGGAGCACGGACCTGGGCCGATCTGCCGGCACAGGCGATCAAATATGTGCGCCATGTCGAGGAACTGATCGGTGCGCCGGTCGCGATCCTGTCGACCAGTCCGGAGCGAGATGACACAATTCTTGTGCAGAATCCTTTCCAGGATTGAGATCGCTGTCGGTAACTGCCCATTATTAAGGGAGGGTTGGGGCATTTCATGTTCGCTACAATGTGGACAGGATGATCCAACCCTTTAAAATTGATCGACTTTCCGCTTTCATGTGAGGTGCCAATGACAGCGGGTCGATCCGGAGCGTTGCGAATCACCAAGTGCTCCACCAAGTCGTCTCACGTGCGCGTTCGTGCGTTGAGCCTGTTGTTACGTATTAGGAAGAAGGTACTGTAGGGTTCGTATGGGAGCGGGATATTTGAAGAAATAGCATCGGTCTTCAAAAACTTGCTATAAGCCTGACAATAATCTGAGAACTCCGGCGCCTGGAAATTCGGAAGTCCGAAAAAACAGCGCAACGGAAATTCAGGCCCGCACATATGAGATCCCGGCAGTTCGCCGGTAGGCAGGAAGATGGCTGATTACTATTCAATTCTGAAGAAAACGATCGCGTCCTTGCCGGAAAGCAACGGCGCGGCCCGCAGAAGCGTATACAGCCGGGCGCGCACCGCCATTGTCAATCAGTTGAAAGCCTACGAACCGCCGCTTTCTCCTTCCGAAATCACGGCGGAACAGTTGCGCCTGGAAGAATCGATCCGCAAGGTCGAGGCGGAAGCCGCCCGCGAAAGTCTCGGCCTCGGGCCTGCGGTCCCCAAAACGGGAACTCCGGCTGCACAGCCAGCTGCCCCGGCGGCGGCGCCTGTCGACCAGGCGGCCGACCCGGCAACGTCTGAGGCGGCCGCGCAAGCCGCCCCGGTCGAGCATGCTCCTGCCCCGGCGCCTCCCGAGGCGGAAATGCCTTCGCCGCTGAAAGATACCCTGTCGGAAGCGCAGTCTCTTGGAACCGCGGCCAATCAGGCTGTTCAGAATGCGAAGGACGCTGTCGATCCGGCACAGGATCAGCAGAGCCTTCAAAGTGCCTCTTCGGAGCGGAAAGAACCGGCCTTCGATGACCGGTCTGCGGCGGATGAGGGACTTTTCGAACCGGCCGGCAATGACGAGCAGTCAGCTTATGACGGCGTGGATGAGGCACCTTCCAAAGGCCGGGAGGGAACGAGCGGCCGCACCAGGCGGGGTCGGCCAAGTGCCTCGGCTGCACTGCGGGAAGGTGGGGGCAGTCGCACCATTCCTTTCGCGATTGCCGGTGTTGTGTTTTTGCTGCTCGTCGGAGCGGGCGTGTATTTTTTCCTTCCTTCCGACAACAAGCTTGCCGACGGTGGCACCGGGACGGCCACCGCTCCGGCCGAAACCGCATCCGCGCCAGCGGTTGCTACGGAAGAACAGATCGCGGCTCCCGCGGAAACTCCGGAAGATGTGGACACCTCCAAAAACACGGACAGGCTGCTGAACGGCGGTGAAGCGGAAGTGGTCGCGCCGGATGCGCGCACCGTCACTACCACGACAATCAACCCAGAGGAACCATCTGCCTCTGGGGCTGACGGAACTCCGGTCGCGGGCAATGTGGAAAGCGAACCGGCCTCGGTCGCGCCGCTTGCGCCCGAAACGCCTTTGAACCCGATTGATACGCCCGCGATCGTCGGTGAACCCGCAGCGGTTCCGCAGGACAATCTGGCTGCGATTGCCCCTGAAGAGGCAACCCCCTCCGAAGCCACCGAAGGTCTCGATCCCGGTGTTCAGAGATCCATCCTCTACGAGGAGGGTGAAGAGGCCGGCGGCGCGGGCACAGCAGCGCAGGGTGCCGTGGTCTGGAGTGTTGAAGAAGAGACGGATCTCGACGGCAGGGCTCAAGCTGTCTTGAGTGCATCGGTGGAAATTCCCGAGCGGGATGTGAAAGTCGATATCCGGATCAAGCCGAATGACGACACCTCTCTTCCGGCAAGTCATCTTGTGGAAATAAAATACGAATTTCCGGAGACTTTCGCCGCGGGCGACGTCGTCAACGTTCCAGGCCTTGTCATGAAACCAACAGAAGAAGCGCGGGGCGATGCTTTGATCGGTGCGTCCGTCAAGGTTTCTCCCGGGTTCTTCTGGATCGCGCTTTCCAGTTTGCCGAACGAACAGCAACGCAATCTGGCTCTGTTGCGGGAACGTGGTTGGATCGATATCCCGATGCTCTACGAAAACGGCAAGCGCGGTATCCTGACCCTTGAAAAAGGTAGCGACGGGGAAGAAGCCGTCGAAAAGGCTGTTTCTGCCTGGCAGGCCGGCTGACCGACACGCAGCCCGCATAATCTTCAAAAGCTGACACGTGACGGCTTGCCTTTTTCAATTGAAGAAGGCATGTTCCGTCTTGGTCCGAGGGGTGCTCCGGTGACCGGAGCTGAGATGGTGTTGAGCCGAACCCTTAGAACCTGATCCGGGTCATGCCGGCGAAGGGACGGAATCCTTAGCCTTATCCCGGATCTCCAATGTCAATTTCGGCTTGTCCGAAGACGGGAGATCCTATGCGTTGTTGCCTGCCATTGCGGCGGCTTCTGTGTGTGCAGAGACCGCTCGCCAGTATGATCGCCCCGGAACGGCTCCCCATGGCCGGAGGGGTGTGATGAAGGCATTTCTGGCTGTCTTGCTGAAGTTTTTCACAGGTGTTGCCGTGACATTCGGCATCTGGGCGCTGCTGGTTGCCGTGCTGCAGCCGCCGTCCTTCATGCTGCCTGCTCCTGCCGAGGTCTTGCTGGCTTTTCCCGAACACGCCGGTTTCCTGCTGCATCATGCAGGCATCACCGCCTATGAGACCGTGCTCGGCTTTACGCTCGGGGTCATGTCAGGCGCCCTGCTGGCTCTGTCCGTCTGGCTGTTTCCGCTGGCCGGCCGGGTGATCATGCCGCCCGTTCTCGTCACCCAGGCATTGCCGGTTTTCGCCATCGCTCCGGTTCTGGTGCTCTGGCTCGGATTCGGCATGTCCTCCAAGATCGTCATGGCCATTCTGGTGATCTTCTTCACGGTCACTTCAACGGTCTACGACGGCCTGAGGCGGCTCGATACCGGGCTTGCCGACCTGGCCCGGCTCTACAGGGTGCCCCGGCACCGCGAGCTTTGGGTCTTTCGGATCCCCGCAGCCCTGCCGGCCTTCGCTTCCGGGCTTCGTGTCGCCGCCGTTTTCGCTCCCATGGGAGCCGTCATCGGTGAATGGGCAGGCGCCAAGGGCGGGCTGGCCTTCATCATGCTGCAGGCCAATGCCCGCGGGAACGCGGACATGCTGTTCGCAGCGGTCATCCTGCTCGCCCTGATGGTGCTGGCCATGCGCTACGCCGTCGAACAACTCACCCGAATTCTGGTTCCCTGGCAGGTCGAAGACTGACCGCCTCACTTTGGAGGATTGAATGAAAAAAACGCTCCTTTCCCTGACCCTTACCGCCGGATTGCTCGCAAGCGCACCGGTACAGGCAGCCGAGAAACTGACCGTTCTTCTGGACTGGTTCACCAATCCGGACCACGCGCCGGTGATCACCGCGCAAACGAAGGGTTTTTTCGAAGCTGAAGGCCTGGAAGTGGAACTGATCGAACCGGCGGACCCGGCCATGCCTCCGAAACTCGTGGCGGCAGGGCAGGGGGATATCGCCGTCTCCTATCAGCCGACGCTGCATGCGCATATCGAGGAAGGCTTGCCGCTGTCCTGGATAGGGACGCTTGTCGCGACGCCTCTTAACAGTCTGATCGTTCTCAAAGACGGGCCGATCAAGGAACTGTCGGACCTGAAGGGCAAGACCGTCGGCTTTTCCGTTTCCGGGTTCGAGGACGCCATGCTTGGCCAGATGCTGAAATCGGTCGACCTGACGATGGACGACATCGAGCTCATCAACGTAAACTTTGCCCTTTCCCCGGCGCTGATGTCCGGTCAGGTCGATGCGGTGATCGGTGGATACCGCAATTTCGAACTGACCCAGATCGAGATCGAGGGCAGGGAAGGAAAGGCGTTCTTCCCCGAAGAGAATGGCGTTCCGGCATTCGACGAGCTGATCTATGTGGTGAACAAGGACCAGACGGACGATCCGCGCTTTGCGAAGTTCCTGGCGGCGGTCGAGGCAGCGACCATCTATCTGACCAACCATCCGGACGACGCGTGGGATGCCTTCATCGAAGCCTATCCGCATCTCAATGACGAACTCAACAAGCGCGCCTGGGCAGACACGCTACCGCGCTTTGCCAAACGCCCCGCGGCCCTCGACGCGGGCCGCTACCAGCGGTTCGCGGAATTCATGGCCGAAGCGGGTCTGATCAGCAAGGTGGTTCCCGTGGAGACCTACGCGGTGGAGATCAGGTAGTTTTCGCTCTGTCTGGCCGCATTTGAGTTTGCTGCCCATAACCAGAGCGGAGATGATCCGCGCCTTGCAAACAAAACGCCGGAGCAATTGCCCCGGCGTTTTTGTGTTTCCGTTCTCGAAGTCCGTTCAGGCAGCTGGCTGTTCCATGGACCGGGCACTGTTGCGCACGGCTTTCTGGACCTTCTCGAAGGCGCGAACCTCGATCTGGCGGACGCGTTCGCGGCTGACGCCGAATTCGCCGGACAGATCCTCGAGGGTCATCGGGTCCTCCGACAGGCGGCGGGCCTCGAAGATACGGCGCTCGCGGTCGTTCAGGACATCCATGGCATCGCTCAGCAGCCTGCGGCGCATGTCCAGTTCTTCCTGATTCGCGAGCAGGGTTTCCTGGCTCTCGCTTTCATCCACAAGCCAATCCTGCCATTCACCGGCGTCGGCTTCGGCGCGCACCGGTGCGTTCAGGCTGGCATCGCCGCCAAGGCGGCGGTTCATGGAGATGACTTCTTCCTCGGAAACGCCGAGGCGGGTGGCGATTTCAGCCACCTGATCGGGTTTCAGATCTCCCTCATCCAACGCCTGGATCTTGCCTTTCAGCCGGCGCAGGTTGAAGAAAAGACGTTTCTGGTTCGCGGTCGTACCCATTTTGACGAGCGACCAGGAACGCAGGATGTATTCTTGGATCGCGGCCTTGATCCACCACATTGCATAGGTGGCGAGCCGGAAGCCCTTGTCGGGTTCGAAGCGCTTGACCGCCTGCATCAGACCGACGTTGCCTTCGGAGACGACTTCGCCGATCGGCAGCCCGTAGCCACGGTAACCCATGGCGATCTTTGCGACGAGACGTAGATGTGAATTGACGAGACGCTCCGCCGCGGCCGGATCCTCATGCTCCTTGTAGCGCTTGGCGAGCATGTACTCTTCCTGCGGCTGAAGCATCGGGAATTTACGGATCTCATCCAGATAACGGCTGAGCCCGCCTTCACCGGCGGTGAGCATCGGTACATTCTGGGCCATGGAAGCACCCCCTTTCGTCAGTCGCGTCCGTTTTTCCCGACTGCTCCGCAGATCCACGCAAGCAAGCCATTGAAGGAAAAAGATGGACGCAGGTTCGTGTCCTTTCAGGCACACAAGAACCCTTAATATAGGTGGGAATTAGCCGATTGCATGGCAGCAAAACGAAAACGCTTGCTAAAATTCTCTCAAACCCGACAAAAGTTTTGCGAAATCATCCGGGTAAACGCTCTCGAAACGCAAAGTTTTGCCGTTGACCGGGTGTTCGAAGGCCAGCAGGCCGGCGTGCAGCGCCTGCCTGCGAAATCCGTCGATGAGACCCTTGAGGGGCTCGTCCAGGCGGTTGGATTTGGTCTTGTAACCCGAGCCATAATCGCTGTCGCCGATCAGCGGATGGCCGATATGGGCCATGTGAACGCGGATCTGATGCGTGCGGCCGGTTTCCAGGCGGCACTCCATCAGCGAGGCGAGGGGTGGCTGGTCGGCCCGGGCGAAGCGTTCCTTGACCTGCCAATGGGTGATGGCGTTGCGGCCACCGGTCTTCATCACCGCGATTTTCTGCCGATTGGTGTGCGAACGGGCGAGATTGGCGTCGATCGTGCCTTTCAGATTGAACGGCGCACCCCAGACGAGGGCGGAATAAGCCCGCTCGAGGGGGCCGCTGCGGCCGTGGTCGGCAAACTGGGCCGCAAGCCCCTGATGCGCCTGGTCGCTCTTGGCAACGACGAGCAGGCCCGATGTGTCCTTGTCGATCCTGTGGACAATGCCCGGGCGCCGGATGCCGCCGATGCCCGACAGGCTGTCTCCGCAATGATGGATCAGCGCGTTGACGAGAGTGCCGGTCCAGTTGCCTGCTCCCGGATGGACCACCAGTCCGGCGGGCTTGTCGATGACGATCAGGTGTTCGTCCTCGAAAACCACTGAAATCGGAATATCCTCGCCCTTGGGTTCGGGATCTTCAGGTTCCGGCAATTTGAGCGTAAGCGCGTCACCTTCATTGACCCGGTATTTCGGCTCAACTACTTTCGCGCCGCCGACGGTAACGTCCCCTGATTTGATCAGGGTCTGTATTCTGTTCCGGCTAAGGGCGTCCAGACTGGCCGCCAGGACCGCATCCAGCCGCTTTCCGGCATCGGCTGCATCAACCGTCACGCTGAAATCCGCGTCCAGACCGGCCGGATCTTCATGGGAAATATCTGTCATGTCACAACCTGATTATCGGGGCGAAGGGCCGGATGAGGCACCGCTCGATCCGGCTGCCCTCCGCGTCCAGGCCAAACTGAAGCGCCTGTTGCTCGGATCGTCCCTGGTGATGGTCGCCGGGTTTGTCGCTGTCTTTGCAGCAATCGTTTACAAGATCAACACTTATGAAGCCGATCCGTCCGGGGCGGCGTTTGCGGAAACACTCTCCGTAGCCCCGGGAACAGAGATTCTTCAGGCAACCCTGTCAGACGGAATGTTGCTTGTTCTGGCGCGTGAAGAGGGCAGAAACGTGCTGCTGCGCTTCGATTCCGTATCGGGAAAACAACTTGGCCGTACCGTGTTCGTTGCAAGGTAAGTAACAGCGAACCGGCTTCGGCCGGGAAAACGCAAAAAAGAGGTTGCGCCGTTCGCTGCGCCGCCTTATACGCACCTCCTCGGCTTGAGGCAGTGTCCTCAAAATCGTCAGAGCGTCCTGTGTGAGTTCACTCGCAGGCTGGATGTTCGAGTACCGCGCGCCCATCGTCTAGCGGTCTAGGACGCCGCCCTTTCACGGCGGAAACACGGGTTCGAGTCCCGTTGGGCGTACCATACTGCTGCCTCGGACATGAGAGCGCCGTTCCCGGCCGCGGCTGCTGCGGACACATCATCGAAATGAAGACCGTCCAAGAGTGCCGTGAACGTATCGTTCTGCGCAAATGGTTTGAGGCATATGGCTCTGGCTCGACGCGGACCATGCCCTCTCAACGGCTTATGCTGCAGCACCCGTATGCTGGCGCTCCCGACGCACTCAGCCCGAGCAGCAATGCTTCATAGTCATATGTCAGGTCTGACATCCCGTCGGAGCACGCTTCGGTGTAACGGACGATGACCGTCAGGGAATAAGCGCCGTCAGCACTGCCCAGATAGTGTCCCCAAAGGTCTGACCGTCCAATGCCGGGCGCAAGGCGCAAGTAGTCAAGCTCGATTGGGCTTTCCAGGTCCGGTGAAAGGAACGTGCTGGCGTTTTCGTCGATTGCAACGTTCCAGAACGGTTCCGTTCCAGCGCATTGCAACGCTTCGGGACGCTCCAGCAGCATGTTTGCGGGTTTCAGGTAACGCGCGTTCACCCATCCCACGGTGCCGTTGTACTTGATTTCACGCCACTTCGCGTCGCCGATTGCCACCGAAATTCCCGTAACCATGACATCAGAGGCGTCGTGCGGAATTGTTCCAATGATGGCAGAGCTGCCGACATCCAGTGTCTGATCGATATCTTCCCGGATATTGAGGACACTGTGCGCGTTTAGTCCCGATACGGAATGAGGTTGCGACCATGCGGGCGGGGCGACCAGATGTGTTGCCAAGATGGCCGCCAGGAAGATGGCTGCCAGCAAGAGCTTGCGGAAACCTTTTTCCCGAAAAGATCTCCGGAATTGCCGATGGCTTTCAAGGCGCATCTCTTGACCTTTCGATCCCGAATTGCCAGCCGAAGAAGCAGCGTGCTCGCCATTTCCCATACCAGCTATCGCTGGTCATGTGCCGGTTTTTCGGCGTCCTGCCGCCCGGTCTGGATCAGCTCCACTTCCGCTTCGGCGGCTATCTGCACGAAACCGGGATTGGGGCAGTGGTCGGTGACGAATGTATCGACCTGGGAGAGATGGGCGACCCGGACAGGCGCCGTGCGTTCGAACTTGGTGCTGTCGGCGGCCAGGATCACGTGGCGGGCATTGTCCATGATCGTCTTGGTGACCTTCACCTCGCGGTAGTCATAATCGAGCAAGGAGCCGTCCGGATCGATGGCCGAAGAGCCGATGACGGCAAAATCAACCTTGAACTGGCGCATGAAATCGACGGCTGCTTCGCCGACGATGCCACCGTCCGAGTGTCTGAGGACGCCGCCGGCTATCACCACCTCGATCTGCGTATAGCCGCGCATCAGACTGGCGACATTGATGTTGTTGGTGATGACCATCAATCCGCGGTGCTGCAGTAGCGCCTGGGCGACGGCCTCTGTCGTGGTGCCGATGTTGATGAAGATGGATGCGTTGTCGGGAATAAGCGCGGCGACGCTCTCGCCGATATCTGCCTTTTCCTTGCTGGATATGATCCTGCGCGCTTCATAGCCGACGTTCTCGATGCCGGAAGACAGCAGCGCTCCACCATGAGTTCTGGCCAGCAGACGCCTGTCGCACAGCTCATTCAGATCCTTGCGAATAGTCTGCGGGCTGACGTCGAACCGCCGTGCAAGATCGTCGACGCTGACGCGGCCCATTTGCCGGGCCAGTTCCAGAATCGCATTGTGGCGTTCGATCAACATCTATCTCTGGCTCATCAGCATCAGGCTGTCATCGCGTCCGCAAGCTTCTTTGTATCTTTCGCCTCTGGTTCCAGAGCGTCGATCAAGCCACGTCTTTCTTGCTCTGTTTCGAGGATTTGGCTTTACCGCCCGCTTCCGGGCCGTGTCTTGGAGCGCTTGTTGCTGGAGCGGGGACTCCTGGCTGATCTGCCGCCGCTTCAGGCGGCGTATCCTTGCCGCGCTGGGATGCGACGATGCGGCTGACAAGTGCCTGAGCGGCAGAAGCTATCTCCGCGGTTTTTGCTGGTGACTGGCTTTCGGCAGGTTTTCCAGCCTGGGCGGGCTGAGACCCGTCGGCATCCGGCTTGCTGCCGTTGACGCCGACACTGGACGAGGTGGTGATTGTGTAGGTTTGCGCCGGTTTTGTGAGGCTGCCGGACTGAGGTGCGGCCTGCTGCGGCTTGGTGGTTACCGGATCGCTTCCGGTGGCTTCGGAAGCAGGAGCAACCGAAACAGCCTGTGCGGCGGAAAGCCTGGAAGCGAGCGCCCGGAAGTCCTTGCGCAGATCGACAAGCGCCGGGACCGCAGCGAGATCTTTCTGAAGCTTGGCCATCTGGCCGGACATGCGCTCCAGGGACCTTTCTCTTGCTCTCAGTTCGGCCTGCTGACGCAAGTTCTCGCCGGTGACCTTCTCAATTTGCGCACTCAAGCGTTTCTGCTGTTCCGTTTCGCTGACATTTGCGGATTCCAGCAACATCGACAGCCGGGTCACCTCCGCTTGCGCGGAAACATATTGCGATTCCATATCGACAAGCTGGCCCTCAAGTTCGCCGAGGCGGGACTTGGCGGCCTTGTCGCGGGAGGCTTCCAGTTCACCGGCAACGGTGGGTTCATATCTCGACAGCTTTGCCTTCAAGGTGGCGACCTCGGCCTCCAGGCCGGTGATGGTTGTAAGGGCCATGGTGTCGGCCGCCGGGAGCCAGTCGGTGTCGTCCTTTTCGGAAGCGGTCTTTTCTTCCGGTGTTTCGACCCAGCTCTCCGCCAGGGCTTTTTCGGCATTGGACAGTTCGAGTTTGAGCCTTTTCACTTCTTCCGTGAGCAAGTCGGTTGCCTGCCGGTCGCCCTGCATCGCCGCGATCTGCGTCTCAAGCTCTGCAATCCGCGAGGCATGGGCTTTCGTCTGAGTTTCGATTTCCAGCTTCACGCTGGAGGCTTCCAGCTGAAATCTCGCGGCTTTTTCCCGTTCCGCGTCCAGCTGGCGTTCAACGCGGCGGAACTCGACCGCGTGTCTTGCTCTTTCCTGATCCTGTGCCGCCCTGACTTCGGCGTAGCTCGAGGGGTTCACGGCGCGCAAGGCTTCTTCGGTGAGGCGGGCTGCCCGGCGATAAAAGGCAGGCAGGATTGCGAGGCCGATCAGACCGGCCGTGCAAAACCCGAGTGCCACATACATCGCTGCTTCGATCAAGTCAGGCTCCTGCTCGCGTTTTCAAACGCCACCCTTCCATCATTAGACGACAGGACGCCTGTCGCCAAGTATACTCAAATCAAAGTGTTAAACGTGGTGTATATGGTCCGCCGTGTCTGTGACCCAGAGCACTTTATACAGTGTGGGGAAATACCCTGGGGCGTAAACTCATAAATTAAGACGAAATGGCATGGGAAATGGCGAAACCCCTTTAGGACGCGTGCGATGAGCGGGCTTCGTGCCCGGTCAGGCACGCTGACGACACGGGGTGAAGCCATTTTCATCTCCATTTACGAGTTTACGCCCTAGAACGGATTCCACGTCGGTTTTTCGGTAAATTTCAAATATCCCATATTCACGCCGAGGCGCGCGCCGACGCCGGCCCGGACCGGGACCAGAACCATCTCGTCTCTCAAAAGCACCGTCATGCCGACGCCGCCGACAAGGTACGCGGACCCGTTGAGCCCGGCGAACCGTGCATAGATCGAATTCACCGAGGGAAGATTGTAGACCAGCATCATGACGCGGGCACCGTCGGCGCCGAAATCCCAACCGACGGAGGGGCCTTGCCAGAACACCTTATGAGTTCCGGCATTGCGGGTATAAAGATGGCCTTCACCGTAGCGCGCGCCGGCCACGAAAGCGCCCGCGCCTTCTTCGCCGAGAATGTAGCCGTTCGGCTCGCCGTAACTTGAAAAGGCCTTTTCCACGACCGAAGCCAGTCCGCCGGACACGGATCCGAAGAATTTGTGCCCGGTCTTCATGATCTCGTCTTCGCCGTAGGTCTGGTCAGGCGGGATCGGTTCGTTACCGGAGGTCTGGGCGAGTGCCTGTTGGACGCCGGTCTGGAAAACCAGGCACAGAAGCACCGCGGAAATCAGGGACGCCACTCGGAGGGAACCTTGCGCCATTCGAAAAATCTCCTCGTCACAAACCCGACCGCGCTCAAAATTGCCGTTTGGCGAAGCCGCGATGCTAAACTGACGTTACCTCATGCTGATTCGCATGTGTCCATGCACCTTACATAAGCCGAATCGATGAAAAGCTGGCCTGAAAAAAAGACATGGATGTGTCTTTCCCTGGTATTGACGCTTCATCTGTGTGTTTTTGCAGGTGACAGTCTTGCCCGTCCCCAGGTTTTTGTCCCCGACACGATCAGCGGATATGCGATCGGCGGGCATGACCCGCTGAGTTATTTCGTCGACAATCGCCCGCGCCAGGGGAACCGCCGTTACGAGTTCAAATGGGGCGGTGCCGAATGGATCTTCGTCAACGAAGGCAATCTCGCCGCCTTTAAACGCGATCCGGAGGCCTATGCACCGCTTTTTGCCGGATGTGGCGGCTATGCGCTGTCCGAAGGGTTCGCGTCAGCCGGCAACCCGTTCATTTACGCGATCGTGGAGAACAAGCTCGTGTTCTTCCACTCCGTCGTCAACCGGTTCCTGTTTCTGGTCAACGGCACGCAGCTGATGAAAGCTGCCGAAGAAAACGCGCAAAAGGTCGGCTGCGTTCCTGTGCCTTAGGGAAAGGACTGATGAAATTTTGTTTTCAGGCCGTTCAGAAAAGATTTGGATCCAATGCGTGAAAGCGCAGGAAACCTGTCAGGTTTTCTGGAAATTGCACCGGCGGAGGCAGCCGCGTTCTGAACGATCCGAAGGACACCAACGCGGCGGCGAAGAGCCGCGTCGAAGCATTTGCGCCGTGCAGAAGCAAGGTTCTTCAGGCTTTTCCTCACCCGTCTTTACCGGGGTGACGCCTGAAAGTGCAATTTTCTGAGGCCGTACCCTGGGCCAGTCCATCAGACGTCAGGACAACTGTCTTTCGACGCCGCAGCGACAACTTTCATCTGGAAGATCCCGCGCGCCCCGTAACCGCGCCTTGGCACGGGCTTGCCGGATGTGTAAATCTTTAGCTGAATATCGCGAATCATGTCCTTGCCGGGATTTTCAAGAAGAGCTTCATACCGTCATGTCCGCACTTAAAGAGCTATCGTCCCTGGACCTTGCCGCACTGGTGGCAAGCCGCGTTTGCCACGACATCATCAGCCCTGTCGGCGCAATCACCAATGGACTGGAGGTTCTCGACGAAGAGGGCTCCGAGGACATGCACGAGTTTGCGATGGACCTGATCCGCAAGAGCGCGCGTCAGGCCTCGGCGAAACTGCAGTTCGCGCGGCTGGCTTTCGGAGCCGCCGGTTCGGCGGGCGCGGAAATCGATCTCGGCGACGCGCAGGTTGTTGCAACCGGATTCATGGAAAATGAGAAATCCGACCTGACCTGGCAAATCGACCGGCATCTCATGCCAAAGAACTACGTCAAGCTTCTGCTCAATCTGATCCTGATCGCCAATCAATGCGTTCCGCGCGGCGGAGAGATCAAGGTGACCATGGATGGCGAGCCGAAGGCGCCGTCGTTCACGCTCCATGCAAGCGGTCTCAACCCGCGCATACCGCTCGGGATGAAGGAAACTTTGAGCGGAGAAGAACCGGAAAGAGTTGATGCGCATTCCGTGCAGCCGATCTACACGTTGCTGCTTGCGCGTGAATCCAGCATGGTATTAACGATAGACAAACAAGAAGAATTGGTAAAAATTACAGCGTTTTTGACAGAATAGAGATGTTGAATAAAAGTTTCGACGTGTTTCAGCGTATCTTAACTGTTTGCCCCCAACCTGCTCTCATGGACTTCTCGGTCCAGACATCCTTTTCGGGATGCGGAACCAGTAACAAGTCGGGTGAGAGCGGGCAATGGATGACCTCCTCAGGGAATTTATTACCGAGACCAATGAAAGTCTCGATGTTGTTGACGTAGAGCTCGTAAAGTTCGAGCAGGAACCCAACAACGCTACGATTCTAGATAACATTTTCCGTCTGGTGCATACGATCAAGGGCACCTGCGGATTCCTGGGCCTTCCAAGGCTTGAAGGGATTGCACATGCTGCGGAAACGCTCATGGGCAAGTTTCGTGACGGCGCGCCCGTCACTCAGGAAGCCGTGTCGCTCATTCTGATCTCGATCGACCAGATCAAGGCCATTCTCGGTGAGCTTGAGGCCGGTGAAGGTGACGAACCTGCCGGTGATGACAGCGAACTGATCTCCAAGCTCGAAGCGATGTCAGCCAAGGCGGATGCCGCTATGGCCGGCGAAAGCGCCGAAGCGGAGGTTGCTGAAGCAGCTCCGGCGGAAGCTGAAGCTCCTGCTGCTGCCGAACAGGAAATCGAACGGGCCCTGCGTCCCGGTGAGGTTTCGCTCGACGAACTGGAGCGGGCGTTCCGCGAAACGGAAATCGAAGTCGAAACTGCCGAAGAGGAAGTTTCTCAAGCGCCGGAAGCTGCCGCAGAGGCTGAAAAGCCTGAGCCGGTGGAAGAACCCGCGCCTGAGCCTGCTGCTGAAGTGAAGAGCGAAGCGAAGGCTCCGGCGCCGAAAAAACCCGACAGCGAGAACACCGAGAAGAAGGCCTCCGGCGGCGGAGTTTCCAACAAGAGCATTCGCGTCGCGGTCGATACACTCGAACATCTGATGACGATGGTGTCCGAGCTGGTTCTGACCCGCAACCAGCTTCTGGAAATCGTGCGCCGTCACGAAGACAGCGAATTCAAGGTACCGCTTCAGCGCCTTTCCAATGTAACTGCCGAGTTGCAGGAAGGCGTCATGGCGACCCGGATGCAGCCGATCGGCAATGCGTGGCAGAAGCTGCCGCGTATCGTTCGTGACCTCAGCCAGGAACTTGAGAAGCCGATCGAACTTGAAATGATCGGTGCGGATACCGAACTGGACCGCCAGGTCCTTGAGATGATCAAGGATCCGCTCACCCACATGGTCCGGAACTCCGCCGACCATGGGCTTGAAGGTCCCGAGGCGCGTCGCGCTGCCGGCAAGGCAGACAAGGGTACGATCACCCTCGCCGCGTATCACGAAGGTGGCCACATCATCATCGAAGTCCGCGACGATGGCGCAGGCATCGATGTCGAGAAGGTGAAGTCAAAGGTTGTGGAGCGTGGCCTGGCCACGGAAGCCGACGTCGAGAAGATGACGGACGCCCAGATCCACAAGTTCATCTTTGCGGCCGGCTTCTCCACTGCCGCCCAGGTGACCAGCGTGTCCGGCCGCGGTGTCGGCATGGACGTGGTGCGGAACAATATCGAACTGATCGGCGGTACGGTCGATCTGCGCTCGGCGCCGGGCAAGGGTTCGAGCTTCATCATCAAGATCCCGCTGACGCTGGCCATCGTTTCGACGCTGATCGTCGAAGCCGGCGGCGACCGGTTCGCGATCCCCCAGCTTTCGGTTGTCGAACTGGTGCGTGTTCAGACCAATTCGGAACACAGGATCGAGCGGATCAAGAACACTCCGGTCCTGCGCCTGCGCAACAAACTGCTGCCGCTGGTGCCCCTCTCCCAACTGCTCGGTATCTACGAAGGCGAGCACGAGGAAGAGGCAATCGAATCGGACAACGGTTTCATTGTCGTCATGCAGGTCGGCAGCCAGACATTCGGTGTTGTCGTAGACGGTGTCTTCCATACGGAAGAAATCGTGGTCAAGCCGATGTCGACCATGCTGCGCAATCTCGGCATGTTCTCCGGAAACACCATTTTGGGTGACGGCTCGGTTATCATGATCATCGATCCGAACGGCATTGCCAGTGCCATGGCGAGCCACGCATCCAGCTCGGTCGCGGAAAACGAGGAAGACGAACAGGAAAGTCTGCAGGGCAAGGCGACTTCCGGACAAAGTTCGATCTCGCTTCTGCTGTTCCGCGCAGGTGCACCGGAACCGAAAGCCGTGCCGCTTTCGCTGGTCACGCGCCTGGAGGAATTCGAGGTATCGAAAATCGAGCGGTCCAACGGACGCGATCTCGTCCAGTACCGCGGAGCGCTCATGCCGCTCGTCTATGTCAACGAGGGCGACCGCCACAAAATCGAAGGCACGCAGCCCATGCTGGTCTTCTCCGATGCCGGTCGTTCAATGGGCCTCGTGGTCGACGAGATCGTCGATATCGTCGAGGACCGCATGAATATCGAAGTCGGGTCGGAACGGCCCGGTGTTCTCGGCTCTGCCATCGTCAAGGAACGGGCGACCGAAATCATCGATCTGGGCTTCTATCTGCCTCAGGCATTCGAAGACTGGTTCATGCGCAAGGAAATGGACATCGCGTCCCTGACGAAAAAGGTACTCTTCGTCGACGACTCGTCCTTCTTCCGCAACATGCTGACGCCGGTGCTGAAAGCCGCCGGTTACGACGTGACCACCTGTATCGGTCCGCAGCAGGCTCTGGACCTTCTGGAAAACGGCGACACGTTCCATGCGATCGTCAGCGACATCGAAATGCCGGAGATCAACGGGTTCGAGTTCTGTGAATCGCTGCGCCGCGATCCGCGGTTCCGCCAAATTCCGATCCTCGCGCTGTCATCGATGGTCACACCCGCTTCGATCGAACGTGGCCGCCAGGCGGGCTTTGACGACTATGTCGCGAAGTTCGACCGTCCGGGCCTGATCGCCGCTCTGAAAGATGTCTTCTCCGGTGAAATGGGAGCTGCAGCATGAATGTGATGGAACACAAACTCAACGCGGATCAAAATGCTGCCGATGACATGATCCAGTATGTGACTGTCGTGATCGGAGGCCAGCTCTTCGGCCTCCCGATCTCCCAGGTCCATGACGTGTTCGTGCCCGAAAGCGTGACCCGCGTGCCGATGTCCGCTCCTGAAGTTCAGGGCGTGTTGAACTTGCGCGGACGCATCGTCACCGCGATCAACATGCGGCGCCGTCTCCACCTGCCTCCTCTGAAGGACGGGCAGATGATGGCTGTCGGAATTGAATACAAGCAAGAGAGCTACGGTCTGGTCATCGATACTGTCGGAGAAGTTCTGACATTGTCGTCCTCTTCGGAAGAGCCAAACCCGTCAAACCTGGATCGCCGCTGGGCGGAAATTTCAGGCGGTGTGCATCGTCTGGATGGCAAGCTGATGGTGATTCTGGACGTCGACCGCCTTCTCGGTTCCATGTTCACAGAACCCATGGTTGCGGCATAAGCAGGCCGGAAGCGGCCCTCGATTGGAGTTACGCCTGATGAAACAGTGCCTTGTAGTCGATGACTCAAGCGTTATCCGTAAGGTCGCCCGTCGGATCCTTGAGGATCTGCAGTTCGAGATCACCGAAGCCGAAGACGGCCAGCAGGCTCTCGATGAATGCAGGAAAACCATGCCCGACGCGATCCTTCTGGACTGGAACATGCCGGTCATGGACGGTCTGGAATTTCTGACCAGCCTGAGGGCCGAAGACGGAGGTGAAAGCCCCGTCGTCGTTTTCTGCACGACAGAAAACGACGTGGCGCACATCGCCCGGGCCATTCGGGCAGGTGCCAACGAATACATCATGAAACCCTTCGACCGGGAAATCGTCGAAGCCAAGTTTCAGGAAGTTGGTCTTATCTAGTCTCCAGTTGGGCGATCTCAATGGCATTTGCGCAAAGAATTTCTGCCGGCGCCAGCATCGGCAGCGATCCTATCAAGGTGATGGTGGTCGATGACGCCGTGGTGATCCGCGGCCTGCTGACACGGTGGCTTGGAGAGGACAAGGATCTCAAGGTTGTCGGGTCGCACAGAAACGGCAAACTGGCGGTGGAAGATATCGAAAAAAGCGATCCGGATGTGGTCGTGCTCGATATCGAAATGCCGGAAATGGACGGCATGACCGCGTTGCCGCTTATGCTGGCCAAGAAACGCGACCTCATCGTTATCATGGCGTCGACGCTGACCCGCCGGAATGCGGAAGTCAGCCTAAAGGCCCTGTCTCTGGGTGCGTCCGATTATGTGCCCAAGCCGGAATCCACTTCCGAGGTGACGACATCGGTCGATTTCCGTCGCGAACTCGTGGAAAAGGTCAAGGCGCTCGGAGCACGGGCCCAGCGGATGCGGGGCCCGGTACGCACGATGCGCGCCGCAACCAGCGCAGGGCAGGTCTCGCATCCGGCAGCGCCGGTCACACCGCGGCCGACGACAGATACGCGGGCAAGCTTCCGTGGCGCCGCACAGCCGGCTGCCGCCGCAGCGAAGACGCTCCAGACACGGCCCTATTCTTCGGCCCGGCCGAGGATACTGGCCATTGGCTCGTCAACCGGCGGACCTCAGGCTCTGCAGGAAGTGATGAAGGAAGTAGGTACGTCAATGAATGAAGTGCCGGTTGTCGTCACGCAGCATATGCCGCCGACTTTCACCGCGATTCTTGCCGAGCACCTCGGCAAAGCTGCCCTGCGTCCTTCGAAGGAAGGCGAGGACGGTGACGTTCTTCAGGCGGGCACCATCTATGTGGCGCCTGGCGGCAAGCACATGATCCTGGAAAAAGACGGCGGCGATGTGAAGATTCGCTTGACCGACGGAGCTCCGGTGAACTTCTGCAAACCTGCCGTCGATCCGCTGTTCGACAGCGTGGCCAAAGCTTACGGGTCCGCGTGTCTCGGGGTCATTCTGACCGGAATGGGTCACGACGGTGCGGAGGGTGTCAAAACCATCACCAAAGGTGGTGGCAGCGTCATCACGCAAGACGAGGCAACCAGCGTCGTCTGGGGTATGCCTGGTGCAGCCGCGCAAACAGGAATGTGCAGCGATATACTGCCATTGAAAGATATCGGGCCGAAAATCGGACGCGTATTGAAGGGGAATACGAGATGACCCCTGTTGAGTTCGACTTTCTGAGAAACTTTCTGAAGACCCGCTCCGGTCTGGTGCTGTCGCTTGACAAGCAGTATCTGGTGGAAAGCCGGCTTCTGCCGGTTGCGCGCAATTCGAAGCTGGAAACCCTGAGCGCGGTCATACAGGCCCTCAAGCGCGGCGGGAACCGGCAGCTCGAAACGGACGTGATCGAGGCAATGACGACAAATGAGTCGTTCTTCTTTCGCGACAAGACGCCGTTCGACAACTTCCGGGACACCATGCTTCCGGCGCTTCTGCAAAGCCGTTCCAGCTTCAAGCAGCTCAAGATCTGGTGCGCGGCTGCGTCCAGCGGTCAGGAGCCCTATTCACTCGGGATCTGCCTGAAGGAAGAGGCAGCCAAGATGCCGGGCTGGAGGACGCGGATCCTGGGGACCGACCTTTCCCTTGAAGTGCTGGAAAAGGCGAAAGCCGGTTTATACAGCCAGTTCGAGGTACAGCGCGGTCTGCCGATCCAGCTGCTGCTGAAATATTTCGAACAGAAGGGCGAGATGTGGCAGATCGATGCCGGTTTGCGGTCAATGATCGAGTGGAAAAAGCTCAATCTGCTGGACAGCTTCTCCCAATTGGGTGAGTTCGACATCGTATTCTGCCGCAACGTACTGATCTATTTCGATCAGGCCACCAAGTCGGATATCCTGGCGCGGTTAGCGAAATCGGTTCCGGAGGATGGATATCTGGTCCTGGGGGCGGCTGAGACAGTCGTCGGTCTGACCGAGGCGTTCAAGCCGGTTCCGGGCAAGCGTGGTCTGTTCCAGAAGAAAGCGGCGGCCCAGTCGGCAACCGGATCGGGTTCTGGCGTGCGGTTGGTTGCCGGTGGTGCGGTCGGACTGCGGAGGTAGTCCCTTCGCTCCCGAGAAAAAGACAAAAGGCGGCTGGTGCCGCCTTTTTTTATTTTCACGCGATCGTGACCAGGTAGCCTGTCGCCGTCTTCTCGGGTAAGCTATTCTGATCATTCGTGAAAATCTCGCGTTCGGCTATCTCTGATTGCACCGGCTGCTGCCCCACTTGCCTGTCGAGCCAGGCTTTCCATCTTCTTGAGGATACGTTTCGGTTCTTTGAAAGCACGGGTTTCTTCCAGAGAGCCGGGGAAGCATCCGCATGAGCAGAAAGTGGGAAAATGAGCGAGATAAGAGTTGAACTGACACGCCGCGCGGCGCTCCTGGGGGCTGGTGGCGCGATTGCCGGGGCAGGCATGGCGGCAACCTTGCCAGCACATGCGGCCGCGCCGAAGCAGGAAGCTCTTTCAGCGCCGGTGGCGCGCTATCCGGTTGGCGATTTCGAGGTGAACACGCTTCTGGATGGCGCGGTGATCCTTCAGGACCCGCAGAAAACCTTCGCCATGAATGTTGAGGCCGATACGTTCTCGGCCGCGTCCGCGGAGAACTTCATCCCAAGTGATTCGTTTCAGATCAGCTTCACGCCGACGCTTATCAATACGGGCAGCGAATTGATCCTGTTCGACACCGGCAACGGCGAAGGTGCGCGTCCCGGACGCGGCAACATGCGCGCCGCGCTGGAAAGTGCCGGGTATACGCCCGAACAGGTCGATGTGGTGGTGCTGACGCACATGCACCCCGATCACATCGGAGGGCTCATGGAAGGCGGCGCACCCGCTTTTGCCAACGCGCGCTACGTGACCGGCCAGAAGGAATACGATTTCTGGGCGGCGATGGATGCGGAAGCCAATGGTGTCACCAAGCTGATGGCATCGCATGTCAAACCGCTGGCCGAGAAGATGACCTTCCTGAATGACGGCGGTGCTGTCACTTCGGGAATAACGGCGATGTCCGCGTCAGGCCATACGCCCGGTCACATGATCTATATGATCGAAAGCGGCGGCAAGCAGCTTGTCCTGACAGCCGATACCGCGAACCATTTTGTCTGGTCGCTGGCCTATCCGGACTGGGAAGTCAGGTTCGACATGGACAAGGAGGCCGCGGCCTCCACACGCAGATCGGTCTTCGGCATGCTGGCCGGCGACAAGCTTCCGTTCGTCGGCTATCACATGCCGTTCCCGGCCGTCGGATATGTGGCGCAGGAAGGCGACGGTTTTCGCTACGTGCCTGCCACCTATCAGCTGAATCTGTGACCCTGGCGGCCATGTGCTGAAAGCCGGTCATGCCGGCAACAAAACCATAACGGCAACAAAAAACCCCGGGCAAAGCCGGGGTTTTTCAATTCTTGCCGGATGAATTTCAGGCTCAGGCAGCCGCTTCGACTTCCGGCTCGCGAAGCACATATCCGCGTCCCCACACCGTTTCGATGTAGTTCTTGCCGGAGGTGGCCGCAGCCAGTTTCTTGCGCAGTTTGCAGATGAAGACGTCGATGATCTTCAATTCTGGCTCGTCCATTCCGCCGTAGAGATGGTTCAGGAACATCTCCTTGGTCAAGGTGGTGCCCTTGCGCAGCGAAAGCAGCTCAAGCATCTGGTATTCCTTGCCGGTCAGATGAACACGCTGGCCGCCAACTTCGACGGTCTTGGTGTCCAGGTTGACCTTGAGGTCGCCGGTAATGATGACCGACTGGGCATGCCCCTTGGAACGACGGACAATTGCGTGAATACGCGCGACCAGTTCGTCCTTGTGGAACGGCTTGGTCATGTAATCGTCCGCGCCGAAGCCGAGCCCCCGCACCTTGTCTTCAATGCCCGCGTTCCCGGAAAGGATCAGGATCGGTGTCTTGACCTTTGAGACGCGAAGTGTCCGAAGAACCTCATACCCGGACATGTCCGGCAGGTTCAAATCCAACATGATGATGTCATAATCGTACAGTTTGCCGAGGTCGATACCTTCCTCGCCAAGATCTGTCGTGTAGACGTTGAAGTTCTCGGACTTCAGCATCAGTTCGATGCTCTGCGCTGTCGCGCTATCATCCTCAATCAACAGTACACGCATTGCCAATCCCCTTATTCTGCCTTTTCTGGGCAAGTCGCAACGGCTCTGTCGGTGTGCGCTACGAAGGACTGCTTGTTAACCCCGACTCAAAGCTATCGGGTAATGGTTAACAAAATATGATTCGTAGCGGCAAGCGCCGAATGGAGTAATCTGTGAACAACAGTCAACTTGTTGAATCCCCAGAAAAAACACTGATTCACAAATCTTAATGTTGCACTTTAAGAAACGGATCCAACTGACTCCGTTCAGATTCCTTTCGACTTAACCGTTGTGACTTCGAAATGGCTCTCGCTTGTCGGCCTTCCAAAGGTTAAGATTAACCAGAGTCGTAAACGATCGGTTACCAAAACCGTTAACAGGGGAGGGAATCTTAATTGAAGGCGCTTTTTGCCGAGATTGATTCGCTTTTGCCTACCGAAATTTACGGTCGGGTGACCGCCGTGAAGGGACTTCTTGTGGAAATCGCCGGGCCGATTCACGAAATGAGTGTCGGTTCGCGCCTTTTGATCGACAGCGGCGAGGGCAATCCGAAAGTCCCGGCCGAAGTGGTCGGCTTCCGCGAGGGTCATGCGCTTTGCATGCCGTTTTCCGGGCTTGAAGGTGTCCGGATGGGCTGCAAGGCGGTGATCAGCGCCCGTGAAAGTGTGATGCATCCCGACGATGCCTGGCTTGGCCGGGTCGTTAACGCACTTGGTGAACCGATTGATGGTAAAGGACCTCTTTCAAATGGCGGAGTGCCTCGCAAATTGCGAAGTCCGCCGCCGCCCGCCTCCGAACGCAAACGGGTCGGACCGCCGCTCGATCTCGGCGTAAGGGCGCTGAACAGCTTCGTAACCTGCTGCGAAGGCCAGCGCATGGGCATCTTCGCGGGCTCCGGTGTCGGCAAGTCCGTGCTGATGTCCATGCTGGCACGCAACACGCGCTGCGACATCGCCGTGATCGGCCTGATCGGAGAGCGGGGCAGGGAAGTCCAGGAATTCATCGAGGACGATCTTGGCGAGGAGGGGCTGGCGCGATCGGTGGTCGTGGTCGCCACATCCGACGAGAGTGTTCTCATGCGCCGTCAGGCGGCCTATCTGACGATGACGGTCGCCGAGCACTTCCGCGACGAGGGCAACAATGTCCTGTGCATGATGGATTCGGTTACCCGATTCGCCATGGCGCAGCGCGAGATCGGCCTGTCGATCGGCGAACCGCCCACGTCGAAGGGTTATACTCCGACCGTTTTCACCGAATTGCCGCGCTTGCTGGAACGAGCCGGCCCCGGTGTGGAAGGCACAGGTTCGATCACCGGCCTGTTCACTGTGCTCGTGGAAGGTGACAATCACAACGAACCGGTTGCCGATGCGGTTCGCGGGATCCTGGACGGGCATGTGGTGATGGAGCGGGCGATTGCGGAACGCGGGCGCTATCCCGCAATCAACGTGCTGAAATCGGTTTCAAGAACCATGCCCCGCTGCGTGCCGCCGGAACAGCTTCCGGTTCTGCGCAAGGCAAAGCAGTTGCTGTCGACCTATACGGATATGGAAGAGCTGATCCGCCTCGGGGCGTACCGGAAGGGATCGGACCCGATGGTCGATGAAGCCATTCACCGGTTCGAGCTGATAGACGATTTCCTCAATCAGGGAAAAGACGAGGCAACGAGTCTTTCTGAAGGATATCTTCAACTCGCCAACCTTTTGGAAATGACTCTGGACTAGACTGCCCTTGCAAGGGGAGTATTGAGTAATGAAAACCCGAGACAGTTTGATCCGTTTGAAGCGGTTTCAGGTTGATGAAAAGCGGCGACAGCTTGCTCAGATCGAGAGCATGATTGCCGAGTTCAATCGCATGGCCGATGAACTTGACGAGCAGATCCACTCCGAGCAGGACCGTGTCGGTATTACCGATGTCACGCATTTTGCCTATCCGACATTCGCCAAGGCGGCGGCGGACAGGCGCGACAACCTGCGCAATTCCGCGCATGAACTGGACGATCAGCTTCAACGCGCTCAGGATGAGCTGAGTGAAGCGATTGAAGAGCTTAAGAAATTCGAGCAGCTGGAAGAGCGCGATCAGCAGCGTGAACGCACTGCCCAGGAAGTTGCCGAGCAGGATCAGCTGGACGAAGTCGCCTCGCGGCTGCGATAGAGCATTCGCGGGCAACGCCCCTGTTCCCGCATGCCGATAGATGGTCCGTCCACCTTCCTCGCCGAAGGCCGAACAATTTTGCCCGACCGCTCGACGCAGCGGCCGGGTTTGTGCTTTTCAAGCGGAATGCTATAGGGAAAGGACGGTCGCCGATGCGCGTGACCGTCGCTTGTCTCGCCAGCCTGAATGCAGGTTACCTGATTTCAAAATGCCGGAGCACTCCGTATGCGGCCGCCGGGGCGCTGGATGTTCTGCCGAAACACGGCACTTTTCATGCGGTTTTTTCTGGCTCTGCTCCTCCCTGTTTCGACCTTTTCCTTCGCCCTGGGGCTTACGCAGCCGCTGATGCTGTTCGAACGGCTGTATTTTCTCGAAGACCGTCCGTCTCTGGTTGAAATGATTGTCAGCCTTTGGCGTGAAGACGAGACCGTGCTTGCCGCGGTCGTGGCGCTGTTTTCCATCGGGTTTCCGGCGGCCAAGATAATGCTCACCCATGTTGCTGTCATGACTGGCGGAAAGAGTCGTTCGCTGTCGCTGCTGTCCATGGTCAGCAAGTGGTCGATGCTGGATGTGATGCTGGTGGCGCTGGTTCTGTTCGCCGCAAAAACCAGTGGTCTGGCCTCGGCGACCATCCTGCCGGGGTTATGGTTTTATGCGGCAGCAACATTGACGACGGCGGTGGCGGCGAGTTTATGCGCGCGTGCCCGTTAAAGCATGTCGCATTAAATTGAATTCAGGAAGCCGCGCGAGCGTATTTGCAACGCAAACGCAGTCCCGGGCGTCTTCGTGAATCCATGAAGCCGCTTAAACGCGACACGCGCTGGATTGTGAACCGAGCGATTATTGCTGCCGGGTCGGTCTAATCCGCCAGCTCCGGGATGGCGGCCTGCTGGAGCGGTTTGGGCTTTTTCGCCCCGCGGTTCGCCTGAAAGTCACCGCAGCGGGATTGTCTGACCGAAGCGGTGCTTTCCAGATGTTTTTTGTAGGCAAATGTCCATTCCGGACCGTGAGTTGCCGGGATTCTCAAATAGTTGCAGCGGATCTTTGAAAACAGGGCAAAGGTAGACGGTTCCAATCCCGTTTTGGCCGCGGTCTTGAGGACCAGATCCGGCTTTCCGTTGAAAACGGCTTCCTTGAGGAGCTTTGCAGAAGTTCTTCCACGCGCGCTGAGCAATTCCATGGCGCGTTCAAAGCGGCCGTCCTGCAGGAGCAGGATCATGAGTTCATTGACTGTAATGCCCGCACGATCGGCATCCTTCCAGAGCTTGCCGACGTCGGAGTTTGCCAAGGCGTCGCCGAAATCGTTGCGCAATGATTTCAGCCTGGCGATCTGGTTGATTTGTTCCTGCGTCAGGGATCCCTCGATGAGGTCGTGCAGATGCTTCCTGGCCTCATCGTTTACGAGAGGCAGCAATGCACGGCAGGCGGCAGGGGACAAATCGGGCCTCAACGCCAGATCTTCCCGCAGCACCTGGTCTTCTTCCGCGAGCCTGGCGTAAAGCAGCAACGTTTCGCGGGACAGTCGGATGTCGCGATTGCCGGCCAGAATGCGGTTTACCGTCCTGTCGTTTCTGGCGGCAAGAGAATCGGAGACTTCGGGGGGAAGATCTTTGCGATGTGCGATTGCCTGCAGGTGGGTCGTGCTGAACCGATCTGCGAAATCAAGAAGGTCTTCCTGTGTGAAAGCAGCGCAATCCGACAATACGGGCATCGCCACTGTGATGTCATCCTCAGCGATCCGGCACGCGAGATCACGGGGCATGTTGGTCAGTGCAGCCAGTTTGCTGGCGAGCGTTGTCCGGTCTGACAGGGAGCCGGTGTCGTAGAGCTTCAGGATAACTTCCGCGAATATCGCGAGCTCCTGCTCCGTCCGCTGATCTAGATCGGAAAACACAAGTTCACTCACCTCGGCAAACAGGTGTTTGCGAGATTCTATTGTCCCGACTTGGGCAAGTTTTAGTATGGAACCCGCCATTTATCCTCCATTACAGGCACATTGTGATAAATATTGTTAGCAATACGTTACCTGCAGTGAGTTTCGTACAAATAACAGCTCATTTATGGAACTGATAATCTGCAATATTGTCAAAAATGCGTACTTTTGATCTCAATTGCTGAAAAATTTGCTATTTCGGGATGTGTCTTGCCCTGGTACCGATGGGGGTTGATCTCGTATCCATGGTGCTGGTTCAACTTTGGTTTTGGCTTGACGCAGCTGCATGAAGTCGATCCGGCCCCCTTGAGGTGCAACGCTCCGGGTGGACCTGCCTCCTCAAGACAATTCATACCCAATTATAGGTCGAGCGGGCTTTCCTTATCGGATGGTTCTTCCTTATTGTCTGGACCGTGTCGAGAGATGTTCACGCTGCTCAGAAACGGATTGAATTTGAAATGAGACGTTTGCGCCCAAGCCTTGCCGCCTTGTTCGGGCTGCTGCTCTTTTGCGTGGTGCCGGCCGTGGCCCAGAACGCCGATGCCCAGCAATCCAGTTCCACGGATGTCGAGCAGGCAAGCGATGCGCTCATCAAGGTCTTGAACGATCCGAAAAGCCGGGCAGCTCTGATCGAACTTCTCAAACAGAACGCAGGCGAGAGCAACACGGAGACACAGGAAACGTCGACCCCGGGCGGCTCGATCCTGCCGACACTGAGCGGCGGGGATAAGCAGGAGGCGCCGCCTGCTCAATCCGACCAAAGCGGGAGTTCAGGTTCGGGCGAGAATTTCGCCCTCAAAATCGGAGAATACACGCGCGACCTCGTCGATGACGCGGGTGTTGTACTCAACCAGTCCGCCAGGCCCCTTCGTGGGCTGGTTCGGATCGGGCGCGGCGAAATTCCGATCAAGTGGGAGCAGTTGAAACCGATAGCCGTTCAGGTTCTTGTCGTGCTGCTGGCGGCTTATGCCGGTCTGCTCCTAAGCAAGGCCGCGATGAGGCTGCTCTATCCGAGGATATCCGCCATCGCAGAAAAGCGCGGCGGGCTGATGCGCAGTTTCCTTCTCATCGTGACGTCGGCGCTGGATGTGATGGCGGTTGGACTGGGCTGGGCGGTGGGCAATGCGGTCGCGCTCGCCGGGTATGGTGGCCTGCAGGCTGGTGTCACCTTGCAGGAAAGTCTGGCGCTGAATGCATTTTTCATCGCAGAGCTTGCGAATGTCGCCCTGCGGTTCATTTTCGTGCCTGCGCATCGGAAACTGCGCCTTCTGCCGTTCACGGACGCAGCCTCGCGTTACTGGAGCAGCCGTCTGCATCTGTTTGTGTACTGGATCGTCTACGGCCTGTTCCTTGTGGTGCCGGTTGCCAATATCGCCGCCTCCTTCGTTCTGGGCAACGCGTTGCGTTTTCTGGCGGTGTTCCTGGGCACGCTCTATCTTTTCGTCCTCGTGCACCGGAACCGGCAGTTTGTCTGCCAGGGAGTGAGCGACTATGCGCAAACCATGCAGAGCGCGCTGGCAAGCCGCTTTCTGGCAGTCGGCGGCCGCATCTGGCATTTCGCCGCCTACGGCTATCTTGCCGCGGTATTCATAATCTGGGTGACACGCCCCTTCGATGCCACGTCCATAATTCTGAATGCCACCGGTCAGTCCATCTTGGCCATTGCCACCGGTATCCTGGTTTCGCTGGTTCTCACCAGCGCCATCAAGGATGGCATCCCGCTTCCGGAGGGCATGCAGACAAGCCTGCCGGCGCTGCACAGACGATTGAACGCTTTCGTTCCCAGGATTCTGAAGTTCATTCGGTTGGCGGTTTTCCTCGTAACGGTTCTGGCTCTCCTGGAAATCTGGGGCATCCTGAGTGTGATCGACTGGGTTGCGAGCGAGAGCGGTTTCCAGTTGCTGAGCGGCTACGGTTCGGCGCTTCTTGTGGTGCTGGTGGGCTTCCTGATCTGGCTGGCGGTCATGTCCTGGGTCGACCTGCGCCTGCAGGAACGGTCAGGACGCCTCGTGACCGCCCGCGAAAGAACCCTCTTTCAACTGTTCCGCAACGCTTCCACGGTTGTCATCATGGTGATGGTGGCGCTTCTGGCCTTGTCCGAAATCGGTGTGAACATCGGGCCGCTGATCGCCGGTGCCGGTGTCGTCGGTCTGGCGATTTCCTTCGGGGCGCAAACGCTGGTGAAGGACATCATCACCGGCGCTTTCATTCAGATCGAAAACGCCATCAACGAAGGCGACGTGGTGACGGTTGCCGGCATCACGGGTACGGTGGAAGGGATCACGGTCCGTTCCGTGCGTATCCGGGATCTCGACGGCACCACCCACATCATTCCGTTCTCCTCCGTCGAGATGGTCTCGAATTTCATGCGCGGCTTCTCCTATCACGTCGCGCTGATCGGCGTTTCCTACGACACGGAAATCCCCAACGCCAAGGAAGCCATGACGGAAGCCTTCCGGCGTCTGAAGGCGACTGACTACAGCCCGAAGATCTTCGGGGAACTGGAGATGCACGGCGTGACGAACTTCGGCGCGAGTTCGATCGATATCCGCGCCCGCATCAAGACGACGCCGGGCGACCAGTGGTCGGTCGGCCGGGCCTATAACGAATTCGTCAAACAGGTTTTTGACGAACGGGGTATCGAAATTCCGTTCCCGCAAGTCACCTATCATGCAGCAACTCCGCCCTTCGCGGGAGAGGTCAAGGGATCCAGACATCAAGGCAAGCTCGAAGCCTCCAAGGATGAGCCCGCGGACGATGCGCCTTCCCAGGATGCCCCTAATTAACAGGCTGCACTGCGAGCGGAACCAGCGTCGAGTTTCAATGGCTCCAGCTCGCGGCGGGATCGGGGCGGTGTATCCTCATACGCCTGAAAATGGTGATTGAATTTCGAGGTGTTTCGCTTTAGTTTCATTTCATGCTGAAATCGCATATGTGCGCAAGCCGGAGACGGAGACCATGGCGGCTGATTACGACCTGTTGATCATTGGCGGAGGCATTAACGGAACGGGGATCGCCCGGGATGCAGTGGGCCGCGGTGCATCGGTCATGCTTGTTGAAATGGGCGACCTTGCCGGAGCGACATCCTCGGCGTCGACGAAACTCATTCACGGCGGTCTGCGCTATCTGGAGTATTACGAGTTCGGTCTTGTCCGCAAGGCGCTGAAAGAGCGCGAAGTGCTGTTGCGCGCGCTGCCGCATATCGCCTGGCCGCTGCGCTTCATCCTGCCGCATCACAGGGATCTGCGCCCGGCCTGGCTGTTGCGTCTCGGCCTTTTTCTTTACGATCATCTGGGTGGCCGGGAATTGCTGCCGGCGACAAAAACCGTGCAACTCGACAGTGGTATCTATTCACGGGGCCTCAAGCCACTGTTCAAAAAGGGATTTGAATACTCCGACTGCTGGGTGGACGACGCGCGCCTGGTGGTATTGAACGCGCTGGACGCTTCCGACCGGGGGGCAAAGGTACTCACGCGGACCAAGTGTATCGCCGCGCACAGGGAAGGTGATCTCTGGAAAGTCGTCCTGAAGGATCTTGCCACGGGCGAAGAGACGACGGTGAGCGCGCGCGTGCTTGTCAATGCGGCCGGTCCCTGGGTCGCGGAAATGTTGCAGGGCATCGCCGGGGCAAGGAGCGAATCCAGGGTGCGCCTGGTCAAGGGCAGTCACATCATCGTGCCGAGCCGGTTTGACCATGATCGCTGCTTCATTTTCCAGAATGGCGATGGCCGGATTGTCTTTGCGATCCCCTACGAGGAAAAGTTCACACTGATCGGTACCACCGATATCGACTATCACGGGGACCTGGGCTCGGTTCGCATAACCGATGATGAAATCGACTATCTGTGCAAGGCCGCCAGTGAGTATCTGGACACGCCGGTCTCGCCCGACGAGGTGGTGCACACCTATTCCGGGGTGCGGCCACTCTATGACGACGGTGCAAAGGACGCCAAGGCCGCGACGCGGGACTACGTTCTGGAACTGGAGGGCGGCGAAACGGAGCCGCCGGTGCTTTCGGTCTTCGGAGGCAAGATCACGACTTACCGCAAGCTCGCGGAGGAGGCCTTGAAAAAGCTGGAGGCCTATCTGCCGTTCAAGCGCGGAGTGTGGACAGCCTATGCGCCCTTGCCGGGTGGCGATTTCAAGGTGGACGGGTTCGACGAAGAAGTGGCGCGGCTCGGAAGGGATTTCGCTTTTCTGGACACAGCCTTCGCAACCCGCCTGATCCGTCTTTACGGGACCGATGCCAGGCTCTTTTTGATGGAAGCCACCTCGCTGGAGGATCTTGGCTGCTGTTTCGGCTCGAACCTCTATGAAGCCGAGGTGAAGTGGCTGATCGATCGGGAGTGGGCGCGCACAGCCGACGACGTGTTGTGGCGGCGAACCAAACTCGGCCTGGTGTTGAGCGCGGAAGAGAGGGGCGAACTGGACGGCTTCATTTCGGGCTATCTTGCCGAGCGGACCGGCGCTGCGGCATAGTCCGCCATATAGGCGCGGTCTGCCGGACTGGCTGACAATTGCGGTGAAATAAAAAAGAACAAAGGGAGGAGCGCCATGGCCGGACTTGTTTTGGCAATCGACCAGGGTACGACGTCAAGCCGTGCGATTGTCTTCGCAGAGGACTTCACCAGCGTCAGTTCAGGGCAGCAGGAATTCAAACAGTATTTTCCAAAATCGGGCTGGGTGGAGCATTCCCCTTCCGATATCTGGGACAGCACGCTGGAAGTTTGCCGGGAAGCTTTGGAAAAGGCGCCGCAGGGAGGCGCGGACGTCGCCGCGATCGGGATCACCAACCAGCGGGAGACAACCCTGATCTGGGACCGGTCCACCGGCGAACCGGTCTATAACGCAATCGTCTGGCAAGACCGCAGGACTTCGGACACTTGTGCCAGACTGCGGAGTGAGGGGCTTGAGGAAACGTTTTCGGCCAAGACCGGACTGCTGCTGGATCCCTATTTCTCCGGTACGAAAATCGCCTGGATCCTGGACAATGTCGCGGGCGTCCGCGAGAGGGCGGAACGGGGCGAACTGGCTTTCGGGACGGTCGACACCTGGCTGATCTGGCATCTCACCGGAGGCAAGGTGCACGCCACCGATGCCACAAATGCCTCGCGCACCCTGATCTACAATATCCATGAGAACGCGTGGGACGAAGACCTTTGCCGGTTGCTGGGGATTCCCATGAGCCTGCTTCCGCAGGTCAGGGACAGCGCGGACGACTTCGGATTCAGCGCGCCGGATCTCTTTGGCCGGCCGCTGCCGATCCTGGGTGTGGCGGGCGATCAGCAAGCGGCAACGCTGGGCCAGGCCTGCTTCAATCCGGGCATGGTGAAATCCACTTACGGGACCGGCTGTTTTGCACTGATGAATACCGGGGAGACGCCTGTCCGGTCGAAAAACCGCATGCTGACGACGATTGCCTATCGCCTTGACGGCAAGACAACCTATGCGCTCGAGGGATCGATCTTTGTCGCCGGCGCGGCTGTTCAGTGGCTGCGGGACGGACTTGGTCTCATCGACAGCGCGGGCGAGACACAGGGGCTGGCCGAGCAGGCCGATTCGACTCAGGACGTCTATCTGGTTCCGGCATTTGTCGGGCTCGGCGCGCCCTATTGGGATGCGGACGCCCGCGGCGCGATGTTCGGGCTGACCCGGAACACGGGTCCGAAGGAGATCGCCAGGGCCGTCCTGCAGAGCGTCGGCTTCCAGACGGGCGATCTGCTGGACGCCATGCGTGCCGACTGGCCCGATGCGAAACCGCCGGTTCTGCGCGTCGACGGGGGCATGTCGGCGTCCGACTGGACGATGCAGTTTCTGGCCGACATTCTTGGGGCCCCGGTCGATCGGCCCACAGTTGCGGAGACGACGGCGCTGGGGGCTGCCTGGCTGGCAGGATCGAAAGCAGGCGTCTGGCCGGGAGCGGACGCTTTTTCCGCGCAATGGAAGCTGGATAGGCGGTTCGAGCCCCGGTTACAGGAAAGTGAACGGCTTCGTCTGCTGTCCGGTTGGAAGGATGCAGTGAACCGGACGAAATCCACTTCTGATTGATAAACAGGCAGACTCTCGTCAACGGGAGAGTCTATTTGTTTTCAACGCTTTGGATTTATCCGGAAAACAGGATCCCGTGCGGTATCAGTTTCCATTCCGGTACCGGTAAGTTGTTAAAACACTACGTCAGCATGGCTTACCCAGAAAAAATATTTCAAAAAAGGGGCCAAATTAGAAATATGTTGGTAGTTGATTTTCAAACAAAAAACCGCCTTAGTTTGCGCTGGCTCGGGCTTAATTCCATTGCACGATCTTAACGATGCAGGGCCCCAGCTTCTTCATCAAGGGGAGAACAGTTTGATGAATTTTCAAAAAACCTTGAAGGCAACCCTTCTTGGCGCCAGCCTTGCCGTGATCGCGGCAACGGGCGCGTCTGCAAAAACCCTGGTTTATTGCTCGGAAGGTTCGCCTGAAGGCTTCGACACCGCCCTCTACACCGCCGGAACGACATTCGACGCGTCCTCCAAGCCCATTTACAACCGTCTGGTTGAATTCAAGCGCGGAACGACAGAAGTTCTGCCGGGTCTTGCGGAGAGCTGGGAAGTTTCCGAAGACGGGCTGGAATACACGTTCAACCTTCGCAAGGGCGTGAAATTCCACACGACGAGTTTCTTCACACCGACACGTGATTTCAATGCCGACGACGTGGTTTTCTCGTTCGAGCGGCAGTTGAAGAAAGACAACCCGTGGCATGAATATACCCCGGGTGCCGCCTGGGAATATTTCAACGGCATGTCCATGCCGGATCTCATCAAGGAAATCGTGAAAGTTGACGATTACCAGGTGAAGTTCGTGCTGAACCGGCCGGAAGCTCCGATGGTCGCCAACCTGGCGATGGACTTCGCGTCGATCCTGTCGGCTGAATACGCCGACCAGCTGGAAGCTGCCGGCACCAAGGAGCAGCTCAACCAGGAGCCTGTCGGCACCGGTCCGTTTGCGTTTGTCGGCTATCAGAAAGATGCCGTGATCCGCTATGAGGCGTTCGCCGACTACTGGAACGGCAAACAGCCAGTCGATAATCTGGTCTTCGCCATCACGCCGGACGCAGCGGTTCGTCTGCAGAAGCTGAAGGCGGGCGAGTGCCATGTAATGCCATATCCGGCTCCGGCCGATGTTGCGGACATCAGGGACGACAGCAATCTGACGCTGATGGAACAGCAGGGCCTGAACGTCGGTTACCTTGCCTATAACACCAAGGTGGCTCCGTTCGACAAGGCGGAAGTCCGCAAGGCGCTGAACCACGCAATCAACAAGCAGGCGATCCTCGATGCCGTGTTCCAGGGCTCCGGCCAGGCGGCAAAGAACCCGATCCCGCCGACCATGTGGTCCTATAACGACGCGATCGAGGACGACGACTACAATCCGGATCTGGCAAAGGAAATGCTGGAAGCTGCCGGTGTCTCCGATCTGTCCATGAAGATCTGGGCAATGCCCGTCCAGCGCCCCTACAACCCGAATGCCCGCCGCATGGCGGAGGTCATTCAGGCCGACTTCGCGAAAGTCGGGGTGAATGTGGAGATCGTTTCCTACGAATGGGGTGAGTATCTGTCCCGTTCCAAGGAAGTCGATCGCGATGGAGCCGTTCTGCTCGGCTGGACCGGCGACAATGGCGACCCGGACAACTTCCTTGCCGTTCTGCTTGGCTGTGACGGCGTTGGTGGTTCCAACCGCGCACAGTGGTGCGACGAGAACTTCGAAGCTCTCATCCAGAAAGCGAAGACCGTGACCGACAAAGCAGAGCGCACCAAGCTCTACGAAGAGGCTCAGGTTGTCTTCAAGGAACAGGCTCCGTGGGCGACTATCGCGCATTCCGTCGTCTTCATGCCGATGTCCTCCAAGGTCACCGGTTATGTCATGGACCCGCTTGGCGGCCATTGGTTCGACGGTGTGGATATCGCGGAGTAAATCCGCCTGAATCCTCGAAGGCGCCGGCAGCGATGCCGGCGCCTTCAGACATTATGACCGGTGGAATCCATCATGACATATGACGGTTTCCGCTGGTTCTTCGTATCTGGAATCTGACATGTTTCGCTTTCTTTTCGGCCGGCTCGGACTTCTGATACCGACGTTTTTCGGTGTCACCCTGGTCGCCTTCTCGTTCATCCGTCTTCTGCCGGGCGATCCGCTGGATCTTCTTGCCGGAGAACGCGGCATTTCGCCGGAACGCAAGGCCCAGCTTCTGGAGCAGATGGGTTTCGACCAGCCGCTCTGGCGGCAGTATATCGACTACATCGCCGGTATTTTTCAGGGTGATCTGGGGACGTCCTTCGCCTCGAAAAAGCCTGTGCTCGACGAGTTCATGACGCTGTTTCCCGCCACCGCCGAACTTGCGCTCTGTGCCATCATTCTCGCGGTCTGCCTCGGCATTCCCGCCGGCATCTACGCTGCCGTCAAACGCGGTTCGATCGCCGACCAGGCGGTCATGGGGACGGCGCTCATCGGCTACTCCATGCCGATCTTCTGGTGGGGGCTGCTGCTGATCATCCTGTTTTCCGGCATCCTGCAGTGGACCCCGGTGTCCGGACGGATCTCGCTTCTGTATTTCTTTCCGCAACCGACCGGTTTCATGCTGATCGACAGTCTGTTGTCGGGGGAAAAGGGCGCATTCCTGTCCGCGGTCCGGCATCTCATATTGCCGTCCATCGTGCTGGCGACAATTCCGCTCGCGGTGATTGCCCGTCAGACCCGCTCCGCCATGCTTGAAGTTCTGGGCGAGGATTATGTGCGCACGGCCCGGGCGAAGGGGTTGCCGCCGAGATCGGTGATCGGTCTTCATGCGCTGCGCAACGCGCTCATTCCCGTGGTGACCACCATCGGTCTCCAGGTCGGAGTGCTGCTGGCCGGCGCCATCCTAACGGAAACCATCTTCTCCTGGCCGGGCATCGGCAAATGGCTGGTCGACAGCATTTCACGCCGGGACTATTTCGTCGTTCAGGGCGGCCTTCTGCTGATCGCCGGCATCATCATGCTGGTCAATCTCATCGTGGATGTGCTCTACGGCCTGATCAATCCGCGCATCCGCTACAACTGAGCCGAGGGTTTAAGAACAATGACAAAAACCTCTCCGGCCGCGAAGGCCGATACATTCAGGCTCGAAATGGAAAGCCGCAATGCCACCAGGGCGCAACTTTCCGAATTCTGGTACTATTTTTCGCAGAACAAGGGTGCCGTTCTCGGTCTGATGGTCTTTTCCCTGCTGGTTCTGGTGGCGATTTTCGCTCCGTTCGTCGCCCCTCATAATCCGGACGTCCAGTACCGGGACAGTTTCCTGGTGCCGCCGGTGTGGGAAGAGGGGGGCAAGGCCGCTTTTCTTCTGGGAACGGACGCGGTCGGCCGCGATATGCTTTCCCGCCTGATCTTCGGCGCGCGCTTCTCGCTCTTCATTGGCGTCGTCGTCGTCAGCATCGCTCTGGTCGGCGGAATCGTTCTCGGCCTCATCGCCGGGTATGTGCGCGGCGCGGTCGATACGTTCATCATGCGGGTCATGGACATCATTCTGGCCTTTCCCTCGCTGTTGCTTGCCCTGGTGCTTGTGGCGATCCTCGGGCCGGGTCTGGTCAATGCGATGATCGCCATCGCCCTGGTGCTGCAGCCGCATTTCGTGCGCCTGACCCGGGCCGCAGTCATGGCGGAACGCTCGCGCGACTATGTGGTCGCGGCGAAGGTGGCCGGCGCCGGACATTTCCGTTTGATGTTCAAGACGATCCTGCCGAACTGCCTTGCACCGCTGATCGTTCAGGCGACCCTGTCGTTTTCCAACGCCATTCTGGATGCGGCGGCGCTTGGCTTTCTCGGCATGGGGGCCCAGCCGCCCACGCCCGAATGGGGCACCATGCTGGCCGAGGCGCGCGAGTTCATCCTGCGCGCATGGTGGGTCGTCACCTTTCCGGGCCTTGCCATCCTGATCACCGTGCTTGCCATCAACCTGGTCGGCGACGGATTGCGCGATGCGCTCGATCCGAAACTGAAGAGGAGCTGAGGACCATGTCTCTTCTTGAAATCAGGAACCTGCGGATCGAATTCGACACCGCGAAAGGGCCGTTCAGGGCGCTGGACGGTGTCGACTATACGGTCGATGCCGGTGAAGTGCTGGCCATTGTAGGAGAGTCCGGTTCGGGGAAATCGGTTGCCATGCTGGCGACCATGGGGCTCTTGCCGGACAGCGCGACGATCACCGCTGACAAGATGGACTTTGAGGGCACGGACCTCAGGACCCTTTCCGTCCGTGAGCGCCGCAGGGTAATCGGGAAGGACATTTCGATGATCTTCCAGGAACCCATTGCCAGCCTGAACCCGTGCTTTACGGTCGGTTTTCAACTCGGCGAAACCCTGAAGACCCATACACGCCTGAGGGGCAGGCAGATCAAGGACCGGGCCATCGAGCTCTTGACCTCGGTCGGCATTCCCGATCCGGAAGGGCGGATCAATGCCTTTCCGCATCAGATGTCCGGCGGGCAGTGCCAGCGCGTGATGATTGCCATGGCGATCGCCTGTGCACCGAAGCTTCTGATCGCGGATGAGCCGACCACAGCGCTGGACGTGACCATCCAGAAACAGATCCTGGATCTTCTGGTTCAGTTGCAGCAGGACAGCGGCATGGGCCTCATCATGATCACCCATGACATGGGCGTGGTCGCGGAGACCGCAGATCGCGTGATCGTTCAATACAAGGGACGAAAAATGGAGGAAGCCGATGTGCTTTCGCTGTTCGAAAACCCCAACAGCCCGTACACGCAGGCGCTTCTTTCGGCGCTGCCGGAAAATGCGACAGGCGACCGTCTGCCGACGGTCAGCGACTTTGCCGAAGCGGGAGGGTTTTGAAATTGTCCGACGATGTAATACTCAAGGTCCGCGACCTCTACCGCACCTATGACATCAGCGGCGGGATGTTCAAGAAGGGCTCGACACTGACTGCTGTCAAAGGCGTCAGTTTCGATGTGAAACGCGGCTCGACGCTTGCCGTCGTGGGGGAGAGCGGCTGCGGCAAGTCCACCCTGGCGCGCATGCTGACCATGATCGACGCGCAGAGTTCCGGCAGCATCGAGATCGACGGCCTCTTGATGGATATTGCCAAAACCGGCATTTCAAAAGAGATGCGCCAGAAGGTGCAGATTGTTTTCCAGAACCCTTACGGTTCGCTGAACCCGCGTCAGAAAATCGGTCACGTTCTGGAAGAGCCCCTGCTGCTGAACACGGACATGCCGGCTGCCGAGCGCCGGGATCTTGCGCTCCAGATGCTGGAGAAGGTCGGCCTTCAGCCGGAACACTACGGCCGCTATCCGCATATGTTCTCCGGCGGTCAGCGCCAGCGTGTCGCGATTGCCCGGGCCATCATGCTGCAGCCGAAGCTGCTGGTTCTCGATGAACCGGTCTCCGCCCTGGACCTGTCCGTCCAGGCGCAGATCCTCAACCTGCTGGCGGATCTTCAGGACGAGATGGGGCTGACCTATGTGTTCATCTCCCACGATCTGTCCGTCGTGCGCTATCTCGCGGACAAGGTGATGGTGATGTATTTCGGCGAGGTGGTGGAATACGGCACGCGGGACGATGTGTTCGACAATCCGCAGCACGATTACACCAAAACCCTTTTTGCGGCGACGCCTCGGGCGGACGCCGAAAGCATCCGTAAACGGTTGGCCGCCAAGGCAGCCTGAGGCACTCGCCCGGCAATAAGTGTTTTGAGCGGGCACACCCCCTCTTGATCTGTCCGGCTCGATTTTGTCGAGCCGGGTCGACGAGGGCGGGTTTGCTCTGGCGTGCTCCGACCGGAACGGTCTCTGGAGACACACAGGCGACTCTCTGGAAACGAGTGGACCCCGGCTCAGCGCTGCGCTTGGCCGGGGAGTCACGCAGAAAGTGTTCCTGCGAGCAGGAGTCATGCTCTCGGGGCAACGTTTGTGCGCGCTTGCAGGGCGTCTTTCTCGTATCCGGTGAAGAAACAGGCATCGGGGAGTTGCTTTCTTCGTTATTTCGGGTATTCTCGAAATATGGAAAAAGAAGAAGCCCTGAATGCGTTGGCGGCACTCGGCCAGGAAACCCGCCTCGACGTTTTTCGCCTGCTGGTGAAAGCGGGAAAAGAAGGCATGACCGCCGGTGCCATTTCCGATGCGCTGGACGTTCGCCCCAACACCCTGTCGACCCATCTGGGCGCCCTGTCCCGATCCGGCCTTGTGCAGGCCGAGCGGGACGGGCGTTCGATCTGTTACCGCGCGAGCCTGAAAACCATGCAGGTTCTGGTGACCTATCTGCTGCAGGACTGCTGCGGCGGCAATCCGGAGCTCTGCGCTCCATTCCTCAACATGACGGGACCGGCGTCCCGTGACAGCACGAATGATTGCTGAAAGCCCGGCAAGGGGACCTCGTGAAAGAACGTGCTGTCCCGTTCATCTGCGCAACGGTCCCTCACTGAAACATCCCCGGTCCTGCGAAAAACCGGGGGAGTTAAGCAGGCTCGGGGCTGGCTTTGATGCAGCCTGCGAGCCGCCTGAAAACCGAATAACGAAAGAATTGTCATGAGCAAGGAAGCATCTTCACCCATGGGGTTTTTCGAGCGATATCTGTCGCTGTGGGTCGCGTTGTGTATTGCCGCAGGCGTTGGTTTCGGTGCGGTTTTTCCGGCAGTCTTCGAAACGATCGCGTCGTTTGAATATGCAAGCGTCAATCTCGTCGTCGCCGTTCTCATCTGGGTGATGATCTACCCGATGATGGTGAACGTCGATTTTGCCTCCCTGAAGGACGTCGGCAGAAAGCCGAAGGGCCTGTGCATCACCCTTGTCGTCAACTGGCTGATCAAGCCCTTCACGATGGCGGCGCTCGGCATCCTGTTCTTCGAGCATGTCTTCGCGGGTCTTGTCGATCCGCAGACCGCGAAGGAATACATCGCAGGAATGATCCTGCTCGGGGTCGCCCCCTGCACGGCCATGGTGTTCGTCTGGAGCCAGCTGGTGCGCGGCGATGCCAATTACACGCTCGTTCAAGTCTCGATCAACGACATCATCATGGTCTTCGCCTTCGCGCCGATTGCGGCCTTGCTTCTTGGCGTGACCGATATCATCGTCCCGTGGCAGACGCTGCTTCTGTCGGTGATCCTCTATGTCATTATTCCGCTCATCGCCGGGTATCTGACGCGCAAGGCGCTGGATGGAACCGACAATGATGCGCGCATCGCCGCGTTCACGGGGAAGGTCAAACCCTTCTCCGTCATGGGCCTGCTTGCGACGGTTGTCCTGCTGTTCGGATTTCAGGCGCAGACCATTCTCGACAAGCCGATGGTTATCGTGTTGATCGCGGTGCCGTTGCTGATCCAGAGCTATGGCATATTCTTCATTGCCTATGGCTGGGGCTATCTGTGGCGTGTGCCGTTCAATACGGCGGCCCCGGCAGCGCTCATCGGGACGTCAAATTTCTTCGAACTCGCGGTTGCCGTCGCCATCAGCCTGTTCGGGTTGAATTCCGGAGCCGCGCTGGCGACAGTTGTCGGGGTGCTGGTGGAAGTGCCGGTGATGTTATCGCTGGTGGCCTTCGCCAACAGGACACGATCCCATTTTCCGGTGACCGCATAGGGAGGGGAACACCTATCTGCTACCGCCGGAGCCATCCGTTCGCAATGCTGACTTGATAAATGGAGTGCCTGCTGACAGAACGGTCCTGACCTCTTGAGAGCGGATGGCAGCCTTTCGCCGTGCTGGTTCGGGGAAGCGGGAAAACGGTCGGAGCAGCATGAGCAAGGGACGTGTCCATATCGCCGGGGCGGGTATTGTCGGCCTCGCCACTGCCGCCGTTCTGGTTCAGCGCGGCTACCAGGTGACCATTCTGGACCGGGAGGGGCCGGCGGCCGGCGCGAGCCAGGGAAATGCCTCCGCGATCGCCTGGACGGACGTGGCCCCGATGGCCTCGCCGGGGCTGTGGAAGCAGGCGCTCAAATGGCTCGCCGACCCTCTCGGTCCGTTATCTGTCCGGCCCGCCTATGCGTTGAAGATCCTGCCCTGGATGCTGCGTTTCCTGGCAGCGTCGAACCCGGAACGTGTGGCCCGCAGTACCGCAGCCCTGGTGGACATCAACAGCGGCGTGCTGCCGGCCTGGGAGCGTCTCTGGCGGGTGTCCGGAACCCACAACCAGGTGCGCCGTGATGGCTGCCTGGAACTTCTGGATACGGCCGCATCGCTTGAGAAAGCCCGGCAAGCCTGGGCTGAACAGCGGGACCACGGCATAGCGGTCGAAGAGCTTGCTGCCGGTGCCATCCGTGAGCTTGAGCCGGACCTGTCGACCCGGGCAATCGGTGGTGCGCTGGTGCCAGGCTGGATGCAGGTCGACGATCCGAAGATCCTGTGTCTGTCGCTGGCGGACTGGCTGAAAGGGCAGGGGGTGGAGTTCACGGTTGCCGAGATCGGCCGTCTCGAGCCGAATGGCAACGCTTGCGGGCTCATTCTGAAATCAGGTGAGCGGATCGAAGCAAGCCGACTCGTCGTCGCCTGCGGCGCCTGGTCGAAGCATCTCGCGGCCCAACTCGGCGACCGGATTCCGCTTGATACCGAGCGGGGCTACAACATCACCATTCCCGATCCTTCCATCACCGTGAAACGGTTCATCATGCTGCCGGGGCACGGCTTCGTGCTGTCACCGCTATCGACCGGCCTGCGCGTCGGCGGCGCGGTTGAATTCGGAGGTCTGAACCTGCCGTCCAACTGGAAGCGCGTCGATGCCATGGTCGCCAAGGCGCGGCTGTTTTATCCCGGTCTCAAGACGGAAGGCGGCACGCGCTGGATGGGCTTCCGCCCATCTCTTCCCGACAGCCTGCCGGTGATCTCTCCGGCGACGCATCATGGCGGGGTTTTCTATGCCTTCGGCCACGCCCATCATGGTCTGACCCAGGCGGCTGTCACCGGCGAGATGATTGCCGACATGATCGAGGGCAAGACCCTGGCGGTCGATCCGGCGCCGTTTGCGGCGGATCGGTTTTAGGGCAGGGTCAACTTTGCTGAGCGCTCTTTCCGCGAGAGGGCGGGGTTTTGCTCCGCCAGTCGAAACAACTTCCCGAAAGTCGCAAAGTGCCTTGGAGGCCCTGTTCAGTTTTGCGGGAAAAATTGGTGTTGTTTTCACTTTTTAGATAAAGAGGAAACCGTTCGCAATTTGGAGGTGATACGTGAATCCCAAGGCAAATATCGTTTCACAAGCTTTTTATTCTGTTCTTTTATGCTGGAAATATATTCTTGGTATTGTATTTGTTTTGTATGTTATGGACGGAATAAATGTCGTGTATGACATTGGTAATTCAATGCAAATTACAAAGGCTTTTGCTGATTCTGGAATTATTTTTTATCTTTGTTTGAATTTGCTGGGGTTGGATGCAAAACTAAAAGAAAATAGCAAGAAGTATATTTGGTTTAGTCTGCGGTATATTTTATTGATCTACGCGCCGGTTATAATTGTTTCGATTCTCGTCGTAATCCTTGCAGTGTCCACGCTTCAGGGCGAGCGCCCGGACACCGACTCTCTTTTAGGTCTCTCCATTCTGGGTGGAGCGGTGATCTCCTTTCTGACGATGTTTCTGTTCGGGACGGCGTTTCCCTCTCAACTGTTCGACGTCCGTCCAGGGATCGGGGCCGCCATCGGCAGAGCCTTTCGACAGGCGGGCTATCTGGTCCCCAGGCTATTTTTCGGGGTCGGTTTCTTCGCAGCCTTGTCGTTCGCCATTTTGATCTTGTCAGAAAATTCAGGCATCGGCTCGGACCCGATCACATCTGCCGGCACGCCTGACCCAGCCGGAGCGTTGGTACTTGCTCTCGCTAAACTGACGTCCGCATTCAGCCTGGCTGTTTTTGCAGTGGTCGTCTGCCGAGCATACCTGAAGGACCTTCAGGAACGTGGTGAGCTCCCAGCAAGTGACGCGGAAATTTTCGCCTGAGATCCTACTTGCCCTTCTTGTTCATTGCCGCCGCCAGGGCTGCTGCCAGAGCATTGTTGCCGCCGTCGCCGCCGGAGGTTTTCGGTGCGCTGTTTTTCCCGCCGCCGGGACCGCCACGTGGAACGTTGCCGCCAGGGCCTCTGCCGCCCGGACGGCCCTGGTTCTGACCGCCTTGCTCCTGACCGGTACGTTCCCGCTGGCCCTGGTAGTCGGCCTGGGACTTCATCGTCATGGAGATGCGCTTGCGTGGTACGTCCACGTCCAGAACGGTCACGCTGACGATGTCGCCGGCCTTGACGATCTTGTGCGGATCGTCGACGAAGCGGTCGGCAAGCTGGGAAACGTGCACCAGCCCGTCCTGGTGAACACCGACATCGACGAAGGCGCCGAAGTTGGTGACGTTGGTGACCGTGCCTTCCAGCTTCATTCCGGATTTGAGGTCGGAGATCTCCTCGACGCCGTCCTGCAAAGTTGCTGTCTTGAATTCCGGGCGCGGGTCACGGCCCGGTTTTTCCAGTTCGGCGAAAATGTCCTTCACTGTCGGCAGACCGAATTTCTCGTCCGTGTAATCCGCCGGATCCAGATTGCTCAACAGCGTGCCGTTGCCCATGATCTGGCGGACATCGCGGCCGCAGGCCTTCACGATGCGCTTCGCCAGCGGGTAGGCTTCGGGGTGCACGGAAGAGGCGTCGAGCGGCTCCTTGCCGTCGTTGATGCGCAGGAAGCCAGCGCAGAGTTCATAGGCCTTGGCACCGAGACGCGGCACCTTCTTGAGCTGTGACCGGCTGTCGAAGCGGCCGATTTCCTCGCGGTGTTCGACGACGGCGCGGGCGAGGCTGTCAGACAGGCCGGAAATGCGGGACAGAAGCGCCGGGGAGGCGGTGTTGAGGTCGACACCGACCGCGTTCACCGCATCCTCAACCACCGCGTCGAGGGCGCGGGCGAGCCGGGTCTGGTTGACGTCATGCTGATACTGGCCGACGCCAATGGATTTCGGCTCGATCTTGACCAGTTCGGCCAGCGGGTCCTGCAGGCGGCGGGCGATGGACGCCGCGCCGCGCAGGGAGACATCGACGCCCGGCATCTCCATGGCCGCCAACTCGGAAGCGGAATAGACCGAGGCGCCGGCCTCGTTGACGATAACCTTCACCGGGCGTTGCGCTGCGGGGATATCGGTAAGCACGTCGCCTGTCAGCTTGTCGGTCTCGCGGCTGGCTGTGCCGTTGCCGATGGCGATCAGCCCGACCTTGTGTTTTGCGATCAGGGCAAGCAGCGCGGCGCGGGCGCCGGAGACATCATTGCGCGGCTGGAACGGGTAGATCGTCGCCGTGTCGATCAGCTTGCCTGTCTCATCGACGACGGCAACCTTTACCCCGGTCCGGATGCCGGGATCGAGGCCAAGGGTCGCCCTTGCACCGGCGGGCGCGGCGAGCAGCAGATCCTTGAGATTTCTGGCGAAGACCTGGATGGCTTCCTCTTCGGCCTTGTCGCGCAACACGCCCATCAGATCGAGTTCCAGATGCAGCGCGAGTTTCACCTTCCAGGCGAAGCGGGCCACTTCCATCAGCCATTTGTCCGCCGGGCGGCCCCGGTCGGCAATGGCATAGGTGTCGGCGACCATTCGTACCGCCGGGGGAACTGGGGCGACGTCATCCGCGTCCACCGTCAGATCGACGGACAGAATGCCCTCGTTGCGCCCGCGGAACAGGGCCAGGGCCCGGTGACTGGGGATTTTCGACCATTTTTCCGCATAGTCGAAATAGTCTGCGAATTTCGCGCCTTTTTCCCCCATGCCGTCGATCAGTTTCGCCTGTACGACGCCACGGTCCTCGACATGCCTGCGCAGCCGGCCGACGAGTTCGGCGTTCTCGGCAAAGCGTTCCATCAGGATCTGACGGGCGCCGTCGAGCACGGCCTTGGTATCGGCATACCCCTTGTCCGCGTCCACGAATGCAGAGGCCTCGGTTTCCGGCGTTCTGGAGGGATCGGACAGCAGCAGGTCGGCGAGCGGCTCCAGTCCGGCTTCACGGGCGATCTGGGCCTTGGTGCGGCGTTTTTTCTTGAACGGCAGGTAGATGTCTTCAAGCCGGGACTTGGTTTCGGCGGCCTGTATGCCGGCGATCAGGTCATCGGTGAGCTTGCCCTGTTCCTCGATGGATTTGAGAATGGCGCCACGGCGGTCTTCCAGCTCACGCAGGTAGATCAGCCGTTCCTCGAGTTTCCGCAACTGGGTGTCGTCCAGCCCGCCGGTCGCCTCTTTCCGGTAGCGGGCGATGAAAGGGACGGTCGAGCCTTCATCGAGAAGCTGGACAGTCGTGTTGACCTGACCTGCCTTGCAGCCGATTTCCTCGGCAATCAGCTGTGCGATGCGCAGGGCGGTATCGCCGGATTTCAAGGCCTGGGAACCGGGCTGTGACGGGTCGGAAACTGGAACGCTTGCCATTGACGCGGAAACTTTCGGTGGAGACAAATCTGGGCTGGCGAGGATAATCCGCCCGAAGAGGGCGGGGAAGACAAAGAGCGGTTCCGTCCACCGGCAATTATCGTGTGTGGTTACGGGCAGAAGATTGTGCCTGCATCTACTTGATTGTTTTGCGGATGAAATTTGTACCCTGACGGCAGGGCTTAACGTTTGCGTCAGTTTTGATTGTGCAATTTTTCGTCCTTTGAACGCAGTGTGACAAAATTCGTCCGTTCGAACGTGAATTGCCATATTCCTTTGCCGAACGCGTTGTGATTTGCTGTCGACGCTGAAATATCCGGCCTGAAGGCTTGAATTGGTCCAGCGAATTACGACATCGAGTATGCAGAATGTATAAAGCCGATTGTAATATGGAGGCGTTGCCGATGGCCCGTGGACGGCCGAGAAAAGTAGATCTGAAAGATGCCCTTCAGTCGGTGATGATCGCTTTCTGGCAAGACGGCTACAGCGGAACCTCCATGAACGATCTGGCGGAAGTCTCCGGCATGGCGAAACCCGGTCTTTATGCGGCCTTCGGGGACAAAGAGACAATTTTCGAAAAAGCTCTGCTGTATTACTTCGAGACGTTCGGCGGTCCTGTCTTTGCGCGGCTTCACGCGGCACAAAAGCATGTAATTGAGGATTTGCGTGATCTTCTGAGAGCCGTCGTGGATCTGACGCTGGACCGCAACACTCCTTCCGGCTGTTTTCTTGTCAATGCGATGATCGACTGCACCTATGGTGCGCACAGGCACCGGGAAGTGGTGGAAGGCCTCCAGAAGTCACGGTTCAGCGCAATCAAGGAACGTCTTTTGAAGGCGGTTTCTGGCGGGGAAATGCCGCCTGACATGGATGTCGATCGCGCAGCAACATTCGTGGATGGCCAGTTATTAGCAATCTCGGTGCTTGCGCGTGGCGGAAGCACCGAGGCGGATCTGTTGACCTTTGTCGAAACGGGTCTGCGGGCCCTGCGGGTTTGCGGCAATCCGGAGGTGTTTGAAGACGCGGAGCCGGGCGACTTTATCTTACGACAGTGATGCGCTCGGCCGCGCGGGTGACCGCCGTGTAAAGCCAGCGGCTCTTGTGTTCGCGGAACGCCCAGCTTTCGTCGAACAAAACCACATCGTCCCATTGTGATCCCTGCGCCTTGTGCACCGTCAGGGCGTAGCCGTAGTCGAATTCGTCGGCCTTGCGGCGGATCGCGTAGGGGATGGCTTCCGCGCCGTCTTCGAACATCGCCGGAAGAACCTTTACCTTCACGGTTGTTCTGGCGAGATCGTCCTCTGTTACGACATCGAAGCGCAAGGTGTTGCCGCGAGACTGTCGCAGCCGCTTCACGGTCCACAGGCCGCCGTTCAAAAGGCCTTTTGTCTTGTCGTTGCGCAGGCAGACGAGCTTGTCGCCAACGGCCGGCATAGGCGTCGTGAAATCCTTCAGTTCGCGGATGCGGCTGTTGTAAAGCCGCCGGGTCTTGTTGGTGCCCACCAGAACCTGGTCCGCCGCGAGGATCTGCTGCTTGTCGATCTCGCGGCGATGGATCACCTTGCTTTCACCGAAGACGCCGTAATCGAGTTCGCCGCCGTCGCGGATGGTCATGGACATGCGCACGATCGGATTGTCCTGCGCCTGGCGATGGACTTCCGTCAGCATCACGTCCGGTTCGGCATCGGTGAAATAGCCGCCGCCCTTTACCGGAGGGAGCTGCGCCGGATCCCCGAGCACCAGCACCGGGGTTCCGAAGGACAGGAGATCCTTGCCCAGATCCTCGTCCACCATGGAGCATTCGTCGATGACGATCAGGCTTGCGGTGGCGGCGGCGCTGTCCCGCTTGATGGCAAACTGCGGGCCTGCGTCCTCTTCATCGTCGTCCGTCGTCTCTTCTTCCTTCGCGGAGCGCGGGCGATAGATCAGGGAATGTATGGTGCCCGCGTCCTCGCAGCCCTTCTGGCGCAGGACATGGGCGGCCTTGCCGGTGAAGGCGCCGAAACAGACATCGCCGTCGATGCCTTCGGCCAGATGGCGGGCGAGCGTGGTCTTGCCGGTGCCCGCATAGCCGAACAGCCGGAACACCTGCCTGTCGCCGCGCTGCAGCCAGGCGGCGGTCGCTTTCAGGGCGTCATCTTGTTGCGGAGACCAGGCCAAGGAACATTCCTCAAGATTGCGGACCCGGTTGCTTACCCTGATTTGGCTGAGTCGGCCAAGGGCGAATCCCGTATTTGTACCGCGCCTGTCATCCCAGGACGGAAAACGAGCTTTCCTTCGTCAGGTCGCGCTTGCGGGAGAATGTGGCGGTGTTCAGGGTGTGACCGGCCTTTTGGAGCGGGAAGCGGAACGGTGCACTGTCGTGATCGTTGCCTGTCTCGCAATAGTCGATGAGGTCCGCCATCAACCGTCCGGCGACAGGGGCATTCTTGAACTGGTTGCCGCTGGTGCCGATGGCCAGGTAGTAGCCGTCGATATCGCTGCGGTCATAGATCGGCAGCCAGTCGTCGGTGGCGTCGTACAGATCGGCGATGCCGACCGGGTGCTGCGAGACACCAAGGTCTGGCAGGCGCTGGGAGTAGCGGTAGGCATAAGTCAGTGCGCGGTCGGTGAGGTCGCGGGAAAAGTCATCCGGGTGTTCTTCCTGCGGCGGGTCGCAGGGCGGGTTCTCGCTGCCAAGCATGAGCTGACCGGCCCCGCCCGGTTTCAGGTAGACCGCAATATCGCTATCGGAGACGATCAGACCTTCGCGGGAATAGCCGAGCCGTTCCGGCGGGTTGATCTGCACCACCTCCTGGCGCAGCGGCCTGTGTCCGATGCGGATACCCGGGTCGCCGTCCAGCAGGTCGTTCACCTTGCCCGAGTGGGGGCCGGCGACATTGATGACGATGGCTGACCGGAGTTCGCTGCCATCAGAACAGACGATCCCGGTCACGCGGTTTTCCTCGACCTGAATTTTCACGACCCTGGTGTTGAAGCGAAATTCCGCACCGAGGCGGCTGGCGGCGTCCTTGAGATTGCGTGCCGCCAGTTGCGGATCGTCGACATAACCGCCCGCGGGGAAAAATACACCGCCGCGGATCTCGCCGCCCGTCGGGGCGCCGAAATCGTCATGGTCCATCTTTTTGGCGGGCGCGAAGCATTCCAGATTGTATCCCGGCATGCGTTCCGTGATCTTTTCCGCGGACCAATGCTCATAGGCGATGCCGAGGGTGTCGGCATGTTTCAGGACGCGCTCAAGATAGTTGTTGGCCGCGGTTTTCATGACCAGTGTTCCGGTTTCGACAAATCGGGCCAGTCCCTCCGTGTCTTCCATGCTGAGGCAGGACTGCCAGTTCTTCCAGTCGTGATATCCCTCCAGAGCCATCGCGGTGCCGTCCAGTGTGGAGTAGTAGGTGCGGATGACCGCTGCCGATGAAGACGTGGAGCCGTAACCGGCCGCGGGCAGGGCGTCGACATTGAGCGTCCTGCGGCCTTTGAGCGCCATCGCATGGGCTATCGCGCAGCCGATGATACCGGCGCCGATGATTATAACGTCATAGTGGGTCTTCGAGCTCTCCGGAGTGACCATTCAGCTTTCCCTTCGGCGTTTGAGATCCACAACAGGCGAGCTGCCGGGGTTTGTCCAGAGAGGAATGCGTCAATGCTTGTTCTGAAACAGCCAGAATGTGTACGAAAAACCCGAAAATTGTTTATTTTACAATGAATCCAAGATTTTTATAAACATATGAAAAATTTTGACAATGATTGTGGATTTTGTTCCCTAGTCTCCTGTTGAAGTCAATGCCTCTGCTGGACATAGTTTGCGGAGTTCGCTTCTGAACACAGGTTCAAAATCATCTGGAGAGACGTGTGCCACGCGCAAAAGTTCGCGAATGGCCGACGCTGGCATTGATTGCCGTCACGTCGGTTGCCTGGATTCTACTGGTTGGATTTTATAGTGTTCTTGGTCCCTGGGCTGTTTGCCCGATGGCCGCGGTTCTGGTGACGCTGCAGTCCTCTCTGCAGCATGAGGTGCTTCACGGTCACCCCACACGCAACCCCGCCTTCAACGAGGCGCTGGTCTATTTCTCTCTGGGGCTGTTCATTCCCTACCGCAGGTTCAAGTCGCTGCATCTGCGCCACCACAACGACGACCGGCTGACGGACCCCTATGACGATCCGGAAAGTTCCTATCTCGCCTGGCGCGACTGGGAGAAGCTGCCCGGTGTCATTCGCTTCGTTCTCACGGTGAACAATACGCTTCTTGGCCGGCTGCTGATCGGCCCCGCCGTGTCTCTCGTCGGGTTCTACGGTGCGGAGATCCTAAAGTTGCGTGCCGGCGACAGGGCGGTTCTTCGGGCCTGGGCGCATCATCTTGCCGGGCTTGTCCCGGTTGTTCTCTTCGTGATCGTGATTGGCGCAATGCCTTTCTGGCTCTATGCTGTCGGCATAGCCTACCCTGCGATGAGCCTGCTTATGCTGCGCACCTATGCCGAACACCGGGCCCATGAGAACGCAGAGGCGCGCTCCATCGTGGTTGAATTCTGCCCGGTCTTTTCGCTGCTCTTCCTGAACAACAATCTGCATGTTGTCCATCACGCCCATCCGAGAGCGCCGTGGTATCGGCTGCCTGGAATCTACCGGGCCGCGCGGGACGAGTGGCGGCGGCGCAATGAGGGATATGTGTTCGCCAGCTATTTCGATCTGGCGCGGCGGTATTTCTTCAAGGTCAAGGAGCCCGTTCCCCATCCGCTCAGGCGCAGGGATACGGATGAGGCGGTTTCTTGACGGCGGGCGAATATGTTCATGTCCGGCTGCCCATGTACGACTGGCCGGAGATGCGGGACGCGACTGCCGATCTTGAAGCCGCCCTGCAGACCGCGCTCGTGGACGCGCTCGGGTTGACACCTTCCCGAATTCTTGACTGGCCGGAGCATCTGGATCTCACCGAGGCATGGGCCCGTCCGGACGTGCTGCTGACGCAGACCTGCGGTTATCCGCTGACACATGCGCTGAGCGGCAAGGTCAGGCTGCTGGGGGCGCCGCATTACGCTGCGCCCGGCTGCGACGGGCCGAGGTATTGCAGCCAGGTCGTCGTCAGGCGCGACAGCCCTTTTGAAAAGCTTGCGGACCTGCGCGGTGCACGGGCGGTCTTCAACAATGCGGACAGCCAGTCGGGCATGAACGCCCTGCGCCATCACGTTGCGCGGCTCGCGGAGGGAAAAACGTTCTTCTCACACGTCGGGGCCAGCGGCGGGCATCGAGCCTCCCTGATCGCGGTCGCGCAGGGAGATGCCGACGTGGCTGCCATCGATGCGGTCTGCTGGGATCTCGCCTGCCGGGTTCTGCCAGACCTTGCAATCCAGCTGAGGCCGATTGATCGCACGGCGTCCGTCCCCGGTCTGCCGCTGATCACTTCCTTGCGGTTTTCCGACAGGCAAGCCGATCTTATCTCGGAAACAGTCGTGGCGCTTTTCACGGCGCCCGAAACGCGGAGAAGCCGTGAATGCCTGGGCATTCACGGCTTCTCGAGATTGTCTGTCGCGGACTATGCGCCAGTTCTTTCCATGGAAAGAGAGGCCGCCGGACTGGACTACCCCGTTCTGGCGTAATTCCGGCAATAACCGCGTTTCAGCGGGGGGAGTTCTGTTTCCGGGCGATTTCGCGCAGACGCAGAGCTTCGTCCATGCGAGCCAGGTGGGCGGGGGAGTTGCCGTGGACGAGACCCATGAGGTTCGTGCCAAGAGCTTGTGCAAGATAGGTCATGGCGTTTCCAATCCTGATTTGTTCGATGTGAAAGAATCTCGGCCACTGCTGAATAAACGGGCCGCTTGCCTTCCATATGTGCATAACTTGCGATTCAATCAAACGAATTGTATTCATGCTATCGTTCAAAAAAATTGATCCGAAAAACCGCAGGGTCCGATCATGGAAAAACTGCCCGGCACCGGCACGCCGCTTATCGATCTCGATCTGTACCGAACCTTTGTCGCGATTGCGGAAACGTCAAGTTTTACAAAAGCGTCCGAACTTGTTGGCCGCACACCTTCCGCCGTGTCCATGCAGATCAAGAAGCTGGAAACGCTGTTGCGGGTTGCGGTCTTTGCGAGGGAGGGGCGCACGGTGCGTCTGACACCGGAAGGCGAAGCCCTGCTTGGATATGCCCGGCGGATCCTGATGCTGAATGAGGAAGCGGTCGGACTGTTCGTTTCTCCCGAAGTCGAGGGGGAAGTCAGGTTCGGTGCGCCGTCCGATTTCGGCACCCGTTTTCTGCCCAACATCCTGTCGCGTTTTGCCCGGACCCATCCGGGCGTCAATGTGGATGTGCATCTGGACGGCAGTCCAAATCTGGATGAGAAGGTCAGGAAGCGCGAACTGGATCTTGCTCTCTTCACCGCGCGGCCGGGAACGGGCCTGGCGCAGAGCGGCGAGCTGGTCTTCAGGGAACCGCTCGTCTGGGTCGGACTGGAGGGCGGCATCGCCTACGAGCGCGAGCCCGTGCCACTCGCGGTCTCCACGCCAGGTTGCCCCTGGCGCCGGGCGGCGCGAGTGGCGCTGGATGACGCGCAAAAGCCCTACCGGCTTTCCTATACGAGCTTTCACAGCGCCGGTCAGGAGGCTGCCCTGCTTGCCGATCTTGCCATCGCTCCCTTTCCGGCGAGCGTCGTCGCGCCGCCCTTGCAGGTGCTGGACAGCCGGCACGGCCTTCCCGAAATTGGCGACTATCATATCATCATGGTCGAACGGCCCAGCGCGGGCAGAGCCACCCATGCCTTCGCCAAGCATGTCGAGGAGAGCTTTCGCGAGCTCAGTCTCAGCCTTCCAAGTTGATCAATCTGTCTTGGGCAAACCATCCGAGGTTGCGTCCGGCCGTACTTTTGGCAAGCGCTCATGCCCGCACGGCTGTTTACCATATGCGGCCTTTTCCGGGACAAACCCGCGCAACCACTGGCGCAAATGTTAACAAGCGGTTACGATTCTTGGTAAACCAATCGTTAACAGCGAGATGCGTCATGAAACTGGCTTGCAAATCTCTTCTGGCCGCCGCCGGCCTCTGCCTCGTTCTGGGAAGCGCCGCACAGGCCGATAGCGGCACGATCCGCATCCTGCATGACGAGCCTTACGGCGCCATCGTCACCAAGGAAGCCGGCGTGCTGGTGTTCCGCGCCCTGCCGCCGACCCGCAAGGTCGTGGTCAATCCGGATGGCAAGACGCCGCTGGAGCTGAAGCAGACGGAAGTGCGCGAAACCAACGTGGTGGTGATCGCCAATCAGAGCGACTATGTCCGTCATCTCGGCGCGAAGATCATCCGGCTGAAATAAGGCAATCAGCACAGGCCGAACCGGCTTGATCTGCTGATCGCAGACACCGTTGAACCGTGGCTTTGGGTCCTCTTGGCTGACCCAAAGTAAACCAATGTGCTTTCTGCGGCGTAAGTCCTGTGGTGCAACACAGGAGCCCGGCCATGAAGATTAGAGAACGTATCGAGTATCTTTCCAAACCCAAGCCCTTTACCGCAGGGCCTGACCAGACCGTCCTGGAGGCCGCGAGGGAAATGTCGTCGCGGAATATTGGGTCCGTAATCATCACGGACACGGAAAACAAGGTTGTCGGGCTGGTCACCGAGCGCGATCTCATGCGGCGGATCGTGGCCGAGAACAAAAGACCGGATGAGGCCAAACTTTCTGAAATAATGACAACCAATTTGCGTGTGGCACGCGAAGGCGACAATGTCATCGACTGGTTGCGGGTGATGTCGAACGAGCGATTCCGCCGTCTTCCGGTCGTCGACGACGAGGGAAAACTCGTGTCGATCATGACCCAGGGCGATTTCGTCTCCTACACGTGGCCCGAACTGTTGAAGCTGTTTTCGGATCGGGTGGAAAAGAAACTTGGTTTCAATAATCAGCATCTTTGGATCATTGGTGGCGTTCTGGCCTATGGCATCGCGATGGCCGTGATCCTGGTGACGGCCATGTGATCGATACAACCGCCAGAGCGCACAAGGGCGTCGGGCTTTTTTGAAGGCAATGACTACATGCGCATGCGTTCGGCTTTCGGGTCGAACAGCGGTTCCATGATAAGGGTCGCCTTGCGGCGCTCACCGAGGATTTCGATTTCGAAGGCACCTTCGCCGGTCTCTTCGGCAAGCGCCGCCGGCACGTAGCCCTGGGCGAGGGATTTTCCGATGAAATGCGCATAGCCGCCGGAGGTGATCCAGCCGATCACCTTGCCCTGGTGCCAGACCGGCTCGTCGCCCATGACATCGGCATCCGAGGCATCGACGACAAAGGAGACACGCCGGCGTTCCGGTCCTTCCTCGACTTCCGTCCGGGCTGCTTCCTTGCCGATGAACGTCTCTTTCGACAGTTTCACGAAGCGGCCGAGATCGGCTTCATACGGGCCATAGATCGGCCGGAACTCGCGGAACCAGGTGCCGAAGTTCTTTTCCAGGCGCAGGGACAAGAGCGCGCGCATGCCGAAATTGCGGATGCCGAATTCCGCCCCTGCCGCCATCAGCGCCTCATAGACCTGACGTTCGTATTCCGGGGCCATCCAGATCTCATAGCCAAGGTCGCCGGTATAGCTGATGCGATTGACCTTGCAGGGAGCGCTGGCGACGTCCATCTCGCGAAAATCCATGAAGCGGAAGGCGTCGCCCGAGACGTCGTCGCCGGTGACTTTTGCCAGCACCTTGCGGGCGTTTGGACCTGCGATGGACAGGCCGACCCAGCCGAGGTTGAGGGCACGTATGACGACCGAGCCGTCCGAGGGCAGGTGCTGCTCGAACCAGCGCATGTGATGGATCTCCGCCTGGGACGAGCCGAACATGTAGAATCTTTCCTCGTCGGCGCGGGCAATTGTGAAATCGCCGATCAGCTTGCCTCTGGTGTTCAGCATCGGCGTCAGGACGATGCGGCCGGTCTTCGGCATGGTGTTGGTCATCAGCTTCGACAGGAAGCTTTCCGCGCCGGGGCCGGTGATCTCGTATTTGGCGAAGTTGGCGATCTCGGTGATGCCCACGCTTTCGCGCACGGCGCGGCATTCGGCGCCGACGGCGTCGAAGTCGTTGGAGCGGCGAAAGGATACGATGTCCTTCGGCTCGTCGCCTTTCGGCGCAAACCAGAGCGGGGTCTCCAGGCCCCAGCTGTCGCCCATCACCGCGCCCTGCGCGATCATCCGGTCGTAGAGCGGGGTGGTCTGGTGCGGCCTGCCGGCGGGCAGTTCCTCGTTGGGAAAGCGGATGCGGAAGCGGCGGCGGTAGTTCTCCTGAACCTTGGCGTTGGTATAGGAGAGCGTCGCCCAGGAGCCGTAGCGGGCGACATCCATGCCCCAGATGTCATAGCCGGGATCGCCGTTCACCATCCAGTTGGCGAGCGTCAGACCGACGCCGCCGCCCTGGCTGAAACCTGCCATGACGCCGCAGGCAACCCAGTAGTTGCGCAGGCCCCGGACCGGCCCGATCAGCGGGTTGCCGTCGGGCGCGAAGGTGAAGGGGCCGTTGATGATCTGCCTGATGCCGGCATTTTGCAGCGCCGGGAAATGCTCGAAGCCGACTTCCAGTTCCGGCGCGATGCGGTCGAGATCGGGCGGCAGCAGTTCGTGGCCGAAATCCCAGGGAGTCTCGCGCGGGCTCCAGGGGCGGCAATTCTGCTCATAGGTGCCGAGCAGGATGCCCTTGCCTTCCTGGCGGGTGTAGATTTCGCCACCGAAGTCCAGAACGCCGATCAGCTCCTTCCCGGTGGCCTTGTTGTGAGCGGTGACCTCGGGCATTTCATCCGTCAGCAGATACATGTGTTCCATGGCGAGGATCGGAAGCTCGATGCCGACCATGCGGCCGCATTCGCGTGCCCACAAGCCGCCCGCATTGACCACATGCTCGGCGCGGATGGTGCCCTTGTCGGTGATCACGTCCCAGGTGCCGTCCGGGGTCTGGACCAGTTCCTCCACTTTCGTATGCCGGTGGACGGTGGCGCCGTTGACGCGGGCGGCCTTGGCATAGGCATGGGTGGTGCCGGACGGGTCGAGGTGGCCTTCGACCGGATCCCACAGCGCGCCGATGAAGTGTTTCTCGTCGAGAAGCGGGAACATCGTCTTTGCTTCGGTCACGGAGATCAGTTCCAGGTCCATGCCCAGATAGCGGCCCTTGGCCTGGGCAAGACGCAGGAAGTCCATGCGTTCCGGCGTATCGGCGAGCATCACGCCGCCGGTCAGATGCAGGCTGCACGACTGGCCCGAGATTTCCTCCAGTTCCTTGTAGAGGTCGACGGTGTAGCTCTGCAGCTGGGCGACATTCGGATCGCCGTTCAGGGTGTGGAACCCGCCGGCGGCATGCCACGACGATCCGGAGGTGAGTTCGTCGCGCTCAACCAGCGTCACGTCCTTCCAGCCGAGCTTGGTCAGATGGTAGAGGACACTGCATCCGACGACACCGCCACCAATGACAACGACCTGCGTGTGGGTTTTCATGAAGCTTGCTCCGGAGGCCCTTCCTGCGGGAAGGATGATTGCTCGTTCGATTTCGGGTTTCGGCAGGGTCAGAAGTCGGTGGGGGCACCACCTTCTGCCTTGCGTCTTTCGACAAAGGCGGTGATTTCGTCGTCTATCGCCGGATCCAGCGCCGGTGCCTCATAGGCCTTCAGTGCTTCCTTGTAGAGCCTGTTGGCCTTGTCGCAGGCGGTCGGGCTGCCGGCCTCCGCCCAGGTCTCGTGATTGCGCCAGTCGGAGACAATCGGCGCATAAAAGGCATCCTTGTAGCGATCCCGGGTGTGCTGCGTGCCGAAGAAATGTCCGGCGGGCCCCACGTCCCGGATCGCATCGAGCGCCAGCGCCTCTTCAGAGACATCCAGCGGCGTCATGTATTCAGCGAGCATCTGCAGCAGATCGACATCGGTGATGAACTTCTCGAAGCCGGCACTGAGGCCGCCTTCCAGCCATCCGGCGGCGTGCTTGATGATATTGCCGCCGCCGGTGACCGCACCCCATTGGGACAGCGTGGTTTCCAGCGCTGCCTGATAGTCGACTGTGTTGGCCGCGCAGACACCGGAGGAGCGGTAGGGCAACTTGTAACGGCGTGCGAGCTGGCCGCCGACGATGGCGGCCTTCATGTATTCCGGAGTGCCGAAGGCGGGCGCTCCGGACTTCATGTCGACGTTGGAAGTGAAGCCGCCATAGACGACCGGCGCGCCGGGGCGAACGACCTGCGCGAAGGCGATGCCGGCGAGAGCTTCGGCGTTCTGCAGTGTCAGCGCGCCTGCAACGGTTACCGGCGCCATGGCGCCCGCCAGGGTGAAGGGTGTGACGATGGAGACCTGGCCGGCCCGGGCCATCTCGATAAGGCCCTGCAACATCGGCGTATCGAGACGCAGGGGAGACGAGGTATTGATCACCGAAGCGACACAGGGTGTGTTGATGAAGTCTTCCGCGGAGAGACCGTTGGCGATGCGGCTGATCTCCAGGCCATCCAGGTTCCGCTCCCGGCCGAGGGAGTAGATGTGAAACACCTTGTCGGTCATGCGGGCCATGTCGGCAACGCAGTCGAGATGGCGGATGGAAGCGTGCAGGTCAACCGGCTCGACCGGATAGCCCAGCACACAATGAATGATGTTGAAGAACTGGGCGAGTTTCAGGAAGTCGCGGAAGTCCTGCTGGTTGCCGGGGCGCCGGCCCTTTTCACGGTCAACCGCATTGGGGGCACTGGCGACACAGGAAAAGGCGATGGCGTCACCGCCGATATGAAGGTCATGGGCGCGGTTGCGGGCACGCATGGTGAATTCGGCAGGAGCTTTGGCAATCAGCTCCGCAACCATGGCGCGATCCATGCGCACCCGGTCTTCTCCTGGCTTCACGTCCGCGCCCGCGGCCTTCAACAGCCCTCTGGCCTCTTCGTGCAGGAAGTCAATGCCGATTTCCTCAAGCACCTGCATGGAGGTGTCATGGATCGCTTCCAACTGGTCGGTGGAAACGGTCTCCAGCGGCTTGAACACATGCCGGGGTTGTCTGAACGGTTTCTGCGGGAAAAGTTCCGGCCCGTCGCTGGCGCCGCCCCTGCGCCGCCGTCCGCGCCGGGCTGGTGCCGTGTCGCTCACGGGAGCTGCGTCAAAATCAGCCGTCATCTGGTCCGCCATCCTGTTTCATGAGGCCGCATGCCGGATTGCAGCGGCGGGGCGCCCGCACTGCCGGACAGTTCCCTCAGGCCTGAACCTACCGGAGGTGGCCGATTTGCCGTGCAGTCTCAGAGCGACGGTCAGTGCTACAACTCCGACATCGCCGGCTTTCGGGCCGCCATGGCGGCGAGGACATGAAACTTTGGCTTGACGGCTTCAACTGGATCGGAGCATCAGGGTTGACGAGGATCCGCCGCGGGACGAGAGGTGCAAGTGAGCGAACGGCTTTCGGATACGCAATTGCTGGCATTCCTGAAAACCTGTTTGCCGGTGGCAGACTGGTCCACCGCGTTTCTGCGCCCCCTGCCGGTCAACTACACCAGCCGTTTCTGGCGTCTGGACTCCGCAAAGCGGGTTTATGTCATCAAGGAGTTCTTTCCCGGCAACGAGGACAACGCGCTTTATCCAACCTTGCCGCGGCAGGAAGCCGACGCGCTGAACGTGCTTGCCCGGCATGCGCTTGCCCCGGAACTGGAAGTCTTTGTGACCAGTCCCACCGGTACGCCCCTTCTTGTGTATGGCTACGATCCCGCGAAATCGGACGAACTCGATGTTGCCGAGGCCGCGGATCTGATCGGGCGCTTCGCGGCGCTGAAGGAAACCATACAAGGCCATCAGACGGTTCCGGCGGGATTTCACGAGGTTCTGGCGCGGGGCGATGCCATGCTTGCGGCCATTCCGGACAGCCGCAAGGCCGCCAATCTCAAGCGTTTGCGTCCGGCCGATACACTGGTCGAACAGCGGGTGGTCGAGCGTTCGCTGGTGCATCGCAGCTTCTGCCTCGGCACCATTCTGGCGACAGCAGGCGGGGTACGGCTGATCGACTGGCAGTATGCCGGCCTTGGCGACCCGATCGAGGACATAGCCGGCTTCGTGTCGCCCGGTCTTGCCATACTCTACGGCCTGCACCCGCTGGTCGCTCATGCGGAAGACCTGTTCCTGCAGCATTACCCCGACCGGGACACTGTCGGCCGGTTTCTGGAAGAACGCAGCGCCTATCACTGGCGGCTGGCGGCCTATTGCCTGCTCCGGCAGGAAACCCTGACGCATTCCAACGCCCCGGCCGCCCGCGCCTACGGCCGGGCACTGGAAGAAGAGGTGGATCTGCTGCTGCGCCTCAAAAACCGTTAGGTCCAGCGGGCCTGTGTAATCGTTTTGTCACATGAGAACGATACCGGAAAGCATGTCCATCCATCTTGCTTCCGTCACCAGGTCTTTCGGCGCCCACAAAGCCTTGAACAAGGTCTCGCTCTCGATCGAGGACGGCATGTTTTTCGTTGTCGTGGGGCCGTCGGGATGCGGCAAGTCCACACTGTTGAGAGCCATCGCCGGACTGGAGCCGATCGATCGCGGGGACATCTCCCTGGACGGTCAGCCGGTTGCCGGTGACGGGCTGCATGTTCCTCCGGAACAGCGGCAGGTCGGAGTCGTGTTCCAGTCCTATGCCCTGTGGCCGCATATGAATGTCGGTGCCAATGTGGCGTTTCCGCTTGAAACCGCGGGTGCGAAACGGTCCGCGGTTTCGGAAAGGGTCGCCGAATGCCTCGAGACAGTCGCCCTGAGCGAGTTTCGCCAGCGCAGACCGGCGGAACTGTCAGGCGGTCAGCGCCAGCGTGTGGCCCTGGCCCGCTGTCTGGCACAAGGGGCTGGCACCGTGCTGATGGACGAACCGCTGGCCAATCTCGATCCGCATCTTCGCAGCGCCATGGAGGAAGAGCTTGCCGTCTTCCATGCGGCGAGCGGTGCAACCACCCTGTTCATCACTCACGATCAGCGCGAGGCGATGGCGCTTGCCGACAAGGTCGCCGTGATGTGGGACGGTGAGATCCTGCAGGTGGCCGATCCGGACACGCTCTACCGGCGGCCGCTGTCCAAACGTGTCGCGGGCTTTATCGGCCGCAGCACCCTGGTTCCCGTGACGGTTCTGCGTGAAGAGGCCGGCGCGGCGGAAATCAGCTTCGCCGGGGTTACCCTTGAAGTGGCGTGCCCTGAGCAGACTGCTCCCGGACCGGCAACTCTGCTGCTGCGGCCCGAGCACCTTGTGCTGGCGACCGGTCCGCACGGATTTGCCGCCACGGTTCAAAAGACAATTTACAGGGGCGGATACTGGGAAGTCTTCGTGACGCTCGAGGGCTTGCAGGACCCCTTGCTGATGATCCTCAACCGCAAGGCGTCGCCTGGCGATACGCTCCGGCTGGAGATTATCCGTGGCTGGGTGCTGCCGGAGTAGCAATCGTTTTCGGTGTTCTTCCGGTGTGACGAAGTCAAGTCAGGGATCCGGTAAGCCGCAGCGACCCTGCCGGAAAAGCAGATGAGTGCGATGGCCTGAATCCGGATCTCGGCTGCGCATTGTCCCAGCGGCATGAACCGGAGAAGAATGCCCCTCAATCCTTCCAGGGGATCGTTCCGGCGGGAACTCTTCCAGCCAGCGCGTTCATGCCCAGCATGATGACGATGGTGGCGAGGACGACGACGGTGGACATGGCTGCCGCCAGGGTGGTGTAGCCGCCGTCCTCGTAGTTGAAGATGGTCGTGCCGATGGTCTCGTTGCCGGTCGACCAGAGCAGGGCGGAGACCGTGACTTCGTTGTAGGCAGTCAGGAAGACGAGAATGGCGCCCGAGGCGGCCGAGGGTGCGGCGAGCGGAGCGAAGATCCTGCGCATGCGCCGGAAGAAGCCGGCACCGGAAACCCTGGCCGCATCTTCCAGAGACGTATCCATCTGCAGGAAGGCGGCTGTGACCGGCTTGAGGCCGACGGCGAGAAACACCGAGACATAGGCGATCAGAATGATCCAGAGCGTGCCGTAGATGGAGACGCCGAAGACCGGCAGCGGCCGGATGAAAGCCAGAATGAAGGCAATCGACATGACAAGTCCCGGCACCGCGAAGGCGATCTCGGACTGGGTGAATGCAACACCCGCCCAGCGGCGATGTCCCGCATGCCTATGTGCCAGATAATACCCGAGCAGCAGGCTGATCAGGGCGATGACCGCTGCGGCGACACCGGCAATGAATGTGGAGTTGGCAAAGGCGCGCAGGGTCACCGATTGCCGCCACAGGACTTCGGTGAAATTGTCCAGTGTCAGCGTTTCGGCCGAGAGCGGCAGGCCGTAGGTTCTTACCACGGCGGTTGCCAGAAGGGAGGCGGCGGGCAGCAGGAGCACGGAGGTGACGAAGAGCCAGACAAGGGCTTCCACCCAAGGTCTCTTGCGACCGAGGGAAATTGCGAGCGGGTCCTGAGGCAGGCCGATCAGGCCGCTGCGCATTCGCTGCTGCAACAGGCTCTGGATCACGATGGCGGCCAGCGCCACCAGCGCCAGAATGACTGAGATAACCGTGACGTTGGGCAGCACGTCCGGTCCGAAACTGGCCAGCCGGCGCCAGACCAGAACCGGCAATGTGGTGTAGCGGGCGGGAATGCCGATCAGGGCATTGATGCCGAAATTTCCCAGGGCTGCGACGAAGGCAAGGGCGAACCCGGCCAGAAGGGACGGGCCTAGCAGGGGAAGTGTAATGCGCCGGAGCATGGTAAAGGCCGGAGCCCCGGACGTTCGCGCGGCATCCGACAATTCGCGCGGAAACGATCTGAGGGCCGCGCGTACCAGAAGAAACACCAGCGGTGCGTGCTGCAGCGTCAGGAGGAGGACAAGACCCGCGCGCGAATACAGCGGATGGGTGGACCCCAGTTCCGGCGCCAGACCCAGCCAGCGCAGCACGGGGCTCGCCGGTCCGAGTGTCTGTATCCAGGCGATGGCTGTCACATGCGGGGGGATCATCATCGGCAGCAGAACGAGGAACACCAGAAGACCCTTGGCCCGGATGTCGGTCAGGCCGATCAGCAGCGCCAGAAAGGTGCCGAGCAGCGTGGCGGCGAGCGCGGACAGAAAGCTGCTTTCGATGGAATGCCAGAGCGCGCGCTGCACCGACCGGCTCCGAACGGCCTCAAGCAGCGGCCCGAAGTCGAGGCCGGTGTCACTTGTCAGACCGGTTTTGAACAGAAGAAGAAGAGGCAGGCCGCAGATCAGCGTGGCACCGGCGACAAGGAGCAGGAGGGTCGATTTTTCGGCTGTCGGCAGGGTTTGCAACGGTCTTATCGCCGTTTGCCGACGTCATTCCGGACACGTGAGGCGGAGCCGAGCGCCGAGCCGGAATCCAGACACATTATGCGCAGAAGGCGCGGCAAGTTCCCTATCACTGAAGTATTCGCTTCACTCATGCTGATATCTGCATTCCGGATCAGCGCGCAGCTTTCGCTGCGCTTGTCCGGAATGACGTTTGGGTGTGTGGGGAGACAGCGCGGAAACCCCGCGCTGCCCGGTTTGGTGTGCGTTGAGCGGATCAGCCGCCGAAGATTTCAGTGAACTTCATCTTGTTGGCCTGATCCTTTTCCAGTGCCTCGGCCGGATCGAAAGCCATGAGCTTGATCTGGTCGCGGGCGGGGAAGCCTTCGGGAGCCTGAACACCCGGATGGGCCGGAAGATAGCCCTGGGAAGCCGCCAGCTTCTGGCCGTCCTCGGAGATCAGGAAGTCGACGAAGGCTTTCGCCGCAGCGGTGTTCTGCGCGGTGGAGAGGATCGCCACCGGCTCGGTGACGGCGGAGACGCCTTCTTCGGGGAAAACGAACTCGACGGGAGCACCCTTGAGTTTTTCACGGATCGGCAGGAAATCGACGACGAAGCCATAGAGCTTTTCACCGCCTGCTATGGCCTTGTAAGTGCCGCCGTTTCCGCCTTTGGGATTGGCGCCCTGGTCGGCGAGACCTTCGTAATAGGCCCAGCCGAGATCCGGATTGGAGGTCAGCGCCGTCATGTGAATGGTCGCTGCGCCGGAAGTCAGCGGCGAGGGCATGGCCAGCTTGTCCCTGGCGTCCGCCTTGAGCAGATCCTTGTAGGAGGTCGGCTTCATCGGCGCATTGGTGTTGTACATGATGCCGGTGGTGATCAGCTTGGTGGAAAAATAGTTCTTGCCCTTGTCCATGATCGCCGGATCGTAGGCGGAGACATCGGCGCCCTCATGGGCCATCAGGCGCCCTTCTTTCTTCAGGCCTTCCATGGTCACCATGTCTGCAATCAGCAGCACATCGGGCTTCGGCGCGCCGGCTTCGAATTCCGCCCGCAGCTTCGCCATCACCTTGGTTGTGCCGTCGCGGACCCAGTCGACTTCGACTTCCGGATACATGGCGGTGAAGGCGTCAACGGTCGCCTGGGCGTCCGCGTTCGGCTGAGAGGTATAAAGGACGAGCTTGCCGGAAACATCCTCGGCGAAAGCGGACGTGGAGACGGCGGCCAGGAGGCCGGCTGCAACGAGAAGTCTTTTCATGTGACAGATCCTTTGCGCGGAACCGCTGGATGGATTGCGGATGGCTTTCCGCGTAGCAGGCTTGTGTGACAGATTTTTTTGATTGCCGCGCAAAAGGTGCGGATGGGCCGTTTTATTCGAGTTTCCCACCCGGCACCGGTTTGAGGCGCGCTCTTCATTTTGGGAATCGCCCCTCAGCAAGCATTGCCGGATCGCCGGTGGTCGGCTATCACCGCCTGAATACAAACCGAAGCGGAATGATGTGAACGCATTCCGTATTAGATCGATTTAAAGGAAGGCGCAGTTCATGAGCTCACAGGGCGCTGTAGCAGAAATCGGCCTGATCGGCCTCGGGACCATGGGCGGCAATCTGGCGCTCAACATTGCCGAACATGGCTTTCAGATCGCGGTTTACAACCGGACGACGGAGAAAACCGGCCAGTTCATCGCAAAGGCCGGCGATCTTGCCGGACAACTCGTGCCCACCGAGACCCTTCAGGAGTTCGTTGCCGCGATCAAGTCACCGCGGGCGGTGATCCTGATGGTGCCCGCCGGTGAAGCGGTCGATGCGCAGATCGAAGCGCTGCGGCCACTGCTGGACAGCGGCGACCTGATCATCGACGCGGGCAATGCGAACTACCACGACACCAACCGCCGTGCTGCCGAAGCTTCCGAGAAAGGTCCGCGCTTCATGGGGATCGGCGTTTCGGGCGGCGAGGAAGGCGCCCGCTTCGGACCTTCCATCATGGGCGGCGGCGCCCGGGATGCCTGGGACCAGGTTGGTCACATCCTTGAAGCTATTTCCGCCAAGCATGAGGGCGAACCCTGCGCGGCCTACATGGGCGAAGCCGGGGCCGGACATCTGGTCAAGACCGTTCACAACGGCATCGAATACGCCGACATGCAGATGATCGCCGAAGTCTATGGCGTCATGCGCGACGGTTTCGGCCTGTCGTCCGAGGAAATCGGCAGCGTTCTGGAAAAATGGAACGGCGGCATCCTGCAGTCCTATCTGATCGAGATTTCCGGCAAGGTCGCGAAAACGGCGGATCCGGAAACCGGCAAGCCGATGCTGGACATCATTCTGGACAAGGCGGGTCAGAAGGGCACCGGCCGCTGGACGGCCATCGAGGCCTTGATGCTGGGCACACCGGCCAGCGCCATCGAAGCGGCCGTCGCGGCCCGCAACATGTCGGCCAGGCTGGATGAGCGCAAGGCGGGCGAAAGCGAATTCGGCGCCGCTCCGACAGAGATGGACCGCGAAGCGGTGACCATCGACGCACTGGAGGCAGCGCTGGTTGCCGGCAAGATCATCTGCTACGCGCAGGGATTCGGGCTTATCCTGGAAGCGGCCAAACAATATGGCTGGGCCATGCCGCTGCCGCAGATCGCCCGGATCTGGCGCAACGGCTGCATCATCCGCTCCGCCATGCTCAACGACATGTCGTCCGCCCTGGCCGACGATGCGGAGCGTAACCTGATGCTGGCGCCGTTCTTCTCCGAAAAACTGAAAGAAACCGAGGCCAGCCTGCGGCAGGTGGTGGCGCAGGCTGCGCTGCATGGATTGCCGGTTCCCGCGCTTTCCGCCGCGCTGTCCTATTTCGACATCATGCGCACGTCCCGCTCCACCGCCAACATGTTGCAGGGTCAGCGCGACTTCTTCGGCGCGCACGGCTTCGAGCGCACCGACAAGGACGGCAGCGGCTACCACGGCCCATGGGCGATGGGGTAAAGGCACGCGTGCCTGCTGCAGTCCATGTTTTGCGAAGGGTGAGGAAATAAAGGCGCAGCCCCGGCCCTGAGCCGGGGCCTCTTCCGTGTGACCCGCAATGCAGGTCCCGGCTCAGGGCCGGGACAGCGCGGTGGGAGATAGTTGGCGCCCGTATCCGCAACGAGGCTCTCCGGACAGCTGTGCGCCGACCTGAGACGCGGCATATCATCCGAGCGCCTGCGCGTTTCTTGTCAAACAGGTGTTCGCTGCGCTCACGCTGATGCGCTGGATCCCGGATCTGCGTGCAGCCTTGCTGCACTTGTCCGGGATGACGGCACGGTGGGGCACGCCGACGGGAGCTTTTGCCCTCGTTTCCTACTGCGCCAGACTCAGGGCCGCCATGTTGGCGATGGAGGTGGGTAAACCAGAGTGGTCGCGGAGTTCTATGATGAGGCGCGGCGTGCTGGTGAGTTCGCCCAGGGCTCCGAAGACCGCGCGCCAGTTGACGGTGCCTTCGCCGAGAGTCCAGTGGCGGTCGGCATAGCCGTCGGCATCCTGCAGGTGAATATGGCGCAGAGTGTTTCCGGCGGCCTTGACGTAATAATCGACCGGCGGGGCCCCGGTGGAGCCATGGGCGTAATGGGCATGGCCGGTGTCGATCGAGACCTTGACCGCATCCGAGCCGAAGCTGCGCGCCAGTTCGACACGGGCATGGGGATCCTTGTCCTCGATATTCTCAATGACAAGTTCGCAGCCTATATCCTCGGCACGCCTGACGGAGTCCTTCATAGTCAGGTGGCAGAGTTCGGTCTTTCGTTCGCGGCTGTTCTCGAGGTTGTCCAGGTTGTTGTAATCCCAGGTCGAATAGGGGCTGTGCACCACCATGTGAGTGCCGCCGAGGGCTTCGCAGACTTCAAGGCCCTGAAGCAGCCGCTTCCTGACGATTTCGCGGACATCGACGTCAAACGAGTCGATGGCGAAGCCCATGAACGGCCCGTGGATGCCGACGCGCCCCTGCTGACCGTCGAGAAGGTGTTTCGCCCTGTCGACCAGAGGTTTCCAGTCCCCGTTGAGAACTTCGGCCTGCCAGAAATCCTGCAGCTCCAGATCCCTCGGCTTGTCGAGCATCAGCTTGCGGTGAGTTTCCAGAGAGTCGAGGTTGAGAGCGGCACCGAGGACGGGAAGATCGGACATGAGGCTACCTTGCGATCCAGAGAGAAAGGTTGCCCGCGTGATACGTCGGCATCCTTGACACTATTGCGACGCGTTTTCCAAAATACTCAGTATCCCCGTTTCCTGTCGACACTCGGCGGTATTTCCCCGGTTCGGAAGTAACGTTCGATGTTGCCTGCGACGATTCTGGACGCCGTGCTTCTGGTCGTCGGCGCCGAGACATGCGGAAGCACGGTGACTTTCTCGTGCTGCCAGAGCGGATCGGACGCGGGCAGAGGTTCTGTTTCGAAGACGTCCAGCACGGCATGCGCGAGCGGTCCGTGATCGAGCGCCGCGATCAGCGCCCGGGTGTCGAGGATCGGGCCGCGGGCGAAGTTGATCAGACAGGCTCCCTGTTTGCAGGCCTGCAGTTCCGCAGCGCCGATCATGCCCCGTGTCTCGTCCGTCAACGGCATGAGAAGAACGACGATGTCCGACCGCGTCAGAACCGTAAGCAGACCCTCCGGGCCATGGTGGCAGGAAATGCCCTCCAGCGTCTTTTCGCTGCGGCTCCAGCCAAGGACATTGAAACCGTTGGCGTGGAGACGCTGCGCTGCGGCGCTGCCGAGATTGCCGAGGCCGAGAATGCCGACCGTGCGGTCCGCCGCCGCAAGGTATTCATGCTCGTGCCAGATCTTGAGGCGCTGCTGTGCCATGTAACGCGGCATGTCGCGATGGAGATAAAGCGTCCAGGCCAGCACGGCCTCGGACATGGTTTCCGCCATTTGCGGGTCGGTGAGACGCACGATCAACGGGCCGTCTTCAGGCAGTTCGGCGGTCAGCCGCTCGACACCGGCCCACAGGCTCTGCATCCAGACGAGATTGGGAAGTGCGGCAACTTCCGCCGGATCGGGGTTGGCGACGATTGCCAGCGTCGCGGCGTGGCGTTCTTCGTCCGTCATGTCGGCGAAGGGTTTGATTTCGGCGATCCCTGAAAGGGCCTCGGGCAGGAGCTCCTCCCAGGCCTGCCGGTCACCGAAGATCGATTGGGAGATAAAGGCGACGAGCGGTTTCATGATGCGAAAACTCCTGCCTGGTCGGCAAAGCCCTTGATCTCGATCGGGTTCCCGGAAGGGTCTGTGAAAAACATGGTGCTCTGTTCGCCCGGCTGGCCCTCAAAGCGGATCGTGGGGGCAATGATAAAGGCGAGTTTTGAAGCTGTCAGCCTGTCCGCGAGAGTGCGCCACTCGGGCATGGCGAGAACCACACCGAGGTGCGGCATCGGCACCATATGGTCGCCGACCTTGCCGGTATTCGTTGTCTCGAACGGCTTGCCGAGATGCAGCGACAGTTGATGGCCGAAGAAATTGAAGTCCACCCAGGTGTCGGTGCTTCGGCCTTCCCGGCAGCCGAGCAGGTCACCGTAGAAGGCACGGGCTTCGTCCAGATCGGTGACATGATAGGCGAGATGAAAACAGGGCTGCATCGGGTTCTCCTTGGAAAAGACACTGCGCTCATAGCATTTCCTTCCCGGTTGCAAAGCCGTGATCTGATGCTCTGGTGAAATTCGGCGGCAAACGACGACGACGGATCCGGGACCCTGCCTTCGCAAGGCGGTGCCGGGGAGCTCTTTTCTCGCATATTGGAGCAATTGCAAGAATCACCTGTCGGAAGATAATTAGTAAATATGACGATTACAGGCATGAAAATGTCGTTTGCAGGCTCGTTCGGGAAATTATTCGTATGAATGGTATGAGAAGTGCGGCTATACTGTTGTGCTAAAGGCAACATAATGCAATTGTATTGGTCGTAGCGCCCATGATCGGAACGTAATACGTCATATGACCTTCCAACTGACTGGGGAGGTTGAGGTCGGGGTGCCAGAGCAATAATAACGTATATGCGTAACATGAAGGCATTATTGAATAAAAATAATCTCATAGCCTTCTTGGTTTTTACGCGTTCTTTGCTCGTAATACCTTTTCTTTGGATGTGTCGGGAATTCAATACTTCAGCAGAAGTGTTTTCTTTTCGTGCCCAATTCAAACTCAAGCAAACAGACTGCACAGGAGTACCCTCATGAAGAAGTTGTTAGTCTCGGTCGCCGCGACCGCTCTGATCGGCATGGCGTCGTCCGCCTTGGCGGAAGAGTGCGGCACGGTTACCGTTGCCGAAATGAACTGGGCATCCGCTGGCGCAATCGCGCAGATCGACAAGTTGATCCTCGAAAACGGCTATGGCTGCAATGTGGAGCTGGTTACCGGCGACACCATGCCGACCTTCACCTCGATGAACGAAAAAGGTGAGCCGGACATGGCTCCGGAGCTCTGGATCAACGCTGTGCGTGAGCCGCTCGACGCAGCCGTTGCCGAAGGCTCCCTGATCATCGGTGGCGAGATCCTGAACGAAGGCGGCGTCGAGGGCTTCTGGGTTCCGACATTTCTCGCCGAGGAACACGACATCTACACGGTCAAGGATGCTCTGGCGCATCCGGAACTGTTCCCGGGCGCGGAAGACGACAGCAAGGGCGCTTTCTACAGCTGCCCGACCGGCTGGAACTGCCGCATCACCACCGGCAACCTGTTCCGCGCATTCGGTTTCGACGACGGCGGCTTTGAAATCGTCGACCCGGGTTCCGCAGCGGGCCTCGATGGCGCGCTCGCCCGCGCCAACGAGCGCAAGGAAGGCTGGCTCGGCTATTACTGGGCACCGACCGCCATTCTCGGCAAGTACGACATGACTCTGCTCGACTTCGAAACGCCGCATAACAAGGAAGAGTGGGACAACTGCACCGTGGTCGAAGACTGTGCGGATCCGAAGCCGAATTCCTGGGTGAAGTCTGAAGTCTACACCGTGGTGACCAAGGATTTCTCAGAAAAGGCAGGTCCGGCAATGGACTACGTCAAAGGCCGCACCTGGGATAACCGGACGGCCGGCAAGGTCCTGGCCTGGATGACGGACAACCAGGCGAGCAACGAAGACGGTGCCTACTACTTCCTGGAAAACTTCCAGGACGTCTGGTCCAAGTGGGTCAGCCCGGAAGTTGCGGAGAAGGTAAAAGCCTCTCTGTAAAAAGGCAGAAAAGACCGAGGCCGCGCCTGAGGCGCGGCCTCATCCATAAGGGGCAATAATACCATCGGGACAGATAAGATGGACTGGATAGAATTTCCCTCGCTCAGCCGGGGCAATTTGCTGACAATCAAGAAAACCATCGATGGATCGTTCAAGGAGTTCACCAGAGCCTATGGCGATCTGATCGACAAATTCTTCGACCCTCTGCAAGACTTCCTGGTTTTGCTGGAACGGCTTCTGATCACCTCACCCTGGCCACTCGTGCTGGCGTTCTTCGCGGGGATCGTCTTTCTGATGAGCCGGAAGGTGAGCATCACCGTCGGCACAGTCATTGCTCTGGCTCTGATTGGCGTTTTCGGCCTGTGGGAAGACACCATGCGAACCATCGCCATGGTCACGGTCTGTACCTTGCTGGCGATCGTGCTGGGCATTCCTATCGGAATTTTCATGGCGCGGTCCGATCGCGTCCAGCGGCTGGTCAATCCGGTGCTGGATCTCATGCAGACCATGCCAAGCTTCGTCTACCTGATCCCGGTTGTCATGATTTTCGGTATCGGCAAGGTTCCTGGCCTCATCGCCGTGGTGATCTACGCCATTCCGCCGATGATCCGCCTGACCAATCTCGGCATCCGTCTGGTTGACCAGGATGTTCTCGAAGCGGCCGACGCTTTCGGGTCAAGCGGCAGCCAGAAGCTCATGAATGTTCAGCTGCCGCTCGCGCTTCCCACCATCATGGCCGGTATCAACCAGTGCATCATGATGTCACTGTCAATGGTTGTCGTCGCCTCGATGATCGGCGTTAAGGGGCTCGGGCAGGAAGTCCTGAACGCAATCAACAATCAGTATCTGACCGCAGGGGTCCTCAGCGGCCTCGCCATCGTGTCCATTGCGATCATCTTCGATCGGGCCACACAGGCCTATGGCAAGCGCCTTCAGAAACATTCGGAGGTGGTCCATGGGTGAGGCAACAGGCATAGAGATCAAGAATCTCTATAAAATCTTCGGACCGAACGGCAAGGAGATGGTTCAGAAGGTCAAGGACGGCATGTCCAAGGCCGAACTGAATGAAAAATTCAACCATGTTCTTGGTCTGAACGACATCAACATCTCCATGCCCGGTGGCAAGATCGAGGTGGTGATGGGCTTGTCCGGTTCGGGAAAGTCGACCCTGATCCGGCATATCAACCGGCTGATCGATCCGACCGACGGCGAGGTTCTCTACGGCAGCGAAGACGTCTGCAAGATGACCCAGAAGGAACTGCGGGAATTCCGCCGGCACAAGACCGCGATGGTGTTCCAGAAATTCGCGCTTCTGCCACACCGCACGGTGATGAAAAACACCGTTTACGGTCTGGAGATCCAGGGCGTGCCGATGAAAGAGGCGGAAAATCGGGCCGCACGCTGGATTGCCCGTGTCGGGCTGGAAGGTTTTGAGGATCATTATCCGAATCAGCTTTCCGGCGGAATGCAGCAACGTGTGGGGCTTGCCCGGGCGTTGACCAACGATGCCGACATCCTGCTGATGGATGAAGCCTTCTCCGCGCTCGATCCGCTGATCCGGATGGACATGCAGACCGTGCTTCTGGATCTCCAGGAGGAACTGCACAAGACCATCGTCTTCATTACTCACGATCTGGACGAAGCCCTGCGTCTCGGCGACAAGATCGCCATTCTCAGGGACGGTGCGGTGATCCAGCAGGGGACCGGTCAGGAGATCGTTCTGAGGCCTGCGGATCAGTACATCGCCGACTTCGTCAAGGAAGTGAACCGCGGACGGGTGATCCTGGTGGATACTGTCATGGACAAGACCAGGACCGTGAAAGAAGGCGGCCTGACGATCTCCAGCGGCATCATGCTGGAAGAGGCGGCCAAGACCTTCGCCGAAACCGGTCTGGGCGAGGCGAGCGTCGTCAACGGTGACGGCCGGCCGGTCGGCGTCCTGAATGTGCAGGATACGATCAGTGCAATGGTAACACCGGCAACACTTTGATGCCGGTATCCGGTTCCGCTACCCGGCCTTGCGCCGGGAGGCAGCTGGAACGCAAAAGCCCCGGGGACACTTCCGGGGCTTTTTTGTGGCGCCCGTTTGTTACGCCCTAGTGCCCTGCCGCTGTAACTCTTGACCTTGCCGGTGCGTACAGGCAGGCGACGCCCAGAACGAGTCCGGAGACTGTCGCGATCATTCCGGCGGCGCTCACCGCGTTGGAACTGCCCAGCCAGAGAGGGCCGTAGCCGGCCAGCACGTAGCCGGCGACAGCTGAACCCGCGCCGAAGAATATGCTCCACAGGATCTGGTGTTCCAGCCGGTTGGTCATGAGGCGGGCCGTTGCGGGCGGGCAGATGAACATGGCGATGACGATGATCGAGCCTACTGCGTCGAAGGCGGCGACCGCCGCGACGGCGGAAACGATGACGAGGGCGAAGCCGATGGTCTTGACCGGAATGCCGATGGAGTTCGCGTAACCCTCGTCGAATGTGGAGATCTTGAGCGCCCGCCAGAAAACGACCGTTAGCAGGGCAATGACGAGGGTCGTCACCGCCATGCGTGTCAATTCCGGCGGCAGGTCCGCCAGAGCCGCTGGATCCCAGAGGGAGGTCCAACCGGTCGCCGACAGCCAGATAAGGCTTTCCAGATTGCCGTAAAGCGCGTGTTCCACATCCAGATGAACCGAACTGGTGTCGGTCTGCTCCAGAAGCAGAACCCCGGCGGCGAAAAGGGTGGTGAAGGTCACTCCCATGGCGGCGCCTGTCTCGATGCGGCCAAGCCGGCGGATAGCCTCGATCATGACCACGGCGACGACCGCCGCCCCCGCGGCGCCGAGCATCATCGGCCAGGTCGAGATGGTTCCGGTGACGAGGAAGGCGGCGACGATGCCGGGCAGGACAACATGAGAAATGGCATCGCCGATCAGGGCCTGCTTGCGCAGCAGCAGAAAGTTGCCCGGGATCGCGCAGGCGATTGCCGCCAGGATGCCGATCAGGATCGGTGTAAGGCTCAATTGAACGAATTCCGCGCCCATCCCTTTATCCTCCCGCCGGAGAGACAAGGGGCGCCGGCGCGCCGAGCGCGGCGTCGATGTCCCTGATCTGGTCGCGTGTGAGCACCGCCTCGATCGGCGTCAGGCCGTCGTAGCTGGCGAAGATTGCCTCGTCCTGAATGATCTGCCGCGCCTTCGCCCAACGGGCCTCGTCGAGAACGGTCTTGGCCGCCGCTGCGCGGCCCTTGCCGGTCGCGACCAGATCCTCGCGGATGTAACCGGCGCTGCGCATCATCTTCCGGGTCAGAGGCTCGCGGATTGCTTCTCCCCGGGCAAGAGATGTCAGACCCTGATGGAGATGCACATCCACCTGAAATTTCCTGTGCCGGAGAAACGCCGCGAGAACGCCGCGTTTCGGCGACAGCAGCATGGAAATCGAAAAGAACGCGAAGTTGACGAGAACGATGATCGGCCCTGTCGGCAGGTTGGGAGCGGTTGCCGACACGGCCGTGCCCAGATAGCCGGCAAGCCCGCCCGTGGCCGCGGCGATTACCAGTAGCCTGTCCGACCGGTCCGTCCAGAACCGGGCGGAAACCGATGGGATGATCAGGGAGGAGACGATCAGGATCAGCCCGACCAGCTTGAGCCCGACGACGGTGACCATCATCACCACGCTCATCATGGCAATGTCGATAAAGCGGACGGGCACGCCGGTGGCTCCGGCATACTCGGGGTCGAAGGCAACCAGGGTCATGGGACGGCGCAGAACCAGAATGATGGCCGTCGAGACGGCGCCGCCAACGGCGATGATCACCGCGTCCTGAAACAGCATGCCGGCCGTTGAGCCGAGCAGAAATCCCTCAAGCCCCGCCTGCTTGCCGTGCGACAGGGTCTGGATGACAGTCAGGAGAACGACGCCAAGGCCGAAGAAGACCGACAGGACCGCCCCGATCGCCGCGTCTTCGCTGAGCCGTGTCTTGCGGGTAATCCAGTCCACGGTCAGCAAGCCAAGTCCGGCGGTTGCCGCGGACCCGATGAGCAGGCCAACGAGGTTGCGGCCATCGCCGCCGAGAAACACCATCAGGATGAAGGCGATGCAGACGCCGGGCAGCGTTGCGTGGGCAACCGCGTCGCTGACAAGAGTGCGTTTGCGCAGGAACAGGAAACAGCCGGCACAGCCGCCCGCGACGCCCAGCAATGTTGCGCCGACGGCAACCAGCGCGGCGTTGTAGCCGGCCTGCAGGGTGAGTGCATCGAGGAACGTGGAAAGCATGACGATCTAATCCAGCTTGAGCTGATCGATATGCGTTGTCGCCAGCCGTCCGCCATAGGTTTCCTGCAGCATCGGGCCCGTGAAAGTGGTGGTGACCGGACCTTCGGCGATCTTGCGGATGTTCAGCATCAGGACGTGGTCGAAATAATCACTCACCGTTGCAAGGTCGTGGTGTACACAGACCACGGTCTTGCCCTCTGCTTTCAGACCCTTGAGAACGTCGATGATGGCTTTTTCGGTGGCCGCATCGACTCCCGCGAAGGGCTCGTCCAGCAGGTAGAGACCGGCATCCTGGGCAAGGGCGCGGGCAAGGAAGACCCTCTGCTGCTGACCGCCGGAGAGTTGGCCGATCTGCCGGTCGGCAAAGTCCGCCATGCCGACCCGTTCCAGGCATTCGAGCGTCTTTTTCCTGTGCGCCGGGCGGATGAAGCCGAGCAGCCCCAGACTGCGGAACTGGCCCATGGTGACAACATCGCGCACACGCGTCGGGAAATCCCAGTCAACGGAGGCGCGCTGGGGCACATAGGCAATTGCCCTACGCATGGTCTCAAGCGGTTTTCCGTCGACATAGGCAGCGCCGGAGAGGCGCGGAATGATGCCGAGCACGGCTTTCAGGAAGGTCGATTTTCCAGCGCCGTTGGGGCCGACAATCGCGGTCATGCTGGCTTTCGGCACGGTGGCATCGATGGAAAACACCGCCGGCTTGGTTCCGTAGGAGACAGTCAGCCCCCTGACCGCCAGCGCGCTGGCGGCAAGTCCTGTGTCCCTGTTCATGTCGCCGGTGTGGCCGTCGCTTGCCGCGAGTTCCAGCGCCGGGAGTGTGTTTGTGGTCATCACATTGTTACTGCCAGTTGGCCGAGGCGGCCCTTTTGGGGGGCGTTGCCGCCGAGGGCGCGCGAGATCGTGGTGACGTTGTGATCGATCATGCCGAGATAGGTTCCTTCATAGGTCCCCGGTTCGCCCATGGCGTCGGAATAGAGTGAGCCGCCTATGACGATCTCGTGCCCCCTGGCTGCCGCGCCCTCGATCAGGGCCCTGACACTCCGGTCGGAGACTGAGGATTCCACGAAGACCGCCCTGATCTTGCGCTCGACCAGCAGATCGACCAGTTCAGCCACCCGGTGCAGGCCGGCTTCGCTCTGGGTCGAGATACCTTGAATGCCGATCACGTCGAAATCATAGGCGTCGCCAAAATAGTTGAAGGCGTCATGCGCGGATACCAGCACCCGGCTGTCTGCCGGAACCGTCGCCAGCACCTCGGCTGCGAACGTGTCCAATGCGGCGATTTCCTGAAGGTAGGCGGCCGTGTTGGCCTCGAACACTGCCTTGCGTTCGGGCAGGGTCTCGATCATGGCGTCGCGGATGGCTTTGGCGACATAGCGCCACCTGCCCGGATCCATCCATACATGGGGATCGTATTTGTTGGCGTAAACGTCATGGGCAATCAATTGATCCTCAGGCATGGCCTCGGCGACCGCGACAACATTGCGCGACTTGTCGAGCTTGCGGAAGAAATCTTCCATCTGGGCTTCGAGATACAAGCCGTGCCACAGGATCAGATCCGCTTTGGTCATGGCGACGATGTCGGAGCGGGTCTGACGGTAGGCGTGCGGATCGACACCCGGACCCATCAACGCCTTAACGGCAACGCTGTCGCCGCCGATTTTCGCCGCAGCATCCGCGATCATGCCGGTGGTGGCGACAATGTTCAACTGATCGGCCCGTGCGGACGGCGGGCTGGTGAAAATCAGCAGAGTTGAAACAAGCACTCCGAGAACTGTGGAGGAGAACCGGATGCTGCGGGCGTCGAAAATTCGGTTGAACATGGCCTTGACAGGTCTCCTGTTGAATTTGCTTTTGCGAGTTATTTGCAACAATAATGCTTTTAAGAATGATTTGCAAGAACTGCTTGTGGTGTTGGTCAGCCGCAGCGATGCCAAGGCGTTCAGACGGGCTTCTCCCAGGATTTGCTCGTTATTTTTAACAATAAATTACCGCCGGCTAAAAACCATATTTGTGTGCGATATCAATTGAGTAACTATTTGCTCGCGATCTTGGCCATGCGGGCTTTGCCGCAAGGTTGAAGTTTTGGCTAAAATTGAAGCGATAAAATTATCCGAGCTGAATTGATTTGCTTTCAAAACAACACCGCAGCCCGCAATTGGTGACGGGCCAGCGAAATTCATTGTGACACAGGTAGGAGCCGGGTGCTTTCCGCAATGCCATTGAAAGACAAATCCACGCGGGTCGACAAAGCCTATGCGCGCTTGAAGGCCGATATTCTGGCCGGAAGACTTCCGCCGGGCTTTCAGGCGCCTGAACCAGATATCGCAGATCGGCTCGGAATGAGCCGGACTCCTGTGCGTGAGGCCCTGATCCGTCTGGAGGCAGAGCGGCTTGTCGATCTCATTCCGCGGCGCGGCGCCAAGGTCCTCGCCATTTCGCAACAGGACATCCGCGAGGTCTTCGAGATCCTTGCCGCTCTTGAGGCTATTGCCGCGGGTGAAGTCGCAAAGGGAGAGCGTAGCGATCGGGCGCTGGGCATTATCGAAGAGGCGGTTATCGCCGCGGAGAATGCTCTTGCAGGTGGTGACATGGAAAACTGGGCGGTGCTGGACGATCGCTTTCACCGGCTTATCGTCCGAAGCGGCGGGAATGTGCGGCTCGACGAAATGATCTCCAGCCTTCTCAATCAGGTTTTCCGTGCGGACATCGTTCTGCTGCGGCTCAACAAGGGGCCGGCTGCCAATTCAGACGATCATCGGGAACTGTATGAGGCGATCCGTGCCGGCAATCAGGACAAAGCCGCGGCAATTGCCAGGGAACATCGGCTGGCTGGCCTTGCCACAATGCAACATGTTCTGGAAACCTGTGGTCTGACCCACGTGTAGGCGCCTGTCTTCAATTCTCCGCCGCGATGTTCTGACTTTCCCTTGCCGGAGCGGGGCCGGTCGATTGTCCGATGATCAGTTCCGCGTCCATATGCAGGGAGGCGGGTTCGCTGGCCGGATCGGTAATCATCGCCAGCAGCAGTTCCGCCGCCTTCTGTCCCGCATAGCGGACGGAAGAACGCGTACAGGTGAAGATCGGGACCTCGCCGCTATTGGGCAGAAAGGACAGTGCATCGTCGTGGGTGATGATGGAAACGTCCTTGCCGGTCTTCAAGCCCATTTGACCGATGCCACGGGCAACTCCGATGGCCGAAATCATCGAGGAGACCAGGAACGCCGTCGGCGGATTGTCTCCGCCGAGCATCGCCAGTGCATTTTCGCAGCCATAGGGTTCGGTCATGTCGGCACTGCGCAAGAGGGCAGGGTCCGGTGATAGCCCTCTGGCTGCCAAGGCGTCCTCGAAACCTCTGCGGCGCCGATGGGCGAAGTCCATATGCTCCAGACCATTTAGAAGGGCGATCCGGGTGTGTCCGAGGTCCAGCAGCAGATTGGTCGCCCGTTCGAAGGCCCTGCGGTTGTTCATGTCGATCCAGGAAGTCTCCGTCTCGGCGCCCGGAATGCGTCCGTGCACGACGAACGGCAGGTTGAGTTTCTTCAACAGCAGGTGCCTGCGCTCGTCGTTGGCGGGGCCGTGAACGATCACTCCGTCCGCTTTCTTGCGCGAGGCGATCTGCCGGTAGGCGTCTTCCTCATATGCGTCATCGACGACAGAAAGCATCATGTCATATCCGTGCTTGGAATAGGTCTCGCCCGCTCCCGCGATGAACTCCAGAAAGATCGGGTTCATCATTTCATGGATTGAACGCGGTATGACGTGGCCGATCGCCATGGACCGGCCGGTCGCAAGGCGTCTTGCCTGGCTGTTGGGCGCATAGCCCAGCTGGTCCGCCATTTCGGCGACACGCCGCCGTGTTTCGGCGCTGACTTCCGGATAGCCGTTCAAGGCGCGGCTGACTGTCGTCTGTGACAAGTTCAACCGATGTGACAATTCCTTAAGGTTTACACCTTTGGCCATATTTTTCCAAAACGCTTTGAAAGCGTCCCTCCCGACAGGCTTCTATTGAAATGCAACACTAATTCGTCAGTTGTCTGCTTGACAAGGCCGAAGCGTAACGACATGGTGTGAGCTAAATCCAAAGCGGTTTGGATGGCCGGTACCGGGAGAATACCTGCCTTGAATATATTTGCAGGTATTGCTGGCAGCCGGTTAGGTGTGCCACTTTAGATCGAGTGTCCCAGCATAGGGACAATCTGGGAGGATAGACATGAAATCACGTTTGATGGCCTGTGCCGCCGGTTTGGCGCTGGGCGTCGGCTTCAGCATGAGCACCGCTCTTGCGGCCGACCTGAAATTCGCTCCGGGTGAAGGCCCGTTCACCTGGGACAGCTACAACAACTGGGCGGAAAGCGCGCCTGACCTCAAGGGTCAGACAGTGACCATCGCCGGTCCGTGGCTGCAGCCGGAAGACGGCTATTTCCGCAATGTCCTGGCCTATTTCTCCGAAGCCACCGGCGCGGAAGTGATCTACACCGGGTCCGACTCCTTCGAACAGCAGATCGTCATTGACGCCGAAGCCGGCGCGGCGCCGAACATCGCCGTGTTCCCGCAGCCCGGCCTGGCATCAGACATGGCTGCGCGCGGCCTGCTGCTGCCTCTGCCGGAAGGCATGGCCGACTGGGTCGCCAACAATTACGGCGCCGGCGACAGCTGGGTCGATCTCGGCACATACGAGGACAAGGACGGCAACGACCAGCTGTTCGGTTTCTTCTACAACGTCAACGTCAAGAGCCTGGTCTGGTACGTGCCGGAAAACTTCGAGGACGCAGGCTATGAAGTCCCGGCCACGATGGAAGGCCTGAAGGCGCTCACCGAGCAGATCGTCGCCGAGGGTGAAACGCCGTGGTGTATCGGTCTGGGATCGGGCGCCGCCACCGGCTGGCCGGCAACCGACTGGGTCGAGGACCTGATGCTGCGCACCCAGCCGGCCGACGTCTATGACCAATGGACCAAGAACGAGATCCCGTTCGACGATCCTCGCGTTGTCGCCGCGATCGAGGAATTCGGCTGGTTCGCCCGTGACGATGCCAAGGTAGCCGGCGGTGCCGGCGCGGTGGCCTCGACCGACTTCCGCGACAGCCCGAAGGGCCTGTTCTCCTCGCCGCCGCAGTGCTACCTGCACCGCCAGGCGTCCTTTGTCCCGGCCTTCTTCCCGGATGACGTGGAATTCGGCACGGATGTCGACTTCTTCTACTTCCCGGCCTATGCCGAGAAGGATCTCGGCAGCCCGGTTCTGGGCGGTGGCACGCTGATGGCGATCACCAACCCGTCCGACGCGACCAGCGAACTGATGAAGTTCTTCGAGCTGCCGATCGCGCATGAAGTGATGATGGCGCAGACCGGCTTCCTGACCCCGCACAAGGGTGTCAACCCGGCGGCCTACAAGGACGACACGCTGCGCGGTCAGGGGGAGATCCTCGTCAATGCCAGCACCTTCCGCTTTGACGGCTCCGACCTGATGCCGGGCGGTGTCGGCGCGGGCACCTTCTGGACCGGCATGGTCGACTATACCGGCGGCAAGGACGCCCAGGCGGTCGCCAGCGAGATCCAGAAAAGCTGGGACGCCCTTAAATAAGTTCCTCCAGGCGGCCGGGCTCCTTCGGGAAACCGGCCGTTTTTCTGATGGGCAGACGCACGCGTCCAAAACCAAAAATACGTCCAAATCAAAGTTCCTCGAAACAAGGGTGCTCCCGGCCACACGGGCGGGCCTGATAATCAAATCGGGAGGGAACGGCCATGCTTACGGACAACCCGGCCTTATTGGGGCTTGTGACCATCGTCATCGGCGTTGGTGCCTGCCTCGGGTATTTCTTCTTCTCAAATGTCGTCCTGGACAAGGTGATCTTTCCGGCCACCGGTCCGAACGCGGGGCGGAACATCAACCGGGCCAACCTGGTGCGCCCTTGGCTGTTCCTGTTTCCGGCGGTCTTCGCGCTGACGCTCTATCTTGCCTATCCGGTGTTCGAGACCCTGCGCCTGTCGCTGACCGACCGGTCGCTCGACGGCGCCTTTGTCGGTTTCGAGAACTACCGCAAGATGATGGCGGAATCGAAGTTCTGGGAAGCCGTGCGCAACAACATGCTCTGGCTGATTGTCGTCCCGGCGGCCTCCACCGCCTTCGGGCTTCTGGTGGCACAGCTGACCGATCGGATCAGGTGGGGCAACCTGGCCAAATCCCTCATCTTCATGCCGATGGCAATTTCCTTCGTCGGCGCCTCGGTGATCTTCAAGCTGATCTATGACACCCGTCCGGCGGACCAGAACCAGATCGGCATCTTGAACGCGGTCTGGCTGAAATTCGACGGCGGTATCGGCTCGGTGCTGATGCTGCAGGTATTGCCGACGCTGATGTATCTGGCCTTCGCCGCCATCGTGGCCTATGTCGCCTGGCTGTTCGTCAAGGACATTGTCGGCAAGGGGCAGGACCGCTCGGTCTGGCTTTTGCCGCTGCGTCTGCTTGTTGGCGTTGCCGGCGTGTGGCTTGTCTGGCTCTCCGTCAGTTCCGCGATCGGCGTCTGGAGCGCAGAGCTGCCCCATGGAGAGCCGCAGACCTGGCTGACCCTGTCCTTCTGGAACAACTTCTTCCTGATGGTCGTGCTGATCTGGATCCAGACCGGCTTTGCCATGGTGATCCTGTCGGCCGCCCTGCGCGGCATTCCGGAGGAAACCATCGAGGCGGCGATCATCGATGGCGCCAATCCGTTCCAGATCTTCTTCAAGATCAAGGTGCCGCAGATCATGGGCACAATCGTGGTCGTCTGGACGACAATTACCCTGACCGTGCTCAAGGTGTTCGACATCGTCTTCGCCATGACCAACGGCCAGTGGGAGACCCAGGTACTGGCCAATTACATGTATGACAAGCTCTTCCGTGCCAATGACTGGGGCGTCGGTTCCGCCAGTGCGATCATTATCATGCTGCTGGTGACACCGATCCTGGTCTGGAACGTCTACAACGCCCGGAAGGAGATGAGATAATGGCCAGCATCGCAGGCAAAAAGTCCGGGCTGACCTGGGCTGTTCACATCTCCGTCGCGGCGCTGGTGCTGTTATGGCTGTTTCCGACCGTCGGCCTGTTCGTGTCGTCCTTCCGCTCCGGGGACCAGATTTCCAGCTCGGGCTGGTGGGCGGCGCTGTTCCCGTCGGAACAGAACGAGGTCTACCGGACCGCGGATCCCAAGGACAAACGGGTGGCCGATGGCGACATGTTTGTCGTCACGGGCAACATCTTCGAAAGCGCGCCGCGCGACATCAAGGCCTGGGGCGTCTCCTCGCGCGATGTCGCCGCCTACCAGCCCGGCGAGACCGCCGAGCTGAAGGACGGTGAAAGCGTGACGCTGCAGGCGGACGGCAATTACGTCTGGCGCGGCAACGACAAGCAGATCTCCGGCCGCGGGCAGCGCATCTTCATCACCGCCACCGTGCCACCGGACTTCTCGCTGGAGAACTACACGACCATCCTGTTCTCCGGCTCCGGTCAGGACAACATGGCCAAGGCCTTCTTCAACACGCTGACCGTGACCATCCCGGCGACGATCATTCCAATCGTGATCGCGGCTTTTGCCGCCTATGCGCTGGCCTGGATGGAATTTCCGGGGAGGGCGCTTCTGATTGCTGCCGTGGTGGCGCTGCTGGTGGTGCCTCTGCAACTGGCGCTGATCCCTCTGTTGCGGCTGCATCTGGGTATCGGGATCGGCAAGGGCTATCTTGGCGTCTGGCTGGCCCATACGGCCTTTGGCATGCCGCTGGCGATCTATCTCTTGCGCAACTACATGGTCGGCCTGCCACGGGACATCATCGAAAACGCCAAGGTCGACGGAGCGACGGATTTCGAGATCTTCACCCGGATCATCCTGCCGCTCAGTTTTCCGGCGCTGGCATCCTTCGCGATCTTCCAGTTCCTGTGGACCTGGAATGACCTTCTGGTGGCCAAGGTGTTCCTGATCGATTCAACAGGCTCGACCACCGTCATGACCAACCAGATCGTGGAGCTGCTCGGAACGCGCGGCGGAAACTGGGAAATTCTGGCGACCGCGGCCTTCGTCTCGATCGCGGTACCGCTTGCCGTCTTCTTCCTGATGCAACGCTATCTGGTGCGCGGGCTACTCGCGGGATCGGTCAAATAACATGAACAAGATCAAAAATTGGGAGCAGCCGGCATGACGTCCCTGTCCTTGAAAAATGTCAGCAAGTCCTACGGGACCGTCGAAGTTCTGCGCAACATCAACCTGGACATCGAGCAAGGCGAGCTGATCGTCTTTGTCGGACCGTCCGGCTGCGGAAAATCGACCCTGCTGCGCATGATCGCCGGTCTTGAAAAGATCACCGGCGGCACGCTTGAAATCGACGGCATGGTCGTCAACGATGTGCCGCCGGCGCAGCGCGGCATCGCCATGGTGTTCCAGTCCTATGCGCTTTATCCGCACATGACCGTTTACGACAACATGGCCTTCGCGCTGAAGCTTGCAGGAAAGTCCAAGGTCGAGATCGACACAGCGGTGCGCGCTGCCGCGGACCGGCTGCAACTGACGGACTACCTCGACCGCCTGCCGAAGGCCCTGTCCGGCGGACAGCGTCAGCGGGTGGCCATCGGCCGCTCGATCGTGCGGGATCCGAAGGTGTTCTTGTTCGACGAACCGCTGTCCAACCTGGACGCGGCCCTGCGTGTTGCCACGAGGATCGAAATCGCGCAGCTCAAGGAAAGCATGCCGGACAGCACGATGGTCTATGTCACCCACGATCAGGTGGAGGCGATGACGCTGGCCAGCCGGATCGTGGTGCTGCATGGCGGCGACGTGGAGCAGTTCGGCCCGCCGCTGGATCTCTATGAGCGTCCCGCAAACACGTTCGTCGCGCAGTTCATCGGCTCGCCGGCCATGAACCTGCTTGATGCGAAGGTCACGGGGACTGGCGAGACGACATCGGTTCAGACCGCCGATGGCGGCCACGCCGCCGTGCCGATTCCGTCTCACGCTTCCGACGCCGACAGCGCGGTGAAACTGGGTGTGCGTCCGGAAGACCTGACGATCACGGACAGCGATGACTTCCTGGTGGCGGCCGATGTGGACATGGTCGAGGCTCTGGGAGAGACAACGGTGCTGTATTTCATGTCCGGGAGCGGCGAGCCCGGGCTGATCGCGAAACTGCCGGGCATTCACAAGATTGCCCGGGGCACCAATATCCGCCTGACTGCCGCGCCGGAAAAACTGCATCTGTTCGACGACAAGGGGACGTCGTTTCTCTACCGGTAGGCGGCGAGGGAAACGCCACTGTTTTCTGGGGAGACCCCTACCCCCTCCCGACAAGGGGGAGTGGGATACCGTTTGTCTTGGGTGTGCGCTGAGAACCTTCACCAAGGCTTCCCCAAAGCTATGCCGCTCTGGAGAGCAATGGATCCCGGTTCAAGTCGGAGATGACATCCGGCAAACAATCTAACGCGCCGCGATAGACTCCCAGCGATTTTGTTCCTTTTTCGAAAAACCAGATTCATTCCCTGGCCGCCGGCAGCAATCCGTTTCAGGTTGCAGGCAGTGTTCAGTGAAGCCGCTGGATGCTGCGCTGCGGGACGGTAAGCCGGTGCGGCGGGGCCCGGATTGTCATATCATGTTCATATGAGCTTCGAATAAAGTTCATATGAACATGATTTATGGGAACTCGAAGTTGGCCATTTCGAGCCAGCGCGAAGTCCCAGGACGAAGCCTGATCCCGTTGGCAGCAGGGGCAGGCAGGATGAGGTCGGGTTAAAAGATGCTTGGTCAGATTGACATTTCAAAACGGCAGGCGGAAATCGCCGATCTGGTGCAAAAGACGGGCTTTGCATCGGTGGAGGATCTGGCCGAGCGATTTGAGGTGACCACCCAGACGATCCGCCGCGACGTGAACGGCCTGTGCGAACAGGGGATTCTGCGGCGGACGCACGGCGGCGTCGAGCCTCCGGCACCTGCCTCCAATATTCACTACTCCACCCGGCAGATCCTGAACCTTCCGGAGAAACAGCATATAGCGACGCTGGTGGCGGGCGAGATCGAGAACAACAGTTCGTTGGCCTTTTCGATCGGCACGACGCCGGAAATCGCCATGCAGGCTCTGACCGGACATGAGAATCTGGCGATTTTCACGAACAACCTGAATGTCGCCTTCACCGCATCCGTCAACGCCAGTTTCCAGGTGACCATCGCCGGCGGCCGCTTGCGTCACGGCGACCGGGACGTGCTTGGATCGTCGGCGCAGGCCTTCTTTGCCAACTACAAGGTCGACATCGGCATTTTTGGTGTCGCCGGCGTCGATGAAGACGGAACGCTGCTGGATTTCCACGAGGACGAAGTGGCGGCCCGCCAGTCTATCCTCGCCAACTGCCGCAAGTCCTTCCTGGTGCTCGATCACAGCAAGTTCGGGCGCAGCGCCCATGTGCGCGGCGGGCACTTGAGCGATGTCGATGCGGTTTTCACGGACCGATCCGTACCACCCGGTGTTCTTGCCAGTCTTCAGGGCACGAAGACGGTGGTTCATGCCGCCGATAACGGGAGCTGATCGCGATGACCGGTGACCTGCAGCCGCGCACCGGCAAGCCCATTCAGTTGGAGAGCGTCACCCGCAGATGGGGCGAGACAACGGCCGTCGATGGAGTGTCGATCCAAATTCCCGAAGGGTCCTTCACTGCCCTTCTCGGACCGTCCGGTTGCGGCAAGTCCACCACATTGCGGATGATCGCAGGCCTGGAAAACGTGAGCGAGGGAAAGGTTCTGATCGGCGGCGAGGACGTGACCGGCCGGCCGTGTTCCAAGCGTGATCTGTCCATGGTTTTTCAGTCCTATGCACTCTTTCCCCATCTGAGTGTCGCCGAAAACATCATCTTCGGCCTGAAGGTCCGGCGGGTCGGCCGGAGTGACCGGGATGCGCGGCTCGCCAAAGTGGCGGGTCTGCTGGGTCTTTCGGAACTTCTGGAGCGCAAGCCGGGGCAGCTTTCCGGCGGTCAGCAGCAACGGGTCGCGCTCGGCCGCGCCATCATCGGCGAGAAGCCGATCTGTCTTATGGACGAACCGCTTTCAAATCTCGATGCGAAGCTGCGCCACGAAATGCGGGTGGAAATCCGCGCCCTGCAGAAGCAACTCGGCTTCACGATGGTCTATGTGACCCACGACCAGGTGGAAGCCATCACGATGGCGGATCAGGTCGTGCTCCTGAATGACGGCCGCCTGGAGCAGGCTGCCACTCCGCGCGACCTCTACGAGAAACCGGCAAGCCCCTTCGCCGCCCGGTTCGTCGGCACGCCGCCGATGAACCTGTTTCCGGCGAAAGCCTTCAGCCGGCTTGCCGGCGCTCCCGAGCACACTCTCGGCATTCGGCCCGAGGCCATGCATCTTGAGGACGGCGGGCCGGTGACTGCTTCGGTGCAGGCGCTTGAATATCTGGGCGCGGATATTCTGGCCGACTGCGTGATTGGCGGAACCCTGTTCCAGGTGCGGTTGCCGACAACAAAGCCTGTCGCCCCTGGGCAGTCCATCGATCTTGGTTTCGAGACCGGCGCCCTGCATGTGTTCGACGGCCAATCCGGCACGCGCCGGGACGATCTGATTTCGGAATATGGAGCGCAATTGCGCTCCTGAATGAACTGCGCGGTTTCGCGCAGACAGACCGCAGTGGTGCGGATGCTCAAACCTTGGGAACTGAACCGATGTTGAAGTCCTTTTTCCTGAAAGCAGTTGCCGCGACGGCGCTTTCATTCAGCACCTGGGCCTCCGCTCAGGCTGTAGACCTGCAATTCTATTTTCCTGTCGCCGTCGGCGGCAAGGCTGCCGAAACCATCCAGGAACTGACCGATGAATATGCCGCGCAGAACCCGGATGTGACCATCGATGCGGTTTACGCCGGGTCCTACCAGGACACGGTCGCCAAGGCGATCACCGCCTCGCGCGGCGGCAATCCTCCGCAGCTTTCGGTGATCCTGTCCGTCGACATGTTCACGCTGATCGATGAAGACCTGATCATACCTTTCGACGATTATCTGACCACCGATAACGACAAGAAATGGGTGGAAGGCTTCTATCCGGCCTTTATGGAAAACAGCCAGACCGGCGGCAAGACCTACGGCATTCCCTTCCAGCGTTCCACGCCGGTTCTCTACTGGAACAAGGCAGCGTTCGAGGATGCCGGTCTGGATCCGGACGTCGCTCCGGCTACCTGGGACGAGATGGTTTCATTCAGCAAGAAGCTGACCAAAAAGGATGCCTCGGGCAAGGCCACCCAGTGGGGGGTGCGCATTCCGTCTTCCGGCTTCCCTTACTGGCTGTTCCAGGGGCTCGCCATCGAGAACGGCGCGATCCTGGCGAACGCGGAAGGCAACAAGACCTACTTTGACGACCCAAAGGTTGTCGAGGCGCTGCAGTATCTCGTCGATCTCAGCACCGAATATGGAGTCATGGCACCGGGCATCATCGAGTGGGGCGCAACCCCGAAGGCTTTCTTCGAGGGCCAGACCGCGATGATGTGGACCTCGACCGGCAACCTGACCAACGTGCGCGACAACGCGCCCTTCAAGTTCGGCGTCGCCATGCTGCCGGAGAAGGTTCAGCGCGGGGCTCCGACCGGGGGCGGCAACTTCTATCTGTTCAAGGGCGCTTCCGACGAACAGAACAAGGCCGCGGTGAAATTCGTCCAGTGGATCACCGCACCGGAACAGTCGGCGAAATGGACCATTGCGACCGGTTACGTCGCACCGCGCCCGGAAACCTGGGAAACCGATACGATGAAGGCCTACGCGGCCGACTTCGCTCCGGCCCTGGTCGCCCGTGACCAGCTGGAATTCGCCAAGGCGGAGCTCTCCACCTATCAGAACCAGCGCGTCACCGGCATCTTCAACGATGCCCTGGCCGCCGTCATTACCGGCAAGAAGGATGCCGAGACGGCTCTGAAGGACGCACAGGCCGAGGCGGACAAAATTCTCGCCGAGTACCGCTGATACGCCGGGAGGGCGGTGCGCCGGGGTCAGGCCCGGCGCATCGCCTTTCCTTCATTTGAAACGTCGTCCGGGACGGACCGGAACGAAGGTAAAATCAACAGGGCTTCGGATATTTCTGCAATGCGGGGTTTGATCTTCAGGCGCGAATGGATCACGGGCTGGCTGCTGTTGCTGCCGGCGCTGGTGTTCCTGTTCGCCTTTACCCATATCCCCGCGGTCATGACAATCCTGAACAGCTTCTTTTCCACGCCGCGCGGCCGGCGGCAGGCAAAATTCATCGGGCTCGACAATTACGAGCGCATGATCGGCGATCCGGTGTTCTGGAAGGTGCTGTGGAACAATCTCTGGTTCGCCCTTGGAACGATCCCGGTCTCTGTCGGCCTGGCGATCGTCATGGCGCTGTGGGTCAATGAAAAGCTGCTCGGGCGCAGCTTTGTGCGCATGGCCTATTTCACACCGACGGTCCTGCCGCTGATCGCGGTCGCGAATATCTGGCTGTTTTTCTATACGCCGGGTTTCGGCCTGTTTGACCAGATCACCGGGGCCCTGTTCGGCTGGCCGGCAACCAACTATCTCGGCAACCCGGACACCGCGCTCAACGCCATCATTGTCGTGACGGTCTGGAAGGAAGCGGGTTTCTTCATGATCTTTTATCTGGCGGCCCTGCAGTCGATCCCGATCACCCTGAAAGAGGCGGCGCAGATCGAGGGAGCTGGTCGCTGGACGATCTTCCGGAGGATCACATTTCCGCTGCTGATGCCGACGACGCTGTTCGTGTGCATCAACGCGGTGATCAATTCCTTCCGTCTCGTCGATCACATCTTCATCCTCACGGATGGCGGGCCCGACAACGCCTCGGCGCTGCTGCTGTTTTACATCTATGAAGTGGCCTTCCGCTTCTGGGAGACGGCTTATGGCGCGACGCTCACCGTGGCACTGCTGATCCTGCTGTGCCTGCTCGCCATCAGCCAGTTCTTCATCTTCGACCGCAAGGTGCACTACAAATGAGCGGGCTCGCGACGCACCTGGACAGGTTCCTGAATGTCTTCGCCGCGTGGGTCCTGGCGCTCATCTGGGTTCTGCCGCTGGTCTACGCGGTTTGGACCGCCTTTCATCCCGCCGCCTATGAAGCCCGGTTCGAGCTGTTCGCGCCGCTGACGCTGGAAAATTTCGTCAAGGCGTGGGACGCGGCGCCATTTGCGCGCTATTTCCTCAATACGTTCATTCTCGTGACGATGATCCTCGCCGGCCAGTTTTTTCTGTGCACCCTGGCGGCCTATGCCTTTGCCCGTTTCGTGTTTCCCGGCCGCAACATCCTTTTCGCGCTCGTTCTGCTGCAGCTTCTGGTGATGCCGGACATCCTGATGGTGGAGAACTATCAGACCATGCGCCTTCTGCATCTGGTGGACACCATTCCGGCCATCGCACTGCCCTATATTGCGTCAGGCTTCGGCATCTTTCTGCTTCGCCAGACATTCATGACCGTTCCGAAGGAACTGGACGAGGCAGCCCGCATTGAAGGGGCTTCCTTTCTGACGGTCCTGTGGAAGGTCTATATCCCGCTCGCGAAGCCGACCTATCTGGCTTATGGCCTCGTTTCTGTCAGCCACCACTGGAACAACTTCCTGTGGCCGCTGATCGTCACGAACTCCGTTGAAACCCGCCCGGTCACCGTTGGACTCAGCGTGTTCTCAGCGATAGACAGCGGGGTCGAATGGTCGGTCATCAATGCGGCCACACTGATGACCTCAGGTCCATTGCTGATTGCTTTCCTGTTGTTCCAGCGTCAGTTCGTCCAGAGCTTCATGCGTGCCGGTATCAAGTGATTTCCGCTGCACGGCGATGTTCGCGATTGCATCAAACCGCTTTGAATGAGGAGATTGACTTTTAGGTACTATGTCTTTGACGGCTTCCTATGCTAATGGATTTAAATCGAGCTTTCCCGCGGATTGTCCGCCTTAAGTTTTTCCGGTTTTTCCGTTGAAGGAGTGCCCCCTTGTCAAGAATGTTCCTGGCCATTGGTGAGTGTATGGTAGAAATGGCCCCGAGCGGCAGCGGCACCTTCAAGATGGGTTTTGCCGGGGATACCCTGAATACGGCTTGGTACGCGCGCAAATATCTGGGCAACGACTGGAACGTCGGATATTTCACCGCGGTCGGCACGGACCAGGTGTCGAGCGAGATGCTCGAATTCCTTCAGACCGCGAACATCGACGTCAGCGGCATCCGCAGGATGGATGAGCGTACCCTCGGTCTCTATCTGATCCAGCTGAAGGATGGAGAGCGAAGCTTCGCCTATTGGCGCTCCCAGTCGGCGGCCCGCTGTCTGGCGGCGGATCGGGATGTCCTTGAGGCTTCGCTCGAACAGGCCGGACTGATCTATTTCAGCGGCATCACGTTGGCAATCCTGTCCGCGGGTGACCGGAAGTCTTTTCTGGAAGCCATGCGTTCCGCAAGGAAGGCAGGAGCGCAGATCGCATTCGACCCCAATCTCAGACCCCGGCTGTGGGAAGACCCGAACACGATGCGGGCCTGCGTCACCGAAGCAGCCGGTGTCTGCGATTTCGTGATGCCCTCCTTCGAAGACGAACTCACCCATTTCGGTGACGCCGATCCGAAGACCAGCGTGGAGCGATATCTTGCGGCGGGAGCGGGATCTGTCGTCGTGAAGAACGGGCCGGAGGATGTTCTCTGTGCCCGGCAAGGCACTCTGCGGGCTTTCCAGCCAAGGCCGGTCAGCAACATTGTCGACACGACGGCGGCAGGAGACAGTTTCAACGCCGCATTCCTGGCGGAGTATCTCAAGTCGGGGAACCTGGAAGCAGCGGTCGCGGCCGGCGCAGGGCTGGCCGGCAGGGTCATCCAGCAACGTGGCGCGCTGGTGGACTGTCTAGAATCAGTTTGACCCGCGGCGCTCCGTCAGACGGATTCGCTGGCACATGTCATCGTAATAGTTGCCCATATATATCTTAAGTTGCGCTCAAAAACCTTGTCTAAAATAACTAAGTATCTGATATAGAAGGGTAAATTAAGTTTTTATTCTTATCTGACTTCTACAGTTTTACGTAACTGGCGGTTGCCGTTTCATTTCGTCAAACTGTATCGGATGGTTCCAAATATGCGCTTGTCAAAGAAAATCCCGGCTCTCGTGATCGGCGCCGCAGCGGTTGTGGGCATCGGAATTGGTGTTTCCAGTTACCTGACCACTGCGGATGGTATCGAAGAGCTCACGCGAGAACGAATGAAGACGGCCGCGACGACGATCGTCGAGGAGACTGTTTTCTACCTGAAAACGATCGAACTCGATCTCATTCTGACCGCCGAGAACCCGGCTACAATGGAAGCCGTTCAGGATTTCTCGGCTGCATGGAAAGCGTTGGAAGCAGCCGGCGGCAATGCTGAGACAGATCTGCAGGCCGCGTATATCACCGACAACCATCATCCGACCGGTAGCAAGCATCTGCTTGACCGGGGAGAAAGCGGTACGGAATATGATGACGTCCACGCCCAATACCATCCCTGGTTCCGGAAGTTGCAGCAGGATCGCGGTTACTACGATGTCTTCCTGTTCGATACCGAGGGCAATCTGGTCTATTCCGTCTTCAAGGAACTGGACTACGCCACCAATTTCAGCACGGGCGGCGGCAAATGGGCCGATACGGATCTTGGCGAAGTGTTCCGGAGAGCCATGGAGATCACCACGCACAAGGATGTGGCCTTCGAGGATTTCGAACCCTATGGCCCGAGTTATGACGCTCCCGCCAGCTTTGTCGCCCACCCGGTTCGCGTCGACGGCACGAACTATGGCGTGCTGGCCTATCAGATGCCGGTCAACAAGATCAATGCGTTGATGCAACAGGACCGAGGGCTTGGCGAAACCGGCGATTTGGCGCTGATCGGTGAAGACCGCCTGATGCGGACAGACTCGACAAAGACCGCCGACAAAAACGATATGCTGGTCACGAAACTCGACAGCCCGGTCATCGACAAGGCTTTCGTCGAGGGCAAGGCGTTCGGATACGACATGCTGAACGGGGACGAAACACTGGATGTGGAAGCCGTCAAGTTTGAGTATCACGGCAAGGTCTTCGCCGTCGTCGCCACACAGGCCTATGCGGAGGCATTCGGACCGGTTGTGGCTATCAGGAACCGCATGCTGATCACGGGTCTCATCTTGCTGGGTATCGCGGGCGCTGCTGGAGTGTTTGCGGCGAGAACCATTACCAGCCCGATCAACAGGGTTGTCGAGTCCATGAAACGTCTTGCGATGGGCGACACCAACGTGGATGTGGATGCCGGACAGCGGCAAGATGAAATTGGCGAGATGTTCAAGGCCGTATCGGTCTTCAAGGAAAACGCCATCGAACGCAAACGTTTGGAAGGCGGCGTCCGGCATGAGCGCGACAAGGAACGCCAGCGTCAGGTTTTCATGGAAAACCTGATCTCGGAATTCAAAATGACCATGTCCGATCGGCTCTCGACGGTGTCCGACCAGATGTCCCTGATGCGCCGGGCCGCGACGACGCTGGAGGAAATTTCAAGCAACGCCATGACCGATTCTGAGCAGGCGGGCAGTTCGGCCAACGACGCCTCTGAAAATGTTGCCGCGGTTGCCGCTGCAACAGAGGAAATGACGGCCACCGTTCAGGAGATTGCCAACCAGACGGAAGCCACCGCGCGGATTGTCGCGGAAACCGTGGTTGCTGCTGAAACCACCAATCAGGACGTGAAGACCCTGTCCGATGCCGCTGAACATATCGGCAGCGTCGTCAACCTGATCCGCGATATCGCGGAACAGACCAATCTTCTGGCGCTGAACGCAACGATCGAGGCGGCTCGGGCCGGTGACGCCGGCAAGGGCTTCGCCGTGGTGGCATCCGAAGTCAAACAGCTCGCCGAACAGACATCGAAGGCAACCGACGAGATTTCCGGCCGTATTTCGGGGATTCAGAACTCGGTTAAGGACGCGGCCGGGTCCATCGACCATATCGCCAACAAGGTTTCGGAGATCAAGGATCTGACAAGTTCCGTCGCAAGTGCGATCGAGGAACAGCGTTCCGCCAACCAGGAGATCGCCCGTGCCGCCAAATCGGCGAATGACAGCGCGGGCACCGCTTCAGAAAGCATGTCAACGGTTTCCGGTGCCGTGCAGAAAACTTCGGAAGAAGCCGGGCTGGTGAATAATGCTTCGGATCTGGTGTCCACAGCCAGCTCAAGCCTCGCGGATGAAGTGGCAAAGTTCCTTGAGGGCGTGACCCAGGACGTTGAGGACAGGCGCAGCGCACAGCGCATTGTCGTCTCCGAGGAGGTTACCGTCGAGACAGCGGATAGCCGTATACTCACGGCCCGCATGGTGGATGTCAGCGCAACGGGCGCACATATCCAGAACCTGCCGGGCATAGGCATCGACGAGCAACTGAAGATCAGACTGTCTGACGGGACGATCGTCCGCGGCAATGTCGTGCGGCAGACAGAGAGCGGGTGCGGCATCCGGTTCAGCGAACAGCTGGCGGAAGACCATCTCCTCGTGGCCGCCTGATCGGAAGAAAACAAAAAAAGGCGCTCGATGCGCCTTTTTTAACATGGCGCCTTTTGTCAGGCGTCGCGCCGGGCGATCCAGTCGTGGTCCGGATGGTTCTGGAAGCGCCACCTGCGTATGGGGCCGGCCATGACGTTGAGATAGTACATGTCATAGCCATAAGGGGCTCCACAGGGGTGATGACCCTTCGGGACAAGCACCACATCATGGCTGCTGACGGACACCGTTTCATCGAGTGCCCCATCTTCGGTGAACACCCGCTGATGACCATAGCCCTGGTCCGGATCGAGACGGTGATAATAGGTTTCCTCCAGATAAGTCATATCCGGATAATTGTCCTCGTCGTGCCGGTGGGGCGGATAGGACGACCAGTTTCCCGACGGCGTGAACACTTCCGTGACCAGCAGACTGTCGGCAACATCCGATTCTTCCATGGCAATCGGGAAGATGTAGCGGGTGTTGGCGCCCTTTCCTCGGATCACCTGCTCGGGAACCGGCAGGACGCGCGCCTTGTGACCGCCCTTGCCCGGGGCTGTGCAGACGCCAATGGTGCAATCGGTGGTCGCCGTTGCTGACCAGCCGGTGCCGTTCGGGACGTAGACACTGCGAGGCGGCAGTTTTTCGAACACGTTCATGCGCTCGCCCTGCTCGCCGAAGTCCTCGCCGCCGGCCGAAATCTTCGCCTTGCCCTCGACCATGACCAGGATGATCTCCAGATCGCCCGTGTCCTCACCGACGGTCTCGCCCGCCTTCAGCCGGTAAAGACCGAAACCGACATATCCCCAGTCGGGCGACTTCGGTCCCCTGGCGCTTTCGGCGGTGATATCGTGAACCTTGCCGTTCGTTCCAACCGGTTTGCGGAGCAACTCGCTCATGTCAAGTTCACCTTTCCTGCGATTTGTTTCAGGGTTTCCAGTCCCAGACTCTGGTACTGGAAGGGATTGCGGACTTCCGGGTCCTGTTCGGCCTCGATGACGATCCAGCCCTGATAGTCCGTGTCCCTGAGGATTTGAAGCAGCGGCTCGAAATCGACGCCACCGTCTTCGTCACCGGGCACCGTGAAGACACCGGCGCGCACGCCGTCCATGAACGATTTTCCGGTGTCGCGGATCTCCTTCATCACAGAAGGACGCACGTTCTTTGCGTGGAAGTGACGGACACGGCCGGCATGTTTTTCAAGTACAGGTGCCGGGTCACCGCCATTGGAGCCGAAATAACAATGGCCCGCATCGAACAGCAATTTGGTTGCCGGGCCGGTCGCCGCCATGAAAGCGTCGATCTCTGCCGGGGTTTCCACGACTGTGCCCATGTGGTGGTGATAGACCAGATCGATGCCCTGCTGCGCGCAGAAGGCCGCGAGTTCCTCGACCCTGGCACCAAAGTCCTTCATCGCCTCGGCGCTCAGCACCGGGCTCCCGGAGATGTCGGCGTCGGACCCCTGGATGGTGTTGGAGGTTTCGCAGGCGATGCAGACCGAACAGCCATTGTGCTTCAGCTTGTCCAGATGCGGCTGGATCGCCTTCTTCTCCGCCTCGACGGAGTGTGTGAGCAGGTTAAGGGAGTACCAGCCTGAAATGAATTTCAGACAGTAGCTGCCCAGAAGCTGTTTCAGCTCTTCGGGATCGTTCGGCCAGCGGTGGCCGTTCTCGATGCCGTCGAAGCCGATATCGGAGGTTTCCTTCAGGATCTGTTCTGTCGGGATATGCGCACCGAGCGTCTGGTCGTCGTCGTTGGCCCAGGCAATCGGGTTGGTGCCGTAAAGGATCATGGGTCGTGTCCTGTAACGTTCGAAGGAACGTCTGGGTTGTCTGTATTCCATCGCAAACCTCGCCCCTCGAACCGGACCAGTCGGTCCTCGCCGGGATAAGGGTGGGAGATGGCAGGTGCTGATCTGGTGGTTTTAAGGTCCATCCGTTCTCCGTCATTGCCGGGTCTGACCCGGCAATCCATGCCATGACCAGGCCAAGGGATGGTCTCACGGTGGGAGCGATCGGCATGGCTCCCATGATCAGGTCATGGGATGACGTCTGGATGGGACGGTGTCCGGTCTTCGTGTCGCCCTTTCCCCTCAGTCCACGAGGTTCTGGTGTTTCAGTGCGTCGACATAGCCTGCGCGCGCCTTGTTGACCTCGGCGCGGGAGGAGATTTCCGGCACCGCGACGTCCCACCAGGCACCGCCGCCATTTTCTCCCGGTCCGTGCATCGGGTCGGTGTCAATGACGATGACCGTCGGGAGGGGCCTGCCGCGGGCCGCGAGGATTTGCGTTTCGAGGTCGGCAATATCCTTCGCCTTGACCGCATGAGCTCCCATGGCGGCCGCATGGGCCACGAAGTCGATATCCGGCTGGGCCTCGACGTTGCAGTCCTTGTAGAGATTGTTGAACTGCTCTCCGCCGGTGCCCATCTGCAGCCGGTTGATGCAACCATAACCGCGGTTGTCGGTCAGAACCACCGTGAACGGAACCTGACGCATCACCGCGGTGGCAAGTTCGGAATTGGCCATCATGTAGGAGCCGTCGCCGACGAAGCAGACGATATCGCGCTCCGGGCAGGCAAGCCTGACACCCATCGCACCGGCGATTTCGTAGCCCATGCAGGAGTAGCCGTATTCCATGTGATAGCCGCCCTGTGGCGATTGCCACAGAAGCTTCAGGGCGCCCGGCATCGTGCCGGCGGCACACATGGCGACGGTTTTGTCGGTGGCGGTGCGCTGGACGGCGCCGATGACCTCCGCATCGAGCGGCAGATAGTCTTCCGGCACATTGGTTCGCGCCTTGCAATGGGCATCCACCCTGGCGAGCCAGTCGCGCCGGGAACCTGGGTCGAAAGCGGCTGTGCTGTGATCGCCGAGTTCCGCTGAAATCCTCTCAAGAGAAACCTTCGCGTCACCCACAATGCCTGTTGCGCCGTGTTTCAGGGCGTCATAGCTCTGTACGTTGATGGAAACGAGCTTGCGGCCGGGCTGTCTGAACAGGGACCAGGACCCGGTGGTGAAATCCTGAAAGCGCGTGCCGACACCGATCACCAGATCGGCTGTTTCGGCAAGCCTGTTCGCGCTCTCGGCGCCGTCCACGCCAGCGGCACCGAAATTCATCGGATGGGACTGTGCCAGAGCCGACTTGCCGGCCTGAGTCTCGATCACCGGAATGCCGTGCCGGGTGGCAAATTCCGCGAGCGTGTCTTCCGCCTGTGAATAGATGACACCGCCACCGCAGACGACCACCGGGGTCTTCGCGGTTCTGATCAGGCCGGCGACGTCTGCAATGTCACGGCTGTCGGGTTCCGGGCGGCGGATCCGCCAGACCTTCGGCTCGAAAAAGCTTTCGGGATAATCATAGGCTTCGGTCTGGGTGTCCTGACAGAAAGCCAGGGTGACGGGTCCGCAGTTCGCCGGGTCGGTCATGACCTGAAAAGCCCGTGGCAGGGCGGTCAACAGATGTTCCGGCCGGCTGATCCTGTCGAAGTAGCGCGAGACCGGGCGGAAGCAGTCATTGGCGGAAACGGTGCCGTCCGCGAAATCCTCGACCTGCTGGAGCACAGGGTCAGGTGCGCGGTTGGCGAAAACATCGCCGGGGATGAGAAGCACCGGCAGGCGGTTCACATGGGCAAGTGCCGCAGCAGTGACCATGTTGGTCGCTCCCGGCCCGATGGAGGATGTGACCGCCATGGCGCGGGTGCGTTTGCTGGCCTTGGCGAAGGCGATTGCCGTATGGGCCATTGTCTGTTCGTTCTGGCCGCGCCATGTCGGCAGGGCATTGCCGGCCTGTTCCAGGGCTTCGCCCATGCCGGCGACATTGCCGTGGCCGAAAATCGCCCAGACACCGTCGATGAAGCGATTTCCATCCTCGGTCAATTGCGCGGCGAGAAAGCGGACCATGGCCTGAGCGGCCGTCAGACGGATGTGGCTCATTGCTGCTGTCCTTGAGCGGAGTTGAGGCGCGCCTGCGCGCGGGCATCGTCCCAGATGCGGCACAGGCGTTCGAAGCGGTTGGACATGTCGGCGACGGCGGCTTCATTCGACATGCGACCGGCGAGCCAGCCGCGAGCGGCATCGGCGAAGATCGTGCGGCCGACCGCGAACCCCTTGACCAGAGGGAATTGCGCGGCTTCGGCCAGGCTCGCGGCCAGTTGGTCTTCCGGGGCATCCAGACCGAGCACGACCACGCCACGTGTATGCGGATCATTCTCGATAATGGCTCCGCAAGCTTTTGCCCAGGCTTCTCTCGAAGTCAGCGGTTCCAGCTTCCACCAGTCGGGATAGATGCCAATCTCGTAGATCCGACGGATAATGTCCGCCGTGGTGTCGTTGTCTATGGCACCGACCTTGGAAGGGATAACTTCCAGCAGCAATTCCAGCCGGTTGCGGCGGCAGGCGGCGAACAGCCGTTGGAGAACATCCTCCTGCTCAGCTTTCATCGCATCTGTGTCGTCCGGATGGTAGAAACACAAGACCTTGACCACATGTTCCGCGGGCCATTCGGCCAGGCCGCCGAAATCCGGACCGATTTCCGGCTCCAGCGTGAGCGGGCGGGAGGACGGCCACTCCACGGGATGTCCGATCCAGAGGCCGGTTCCGGCGGCCTGATACAGAGCCTCGCGGCCGAGACGGCTGTCGCAAAGAATGCCGTAGCCGGGTTGACCGTCCGCGACTGTGAGCGCCGCGTCGAGGCACAGGTTCTTGAAGGCGCCGATATGCTCATGAGTGACGCCGGCCTCGTCGGCCATCTGCTCGAGCTGAATACGGTGATCGAAGGCGAACACCCGCATCGTCGACCAGTCGCCGCCATGGGTCCGATGCCGGTTGGTGGACCAGTGAATCTGTTCCAGCTCCGGGTCCTTGCGCAGCGCCTTGTCCTTCACGCCGCGCTTGAGGAAGAACTGCAGCTCCTCCCAGCTCGGATAGGCGGGCGTGCAGCCGTGACGCGACACCGCGAAGGCGCCGCAGGCGTTGGCGTAGGTCAGGGCAGTCACCCAGTCCTCGCCGGTGATCCAGCCTTTCAGCAGGCCGGACATGAAGCCGTCGCCGGCGCCGAGCACGTTGAAGACCTCAATCGGGAAGCCGGGACCGGAAATACCGTCGTCCAGACTGTCCGGGATGTCGCCCGTAAAGGCTGAAGCACCCATGGGACCGCGTTTGCACACAAGGGTCGCGGCGGAAACCTTGCGGACGTTTTTCAGCGCCCGGATCGTATCCGTCGTGCCGCCGGCGATGTGGAACTCCTCTTCCGTGCCGACGATGAGGTCGAAGAGATGCAATGTAGCCAGCAGCTTCGCGGTCACCTTTTGAGAAGCTATGAAGCGGCTTTCACCGTCGCCATGGCCGGCAAGCCCCCACAGGTTTGGCCGGTAGTCGATATCGAGCGCGGTTTGTGCGCCGCTTTCGCGGGCAAGCGTCAGCGCTTTCAGGACGGCGGCTTCAGTCTGCGGGTGGCTCAGATGCGTGCCGGTCGCAACCACAGCCTTGGCCGAGGCGATGAAGGCCGGATCGATATCGTCCTCGCACAGGGCCATGTCGGCGCAATTCTCGCGGTAAAAAATCAGCGGGAACTGTTCCTGGTCGCGGATGCCGAGCAGGACCAGGGCGGTCAGTCGCTCCTTGTCGGTGATGACACCGCTGGTATCGACGCCGTGCCGTTCCAGCTCCTCGCGGATGTAACGGCCCATGTGCTCATCGCCGACACGGGTGATCAGGCCGGATTTGAGGCCGAGCCGTGCCGTGCCGGTCGCCATGTTGGTGGGTGAGCCACCGACATATTTGTTGAAGGACGCCATGTCCTCCAGCCGTCCGCCGATCTGTGCTCCGTAGAGATCGACCGAAGACCGGCCAATGGTGATGACATCAAGTTTCTTCACATGCTCGTCCCGTCAGTTCAGGTTCCTGATCCACAAAAGAGGATGATACCGGTCCGTGACCTGGAACATCTTGTCGGTGATTGGGCGCACGCAGACAAGATGTTCCAGCATTATAAAACCGATCAGCCGGAAATCCGGATCAGATCGTACCGCCCAGGGAACCCTCCAACTGGGCCAGTTCCTGACCGCCCGCCATCAGGTCCTGCAACTCCTCGGCCTTGATTTCTCCCCGCTTTGCCGTGCCATGGGTCTTGCCCCGGTTCAACACGGTGAACCGGTCTCCGACGGCCATCGCATGGCGAACGTTGTGGGTGATGAAGACAATGCCGATCCCGTTCTTGCGCACCTTGTCGATGGTTGCCAGGACGTTGGACGTCTGGCGGACACCGAGCGCAGAGGTGGGTTCGTCGAGGATCAGCACCTTGGCGCCGAAATGGACGGCGCGGGAAATCGCCACCGTCTGACGCTCGCCGCCGGAAAGCGTCCCGACAGCCTGGTCAGGCGAGCGCAGGCGAATGCCCATGCCGGCCATTTCCGTCATAGTGATCTCGTTTGCCCGGGTGGTGTCGAAGCGCTTGAAGATCCCCCAACCCTTCGTCGGTTCCCGGCCCATGAAGAAGTTCCGGGTGACCGACATGAGAGGGATCATCGCCAGATCCTGATAGACCGTGGCGACACCTGCCTCCATCGCATCGCGGGGGCTGTCGAAGGACATCGGTTTTCCTTCGAGAAAGATCTGGCCGCTTGTCGGTTTGTGGACACCGGACATGGTCTTGATGAAAGTGGATTTGCCCGCTCCATTGTCGCCCAGAAGGCAATGGCATTCTCCGGGAAAGACATCGAAACTGACACCGGCCAGGGCAATGATGTTGCCGAAGTGCTTTTCGATCTGATCCATATGGATGATTGGTTCTGACATGATCAGCGTTCTCCCGTAACACGCTTGCGAATGGCGTTGTTGAAGAGGACGGCGATCAGCAGCATGCCGCCAAGGAAGACCTGGAACCAGTCCTGGTCGAAGTTGGTGTAGGTCAGACCGATGACAACCATGCCGAAGATGATGGATCCGAAAAACGCACCGATGGCCGATCCGTATCCGCCGGTAAGGAGACAGCCCCCGATCACGGCGGCGATGATGGCTTCGAATTCCTTCTGGAAACCGCGCCGCGCATCGGTGGATCCGGCATCCATCACGGTGATGATGGCAACCATGGCAGCGCAGCAGGCGGTCAGCATGAACAGCGAGACCTTGACCTTGTTGACCGGCACGCCGGAATTGGAGGCCGCAACCCTGTCACCGCCGGACGCGAAGATCCAGTTGCCGACGGGGGTGCGGAGCAGAACGTAGGTCGCCAGCAACGCGACGATGACGAACCAGATGATCTCGACGGGAATGCCGGGAACTTTCGGGGTTCCGTTCTTGAAGGTTTCGATCAACCCGGCATCTGCGAGCCAGGCGAACAGGCCGCCGAAGGCCTCGCCGGAAAAGAAGGGAGCAAGCCAGTCGCCTTCCACGGCTTCACGGACACCGCGAAGCTGGGTGGACCCGCCGGTAGCCAGTTTGAGGCCGACGAGAGAGAGGCCGCGCAGGATGAAAAGGAAAGCCAGCGTGACGATGAAGGAGGGCAGTCCCGAACGGATCACGATGGTGCCGTTGACGCCACCAACCATGGCGGCAAAGACGAACGTGAGGGGGATTGCCAGAACGAGGGGCAGGCCCCAGTTGACGACGCAAGCGGCGAAGAACAGGCCGGCAAAGGCGACCATGGAGCCGATGGAAAGATCGAACTCACCGCCGATCATGAGCATGGCTGCGCCGATTGCCAGAATGCCAAGTTGAGCTGCGGGGGTCATGAAGTTCATCACGCCGGAGAGCGTGAACATGCTGCTGTCTGCGGTGGCAAGAAAAAACAGCACGACCAGAATGACACCGGCAATTGCGCCGAGTTCGGGGCGTTTCATGAGTTTCGCGCCAAAGGACTCTGCCTTCAGGCGTTCATCACCGACGGGTGTGGTTACTTCGCTCAATGTTCCCTCCCTTTATATGGTCACGGTTCAAGAGACGGCGGCCTTGAGGCCGCCGCCCTTTTTTTACGTGTTAGCGGATGCCCTTCGAGGACAGGTCGATGACCTGGGAAGCCTTGTCCTTGGTGATCAGGTTGGGGCCGGAGGGAACATCGCCGCCCGGGATCAGGCCGTATTCTGCGTTCAGCGCCAGGAACGCGACCGGGAGATAACCTTGCAGGAACTGCTGCTGGTCGATTGCGAAAGCGGCTTTTCCGTCGGCAACGGCCTTCAGGAAGTTGGCGGACAGGTCGAATGTCGCGATATTGATCTCGCCCGTGCGGCCGAGGGCTTCGACGGCGGCGATCGCAGGCTCACCCACCGTTGAGGCGCCGAGGCCCATGACGGTGTCGATGTCCGGGTTGGAATCCAGCGCGGCACGCACCTTGGCTTGCACTTCGGCCGGGTCGTTGGAGGTCGGCAGCACTTCTACCGTTCCGCCGAAGCCTTCGGCAAACCCGGCGCAGCGCAGGTCAAGCGAGACGTTGCCGACTTCCTGGTTGACGCAGATACCGTTGGAACCACCCATTTCGGCAAGCTTGGTGCCGGCGGCCTTGCCGGCGGTGAATTCGTCCTGACCGACGTGCAGCAGGGCGCCGAGCTTGGCGGCGACATCCGAACCGGAGTTCATGGAAATGACCGGAATTCCGGCCGCCACGGCGCGCTCGATGGAAGGGCTGAGGGCGTCGGCATCCGGAATGGATACGACGAGACCTGCCGGCTCCTGATTGACCGCGGCATCGATGAGCTGGCTCATGGCAACCATGTCGAAGGTTTCCGGCGAGCGATAGCTGACGTTCGCACCGGTGTCTTTCGCGGCCTTGTCGACGCCGTTCTTGACGACTGACCAGAACGCGTCATTGGCCTGGCCGTGGGATACGACGATAATGTCGGCAGCCATGGCTGGCATTGCCATTGCGACAGCACCTGCGACCAGTGCGCCCTTGATGAAGTTTTTCATACTTACTCCTCCCGAATGTGAAGAAAATCACCGCATGATTACGGCTCCGGACTTCGGCTTTCAGCCGAATTTCATGCTCCCGGTCTCCCGAGTTCGATCATGGAAGCCGCGGGTTGCGTTTCCACGATGTCCTCAAGGCCGGTGCCTTTGTCAGGTGTGAACGGATTGGGGCCGGGAGCGCGCGTCTCCAGGCTGTCGGCGCCGTGTCGCGCGACAGCATTGCTCAATGCCATCAGTCCTCCCGATACGATCTTTTTTGCGAGGGCGCATGCACAGCGCCACCGGCATATTTTTTAGAATATAAATTCTATTTCTTTTATGATGCAATACATTTTTGTCAAAAATATCAAATTCGGTTGCGCTGCGCACCCACGGACACGGCCAGGGCGATGGCAAGCGACAGGGTTGCCGACAGGGCTCTGAAGGCGCCGACATCCAGTTCCGAGACCAGAAGCTGAATGGCTTTCAGCCGCGCCAGAGGGCTCGTGACAACGTCGGTGATCGCTACAATGTCCGCCCCGTTGCTGCGGGCCTGAGTGGCCATGTCTATTGTGATCTGCGAATAGGGTGCGAAGGTCACCGCGATCACCGCGTCGTTGGGCCGGATCAGATGCTCCATGTTGATGTTGGCGATGCCGGAATGGAGAACCGCCGGCACGTTCATTTTCTCAAAGGCATAGGCAAGATAGGAGGTGACGGGAAAGGCGCGCCGGAAGCCGATCATGTGAATGGTTTCGGCCCGGGCTAGAACATCGACCGCCTGTTGCAAGGCAACCGGATCCACGGTTGTCAGCAGGTTTTCCAGGGAAGAGCGGCCAACTTCGACAAATTCAGCAAGCAGCGCCGAAGGGGTTTCCGTACCGTGTTCACGAAGTTTCGCCAGACGGGTGGTATAATCGGGCCATTTCTGGGAATAATCGGACCGGAACAGTTTCTGCATCTGGGAATAGCCGGAGAACCCCATCTCCTGGCAGAACCGCATCACCGCAGAGGGTTGCACATCGGCTCCTTCCGCAAGCTCGGCCACTGTCGAAACGGGGACGCGGTCCGGGTTGGCCGCGATAAAGTCGGCGAATTGTTTAAGCCGTTTGGGGAGCTGCTCCGCCGTGCTGCCCAGACGCTCGAAAAAGGCATCAATGGTTTCAGGTGGCGAGGTCTGGGGGCAGGGGGCCGATTCTGTATCTGGCATCTGTTTCTTCTTTTCCAGCTTGACACATTCCGATTAAAGTGATTTTGGAATTTTTATTCTAGATTGGCAAGCTGCGATCATGTCGATGCGCTGCTTCACGCCTCGGGAGGAAGACATGGCTATCAAGGTTGCGCTGCTAGGCGCCGGACGTATCGGCAAGGTGCACGCCAAGGCGGTTTCCGCCGCGGAGGGGGCTACGGTCGTCGCGGTTGCGGATGCTTTTCCGGAGGCTGCTGAAAGTCTTGCCACCGAGTATGGCGCCAGTGTACGGACGATCGACGAGATCGCGGCATCGGAGGATGTCGAAGCGGTGGTGATCTGCACGCCGACCACGACACATGCGGATCTGATCGAACAGTTCGCCCGTGCCGGCAAGGCGGTGTTCTGCGAAAAGCCCATCGACCTGTCGCTTGACCGGGTGAAGTCCTGCCTGAAGACGGTCGAGGACCTTGGCGCGACATTGATGATCGGATTCAACCGGCGCTTCGATCCACATTTCAAGGCGGTGCGTGATGCCATCGACGCCGGCCGGATCGGCGATGTCGAGATGGTGCAGATCACATCGCGCGACCCGGGCGCGCCGCCGCCATCCTATATCCAGACTTCCGGCGGGATTTTCAGGGACATGACCATCCATGATTTCGACATGGCGCGGTTTCTGCTGGGGGAAGAGGTCACGACCGTCTATGCAACCGGCTCGGTTCTGATCGATCCGGAAATCGGCAAACTTGGAGACTATGACAGCGCCATGGTGGTGCTGACCACCGGCTCGGGCAAGCAGTGTTCCATTTCCAATTCGCGCCGCGCGACCTATGGATACGACCAGCGTATCGAGGTGCATGGTTCCCTGGGGGCGGTCTCCGCGGAAAACCTGCGGCCGGTGTCGGTCGAACTGGCAACGCGGGACGGCTATACCCGTGCTCCGCTACATGATTTCTTCATGACCCGCTATCTGGAAGCCTATGCGGCGGAAATCGCCGTCTTTGTCGACACCATCGTCAGCGGCAAACAGCCGTCTCCGAGCGGGACTGACGGCCTGAAGGCGCTGGCTCTGGCGGAAGCCGCCCTCAAGTCGATCGCCGAACGCCGCGCCGTCGGTATGGACGAGATCTGAGGCGGGGCGTCTTGTCATCGAAACGCTGCATTTCGAAGCGGCCATTCATGCCATCGCGGAGGCGGCCACCGCGCAGAAAAGAGTATTCCCGAGATAGTCACAATCTTTCCGTGCTGCGCATTGCTCCCCATATCTGCTCCAGATAAGAACAGAGTGAGACCGACCCGAAGAACGGCGAACAGCCACCCGGCGCCGGCAGGACTTGCGGAAGGAACACGACATGACAACAGACGTGGACAACCTTGAGAATCTTCTCCAGATCGACATCGTTTCGGACGTTGTCTGTCCCTGGTGCATTGTCGGCTTCAAGCAGCTGGAACAGGCCATCGAAGTGACCGGCGTGTCTGCGGCGATCAAGTGGCATCCCTTCGAGCTCAATCCCGATATGCCGCAAGAGGGAGAGAACCTGCGCGCGCATATCATGCGCAAATACGGCGTGAGCGCGGAGCAATCCCAGGACACGCGCGAGCGGCTGACGCAGCTTGGCGCCGGCCTTGGATTCGATTTCCGCTTCACCGACGGCATGCAGATGGTGAACACCTTCAAGGCCCACCAGTTGCTTCACTGGGCCGGACCGGAAGGCAAGGAACACCCGTTGAAGATGGCGCTGTTCGAAGCCTATTTCAAAGACGGCAAGGATGTCAGCGACACGGACACCCTGGCGGACATCGCGGCGTCTGTCGGCCTTGACCGGCAGGAGGCCGTCCGGGTTCTTCAGGACGGCCGATTTGCCGACGTGGTGCGCGAGGAGGAGAGTTTCTGGAGACAGAACGGCATAGAGGGCGTGCCCGCCGTCATCTTCGAACGCCGCCACATGATCTCGGGGGCGCAAGGGGCTGAAAACTACGCCGCGATCATCAAGCAACTCGTGGACAACGAGGCAGCCTGAGGCAAGGGGTAATGAGCCGGTCTTGTCCTCAGCATGAGGCCGTTTCCGCGCTCAGATCTTCTCCAGCAACACTCCGGCCGCCTCTATGCGGCCAGCAGGCGTGTCCGCGGGTTCAGCACAGTAGTTGGTCCAGACGCGTATGCCGTCCGTGTCCCGGCAGCGCACGCCGCCTTCAAGGTTCAGCGTCTCGATGCCGACCTCCCGGCAGAGTTCCGTATAGAGGCGCTTCAGGGCAACTTCATCGGGCCACCCGCCGACATAGGTCAGGCGTCCGGTGCGCATGACGGCGGGTTGACCGTCTTCCTGTTCGAAAACGGTCTCCGCGGCACCTTCAAGCTCTTCCCGGTAGCCGGAAAAACAGCCGCCGCCCTTCAGCGGTATCGGCATGTCGGGCCGCATGGTTTCGACGCGGGAGACAGTGACGTCCAGTCCCGGCATGTCCGGGGGAAGGGGCACCGGGATCACCATGTCCGCATTGCGGGCCGCCGTGCGCGGCCCCAGAACAACTTCCGCATCCGCTTCCGCCAGAACCTTCTTCAGATCCTGGGGCATGTAGATCAGACCGGGTGCCGCGATGATCTTGTAACCGGGAAAGTCGCGTGTCTCGCCGCGCAGGATGTCGACGGACAGTCCGAGCTTGCGCAGGGCCTTGTAGGTGTCGAAAATCAGCTGGAAATAGCTGAGGCCGGCGCCGTGGGGCTGGGTGGTCCAGGCGAAATCCGCGTCGTAATCGAAAACAAGCGCTACCCGGGCGCGGGGCGCGGAGACATCCGGGGCTTGCCGCAATTCGTCGGCGACCTGACGGGCCTCCAGCAAGGCCGGGGCATCGGCGTTGTCCGGGCGCAGCATGCCCGCGTGCATCTGTTCCTGCGCGAAGGGGGCCTGCCGCCAGCGGAAATAACAGACCGCCTCGGCGCCATGTGCATAAGCTTCCCAGGCCCATAGCCGCATCATGCCCGGCAGTGGTGCGGGATTGTGTGGAGCCCAGTTCACCGGGCCGGGCTGTTGTTCCATCACCCACCAGCGTCCCTTGCCGACCGCCCGGTAAAGATCATGGTGAAACGCCTGGAAGTCCGGATCGCCTTGCCGGGCGAAAGCCCGCTGATGGGCGTCGCCGGCACCGACGCGATCTTCCAGGAAGCCGAGCGGATAGCTGTCCCAGGTCGCGATCTCCAGGTCGTCGCCAACCTTGAAGTGGTCGAAATCGGTGATCCGGCCCATGTAGTTGTGGCTGATTGGTGCGTCGGAGAACTTGCGAATGATCTCGACCTGCCGCCTGTTGAAGCTGACGACCTGGTCGGATGAAAACCGCCGGAAAGCCAGCGTGTGCGACGGGTTGGGTTCCGTAACGGTCAGGTTCGGCAATCCGATCTCGTTGAAAGAGGTATATTCCATGGACCAGAAGATGTTGCCCCACGCCCGGTTCAAGGCCTCGATGCTGCCGTAACGGGCCAGGAGCCAGAGGCGGAAGGCTTTCAGCGCGGCATCCGAATAGGAATGCACTGTGTCGTGGCAGCCATATTCATTGTCGGTCTGCCAGGCGGCGACATAAGGGTTTCTGCCGTAGCGCCCGGCGATCTGCCCGACGATGCGGTCGCTTTCACGCCCGAAGCCCTCATGGGAAAAGCAGTAGTGGCGGCGCGAACCGAAGCCGCGCGGCTTGCCCTCGGCGTCTATGGCGATCATGTCCGGATGCTTTTCAACCACCCAGCGGGGCGGTGTGGCCGTTGGCGTGCCGAGCACGACCTTCAGTCCCGCCTGGCCAAGCGTTTCAATGGCCCGGTCGAGCCAGTCGAACTCCAGTTTGCCTTCGGAGGGTTCAATGCGCGACCAGGCGAACTCGCCGATGCGGACCCAGGTCAAGCCGGTTTCCGCCATGCGGCGCGCATCGGCCTCCCAGATTTCTTCCGGCCAATGTTCGGGATAATAACAGGTGCCCAGAGTACGTTTCATTTGATCACCTTGATCGATCCGCGGAAATTTCAACGCGGGAAGCTCTAGAGAATTACGCGGTATTCGGCCTGGCCGCGAACGCCAGTCGAGCTGGACCAGGTCTTGCCGTCAGCTTCGCCTGACAGGCCAATCGCTGCCGAGGTCACGAACAGCGTCTGCAGGTCCGGCCCGCCGAAGGCCGGGCAGGTGGTCTGGCCTGCAGGAAGGGAGACTTCCCCGGCAAAACGGCCATCCGGCGCGTAGCGGGCAACGCGGCCCGCGCCCCATTGGGCATTCCACAAAAAGCCTTCGCTGTCGACAACAGCGCCATCGGGAAAAAAGCCTTCTTCGGAAAAATCCCTGAACAGCATCGGTTCACCAGTTGGCCAGCCCTCCTCGTCCAGGGCCGTCCGCTGAAGCAACTGGCTCTCCGTATCGGCAAAATAGGCGGTCGTGCCATCGGGGGAGAAGCTGATGGCGTTGGTGATGGTTATGCCGCCGAACAGCTTGCGCAGTTCGCCCTTGTAGTAGCGGTAGATCGACCCGGCGCCCGGTTCCGCGTCCAAGCCCATAGTGCCGATCCAGAATCCGCCCTTCGGGTCGGCGCGGCCGTCATTGGACCGGGTCACCGGATTGTCGGCCTCCAGGTCTGTGAGCTTGCGCGAAGCGGCGGTGTCCAGATCGAACAGGAACAGCATGCTGGCGCTGGCGACAAGCAATTCCGTATCGCTGACCCAGCCGGCGGCGGAGACATATTCGTCGAACTGCCAGGATTTCGCAGCGCCGTTCTCATTGCTCATCAGACGTTTGTTGAGAATATCGAACCAGAACAGTTGCCGGCGCCCCGGATGCCAGAGCGGGCCTTCGCCCAGTTCGCACCGGCGTTCATCGAAAATCTCGCTCACCGGCTCATTCACAGGCCGATACCGCCGTGTCATAGGCGGCAACGATCTTCTTTGCGCGCTCGCCTATCTCGGCAACCGTGAAGCCGGGCTTGAAAAGCGCGGTGCCGATACCGAAACCGGTGGCTCCCACCTTGAACCAGTCGCCGAAATTATCGGGACCCGCACCACCGACCGCATAGGTCGCGGTTCCTTTCGGCAGGATCGCGAGCATGGCTTTCAGGCCGTCCGGACCGATGAGCGATGCGGGGAAGAATTTCAGGCCGTCCGCTCCACTGCGCAGGGCGGAGAAACACTCGCTCGGGGTCATGACGCCGGGAAAGGAAGACATGCCTTCCGATTTGGTCGCCATGATCACCTGCGGATTGCAATCCGGCGACACGATCAATGTTCCCCCGGCGGACCTGACGTCCCGGACCTGGGCGGGCTCAAGCACGGTTCCCGCACCGATTTCCGCCGCGCCGGAAAACGCTGCGGCCATGGCGGCGATGCTTTTAAACGGGTCCGGGGAGTTGAGCGGGATTTCTATCCGGGTGATGCCGGCTTCGATCAGGCATTCGGTAACGGGCAGAGCTTCGTCCGGGGTCAGCCCGCGCAAGATCGCAATAAGGTTGCGGCTCATGAGGATACCTTTGAACAGGAAGAATGGGCGAGGGTGAGGCCTTGCAGCGTAGTGGTGTCCGCATCCAGCAGTTCGGCATTGTGGCCGAGGCTCTCCAGAGCGGTCCGGTAGGTTCTTGCCAGGGTGTCGCTGCCGAGGATCTTGATCGGCAGGTCTGCGATGTCATCGTGCGCCGCCGCCAGTTCCGCACCGATGAGCAGCCCGGACAGACGGCCGAGGGCCTGCTCGGGACCGAAGCCGGCGATCAGGCCCGCAGCCCGGATTCCGAAGAGCTCCGCAGAGAACTTTGCCGGTTCATTCACGATGTCGCCGGCGGCCTTGGTGAAGGCATCAAGGTCCATCTCTTTCTGCGAGAGACCGTGGCGCAGGACTGACTGGCCGGACAGCAGCGCGAACAGTTCGCCCGTCATGAAGGTTCTGAACGACGTTATCTGCCCGTTGTCCAGAAACACCCACTTCGTATGCGTTCCCGGCAGGCACAGCAGCCCCTTGAAATCGTGGTCTCCGGCAAGAAATCCGGCGATCTGTGTTTCTTCGCCGCGCATCACATCGGCGGGCTCGAGTTGCTTGACACCCGGCAGGATGCGCACCTCGAGCCGGGTGTCCTGGGTGGCGACGATCGTTGCGTCCTCGATGGAGGGCGGCGGGCACGGTGTCGTCTTGTACGGCGCCTCGGCCCAGCCCTGACGAGAGCCCGCCATGCCGCAGACAATGACCGGTGTCCTGTGGCCTTTGCCCAGAAGGTCTTCTGTCAGATCCAGAAGCGCGGGTTCGAATTCATGCGGGGCGAGTGTGCCCATGCCCTTTGCCGAGCTGCGGTGAGCGATTGTCTTTCCGGAACTGTCGATGGCCCAGATACGCAGATTGGTTGTTCCCCAATCCACTGCGATCCAGTCCGCCGTAACCGGTCCGGGGTTTTCCTGGGGTGTCATCCGGTCACCACAACTCCGCCATCGACCACCAGGGCCTGGCCTGTCATCGCCTTGCTGGCGCAGGAGGCCAGGAAAAGCACCGGGTCGACCATGTCTTCTGGCACAAGCTCCACCTTGAGGCACTGACGGTCGATATGGGCCGCCAGGCCTTCGGGTGTCACCCAGAGGTCCTTCTGCTTTTGCGTCAGCACCCAGCCCGGCGCCATGGCGTTGACGCGGATGTTGTCCGGCCCGAATTCCCGCGCCAGGCTGCGGGTCATGCCGTTGATACCGGAATTGGCCGTCGTGTAGGATGGGAATCCGTCCCCTCCCATCATGTAGGAGATCGAGGAGAAGTTGACGATCGAGCCGCCTCCGGCTGCGCGCATACCGGCGATTACCTGCTGGCAGGCGAAGAAATAGGATTTCAGGTTGATGGCCTGGGACCAGTCCCAGAAAGCCTCGTCGACCTCTTCAGTCTTGTGGCGTTTGTCGTTGGCGGCGTTGTTGACCAGCACTGTGATGGCGCCCTGGGCTTCCGCCGCTTCTGTCATGGCGCGTTTCAGCGCGGCAATATCGGTGATGTCGCAAGGCAGAAAGAGGGGTCGCTGACCGTGTTTTTCCTGCATCTCGTCGCAGAAGGCGGACGCATCCGACCGCTGGACAAAAGCGACCTTAGCGCCCTGGGCGAGGAAACCGTCGGTGAGCGATGCGCCGATGCCGGACCCGCCGCCGGTAATGAAGACCGATGCGTCCTTGAGATCCGGAAATTTGGCGTACATTTGCGTTTCCTTCGTTCATGCTTGCGGTTCGAACGGATGCCTGGAGACAGCTCAGAGCCGCCTTCCTTCCAGCACCCAGATCGTTTGCGGGAACCGCCAGGGGAGTGTCAGGCCGTGGGACATGAGATATTGTCCGCTGGCTTCAAGATCTGTTTGCTTAAGCAGTGGCGCGCCGCGTGACAAGCGTGACGCATCGTCCCGATTGGTCAAGGTTATGCTGTATGTCGCCTCCGGGTTCAAACCGGTGAGGCGAAGCGGATGCGGCAGGATCTGGTCCGAGGTCCGGATCTGCGCCGCGAAGACCGCGAAGCGCGCGCCGTCTTCCGAAAGTTGCTGTTCCGCGATCACGGCGGGATCGGAGCTGTCCAGACGCAGAATATCGGCCTGCATCATCCAGTCGCGATTGGCCTTCCACCAGCCCGTCACCTGACGCAATGTGGCCGCTTCATCCTCCGTCAGCTCGCGCGGATCCATCTCGAAACCCATATGCCGCTGGGCGGCCGTCCAGGCACGGATGCCGATATCGAGCACCCGTCCGGAGGTGTGGCAGTGGCGCGGTCCGACATGGGAGCCGGTGACGGAGGCCGGCAGGAACAGAGCCGCGTCATGCTGGATGCGCTGGCGCTCCAGCGCGTCGTTGCTGTCGGAAAGCCAGACCCGCTGTGTGCGCTCCAGAATGCCGAAATCGATCCGCCCGCCCCCCGACGCGCAGCTCTCGATCTCGACATGGGGAAAACCTGTACGCAATCGGTCCAGCAGCGCGTAAACACCTTCGCTCTGGGTGCTGTCGATAACGGGAAGGACCCGGTTGTGGTCCCACTTGATGTAGCCGATATTGTTGTTCGCGAGGATGTCGGCAATCCGGTCATGGAGATAAGCACGGACATCTTCGCGCGCCATGTCGAGCACAAGCTGCTGACGGCCGCGGATCTGCTCGGCAGGTCCGAGCACCCAGTCGGGGTGGGTGCGGTAGAGATCGCTGTTCTCGTTGATCATTTCCGGCTCGAACCAGATGCCGAACTCCAGGCCGAGCGCCTTGACATGGTCGATAAGCGGGGTCAGGCCATCGGGGTATTTGCGGTGGTCGATGACCCAGTCGCCCAGAGACGAGGTGTCGTCGTCGCGCTTGCCGAACCAGCCGTCGTCCAGAACGAAGCGCTCGGCCCCCAGATCGGCCGCCCGGGAGGCGATGGATTTGAGCTCATCGAGCTTGTGATCGAAATAGATCGCTTCCCAACAATTATAGTGCACCGGGCGCGGGGTGCGGGCGCCCGTGACGATGTGATCGCGGGCGTGCCGCTGGAAGAGAACCGCCGCGCCGTTGAGGCCTTCGGGGGAATAGGCGGCATAGAGTGGAGCGGTCTGAAATCTCTGCCCCCTGGCCATGCTGGCGGAGGCGTGGCCGAACTGGACCTGCCGCCGCCCGTCGGCGAGTTCCTCGGCCACCATCCTGTGCCCGCCAGACCAGCCGTAGTGGAAGGCATAGGCCTCGCCCCGGGTGTTGCGGGTCTCGGCGCCGCAGACGATCAATCCGGGAAAATGCGCGTGGTCCGTCCGGCCGGTGCGATTGTCGCGCAGGCGCGCGCCCGGCGCGAAGGGCAGGCGGCGGGTCAGGAATTCGGAGCACCAGCGGCCGGAAAACTCGATCATTTCATCCAGATGCGCGGGTGCGGGCAGAACCGGCGCCGCCAGCCACTCCACCTGGATCGCGGTGGTGCTGTCGAGCCGGGTCTGCAGTTTCAGGAGTGAGGTGTCCGGTGTCAGCGTCAGATCGAAACTCAGGCTGAGTCCGAGGTTGCTGTCGGTGAAGACAAGCGTGTGTCCGTGCTCCGACGCCGTCTCGCTCTTGAAGCTGAAGGACGGCGCGAGCGGCTGCCCGGCGGCGTTGCGGGCGATCAGGCCCGTCTGGCCGGGGAAGGTGCGGGAGGCTTCCGGGTTCAGGCTGACCGGTGCGTTCGCGTCGATCATGCCGCCTGTGACGTCCATGGCCGCGGCTTCGGCCAGGGTCTCGATGTGCTCGCTTTCCGGCAGAGGCGGACCCCAGTAGACGACCTCCGGCAGGCGGTCAGCGAAGCTTGCGAGAACCAGGCTCTGGCGGGCGTCGCTCAGATGCCAGGTCCTAGTCAACCGCATTTCTTTCGCTCCCCGCACCCTGCGTCCCAATTAGGCGAAATGGGCAGGTCATTTCACGGCTCCGAGCGTCAGGCCTGCGATGAAGTGGCGCTGCATCAGGAAGAACATGGCCACCGGCGGCAGGGCGGCGACGATGGAGCCCGCGCTCATCAGGTGATAGGCGGCGCGATACTGGGCGTTGAAGGAGGTGATCCCCGCCGTGACCGGCTGGCTCTCGACGCCCTGGGTCAGCACCACGGCCCAGAAATAGTCGTTCCAGATGAAGGTGAAGATCAGCACGGAAAGCGCGGCGATGGCCGGTTTCATCAGGGGCAGGACCACGTACCAGAAGATCCGCCATTCGGCGACACCTTCCACCCGGGCAGCCTCGATCAGTTCGAAAGGCAGGGCGCGAATGAAGTTGCGCATGAACAGCGTGCAGAAGCCCGTCTGGAAGGCGATGTGGAACAGCACCAGGCCGGTGATGGTGTTGTAGAGACCCATCTGCAGGGTGAGGTCGCGGACTGGCACCATCAGGATCTGGAACGGCACGAAGTTGCCGGCCACGAACATGAAGAAGATCCAGATATTGGCCTTGAACTTGTAAACGCCGAGGGCGAAGCCGGTCATGCACGACAGGGCCACCGCGCCGATTACCGTCGGAATGGTGATCCTGAACGAGTTCATGAGATATTGCGGCATGTCCGAGCCGGTGAACACCAGCGCGTAATTGGTGAAGCCCTCGAAGGAGGTCGGCCAGCCCCAGTAGTTGGCGTTGGCAAAGTCGATGTCCGGCTTGACGGAGAAGATCGCAACGGCAATCAGCGGAAGCAGCCAGAGGATCAGCGCCAGCGGCAGCAGGGTCTGATAGCTGATTTGCCAGGTGCGCGAGGTGCGTTCAATCGGAGTGGGAAACATCTCAGCGCGCCCTTTCTTCCTTGTACATCGTCCAGAGGAAATAGGCGATGAAGGCCAGCATGATCATGAACAGCACCACGGCGATGGCCGCGCCATAGCCCATGCGGAAGCCGTATTCGGAGAGCGCGACCTCGAACATGTAGAAGCTGAGAACCCGGCTGGAGCCAAAGGGGCCGCCGTTGGTCATCACGGAGATCAGGTCGAAGGAGCGCAGCGCGCCGATGATGGTGACCACGAAGGCGATGAAGGTCGCCGGGCGGAGCTGCGGCACGATGATGTACCAGAGCATGCGCCAGCCCTTTGCGCCGTCAAGCCGTCCGGCTTCTATCTGCTCGGGATCGACGGCATTGAGGCCTGTGAGATAGAGGATCATGCAATAGGCGGTCTGCGGCCACAGGCCGGCGACAATGATGCCGACGGTGACCCAGTTCTCGTCGCCAAGCACGTTCATCGGCGGCAGACCGACCGCGCCCAGCATCACGTTGAGAAGGCCGAAGGTCGGATCGTAGAACCAGGTGAATACCAGGCCGACGACGACCTGGGAAATCACGAAGGGGAAAAAGAAGAGAGACTTGTAGAGCCGGATGCCGGTCACGGTCTGGTTCAGGAACAGAGCGATGAAAAGGCCCGCCGGAATGGCGGCCAGATACAGAACCAGCCAGATGACGTTGTTCTTCAGCGAGGTGTAGAAGGCCTCGTCCCAGTAGAGTTCTTCATAGTTGTAGAGCCCGACATATTCCGCCTCGCCCAGTCCGTCCCATTCGAAAAGCGACAGGTTGAAGGACTGGAAGATCGGAAAGATGACGTAAAACAGGAAAAACAGGATTCCGGGGGCCAGAAACAGCCAGGGGGTGAGTTGCTGCTGGTTACGGTGCCACCAGGAATTCTGCCGCGATGCGGCGAGGGACGCTTGGGCCATGTTGGGGCTCTTCATGAGGAACGGGCAAAGGCTTCGAAAAGCGGGGCAGGGAGCCGTGGCACCCTGCCCTGTTCCGGGTCAGGCGGAGCCTATTTGTAGATACGCTCGCGGGCGCGATCCAGGCGGGCCAGGATCTTGTCCAGGTTGTCCGGCTTGACCATGAATTCCTGCAGGCCTTCCATGGCGACCTTGGCCATTTCAGCCGGTGCGTCGCGGTCGAAGAACTGGGCGACGCCGCCCGGGGAATTCGTGGACAGCATTTCGAAGCCCTCGACAAGGAACTTGTCGTTGTCCACCGAGGACTTGGCATTCACCGGCAACTGGCCGAGATGCTTGCCGTCGTTGATCTGGGTCTGGACGTCCGGCGACACCACGAACTTCAGGAATTCGCGGGCGTTTTCCTTGTTCTCGGCGTTCGCCGGAATGTGGAACGTGTCGGTCGGCGCGTCTTCCGCCTTTTCGACGCCCGGCGTGATTTCGACAAACTGGTAGAAATCGATCTGGTCATCGGTGAGGCCCGCGTCACGCAGCGGCGCGACAGCGAAGTTGCCCATCAGGTAGGCGGCGGCATCGCCCTTGACCATGAACGGCAGGGCTTCCTGCCAGCTGTAGGTCTGGTGGTTGTCGATGAAGGCGCCCATGTCGATAAGCTCACGCCAGTTGGCGAAGGTCTTGCGGACTTCGTCGGACTGCCAGGAGGCCTCGCCCGTGAGCAGGTCCATGTGGAAGTCGAAGCCGTTGGTGCGCATGTTCAGGTAGTCGAACCAGCCGCCGGCGGTCCAGAGGAACTTGGTGCCGATGGTGTAGCACTTCTTGCCGGCGTCGATGATCTTCTGGCAGTTGGCCTTTTCCTCTTCCCAGGTGGCCGGTTCGCTCAGGCCCAACTCGTCGAAGATGTCTTTCCGGTAGTAGACGCCCCACTGATAGTAGGTGTAGGGCACGCCCCACTGCTTGCCGTCGATGGTCAGCGCGCCCTTGGTCGAGGCCAGGTTGTCGCCGATTTCCGGTTCCGCCCACAGGTCGGAAACATCCTCGAAGAGGCCCGCTTCCACGTAGGGGCGCATGCGGTTGGCCGCGTACCAGGTGGCCACGTCCGGCGCATTGGCGGTCAGGAAGTTGCGGATCTGGGTCTTGTAGGCTTCCCGGTCGATCACCGTCGTTTCGATGGTCAGATCCGGGTTCTTTTCGCCGAACTGGGCAATCATTTCTTCCATCGTGGCGCGCGGCGCCGGGTTTGATGTGTCGAGGAAGATTTTCAGGTTGCCCGTCAGACCGTCGGCGGAGGCTCCGCCAAGTGTCGCTGCCAGAATGGCAATCGCAGCAGCAGACGTCTTCATTATGGAACGCATGGTGTCCTCCCTATAGGTTCCATTATTTGAAACTTGGTTTTGTATATTGATACTTTGCTTTGACCGGGTTAGGTTGTCAACCGGTCCGGCGCAAAGAAACGGACGGATGGAGGAATTCGTGAACAAGCAGGTAGTCCCGGGAAGCGGCGACGGAACGGTCGGAAAGGCGCTGGAAGTGCTCGACAGGGTCGCGGATGTCGGACGGCCTGTCCGGTTTTCCGAGCTTCTGTCAGGCAGCACCCATCCCAAGGCAACGCTTTATCGCCTGCTCCAGACCCTGGTGAGCCAGGGCATGCTGGCCTATGACGACCGGCACCAGACCTACACACTGGGCATCCGTCTCGTGCGGCTGGCGCATGCCGCCTGGCGGCAGAGCTCGATCGCGCCGATCGCGCGGCCGTTCGTCAACGCGCTTGCGGAACTGGCCGGTGAAACCGTTCACCTGGCGCAACTGGATAGCGGGCAGGTGCTCTATGTGGACAAGCGCAACGCCAGTAGTCCCATCGACATGTATTCGCAGGCCGGCAAGGTCGGGCCTGCCTATTGCACCGGTGTCGGCAAGGCCCTGATGGCCTTTCTCGATCCGGCAGCGCTGGAACAGGTCATCCAGAAGCAGTCTTTCTATCGCTATACGCCGGGGACGCTGACCACAGAGGCGGATCTGCAGGCGGAGCTGCGGGAAATCCGCCAGGCCGGGGTGGCCTTCGACCGAGAGGAGCACGAGCCCGGCATCATCTGCATCGCGGCGCCTATCCTGTCGGCCGGCGGCCGGCCGGTCGGTGCGCTGTCCGTTACAACGACTACACGGCGGAACAGCCTGGACGCGCTGATGGAGATGCGCCCGGCGCTTCTCGAAACCGCGTCCAGCATAGCGAAGGCTGTCGAAGACTGGCAGTTCCCCGCCTGAACAAATTCCCAGGGAGGTTGAAATTCATGTCCGGTGTCACACTGAACAATGCGGTCAAGAAATACGGCGACATGCAGGTCGTCCACGGTGTCGATCTTCAGATAGACGACGGCGAGTTCTGCGTCTTTGTGGGGCCGTCAGGCTGCGGAAAGTCGACGCTTCTGCGCATGATCGCCGGGCTTGAGGAAACCACCTCGGGAACCATCGACATCGGCGGCCGCGACGTGACGAGGATGGACCCGGCCGAGCGCGGCATCGCCATGGTGTTCCAGACCTACGCGCTCTACCCGCATATGAGCGTGGAAGAAAACATGGGCTTCGGCCTGAAGATGAATGGTCATCCGAAAGCGGAGATCGCCGCCAAGGTGGCCGAGGCCAGCCGTATCCTGAAGCTCGACCCTTATCTGAAGCGCAAGCCGAAGGCGCTCTCGGGCGGCCAGCGCCAGCGCGTCGCCATCGGCCGGGCCATCGTGCGCGGGCCGGACGTGTTCCTCTTCGACGAGCCGCTGTCGAACCTCGATGCGGAACTGCGCGTCGACATGCGCGTGGAGATCGCCCGCCTGCACAAGGAAATCGGCGCGACGATGATCTACGTCACCCACGACCAGGTCGAAGCGATGACGCTGGCAGACAAGATCGTCGTGCTGCGCAGCGGCCGTATCGAGCAGGTCGGCACGCCGATGCAGCTCTATTCCGATCCGGACAACCGCTTCGTCGCCGGATTTATCGGCTCGCCGAGCATGAATTTCGTCGAGGGCGTTGCGGGTGATGGCACGGTCACCGTCGCCGCCTTCGGTGGCGTCACCGTCCCGGTCTCCGTCGCCCTGCCTGCCGCTGGCAAGAAAGTCCTCGTCGGACTCCGCCCCCAGCACCTCCACATCACCCCGGCCGCAGACGGCGCCCGCGTGGACCTGTGCGAACAACTCGGCGGTGTCGCCTATTCCTATCTCGTCTGCCCGACAGGGGAGCGGGTGATCGTCGAGACGAAGGGCGAGGAGGCTCCTGTGTCCGAGGGCACGGTTGCCGTCAGCTTCGATCCGGCGGCGGCGTTGTATTTCGATGCGGAAACGGAGGGTCGGTTGAGGTAGTCTTGCATGGGCTTCCCTCGAGGTGCGGACTCACAAGATTGACTCCTGAAAGCACAATTTTATGAGACCGTACCCTAATGTGTCGCTGCGCTCACGCTGACCCGTTGGATTCCGGATCGGCGCGCGGTTTTTACCGATTTTGCCCGAGCGTCGCCTCAAGGGACAAGCCGCAACTCCGCTCCACGGGAACGAAGAGGCAGCCGGTTGGCATCAGTCGGTGCTCCTGGCGGCTTCTTTGACAGCGTCAGTTGCATCGACGAGGCCCCAACCGAATTCAGCGCTCGGTTGAGTGCTCGCGTCTCGGCGGTTCTGGTTGTCGCGAGTCAGCGCATCATCCAGTTCCTTGAAAGTTGCCGTCTTTCGCAGTATCTCGCGGATTTTGGCCGGCCTGTTCCGCAGCGCAGGGTTAGCTCCGATCATCAAAGCCACGACACCGGCGACTTGCGCGGCGGCCGCGGACGTGCCGCCAAAACGCAGCTCGCCCTTTTGGGGCGTAAAATTGCCGGGCTCGCCAACAAGGCCGACATACCCCCATTCACCGTGATTGTCGGTGGAGACTATTCCCCAGTATCCCAGCCTTTCTGAATTTGGATCGCCTGTGAATCTGCGTTCTTTTGCCGTTTTTCTGCTCAGCCGTACGCGATTCTGGTCTCTGTTCAGCAATTCTGCATCGGATGAGGGTGCAACGACATCCAGGCCCGATCCGTACTGACTGTAGGTACTGCGCCACCCCAGCTCGTTCACCGCACCCACTGCAATTGTCATCGACAGGCTTGCCGGAAAAGACAGTTCGTCGAAGCCACCGTTTCCGGCTGCACAGACGACCGGCATTTCTTTTGCGATATTCGTCAGCAAACTCTCGATCCGAGAAAACGAGCTGCTGTCGTCAAGCGTGTCTGTTGAGGCTCGAGCATCGGGGTCGTCCGCCAGGGCGGCTGTCGCTCTTTTCTTTCTGACCTGCGGCAAGGTTCGAGCCAGAAGCAAGACGTCCGCGTGCTTTGCCGCATAGTTCAAGGCGGACTCGAATTGCTCCGGCTGAAAGTTCACGAACAATCTGATAACCAGCACTTCGGCGGCGGGCGCGACGCCGGTGTAGGTCTTGACGAGCGCCTGATCCTGCGGGGTGAGCTTGTCAAGATCTGCGGCGGATACTCTGTGGTTCGGTCGCCCCGCAACGATGCCGGCAAGAGCGGAGCCATGGGCGTCAAATCGGTTGAATATCTTCTTGTCGGTTGCGGTCTGTCCCTGGCCGTCATGGTAGGCTTCGAAGCTGGCGCTCTTGGCGCTGATCGCGTCGGTCAGGTTGTGGTGTTCGCGATCGGCGCCGCTGTCGATGATCGCCACGGTCACACCCTTGCCCAAATGGCCGTCGTTATGTGCCTTTAAGGCGTTCAGACCGCAAATGGACCGATGTCTGTTTTGTTCGGGATGATGTCTTGTAATTCCGTTTTCTTGCAGATGCCACAGAATATTTTCTGAATCTACGTCGGTATTGCGTGATCTAACGTCCAACATATCTCACTCCAGTTTTATCTAGGCGATGAGTTGCTTGTATTTGAAGCGTTACGTCCGCCATTCTTGTATGGCGTTCTTGATTGTTTCGACCATTGAATCTTCCGCCCGCCGAAAGAGAGCGTAGGCTAGCTGCTTGCCCGCAACGGAATCGCTGGCATAATGAACGCCAGCGTATTCCCGGTTCACGGCAACGTCGTCTGCCACACGAATGAGTTCTTCGCCGGCTTCGGGATTGCCGACCACCGTCGCCAAAGCCTGTGCGACTAGATAGGCTTGCGTCGCGTGGCCGCTGGGATAGGAAGGATGGCCCGGGACATCAATCAGCGGCCGTAACTTGGGCTCAAGTTGAGATGGACGGGGTCTCCTGAATTTGTCCTTGAAATACATTGATCCGATGGTGCCCAATTGCTGCACCGACTGCATCAGTTGCTTCGTATGCGGATGCGATTGGGCATTGAACATTAGGATGCGGTGAAAATCCGGCACAAGCGAGATTTGTTCAATGATCCGTGCACGCCTGACTTCGCCGGCGCGTGTATCTTCCTCACGAACTTCTTGTTTCCTCTTGAGCTCTTCTATTTCCACCCGGGTTTCTTCCGGCGTTGGGACATCGGGTATGGAGATACTGTCGAACACCTTTTCTCCCTCCATGAACTTTATGAGTTCAAGGTTGAACCTAAGAGCCGGATCCCAGTTCCTGCTAGGAAACTGGTTCATGGTCATCGTCATGGTCATTGTCATAGTCATAGTCATTTGACGCCCCCGTTTCTCGTTTGACTGCGTTGATCGTTCGTGCCCGCCCTAAAACGACGGCGTTTTTGCAGGTGGTCGTAAATCGAGCGTGAATTCCGCGTGAGCGGCTAAATAATAATCTGAGAGACAGGTCCCTTAATCCTTTTCCAGGCCTGCTTTTATAAATCCGTTAATGTAATTGTCGTGTTGATCTGACTTAAGTGGCGGGTAGTTTTTCTTGAACCATTCGAGAGAAAATCCTGGTTGACGTGGTTTCAATTCGTCGATGAAGTATTTCGCTTCGTCATATCTTTTCAAGTGACCCAAACTCGATATGAGTGGGCGATATGTTGCGTTGAAATTCGGATTTTCGGCTATGGTTTTCTTGGCAATGCTTACTGCAATCTCATGAGCCCCGTGCATTGAAGCCGCGATGCAGCGGGCCGTGTTGAAGAAATGCGGGTAGGGGTCGATCGGCCACAGACTGCGATATTTTTCCAGGCGATCGATCGCTTCTTGCGTGTTGCCAATGTAACAATGGGCCAGCGCACTGAATGCCCAGTAATAGGCGGAACTCGGGTTGAGCTGCTGCGCCCGCTCATAGAATTGAAATGCCAGGTCGTATTCATGTTCGACAAATGCCGCCACATGACCTGCGACTGTGACTGCAAACGCGTTCTTGGGTGACAGTTCCAGTGCTCTTCGCGTGAGGAAGTGCAGTTCTTCTCTGGAAGCACGGCTGTCGCTGGTGAACCCCTGGCCAAACTTCAGGAAGCCGACGATCGCCTTCCATGCCATCGGAGTGCCGTTCTGCGGCAATCGTTCTGCGGCGCTGGTCAAAAGCGAGTCAGCTTCGTTCAGGGCCTTGGGGGTCAAGCGAAAGAGGAGCGGAATTGCCAGCATCTGCTGTCCGTGCGCGCTGAGTTGTTCAGGCGGGCACGACCAGGCGGAGGATGTTTCCGAAATCAGGATTTCCCTCTCAAGGGCAGCCGTCGCGACTATTGCCAGTTCCTTGGCTGCCCGAATGGTATCTGCGGCGGGCGTCTCGACGAACTGCATCCATGTCAAGGTTCGGGCAGGTAGCTTCAGCAGTCTCAAGCCAATTCGGATCGTCTCTTCCGTTGGCGAGACGCTGCAAACCAGTTCGTAGTCAACGTCCAGCATGTCTGCGGGGTCGTCCACGACGCTGTATAGCCACGCCGCGTCCGCCAGGGCTTCGGAGACCAATTCATCAATCAGTCCGGCGACGCGGGCATCGACCGTCGATCCAGTGTTGACATGCCGTACGTTCACGCGCAGGAGCGGGGAGCCTGTCTTCTCCTGGGTTTCAGCCGCGACATCGGATCGTTCATTCGGATGGAGCAAGTCCGGTTCGGAGCGGACGGTCGGCGGCGTTCCGGCCGGCTTCTGCGCCGCGAGCGCCCAGTCGGAGCGAATTTCCTGCATCAACTGTCTGGTTTCGAGCGAGGTGTCGGCATCGATCAGTCGGCGCAACGATTCCTCGCATGCTTTATAGCGTGCAATGACCATTCCCTTGTCGCCGCGCCTGTTAGCTACCTTGATCAGTGCCCTGTGGGGTTCCTCGGACGCGGGTTCGATTTTCAGAAGCTTATCTGAAATGGCTTCAATGAGAGCGTCGTTCGTTGCGTCTTCAGCTCTCTCCAGCAAGTGCATCAAGGCAAGATAGGTATTGCGCTGCAAATAACTTCTTTGCTCTTCGGCCCACTCTTCAAACGCGGCCTCTCCGATGTCGAGGTCGCCCAGGATTTCCCCGACTTCAAGGTTCCGGATCTTGTCGGCTCCCGGCAGGTCGTCGGCTCTTGCCAACCCTTCCAGGTCGTGGAAGTCGGTCCTCACGCGGCAAAAGTCGAGCCCTACGTGCCTCCTGTCCGCCTTGAGGAAATTTGCGTTTTCTGCGGTCAGATGCGCGTTCAGGAAACTGATGAGTTGACGAAGGTTTCCCAGAGGATCCCGTGGAGGACTCCACAGGAACTCCGAGAGCCTTGATCTTGAAACCTGTCCGTTTCGGGCAAGCGCTATCATTGCGATGAGCGCTCGGGACTTTGACGAGTTCGGCGTGATGTCCCTTCCGCCGCAGGATAATGAAAGTCTCGTCAAAAGCGAAATGTCCACAATCATCAGATGTCTTTCAAGTAAAAACGCTGAAGTATTAGTGGTTTATATGCGTTTGGTTGAGTTCATGGGCAGTTGAATTTTCATTTTATATTATTCTATCGAAATTTTCACGTTCAGCTAACGCTAAATTTGCGTCCTGAGACCAGCTTGCTTCTGAGCCGCGCGGGTTCAATAGCCATGCCTACCAGACGAAACGCTCGTTTTGCCTAGAGGGGGCACCCATTCCAGCGGCGAACGTCTGTTTCCCGCATCGGCGTGTAACGGCGAATTCCATATTTGAAGAAAATATAAAAATCAGAAGGAAGTAAAAGCCATGAGCGATATTGGTTCACATGGAAAAAGTATAAGAAGTCTGTCCAACGACACTCTAGATACTTTGTCGGGGCACGGCGATCCCGGCAAGTTCGGGCGCATGTTTCCGGGTCTGTCTCCGTTGATTGTGGCGGACGACAGTCTCTTCGAAGTTGCGCAAGCGATGGTCGACGACCCGGCGCAGTCGAACGCCGGTGACAACCCGCAGATACCTGCCGGTTACACCTATTTCGGGCAATTTGTCGATCACGACATCACGCTGGACACAACGCCTCTGTCGCAGCAATTGTCGGATCCCACGGCAACGGAGAATTTCCGTACCCCTTCGCTTGATCTGGATTCTCTTTACGCCGACGGACCGAGCCTCAGCCCGCACATCTACGATCGGAATGCTGTGCCTCCCTACGGGCCGAGCAACCAGTTTCTGATCGGCAAGACGTCTCCGAGCCCGTCTGACAACATCCCGAATGCGCTGCCAAACGACTTGCCGCGCAATCGCGCGGGCCGGGCTCTTATCGGAGATGAGCGCAACGACGAGAATCTTGCCGTCGCACAGACGCATCTGGCGTTCCTGAAGTTCCACAATGCAGTGGTGGAATATGTTTCGCAGAACCAGCCGATGCTCGAAGGGGTGGATCAATTCAACGAGGCCAGGCGCATCGTCACGTGGCACTACCAGTGGATCGTTCTCTTCGATTGGGTCGAGCGCCTTACGGAGCGCGGTCTGGTTCGGCGCATCAAGCATGAAGGTAGGCGCTTTTATCGTTTCAAGACGAAGCCATACATGCCTGCTGAGTTTTCCGCCGCAGCCTACCGGATCGGGCACTCGATGGTCCGTGAGACCTACGATTTCAATCGTGTGTTCAGAGAGGGTGGTTTGACGCCGGCAACGCTCGATTTTCTGTTCGGTTTCACAGGCAAGTCCGGCGCCATCCTCGGTGATCTTGCAAACGATCCGGATGTTCAGGCGCACCCTCGCGTTCCCGGCGGAAAGCTCGAGCGTCTCCCGGGGAACTGGATCATCGATTGGCGACGGTTCTTCGAGCTGGATCAAAACACTCAGCCTAACGCAACGCGCCTGCTCGATCCTCAACTTGCGCCGATGCTGCGGCAACTGCCCGGAGAACAGAACAGAGAAGCCGTTCTGGCGTTCCGGAATCTGAGGCGCGGCGTTCAAATCGGCTTGCCTTCGGGACAAGACGTTGCGCTTGCGATGGGCATTGAGCCGCTGGCACCTGCGGATGTCGCTGCCGGTGCCGCGGGAGATGCCGCCGAGGCCCACGGGCTACACCGGAAAACGCCGCTGTGGTTCTACATCCTGAAAGAGGCGGAGGTCCTTCACGCAGGTCGTCGCCTGGGTCCGGTCGGCGCAACGATTGTTGCCGAGACGTTCCTGGGACTTGTTCACGGCGATCAACGTTCCTTCCTGTGGCAACGGTCAAACTGGAGGCCGGAGCTCCCCTCTGAAGTTCCCGGTCACTTCACTATGGCTGACATGCTGCGTTTTATCGGGGACGTCAATCCAATCGGCAACGCTTGAGAGCCAGTTCCGGAAAATTTTTCAGTAAGAGAAGGAGAAAGACTATGCGTATGCAAACAAATTTTCCCGCAAGGAAAGTATCCGCCACCGCGATCGGGACGGCTTTTATAACCGTCGTCCTGTGGATGCTTAAGACGGCGAACCCAGATCTGGTGATCCCCGAGGCGGTTTCGGCGGCGATTACGACAATGGTTGTCTTTGCCTTCGGGTACTTCACTCCACCAGGTGCGCGGGACGGCGTCATGGAGACCGCGAGCCTCAAACAGACCTGAAGACCAGAGTTGACTGCATTCATCGACATGCATGCGGCAGTTCTTCGGGCGAAAGAGCCCCGAGCCGCGGCAGCACATCGACGGTTTGCATGTCTTCGAAATCGGGAGGATAGGAATATGGCAGTCCGAAAGATATCACGCGAGCAATGCGATGCCGCCATGATGGAGGCCAGACGGCGTTTTGGCCATCGGCGAAACGTGACCGGCTTCGACGTGGGTTACCGCTGGGACGGCGGCAAGCGCACGGAGGGACTCTGCGCCCGCATTCACGTCGCGGCGAAAATTCCGATTCCGGAACTGGAGGCGGCAGAGGTCTTCCCCGCAGAGATCGATGGCGTTCACCTCGACGTCATACAGGGTCCCTATCGCGTCAATCTGACGACGCTTCCCGCCGATCACCGGGTCCGCAGCCCCTATCTGATGGGTGGATTGTCCTGCGGTCGGGTCAATGAGGGGACCGGAACCATCGGTGCGGTGGTGATCGACCAGGCGACAGGCCGGCCGGCGCTCCTGTCGAACTGGCATGTGCTTGCGGGTCCGCGGGCCATGGTGGGGGACCCGATAGTGCAGCCGGGCCAGATCGACAGCGGCGTACCGGTGCGCGACGAGGTGGCGATGCTGAGCCGTTGGATGCTGGAAACAGGCGGGGATGCGGCAATAGCGGAAATTGGCGGCGTGCGGCCATGGTTGCCGCTTCAATACGGCAATTTCTCAGTGACCGGGAAAGCGAGAGATCCAGAGCTGGGAGAAATTCTGTGCAAATCGGGCAGAACCACCGGTTTCACTCGCGCCCGGGTCGATGGAGAGGGGTTCTATCGGCTGCTGTACGAGGTTCAGCCTGGCGTCAAGGAAATGCGTGAAATCAAGGGCTTCAAGCTCGTCCCGATTCAACCGGGAAACCCGGGCGATGTCGAGCTTTCGTCAGGTGGCGACAGCGGTTCGTTCTGGCAGAGCGAAGGGTCGGGCGATGCGGTCGGTCTGCATTTCGCGGGCGAAGGCAATTCGGATCCCGCGCTTGAACATTCGATTGCCTGCTACTTGACCACGGTCCTCAAGCGGCTGAACGCACGCATAGCCACCTTTGACGATGTCTTTGAAGCGGCGGTGTCCGACCACGAGGTTTCGAGGGCCGGCCTCACTCCCACCGCTCAAGCGGCGGTCCTGCGGGGCGGCGACCTGCGCCTGCCGGACTGGCCGGTTTTCCCGGACCCGGGCTCCGAGCATCGACTGCCGTTGCCATGGCCGTGGCCGTGGCCGTGGGTGGCTGACCCGCGGGGCATCGGCCCCGGGCTTCGGGATCGGACCCGCTCCGCACGGGCGCGTTCCCTTGTCGATGCAAGATCGGTCGTTGGCCCGCTGGTCGACGGAAGGCTTGGTCCGGAGCTCGAATTCGACCCCTACATGCATCGCGCGGAGCGTAGCCTGGGCATCGTTTCCGACATCTGGCCACGTTTGCAGATAGCTCTACAGAGCAACCCGGACTTCGCCGGTGCCCGGCTCAGCGACAGGCTTGACAAGTTCATCATTTCCGGAAACGCAGCCGCGGTCATGGCCAGGATCATCAACCAGTCGGCCGCTTTCGATGATATCGGGTTGCCGAAGGTCTTCGAGACCGATTTCGACGGAGCTTGGACATTCGCTCACATCTGCGAAGATATCATCAAGGTATTGGTGAACTGACTTCCAGAAGAAACTCTTGATACATTGTGAGTTGTTACATGTTTAGGTATCTGAAGACTCTGATGGGGGCCGTGCTTGCCACGGCTCCCGGCCTGGCGGTGGCGGAAACGCCTCCAAAGGACTTCGACCGCAACGGTGACCAGTTCCTGTCAGGCGGCGAACTTGTCGAGTTCAAGGAAGTATTGCGCACGTCGCCAAATGCAGTGGACGCGACGCGCTACGAACTCCTCGAAGAAAAGGAAAAGGTCTACGCGGCCAGCGGACTTGTTCCAATCGGCGAGCTTTCCGTCGATCTGGAGCGCGGGTCCTGCGACTTCGAACAGCGCCTCTTCATCCGGCGGACGATCATCGACTTGCCGTTGGCTGAGTGCAAGGGGCTGCGACCAAAATCCGACGGAGCCGCATTCAACATCACCAACGACCGCAAAGCCGACACGGCGACGGTCGACATAAATGGTGGGATCGGTCTGGTGCTGTTGCCAGCAAGAACTTTCAAGCCGAGCCGCGAAGGCAGCCGTACAGGTTTCAGCCTGGTGGATCTCGCCGTCAGCGCCTTTGCCGAAGGCGAGGGGGCGTTCGAGACGGACAAGGACGATGACGGATACCTTCGCGGCGGCCTCAAAGTGGACTGGCTGTTCGGAGGCGGGGCGTTGGAACGGCTCGGCGTATCCACCGCCGGCTACTACCAGAGCGATCTGGGCCTGGGGTCCGGCGGCTATGGCGTTCAAGTCACGGCGGTGCCGCAAAACTCCAGATACCTTCTCAATGCTTCGACGCGCGGGGCGAAAGACAAAATAGACTTCAGCTTTCGCGCCAAGGGCATATTTGACGCGTTTCATGTCGATGACGCGGGGCAGACCGCCTTGAGCAAGGGCGACTATGCCTGGTTCGGCGGCGAACTGGGCTTTGAATACGTCGACAGGACTGTCTGGGAGAACGGGATCGTCCTGAGTTCCGGAGTCAACGGTTACTGGAATGCGGTCGACGGCGAAGATGCGGTCCTGTGGGTGACCGGTCTGGACGTGTTGCTGGACCCGGCGCGACGCGTGTCGTTCGGCTTTCAGTACACACGCGGCACCAGCAGGCAGAACCCCGTTTTCCAGAATATAGCCTCCCTCGGCTTCAAGCTGAAGTTTTGACTTGCTTGAGTGCAAAGCCGCGAAGCATCTGACGGCGCCGTCTTGCATAGTTGCCGTCCTCGGCAGGTCGTCCGCACATGGACGGTCTAAAGCCGGCTGGCGGAGCGGGCAATGCGCATCGGATTGCCGGGTCCTGTTGCGCCGCAAAGAGTGTTGACTATGTCCCGGCCGGCAGATGTCGCACGCGCTTCGGGCTTGGCTCTGCCGGCTTTTCCTCGCCGTCGCGGATGAGAGCGAAGCGGAGATCCGGGGCTCCGCAACCCTTGAGCTGTTGTTCCTTTCAAAGTCCTGAGGTTGCCGGGCCCCTGCATTTGCAAGGGGTCGGCGGTGGAAAGGCGCGATTGCAATACTGGTTCCGTCTCGCAGGCAGTGACCGGAAGGCGGGACCTTCGAGCGTGGACCCAACTCGCAATTTCCTCCCGCTTCCAGTGTCCTCGGCTTGACATGAATAGTGATTCATGTGTCATATAATCTCGCGCCACGGGTAAGATTGGCCTTGCGGCGGCCGCTCGCGCGGTCGACACTGCTCAGTGCCAAGCGTAACGGGAGGAGAATTCATGACGAAGCGTGTACTTCGCTGGGCTGTGCCGGTCCTGGCGGGCCTCGGCATCGCGGCGACCGGCGTGTCGTCGGCCATGGCCGAGGACATAAAAATCGCCCATGTTTACGGCAAGACCGGGCCGTTCGAGGCCTATGCCAAGCAGTCGCATACCGGGTTGATGATGGGGCTGGAATATGCCACCGACGGGACGATGGAAGTGGATGGCCGCAAGATCGTGGTCATCGAAAAGGACACGCAGCTGAAGCCGGATATTGGCAAGGCGGTATTGGCCGAAGCCTATGGCGACGACGAGGTGGACATCGCAGTCGGGCCGGTGTCCTCCGGCGTGGCGCTGGCCATGCTGCCGGTTGCCGAGGAATACGAGAAGCTGCTGATCGTGGAGCCGGCGGTGGCCGACAGCATCACCGGCGAGAACTGGAATCGCTTTGTCTTCCGGACCTCGCGCAATTCTTCCCAGGACGCCATCTCCAATGCGGTGGCGCTTGGTCAGGAAGGCGTGTCGATCGCAACCCTGGCGCAGGACTATGCCTTCGGACGGGACGGCGTTGCCGCCTTCCGCGAAGCGCTGGAAGGCACCGGCGCCAAGCTCGTGTTCGAGGAATACGCGCCGACGGACACCAAGGATTTCACAGCCAACGCGCAGCGTATCTTCGATGCGCTGAAGGACGAACCGGGCCGCAAGTTCCTGTTCGTGATCTGGGCGGGCGGCGGCAATCCGATCAGCAAGATCAAGGCGATGGAGCCGGAGCGTTTCGGTGTGGAGATCGCCACCGGCGGCAACATCCTGGCGGCCATGAAGGCCTACAAGGACCTGCCGGGCATGGAAGGGGCGACCTACTATTATTACGAGATCCCGAAAAACCCGGTGAACGACTGGCTGGTGTCCGAGCATCAGAAACGGTTCGACACCCGGCCTGATTTCTTCACCGCAGGCGGCATGGCCTCGGGCATCGCCATCGTGGAGGCGATCCGCAAGGCCGGTTCGACAGATACCGAGGACCTGATCGCGGCGATGGAGGGCATGGAATTCGAGAGCCCCAAGGGCAAGATGATATTCCGCGCCGAAGACCATCAGGCCCTGCAGTCCATGTATCACTTCAAGATCCGCGTCGATCCGGACGTCGAATGGGGCATTCCGGAACTGGTGCGCGAACTGAAGATCGAGGACATGGATATTCCGGTCCGCAACTGAGTTCGGGGCAGGCGACGCGAGGCCAATGCATTTGGCAAGAAAGCCGCTGCAATGCTGAGCGTCTTCCGGCCGACCGGATGGAGAGTGGGGGCTACTTGCGCTTCCCTCTCCCCGGGAAGGCAGGGCTATCGCAAATGAGCGGGATGTGGCCTCAGACTCTGATGTCACCCCGGGCGAGCGGAGTAAGACCCGGGGCCCACTCATTTCCACAGAGCAAGCAGATTGAAGAAACTCGACAGGACAATGTCAACTCTTTCATTGGTCTGCACCGCGAGCAGGCCCCGGATCTTCGCTTCGCTTGTCCGGGGCGACAGCAGAGGAGAACAATCCCCTGGGCCTTCTGGACTGCCGTATCCACTTATGTGCGATGTCCTTCCTTCTTGGGGATGACATTCGACAGCTTGGAGGTGCCCCTTGACCGAATGCGATCTTCCTCTGCTCGAAAGAATGCCGCGCGGCCGACCCGGGCCGCAGGCAGCTTGATCGACCGGCCGTGCAATGCTGAAATCGGCCGGACACCCGCTCTTTCGCTCTTCTCAAACCTGGAAAGCCTATCGTGGCCAAGGAACATCCCATTCTGGAAACGCAGGACCTCACGATCCGCTTCGGCGGGCATGTGGCGGTCGATGGCGTGTCCGCGTCTTTCGAGCGGGGCAGCCTGACGGCCATCGTCGGGCCGAACGGTGCCGGGAAGACCACCTATTTCAACCTGATCTCCGGTCAGTTGAGTGCCACTTCCGGCGCGGTGCTGCTGAATGGCGAGGCGATCACCAGGATGTCCGTTCCCGAACGCACGGACAGGGGCATCGGCCGGGCCTTTCAGCTCACCAATCTGTTCCCGACATTGAGCGTGCGAGAGAACGTGCGTCTCGTGGCCCAGGCGAAGGCGCGCAAGGGGTTCGATCTGTTTTCGGTCGCCGAAAGCCATGTGGAGTTGCTGGAGCGGGCCGATCATGTGCTGGCGGAAGTGCGGCTGATCGACAAGGCGGAGCAGACCGTCGCCGCGCTGCCCCATGGCGACCAGCGCAAGCTTGAAGTGGCGCTTTTAATCGCGCTCGGCTCACAGGTGCTGATGTTCGATGAGCCGACGGCGGGCATGAGCGTCGATGAGGTGCCGGTCATTCTCGATCTCATCCGCAAGCTGAAGAGCGACATGGACCGGACGATCCTGCTGGTCGAGCACAAGATGGACGTGATCCGCTCGCTGGCGGACAGGATCATCGTTCTGCACAACGGCGCGCTGGTCGCCGATGGCGAACCGGCAGACGTGATCGCGCTGCCGGTGGTGCAGGAAGCCTATCTCGGCAAGGTGCCTGAACCCTCTGAAACAGCCGAAGCACCGGAGGTGGCATGATGGCGGAAGTTCTTCTGACGCTCTCCGGAATTCACACCCATATCGGGCCTTATCACATCCTGCAGGGGGTCGATCTGAAAGTCCCGGAAGGCGGCGTGACGGTGCTTCTGGGGCGCAACGGTGCCGGCAAGACCACCACCTTGCGCACCATCATGGGGCTGTGGACCGCCAGCAAGGGCGATATCCGTTTCGACGATCATCTCATCACGCGGCTTGCCACTCCGGAAATCTCCCGGCGCGGTATTGCCCTGGTGCCGGAAGACATGGGCATCTTCACGGATCTGACCGTGGCGGAAAACATGATCCTTGCGGCGGCCTCCGGGCCGGTGGACGTCAAACGCCTGGAATGGATCAAGGAGCTGTTCCCGCCCATCGGCACCTTCTGGAATTCTTCCGCCGGGACGCTTTCGGGCGGGCAGAAGCAGATGCTGTCGGTGGCCCGGGCAATCATCGAGCCGCGCCGGCTGATCCTGATCGACGAACCGACCAAGGGGCTGGCCCCGGCGATCATCAAGGGGATGACCGATGCGCTCAGGGAACTGAAGGAAACCGACACCACCATTCTGCTGGTGGAACAGAATTTCGCCATGGCGTCCGGCATCGGCGACACCGTCGCCGTGATGGACGACGGGCGCATCATCCATTCGGGTTCCATGAAGGAACTGGCAGAAGATGCCACCTTGCAGGAAAAACTGATGGGGCTGAGCCTGGAGGCGCACCAATGAGCAATACGGCCGTCAAACCCCGGATCGAAAAGATCCCGCTGAAGGAAAAGCTCTTTCACAAATTGCCGATGTTCCTCGTGCCAGTGCTCGCCCTGGCCGGTCTCGCCGCCATCGGCAATCCATCGAGCTGGTTGACGCTGACGGTCGCCGGGCTGGCGATGGGAATGATGATCTTCATCATGGCCTCGGGCCTGACGGTGGTCTTCGGCCTGATGGACGTGATCAACTTCGGCCATGGAGCTTTTGTCGCCGTCGGCGCATTCGTCGGCTTCACGGTGCTTGCCTGGCTGGCTGGCTGGACCGCCTCGCCGAGCGTGATGCTCAACCTCGCCGCCGTGCTGATCGCAATTCTGGCGGCCATGCTGATCACCGGTCTGCTCGGACTGGCGTTCGAGCGGGTGATCGTCATGCCGGTCTATGGCGAACATCTGAAGCAGATCCTCGTCACCATGGGCGGGCTGATCGTCGCGCAGCAGATGATCTATGTGGTCTGGGGGCCGGACGAGCTGCATATTTCGCGCCCGCAAGCCCTGCAGGGGTCCTTCGTGATCGGCGAGGCGGCCATCGAGAAATACCGGCTGGTGGCGGTCGCCATCGGCCTGGCCCTGTTTCTGGCCATGCGTCATATCCTCAAGAAAACCAGGATTGGCCTTCTGGTGCGGGCCGGCGTGGAAAACGGCGAGATGGTCGAGGCGCTGGGCTACCGCATCCGCCGTCTGTTCCTGATCGTCTTCATGACCGGCTCTGCGCTTGCCGGTCTCGGCGGCGTCATGTGGGGGCTCTACCAGGAGACGATCACCGCGCATATGGGCTCGGAGATCATGGTGCTGGTGTTCATCGTGGTGATCATCGGCGGGCTCGGGTCCGTCGAGGGCTGTTTCATCGGCGCGATGCTGGTCGGGCTGCTGGCCAATTACACCGCCTTTCTGGCTCCGAAAGTGGCGCTGATCTCCACCATCGCGCTGATGGTGGTGATCCTGATGTGGCGGCCGCAAGGGCTCTATCCGGTGGTGAAGGCGAAGTGAGGGACCCATGCTGACCAGGCTTCTTTCCGGCGACACGCCGCGCAGCGGGCTTTTGACCGCGCTGCTTTTGATCGTGCTGATCTCGCTGGCCTTCGCGCCGTTCCTGTTTCCCGGCATAAGGTCGCTGGAGACAGCGGCACGCATCTGCATCTTCATCGTGCTGGTGGCAAGCTATGATCTGCTGCTCGGCTATGCGGGCATCGTCTCCTTCGCCCATACGATGTTCTTCGGCATCGGCGCCTATGGCACCGCGCTGGCGCTGTCCACGACAGGGCCGGGTTACGGTGCGCTGATCTGGGGAACGGCTGCGGGCGCCGTGGTAGCGGCCGTTTTCGCCCTGGCCATCGGCCTGTTCTCGCTGCGCGTGAAGGCGATCTTCTTTGCCATGGTGATGCTGGCGGTGGCGAGCGCCTTCGCGGTGTTCGTCTCGCAGATGTCCTGGCTGACGGGCGGCGAGGACGGGCTCAATTACAAGATCCCGCGCGAGCTGACCCCCGCCTTCAAGCTGATCGACGAGAAAATCCTCGGCGTGCGCGTCAACGGCAAGCTGCTGGCCTATTATCTGGTGTTTTTCGTGTCGGCGATCCTGTTCCTGGTCATGCTGAGGATCGTCAATTCGCCCTTCGGGCGGACGCTGAAGGCGGTGCGCGACAATGCCTTCCGGGCGGAGGCCATCGGCTACCGTGTGGTGTGGTACAGGACGACAGCGACCATATTGTCCGCCGTGATGGCGGCGCTTGCCGGTTCGCTGCTGGCCATCTGGCTGCGCTACACCGGCCCGGCGACGACGCTGTCCATGGAGATCATGATCGACATTCTGCTGATGGTCGTGATAGGGGGAATGGGAACGCTCTACGGGGCGGTTCTGGGGGCAACCCTGTTCATTCTGGCACAGACCTATCTGCAGACGCTTATGGGTGTGGCGGCGGATGCCACCAGCGCGGTTCCGCTGTTCTCGACGCTTGTCGCACCGGAACGCTGGCTGCTCTGGCTGGGAGTGCTGTTTATCTTGTCGGTTTACTTCTTTCCCTCCGGCATTGTCGGGCGGCTTCGGGCGGGACGCGCGTGAGCGATCAAACACTTCACATACGCGATGAGGGAACCGGCCGGCCCCTGGTGATGGTTCACGGCTGGGCCTGTCCCGGCGACTTCTTTCAGGCCCAGACCGACGCATTCAGATCCCGCGCGCGCTGCATTGTTCCGGATCTGCCGGGGCACGGGAAAACCGCCGACCGGCTTCCCCTGACAATCGACTCCGCCGCCGATGCGGTCCAGGCTTATCTTGTCGAACATGATCTGAAGGATGTCGTCCTGTGCGGATGGTCGATGGGCGCGCTGGTGGTCTATTCCCTGCTCGAGCGTCATGGCGCGGAGCGGATATCGAGCGTTGTCGCGATTGATGTGTCGCCGAAAGTCGTCAATGACGCGGACTGGCCGCACGGCACGCAAAACGGTCTCACCGAGGAGGTCAATGCGCTGGTTCTGGAGAACATGATTGCCCAATGGGCCGTCTTCCCCGAGCAGGTCGCAAGACAGATGTTCGCGGCGGACCGGCCGGTGGATCCGGATCTGATGGCGTTCGCGCAGTCGGAAATCGCAAGGGGCGATCCGGCCCTGCTTCAACCGATGTGGGCGTCGCTCACACGCCAGGATTTTCGCACCTTCCTGAGTAAATTTCCGGTACCGCTGCATCTGGCAGTGGGGCTCCACAGTCAGCTTTACGGCCCCGGCATGCACCGCTGGTACGAAGCGACGGTCCCGGATCTCCATCTGCATGAATTCGAGAATTCCGGCCATTCTCCGCATATGGAGGAGCCGGAACGCTTTAACCGGCTGCTGGCCGGATTGCTTGAGTCCTGAGCTGTCGGGCGGCTGAACGGACCTCAGCGTTTTTTGCCAAACCTCGACATCACGTACCCGATGATCCTGTCAAGAAGCGACAGCACCACAAACACCGCCAGCAGGCCGATGAAAAACCGCATGTCGGTGAGCAGCGTCCCTGCGGCGAATGTCCTTGCGCCGATATTGGCATAGGTCCAGACGTACCAGGCAAGCACTGCGAAGGCTGCTGTCAGCACCAGCGAAATGACGAGGGTCCGCCATGCGCGGTGGATTGGGGGCGTGCTCATTTCAGAACCCTTGCAGTTGTCAGATCCGCCTTGAAGACCATAAGGTCATCCAACTGCTCGATCTCGCCTTCAACCTCAATGTAGAGCGCCAGCAGCGGATCGAGCTCATCACCGAGTAGATTGCCTTCCCGGTCCGCCATCAGGAAGAAGTTGCGCCCTTCGACAGGACCGGAGGACACAAAGACCGGCGGGATGCCGCCGGTGAGGCACAGGTCCGCGCAGGCCTTGTGGGCGAGACCCCGCCCGGGGCGCATGGCGCCGGCATAACACTTGCCGTCGCAGATCTCGCCGGTCAGTTTCCAGCGGCCGAGCGGAACGGGTATGGAGGGGGTAAAGCCTGGGGCGTCCTCAGCAGCGGCGTCGATCTTGCCTACCTGGATCATGGTGAGGTCGCCGCGGCTGACCGGTACACCGCGCAGGCTGACGGTTTCTGCCCTGTTGGCTTCGGCCTGATCGAAGACGCCGCGCTTGCCCTGGCCGGCGAGCATGTAGGTGCGGGCAGGCGTGTCTCCATCGGCGGGCACCCGGAAGACAGGATAGGGCCGGAGCTCCAGGATGCCGGTCTGCTCGAACCGGTTGCCCCATTGAAAGCCGCCATTGCCCGGATCGTTCTGTGTGGAGGACAGGGCAAGTGCCGCAAGACCCAGGCCGCTGGTAAAACACACCGCGAACACGGAGAGGAAAACCACGAGCGGTTTCGGTACCGCATTGAGGTAGCCGACGAAGAAGGGGGCGGCCTTTGTCTGTCTCCAGCTCATGCGTCCGTTCCAATCACGATTGGGTCTACATGGGTTCCCGGCGGCAGGGCGTTCGGGTCGAGCAGGATGGTCGCGCCGATCAGCTTCAGCCGGTAGGTCGGGATCTTTTCGGTGAAGGGGGCCGGGGCGCGGCCATCGGCGAGATTGTACTGATAGCCGTGCCAGGGGCAGGTGATGCAGCCCCACAGCACCTTGCCCTCGCCAAGCGGGCCGTTCTGGTGGGCGCAGACATTGGTGACGGCGGAGAGCTTGCCGTCGTATTTGAAAATCGCGACGCGTTCGCCTTCGTCGAGGGTCACGACCCTGGCGCAGTCGTCTTCGATATCGCCGACTTCTCCGGCCACGACCCAGCCAGCGTCCTGCAGCGAGGCTTTGGCGGTTTCCTCGCTGCGGTCCCGACTGGCTTCCATGCGGCCGGTGGCAAAGTGCAGGCCGCAGACCAGAACCACGCTAGCCGCTACAATGGCGGTGAAGATCGGATCGCCCGGCCCCTGCAAGGCCCCAAGGGCGACATGCAGCACCACGAAGACATAGGCTGCATAAATGAGCATATGCAGTGTCTTCCAGAGCGGCGCTCCAAGAAAGCTCAGCCAGAAATCATGGCTGGTCGCGGACAGCACGAAGAGGATGAGCAGAGCTGCGATGCCGAAGGCCTCGAACGGAAATCCGAGCAGCTGCGTGTAGTTGGTGTTGGAGGACAGCAGCGCAACATATTTGTCGGTTGGAGAGAAGTTGAAGTACCAGCCGAGCACGTAATTGGCGTGAACAGCGGCAATGCCCGCCGTCATGACGCCAAAATGGCGGCGGTTGTAAAGCAGCGGCAGAAAGCGGCGGTCGAGACGGGCCAGCGGTCCGATGCACAGGATCACGGTCAGCATCAGAAATGCGCAACTGCCGAAGGCGCGCATCCTCAATGTCGCGCCATCAATTGGTTTCGTGACATCCTCGAACGCCGGAGCAAAGCGGATAAAGACATAGAGGTAGAGCGCCACGGCAATCAGCAGGACGGCGTCATAGAGGATCTTGTTCCTGTTCCAGATGACCGGTGTGTACTGGACGCTCATTGCATGGCCTCCGCAGCGGCGCCGTCTGCCGGGGCTTCGATCAGAACGGCAGGCCTGTCCGCCGGGGGCGTCTGGCGTAGGGCGAGAATCGTCAGGAATGCGAGCGGCAGGAGGAGGCCGAGCACTGTCCAGATACGGGCATGGGCTGTGCGGTGAGCGCGCTTCATCGGGCTTTCTCCCCGAACGTCTCGAGCCGCACCCAGCGGTAAAGCACCAGCGGCCAGATCAGGCAAATGCCCGGGATGAGCAGAGGCCGGAAGGCATAGGAACCGCGCGCGGACGGTTCAACCCGGTCAATGCCGATGACAAGGAACAGCGCGGCAATCACGCCTCCAGCCATCAGGTAATAGCGGCCAATCTCGATCAGAAGGGATGCTGTCTGCAATTCATGTCTCCGCAATTCTCAACATGTCATCCCGCCGCGCGCCGCGGAAGGTCGGGACCCGGTACGCTCGGATGTCCGAGTGTTGCAACAAACCGGCCAAAGTGTCTACCGGCTCCCGGCGCTTCATAGCGCCAGGGCCGGAACCTCCGATGGGCCACATGGAAATCATCACACCAGATCCGCATCGGTGACGATTTCCACCAATGCCGGGCCGTCATGGGCAATTGCCGCGCCAATGGCGTCCCGCAACTCGGATGCCTCCGTGACCCGGTGACCGTGGCCGCCGCAGAGCCGGGCAAAGGCAGCGAAGGACGGGTTGGTAAGATTGGTCTCCCAGACAGGCCATTCGCCTGACCGTTGTTCCTTCGAGATCTTGCCGAGTTCGGAGTTGTTGAGAAGGATATGTGTGATGTTCATGCCGTATTTCACTGCCGTGGTGAACTCCATGGCGTATTGGCCGAAGCCGCCGTCACCGGAAATCGAGATCACCTTGCGGCCCCGGTACTCCTCGAAATCCCGGGTGGCGCACCAGGCGCCGATCGCGGCGGGCAGGCCGAAGCCGATGGATCCGAGATACCCAGACATCAAGATGCGCTGGCCGCGCGGTTCGAAATACCGGCCGAAGGAATAGGTGTTGTTGCCGACATCGACCGGGATGATCGCGTCTTCAGGGCAGAGTTCGGTCAACGCCTTGAAAACAGCTGCAGAGTGAATGCCCTGGCCGCGGTCTTCGCTGAGGCGCCGTTCCTTTTCCTCCCGCCAGATTTCCCAGCGCTCGACGAGTTCGGCAATCTGATCCCCGGCATCGCCGGATTTGAAAACCCGGTCGCCAATTGCCTCGCAGAAGGTGCCGATCTCGCCCCAGACAGGCAGGGTGACGGGATGAAACTTGCCGAGCTGCATTCGATCGAAATCGACCTGGATGATCGGTTTGTAGGGCGCGATGCCAGTGTGATTCGCAAACGACGAACCGAGGGAAATGATCAGGTCGGCCTCGTTCATGAACCAGCTGGCGATCGGTGTTCCGGAGCGGCCGAGCACGCCGGCGGCCAACGGATGCGTGTCCGAAATCAGACCCTTGCCCTTGAAAGTGGTCATGACAGGTGCGCCGATCTTCTCCGCCAGCGCGATCACCTTGTTGCGGACATCCTTGGCGCCGTAGCCGAGCACGATGGCCGGGCGCCTGGCGCTGTTGATCAGCTCGACGGCCTTGGCCAGATCGTCGGGCGACGGCGTGATCTCGGTGCCGCCCAGACGGCCATCCGGACCTGCGGCATCTTTTGTACTCGGGATCGTCTGGACATCGTCCGGGAAGATCAGGTTGGCCACGTCGCGCTCGACAATGGCGGTCTTGAGCGCCAGTGACATCAACTCGGCATGTCTGGAGCTGCCGAGCACCGGCTGGGAAAACCTGGAGACAGCGTCGAAGGCGGACTTCAAGTCGATATCCTGGAAGGCGCCAGGACCAAAGACCTGGGTCTGAACCTGGCCGGTCAGCGCGAGCACCGGCGCACGGTCGACCTTGGCGTCCCACAGGCCGGTGAGAAGGTTGGTGGCGCCGGGGCCCGCAATGGTCAGGCACGCGGCCGGTTTGCCCGTGAGTTTGCCATAGGCGGAAGCGGCAAATGCAGCGGCGCCTTCGTGGCGGATGCCGACATAGCCGAGGGCGCCCTTGCTCACCTGCAATCTGATTGCGTCGGCCAGACCCAGATTGGAATGACCGACCATGCCGAAGACACGTTTGACGCCCCAGTTGACCATGGTCTCGGCCATGACATCGGTGACCGTGCGTTCGTGCTCCGGTTCAGCTTCCAGGCCGACAAAGATCTCGCCGTCCTCGATTTTCAACGGGTAGAGTTTCTGGCCGCTGTCTTCATGGCCACCGGGAGGCGCGCCTGTCAGCGGGTCGAAATCCCAGCCGTGCCAGGGACAACGGATCCAGCATTTGCCATCGCTGCCCTTTTCGATCGAACCTTCTCCGAGCGGTCCGCGCTGGTGCGGACAGTGATTGTCCATTGCCGCCCACTGGCCGTCGAAATGGGACAGGCAGATCGAGGTGGTGCGGGCGGTGACGGTCTTGACCCGGCCCTCGGGCATATCGTCCACGTGCCCGACCTTGATCCAGTCGAGATTCTGAGCATTCATGATCTTCACTCCCTCAATAACTGGCCGCGATCAGGCAGCGCCGCCATAGGCAACGCCGGAGAGATCCGCCATCTCCCGTTTCCAGGTTGTCAGATCCTCCAGCTGGAACTGGTTGAGATGGGAATAGCCGCAAGCCCGGGCCATGACCTGCATCAGCTCCACCGACGCCTCGAAGAAGTTGGTCAGCTGGCGGGCGGATTTTTCGATCTGCAGCCGGTTCACCAGATGCGGTTTCTGAGTGGCGATGCCGACCGGGCAATTGTTGGTGTGGCAAGCGCGCATGGCGATGCAGCCGATTGCCTGCATGGCCGAATTGGAAAGGGCGACCGCATCGGCCCCAAGCGCCAGCGCCTTCACGAAATCCGCCGGTTTGCGCAGACCGCCGGTGATGATCAGTGTTACGTCGGATCGGTCGAGCCTGTCCAGATGACGGCGGGCACGGGCGAGCGCCGGGATGGTCGGCACGGAGATGTTGTCGCGGAAGATGATGGGCGCGGCTCCCGTGCCGCCGCCCCGGCCGTCCAGGATGATGTAATCGACGCCGATGTCCAGCGCCGCGTCGATGTCCTTTTCGATGTGCTGGGCGGAGAGCTTGTAGCCGATCGGAATGCCGCCCGTGCGGCCGCGTACCTCGTCGGCGAAGTCCTTTAACTGCGCGAGGTCCGTCCAGTCGGGAAAGCGCGGTGGCGAGATCGCGTCCTCGCCTTCCTTCAGACCGCGCACTTCGGCGATCTTGCCTTTCACCTTGGCTCCGGGCAGGTGGCCGCCGGTGCCCGTCTTGGCGCCCTGGCCGCCCTTGAAATGAAAGGCCTGAACCCTGGAAAGCTTGTCCCAGCCAAACCCGAACCGGGCCGAGGCGAGTTCGTAGAAATAGCGGGCATTGGCTTCCTGTTCTTCCGGCAGCATGCCGCCCTCACCGGAGCAGATCCCCGTTCCCGCGAGATCCGCACCGCGGGCCAAGGCAATCTTGGCGGGTTCGGACAGGGCACCGAAGCTCATGTCGGACACCATCAGCGGAATGTCCAGCCGCAACGGCTTTTGCGCGTTCGGCCCGATGACGACGTCTGTGGAGACCGGGTCCTCGTCCAGAAGCGGAAAGCGTTGCAACTGGGCCGTCAGGATCTGGATATCGTCCCAGTCGGGCAGTTGAGCACGCGGCACACCCATGGCATCGACCTTGCCGTGGTGGCCGGTTCGGGACAGCCCGTCGCGCGCGTATTGCCGGATGAGGCCGTTATATGGCTCTTCCTCGGTCCCGTGGCTGGTGTCAGCATAAAGGCCGAGATACTGCTCCCGGTCGAAGGGCTGCGGATTGTCCGAGGCCCAGGCGGCGATTTCGTCTTCGTCCACCAGCACGTCGTCGCGCTCGATCCAGCTGTGGAACTTCGGCAGGGCTTCGGAATTGTTGTATTCGGACACGCCGCTGTCCAGCCGGTAGTCCCAGTAATGCACGCCGCAAATCAGGTTGTGGCCATCTACGTAGCCGTCTGACATCAAGGCTCCGCGATGCAGGCAACGGCCGTAGAAAACGGAAATATCGTCATCGAAGCGCACGACGACCAGGTCGACATTCGCCACAAGCGCATATTGCGGATCCCGGTCCGGCAAAGCGCTCAGTTTCGCAACAACTTGTCTTTTCATGTCTTCCTCCGGCTACCGGCGTCTGCGCCCTGGCTAAAAGGTTTCTATCAGGATCGGTTCTTTGAAATTTTCGGACGCATGGGCGGGACGGAAGCCATCTCCGCGGCTCCGTCCCGTCCCGACATGCGGGCGCTGTACAATCTGGAAAGGGGCACTGCAGTGACACCGTGAAGCACCGCGCTGATCCAGACCGCGTTGACGGCCAGGTTCAACAACCGTTCACCGATCTCCTGGTCGATCTGATCGACCACGAGCAGCGCAAAGAGGGCGGTGGCCAGGCCACGTGGGCCGAACCAGCCGAAAAACAGCCTGGTGAGCGGCGCTGCGTCCGTTCCCGTCAACGACAGCCAGACTGAGAGCGGGCGCACGACGAACAGGCTGATCAGAATGATCGCCAGACTGGCGGCGTCCAGATGGAGAACAGCCTGCGGGACAAGCGCCAGCCCGATCAGGAAGAAGGCTCCCCAGGAAAGCATCTGCCCTTCACTTTCGGTGAACTCGTAAATGAAGGCGCATTGCCCCTTGATGACGTTTCCGAAGAAAAGACCGGCGACGAAGGAGGCGATGAAGCCGTTGCCGTCGATCATGCCCGCCGCCAGATAGGCACCCCCGGCCATGGCGATCGCTCCGATGCCCTCTATGGTATCCGTGGTCATCTGGCGCCGCTTGGCAGCCAGAAAAAGCACGCCGCCAACGGCTCCGATGACGCCGCCGACGAGGGGGCCGAAAACGAGTTGCTTCGCACCGAAGACCAGCCAGTCACCCGAGCCCGGCTGCATCACCTCGCCGACGAGGCTGGCAAAGAGCAGGATGACGGGAAGGGCGAGGCCGTCATTGAGCCCGCTTTCCAGCGTCAAGGCACGGCGGACCCGCTCCGGTACGGCCTTGTTGGTGACCACGGCCAGGCCAAGGGCCGCGTCGGTCGGGGCCAGAAGCGCTGCGGCGAGAGCTGCCACGATGATGGGCTCGCCGGGCAGAAACGGCGCTGCGGCCAGGGTCCCGATCGCGATGGCGAGCGGCAGGCCGAGAGCGAGCATCCGCACAGGCCACTGGTGGCGTTTGCGCAAAACCTGCAGGTTGATCTGCGCCGCGTCGAGAAACAGCAGGACGATCAGCGCGATTTCGGCGACGATGTGCAGAAGATGTTCGGCTTCGCCGAGCGGCATCAGGCCGGTCTGCGCCATCAGGTAACCGAAGCCGATATAGAGAATGGGCGCGGTCAGGATGCCGTTGGACAGGGTCCTGGCGATCAGCGTGTAGCAGACCGTGAACAGCGCCAGCATCAAAAGACCGGTGGCCATCAAATTTTCTCCCAAAGCCCTTGGAAATATAAGGGCAGGTCCGCACCGCCAGCTCAAATCATAATCGGATGACGGTGACGTGTGGCAAACGTGAATGCCTCCAGGGTCCTTTCCCTAAAGCGGCATGCAACAGGTCATTTCAGCCGGGCCAGCTGATTGAGTATCCGCTCGGAATCTTCCGGGCGTTCCGCGATTTCCAGGATCAGTTTCTTGCGCACGGCGTCGGAAAAGGTTTCCGGGCTGTCGGCCGTCACCACGAAGGACGCAGGTCCGCCGATAATCTCGCGATAGAAACGTTCTTCCAGATCATAGGCAATCGGCCGTCCGGAGCAGTGGCGGCAAAGGACCGCGAGCCCGTTGATAACGATGCCGGAAGACACGACCGTGTCCCGGGCATCCGCGATTGTCGGACCGTTCCAGTTGTTGGCACTGTCGGCGGAAAGATCGATGACGCGGCGCAGACCCTTGTGGACATTGGTGTCGATCAGCTCCTTGCCCTTCAGGAGGGCGGCCCCGATGGCATTGCGCCCATAGGCGCGGCGCGGGGCTTCCATCAGCCGCGCGGCGAACTCCTCCGCCGAGGCCATGCTGTCAATCACCATCCATTCCACAACGACATCCTGGGAGAACATGTCCGCCCACTCGACATAGGTGACCGCGATCTTGCCATGGATGTTGCTGGTAATGGCATTGAGGACCGCCGGGTTGGTCACGGCCTCGGCGTAACCGGAGCGTTGAAAGCGGATTTCAGCATCGTCGATCGAACCGGTCGCGTCCGCGAGCAGAACGAGTTCCAGGTCCACTTCTTCTGAATGTACAGGGCTGGCGAAAAACAGCAGGCAGGCAAAAACTGCAAAAACATTCCGCATCACGATCGGCTCCCGGCAAGTTGCGCAGAGGGCAGCTTGAGCCGAAAGCTTGAAAAGGAAAAGGCCGGGAGGTGTTTTTGTGTTCCGTCTTCGCAGATCAAACGGTTAGAAGCTGCGTTCAGGTCCGGAAACCACGCGTGTTTTGCGTTGCAAATGCGGTGGTTTCAGACGGGTTGCCAGCGCGCAGATCTGGCCGCGCTTGTCCGGGATAACGTAAGCTGGACGAAAACAGTCCGGTTCGGACGCGTTTAGGCGACGGCGCGGGCGAGGGCGCATTGCGACCAGAGGTCGTTGATCGCCTCGGCAAGGTGTTCGATATCCTCGGCCGTGTGCAGCGGTGTCGGCGTGAAGCGCAGACGCTCGGTGCCGACCGGCACGGTCGGGTAATTGATCGGCTGCACGTAGATGCCATAGGTGTCCAGCAGGATGTCGGAGATCCATTTGCACTTCTTGGCATCGCCAACCATCACCGGAACGATGTGGCTCGGATTGTCCATGTGCGGAATGCCGCGCTTGTCCAGAGCGGCGCGCACCTGGGCGACCCTGTCCTTGTGCGCCTTGCGCTCGAAGGGGCTGTCCTTCAGGTGCCGGATGGAGGTGGCGGCCCCGGCGGCAAGCGCCGGCGGCAGGGCCGTGGTGAAGATGAAGCCGGAGGCGAAGGAGCGGATGAAATCGACCACGGTCCGCGAGCCGGTGATGTAACCGCCCATTACGCCGAAGGCCTTGCCGAGCGTGCCTTCGATAATCGTTAACCGGTCCATCAGGCCTTCGCGTTCGGCGACACCGCCGCCGCGCGGGCCATACATGCCCACGGCATGAACCTCGTCGAGATAGGTCATCGCACCGAACTTCTCGGCCACATCGCAGATGTCGCTGATCGGTCCGACGTCTCCATCCATGGAATAGACGCTCTCGAACGCCACCAGCTTCGGCGCATCCGGGTCGTCCGCCGCCATCAGGCGTTCCAGGTCGGCGACGTCATTGTGTTTGAAAACGCGTTTTTCGCAGCGGGCATGACGGATGCCCTCGATCATTGATGCATGGTTGAGGGCATCGGAGTAAACGATCATGCCCGGCACCTGGGAGGCCAGGGTGCCGAGAGCGGCCCAGTTGGATACATAGCCTGATGTAAAGATCAGCGCGGCTTCCTTGGCATGAAGGTCGGCGAGTTCCTGCTCCAGCAGCACGTGATAATGGTTGGTTCCGGAGATGTTGCGCGTTCCGCCGGCGCCCGCGCCACATTTGGCGATGACGTCCTGCATGGCGCTGACGACCTTCGGATTCTGGCCCATGCCGAGATAATCGTTGGAGCACCAGACAGTGACGTCCTGGATAGAGCCGTCTTCCCGATACCGCGTGGCGCGCGGGAATTCACCGGATTTGCGTTCCAGATCTGCGAATACCCTGTAGTTGCCATTGTCGTGCAGTTGGCTCAGGCGCTCTTCCAGATACGCATTCACGTCCATGCTTCCGGTCCTCTTTATCGCCGCGCCTTCAGCGCTGCGCCTCTCTCCTGCCGCGCCGTCTGGCGTCGTCGCGGCCTCTTCGCTGTTCATATATAACAGCCAACTTATAGTTATTCAAAACTGCATTACCAGAGTCGTGTCGTTGATCAAGGTCAATTGGCACGGGTGCGTCCAAACGCCATAGTCCGTCTTTATGACGGGAATTGCCCGATTTGTAACCGGATTCCGCCCGAAATTCGCCCATGAATTTCGATATTGAGCGGGCTCGGCAGAAGTTTCTTGCTTTCATTCATGATACATGAATACTGGTTCATGTTTCATGGGAATTGGGAGGATCCGGACGTGGCAAAATCGGCCGGAGAAGCAAAGGCGACGCTAAAGCCGCCCGGCAACCAACCGAAGACGGCCCGCGGGGAAGCCACGCGAAAGGCAATTCTTTCGGCTGCGGAACGTGTCATTGGCGCAAAAGGATACAACGACGCGTCCATTGGACATATTACCAGCGAAGCGGGTGTCGCCCAAGGCACGTTCTACATCTATTTCAGCACCAAGGAGCAGGTCTTTTCCGAACTGGTTCTGGAAATGGGGCGTCTCGTCCGCCATACGATCGCCGAGGCGACGCAAGGTGTGGAAGACCGGCTGGAGGCCGAAAAGGCCGGCCTGACGGCGTTTCTGGAATTCGTCTGCGCGCATCCCGATCTTTACCGGATCGTTCAGGAAGCCCTATTTGTCGATCCGCATGCCTACCGGGTATATTATCAGACTTTCGCCGCCGGTTACCAGGCAGGCCTCGAGGCTGCGCAAGAGGCCGGCCAGATCTCCAAAGGCGACGCGGAGACCCGTGCCTGGGCCCTCATGGGCATCGGACGTACACTGGGCGAGCAGCTTGTCGTCTTCAAGTCGGACAAGCCGATATCGGAGATTGTGGCAAGCGGCCATGACCTGATCGTCAACGGCATCAAACCTTGAGCCCGGCGCGATGAGTTACGTCGAAACCGAAAACAGGGATGGCGTGCTCTGGCTGTGGTTGAACCGCCCGGAGCGCCACAACGCCCTCGTGCCTGCCCTGGTGGCCGATCTTCGCTCCGCGGTTGCCCTGGCGGCAGAGCAGGCTCCGCCCGCGCTTGTGCTGGCAGCAAGGGGACGGAGCTTTTCGACGGGTGGCGACGTTGCCGGGTTCCTGGAGAACTCCGGTTCCGTCGAGGCGCTGAAAGCTTATTCGGAACAACTGGTTGGTGGACTGCATACGGTCATTCTCGACCTGCTTGCCTTTCCGGCCCCTGTTCTGGCGGCGATAAACGGCCCGTTGACGGGCGGGGCGACCGGACTGATGCTGGCAGCCGATCTTGTCGCGATGGCGGAAGACGCTTTCGTGCAGCCTTACTATTCCGAAGTCGGGTTCGGTCCGGATGGTGGCTGGACGGCGCTATTGCCCGACCGCATCGGGACCGCAAAGGCGCTTCAGATCCAGTATCGCAACGAGCGAATCGGCGCGACGGAGGCCTTGGTTCTGGGACTTGCCACCTGCATTTGTCCGCCCGAGGAACTGGAGAGCCAGATCCGGAGCTGGACCAACGAAATTGCAAAAGGCTATGCCCAGACACATCGTGCGACGAGGGAAAAGGTCTGGGACGATCAGCGTCGCGCGGAAGTCAGGAGCCGTCTCGACCAGGAAAAAACCAGGTTTCTGGAGCTTGTCACCCGGCCGGAAACGCTTGAAGGCATGAGGGACTTCAAAAAAGAACGCGCCTGAGCAGGGCTGAGAACCTGACAAGAACTTTGAAGTGCCTGGGAGGACACATGGAGTTTTTAACGGATATGGCCGCCAAGCGGGCGGAACTGACGCCGGATGCGGTCGCGTTTTACGACCGTGATACCGGCCGCAGCTTCACGTTCGGTGAAATCAACAGTCGCGCCAACCGTCTCGGCAACTTTCTCCTCGACCCCGGACCGGAAAAGGGCGGACTTGAAAAAGGCGACCGCATCGCGGTCCTGTGCCACAACCATCCGGATTTCTTCGTGTTGCTGTTCGCGGCCCAGAAGACGGGATTGCTGCTGGTGCCACTCAACTGGCGTCAACCGGTGGCGGAGTTGAAGCCGGTTCTGGAAGCCTCGGGCGCAAAGTTGATATTTCACGACAGTGCTTTTGCGGAAGCGGCGGCCGAACTGGCGGCGGCAACCGGTGCCGGACTGTTGCCGCTCGGGGCAACGGGACCTTCAGGCAGTGCGCTGGACGAATTGCTGGGCGCGGCCAGCCCGGCCACCGTCGGCTGCGGCAGGATCCAGGCCGACACGCCCTGGTATCTGATGCTGACATCAGGCACCACCGGTCTGCCCAAGGCGGTCATCCAGACAGCCGGAATGGCCTATGCCAACATGATCAACTATTCGCAGGCTGCCGGTCTCACGGCAGGCGAAAAGAGCGTCAACTTTCTGCCGTTGTTTCATACCGCAGGCATAAACCTGCCGACACTGCCGGTGTTTCTGAACGGCGGGTCGTCGACCATCCTGCGCAAGTTCGAGACCGATACGGTTCTGGACCTGATCGATGCGGGGAAGGTGACGAGTTTCTTTGCGGTTCCGGCGATCTATCAGGCGCTGGCGCTTTCGGGCAGGATCGGCAAGACGGATTTCTCGAAGGTGCGGTTTCTGGGGTGCGGCGGCGCACCGGTGCCCGGGCACATTCTGACCGATTTCCGGGAACGCGGCGTGACCATCTGCAACGGCATGGGAATGACCGAAACCGGGCCGACCGTGTTCCTGATGGACACGTCCCATGCGGCCGTAAAAGTCGGCTCGGTCGGAAAGCCGCAGATCCTGACCGATGTCAGGCTTGTCGACAGTGGCGGAAAGGTGGTGGATGGTCCGGGTGAGGGGGAAGTCCAGTTTCGCGGACCCAACATCACGCCGGGCTACATGGATAACCCGCAGGCAACTGCCGAGGCCTTCACGGCTGACGGTTGGCTGAAGTCGGGCGATATCGGCAGGCGGGACGAAGATGGCTATTACTATATAATCGACCGGCTCAAGGACATGTATATCTCCGGCGGCGAAAACGTTTACCCCGCCGAGGTGGAGAAGGTTCTGGTCGACCATCCGGCGGTCCTGGAAGCCGTGGTCATCGGTGTGCCGGACGACAAATGGGGGGAGACCGGCGCGGCCTTTCTGATCCTCAGGCCCGGGGAGGATCTCGATACGCATGATCTGCCAGGCTGGTGCAGGAGCCGGATTGCGCCCTACAAGATCCCGAAACGCTTTTCCATCGTCAAAGATCTGCCCCGCACCGCAGCCGGGAAAGTCCGGAAAAATCTTCTCAAGGATATGGCTTTCGCCGAAAAGACACCAGAGGACGCCTGAGCGATGACACTTGCCGACGATGCGCGTGGGAGCGGCAGCTTTACCTGGATTCCCCGGCAGGCGGATTTCGATGCTTTCGCCAGACTGTCCGGCGATGACAATCCGATCCACGTCGACCCTGAATTTTCCGCGCGCACGCGCTTCGGCCGCACGGTTTCGCATGGCATGCTGCTTTATGCGCGCGTCTTTTCTCTCCTTCAGACGCTTTATCCCGGCAGGGCACATGCCGTGCAGACCCTGATGTTTCCGAATCCGGCCTACGCGGACGAGGAGCTGAAGTTTTCGTTTTCTGAAAATCCGCAGCAGCCAGGCCAGATACTCATCGAGGTGGCCCGCAGTGTGGATGGAGCAGTGACGCTTTCAGGCACCTGCGATCTGGGAGAAAGCCGATGACGCTGGAACTCGGTCAACGGTCGGACCTGACCCGGACCTATAGCGAACATGACATGCGTGATTTCGCGTTGCTGGCGGGAGATGAAGCGAATGTGCCCAGATCTGTTCCGGGGCCGCTCATCGGTGGCCTGTTTTCTTACCTGCTCGGCGTGAAGCTTCCCGGGCGTGGAACGAATTATCTCAAGCAGAGCCTGGAATTTCTGGCCGAGGCACCCGTCGGAGAGGCGCTGACTGCCTCCGTGACGGTTACGCGTCTCAGGCCGGAGAAGCACCTGGTCGACCTTGAGACAGCGTGTGAAACCGCGGACGGAACGCGGATCTGCCAGGGGCGGGCGCTGGTTTATGTCGAGGATGTCGGCAAGGAATAGCCGGGCGGTTTTAACAGCAGACATTTCACATCAAATTTAATCAACCAAATGGTTGATTAAATTCCCTGCATGTTGTAATTCAACCAAATGGTTGAACGAATTACTGGCCCACAGAAGCTTACCGCGATCCTCAAGGCGGCAAGCGATCCGATCCGCCGGGAGCTGCTGACCCTGCTGGTTCAGCACGGACCGACACGGGTGACGGATCTCGCCAGGCATTTCGATGTCAGCCTGAATGCAGTGTCGAAGCACATCAAGATACTGGAAGCCACCGGACTCGTGCGGCGACGGACCGAATGGCGGGAACATCTGATCGAGGCGGACATGGAGCCGGTCAATCAGATCGACCGCTGGTTCCAGGATCTGCGATCCGTCTGGGATCAAAGGCTCGACGTTCTGGACGATGTTCTCAAAAGGGAGACGGAAGATGAATGACTTGAGTGTAGTGGTGTCGCGCACATTTTCAGCCCCCAGGACGAAGGTTTTCGAGGCCTGGCTCGATCCACAGGTACTGGCCCTTTTCATGCAGCCTTGCGAAGGGGGACCGCCGGCAACCGTAACCAACAATCCGGTGGAAGGCGGCGATTTCGAGATCATCATGCGGGCTGACGACAGGGAAATACCGCACCGGGGCGTCTACAGGGAAATCAATCGCCATTCCCGGCTGGCCTTTACATGGGAAAGTCCGTTTTCCTTGCCGGACAGTGTGGTGACGCTGGATTTCAAGGACGTTGAGGGCGGAACGGAACTGACGCTGACACATGTGAAGTTTCCGTCAGAAGAAAGCCGCGACGGTCATGAAGGCGGCTGGAAAGGTATCCTGGCTGCACTGATGCCTGTCCTTGCCGAGAGCAAGGCAGCCTGAAGATATCCTGAACTCCGCATCCCGACCGGGATGCGGAGCGTTATTCGCCTTCCACGACGCGCACCTTGTCCGGCCAGAAGGCATAGTGAGCGGTGAGCCGCTTCGCCATATCGATCGGGGTCCTGTAGACCCAGCCGATTTCATCCCCGCCGAGCGAAACGTAGCTGGCATCCCCCTTGATCGGGCAGTGAGTGGATTTTACCACCCTGCCGAGTTCGGCGATCAGATCCGCTTCCGACACATAGACCACCGGATCATAAATCGATTTTCCGGCCTCGATTACCCTGACCGCACTGGTGCTGTCCGCCAAGAGCGTTGCGCCCGCGTAAATGCGTATGCGGCGCGAAATGTCCTTGATCACCATCAGATGAGACGGGTTGTCCGGGTTGCGGATGGCGTTTTCAAATGCGGGACCTGTTTCCAGTGTCATCGAGCTCTCCTCATTTTTTGCATTTGGAAGGTGATGCCTCATCCGGCAAATGGCAAAAGCAAAGTTCTGACATTCCCGTGAAATAGTGTTTTGGCCGGTGAAATGGCGTTCTGGTCGAATTCCATCGACAGGGGGCTGGCAGAGCCCTGAAAATTCTGCTGAAACTGCGGCCGGATGGAAAAACAGAGTATTCGCGAGGCGGTTCCCATGGACAGTGTGGCTGACGATCTATTGCGGCGGCTTTTTGAAAAAGCGGTCGAAGTGGCGGACCCGATGAAAAGCCTTGCCGCCTTCCTGCCGGAAAAACCGGCCGGACGTGTGGTGGTGGTCGGCGCGGGCAAGGCGTCGGCGCGGATGGCGGAAGCGGTCGAGGCGTTATGGGGGCCATGCGAAGGTCTGGTGATCACGCGCTACGGCTATGCCCGCCCGTGCGAGGGCATCGAGATTGTCGAGGCGGCGCATCCCATACCGGACGAGATCGGACTTTCCGCGACGGAGCGGATGCTGGACCTGCTGGCTGGTGTCGGGCAAGGCGATTTTGTACTGGCGCTGATTTCCGGCGGGGCTTCGGCGCTGCTGACGGCGCCTGCCGGAAAGATCACGCTCGCCGGGAAACAGGAGGTCAACCAGAAACTCCTGGTGTCGGGCGCGGCCATCGGCCAGATGAACGTTGTGCGCAAGCATCTGAGCCGCGTCAAGGGCGGCCAGCTTGCCGCCGCGGCCTATCCGGCGGAGATGCTGGCGCTGCTCATGTCCGACGTTCCGGGCGACAATCCTGCTGAAATTGGCTCGGGTCCGACCGTGGGCGATGCCAGCACACCGGAAGACGTGAAAGCCATTCTGGACCGCTGGAAGATCGAAGTGCCAGCGTCCGTCAGTCAGGTTCTGGCCGGGCACAGCGGCGTCCTGGCGCCAGGAGACGAACGCCTCGGCCGGGTCACCAACACGATCTTCGCGGCACCATCCCAATCTCTGGAGGCGGCAAAGGAACTGGCGGAAGCGGAAGGCTGCGATGTTGAAATTCTCGGCGATGCGCTTGAAGGGGAGGCGCGTGAAGTTGCTCATGAGCATGCGAAACTCGCCTTGCGCCATCAGAAGGAACGTCCGGTCGGAAGCAGGCCGTTGATCCTCCTGTCGGGCGGCGAGCTGACCGTCACCCGGCGCGGCGACGGCATCGGCGGGCCGAACGCCGAATATGCCCTTGCCCTGGCGCTGGCGCTGAACGGGGCCTCCGGCATTCATGCAATCGCCTGCGATACCGATGGTGTTGACGGCGCGGCGGAAGTCGCCGGCGCAATAATCAAACCGGACAGCCTTGAAAGGGCCAATGCCTCTGGGCTTCGGGCGGAAAAGGCTCTGGCGGACAACGATGCCCATCGCTTTTTCGAAGTGCTTGGCGATCAGGTCGTCACGGGACCGACACTCACCAATGTGAATGATTTTCGCGCGATCCGGATCGGCTAACCGCAGGGAGTGAACGTGTCTGAAGTCACCATCACGCGTGCCGTGCGCATGCCCGACCCGTTCCGGATCGAACGTTTTCTTTCCAACCCGAAACTCGGTCCTCGGGTGCTGTTCTTCAGCGGCGGGTCCGCGCTCAACGGCGTGTCGCAATCGCTGAAGCGCTACACGCACAACTCCATTCACCTGGTCACGCCGTTCGACAGCGGCGGCAGCTCACAAGGATTGCGGGTCGCCTTCGACATGCCCGCGATCGGCGATCTCAGAAGCCGGTTGATGGCGCTGGCCGATGAAACGGTTCTCGGGCACCCGGATATCTTCCGCCTGTTCACCCACCGCTTTGCCAAATCCGCGCTGCCTGCGGATCTCGGCGCGGAGCTAAACGCGATGATCGCCGGAGCCCATCCACTGATGGATGCCATCGCGCAGCCCATGCGCACTCTGATCCAGAACCAGCTCGCAACGTTCCGGGCCGCCAGGCCCGAGAGCTTCGATCTGCGCGGGGCGAGCATAGGCAACCTGATCCTCGCCGGTGGTTATCTCAATCAGAACCAGCAACTCGAACCGATCATCTTTCTGGTGTCGAAACTGGTCGGCGTTCAGGGGACGGTGAGGGCGGTGACGGACGACAACCTGCATCTTGGTGCGGAACTGACCAGTGGCGAGACGATCATCGGCCAGCATCTTCTGACGGGCAAGGAATATCCGCCTCCGGCCGCGCCGATCAGGGATTTCTTTCTCAATCGCAGCCTTGAAGGCCTGGAGCCGGCAACGTCGGAGTTCCCGGAACGGAATCACATCCTGATGCAGTCGGCGGACCTGATCTGCTATGCGCCGGGAAGTTTTTATACCAGCCTGATCGCAAATCTGCTTCCAGCGGGTGTCGGACGGTCGATTGCCGCCCGCACGGTGCCTAAGGTTTACGTCCCGAGTCTTGGCGACGACCCGGAGACCGGAACCATGAGCCTGCCGGACAAGGTAGATACCCTTCTGACCTACCTGCGCAGGGATGCCGGAGCCGATTGCCCGGTCGGCAGGCTGCTCAATCTGGTGATCGGCGACGCGCGTGTCCCGGATGACGAGATCGCGGAGATCGGCGCGCGAGGCATCACTGCCCTGAAGCTGAATCTCGTCAGCAAGAGTTCAGCCCCCTATTACGATCCCGTTCCACTTTGCGAGGCGCTTGTGTCGCTGACCTGAACGCCTCGCGTTCACCGGTTTAGGACATTATGCGCTGGCTTTGCCCTGGTGTCCCCGGAGGGTGAGCGGTCCCGAGGTGATTGACGCCTGAGAACTCACTTTATCACAAGTGGTGTTACGCCCCTGCTTCCGGAAACTCCCCGGATGCGGCGGAGTGGAGACCGGGAGTGTGGAATCGGCTTGCGTAGCTGATCGGCTGTCTCCGGAAGGCGTGTTTCTTGAACTGCTTTCCTGTCGGACCGAAACCATTCACGTGAAAGTTTTGTTTTAAAGACAGCGTCTTGCCGCTTTGCGGTAGAAATACCGTGAGGCACCGAAACCGATTTTGTTGACTTCCGAAATCGGTTTTGTAACTCTTTTTCGTACAAAAAACGCAAAACCGGATGAAAAGCCGGGAAATTGCGAAAAGGGATTTGAGGGCTGGAAGCCCTTGGGAGGACAAATGCAGCGAATACCCGGTTCCGTCACGATCGATGACGTGGCCCGCCATGTCGGCGTGGCCAAGGGCACCGTCTCGCGCGTTCTCAACAACTACACCGATATTTCCGATGCGACCCGCAAGCGTATCCTGCAAGCGGTCAAGGAACTGGGGTACCAGCCGTCGGCGACCGCCCGCAACCTGAAGCGCGGCAGGCAGGATACGCTCGGCATCGTGATCCCCGTCGGACACGGCAGCGGAGCGGATCCTTTCCTGGCGGAATTCATTGACGGCATTGCCCGCGCTCTCGACGAACTCGGTCTCGATCTTCTGGTGACGACGGCGCATTCGCGCGAGCACATGATCGAAACGCTGCACCGGCTGGTCGCCCGGCGAAAGGTGGACGGTTTCATCATCACCCGCACCGAGGTCAACGATCCGCGCATCGCGTTTCTGAGCGAGAAGGAATTCCCGTTTGTCGCCCATGGCCGCACAAGCGATCCCTCGGGCTATGCCTGGTTCGATATCGACAATGAGGCCGCCTTTGCCGACGGCGTGCGTCATCTCTACAGCCTTGGCCACGAACGGATCGGTTTTATCGGCGGGTCGCTCGAACTGAATTTTGCCCTGCAGCGCCTTCACGGTTACCGGCAGGGGCTCGAAGCGCTCGGCGTGCGGCACGATCCTGATCTGGAAAGCCTGCAGGACGTGAGCGAGAAGGGCGGGTTCGCGGGAGCCGAGGCATTGCTGTCCCTGGACAAACCGCCCACCGCACTGCTTTGCGTCACCGATGCGCTGGCCATCGGCGTCGTGCAGTTCTGCCGCAAATACGGCCTGAAGATTGGGTCCGACGTGACGGTCATCGGCTATGACGGCCTGCCGGTCGGAGAATATCTCGACCCGCCGCTTACGACCTTTTCCCAGAGTGCGCAGGATGCGGGCGGCAGGGTCGCGCGAAAGCTGATCGACGTTCTGGACGGCACAGACCCCAAGAGTTTGCAGGCGCTTGCAAAAGCGGTCCTGATCCGGCGCGCCTCCGATGGTGCGCCTTCCATGACACCGGACGAGCTGTCGAAGCTGTTCCGGGACCGGCTGAACCATCAGCCACATTCTGATACCAAGGGAGAATAATATGATTGGGAGGAAGACATTCCTGGCCACGACCATCGCAGGTGCGCTTGCGCTTGGTCTGAGTGTGGCTCAGGCGGATACATTGCGCTTCTGGACCACGGAAGAGCAACCGGAGCGGCTGGCCAAGCAAGAAGAACTGGCCGCGGCCTTCAAGGACAAGACGGGCATTGAAGTGAACGTCATTCCAGTGAGCGAATCCGATCTCGGTACGCGGGCAACCGCTGCGTTTGCTGCAGGCGATCTGCCGGACGTGATCTACCACACCCTTCAATACGCACTGCCCTGGGCGGAAGCCGGGATTCTGGATACGGAAGCGGCGACCGAGGTTTTCGAAAACCTGGGTGCGGGCACTTTCGCGTCGGGTGCCGCCGCCATGGCCGCAGTTGACGGAGGTGTCGCCTCCGTTCCGGTCGATGGCTGGACGCAGATGGTCATCTACCGCAAGGACCTCTTCGAGGAAAATGGCCTTGCCGCGCCGGACAGCTACGAGAACATTCTGGCCGCCGTCGAAAAGCTTCACAATCCGCCGGAAATGTTCGCTTTCGTCTCCGCGACCAAGATCGACGAGAACTTCATGAGCCAGGTGCTGGAGCATGTGCTGCTGGCCAACGGGGTAAGTCCTGTCGGCGCGGACGGCTTCACGCCGCTCGACGAGAAGAAGACCATCGAAGCGCTCGATTTCTACAAGGCCATCTCGAAGGCATCGCCTCCGGGAGATCTCTACTGGAAACAGTCGCGCGAGCTTTACTTTGCCGGCAAAGCAGCGATGATCATCTGGTCGCCGTTCATTCTCGATGAGCTGGCCGGTCTGCGTGACAGCGCGCCGCCGACCATCACCGACGACCCGACCTCCTCCGAGCTTGCCTCCAGGACCGGCGTCGTGACAACGCTGAGTGGACCGTCCAATGCCGATGGCGCTGCCTGGGCGGACATCCGCTATTTCGGCATCACCAACGATGCGGACACGGAAGCAGCCATGCAGTTCGTCGAATTCTCGATGGATGAAGGCTACCTCTCGACCTTGTCGATCGCTCCGGAAGGCAAGTTCCCGATCCGCCGCGGCAACAAGGAAAACGCCACCGCATTCGTCGATGGCTGGGCCGAATTGCCGGTCGGCGTCGACCGCAAGGCGGCGCTGACGGATCTCTATGACGCCGACACGATCAAGACCATCGTTTCCGGTCTGGACACCGCCAGCCGTTGGGGCGTCAAGGAAGGCCAGCTGTCGCTTGCCTCCAAGATGATCAACAGCCAGGTGATCAACCGTCTGGTGCGCGAATACATCGATGATGAGCGCGATGCGGCCGCCACAGTGACCAAGCTGAACGAGGAACTGGCAAAGATCCAGTAAGGGAAATTCTCCGCTCGCAAGGCATGGCTCGGTATTGATCCCGGGTTCGGCAGCGGTTCCTTCTTCCTTTCATCGGGAGAAGGGGCCGGCTCTTCCCAGCCGACGCGCCACATTGTCCGATGTAGCGGCATGAGAGTTTCCTCCGAGAACAGGCTGGGCGTTCCAGACGACTGGAGAACGCCCGGTCCTTCCCCGGCCCAGCCTGACACAGACGCAGGCGGACGGGACAGAGTTCGCCCGACCGTGGCCCCATCGGCGGCGAAGGCATGAAAAGCAGAGCCAAACCAATGAGCGCAGAAACCAGTCAACCTGTTTCCGAAGGCCCGCCGAAAGGCATCGGACCGATGCAGCGCCGCGAGATGTGGCTCGCCTATCTGATGCTGGCGCCGACCTTCCTCATCATTCTGGTGATCGTCGCCGGTCCGCTCCTGGCCAATTTCTGGATCAGCGTCAAACCCGTGCAGCTCGGCGATCTGCGCCCTCCCGCGGTTCTCGTCAATGAACGCCTTCGGGGAGGTCCGGAAGCGACCGGCGACAGCGCGACGCTGGAATACCGGCTGCGCAATTCCTCCCGCAAAGAGGAAATCCGCGACGTGGTACTGAAGGACGAGGTCCCGGCGGGCTTCGCCGTAACCGGCCTGCCGCAAGGCTGCGAGCTGACCGGCAGTGCGCTGACCTGCACGATCGGAACCGTGGAACCTGGCTGGCGGGACAGGCTTCAACTGGAAGGGACCGTTTCGGAAGAGTTCCTTGCCGCCAATCGCCCGGAGCGGGCGAGCGAACCGGTGGTCACCGGTGACGCCAACAACGTGCTCACCAATTTCGAATTCACCTTCGAGAACTTCTCCAGGATCTTCAGCGCCGATGAATTCTGGTCGGTGCTGCGGGTGACGTTCTACTATACGATCTTCGGCACCGGCGGCGCGCTCGTCCTTGGACTGTTTGCGGCCCAACTGCTGCACACCGCATTTCCCGGCAGGGGGGTTCTGCGCGGCCTCTTCCTGTTCCCTTACGTGTCTCCGGTGATCGCCGTCGCCTTCACCTGGGTGGTGCTGTTCGATCCGTTCTCCGGCACGCTGAACGCGCTGCTGACCAAGATGGGGGTCGTCTCTGATCCGATCAATTTCTTCGGCCAGCGGGCGATAGAGTTTTCCGTCTTCGGCATTCCGCTGGAATTTCCGCTGGCGCTGACGACAGTGATCGCCTTCGAGGCCTGGCGGTATTTCCCGCTGTCCTTCCTGTTCATTCTGGCACGCATGCAGTCGATCAACACGGACATGTACGAGGCGGCGGAAATGGACGGCGCGACGCCGCTGCAACAGTTCTGGTACCTGTCGCTGCCGCAGCTCATGGGCATTCTGTCGGTGCTGTTCCTGTTGCGCTTCATCTGGACCTTCAACAAGTTCGACGACATTTTCCTTCTCACCGGCGGTAACGCGGGCACGCGAACGCTGACGGTGGATGTCTATGAACAGGGCTTTGCGCTCTCCAATCTCGGGGCGGGCGCCGCGGTCGCGGTGGTGGTCTTTGTCGTGCTGGTCACCTTCGCCACTCTTTTCATCCGCTTCTCGCCGAAGGAGGAAGGGCTATGAGACCCGCCAGCATCCTGTTGACCGCTTTCACCGGTCTCCTGTGGGGCGTCATGGCCATGGTGGTTATCGGCGTCACGCTGACGCTGATTACCGGTGAAGTCGCACTGCCGCAGGCAACGGCCGCGGGCCTTGCCGGGTTACTCGGGGCGCTGGTGTTTGTCTGGCGCGGCTCCGCGGCAGGCACAGGGGGCGCGCCGGCCTGGGCCTATTGCGCGGTCGTGGTGTTCCTCGTGCTGATGATCGCCAGCTTTGCCGGGCCGTTCAGCCTGCCACTGTCCGTTGCTCCTGTCTGGCAGGGGCTGGCGCTTATCGCCTTCGTTGCCGGTGTGACGGCGGCTTTGCGGCTTTGTCTGCGCGATGCCCGTTTCGGCGCAATGAGCCGCTATGAGCGGGAAGTGATCTATATCCGCATCGCCAAGGGCGTCGGCTTCGTCGTCTTCACCATCATCGTGGCGCTGCCCTTCTATGTGATGGTGATGACGTCGCTGAAGAGCCAGCAGACGCTCCTGGCCAACCCGCTCGACCTGTCGATTGATTTCTCGCAAGGTCTGAGCGGCCTGGTGCGGTCCTATGTGGAACTCTTCACCCAGTTCAACTTCGGCCGTTACCTGATGGTGTCCGCCTTTGTCTCCGTGGCGACGGTCGTGATCACACTGCTGCTTTCCGTTCCGGGCGCCTACGCCGTCTCCCGGCTGAGGTTTCCCGGTCAGGCACTCCTGGCCCGCTCCGTCCTGTTGATCTACATGGTTCCGGCGATCGTGCTGGTGATCCCGCTCTACGCCGTTTTCTCGCAGCTCGGTCTGCGCAACACGCTGACCGGGCTTCTGATCGTCTATCCCGCGACGACAATTCCCGTCGCGCTTTACATGCTGCAGGGCTATTTCCGCGGGTTGCCGGCCGAGCTGGAGGAAGCGGGGCTGATGGACGGGCTCAGCCGTATCGGGGTGATCCTGAAGATCACGCTGCCGCTGTCGCTTCCGGCGCTCGCCTCTGTGTCTCTTTACGTCTTCATGATCGCCTGGAACGAATTCCTGTTCGCTTTCATGTTCCTGGACAATCCGGACATCTTCACTCTGTCGCGCGGGGTCGTGTCCCTGAATTCCTCGGAGGTCCCCCGTCAGCACCTGATGGCCGGCGCGGTGATCGCCACGGTGCCCGTCCTCGTCATCTTTCTGTGGTTCGAACGCTTCCTTGTGCAGGGCCTGACGGCCGGCAGCGTCAAGGGATAATCAAAAGGGCTCGCAAGAGGCCCATGGGAGTTACCTGTGTCCAATTCGGATTTAGATCAAAAAGCGAAATCCATCCTGATCGAGAACGACCAGGGTGGCTATACGGTGCCGACGAAGGGGCTTTATCCCTACCAGTGGAACTGGGATTCGGTGTTTGTCGCGCTGGGCTTCGCCACCTTTGACCAGGACCGGGCCTGGCGGGAAATCGAGATGCTGTTCCAGGGGCAGTGGCGCGACGGCATGGTGCCGCATATCCTGTTCCGCAAGGACGACCCGAGCTACTTTCCAGGCCCGTCGGTCTGGGGTACGGATGGCGGACCGATCCCGAGTTCGGGCCATTCGCAGCCGCCGGTCGCCGCAACCGTGATCCGTGAACTCGTCGATGCGGATGTGACCGGCCAGTCACTGGACCGGGCGGCAGCCCTTTTTCCCAAACTCATGCAGTGGCACCGCTGGTTTCTCGCCTATCGCGACCCTCAGGATCTGGGTGTCATCGCGGTCATTCATCCCTGGGAATCGGGCCGGGACAACCTTCCGGACTGGGACGACGCCCTGCGGGCGGTCGAGATCGCGGACATAGGCCCTTACGAGCGCAAGGACACGTCCCATGTGGATCCGGCAATGCGTCCGCAAAAGGCGGACTATGACCGCTATCTGAGCATCATGGCCGCCTGCCGCGCGGTGCAATGGGATCCGGCGGAAGTTGCCAGAACCTGTCCGTTTTTCGTCGCCGATCCGGGGATAACCTTCATCTTCCTGCGGGCCAACCGGGATCTTCTGTCGCTGGCGGAACGGCTCGGCAGGGTCGCGGAGGCGTCCGAAATCCGGGGCTGGATCGCGAAAATGGAGTCCGGCGCGAAGACGCTGTGGAACGAGGACCTGAAAGCTCATGTCGCTTTCGACGAGCGGTCCGGGAAACTGACCGACGGCATTTCGAGTGCCGCGTTCCTGGCGCTCTATGCGGGCATTCGGGACGAGACGACAATGGCGTCGCTGCAGGCGCATTTCGACAGGATCGCGTCGAAGGTCCGCTTTCTGATGCCTTCCTACGATCCGGATCATGCCAGCTACGAGCCGCTGCGATACTGGCGCGGGCCGATCTGGGCGATGATCAACTACATGATCGCGCGCGGATTTGCAGAGGCAGGCGACACGATGCGCGCAGAACGGCTGCGGGTGGATACGGCAAGTCTGATCGAGACTGGCGGATTTGCGGAATATTTCAGCCCGGAGACGGGTGCGGGCGCCGGTGGTGGCACGTTCTCCTGGACCTCCGCCATCTGGCTTTCCTGGGCATCGCCCACACACGCTGAACAAGCGGCTTAACGAGGACTGTTTCATGGGTGCGATCCAGCTCAACAAGGTCGAAAAATGGTTCGGGACACTGCAGGTCATCAAGGGGATCGATCTTCAGGTCGAGGATGGCGAGTTCGTCATTTTTGTCGGCCCGTCGGGGTGCGGAAAATCGACCCTGCTCCGGCTTATCTCGGGTCTTGAGGAAACCAGCCGCGGCACAATCGACATTGACGGCAAGGATGTGACCGCGTTGCCTCCGTCGGGGCGCGGGCTGTCCATGGTGTTTCAGTCCTATGCGCTCTATCCGCATATGTCGGTGCGCGAGAATGTCGGCTTCGGGTTGAAGACCGCCGGGGTTCCCAAGGACGAGATCACCCGGAAGGTGAATGCGGCCGCCGATGTGCTGAAACTCGACGACTATCTGGACAGGCGCCCGAAAGCGCTTTCCGGCGGGCAGCGCCAACGTGTCGCCATCGGCCGGGCCATTGTGCGTGAGCCGAGCGCCTTTCTGTTTGACGAACCCTTGTCGAACCTGGATGCCGCGCTGCGCGTGGAAATGCGGCTTGAGATCGCGCGCCTGCACAAGAGTCTCGGCACGACCATGATCTATGTGACCCATGACCAGGTGGAGGCCATGACGCTGGCCGACAAGATCGTGGTGCTGCAAGCCGGACGGATCGAACAGGCCGGTTCCCCGCGCGAGCTGTATGAGCGCCCCGACAACCTTTTCGTCGCCCAGTTCATCGGCTCGCCGAAGATGAACGTGTTGCCCTGTTCCATCGACGGTGACCGGTTCTCGCTGCAGGGGCACGGCGGTGGACGGTATCCGCATGCTGGCGCATCGCAAGCACCGGTCAAGCTGGGCGTCCGCCCGGAGCACATCAGCGTCACCGGCCCCGACGAGGGGCATCATTGTACCGGAACCGTCGAAGTCACCGAGTATCTCGGGTCCGACACGTTCCTCTATGTGGCGCTGGACGGCCTGGAGACGGTTCTGGTGCGCATCAGTGGCAGCGAGAGCGTGGAAGAAGGCGCCCGCGTCGGCCTCAAGTTCGACGAATCGCGCATGCATTTCTTCGACGCTGACGACAAGGCAATCCGATAGGGCAATCCGATAGGGCGCCCCCAGGCGAGCGTCTGGACAAGCGGCTGAATTGGAACGGGGGGCTGTCTGAACCTCCCGAGCCGGAAACTCCGTGCATATATTTATCGTGCAATGCAGTGCAAACTCGCTGCGCTTACTATAAATCTGAAGTTTATTTTCTGGAATTTTGAAGGATGAATTCGCGATTATTTTTCTTAACAAATATTCCCGTTTTTCATGACAATTTAGTTCGGGCAATTAATCATTGTAATTTATACGTAGGTATTTGACATTAGGACGCTGAAAATTTCGAAAAAATAGAAATAAATTTGAATGGTAGTTGGCAGAAACGGCTATTTTCTGCGGATTCTCCTTCTTTTTAGGTTGTTTTTTTGATCCTCTAGATTGTAATTTACACCCTTTAGTTTCATCTCCTGCAATAATTTACGTTTCTTCACCAATACTTGAATCAAATTTTAATCTTACGTTTACGTGGAAGAGTGTTCTCTCGCGGTGACGAAGCGTCAGTTGGATCGAGAGAATTTCATTCGGCTGCCTTCACAGCGGTTGCGCTGCTTCTGCACACCTGATTCCGCAAAAGTCACCGGTGCCGGATCGCGTCTTCCCATGGATTGCAATGTTGGGAGAAATAGGAATGCAAGTGACTGAGCAAATCGAGGAACGAGGCGAGGCGCGTGCCAAACGTTCAGCAGGTATCGGCGCAAAGATCATGACTGTCGTCGGAACCTGCCTTGCCGGGCTGGTTCTGGTGGCCGGGATCGGCCTGTGGCAGCTCGAAAAGATCGGTGTTCTGATCGACGGCGTCGCCAACCAGGACATTCCTCTGACCAACGCGGTGAGCCTGATCACGATCCATCAGCTCGAACAATCCATCAATCTCGAGCGGGCTCTCCGGGCCGGAGTGATGATGGAGGGACACGACGACGCGCACAACGAATTCATTGATGCGCGCCAGATCTTCGAGAAGTATGCAAAGAAGGTCGATCACGAAATTGTCGACGCTCAGAATCTTGCCAGTCAAGCCGCCAAAGTGGCCCATTCGCAAGAAATGAAGGCGGAATTTCAGAAGGTCCATGATGCCTTCAAGGTGATCGCCGCCGAACACAAGAGTTATGACGATCATGCCATCGAGGCATTCGATCTGATCGAAACCGGCCATCTGGACGACGCTCTTGCAATGCAGGGCGACATCAAGGCGGAAGAAGACAAGCTCAACCACGAGCTCGAAGAACTGGTGCACGAACTCGAGCTATTCACACTCGAGGCCGCCCAGACGGCGCTGCAAGCCGAGCAGTTCGCCCTGTGGAGCATTCTGATCATATCGGTGATCATATTCGTTGCCTCCATTACCTTTGCGGTCATCCTCATCCGCAGATCACTAATCCGGCCCCTGAACGAAGTGGTGACAGGCATCAATGCACTGACATCCGGGGATTACACCACCGAGGTGAGGATCTATGCCCAGGACGAGATCGGCGCGGTGGCAACGGCCTATCAGACTTTCCGCGATACCATGGCGCGCTCCAGGGATCTTGAAGAGGAACAGCAGCGCAATCGCAGCGCCGAGGCAGAACGCCAGCGCCTTCTTGAGGAGGCATCCAGGCAGTTCGTGTCCAACATTGGTGCGATTGTGGAGACTGTCTCCTCGGCTTCGACCGAACTGCAGGCGACCGCGCAGTCCATGTCAAGCATCGCTGAAGAGACCAGCAGTCAGGCAACCTCGGTGGCCACGGCAACGGAAGAAGCCACCAGCAACGTCGCGACGGTCTCGTCCGCAACCGAGGAACTCTCCAGTTCGATCGGCGAGATCAATTCAAGGGTGTCGCAGGCCTCCAGCATCTCCCAGCAGGCCGTTGATGAGGTTGCCAAGACCGAAGGTCAGATGGATCAGCTTGCAAAGACTGCCGAAAAGATCGGCGACGTCATTTCCATGATCTCCGACATCGCCGAGCAGACCAATCTGCTGGCTCTGAACGCCACGATCGAATCCGCCAGAGCGGGTGAAGCGGGCAAGGGCTTTGCGGTGGTCGCGGGCGAGGTCAAGGCGTTGGCCAGCGAAACCGGGAAGGCAACCGACAATATCTCCAACCTGATCAAGGAGATCCAGGAACAGACCAGCACATCTGTCGCCTCGATCGGGGAAATCGGTGGCATCATCGCGCGCATCAACGAGACCTCGGTCGACATTGCCACGGCTATGGGGCAACAGGACGCCGCAACCCGGGAGATTGCCCAGAACGTCACCCTGGCGGCGAACGGGACTCAGGCGGTTTCGGAGAATATCGTCAGCGTTACCCAGGCATCGCAGGAAACCGGTGCCGCCGCCAGCCAGGTCACCATGGCGGCCGGAGAACTCTCCGGTCAGGCCGCGAAGCTCAAGGTCGAGGTCGACGGCTTCATCGCCAAACTTGAGGCGGCATAAGGGCGCGATGCGCTAAGCACAAAATCCGGTTCCGTGTGTCTTCGGGTCGAAACGGAACCGGTCATTTTCTGCTGCTTCGCGAGGCGGCCGTGCCGTGTGTCAGGATCCGGTTCCGCTTTTTGCGGCCCGCGATGCCACGGTTCCGGTTTGCGGAGCCGCGCTGTTGAGACCTTCCAGACGTGCCGGGCCGGGCGCAGCATCTTTGCTGTCCCGGCCTTGCTCGTCGCTCTCCACGATGCCGGTCATGCTGCTGGACATGGCAGTCGCCACCCTGTCCATGAAAACAGCGTGCCTGGGTTCCCAGAATAGCGTGAAGCCCCGGCTGTCTTGCGGGGTCTTCATCACCCTCAGATAAAAATCGCGCCCATCCTGTTGTCCAGACACGATGAAGTAGTCGTTGCGAAAGTTCTTGTAGTCGACGGCACGGCCGTTTTGCGGCCGGGTTGCCCGCCGATACAGTGCCTGATAGCCGGTTTCCTCTCGCGGCACCCGCCAGGTCTCCAGTTCGATGCTGCTGTCATGAGCCAGCCAATGGCGCCCGCGCCCTGCCATCGAGGCTGCTTCGAACAGCTTGACCGGGACACCAAGGGTCAGACCGCTTGCGGTGTCGTCTATCGTTTCGAAGCCGACGCGCCTGACCAGATCAAGTCCGTCCCGCTGCAGGATCAGCATTTGCCTGGCATCCGGAACGCCGTCCGGCACATGCTCGCGGTGTTTTTGAAAGGACTTGAGCGCATTGTAGGTGAGGGGCCCGAAGGTGCCGTCGACCAGGCCGGTGTAATCGCCTGTGAACACCAGCAGAAACTGGGTCCGGACGCGCTCCTGATAGGGTATGTCGTGGAACCAGGCTTTCGACCGGCCGTAGTCTGCCAGGCTTGCTCCCACCGAAACAAACAAGACGAATACCGCTATCAGGACTGCACGCATCACCGGCTCCCGCACCCGAGGTTGCGGACCACAGTTTAACAAAAAGCAGCGGTTGAAAACAGCGTTCGGCGGACGAGCAGGGGATATCCTGCAATGAGTGACGGAGCGCGCAGGCTGGTCATTCGGGCACCGGCGCGAAAGATCAGCGGGGGATGACGTCGACCTTGTGATCGGTGGTCTGGCCACCGGCGGTGCGCAGAACGCCTTTGACCGGGGCGGCGTCGCCATAGTCGCGGCCCCTGGCGACAACAATCTGGTCCTGGCCGACACGAAGCGCGTTGGTGGGATCATACTCGATCCAGCCGATTTCAACGCCGCACCATGCCCGCACCCAGGCATGCATGGCATCGGCGCCTTCCAGCCGCGGCTGGCCTTCCGGTGGACTGGTCCTCAGGAAACCGCTGACGTAACCGGCCGGAACGCCGATGCTCCTGAGGCAGGCGATCATGATGTGGGAGAAGTCCTGGCAGACACCGTGCCGGCGTTCGAACGCTTCCAGGGCAGGGGTGTCCACTGTTGTCGCGTCCGCATCGAAACGCATGTCCTTGTAAAGCGCCTTGCCGATGGTCTCCACCGCCGCTATGGCGCTCATGTCCGCATCCACGCGTTCGCGCGCATAAACGGCGAACGCCGGGTCGAGCCGCAAACGTGGCGAGGCGGCGAGAAAATGCACCGGTTCCACGGGTCTGAGCGACTGGATATCGGCAATTTCCCGCGCAAGAGACTTCAACGGCGGCGAGATGTCGAATGCCTCGGGTGTCGCCGTCCGCTCGATCCTGGCCACCAGCTTGAAGCACAGCTCCCTGTGAGGCGTCCGGTAGGCGATGTCGGTGACGGCGTTACCGAAGAAATCCGTCCGGTTCCGCCGTTCCGAAGGCTCCGGCAGGAAGGACAGTTCTCCGGCAAGCAAGGTCTGTTCGTGCGGGATCGTTGCAGGCATCAGGCGCAATGCGTGGCGACCGGAATTGGCCGGGCTGGCGTAATCATGGATGACTTCAAGGGTTATGTCGTAAAACAAGGGTGCCTCGCACCGCGCGATTGCGGAGAATTAGAGTGTGAACTCATAAATGAAGACAAAAATTGGCGTCACCCCATGTCGTCAGCGTGCTTGACCGGGCAAGAAGCCTGCTCCGCGCGCGCTTCCTAACGGTGCTTTGCCATTTCCGATGCCATTTCGTCTTCATTTGAGAGTTCACGCCCTAGCGGATGTAAGTGTCGGTCAGTTCCCCGGAAAGATCGGCAATCCGGTCGCGCAGGTCCGCCAGCGTTTCCGGGGTCAGGGTTTGCGGTGTCGCGATCGCCAGGCTGGTGTGTATCTGCAGGATAGACCGGGCCAGGTGCGACAGGTGGCCGAATTCCGCCGCCCCCGGCAGGACGGCGATGTGGTCCTTCATCTCGGTCAGTTGGTAGAGGACCGCGCGCGGGTTTTTCGTATCCATCGCCAGAAGATCGAGAACCGTGGCCTGACTGAGCGAAACCGCGTAGCGCCGGCTCATGGACATGGCGCTGTCGCCGACCTCCAGAAGCAGTTCCAGAGAGCCTTCAGGAGCCTTCGGGCTGGTGAAGACCGACAGGAGATCCGTCATCGCGTGCGCGCGTTCCAGAGCCCGGCCGAGGCTCAGGAACCGCCAACCGGTGAAGCGGTACATGTTTTCGTGCACCAGCCCGGAAAATCCGGTGATCTTGCGCAAAAGCAGTCCCATGGCGCGCGGGACGTCGGCATTTTCGTGCAGCGCCAGTTTCACGCCGCTGGCGGTCTGTGCCAGATCGTTCAGGGCCAGCCAGCCATCGACCGAAAACCGGTCGCGAACCTTGCTGGCGCTGGTGACCGCCGATTGCAGGATGTCGCAGAGGCTCTGGGGAACAGGCGCGTCCGGCGCGACCCCGATGTCCTCCAGATAGTCCGCGGTCATGGTGACCAGGGGAGCTTCCGGGTCGGCGGTCTCCTGAAGGCGGGCATGATAGGCACGCAGCAGGCGGACAGCGCCCTCGGCGCGCTCCACGTAGCGCCCCAGCCAGAAGAGGTTGTCGGCGGCGCGGGCGGGCAAAGTGCCCGCCTGGGATTTGAAGTAGGGCGACTCTATCTGGTGAAGCAGTGTTTCCCTGACAGGTTTCCGGCCGCCGACAATCCACACGTCAGCCGCCGATCCGCCTTCCTGCATGGCAATGGCGCTGGCATCTTCCGTGCGGCCGATGCGGGCAAATCCTCCGGCCATGACTTCCCAGCCGTCCGCCGTGCGGGCCAGAAAGACACGCAGGCTCATCGGCCGCGGCACAAGCCCTCCTTCTTGATAGGCGGGTGTGGTTGACAATGTTACGGCTTCCTGGCCGACAAGATCGCTGCTCTTGTTGTCGATCCAGGTTTCCAGGATGCCCTTGTGGAACTTTTCGAAGTCGCGCCCGATGAAGTCAGTCTGGGCGGATGAGAAAGGGAGTGCGGTTGAGAGCGCCGGGCTGAACATCATGCTTTCGGCATGATCCTTCACGTAATCGCGTGTGGCGGGCTCGCCGCACCACCAGGTGGCGACATTCGGCAATTTGAGGCTTTCTCCCAGCAGCCGTTTGCTGATGCGGGGAAGAAAGGCGAGCAGGGCTCGGGTTTCCAGAATGCCGGTCCCCAGCGCATTGACCATGGTGATGGAACCGTCGCGCACGGCCTGCACCAGACCGGCTGTGCCGATACGTGACGATTCTTCCAGTTCCAGCGGATCGGACCACGCTGCGTCCAGGCGGCGCCACAGCACGCTGACCGGTTTCAGGCCGGCGACGGTGCGCACCATCAGGCGTCCGTTTTGCACTGTCAGGTCTTCGCCCTCCAGCAGCATGAAACCGAGATAGCGGGCGATATAGGCATGCTCGAAATAGGTGTCGTTCATCGGGCCGGGCGTCAGAATGGACACGCGGCTGTCGGTTTCTCCGCGCAACTCGACCAGATGGTTGCGGAAGCGGCGGAAGAACCCGGCGAGCCGGTGAACATTGGCCCTGGCGAAATATTCATTGAAAACGCGGCCGGTGGCGACCCTGTTTTCAAGGGCAAAGCCCGCTCCCGAAGGTGCTTGCGCCCGGTCCGACAGGACCCACCATGTGCCGTCGGGCCCCCGTCCGATCTCGAAGGCCAGAAAATGCAGGAAATTGCCCGATTGGGGAGTGACGCCGACGAGAGGCCGCTGCCATTCCGGGCTTCTGGCGATCAGGTTTGCAGGCAGGTAACCCTCGCTCACCATCTTGTTGGGGCCGTATAGATCCGCCACAAGCTGTTCCAGAAGACCGGCCCGCTGGATGAGGCCTTCGCTGATGACCTCCCAGTCGTCTTCGCTGATAATTACCGGAATGTGGCTCAACGGCCATTCCCGCTCTTTCGCGTCATTCTGGCCGTAATGCCGGAAGTAGACACCCGCATCGTTGAGATACTGGTTGCCGCGCGCGAAGCGGTTGCCGATTTCTTCCGGTGTCAGGGAGGAGAGGTGATCGATAAAGGGCCGCCAAACGGGCCTCACCCGGCCCGCCGGATCGAGGAGTTCGTCCGAAACACCAGGAAACGGGCGATAGGAGTTCAGCAACTCCCGCCCGACATCACCTGATATAGCCGTTTCGTCCAAACTCATGCATCATTTCCTCCGTAGACCGACGGCCAAAAGACCGTCAGACATAGTGTGGCCGCCGCAGGTCCAAGGTCAACGGAAACTCCGGGTGAGGATGCTCCTCCTCCGGGGCATAAAGACCTGGCGTGTGGCCGTGCGGTTCGAACCGTGCCAGCCGCCGCGCCTCGGCCTCGTTGCCGTTGACCGGAAAGGTGTCGTAGCTGCGCCCGCCCGGGTGGGCGACATGATAGACGCAGCCGCCAATGGCCCGCCCGCTCCAGCGGTCGAAAATATCGAAGGTCAGCGGCGCGTCAACCGGGTGAACCGGATGCAGTGCCATGGAGGGTTGCCAGGCCTTGTAGCGCACTCCCGCGACGGAGACGCCGTTGGTTTCGGTCTTCCGCAAGGGCATCATGCGCCGGTTGCAGGTTACGGTATAGCGGTCCGGATCGGCGGTGGTGAGCTTGACCTGCAGGCGTTCGGTCGAGCTGTCCGTGTAACGCACGGTGCCGCCGATGGCACCTGTTTCGCCCAGAACGTGCCAGGGTTCCAACGCCTGCCGCAGCTCCAGATGAACCCCCTCGACCTCGATTTCCCCGCAGAAGGGAAAGCGGAACTCCGCCTGAGCCTCGAACCAGTCCGGACGCATGGTGAAGCCGTGGTGATCCAGGTCCCGCAGCACATCCTGGAAATCGGCCCAGACATAATGCGGCAGCATGAACCGGTCATGGAGGGTGGTGCCCCAACGGGTCAGGTTGCCCGAAAGCGGGCGCTGCCAGAGCCGGGCGACCAGGGCTCTCAGAAGCAACTGCTGCGCCAGGCTCATGCGCGGGTCGGGCGGCATTTCGAAGCCGCGGAATTCGACGAGGCCGAGGCGGCCGGTCGGGCCGTCCGGTGAGTAGAGCTTGTCGATGCAGATTTCCGCCCGGTGGGTGTTGCCGGTGACATCGACCAGAAGATTGCGCAGCAGCCTGTCGACCAGCCAGGGAAAGGGTGTCGGACCTTCGGCCGGACGCTTGATCTGCGAAAGGGCGACTTCCAGCTCGTAAAGCCCGTCGTGACGCGCTTCGTCGACGCGTGGTGCCTGGGATGTCGGACCGATGAAGAGACCGGAAAACAGATACGAGAGGCTCGGGTGCCGCTGCCAGTGCAGGATGAGGCTGCGAAGCAGGTCCGGGCGGCGCAGGAAAGGACTGTCGAGCGGCGTTGCTCCGCCGACGACAACATGGTTGCCGCCACCGGTTCCGGTATGTTTGCCGTCGATCATGAACTTGTCGGCGCCGAGACGTGTGTTGCGGGCCTCCTCGTAAACGCCTTCGGTAATCGCCACACAGTCCTTCCAGCTTGCCGCCGGATGGATGTTGACTTCGATGACGCCCGGATCCGGGGCAACCCGGATGACGTTCATGCGTGGATCGGGTGGGGGCGGATAGCCCTCGATGTGCACCGGAATGCCGAGATCGGCCGCAGCGGTTTCCGCAGCAGCGATGAGTTCCAGATAGTCCTCGATCGCTTCCACCGGCGGCATGAAGACACAAAGCCGACCGTCGCGCGGTTCCACGGACAAGGCGGTACGGACAGCCGCGTCGCCGATTTCCCCGTCAGGCAATTGCTGTTCGCGTCTTTCCTGCTGTGGACCCGCCGCAGTGAACTGCGCAACGTCCTGCGGGCGCTCCGGCCGCGGTCCGACCGGAAACTCCGGCAGTGGCGCCCTTGGGACAGTCGGGTCGGCGATATTCGTATAGGGATATTGAGCCGGTGGCACGTGAGGCAGCGATTCCAGGGGAATGCGGTATCCAACGGGACTGTCGCCCGGCACCAGAAACAAGGCATTGCGGCGCAGCTTCCAGTTTTCCGACCGCCATTTATGGCCGGACGCCTTGGCCTGCCAGCGCTGGATGGGCAGGACATGGCCCGACGGGGAGGAGAGCCCGCGGTCGAAGACCCGTGCGATCCGGTGACGCGCCTCGGCGTCTTCGAGTTCGGAATTGTCCGGGGTGACGTTTTCCGGCAGGTTGGCTTCCTTGACCAGCCAGACGGCGGGATCCTCGTAGGCCGGAACCACATATTGGGGATCGACGTCGAGCCGCTTCGCGATCTGGCGGAGCAGGGCGTCCGACTTGTCCGCATCCGCGCCGGTGTCGCTGCCTTCCTCGGCGATCAGTTCCGGGTCGTTCCAGATCGGCTTGTCGTCGCGCCGCCAGTAGAGGGAAAACGTCCAGCGGGGCAGGGTTTCTCCCGGATACCATTTGCCTTGACCGTAATGGAGAAAGCCGCCCGGGGCGAAGCGCTTGCGCAGCCGGCGGACCAGAATGTCGGCTTTCTCGCGCTTGGTCGGGCCGACGGCCTCCGTGTTCCATTCATCGGACTCGAAATCGTCAATGGAGACGAAGGTCGGTTCGCCGCCCATCGTCAGGCGCACGTCTTCCTGAACCAGAACCCGGTCGACCTCTTCCCCGAGCCGGTTGAGCGCGGTCCAGGCTTCCTCGGAAAAGGGTTTGGTGATCCGCGGGTGCTCGGCAACGCGGTTGATCTTCATGTCGAAGGAGAAATCGACGTCCGCGTGGCTCGCCAGCCCGACGATCGGTGCGGCGTTTGTATAGTGCGGTGTCGCGGCCAACGGGATATGGCTTTCGCCGGTGAGCAGGCCGGATGTCGGGTCCAGTCCGATCCAGCCCGCACCGGGGAGGTAGACTTCGGCCCAGGCGTGCAGATCCGTGAAGTCGTGGTCGGTGCCGGAGGGGCCGTCAAGAGCTTCCAGGTCCGGCTTCAGCTGGATGAGATAGCCGGAGACGAAACGGGCGGCAAAGCCCAGATGACGAAGCGCCTGAACCAGAAGCCAGCTTGAATCGCGGCACGAGCCCGTTCCCCGTTCAAACGTCTCTTCCGGTGTCTGAACGCCCGCTTCCATCCGGATGACATAGCCGACCGCGCCGGAAACCTTTGCGTTCAGCCCGACGATGAAATCGATGGTCCGCTGTCTGTCGCGCGGCACAGTGTCCAGAAACGCTTTCAGATGAGGCCCCGCGGGTTCGGTGCTCCTGTAGATCTGCAGATCTTCCCGAAGTTCTTCCGGATAGTCGAACGGCCAGTCCTCGGCGCTCTCCTCGACGAAGAAGTCGAAGGGATTGTAGACAGTCATGTCGGCGACAAGATCGACTTCAATCTTGAATTCGCGCACGGGTTCGGGGAAGACGAACCTGGCCAGCCAGTTGCCGTAGGGATCCTGCTGATGATTGACGAAATGACCTTGAGGCGAGACTTTCAGGGAGTGGGACAGAACGCGGGTGCGGCTGTGCGGCGCCGGGCGGAGGCGGATGACCTGCGGACTTAAAGTGACCGGTCTGTCATATCGGTAATGGGTCAGGTGATAGATGCTTGCGCGGATGGACATGAAATGACCCTGTAAGGCTTTGGAACTCCTGAGCCAGATTTTCACATAATGCTACAGCGCACCATTTCTTTCTGCGGGCCAGGGAAAGCGTCTTGCAGCGAATGACAAACGGCTTTCACATCACAGCGATCATGGATGTCGTCGCGAGACGGGGTGCGTCTGCCGGTTGTGCTCAGGCGAAAGAGATCATTTTAACTGCTGGATGAAACTTTCGTAAACTAATATATGCGGATGATTAGATGTGAAAACACATGCGGCATCCGCAAGCGCCCAAACATTTTGGCCAGGCTTTCCATTGCGGCCGTTGTTTGCCGTTCGATCTGCTGGAAAGTCGTCGTGTGACGAACCGGGATTTGAATGACTGCATTTTCTAGACTGTTCTGGATCTGGTGTTTCCTGACCTTCGCGGGTGTGGCTCATTCTGCCGATTTTCGGGTCACATTCATCAATCCGGGTAGCGAGACCGGCTTCTGGGGAGACGTATCCAGAACCATGACCGCTGCGGCGGCGGATCTGAATGTGGAGCTTGAAATCCTCAATGCGGACCGGCAACCCTATATCATGGAGGCGCTGCTCAAGAAGCGGCTGGAGGATGGGGATCTTCCTGACTATTTCATCCTTGTGAACGAGAACCAGTCGGCCGCCCGGTTGCTTCAACTCATGGATGGCAAGCCCAGCAAGGTCTTGTTCCTGCTGAACAAGCTGACCCCCAAACAGAAGAAAAATCTTGAACGGCACAATATCGATTTGGGCAACATCGTGGCGTCCATCGTCCCGGACAATGAATCCGCCGGGTACGAGATGGCCAGTTCCCTTATCGAGAAGGCCCGGAAGTTCAAACCGCAAGGGGAGACGATCCGCCTTCTGGCGTTGACCGGCGACGCGTCCACGCCTGCCGGTCTTCACAGGGAGACGGGGATGTTGCGCGCGGTTGCCAACAATCCGGATGTGAAGCTGCTGCACGCGATCCCGACCGACTGGAACGAGACCGTCGCCTACAAGCGCGCCCGCAACGTGTTCGAGCGCGCGCAGGTGGATATCGTCTGGGCGGTGAATGACGATGTAGCCTTCGGCGCTCAGAAAGCGGCTCTGGAAGCCGGACTGAGACCGGGCGAGGACATTTTTTTCGCTGGACTCAACTGGTCTTCGGACGGTATGGAGGCTGTGCGCGATGATAGTCTGACCATGACCCATGGTGGACATTTCTTCGCCGGCGCCTGGGCTCTGGTCATGCTCCGGGACCACTTTTCCAGATCGGTCGATGGCGAGATCTTTGTCGATGTTGTTTTCAGGATGTCGCCTATCACACCCGAGAACGTGGATCTCTATCTGACCAATATCGGTGACAGCGACTGGGACAAAATTGATTACAGGCAGTTCTGCAAGACCATAAACGGCAGCAGCCATTATGACTTTTCAGCCGGGGCCATCCTGAAAGCTTCAGGGAGCTGAGACCTTTCGGCCCGACAGGGTTTCCTGCGCAGTCTCTCTCGTTCAACTCTATCCAACTCCGCCGTTGCGGGGCTATAGATGCCTGAACGCGTTTACCGGCAGATAGGGTGCCTCCCGAGCAGAGGGAGCAGCAGCCGGACAGGAGAGATCGATGACAGAGAGCAACAGCCCTGGCGGTGCCTATGACCCCGCAACGGAAGGTGCTGAAACGGCGTTTTCGGACAAGATGTCCTACAGCGACTATCTGGGGCTTTCGCGGATACTGACGGCGCAGTCGCCGCAGTCGGACGCTCCTGACGAACTCCTCTTCATCATTCAGCACCAGACGTCCGAACTCTGGATGAAGCTGATGCTGCACGAACTGTTCGGCGCACGGCAGGCGATCATGGAAGATCACATGCCTGAAGCCATGAAGCTGCTGGCCCGGGTCAGCCGTATCATGGAACAGCTCAACTCGGCCTGGGACGTGTTGCGCACGATGACCCCGAGCGATTACACGCGGTTCCGCGATGCGCTGGGCGTCTCCTCGGGTTTCCAGTCCCTGCAGTACCGGTTGATCGAATTTGCGCTCGGCAACCGCAATACGGCGATGATCAAGCCACATGAACATGATCCGGGAGGCGTTGCGCTTCTCAGGGAAGAGCTCGAACGGCCGAGCCTTTACCAGGTGGTGCTTTCCTTTGCCCGCAGAAACGGGTTCGAGATTGACCGGGAACTTACCGAGACACCGGCGGGGGAACCGCACCGGGAGGTTCCCCAGATCATGGAGCTTTGGCGGGCTGTCTACGGTGACCCGTCCGCGCATTGGGCACTTTACGAAGTCGGTGAGAAGCTGGTTGACCTGGAGGACTATTTCCGCCGCTGGCGGTTCAATCACGTGACGACGGTCGAGCGGGTCATCGGCTTCAAACGCGGCACCGGCGGGACGGGAGGTGTTTCCTATCTGAAGCGCATGCTTGAGGTGGAGCTGTTCCCCGAACTCTGGCACGTCAGAACGGTGCTTTGATCCTTCCGCTCCACCAAGAGCCATCCGGTGTCGCGGCTTTACGCCAAGCAAGGTTTTCGAGTGCCGTCTGCGAGGTCCCGGATCAGGTTCGGGACTGCAAGAGGGAAGCCTGCGTAAGGCCGTATTCATCGAGCCAGACAGAAATCAGCGGGCAATGCCCGCTACTTCCCGAAGGCTCCGGTGTCGATCATCTGCTGGAACATGTCTTCCATGGACATCTTGAGCGGGCGGTAGGTCATGGCGAGGTCGCGTTTGCTTCTGGAATTGTCCGCGCGCCATTTCACATCGACGTTGTTGGTGACGAACCTGCGGGAGATGCCGCTCATGAGCGGGCCCAACAGCCATACCATGGGTTTGGGCACCGATTTGCGCGGCACCGGATAAGCGTCACCGAATTTTTCAACGAGGGTCTTGCCGAGTTCGAGAATGTTGGTGTTGTGACCCGAGACGATATAGCGGCCCTGCGCATGTGGAGCAAAACCGGCCGCGACATGCGCCCGGGCGAGATCGCGGACGTCCACGGCGCCGATCCCGAGTTTCGGAGCGCCCAGCCTCATGGTGCCGTTCCCCATCTGCCGGACGATGTTGAAACTCTCGGAGGTTGGATCCGGGTTCAGGGCCGGGCCGATGACCAGCGACGGGTTCACGGCGACCAGTCTGAAGCGGTTCTGCCCGTCGGCGATCCTCCAGGCTTCGCGTTCCGCCAGCGTCTTGGAATAGCTGTAAGGCTGATAGGAGAGCGACGCGGTGGTGTTCCAGATCTCTTCGTTTAGTGTCCCGCCGGGAGCTGTCTGGCAGTCGATGGCGTCGGTGTAGATCGCCGCGCAGGAACTGGTGACGACGACCCTGTCGACTGCCGCATTTGCCGCCGCGGTTTCCAGTACATTCCGGGTGCCCTTGAGTGCCGGATCGATCAGCTCCCTTTGCGGGTTCCTGACCCGGGTGGTGAATGGCGACGCTGTATGAAAGACAAGTCGGCAATCCTCCATGGCGGCGGCATAGGAGCCCGGCTTCAGGAGATCCGCTTCAAAGAACCTTAGTGTTCCGGGCGATCTGTCCGCGATTTCGCGCAGGTGCCGCAGTTTTGCAGCGTTGCCGGGATCGCGTACCGCCGCGTTTACGGTGACGCCGGCCTCAAGCAGTTCCTTCACCAGCCAGCCGGCTACATACCCTGTGGCACCGGTTACCAGAACCGGGTGGCTTGTGGAGATCGGCTGGTTCACTGAGTTTGGTTCCCGGTTGAAGCGCTTTTTGCATTCATCCTTTTCCGTATGGAGATTTGCAACCTAAAACACGTGCCCAGGCATTTCCGGTGTTGGTGTTTTGCGAGGCCTGTCACGGGACTTGTTCTGGCGTGAGGAAGAGGCGGGCCAGGATGAAGATTGCTCTCTTCTGGCGTTGCAGCAGGCCATGCTGCGCTGCCGTGCCAATCAAATATTTTCGTTTGATGGCACCAAACGAAATTGATTCGTCGAAATGCGATCGCTCAAATGAAAGAACCGAAACCTGGTTTCCACCCTACATTTGCCGACAAATTTGTGCCACACTCGGTCCTGACAACGAGATCAAAACGAGAAAACGAGCGGTCGCCGGATCAAATGCGCGTCGATATTATCTTATTTATATCAATGCTTTAAATTGTTTTTTGGGTCGAAATAAATCTACTAAAAAATTAGTTTGACAACATGGCAACGGTATGTCCAAGTATCGGCAGCCGGATAAACACGGCGCTATTTATCTCATTGGGAGGAGATGCAGATGCGTAAGTATCTACTCTCCGCGGTTGCAGCTTGCGCTGTGATTGCGGGGTCAGGATCCGCTTTTGCCGACGAAGCAGCGGCACAGAAGTGGATTGACCAGGAATTCCAGCCTTCGACCCTGTCGAAGGACGATCAGCTTGCCGAGATGCAGTGGTTCATCAAGGCGGCCGAACCGTTCGATGGCATGGAGATCAACGTCCTGTCAGAAGGTATCCCGACACATTCCTACGAGTCGGAAGTCCTGACGAAGGCGTTTGAGGAAATCACCGGTATCAAGGTCAATCACCAGATTCTCGGTGAAGGCGAAGTCGTTCAGGCTGTCCAGACCCAGATGCAGACCGGACGGAACCTCTATGACGCCTATGTCAACGACAGCGATCTGATCGGCACCCATTCCCGCCTGCAGCTTGCCTACAATCTGTCCGACTGGATGGAAGGTACCGCGAAGGATGTCACCAATCCGGGACTCGACCTGGACGACTTCATGGGCACGCAGTTCACCACCGGTCCGGACGGCGATCTCTACCAGTTGCCCGACCAGCAGTTCGCGAACCTCTACTGGTTCCGGAAGGACTGGTTCGACCGTGAAGACCTGAAGACGGCCTTCAAGGACAAATACGGTTATGACCTGGGCGTTCCGGTCAACTGGTCCGCCTATGAGGACATTGCCGAGTTCTTCACCAACGACGTGAAGGAAGTCGACGGCGTCCAGATCTTCGGACACATGGATTACGGCAAGCGCGCACCGGATCTCGGCTGGCGCATGACCGATGCCTGGCTTTCCATGGCCGGCGCCGGCGACAAGGGTGAGCCGAACGGCATTCCGGTCGACGAGTGGGGCATCCGCATGGAAAAGGGGACCTGCAACCCGGTGGGTGCTTCGGTTTCCCGCGGTGGTGCCGCCAACGGTCCTGCGGCTGTCTACGCCATCCGCAAATGGGATGAGTGGCTGCGCAACTTCGCCCCTCCGGGTGCCGCCAGCTTCGATTTCTACCAGTCCCTGCCGGCACTCAGCCAGGGCAACGTTGCCCAGCAGATCTTCTGGTACACCGCGTTCACCGCTGACATGGTGAAGCCGAAGTCCGAAGGCAACAACACGGTGGATGACGAGGGTACGCCGCTGTGGCGCATGGCTCCGAGCCCGCATGGTCCCTACTGGGAAGAAGGCCAGAAGGTCGGTTATCAGGACGTGGGTTCCTGGACCATCCTGAAATCCACTCCCGAAGACCGTGCGAAAGCCGCCTGGCTCTACGCCCAGTTCGTGGTCTCCAAGACGGTTGACGTGAAGAAGAGCCATGTCGGTCTCACCTTCATTCGTGACAGCACCGTGCGTCACGAATCGTTCACCGAACGGGCTCCGAAACTCGGTGGGCTGGTCGAGTTCTACCGCTCTCCGGACCGGGTGGCCTGGTCGCCGACCGGCGTCAATGTTCCTGACTATCCGAAGCTGGCCCAGATCTGGTGGCAGCAGATCGGTGACGTGAACTCCGGCGCCTTCACGCCGCAGGAAGCCATGGACCGTCTGGCGGAGGAAATGGACATCGTTATGGCCCGCATGCAGCAGGCCGATGAGCGCGCCAACGTCTACGGCGGTTGCGGTCCACGTCTGAACGAGGAAAAGGACGCGGAATACTGGCTGTCCCAGCCGGGTGCTCCAAAGGCCAAGCTCGACAACGAGAAGCCTCAGGGCCAGACCGTGAACTATGACGAGCTGGTTGCCCGCTGGGCGGAAAACTGAGCCGGGTCGTCTGATCCCAACAACAGGACCGGGGAAGACCCCGGTCCCCCACCTATGCGAATGTGACGGCCAGGGTTTCGGAGTTCCAAACCCTGAGCCAGTCCGGACGCGGGCGAAGATACATGTCCCTGGAACTTAAAAACGTCAGCAAGCGCGTGGCAGGCATCACCCACGTCAAGGAAACGAGCCTGACGCTTGAAACCGGCCATTTCAACGTTCTTCTCGGAGAAACCGGTTCGGGCAAGACCTCGCTGATCAAGCTGATGGCCGGCCTCGACAGCCTCGCCTCCGGGCAGATTGTCCTCAATGGCAGAGATGTCTCCAGCCTGTCGGCGCAAAAGCGCAACATCAGCCTGGTGCACCAGTTTTTCGTCAATTACCCGCATATGTCGGTCTTCGACAACATTGCCTCGCCGTTGAAAGTTGCCGGCGTGGCGAAGTCGGAAATCGAGGGCCGGGTGGACGAGGCGGCGGGCCTCATGAAACTGAAGCCCTTCCTGAATCGCAAACCGCACGAATTGTCCGGCGGCCAGCAGCAGCGGACCGCGCTGGCCCGTGCCATCGTCAAGGAAAGCGACGCCGTTTTTCTCGACGAACCTCTGGCGAACCTGGACTACAAGCTGCGCGAGGAGCTGCGCGATCAGCTTCCCGAATTGTTCGCCGGCCGGGGGGCGGTTGTCGTCTACGCGACCTCCGAACCCGAAGAAGCGCTTCTGCTTGGCGGGAAGACCGCACTGATGACGGACGGCAAGGTGGTCCAGTTCGGCCCCACTGCCGACATCTACCGCAAGCCCAGGGATCTGGATGCGGCGAAAGTGTTCTCCAATCCTCCGATCAACGTTGCGCAAGTGACCAAGCAGGGAGAAAGGGTCGTACTGAACGAGAAGACGAGCTGGACCCTGCCGGGTGACGCGGCGAGCCTTGCCGACGGGCGCTACACGCTGGCGATCCGGCCGCATCATGTGCTGCCGGTGGAAACGCCGGACCATTCGGTCAGGCTCTCGGGCCACGTTCTGGTAACTGAACTCAGCGGCTCGGAAAGCAGCGCCCATTTCGAGATGAACGGGCAGCCCTGGGTGTCCCTGTCAGCGGGGGTGCATCCCTATCAGGTCGGTGAGGTGCATACCTTCCACCTCGACCCGAACCACTGTTTTTTCTTCGCGCCCGACGGCACGCTGGCAGCATAGGGAGAGGACCTCATGGCACAAATCACACTCTCCAACCTGCGGCACAGCTATCGCCCCGATCCGGCGGGCGATGACGATTACGCGCTCAAGAAGATCGATCTGACCTGGGAAGACGGCGGCGCCTATGCGCTTCTGGGGCCATCCGGCTGCGGCAAGTCCACACTGTTGAACATCATCTCCGGCCTTCTCGTTCCTTCGGAAGGCAAGATCCTGTTCGATGACCAGGATGTGACGGCCCTGCCGCCGGCGAAGCGCAACATTGCGCAGGTCTTCCAGTTTCCGGTCATCTACGACACGATGACCGTTTACGACAACCTGGCCTTTCCCTTGCGCAATCGTGGCAGGGACGAGGCCATCGTCAAACAGCGGGTGACCGCGATCGCGGAGATGCTGGAAGTCACCGGCATGCTGTCGACACGCGCATCGAACCTTTCTCCGGACAACAAGCAGAAGATCTCCATGGGCCGAGGCCTCGTACGCGAGGACGTCAATGTCGTCATGTTCGACGAGCCGCTGACCGTGATCGACCCGCATCTGAAGTGGAAGCTGCGCTCCAAGCTCAAGGAGCTGCATCAGCGGGTGCGGGCGACCATGATCTATGTCACCCACGACCAGACCGAGGCGCTGACCTTCGCCGATCAGGTGGTGGTGATGCAGGATGGCGAAATTGTCCAGATCGGTACGCCGGTGGACCTGTTCGAACGTCCGGCGCATACCTTCGTCGGCCATTTCATCGGATCGCCCGGCATGAATGTCCTGCCCTGTGAGGTTCGCGGCGGGGCTGCTTTCTTCGGCGGCGAGCAAGTCACGCTGGAAGGTCCGTCCGGAATTGCCGGCGACGGCAAGGCCGAGGTTGGTATCCGGCCGGAGTTCGTGTCGGTTTCCAGAACCGGCGGGGGGATCGCCGCCCATGTGCGCAAGGTGGCCGATATCGGCCGCCACAAGGTGGTTGAAGCCATCGCCCATGACAGCCGCATCCACGCGATCCTCGAGGGCGACGCACCGAATGCGGGGGATGCGGTGATGCTCGATTTCAAACAGTCCCAGACCCGGCTCTACAAGGACGGCTGGCTGGCAAGCCGGCCCGAGGGAGGTGCGCGATGAAGAAGCTGAATCAACGGGCCTGGCTGTTCGTCACGCCGGTGCTGCTGCTGGTCGCATTCAACGCGCTCATCCCGATGATGACCGTGGTGAACTATTCCGTCCAGGAAACCTTCGGCGACAATCTTTTCTTCTGGCAAGGCATCGACTGGTTCGAGCAGGTGCTTACATCCGAACGCTTTCACAAGGCGCTTGGTCGCCAGTTCCTGTTCACATTCCTGATCCTGATCATCGAGGTGCCGCTTGGGGTCGCCATCGCCCTGGCGATGCCGCGACAGGGGTTCTGGGTGCCATTCTGCCTGGTCACCATGGCACTTCCCATGCTGATCCCCTGGAACGTGGTCGGTGCGATGTGGAACATCTTCACCCTGCCGGACATCGGACTGCTGGGCTACTTCATGAACCACACACTGGGCATTTCCTATGACATGACCCAGAACCCGTTGGCAGCCTGGGTGACCATCGTCATCATGGATGTCTGGCACTGGACGTCGCTGGTGGTGCTGCTTGCCTATGCCGGTCTGGTTTCGATCCCGAACGCCTACTATCAGGCGGCGGAAATCGACGGGGCATCGAACTGGGCGGTGTTCCGCTACATCCAGCTTCCGAAGATGAAAACGGTGCTGACCATCGCCATCCTGCTGCGCTTCATGGACAGCTTCAACATCTATACCGAACCGTTCGTGCTGACCGGCGGCGGACCGGGCAACTCCACCACACTGTTGTCCATCGATCTGGTGAAGATCGCTCTTGGCCAGTTCGATCTCGGACCGGCGGCCGCCATGTCCCTCATCTATTTCGCCATCACGCTGCTGGCCTCCTGGCTGTTCTACACGCTGATGACGATGAACGACAACAAGTCCTGAGGAGAACCGAAATGCGCCTGAAAAGCCTGGTTCCCGTGATCTACATCCTCTTCCTGATGCTGCCGATCTACTGGCTGGTCGCGATGAGCTTCAAGACCACCAACGAGATCCTTGCCGGGTTCTCCCTGTTTCCGCAGACCTGGACCCTGGCGAATTATACCGCGATCCTCACCGATCCGACCTGGTACTGGGGTTACATCAACTCCATCATCTACGTGACCTTGAACACGATCATCTCGGTCGTCGTCGCGCTGCCGGCAGCCTATGCCTTTTCCCGCTATACGTTCGTGGGCGACAAGCATCTGTTCTTCTGGCTGCTGACCAACCGCATGGCGCCGGCAGCCGTCTTCGCGCTGCCTTTCTTCCAGCTGTATTCGGCCGTCGGGCTGTTCGACACCCATATCGCGGTGGCGCTTGCCCATTGTCTGTTCAATGTGCCGCTGGCGGTCTGGATCCTGGAAGGGTTCATGAGCGGGGTGCCGAAGGAACTGGATGAAACGGCCTATGTGGACGGCTATTCCTTCCCGAAGTTCTTCGTGACCATCTTCCTGCCCTCGATCACGGCCGGGGTCGGCGTTGCCGCCTTCTTCTGCTTCATGTTTTCCTGGGTCGAACTGTTGCTCGCCAAGACGCTGACCGCGGTCGAGGCCAAACCTATCGCCGCTGTAATGACCCGGACCGCTTCCTCCGCGGGCTACGAACTCGGGCTTCTGGCGGCGGCCGGGACCCTGACCATCATTCCCGGCGCCATCGTCATCTATTTCGTCCGTAACTACATTGCCAAGGGCTTTGCCCTGGGGAGGGTCTGATGCTCGGCTGGATGGCCTGGACCTGGCCGACGGCGCTGCTGTTCGTCGGGATTTTCACTGCAATCGGCGTGCTGATACTGCTGGAAGTGCGCTATCCGGGCGGACAGGCCCGCAACGGTGTTCTGGGCTTGACGACGACGCGCGGCGACCGGCTGTTCATCACCCTCTTGGGCAGTGCCTTCATTTTCTTCGCCTGGCTGGGGCTCATGGGCCCGCCGCTTTGGTGGCCCCTGGCGATCAGCATTGGCTGGGGAACTTTCTGCTTCTGGAAAGTCTGACGGCCGAAATCGTGTTCGACTAAAGGAATAGTATTTTACCCGGTATTGATGCAAGAATAGGCGCCGTGGCCCCATCGAATCCGCAATTGGCGCAGGGAAATAATGAGAAAACGTAAGAGCAACGAGTTTCTGACCGAAGTCGAGCTGGAGTTCATGACCGAACTCTGGAAACTCGGCGAAGGCTCCGTGCGGGATATTCTCGCATGTCTGCCGCCGGACAGAAAACTGGCCTATACGTCATGCGCCACCATCATGCGGATCCTGGACGAAAAGAACTTCGTGGACAGCCGGAAAGAAGGCAAGACATTCATTTATTCCCCCCGGCTGACCAAAGACACCTACCAGTCCCGTTTTCTTCGAAACCTGTCGGATAAACTCTTCGACGGCACGCCCGCGTCCCTGGTGGCGCGGCTCGTGGATGAATATGACCTTTCGAAGCAGGACCTGGAGGAGATCAGAGCGTTGCTGGACGGGAGGACGACAGATGACGCTACTTAACGGGGTGTTCGATGTTTACATCGATCTGAACATAACACTGGCGGTTACGGCCATCGTGTGGCTGACCGCAAAACTGTTTCTGGCCCGAACTGGAAAGAGGCTCGCCTTTTCACTCCAGCTCGGTTTGCTGAACGGCCTGTTTGCCATCATTGTTCTGTCACCGGCCATCGTTGCCGGCTATCACTACATGCTTGCGGCGGAAGTGCTTCCCGCCAGGCTGCCGGTTAATCTGGCGGACTATGCGGTTGCGCAGTATCTGCGAGGCGGCATCGGTATTCCGGCGGAGGACTTCCAGTCCCTTCTCGGAGTGCGCAGCCGTATGAGCGAGAGCATTGTTGCCATGGAGCCGGGATTCGGCAAGGGCGTGGCGCTGCTTCTGATCGCCGGTTTCACCTGTTTCGGACTGCGGCTGGCGGTGAGTTTCGCGCGGCTCCACCGAATGCTGTCCGGCTGTCATCTCTGGCGGCGCAATGGGCGGTTGAAGCTGCTGCTGTCGGATCGTGCGCTTGTACCCTTTTCCGCGCGCGGTCTTCACTACCACTACGTGGTGATCCCGTCGGATCTTCTGGCCGAGCCGGACGATCTCGGTCTTGTCCTCAGGCATGAATTCCAGCATCTGCGCCGGGGCGACGTCACCTGGGAAGTCGCGCTGGAATGCCTGCGCCCGCTGCTGTTCTGGAACCCGTTCTATTACGTCTGGAAATCTGAGGTTGAGCGGCTTCGCGAACTGGCCTGCGACCAGAAAGTTGCCGAAGATGCGCGTGTGGACCTGAGATCCTATTGCCTGTGTCTGCTGAGAGCGGCACAGGCGGGGCTGAAAAAGCGGCAGGAACTGATGAGACACGATCGCTCGGGCAGTGTCGCCTCCGTGGCCCTGCTTGAAGTCAATGACCGGCTGCTGCGCCGCTCACCGGCCCAGAAACTTCGGCGCCGTGTGGAAGCCTTGATGGAGCCGAACCGGCTTCATCCCCATTGGGGCATCGTCGGGCTGGCGGTCCTGCCGATGGTGGCGGTCATTTTCCTTGCGGCCCTGTCGATTCAGAAACCGGCGGACTGGAGTCAGGATCGGCTCATGCTTTCGGCGATTGTCAATCTGGAGCGCCTGCAGGTGATCAACACCTTCGGCCAGCGGCCGCTGCGGTGACCATTCCGGTTTCTGCTGTGACACCGCTCTCCACCTGGCTGCCCCGGCCTCGAGCCGGGGCCACGTCGAGGTCCCGGTTCAAGGCCGGAACGACATGGAGAGTGCGCGAAGGCATGCGGTGGCGATTTTCCGTTTGGCTTTCCGGAGGGATCGTCGTTTGATCGCGTGATGGCTTTCAACTTTTCGAACGCGTGACCGAGATCGGCAATTTCTCTTCCAGCACCACCATCCGAGTTTCCGGACTTGTCCAGGGGGTCGGGTTCCGGCCGTTCGTCTGGAAGCTGGCGAACGAACTCGGCATTGCCGGCCACGTGCTCAACGACGGCGCGGGCGTCAAGATCGAAGCTCACGGATTTCCGGAGATGCTCGGCGTTTTCGCCGAAAGGCTTCGAACGGACAGACCGGCATTGGCCCGGGTTGACGGGATTGAAGTCGTCACCGGCGCCGAACGTCCTCGCCCGGACGGTTTCCGCATCCTGGAAAGCCGGGGCGGCGCCGTCGCGACCGGTGTTGTGCCCGATGCGGCCACGTGTCCTGCCTGCCTTGCCGATATAGGCAATCCGTCGGACAGACATCACGGCTATGCCTTCACCAACTGCACCCATTGCGGGCCGCGCCTGTCCATTCTGCGGCATATACCCTATGACCGCGCCTCGACCTCCATGTCCGGTTTTTCGATGTGCGCGTCCTGCCGGGCGGAGTATGAGGACCCGGCCGACCGCCGGTTCCATGCCCAGCCTGTCGCTTGTCCGGACTGCGGTCCAAGGCTGTGGTTCGAGGGTACCGATGGACGTGAGGCTGAAGGCGATCCCGTCACGCTTGCAGCCCAACGGTTGCGGGCCGGGGATATCCTGGCGGTCAAGGGACTGGGTGGTTTTCAGATCGCCGTCGATGCCGGCAACGAAGCTGCCGTCAGAACGCTTCGCCAGCGCAAACACCGTCCCGACAAACCTCTGGCCCTGATGGCGCGGGACCTCGACCAGATCCGCAGGTATTGCCGTGTCAGCGATGAGGAAGCGGACATCCTGGCAAGCGCGGCGGCGCCGATCCTGCTGCTCCGGAAGGCTGGTCCGGCACTAGCGGAAGGCATCGCTCCGGGCCAGGACAGGCTCGGTGTCATGCTGGCCAACACGCCGCTGCATCACCTGCTGCTGGCACGCCTCACGCGGCCGATCGTCATGACATCCGGCAATCTGTCAGAGAATCCGCAGGAAACGCAGAACGCCGGGGCACGGCAGCACCTCGCCGGGCTCGCCGACGGTTTCCTCATGCACGACCGGGAGATCGTCAACCGGCTGGATGACAGCGTTCTGCGGCTCGACCGGTCGGGAGTTTCCATGTTGCGCCGGGCCCGTGGCTATGCGCCTGCCTCGGTGAGGCTGGCGCCGGATTTCGAGCGTGCGCCCAGGGTGCTCGCCATGGGCGGTGAGTTGAAATCCACCTTCTGCCTGATCAACGGCCGCGATGCGGTGCTGTCGCAGCATCTCGGCGATCTGGAGAACGCGCCGACATTCGCGGACTACAAGAAAACGCTGCGGCTTTACCTTGATCTCTACCGCTTCAAGCCGGAGGTGATCGCAGTGGACGCGCATCCGCAGTATCTCTCCAGCGTTTACGGAGAAGAGCTTGCGGCCGAGTTCGGTGCCGATCTGGTGCGTGTGCAGCATCACCACGCGCATCTGGCGTCCTGCCTTGCCGGGCGGGGCTGGACGTTTTCGGGAGAACAACCGGTATATGGGGTCATTCTCGACGGTCTCGGTTGGGGAGAAGACGGCACGGTCTGGGGCGGGGAAATACTCAAGGGCGGGCTTGAGAGCTTTCAGCGTCTCGGGTCTTTTCTGCCGGTTCCCCTGCCGGGGGGAGCTGCGGCGGTGCGCGAGCCGTGGCGGAACCTTGCGGCGCATCTCCGGACGGCATTCGGTCCGGATTATCTTGGTCGTCTCACCGGATTGTACGTCGCGGCAGCACTTGAGGAAAAGAACCTGGCACTGCTGGAGCGGATGATGGAACGAGCGCTCAATGCGCCGCCGTCCTCCTCCGCCGGCCGTCTTTTCGATGCGGTCGCCGCGATGCTCGGAATCAGCTTTCACCACCAGAGTTTCGAGGGGCAGGCCGCGATGGCACTTGAAAGTCTGGCACGGCCCTTCGTGCAGGACGAAAGCGGTTATCCTGTCGATTTCATGCCCTCTCCTATGCGGTTTTCATTCGCGCCCTTGTGGCAGGAGCTGATCGCGGATCTGCACGCCGGACTGGAGCGCGGGCGAATTGCCGCCCGGTTTCATCTTGGTCTAATCCAGGGGCTCGCCGAGGGGCTGTCACGTTGCGGGGCGCGGCCGGGGGATACGGTGGTTCTCTCTGGCGGGGTCTTCCAGAACGCCATCTTGAAAAATGGCCTGACCGACCGCCTGAATGCGATGGGGTTCAGGGTGCTGACCCACGAAACTGTTCCCGCCAACGATGGCGGGCTGGCGCTCGGGCAAGGTGTAATCGCGGTGGCTCGGAGGGTGGCCGTCGGCAGCTGACCCGCAGCAACTGACCGGCGGAGGGCTGAAAAAGACTGCCTTGAATTCAGGCATGTTGATTTGCGTCAACGACGCTTGATCGCAACTCTGGAAGCGTAAGGCCATCGGGATCATCACAAATGATTTGGCGGTTTCTTCATGCGCAACGATTTTCATGCCGATCTAATCGATTTAAGCGTTGAGCCTCCGTTCTTCCGGTGCCTGAAGGGTGTCTGCCATGGATAACGGTCAGGAATGTAGCAACGGGCTGTCGTCTACCGCGTGCGATGTTGGCGCGGTTCCCGCGGAAGAGATAGCTGCGATCTGCCAGACCTTCGGTAACGACAAACACCGGATGCTGGACATCCTGCGGGCGGTCCAGGACCGTTATCACTGCATTTCACCCTCCACGATGGACAGGGTCGCGGCGGAGACCGGTCTCACCCGTATCCAGGTGGAAGGTGTTGCAAGTTTCTATTCGTTTCTCTCCCTGACGCCGAAGGGCCGGGTCACCATCCGCCTGTGTGACGACATCGTCGACCGCTATGCGGGACTGGCGGAAGTCGCGGCCGCCTTCGAGGAAGTGCTCGACATTCGTATGGGCGAGACATCCGCGGACAGGGCTTTCTCGCTCGAGTACACGCCCTGTATCGGCATGTGCGACCAGGCCCCCGCCGCGATGATCAACGACGTGGTTCTGACCCGGCTGACGGCCGATACGGCCCGGGCCTTGGCCGAGGTTCTGAAAGCGGGCCGGACGCCGGACCATCTGATCAGCGAGCGCTTTGCCGAACTGACGCCGCATGAGCGCGCGACCCGGATGGTCGACAACAATATCCGCCACGCCGGTGAGGTGCTGCTCGGACCGGTGCCGGAAGACGCGGGGCTGGACAAGGCCGCCGCGATGATGCCGTCACTGATCATCGCCGCTATCGAGGAAAGCGGCCTGCGCGGTTGCGGCGGCGCCGGGTTCACGACCGGACACAAGTGGCGCTTCGCTGCAGCAGAAAGGGCCGAGAAGCGCTTTATCCTGTGCAATGCGGACGAAGGCGAGCCGGGAACCTTCAAGGACCGGGTGCTTCTGACCGAGAGACCGCATCTCCTGATCGAGGGCATGACGATCGCCGCCAGGGCCGTCGGTGCCAACGAAGGCATACTTTATCTGCGCGGCGAGTATGTCTATCTGCGCGAACTGCTTGAACAGGTGCTGGAGGACCGCCGCCGCCGGGGGCTTCTGGGCAAGAGCATTCACGGCATTCGAAACTTTGATTTCGACGTCCGTCTGCAACTCGGGGCGGGTGCCTATATCTGTGGCGAGGAAGGCGCGCTGATCAGCTCCTGCGAGGGGCTGCCGGGCGAGCCGAAGACCCGTCCGCCTTTCCCGGTCAACCGTGGCTATCTCGGACATCCGACGGTCGTCAACAATGTCGAGACCTTCTGCCAGGCGGCGCGCATTCTGGACAGGGGCGCGGATTGGTTCCACGCGATGGGCACGGAAGGCTCGCACGGCACCAAGCTGTTCTCCATCTGCGGCGACTGCCTCAATCCCGGCATCTACGAGCTTCCCTATGGCCATACCCTCCGGGAGGTCCTGGAAATGGCCGGCGGGCAGGATGCGGCGGCTGTCCAGGTCGGCGGTCCGAGCGGAACGATGATTGCCCGGGACAGCTTTCACCGCAAACTGACCTTCGACGACCTGGCCACCGGCGGCGCGATCATCGTCTTCAACGGGGAGCGCAACATTCTCGAGATCGTTGAATATTACATGTCCTTCTTCGTGCATGAGAGCTGCGGCTATTGCACGCCATGCCGGGTCGGCAATGTGTTCCTGCAGAAGGCGATCGGCAAGTTCCGCAAGGGGCTCGCGAACCCGGAGGACATCGATTATCTGAAGGAACTTTCCGGCACGATCATCGAAACGAGCCGGTGCGGCCTGGGCATGACCTCGCCGAACCCGATCCTCTCGACCTTGCAGAATTTTCCGCTTGTCTATTCGGCTGTGACCAAGCCGAACAAGGACGGCATTCGCGACACGTTCGACATCCAGTCGGCCATCGATGGCGCGCGCAAGATCGCCAAGCGCCGCTCCTACATCTTCGACAGGGACTTCACGCAATGAGCGGCACGAAGAAAGAGACCGGCTTCACCTTCACGATCGACGGGGTCGAGATCACCGCCTACGCCGGTGAAACGATCATGGAAGCTGCCGACACAGCAGGGGTCTACATCCCGCGTCTGTGTGATCATGAGGGCCTGCGCCATCAGGGCAGTTGCCGCGTATGCACGGTCAAGGCGGGCGGGCGCAGCGTGGCCGCCTGCACGCAGCCCGCGGCTCCCGGACAGGCGGTGGAGAACGAAAGCCCGCATCTGACCAAGATGCGCCGGGATCTGGTGGAGATGCTGTTCCACGAAGGCAATCATCTGTGTCCGATATGCGAGGCGAGCGGCAATTGCGAATTGCAGGCGATGGCATATCGGCTCGACATGACCGAGACGACGCGGTTTCCCTATCTGGAACCCTGCCGGGCGCTGGACGCCTCGCATCCCGATATCGCGCTGGACACCAACCGCTGCATCAGTTGCGGGCGCTGCATCCGCGCGTCGGAGGACGTCGATGGCAAGGGGGTCTTCGGCTATGTCGGACGCGGCATTCACCGAAGGGTCGCGGTGAACGGCGAAAATCTCGCCGATACGGATGCGCAGGTGACGGATCATGCGATTTCATCAGAGGTCTGTCCTGTCGGTTGCATCATTCGCAAGCGAGTCGGTTTCGTCACGCCCATTGGCGAGCGGGAATTCGACAAGGGTCTGATCGGTCACGAAATCGAGGCGAGGCGCAAATGAGCGAGCTTCCGAAGGCACGTATCGCGACCGTATCGCTGGCCGGCTGTTTCGGCTGCCACATGGCGATCCTCGATATCGACGAGCGCCTGATCGATCTGATGCAGCTGGTTGACGTCGATCGTTCGCCGTTGACGGACAAGAAGCGCTTCACCACGCGCTGCGACATCGGCATCATAGAGGGCGGCTGCTGCAACGAGGAGAACGTGCATGTGCTGCACGACTTCCGGCGCAATTGCGACGTGCTGATCGCTCTTGGCCAATGCGCCATCATGGGAGGTCTGCCGGCCATGCGCAATGCGATCATGCATTCGGACGCTCCGCTCCGGGAGTGTCTGGAGGAAGCCTATATCACCGGCAAATATATCCGTAACACGACCCACAACGTACCAAACGATCCGGCGCTGCCATTGCTGCTGGACGACGTCTATCCGTGTTCGGAAGTGGTGGAGATCGACTATCAGATTCCCGGTTGCGCACCGGGCGGCGACATTATTTTCGACACGCTCTCGAAGCTGCTGACCGGAAAATTCCGGGGCTTCGAGCGTGAGATGATCAAATTCGACTGAGGCGCGAGACCGACATGAGCGAACCCAGACTGATCGAGATCTCGCCGGTCACCCGCGTGGAGGGCCACGGCAAGGTGACCATTCACCTCAATGCGGACAACGAAGTCGACGAGGCACGGCTGCATATCGTCGAGTTCCGCGGCTTCGAGCGGTTCATCCGGGGCAGGCTCATGTGGGAAGTGCCGGTGATCGTGCAACGGTTGTGCGGCATCTGCCCGGTGAGCCACCATCTGGCGGCGGCCAAGGCGATGGACATGATCGCCGGCGTCGATCAGCTCACCCCGACGGCGGAAAAGATGCGCCGGCTGATGCATTACGGCCAGGTGATGCAGTCGCACGTGCTGCATTTCTTTCATCTGGCCGCTCCGGACCTGTTGTTCGGTTTCGGTGCGCCGGCGGAAAAGCGCAACATCTTCGAGGTGATCAAGGAAAAGCCGGAGCTCGGAAAGCGCGCAATTCTGATGCGCAAATACGGTCAGGAAATCATCGAGGCGACGGCCGGCAAGAAGGTGCATGGCACGGGCGCCATTCCCGGCGGCATCAACCGCAATCTGCCTGTCGAGCGCCGCGACCACTTTCTCGGGTCGATAGATGAAATGACCGAATGGGCACAGGATGCGGTGAAACTCGCTCGCGACTACACGCTGGAGCACGAGGACCTGGTGGCCGAATTCGGCTCCTTTCCCTCCAACTACATGTCCCTGGTACGGGAAAGCGACGGCGCGCTGGATCTATATCACGGCAATCTCCGGGCGCTCAGTTCCACCGGCGAGATGCTTTTCGACCAGGTGCCCTACAGCAGATATCACGAGCTGATCGTGGAGGATGTACGCTCCTGGTCCTATATGAAGTTTCCCTTCATCCGGGAGATGGGGCCGGACGACGGCTGGTACCGGGTCGGGCCGCTGGCGCGCATGAACACGGCGAGCTTCATCGACACGCCGCTGGCGGACGCCGCGCTCAAGGAGTTGAAGGCGGTGACCTGCGGCACACCGAACAATTCGACGCTTGCCAATCACTGGGCGCGCATGATCGAGGTGCTGCATTGCGTGGAGAAGATGCGCGAGCTTCTGCACGATCCCGATCTTCAGGGCACCGATCTGATCGCGACAGGCGACCGGCGTGAGGAGGGCATCGGCGTGATCGAGGCCCCGCGCGGCAATCTCATTCATCACTACAAGGTCGATGAGCACGACCAGGTCACCTACTGCAACCTGATCGTCTCCACGACCCATAACAACGAGGGCATGAACCGGGCGGTGAAGGATGTCGCGATCAAGCACCTGTCCGGCAAGGAGCAGATCACCGAAGGCATGCTCAACCATGTCGAGGTGGCGATCCGCGCCTATGACCCGTGCCTGTCCTGCGCCACCCACGCCCTCGGTCAGATGCCGCTGCAGGTGGAGCTGTTCAACGCGGAAGGCGGTCTGCTCGACAGCAGAACGCAGTGTGTTTGATGGGGCAGGGCCCTGCATCAAATACACTGCCGTCCCGGCTCAAGACCGGGACGGCGGAACGTGCGTTGAAGCGCAACGTGATTTCCGGGATCCGGGAAGGTATCGGCGCTGCGGATCCGAGAAGGGAAAAGGAATGCTTCTGATCGGGTACGGTAATCCGGGACGCGGGGATGACGGGCTTGGCCCGGCGTTTTCGGAAGGCATGGCCGCGCGTGGTCTGCCGGTACTGGATGTGGATACCGATTACCAGCTTGTCGCCGAGCATGCGTTGACGGTTTCCGGCCACGATCTGGTGGTGTTCGCGGATGCCGAAATCAACGGCGAAGAAGCGTTTTCCTTCAGGGAAGTGTCGCCCGGCGCTCCGGAGGTTCTGGGCAGTCACAGCCTGGTCCCGGAAACGGTTCTCGCCCTTTGCGAAACGCTCTACGGCGCCTCGCCGCGCGCCTTTGTGCTCGGCATTTCCGGGTATGACTATGGTGAGGTGAAAGAGGGGCTCTCGGACAAGGCGGCGGTCAATCTGGCCGAAGCGGAAACGTTCTTCCTGAACTGGCTGGCGGAAACCGTTCCATTGGAGGCGGCGGCCCATGCATGAAATGTCGCTCTGCGAGAGCATTCTCGACATTCTGAAGGATCAGGCGGCCACGGACCACTTCAGCCGGGTCAAACGCGTTCGTATCGATATCGGCCCGCTCTCCTGCGTGGAGCCAGAAGCGCTGCAGTTCGGCTTTGACGTTGTCATGAAAGGTTCTTTAGCGGAAGGGGCGGTGCTGGAGATTGCGCGTCCGCCTGCCGAAGCTCTGTGTCTGTCCTGTTTCAAGACCGTCCCGGTGAAAGAGCTGTTCGATACCTGCGCTGAGTGCGGCTCGGAAGCCCTGCAGGTCGTGAGCGGGGAAGACCTGAAAATCCGGGAACTGGAGGTGGTGTGATGTGTACGGTTTGCGGTTGCAGTACCAGCCATGTGCATGGGCACAAGCATGGTGATGATCCCGATCATGATCATGGGACAGGTCATGTCCACTTCGGTGAAGGCGATGCCGGGCTCTCGGTGCCGGGCATGAGCCAGTCGCGTCTGATACGACTGGAAGCTGATATTCTCGGCAAGAACGATGCTCATGCCGACCGGAACAGGACACTCCTTGCTGAAAAAACCGTTCTGGCGCTCAACCTGGTGTCCAGTCCGGGGTCTGGAAAGACGACGCTGTTGGTGGAAACCCTGAAGCGGCTTGCGGGCAATACGCCGGCTGCGGTCATCGAAGGGGATCAGCAGACCTCCAACGATGCCGACCGCATCCGTGAAACGGGCGCGCCGGCCATCCAGATCAACACCGGCAAGGGCTGTCATCTCGATGCGCATATGGTTGGTCGTGCCCTCGAAAAGCTGCCGCTTGAACCGGGAGGCATCCTTTTCATCGAGAATGTCGGCAATCTGGTCTGCCCGGCCGGTTTCGATCTCGGCGAAGCCTTCAAGGTGGTGATCCTGTCGGTGACCGAAGGCGAGGACAAGCCGCTGAAATATCCCGATATCTTCGCCAGGGCCGATGTGATGATCCTCAACAAGACCGATCTTCTGCCGCATGTCGATTTCTGTGTCGGGGCGGCGGTTGCCAATGCGAAGCGGGTCAACAGCGGTATCAGGGTGTTGCAGGTCTCGGCCCGTACGGGCGAGGGGTTTGACGGCTGGATGAACTGGCTGGAAGACGTGCGCACCGTGCACGCGGCAAATCCGGCCCCGCTGGCCGCGGAATAGGAGATCCCGCTCATGTGCCTTGCCATCCCCGCAATGGTGGTTTCCATCGACGCTGACGACATGGCGACCGTCGCGCTGGAAGGCATCAGGAAGCCGGTCTCCACGGCTCTGCTCGAAGACGTGGCGGTCGGAGACTATGTTCTCGTCCATGTCGGCTTTGCATTGCACAAGCTCAGTGTGGAGGAGGCGGAGCGCACGCTTCAGTTGATGGCTGAAACCGGTGTTCTGGCGGAGGAACTCGCGGAGATGGCCGGGGAGGCGGGCGCATGAAATATATTCGCGAATTCCGCGACGGCGGGCTCGCCCGCAAGCTCGCTGCGGCCATTAGCAGGGAAGCGGATCCGGATCGGCATTACAACCTGATGGAATTCTGCGGCGGGCATACCCACGCCATCTTCCGCTATGGTGTGCAGGATCTGGTTCCCGCGAATGTCGAATATGTTCATGGTCCCGGTTGCCCGGTCTGCGTGCTGCCTGTCCGCCGCCTGGACGATGCGGTTGAGCTTGCGCTGAAAGAAGGCGTGATCCTCACCACTTACGGCGACATGATGCGGGTGCCGGGCACAAAGCAGAAAAGCCTGATCCGGGCGAGGGCAGAAGGTGCGGACATCCGCATGGTCTATTCCACGCAGGATGCGCTCAATGTGGCGCGGGACAATCCGGACCGGCAGGTCGTTTTCTTCGCCATCGGTTTCGAGACCACCACCCCGCCGACGGCCGTTGCCATCCTGCAGGCGCAGGCGGAAGGCCTGACGAACTTCACCGTCTTCTGCAATCATGTGCTGACCCCGCCCGCCATCGCCCATATCGTCAATGCACCGTTCGAGCCTGGTGAAAAACCGGTGCGGATCGACGGGTTCCTCGGGCCGTCCCATGTCAGCTCGGTCATCGGCTGGGCGCCCTATGAACCGGCAGCGCGGGAGTTCAAAAAGCCTGTGGTGATCGCCGGTTTCGAGCCGCTTGACGTGATGCAGTCGACCCTGATGCTGATCCGCCAGATCAACAAGGGGCGCCACGTGGTGGAAAACCAGTACACCAGGGTCGTCACGCGCGAGGGAAACCGCAAGGCGCAGAGCCTCGTCGCTCAGGTGCTGGAGCTGCGCAGAACCTTTGAATGGCGCGGCCTTGGTTATGTCCCCGACAGTGCCTTGAGGATCCGTGACACCTATGCAGCGTTCGACGCTGAAAAACGCTTCACGGTCAGCCCGAAGGACTCCCGGGAGGTCAAGTCCTGTGAATGCCCGGCGATCCTGCGCGGCGTGAAAAAACCGACGGAGTGCAAGCTGTTCGGAACGGTCTGCACACCGGACAATCCGATGGGAGCCTGCATGGTTTCCTCGGAAGGCGCCTGTGCCGCCTACTGGACCTATGGACGTAAACGCGGGGCTGCGATTCCGGCAAAGGGAGCCGCTGCATGAACAGCGTGAACGCTCCGCCGAAATACCGCACCGGTGCTGTCGACATGACCCATGGCGGCGGCGGCCGCGCAACGGCGGAGCTGATAGAAGACCTGTTCCACCGTCATCTGAAAAACCCGATCCTCGATCAGCGGCACGATGCGGCGGTTTTCGATGTGCCGCCGGGGCGGTTGGTGATGTCCACCGATGCGCATGTCATCTCGCCGCTGTTCTTTCCCGGTGGCGATATCGGCTCGCTGTCGGTGCACGGCACCTTGAACGATATCGCCATGGCGGGGGCACGTCCGCTGTCGCTGACCGCGAGCTTTATTCTGGAGGAAGGCTTTCCGCTGGCCGATCTGGAACGGATCGTCATGTCCATGGCACGGGCCGCGCAGGAGGCCGGCGTTCCGGTTGTCTCCGGCGATACCAAGGTGGTGGAGAAGGGCAAGGGCGACGGTGTCTTCATCACGACGGCTGGTGTGGGCGTTCTGCCGGACGGCGTTTCGATTTCGCCGTCCGCCGCACGGCCGGGTCAGGTCGTGCTGCTGTCAGGGTCCATCGGCGATCATGGCGTGGCGATCCTGTCCAAACGGGAAAATCTGGAGTTCGAAACGGAAATTCTTTCCGACAGCGCGGCGCTGCACTCACTCGTGGCTGACATGATCGCAGCCGTTCCCGGCATTGCCGTCCTGCGTGACCCGACGCGTGGCGGCCTGGCCACCGCGCTCAATGAAATCGCACATGCGTCAGGGGTTGGTGTGACCCTTGAGGAAGATGCCATCCCGGTCGGGCCTGACGTGGAAGGCGCCTGCGAATTGCTTGGGCTCGATCCGCTTTATGTCGCCAACGAAGGCAAGCTGATCTGTATCTGCGCTGCCGCCGATGCCGATCTTCTGCTGGAGATCATGCGCGCCCATCCGCTCGGGAGGCTGTCGGCAAAAGTCGGCAAGATTGTCGAGGATGCCGACAGGATGGTGGTGATGCAGACCGGCTTTGGGGGATCCCGCGTCGTCGATTGGCTGTCGGGCGAGCAGTTGCCGAGGATCTGCTGAGGGTGTGGGACAGGAGGGCTTGGGAATTGTGCTCGCGTTGCTCACGCTGATGTCTGGATCCCGGATCGTCGGGCAGCCTTGCTGCACTTGTCCGGGATGATGGAAGAAAGTTTAGACCCAGAACTTGCAAGTCTTCTCGAGGCTGTCATTCCAGACAGCATGGCGCGACAGTGCCACTGCGTGATCGGGAATCCGGATATCAGCGTGAGCAAAGCGGACACTCAAACGCATTGAAACAGGCAAACTTTCAGCGCGGCCCCGGTCCGGAACGACCCGGCGACGTTACCCGCCCTTGACCTTCAGCTTGCCGCTGTCCTTGCCGTTTTCGCTGTCGTTGGTCCAGGTGATGCGCAGGTCGAGGCGGGACTGGTCGTCCTCTGCGGTGGCGGTGACGCGCAGGTTCATCAGGCCCTTGGGTTCAAGGATGATCTCGCCTGTATCGTCGCCGAACTGCAGTTCACCCTTGGCGATGCCCCGCTTGACCGCGTCGAGCAGTTTCTGGATGGACTTCCTGTCCTGCAGGGACTGGTGCCGGAAGCGGCCTTTTCGTTCCATCATTGCGACAGTCCGTGTTGCTGGAGAAACCGTGCCGGGTTGAACAGTTTGGCGTGCGGGTAGTCGCGGCTGATGCCCAGAATATTGCCGTCTGGATAAATGATCGTCGCTCCGCTGCCGATACCTTCCAGACCCTCGATGCTTCTCGAGTGCCGGTCAAGGGTGATGTCCGCTTCCAGGTGCAGCAGGCCGTGTCTGGACGTCAGTTCCTGGCCGTTATGCCGATTGACGTGCCCCTGGACGAGAAGCTTGATGCCTGCGAGATGGAGTTCCTCCACGCCGGCTTCCGTCAGGGGGTGATCCACGTCCCGGTACTTGGTGCGCATCAGATTTGCGAGGGTGCCCGAATAGAAAACGAAAGGGTCTTTCCGGCTTTCCTTCCTGAAGCGCCGGTTGACATGGGCGATACCCTTCCTGGAAATCTGCGCGGCCATGTGATCGTCGATACCGGCATGCACGAAGAGCAGCGAGCCGCTCTGATGGACCGCTTTCATGCTGCGGAAAAACCAGGCGTAGTGACCTGAAGGGTCGGCGAACAGCTCCCTGCATTTCAGCGCCGCAGCATAAAGCTGGCGGATGTTAAGGCCGCAGTCGGCGGCATGGTCGGCGAATTTCTCCGTCTTCCTTTTCAGGCGCCGCATTTCCTTGGCGATGGCTGCCTTGTTCATGTATGGGGCGGCTGCCCTCGGGAACTGCTTCGTCCATTTTTTCCCGGGCACCATCAGGTCCAGACAGGTCGCCTCGTCGGGGACGTCTTCCATCGCGGTCTCGGCATTCACGTGGCGCTCGAATACCTCTTTCAAGAGCGGCATGACTTTCTTGCCCATGCGCACAAACATGTGGGCGCTGAGAGAATTGCGTTTCACGGTCAGCGCTTCGAGACCGAGAAACAGCCGCAAGTCGTGATTGCCGGCCAGCAGAACCACGTCCGCGCCGGATTTCATCAGTCTGGCGAGGCTGTCGAGCAGGTCGAGGTTGCTCGGGCCCTTGTCGAGACAATCGCCGCCGATGACAATCTGGCAGCTTCGGCCGAAGGGCGTAAGTGTGAAATCGGTCAGGTCTTCGCTCCCGCGCAGGATTACCCTCGCGGTGACGAGGGAGCGCAGCAGGCTTTCGGCATCCGCATGCAGATCGGAAATGAAAACCACCGGCTTTTCCGGCCAGTCCCATTGGCCGAGCGCATTGGTCCTTGCAAGACTGGCGGCAACATCCGGCCAGTCCCATTGGCCGAGCGCATTGGTCCTTGCAAGACTGGCGGCAACATCCGGCGCGCGGGTGCAAGGCATCTGGGCGTCGCCGCGCCTGTCCAGTGGCCAGACGATGCAGCTTTCCGGGATGCCGAGTTCAGCGTCACGGGCGATCCACGGAAGAAATGGGGTTGGATGCGTCATGATCGTCGCTCCTTGATATCAGTCCACTGCGGTTTCCGGAATGCGGCGCTGTTTCCAGGCACCACAGTGATGTGACCAGATGCCGTCCGCGCCGGTTTTCAGAACGACGGGCCTTGCGTGGTGCATGCTCAACATCCGGATCTCTTCGAATTCCAGAACACCCAGATGATGGGCGGCATGGCGCATGGCTGCGCCGTGGCCGACAAAGATCTGCGCATTCGCATCGGGATGCCGTTCATCAAGCTTGCCGAGCTGTTCCTTCACAAAAGCGGCAACCCGTTCCCCCGCCTCCATCAGGCTTTCCGCGCCCTGGAACGGCAGCGTGTAGTGGCTGTCCGACTTCCAGTCGCCGGGTGGCGGCGCATGACGGGGATCGTCGGCCAGAACCTGTTCGATTTCAGCGCCTGTCAGATTGGCCAGCGCTCCGACGCTGCGCTCCGCAAGTGCTTCGTGTTCGCTCACGGCAAGGGGTAATCCGGATGCCTCTGAAAGCGACTGACACATCAGGGTAGCCGTTTGCCATGCGCGCTGTTGTCTTGAGGAGAAAACCTCCGGGGCGATCTGCCAGCTTTCGTTTTCGGCCAGTCGTGCGAGTGCGCTACCGGCTTCCAGAGCCTGTGCCTTTCCGGCATTCGTCAGACCATGGGGCTGCAGGGCGCTCGGCGTCTCCGGCTTCTGGCGGTAGTCGCCGTGGCGCAGCAAGATGGCGTAGCGGGTGGTCATGTGGAACTTCCCAGCAACTGTGCACCTTCGTCGAACAGGGCATCGAAATCGATTTGTCCGGAGACTTCCCAGACCTGAATGCCGGCAAGCGCATCCAGATAGGCGGTTTGGTCGATCGGTGACCGGTTGCACCAGAAAGACCCGTCCTGCAACTGGTAGAACGGCCCGGGGCTCTTCATGATCGCGGAGAGAAGATCCGCGCGATCCTTCAGGTCCACCTTTGTCACGCTGGTCGCGTCATCGCTGTGGTGCGACCAGTTCAGCACCCAGAAGTCGGTCAGCCCGGTTTCATGGGCGATGCGGCCGGGACCGTAGATATCCTCGATGAAGAGGTCGTATTTTTCTTCAATGTGCCAGAGTTCGTCCGGTTCCATGTTGCGCAGTTCTTCCTCACGCTCCTCGTCGATGAGGCCGGAAAGGCGGGCATTGGTGACAATCGTGCCCGGGTTGATGCGCGGCAGTTTCGGGATGCCGAGTGCGTCGGTACGGCTGCCCGATTTGCGAACCAGCAGGCGGTCGTTGGTGACATATTGCGTGCCTTCGATTTCCATCAGGCGCAGCATGGTCGTGGATTTGCCGCCGCCGGACAGCCCCGAAATGGCGAGGCCCTTGTGTGCCGTGCGAACCGCCGCCGCATGGCAGACAGCCCAACCTCCTCTTTGAAAATGATTGAGGATCTGGGTGTTGATGAAGTTGATCACCTGGTTCGGGTTGGTCTCGGTCGGACCGAAGGCAATCGCCCATTCCTTCGCCTGCAGGAAGCGGACACCGGTGCGGACCTTCAACACGAGACGTCCGTTTTCAAACTCGCAGACGGCGTCCTTGCGCCCGGTCGTCTTGCCGGGGTCCCGCGCCCAGTCTGTGTAGTCCACCGTGAACGGCAACTCTGCCGTGCCCAGAACATGGACGGTTATGTCCGGATTTCCGGGCGCGGAGATCACATGCTGAAAGTAGCGCAGCAGTTCGGCCAGCAGCGTTTCCGAGACACACCGGACTTCGACGACCAACCCGCCGACAGTCAGACAAACCTGGTCGCATGCGCCGGTCGCCCGCACGGGGGCAAGCGCATCGACAATATGCTGAACGCCGATCCTGTTCATGCTGACACCTTCGCAGTTACATAGTCGGCATAGAGCGATGCGGCATCGATGGACGCGCCTTCGAGTGCTCCCTTGAAACCGCCGAAGGCCGAGACTTCGAATACGATCGGACCGTCATCGGTCAGCCCCACGTCCACGGTCGTGAAATCCAGATCGAAAGGCGCCTGCGCGCGGCGGGCAAGATCGATCAGATCACCGTCCGGTTCGAACGGCTCGTACTTGCCGCCATGCAGGATCGTGGTGTTCCAGCTGCCGGTCTGCGTGACCCGGGCATAGGTTCCCAGATACTCCCCACCCAGAAACACCATGCCGAGATCGCGTCCGGACAGCCTGACTTTCTGCTGCAGATAGATTACCGGGTTTTCCTCCTTGAATTCGGTTATCCGCTGCCGGATAGGGACTTGGCCCTCGTCGGCGTCCATCACGAGCATGCCGCGGGCCTTGGTGGAAAAGAGCGGCTTGAACACGGCGCTGCCGAAGCGTTCGAGAGCGGCGAGCGCGTCGTCGACGTTTTCGGTCACGCATGTCGCCGGCATCGCAATGCCTGCGTTGGCAAGGGTGATCGTGCAGCTCAGACGGTTGACCAGACCCAGAATCGACCGCGTGCTTGAAAAGGTCCTGACACCGCAGGCCTCGGCGACCCGCAACATCTCCAGACGGTCCAACGTCGCCGGACTGTAGTTCTGGCTGATTTTCTTGATGACGAGACCGTCAAGATCGCACAGGTTCCGGCCGTTGGCGAAAAGCGTCCGGTTTTCCAGATCGAGGAGGGCATCTGCCATGTCGACCACGCAGCGGAAACCGGTCCGCGTCTCCAGCGCGTCCGCCAGAACCTCGGTGGACCATTTTCCCGGAATGCCGACAACGCCGATTTTCAGGTCAGTCAACAAAGATCTCCTTCATCTGAAGCCGGAATTTGGCTTCTCCGCCGGGTGGGCAGGCGAGCGCCTGTTCGATCAGGTAGCGTGCCCGCAGCCACATGCGCCGGGCGTGGTATTTGTCGAAAATGAACCGGGTGGAACTCGCGAACGAGCGGGCCAGTCCGAGGGCAAGCCGGTATTCGAACGTCTCGTCTCCCTGCTTGCGCGCGAAGGCGCGCGCCGACTTGAAGAACGACTGGGAGACATTCATGATCCGGCGCCTGGTTTCGAGATCGAGAACCTGGAGGCGGTAGTTCGAGACCATGAAAACCGACACATCCTGAACATAATCCATGTACCGCGAACGGTGAAGGTCGATGAAATGGATGCGATTCTCACCCGGGTCGAAGATGATGTTGTCGACGTTGAAATCTCCGTGAATGTAGACGGAGAAGGGTGCAGCCACTTTCGCCTCGCGTTCGGCGGCTTCCGCGATCAGTGCGTCGAAGGATGGGAGGACTTCACCTGAAAACCGGATCGTTGTGTCCTTGAATTCAGGATGCACCCGGCGCACCGACCCCAGCCGTCTGGAGAGTTGCTGCATGTTGCCCGGTTCGGCCGGTTCAGTGGTCCTGGTCTGTTTCCAGATGTCCTTCAAGGTGGCGGCAAGGCAGGCAAGCGCGGTTTCGCAGAGCGCATCGGTTTCACTGAGCACGATATGCTCGAAAGTCAGGCCGGGAAGGTGCTCGATCAGAAGCGCTGCCGACTGATCGCGTTTCCGGTAGGAGAGGATCTTCGGGGCGAGGCCGGGATAGATCGAATGCCAGCTCTTCACGCCCTGGCGCTCCTCCTTCACCTTGCTTTTTTCTCCGTCCTTGAAGACGGCGGCCACGGTTTCCGTCTTTCTGTCCCTTATCGCCGAAATGGAACTGCCCGAACGGGTCTCGGCGATGGTCTCAACCTTCATGTCGTCGCCATTGCCTTCCAGGTCCGACATCAAACTCTGAAGGGCGAAATAGCGTTCGAAATTGACCGCCTGACCGATGTTTGCGGAAATCACCGCTTCACTGATGGCTTTCAGGGTTTCACCCATACGCTGGAAATTGCTGGCAACCAGCAAGCTGTTGGCAATGTCCGCCGGCAGGACGTCTGGATTGCGCATTTCCCTGGTGTAGATCTTGAAGAGCTTCCGGTAGTCCGCCTCGATCTTGTCCTGCAACTGGCCAATACCGATGGCCCGTTCGCTGTCATTCCTGAAAAAAGCTTCCTCGATCCGGGTGACCCCCTGGCGGACCCGCTGCACGATCGTCGGATAGCGCGCGGGAACAAGTGTCTCGAAGGTTTCGATCCGTTCGACATGACACAGGGACTGGCGGGCCAGATTGGCAAGGCGCTGCAGATCGGTTGCGATGAACTCCAGGCTGCGCAGGGTAAGATGCGCACGGTTGTTCTTGCCGGTTCCAGCCATCCGCCGCACACAGGCAGCGTGAATGCGGGTCTTCAGATTATGCGCGTATCCGGCCCGGTCCATGATCCGGCGCGCGGTCGCTGCGGTCGGGTCCGCAAAGAACGCTTCCAACTGACCCAGTTGGCCATCGATCTCCGCGCACAGAAAATGGAGATTTTCCCGGATGCTTTTCGGTACATTAGTCATTTTCAGGTCCGAGATAAACTTCGGGCCCCCGCGTACAGCCTTGGGGAAACAGTTTTGTGACATAGGCCGGACGAAGTTGTTGACTGTTTTCGGCAGTGATCCAGCGTGTGCCGGTCTGGTGAGGGTCCGGATGGCTGCCGAGAACGGGCGTGTAGTCTTCGGGAACGCTGCACGCGAAGACAAAATCGATCCGATGCTGCCGGTCGGCGCTGCCGGCTTTGAACCTGTAGACCTCCGCGACATGCAGAAGGCTGCCAACCGTCACATCCGCGCCAACCTCTTCCCGGCATTCGCGCTTCAGACACTCGGGAAGGGTCTCTCCGGGGTCCTGTCTGCCTCCGGGAAGCGTGTAGTAAAGGCCCTTTTCCGGATGGAGTTTTTCCTGAACCAGCAACATGCCGCCGCGCAGGATGAACGCGCGCGGGGTCGGGCGTATGAAGGGTCTGAACTCGGGCGAGGGATGGTTTTGTGTCGGAATTGCTCTTGGCTCCATTCCCGGGGCCACCTGACCCCGAAAGCGCCCCCTTGACGGGTGCGCCCGGTTTTTGAGTATAGACGAGTCTCCCATGCCCGGCCAATGCATCTCCCGCCGGGGGGCGACTTGCAACAGACACCTGCGGTCGATTGAAGCGGGCAGGTGCCGCGGAATTACAGTTTGACGCTGCAATGTTGTAATTGGTTGCGGCAAGACCTGCGGCCGGGGTCTGCCGGGCCTCAGATATCCGGTCCTGTGCGCCGGCCTTCGGTTGAAGGGTCGATTTCGTTGCGCAGCTTTTCCAGGGCGCGCATGCGTCCCTGGGCCCGTTCCTGGTTCTCGCGGGTGACGCCCGCAATCAGCACTTCCGCAATCGCCATGAGGGCCAGGGAGGAGTCCCACGGGGAGGGCACGGCAACGCGGGCGGGCAGGACATGGCTTGCGATCCGGCCGACCGGCGACATCCAGCTGTCGGTGACAAGCGCCACCGTCGCCCCCTGTTTGGCGGCGGCTTCTGCGAATTGAATGATCTCGGCCTGGTAACGGCGGATGTCGAACACCACGACTACGTCTTTCGGGCCGATGCCGATGAGCTGGTCCAGCCAGTTGCCCTGCTGGCCGGCGACATGATTGACGTTTGGTCGTACGATCCGCAGATGCGCGGCCGTATAGCGGGCAAGACCGTCGGTGAAGCGGCCACCGATCAGATGAATGGTCTTGCGTTCGTCCGACAGCAGCCGGACAAGACCCTCCAGTTCGCCCTTGGGCAGATGGGCGAAGGTTTCGCGCACATTTTCAACAAGCTGGCCGACATGCGGGTCGCCGTCCCCGTCATCGACCATGTGAGCGCTTCTTGCCAGAGGCGAATTGAGCTGGTTTTCCAACTCGCCGCGCAGCTTTTTCTGGAACTCCGCAAAGCCGGGATATCCCAGTCTGCCGATGAAGCGCAGGATGGTCGGGGAACTGACGCCCGCCGTTTCGGCGAACTGGGCGACCGTGCCCAGACCCTGCATCGGATAGTTCGCCAGAAGCGCGTGGGCGGCCTTCCTTTCCGTCGCCGTGAATTCCTCCAGACGGTCACGGATTTCTTCCAGCAGAGGGCGTTCCATGGGCGGCGGGCTTTCCAGGGTACGGACATGCAGTCGAAATCGACCGGATGTCCGGGGTTGATCGATTTCAGAATTTCTGCGGCGTCGAATTTCATTTGACAGCAGCTGTAATCTACGTATCAAATATTACAGAACTTGGCTTCGTCGGCAATACTGTAATAAATGTTACAAACTTGCCGGCATTGATTTTTCAGGGAGTTTGGTATGGTAGCGCGCCCCCAGACGGATGGCATGTGCCCGGCTGTCACGGTGGAAAATGCGGAGGGAACCGGTCCCTTCGTGTTCGTCTGTGACCATGCTTCCAACTTTCTGCCGTCGCCTTACGATCAGTCTCTCGGCATCACGCAGGCCGACAAGGCCGCCCATATCGCCTGGGACCCCGGCGCGCTCGGCGTTGCCTTGGGGCTGTCGCGCGTGCTCGATGCGCCGCTGGTTCACAGCACGGTCTCCCGTCTGATCATCGATTGTAACCGGGAAGAAACCCGGCCGGACCTGATCCCCTGCCTCAGTGAAACCACACAGATCGCCGGTAACAGAGACCTGCCGGCATCCGAAATAGAGTTTCGGCTGAACCTGGCGCACCGGCCGTTTCACAAGGCGGTCGACAGGGTCATCAATCGGCGTCTCGACCTTGGATTGCCGACGGCCGTTGTGTCGATCCATACCTTTACGCCGGTCTACAAGGGCCAGGTCAGGCCCTGGGAGATCGGACTGATTTCAGATGCGGACCGCAGTCTTGCGGATCCTGTTCTCCGTGATCTCGGGGCGAGGGGCGACCTGACCGTCGGCGACAACGAACCCTATGCGCCTTCCGATGGCGTCTATTACACCATCCGCCGTCATGGCGAGGACCGGAAGCTGCCGTGCCTGATGATCGAGATCCGCAACGATGAAGTGAAGACGGCGGAGGAAGAGATCCGTTGGTCGGACATGCTGGCGCCGATGCTTGAACACGCGGTCGAGGCGACGCTCGACGGTGCAAGGGGGAGTGCCCATGCTTAAGGCCGCGCGCTGCTACATTCATGTGGTCGACGGCTTTAACAGGGGCCTTGGCAAGATCATCATGTGGGGCATCTTCGTGATGGCCGGCATCCTGCTCTGGTCGTCCGTTTCCAAGACGTTTTTCAATCCTTCGCTATGGACGCTGGAAGTCGCCCAGTTCGCCATGGTCACCTATTACGTTCTCGGCGGTCCCTATTCGGTCCAGCTCGGCTCCAATGTGCGCATGGACCTGTTCTATGCGGAGTGGAGCGTGCAGAAAAAGGCCTGGTTCGACGCTTTCACCGTGCTTCTGCTGATGTTCTATCTCGGCGTGCTGCTGTACGGCGCACTGAATTCGACCGCCTATTCGCTCGGGTATTTCGGCAAGGAACCCTTCGCGTTCTATTGGGATCTCATCACCGCGTTCGTCACCGGCGGTCCGGAAGCGGCGGGCGAGAAACTCGGGTATATCGAACGCAGTCCGACCGCATGGCGGCCGTATCTGTGGCCGGTCAAATTCGTCATGGTTTTCGGTTTCTTCCTGATGCTGCTGCAGGCGCTTTCGGAGTTCCTGAAGGATGTCGTCGTGCTTCGGGGAGAAACGCTCTGATGTCCTATGAGATGATCGCCATTCTCATGTTCTCGTCGATGATGCTGATGCTCCTGACCGGGCAGCGCGTCTTCGGCGCCATCGGTGGTATCGCAGCTATCGCCGCTCTTGCCCTGTGGGGCACCGGCGGCGGCGATATTCCGTTTTCGGCCGCGATGAAGCTGATGAAGTGGTACCCGCTGCTGACGCTGCCGATGTTCATCTTCATGGGCTACATCCTGTCGGAAACGAAGATCGCCGACGATCTCTACAGGATGTTCCATGTCTGGATGGGGCCGGTAAACGGCGGACTGGCAATCGGCACGATCCTGCTGATGGTGCTGATCTCCGCCATGAACGGGCTTTCGGTGGCCGGTATGGCGATCGGCGCAACCATCGCGCTGCCCGAACTGTTGAAACGAAAATACGACAAGCGCATGGTCACGGGGGTGATCCAGGCCGGGTCGTCCCTGGGCATCCTTGTGCCACCCTCCGTGGTGCTGGTGCTGTACGCGATGATCGCGCGGGCGCCCGTCGGTCAGCTGTGGCTTGCAGGTGTGGTGCCCGGCCTGATGATGGCGGCGATGTTCGTCGTCTATATCGCCGTTCGCTGCAAGATGAACCCCGAGCTGGGGCCGGCCCTGAGCGAGGAGGAGCGCGAGTCCTCGAGTGGCGAGAAATACCACCTTCTTCTGGCGGGCATCCTGCCGATCGCAATCTTCGCGACCATGATGGTGCCCTTCGTCAACGGCTGGACGAGCCTGGTGGAAAGTTCCGCAATCGGCGCGCTGACCGCTCTGCTGGCCGCCATTATCAAGCGGCGCATGACCCTGGACATCCTGATCCGCTGCATGAAGAACACGCTCGGCATTTCCTGCATGTTCATGTGGATCATCCTTGCGGCGCTCGGCTTTGGTGCGGTGTTCGACGGGCTGGGCGCGGTCAAGGCCATCGAGAGCCTGTTCACCGAGCAACTGGGCCTGTCGCCGTGGATGATTCTCATCCTGATGCAGCTGTCCTTCCTGGTGATGGGCACCTTTCTTGACGATACGGCCATGCTGGTGATCGTTGCGCCGCTCTATGTGCCGCTGGTGGCCACGCTGGATCTTGGCATGCCCGCGGGCGACGTGCTGATCTGGTACGGGGTGCTCTACACGATCACGACGCAGATCGCCTACATGACGCCGCCATTCGGTTACAATCTCTTCTTGATGCGGGCGATGGCGCCTCCGAGCATTTCCATGCGCGACATCTACGGCTCGATCACGCCGTTCGTGCTGGTGATGATCCTGGCGCTGGCGCTGGTGATGACCTTTCCGCAAATCGCGCTCTGGCTGCCTGACATGATCTACGGCAAATAGGTTCGATATGGGGGACAATAAAAACAACATCCGGAGAAAACGGAGTTGAAGGGCAGCCGGATCTGAACCGGGAACCGGCCGGGTTGCCAGGATTTTTGAATGACACAAGGGGAACTCAATATGACCAACAGACGTGATTTTCTCAAAAAAGCCGGTGTCGGCACTGTTGCCGCCGCAGGTGCCACCACTCTTGCGGCTCCGGCCGTCCTTGGCCAGTCGCCGATCAAGTGGCGCCTGCAGACCTATGCGGGCCCGGCCCTGGCCGAGCATGTGATCAAGCCGCATATCGATGCCTTCAACAAGGCAGCGAACGGGGAGATGGAAATCGAGCTTTACACCGCTGACCAGCTTGTACCGACCGGTGAACTGTTCCGGGCGATGCAGCAGGGCACCATCGACGCGGTGCAGTCCGACGACGACAGCATGGCGTCTCCGACCGAAGTCACCGTCTTCGGCGGCTACTTCCCGTTCGCTTCCCGCTACTCCCTAGACGTGCCGGTGCTGTTCAACCAGTACGGCCTGAAGGAGATCTGGGAAGAGGAATACGCCAAGGTCGGCGTCAAGCACATCTCCGCCGGTTCCTGGGATCCGTGCCACTTCGCCACCAAGGACCCGATCCGCTCGCTGAAGGACCTGGAAGGCAAGCGCGTCTTCACCTTCCCGACCGCCGGCCGTTTCATGAGCCAGTTCGGTGTTGTGCCGGTCACGCTGCCGTGGGAAGACATCGAGGTTGCCGTCCAGACCGGCGAACTCGACGGTATTGCCTGGTCCGGTATCACCGAGGATTACACGGTCGGCTGGGCGGATGTGACCAACTACTTCCTGACGAACAACATCTCGGGTGCATGGGCGGGCTCGTTCTTCGCCAATCAGGAGCGCTGGAACGAACTTCCCGATCACCTGAAGACCATGCTGCAGCTCGCCATGGACGCGTCGCATTATTATCGCCAGTGGTGGTACTGGGGCGGCGAAGCCAACCTGCGCGTCAACGGCACCAAGATGGAACTGACTACCATTCCGGATGCCGAGTGGGAAACGGTTGAAGGTGCCGCGATGGCCTTCTGGGACGAGATCGCCGCAGAATCGCCGGTCAAGGCGAAGGTCGTGGAGATCTTCAAGAAGTACAATCAGGACATGCAGAAGGCCGGACGGCCTTACCGCTACAGCTGATAAAGACCCGGGAATGCCGCCCCGATAGGGCGGCATGGCCGCACTTTCCGGTCCGGAGTTCAATGCTCCGGATCGGATTTTTCGGATTATAACGATACAAGACCCGCTCAACACGGACTCAAGCAATGCCAGGCAACCTGACCTTCGATACGTTGAAATCCCTAGTCTCCTCGGGCGAAATCGACACGGTGCTGACCTGCATCGTCGATATGCAGGGGCGGCTGATGGGCAAGCGGTTCCATGCCCGGCATTTCGTCGACAGCGCCTATAACGAGACCCATTGCTGCAACTACCTGCTGGCGACCGATCTGGAGATGTACACGGTCGAAGGCTATGCCGCGACAAGCTGGTCGGGCGGCTATGGCGACTATGTCATGAAGCCTGATCTCGCCACCCTGCGGCTGGTGCCCTGGCTGGAAGGAACGGCCATGGTGATCTGCGACGTGCAGGACCACCATACGCACGCGGACGTGCCGCATTCCCCTCGGGCGATGCTGAAGGCCCAGGTCGCCCGGATGGACGCACTTGGCCTGACGCCGGTCATGGCGACCGAACTGGAATTCTTCCTGTTCGAGAAAAGCCTGGAAGACATGCGCAAGGGCGGCTTCCGCGACCTTGAGCCGATTTCCGGCTACAACGAGGATTACCATATCCTGCAGACCACCAAGGAAGAGGATGTCATGCGCCCGGTGCGCAACTGTCTCTTCGATGCGGGTATCCCGGTGGAGAACACCAAGGGCGAGGCGGAGGCGGGCCAGGAAGAGCTCAACATCAAATACGCACCGGCTCTGGACACGGCCGAATATCACACCATCGCCAAGCATGCGGTCAAGGAAATCGCCTGGGCCAAGGGCCGCTCCGCGTCGTTCCTGGCAAAGTGGCGGCATGACAAGGTCGGGTCCTCCTCGCATGTGCACCAGTCGTTGTTCGACAAGGACGGCAACAACGTCTTTTGCGACGCCAAGGGCGAATACGGCATGTCGGAGACGATGCGCCACTATGTTGCCGGGCTGATCAAATACGCGCCCGACTACACCTATTTCCTGGCGCCCTACATCAACAGCTACAAGCGGTTCCAGAAAGGCACATTCGCGCCGACGAAGACCATCTGGTCGATCGACAACCGGACGGCTGGCTTTCGCCTGTGCGGGGAAGGTACGAAAGCCCTCAGGATCGAATGCCGCATTGGCGGGTCGGATCTCAATCCCTATCTTGCGCTTGCCGTCCAGATCGCCGCCGGGCTCAAGGGGATTGAGGAAAAACTGCCGCTCGATCCGCCGGCGACCGGGGATGTCTATGAGGCGCGCCGCGCGAAGGAAATTCCGCAGAGCTTGCGGGAGGCACGCGAGACCCTGCGCAAATCGAAATTCCTGCGCGAGACTTTTTCCGATCAGGTGATCGATCACTATGCGCGCGCTGCCGAATGGGAAATCGAGGAATTCGACCGGGCGGTCACGGATTATGAAATTGCGCGCGGCTTCGAGCGGGCGTAGCGGGAGAATTGCGGCGCGAGCTGCCTTGCTGCCCCTTGCCGGGTGTCAGAGTTCGCGGGCGTTCCCCGGTAATGTTCAGGTTCTGGAACCACACTAAACGAAATGCGCTTCATGAGGCGCGATAGAGGTCTTCAAAATGTCTGATGTGATCAAGCTGATCTCGCCGGTTGACGGATCGGTCTATGCGGAACGGCCGGCCCTCGATGGGACCGCGGTGGAAAAGGTGGTTTCGGCGGCGCGCACGGCGCAGCCCGGCTGGGCGGCTCTGCCGATTGCCGAACGGGTCGCCTATTGCGAGAAGGCGCTCGAAGCACTGAAGTCCATGAATGACGAAGTCGTTCAGGAACTGGCATGGCAGATGGGCCGTCCGACACGTTATGGCGGTGAGCTCGGCGGAACGATCGAGCGCACGGAATATTGCGCACGCACCGCCGCGGAAGCGCTGGCGGATATCGAGCGCACCGACAAACCGGGCTTCAAGCGCTATCTGAAGCGCGTGCCGCTGGGAATCGTCATGGTGATCGCTCCCTGGAACTATCCGTTCATGACGGCGATCAACACCATCATGCCGGCGCTGATGGCGGGGAATGTGATCGTGCTCAAACATGCCGCGCAGACCCTTCTTGTCGGCGAACGTCTCGCCAAGGCGTTCGAGATCGCCGGTCTGCCGAAGGGCGTTTTCCAGAATATTGTCCTGACTCACGCCGGTACAGAAAAGCTGCTCGGCTCGGGCGTGATCGACCACGTCAATTTCACCGGTTCCGTCGGCGGGGGGCGTGCAATCGAAAAAGCCCTGTCCGGCACTTTCGCAACGCTCGGCCTGGAGCTCGGCGGCAAGGATCCGGCCTATGTCCGCGCGGATGCCGATCTCGACTATGCGATCGGCAATCTGGTGGACGGGGCTTTCTTCAATTCGGGCCAGTGCTGCTGCGGCATCGAGCGCGTCTATGTGCATGAAAGCCTCTACGACCGCTTCGTCGACGGGTTCGTCGATCTGACCAGCCAGTACAAGTTGGGCAACCCACTGGACGAAGCCACGACGCTCGGCCCCATGGCCCAGGCGCGTTTCGCCGACTGGGTGCGCGAACAGACGCAGGAAGCGATGCGCAAGGGCGCGAAGGCGCATATTGATTTTTCGAAATTTTCCGAAGACAAGGAGGGCACGCCTTACCTCGCGCCGCAGGTGCTGACGAATGTCAATCACCAGATGTCGGTGATGCGCGAGGAAAGCTTCGGTCCGGTGGTCGGCATCATGAAGGTCAGGGACGACGAGGAAGCGCTGCAGTTCATGAACGACAGCCCTTACGGCCTGACAGCATCGATCTGGACGGAGGATGTCAACGCCGCCGCTCAGATCGGCGACAGGATCGAGACCGGCACGGTCTTCATGAACCGTTGCGACTATCTCGACCCGGCTCTGGTGTGGACCGGTGTCAAGGATACCGGCAAGGGCGCTGCTCTGTCGGAGATCGGCTTCCACAATCTGACCCGGCCGAAATCCTTCCACTTCCGCGTCGAGCATTAGGACCTGACTGAAAGTGACCGAGCGAGCCCGGACATCCTCAGCTTCAATTGAACCGAAGCGCCCGGGCTTGCTCCCCTCTCCCCCCTTGAGGGGGAGATGTCTCCGCAAGGAGACAGAGGGGGGTGTCGACCCTTCGGCAAACCCGGCACGGGAAAATGACGCACGGCCCGATACCCCCCTCTGTCCGCAATGCGGACATCTCCCCCTCAAGGGGGGAGAGGGGTGCGAGGGGCAATGCCGAGGACTGCAGCCGCTGTCGAACAGGCCTATTACGAACAACCAGAGCTTCAAACCCACGAGACACACATGAACGCACTTCCTTCCGTCAATTGGTCCTACCCCACTTCCGTCCGCTTCGGTGCGGGACGCATCAAGGAGCTGCAGGAAGCGGTCAGGGCCGCCGGCATGGCCAATCCGCTGCTGGTAACCGATCCGGGGCTTGCCGCCTTGCCGATGGTCGCGGACGCCATTGCGAGCCTTGAAGCGGCGGGCCTCAAGGCCGCGGTCTTCTCAGACGTCAAACCGAACCCGGTCGACAGCAATATTTCCGCGGGGGTCGCAGCCTACAAGGCCGGCGGCCATGACGGCGTGATTGCGTTTGGCGGCGGCTCGGGCCTCGATGCGGGCAAGCTGATCGCCTTCATGTGCGGCCAGAGCAGGCCGATCTGGGATTTCGAGGATATCGGCGACTGGTGGACCCGTGCCGATCCGGCCGGTATCGCGCCAATCGTCGCTGTCCCGACCACGGCAGGTACCGGGTCGGAAGTTGGCCGCGCGGGGGTCGTCACCAACGAGGCGACCCACACCAAGAAAGTGATCTTTCATCCCAAGATGTTGCCGGCCACGGTCATCTGCGACCCGGAACTGACGGTCGGTATGCCGCGTTTTATCACGGTGGGTACGGGCATGGACGCGCTGGCCCACTGCCTGGAGGCCTATTCCGCACCGATGTATCACCCGATGTCGGAGGGCATCGCGCTTGAGGGCATCCGTCTGGTTCTGGAAAACCTGCCGAAGGTTGCGGCCGACGGCGCTGACCTGGAAGCGCGCGGCCACCTGATGAGCGCGGCCGCCATGGGTGCGGTCGCCTTCCAGAAGGGGCTGGGCGCCATCCATTCGCTGTCCCACCCTGTCGGTGCGCTCTATGACACCCATCACGGCATGACCAACGCGGTGTTCATGCCCTATGTGTTGCAATTCAACCGGTCGGCCATCGAGCAGAAGTTCGAACGCCTCGCCGGTTTCCTCGGACTTGCGGGTGGTTACCAGGGCGTTCTGGAGACCGTCCTGAAACTGCGCGAGGACCTCGACGTGCCGCATACGCTGGCCGGTCTCAAAGTGGACGACAGTAAACGTGACCTGATAGCCGAGATGGCTATCGTCGACCCGACGGCCGGCGGCAACCCGGTTCCGCTGACGAAGGACGGCGCGCTGGAAATCTTCGACAAGGCGCAAAGCGGCACGGTCTGATTGCTGCACGAGGTGCTCAAGAACAGTCCCGGCCAGGCAATGCCTGAGCTGGGATTTTTTTGGCTGTGACAGCAGGACGGGCGCCGGTTGCTTGATCAGACGACGGCGTCAGGTCTCGGCTTTATCCGGTGCCCGGGCCGCCTTTCGCCAGGCGTCCGGGCTCTGGCCGGTGACGCGCTGGAACTCCTTGTTGAAGTTCGACTTGGTCGCAAAACCGGCCTCATACATGGCGGCCGTGATGGTCGAGTCTTCTTCGGTCAGTATCCGGCAGACCTCGCCGATCCGGAAATCATTCACGTATCGGGAAACATTCCCGCCGGTGGTGCGGTTGATTGCGCCGGAGACCTGCCGGGCGGGCAGTCCGGCGCGTCGTGCCAGCCGCGAAAGGTTCAGGTTTTCGTCCCTGAAGAGCTTCGCCTCCCGCATCAGGGCGTCGACGCGCTTGAGAATGTCGGCATCTTCAGCGGTGGAGACGGTCTGAGGTGCAGGCGGCGCGCTTGGGGAACCGGGCTGGCGTTCCTGTCCGGCCTGGCTGCGGGCAGCCACGGAAGCGGCAAGGCCGATCAGCAGCAACGTGAACAGATTGGCGTTGCTGACGAGGATCGCCGCGTTCTCTCCGCTGGTCCACTGGAAGTCCAGCAGGATCAGGATATCGAACAAGGCGGACAACAAGAGGCAGGCGGCCGCCAGGATCATCGCCCGGTAGGCGGATCCAGCGCTTTCCAGCCGCGCCAGATCCAGACCGTCCGGACCGGCATGGGCAAGCTTCAGGAGCGCTAGCGCATATCCGATAAAGAGCGCGATGATTGCAATGTCGATCAGCAACGGCTGAACAAGAAACAGGACGAAAACGGCGAGGGCAGCGAGCGGCGCCGCGGCGAGCCGGATGCGGCTTGTTTGCGCTTCATCCGCCAGACCCCGGAAGCATTCGTAAATGAGGGGAGGAAGTGCGACTGCCAGGACGGGAAGGACAAAGCGCAGCTCGGAGACGCCATAGCCCCAGCGCAGGCCGATGACGATGGACTGGATCGCGCACAGGCCGATCAGCATCAGGAAGGGCTTTGTCGACAAGGCGCCGCTGCTGCGCAGCAGATAGGCGAACAGCAACCACAGCAGCAGGGCGAAGACGAAGGGCAGAGGCACGAATATCAAGACGGTGGACCTGAAGCGCTGGTGAGTGGCGCGTCCTCGATCGCGTTCCAGGATGACTGGATCGCGATTCAGGACGCCCTTTGTGGAACCGTTAGCAAAACTGTCCGCAGTTCACCACCACTTGCAGGAGATGTCATGAAAGCCAAAGTCATTTTAGGGACGCTGGTCGTGGCTGCCGGACTGGCCACCCAGGCCCATGCCGGAAACGAGGTGCCGAAACAGTCCCTCAACGGGGCAGAGCAAGGGCATGCCGAGGGCGTCGGTGTCAGGCAGATCAAGATCGCGTCGCCGGCACGCGGCAGGGATCTTGATGTCACCGTCTGGTATCCGGCCGATGCTTCCGGTGAGGTCGTCGCGGTCGGTGCGGACAGGATTTTCGAGGGCACGGAAGCCTTCGCGGATGCGGCGCCCAGACCGGGCACCTATCCGCTCATCGTCTTCTCGCACGGGTCGGGTGCCTCGATCCACAAGATGAGCTGGGTGGCGACGGAACTTGCTGAAAAGGGGTTCGTCGTCGCCGGCCCAGATCATCCCGGCACCACGAGCGGGGACTCCACACCTGAGGACACGCCGAAACTCTGGGAACGCACCGACGACCTTTCCAACGTGATCTCGGCGCTGCTGGCAGATCCCGCCTGGGACAAGGTGATCGCGGCGGACAGGATCGGCGTTCTCGGGTTCTCTCTCGGGGGCGCGGCTGCGCTGGAACTTGCCGGAGCCCGTGCGGATCTCGAAGCCTATGCCCACTATTGCGAGGCCTATCCGGACATGGCGGATTGCGTGTGGTTCGCTGGTGGCAGGGGCTACAGGAACCGGGAGGCCATCGATGTTGACGTGTTGGACTTGCGCTCGGTCGACAAGGAACGGTTCGAGCAGTCCAATCTCGACCCGCGTGTCAGAGCCACCGTACTCGTCGATCCGTCTCTGGCCCTGGCATATGACGAGGCAAGCTTCGCCGGTATTCTCAGTTCCCTTCATTTCATTAACCTGGGCAATCCGGACACCGTGCCGGTCTCGGTCAAGGCGGACGGACTTGCCGGTCTTGCGCCTGATGCGACCCATACATGGATAAAGGATGCCGTGCATTTCAGCTTCCTGCCGGTTTGCGCGGAGGGGGCGGCTGAATTCATGAAATCCGTCGGCGAGACGGATGAACTGTGTACCGACGGCAACCATCGCTCGCGCGCCGATATCCACGCGGAGTTGGATCGTAACATCGCGGAGGCCTTTGACCGGATGCTGCAATCGCGCGACTGACACGTCTCGCAGTCTTCGGCAGGCCGCCGGGATGTTGAGCGACTTCCACGGGACGAGACACCCGCCCGCCTCAGGGGCGGACGGGTGCCTCGATTGAGGGGCAGGGTGTTCAAGGTGATCAGGCGTTCTGCCGATGCTCGATCAATTTGAGAACCGCGACCAGAACGATGCCATAGAGCACGTGGCCGACAAGGGCGACCCAGGTAATGCCGCTGAAGTTCAGGAAGAACGGCAGGCCGGCAACCGTCGTGATGCCACCGATGGCGAAGGCCCAAAGACCGAAGCCGTAGATCGCGGAAGGCAGCAGCCAGTGTGTGTTGCCGACCACCCGCTGCCAGAGCGGTGCGAACACGAACAACCAGCCGATGGGATAGCCGATCAGGCCGACGACATAGAAGTGGACGAAATAGCCGGCGAAATCACTGGCGGGCAGGCCCAGGCTGCCGAGCAGGCTGCGGGCCAGACCATGCGGGGACAGCGTGGCGAAGCCGAGTGCAGGGCTGAGGACCTGTCCCCACAGGTCAAAGGCAATGGTGGCAAAGAACCCGGAAATGAACATCAGGCCAAGCGTCCTGAAATTGACAGCCGGAACGCTGTGCGCCAGACGGGTTTCAGAAGGGATCGTAGTCATGACGGCGTCTCCTATTGAGGGAGTGAATATTCCTGTTGACGAAACGTGGGGCCTGCGACGATCACTTTGAAATAAATTGGGTCCCTGTTTTCCTGACGAATTTGTGAGGAGAAGTTTACCCGCCCGGCTTCGTGCGCAGCCTCGCCGAAGACTGGATTCAGAGGAAATTCCATTTCCCGCACGCGGAAATGGACATGCGCACTCATGGCACCGGTTCATCTCACTGAGGAATAAAACCTCCCCGGTTGGTCGATCATTTCAGTGGAGGAACACCGCATTGTTGAAATGCAGGATATGATCAAAATGCAAGATTCTACTGATAAATTACAATATTATATGGTTGAATATAACTATTTCTATCAGTTAAATTTCGAATATACTCGATTTATGGCTAATTATTAAAATGATTTCCAGAATACTCTTATTTATCTCTAATAGTTCAGGTTTTGTTTATTGTTGTTAACTATATTGAATTGAGATTTTTCAGAAATACTTGGAGGGTTCGTATGAGCGTCCGGATGCGAATTGGGCTTGGGTTTACACTTGTCGCTTTCTTGGTGGCATTCGTTGGTGGGTGGTCTTTGCTCAACTTTAATCGGGTTGGAACCGAAATTTCCCAACTTGAGGATATGAGCGGTGACGCTCTGCTCTCCTCCGAACTGAATGCCGATATGGCTAAGGTTCTTGTTAGTACGAACAATTATCTTCGATCAAGAAAACCGGAAGACTTTGCCAGGGCGGAAGAGTTTATCAGGCAGGTCTATGAAGGTGTGGAGCTGGCAAAAGTCGAGATAAACAAACCGGAGCGGGTTGTGTTCCGAGACAAGATTGCCACCGGTATCGATTTGTTCGAAAAATCTTTGCTGGATGTCTCGAAACTCTATAAAGAGCGTGACGAACTTGTACAGAATACTCTTGACAAGATTGGCCCGCAGGCGCGCAAGAAACTCACAGAAATTAACCAGACAGCGACCGCGGATGGTGACTACGAGACAGCCAATCTTGCTGGACAGGTTCAAGAGAACTTCCTTCTGGCCCGGCTGTATATGCTGAAATTTCTCGCGTCCAATGACCCGATTGATATTGATCGGCTTGAAGAAGAATTCGTGCAAGCGCGTGAGCGGCTGAAACTGCTTGACGACAGCATCGAAAATCCGATGCGCAAGAAGTTGCTGGCTGAAACCATTCCCATGGTGGATACCTATGAAAAAGCAGCGGAACGGGTACGGGATATCATCCTGGAACGCAACGAGACCCGCGACGGCGTCATGTTTGTGAATGGAGGTCTCGTGAGTGAAAACGCCACCCTGATGAAGGAAAGTGCAGGCAAGGACGCGGTTTTCCTCGCTGAACTTACCCAGGAACAAATGTCTTCGACCGAGTTGCAGGTCGGGATTGTATCGGGAATTGCATTCATTATCTCGCTGGTCCTCGCTTTCGTAATCTCAACAGGAATTACCGGGCCTCTCGGACGTCTGGTGAACGACGCCAACGAACTTGCAAGCGGCAACACGGAAGTTGCTTTCGCCGAGGCGAGGCGTTCCGATGAAATCGGGGCGGTCGCAAAGTCGATTGCCGGTTTCCTGGATACTGTCAAGGAACAGAAACGTCTCGAGGAAGAACAAAAACTGGCCCAGGAAGAGCGCGAAAAACGCAGCGCGCGGATTTCGGAGGCACTGACAGTTTTCGACAGTGAGGCCGGCGAAATGCTCAGGTCCATCTCGGATGCCTCGGGGAACCTGCAGTCAACGGCAACGAAGATGACGGCAACCGCCCAGGACACCAGTCATCAGGCAACCACTGTCTCAAGTGCTGCTGAAGAGGCGAGTGCCAATGTGCAGACGGTTGCAGCAGCAACCGAGGAACTGACTGCATCCCTGGTGGAAGTGAGCAATCAGGTCAATCATTCGACGACAATTGCCAGTAAAGCGGAAGCCGAAGCAAACAAGACGAACAAACAGATCGCCGGGCTTGCATCTGTCGCGGAGGATATCGGTGAGGTGATTGCGCTCATATCAAGCATTGCAGAGCAGACCAACCTTCTGGCGCTGAACGCAACCATTGAAGCGGCACGCGCCGGGGAGGCAGGAAAAGGCTTTGCTGTCGTTGCATCGGAAGTCAAGGAACTGGCTAGCCAGACAGGGAAAGCGACTGAGGAGATTTCGGCCAAAATTTCGTCGATCCAGGACGAGACCCGCGAAGCCGTCGACGGCATACAGGCCATTTCCGAGATCATCGCGGAAATGAACACGGTTGCGTCCTCGATCTCTGCCAGCGTGGAAGAACAGGCTTCGGCCACGACGTCAATTTCGTCGAATGTCGACCAGGCTTCCCGCGGGACCGGTGAAGTCAGTAAGAGTATCATCACGGTGTCGCAAGGCGCTGCGGAAACGGACACTGCCGCCGGCACCGTCGTGCAGGCCTCGGAGCTTCTGGCAAGTCAGGCGGCGGCTATGCGCAAGGTCATCGAAACGTTCCTGGGAGAGGTAAAGGCAGCTTAGTCCAACGTTCCCAGACTCAAAGCCTCCCTTTTGTTTCACAACTGGGGGGCTTTTTTCCGTTTCACCGGGCTCGGTCGGCCCTCACAGTCAATGCTCTTCGGGCGTAAACTCATAAATGAAGACGAAATGGCATGGGAAATGGCGCGGCTGGAAGCACCTGACAACGGCGCAGGTCGGATTTGGTTTCCGGTGCCGCGATGGTCCGGTCACCTGCCTAAGCGCCATCTTCGCTCAGGTTCCGTTACAGCGCGGTCGACGTGCTTTCGGGAGGCAGCCCGCACAGCCCGGCCATATAGTGAAGTCCCGCCTCGGCACAAAACACCCGCCCGCTTGGTGTGCGGACGGGCGTCTCGATTGGTGTTTGCGGTTGCTCCAGATCACCGGCGCTCTGCAGACGCCAGGTCAGTTTGCGAGCCGAGACCAGAACGATGCCGCAGGGAACGTGGCCGACCGGTGCGATCCAGGTAATCCCCCCGAAATTCGACAAGAACGGCAAGCCGTCAATCGATCGTCGAACCTTCCTCGTCCCTGGCCATGTGACGCATGCGGGCTTTCACAACCTTGCCGAAAATGATCGGCAGCAGGAAGCCGATGACGGCGAGGGTCCACAGGCCGATCGAGAGCGGGCTGTCGATCAGTGCGAACCAGTCGCCATTGTCGATGGTGATCGCGCGGCGGAGATTGTTTTCCATGGCGTTGCCGAGCAGGGTTCCCAGAATGATCGGCACCAGAGGCACGTCGAGCTTGCGCAGGACCCAGCCCATGACGCCGAAACCGATCATCACCAGCAGGTCGAAGGACGATCCCGATATGCCGTAGATCCCGACAAAACTGACCATCGCCACGATGGGCATCAGGATGCGCGGCGGGATCAGCAGGACCCGGGTGAACAGACCGATCATCGGGATGTTCATCAGGAGCAGCATGACGTTGGCGATGAAGAGCGCCGCGATCAGGCCCCAGACGACGTCAGGCTGCTGGGTGAAGAGCAGCGGGCCGGGGGTGATGTTGAGGGCCAGGAGAACGGCCAGCAGGACGGCCGTGGTGCCGGAGCCGGGAACGCCGAGGGCAAGCATCGGCACCAGGGCACCGCCTGCGGCCGCGTTGTTGCCGGCCTCGGGTGCCGCGACGCCGCGCGGATCACCGGTGCCGAAAGTGCCTTCCTTGTCCACCAGCTTCTTTTCGAATGTATAGGCAATGAAAGAGCCGAGCGAGGCGCCTGCTCCCGGCAGGACACCGGCGAGAAAGCCCAGGAAACTCGAGCGCAGCATGGTCGGGGTACAGGATTTGAGAAGAGACCAGCTCGGCATCAGGCGGCCGATGGTCACCTTGCTGCTGCTTGCGTCGGCTTTGCCGTGACGGTGTTCCAGAAACAGAAAGACTTCGGACAGGGCGAAAAGGCCGACAATCGCCACCAGGAAGTCGATACCGTCATAAAGATGCACCTCGCCGAAGGTGAAGCGCGGCACACCGGTCTGTGTATCGACGCCGACGGTGGCAAGACCGATGCCGAGCGCGGCTGCAAAGGCCGTCTTGGCCTGATTGGTGGAGGCAACGCCGCCAAGGGTCGCGAAGGCCAGGGTGAAGAGCGCGAAATACTCCGCCGGGCCGAACAGCAGGGCGATCTTGACAAGCTGCGGAGCCAGCAGGATCAGCCCCCATGTCGCCAGAAATGCACCGACGAAGGACGAAATGCCGGACAGTGACAGGGCTTCACCCGCGCGGCCGTTTTTTGCCATCGGATAGCCGTCGAGGCAGGTCATCATCGCCGGTTCGTCACCGGGAATGTTCAAGAGGATCGAAGAGATGCGGCCGCCATACATGGCGCCGTAATAGACCGACGTCAGAAGGATCAGCGACGGCGTCGCGCCGAGCCCGAGGGTGAAAGCCAGCGGGATCAGGATGGCAACGCCGTTGGAGGGGCCGAGACCGGGCAGGGCCCCCATCATTGTGCCTAGAAAACAGCCGAGAAGGGCCAGCAAAAGGTTCTGCCAGGTGAGGGCGATCACGAAGCCGTCGGCCAGCGAAGACAGGGTTTCCATGGAAGCGCTCCGTTAAAAGCCGAGGGGGCCACGGGCCAGCGAGAGGCCGAGGACAAGATGGAAGACCGCATAGATGCCGAGCGATGTCAGGCATCCGGAGACGACCGAGGAGACCGGTCTGGTGCCGAGGCGCCAGGTCAGGTAGGTGGCGGCGAGTGCGGTGGCGATGACGAAGCCGAGTTCCGGCAGCAGGATCGCGTAGAGGATCATGACCAGGATAGCGGCGCCGACTTCCATCAGGCGCGGCAGCGCGGGCCAGTGCGGCGCTGTGTCGGGCTTGAAGAAGATCACCAGGGACGACAGGCCCAGAACCGCCGCGATGATCAGGGGAAAGGCTTTCGGGCCGACGGCGTCGGAGAGAAAGCTTTCTTCGATGATAAGTGCGGCCCAGGCATATCCCAGCGCGAGGATCAGCCCGACCGCGCCAAAAATGCGGTCGCTCATTTTTCTTTCCTAACGGCGGTCCCAGCCGGGGTGCGGCAGACGCCTGAAACGGGATGTCAGATTACCAGGGCGTAAACTCATAAATGAAGATGAAATGGTTTGAGGCGAATTGGTCTTCATCAAGGAGCGAGTGCGCAGGAAATGTGGTTCATTTTCAAGCCTTTCGCGACGCAGAGGAGGACCAATTCGGTCAAATCCGAAGGACATGAAAATGGCTTCACCCCGTGTCGTCAGCGTGCTCGACCGGGCACGAAGCACGCTCCGCGCACGCTTCCTAACGGTGTTTTGCCATTTCCCATGCCATTTCGTCTTCATTTCTGAGTTTACGCCCTAGGCACTTCGGCGGTTCCCCTGAAAAACCCGGCAAGCAACACTGCCATCTTCATGAAAAGCCGGGCCACGGGCCCGTCTGAAAGCAGGGATGGCACATTAAAATTCGCGGATGGCTCTTGCCGGGAATAGAGCGGGGGCACATGACATGCACCCCCGCCCGGGAGACCGATGGGGGCGGCTGTTATTTAATGATGCCGATCTCTTTGGAAATTTTCTGGATCTGGGCGACAGAGTTCGCGACGAACTTCTGAAATTCCTCGCCCTGCAGATCGAGCGGCGCCAGACCGTTGGCGGCCATCACGCCTTTCCATTCCTCGCTGGCGTAAAGATCGCCGATCATGCCGACCCAGGCATTATAGGCATCGTCGGACATTTTCCCCGGCGCATAGAAACCGCGCCAGTTTGCACCGATGGCATCGATGCCCTGTTCCTTCGCGGTCGGGAAGACCTCGAATTCACCGGGAAGACGCTCGGGAGCGAGAACCGCGATCACCTTGATGTCGCCGCTGTCGACAAAACCCTTGGCTTCGGAGATGTCGCCGGTGAAGGCCTGAACCGAACCGGCGAGTAGCTGGGTAACCGCTTCGCCGCCACCGTCGAAGGCGATGTATTTGACCGAGCGCACGTCATCGATGCCGTAGGCGTTGGCCGCGATCAGCACTTTCAGGTGGTCCCAGCCGCCGACGGCGGAGCCGCCTGCAACAGAAACCGAGCTCGGGTCATTCTTGATCTGGTCGAGCAGCTCGGGCAGCGTGTTGACCGGGCTGTCGGCGGCAACGGCGATCACGCCGTAGTCCGCGCCAACGGCAGCAAGCCAGCGGACCTGGTCCATGGTGTTGCCCGGGTAGGCTCCCTGTGCCAGACGGGTTGCGGTTGCCGCTGAGGCCGCCACGATGAGGTCGTTGTCGTCATCGCGCTTGTTGACGACTTCGGCGAAGGCCACACCGCCGCCGCCGCCGGCGAGGTTCACAACCTGTACCGTGCTGTCGAGCAGTTTCTGGTCCTGCAGGGACTTGCCGACCTGACGGCAGGTGAAATCCCAACCGCCGCCCGGATTGGCCGGTGCGATGCATTCCGGGTTTTCCGGTTTGAATTCGGCTGCGGATACGCCGAATGCCGATGCGCCGAGAACGGCCGCCGCCAACAGAAGGCGGGTCGATTTGAATGCCATGATGTGTTTCCTCCACATGAGCCAGGCTTTTGGGTTGCCCTTGATATCCGCGAGACCGCACAAGCGGGTCCTCCCCACGGATGTCGGGCGAGCCTAGCGCCGAACCCTGTCACCAACCTGTCATGGGGCAGGATTGCTTGCATGGGGCGGAAAGCCGGGGCATGACAGAACGAGGGAGGACTTTATTCGTGCGTCTTTTGCTCGTTGAAGACACATTCGACATGGCGGAAGCGATCATGATTCGGCTTGAAAGGTCGGGCATCGCCTGCGACCTGGCCAAAACGCTGGAACAGGCAAGGGCCTGTGTTGAGGTGCAGCGTTATGACGTGATCGTTCTGGACATCAATCTGCCGGACGGGCTGGGGACCGCTCTCCTGAAGGAGATGCGCGCCGCCGGCGATCGCACGCCGGTGCTGATGCTGACGGCGGAGTTTTCCGTCGACGACCGGGTTTCATCGCTGAATTCCGGTGCCGACGACTATCTCGTCAAGCCGTTCGATCACAGGGAACTTGAAGCGCGCATCCGGGCGCTCTACCGCAGGGAGCAAAGCGACAAGGCGGAGGAGCTGACACTCGGCAACCTGACCTTCAACGCCTCGGCGCGGGTCGTCCGGCAGGCCGACAGTCCGATCGACCTGACCCGCCGCGAGTTCTCGCTCCTGGAAATCCTGATCCGCAACCGGGGCAAGACTGTCAGCAAGGAACGTTTGTTCGAGGGGGTCTTCAGCTTTCAGGACATGGATGTCGGTATGAACGCGCTGGAACTCTATATTGCCAGATTGCGCAAGAAACTCGCCGGTTGCTCGGTCAGGATCGAGACCCAGAGAGGACTTGGTTACAAGCTGGATGCCGATGCCTGACCTGATACGCAGACTGGAAATGACGTCGCTTACAGCCCGCGTCGCTCTCGGCGTGGCCGTGCTGCTGGTCATCGGCGGCGTCATCGTTTCCATCGCGGCCTTTGCCTATGGCCGGGAAGCGGCCCGCAGCGCCTTCGACCGTCTGTTGCTCGGCGCCGCCCACGATATCGCCTCGGCGATAACCGTTCAGGATGGAAAACCGGTGATCGAGCTTCCCGTCTCGGCGTTCGAACTTCTGGCATTTGCTCCCGATGACCGGATCGGCTACCGCATAATCGGACCTGACGGAACGACGCTCACCGGCTATGAAGAGATCGCGCTGCCGGAAAACCGCCGCGATCTGCGGGACGGTTATTTCGACGGGGCGTTTTTCGGCGAACCCGCGCGCTATGCCATCGTCTCCCGCCGCTTGGCCGAACGCACGCTCAACGGCACGATCAGGGTTATCGTCGGGCAGACGGTGCTGGCCCGCAATTCCATGGCCTATGACATCACACGCAAGGCGCTTTACGTGCTGGCCGTGTCCGGTCTGGCAATGATTCTGCTTGCGGTAGTGGTTGTCCGCTCGGTCCTCACACCACTGGAGAGGATCGCCGGGAGCCTGTCGGCGCGCGATCCCCATGACCTCACGCCAATGGATACCGACGTTCCCCGGGAAACCGCCGTCATGATCAACGCGCTGAACGGTTTCATGGCGCGGCTCGACCGGCAGATGAACTCGATGCGTCATCTGATTTCCGACACGGCGCACCAGCTCAGAACTCCCGTCGCGGCGCTGCGGGCGCAGGCGGATCTCTTTTCCGATGAAGTCGATCTTTCCCGCAAGGAGAAGATCGTCGAACGGATCCAGACCCGGTCGGCCGGGCTTGGCCGTCTGCTCGACCAGATGCTGAGCCAGGCGCTGGTCATTCATCGCGGCGACAGCGCGCGCAGGGAACGGGTGGACTTGCGCGATATCGCGCTCGATGTCTTCGAGGAGGGCGATCACGCGGTGCTGAACCCGGAGATGGATGTGGTTCTCGATATCGGTGAGAACCCTGTAGAGATGCTGGCGGACGCACCGTCCTTGAAGGAGGCATTGAAGAACCTTTTGAGTAACGCACTCAAACACGGCCGCGCTCCGGTCAGGATCGGGGCGTCACTGAACGACGGCAAGGCCGTGATCTGGGTGGAAGACGCGGGGGAGGGGCCGGACCGGCAGACGCTGGACGAACTCGGCTCCAGGTTCAACAGGGGCGGGCTTGCCCGGCAGGCGAGTTCCGGGCTTGGACTGGCGATTGCCCATTCCGTCGCTGTGTCCTTCGACGGGGAACTCGTTCTGGAGCGGACGGACCGGGAGCGGTTCCGTGCCGCCTTGCTGTTCGAAGCCGCGCCGGTGAGAGCGGCATGAAGACGATAACCCCATCCTTGCGAATTCTTCTGACCGGCTTCCTCGTGCTGCTGAATTGCGGTCCGGTCGCCGCGCAGGAAATGGTGGCCGACTTCGGGCCAGAGGGAGCCGGACAAACCCTGGTGCTGAGATCCACCACCGATATCGCGGTCTTCGGCCCGGTCGTGGAAACGTTTCTGCGAGCGCGTCCGAACGTCCGGCTACACTATGAGCAATGGGGCTCCAACGAACTCTACCGGCTGTCGCGGAGCGACTGCCGCAGCGGTGAGGCGGGCGCCGACATCGTCATCAGTTCGGCCGTTCACCAGATGGTGCAACTCGTCAACGAAGCCTGTGCGAGCGACTACCGCTCGCTGTTGACGGAAGAATTGCCGGGGGCGCTCAGATGGCGGAACGAGCTGTGGGGCATCACGCGGGAACCCGCGGTCATGGTCTACAACCGTGACCTTGTTCCTCAGGGGGACATTCCGCAGACGCGCTTCGACCTTCTGGATCTTTTGCGGCCCTCGGACACCCGGTATGCGGGGCGGGTCGCGACCTATGACATCGAGGAATCCGGGCTCGGCTATCTCTTTGCCTTTGCCGATGCCCAGGAGGCCTCCACCTTCGGCGCCTTGCAGGAATCCTTCGGGCGGACGCAGGCGATTTCCACCTGCTGTTCGGCGGACATCATCCGGGGCGTTGCCGAGGGGCAATATCTGATCGCCTACAATGTGCTCGGTTCCTACGCGCAGGGCTATCAGCAGCAGGACGAACGGATCGGCATTGTCCTGCCGTCCGATTATACGCTGGTGCTCTCGCGCGCCTTGATGATCCCGAAGGAGGCCGGGCAGAAGCCGCTGGCGGAAGCGTTTCTGGATTTCCTGCTGTCGCCGCAAGGCACCCTTGCGCTCAGAACAGCGCTGCTGATCAGTCCGCTGCTGGAAGCGGAAGACGGTAACGAGGGCGAGAGCCTGAGTTCAACAGCCCTGCGGCCTATTGGCCTGTCGCCGGCCCTCATGGTTGCCCTCGACGGCCTGACCCGCGAGACCTTCCTGCGCCGCTGGCGGGCGACCTTTCCCGGGCCTTAGCACGGACGTCCCAGACGTCACCTCATCGCGACCGGCAGCGTAAACGTCCAGCTGCTGCGTCCTGCGGCACCGGGTATCGGCGGGAAGGGCGCCGCCCGGCTGACTGCCTTCAAGACGGCCTGATCGAAGGGTTTGGAGCCGGAGGAGCTGGCCAGGCGAACGGATCCGACCGAGCCGTTCTTCCGCACCGTGAAGCGAACTTTCGCCTCGCCCTTGGCGCGCCTGCCACCCTTCGGTGCGCGCAGGGATCTCAGAATCTTGCGATGGACCTTGGCAGGGTAGTTGGTGACGTCCGAATTGCCCGCGGTTTTCGACTTCCCCTTGCGCTGCGATCCGCCTTTCTGGGTGGTCTGGTTCGATTGCCCGCCTGCGCCGCTTTTGGTCGCCTGTTCCGCCCGGGGCAGAGGCTTGACCGGTTTTTTGGTGGTGGCTGGCCTGGTTTTGGCCGGTTCAGCCTTGGCATTCTTTTTTGGAGGCTCGGGTTTCGACCGGGGCGCAGGCGCATCGGTTTCGGCTTTCAGAACTTCCTCGCTGCGAACTTCGGTCGCTTTTTCCGGCGGAGGAGCCTCGGAAGCATTTGTCTGCACGGGAACTGCTGCCGCGAGGACAGGCTTTTCCGGCTGGATCGGCGCTTGCTGACTCTTGATGCTTTCGGCTTCAGCGATTTCAACTTTTTCGACTTGCTGAACGGCCACCGGGCTTTCCGGCTGCTGCTCATGGGTGACCGGTATGGCAAGAGTGGAGTTTGGTGAAACGGGAAGACTTGCAGATACCGCGGTTTCAACAGGCTGAACCTCTGTTGCCGCTTCCACCGTCTGTGTCGTCACAGGCTGGGTCCGCTGTACGGGTTCGAGGGGTTCCACTCTGGCTGCCTTGGCGGTTTCCACCGGCTTGGCAATTGCCTGTTCCGGTTCGACAGGCGTTTGAACCTCGTGGTCCTCCACAGGCTTCTGTATTTCCGACTGTGCAGTGGTGCCGGCCACAAGCGTGTGGAACGGCGACTGGCCGAGCACGGCGTGAAGTACTTCGCCCGCGCCCTCGATTTCAAGGTCCGGACGGCTTTGCAGTGTCATTGCCACTGCGATCAGATGAATGGCAAGCGATGCGGCAAGGGCGATGATCAAAGGTTTGCGGAACGTCTTCATTCCGATTGCGTCCTGGTGACGATGACAACGCGCCCCGCGCCTGCCCGGTAGAGAGCGCCGACATGGCGCAAAAGGTCTTCGGCCTTCAAGCTCTCGTCGGCGGCGAGCCTGACAAGCGGATTGGGCGTTTCTTCCGCCGCCGCGTGCCGTGACATGTAGTCTTCCGCGCTAAGCGGCTGCTCTCGGTAATGAAGCGTGCCGTCGATCCGCGCGTAGAGGGCGTCAGGCGGCGGCAAGGGGTCTGCCTTTTCAGCTTGCGAAAGAGTGACTTCCGGATCCTGCGGCGGCGCCAGCCTGCCTGCGACCAGAAAGAAGATCAGCATCAGGAAGACGATATTGATCAGCGAGATCGTCGTCTCCAGCGGCCGTTTCGCCGGTTTGCGCGGTACCTTGATCATTCGTTGCCGGCAACCGTAACGCCAAGCTCCGGAATGGCCTTCAGCCGACTGACGACCGTCACCAGTTCCTGGGTGGTTGTGCTGCCGCGCACCAGCACGAGGAGGCTGTCGATATCGCGCTCAACCAGCATGCGCGCTTCATCTTCGAGATTTTCGGACCCGATTTCGCTGCCGTTCAGAAGCAGCCTGTCGTCCTGCAGGACCAGCAATGCCTTTGGCGCGGCACCACTGCCGCCGGCACCGGCGGGGGCGCCGATCTCCACCTGGCCGAAGGTGGTGAAGGTGGAAGACAGCATGAAGAACAGCAAAAGGAGGAAGATGACGTCGACAAGCGGCGTCAGGGAAATAGGTTTCTGTTTTCTGACCGGCCTGTCAACGCGCATAGGAGAGGTTCTGGCTCCCGAATGATGACGCTTCTTGCGGTTCCGGCAGTTTCTGAAGCAGCAGGGAAGAGGTCAGCGTCTCGACACACACGCGCTCTGACTCAAGCCGTCCTTCAAGCCACGTGACGGCCAGCGATACGGGCATCGCGACGCCGAGCCCGGCAGCGGTCGTCATCAGCGCGACCCAGATACCGCCGGCAAGAGCGGACGGATCGACGTTGCTTCCAGACGATTGCAGGGCCTGAAAGGCTTCGATCATGCCGAGGACCGTGCCGAACAGGCCGATGAGAGGCGCGATCTGTGCGATGGCTTCGAGGGCACGGACGCCTTTCGAGAAATGATGCAGGTCACTTGCCGCCTGGACGCCGATACGCTCCTCGATTTCCGCCTTTTCCTTGCGCATATCGAGTAGGACAAGTGCGGTCGCGACCGCTTTTCCGGCCGCGCTTTTCGGCTGAGCCTGGGTCGCTTTCGCTCTGGCCAATTGTCCGGCCTGCCATTGACGGATGGTTTTTTCCGCCTTGCTGCTGTCGCCGATGCCGCAGGACAGGAATTCGAAGACCTTGACCAGTATCAGCGCGGTTGCCACCACGGACAGACCCGCGATGACCGTAACCACCGGGCCGCCGAGTTGGAGGAGCGAGGCGACATGCGCCATGACTTCAGAAACCATGATGCGTTCCTATTGGCTGAGAGTGAGGCCGGTACGGCTGGAGAGCGTCAGGGGCGCTGTACAATGCGCGGGTGCCTGATCCGGTCCGCAACCGGTCGGGCCGTTGATCAGAAGGTTTCCCGCTTGTGCGCAACCCAAACTGGGCAGCTCGAATTGTCGTACAACTGTCTTGCCCTGAGGCAGGGCGCCGAAATCGAACACGGACATCTGGCTGATGACGCCCTCGGGCGTGAACAGAACAAGCTCATAGGCGGCCGCTTCGATGCTCTTGCCCGTACCGTTGGTCATGACGAAGGACAGGCGGCAGTTCTCGCCGGTGTCTTCCGCCTTGTTGAGTTCAAGGGTAATTGCCGGCCCTTCGGTCTGGGCCTGTACGGGGCATGCGGTAGCCAATCCAAGGCCCCCTGCGAACAAAGCTTTCAGGACCGGTTTCGATTTACGCACTGCCATCGATGCAAAACTCCAGTGAGTCCGCCGCCCGTGGGGACGGGCGGCGGGGTTAGGGTCAGAACTTCTTGGCGAAGCTCAGCTTGAAGCTGCGGCCAGCACCTTCGTCGTCGCTGAGGTGGTTCCGGAAAGACTTGTCGAACACGTTGTCGACATTGAAGCGGAACTCGCTGTCGGCGAGATAGCCTTCCGTCGGCTTCCAGGCCGCGTAGAGGTTATGCAAGGCATAACCGGCGGTTTTTTCCTCGTCGTCGCCGACCAGATCCTGAGACGCGAAGAAGTCACCCTTCCAGCCGAAATCCAGGTTCCAGGGCCGGTAGACATAACCGATCTTCAGGAAGGCGCTGTCAGCGGGTATGGCGTTGAGATGGCCTCCGGTCGTGACGTTCTTGCCCCGGATAAGAGATGCGCCGACGGTTCCGTAAACGCTGTCCGTCCAGTAGGACGCCTCAAGTTCAAGACCCTCATAGCGCGCCTCGGGAATGACTTCGGTCACGACAGTGGTGCCGTCCCAGTAGCTCGCATAGAAGTTGGTGACATTGTTGCGGAATGCGGTTGCCTTCAATCGGAAAGCGTCGCCTTCCAGAGCCAGATCGTCGAAGGATAATGTCACGCCGGCCTCGAAGTTGTTCGACAGCTCCTTCTTGACGTCATTGACCGTATAGTTGGTGAAGACCTCGTCCAGGGACGGGAGACGCTCCGTGTGGGCAACCGATCCGAAGACACCAAACCAGTCGGACATCTTGATCATCGCCGCGAGCTTCGGAGAATAGCCGATCTCGCTCTTGTCCTCGTTCAGGTCGATGGTATCGCCACTGCTGTTGACATAGCTGTCGACCGAAACACTGGAGTAATCGATACGCATGCCCGGAATGAGGGTGACACGGTCGTTCCAGACCAGTTCGGCCTGGGCGTAACCGCCGACATTGGTGGTTTCGCCTTCCGGATGGATATTGGAGCCGCTTTGAACGTAGGTGCCGAAATCACGCGGATTGCGCCGTTCCTGATACTGTCCGTCGATACCCGTCGTCAGATAGGCCGCCCATGTGTCACCAAGTTGGAAGGTCGCCACGTTGTCGGCCTTGCCCTGCCAGGTCTGGTAGGAATATTCGGAGTTGTCACCAAACGGGTAGTAGCAGATGGGGGGGAAACCTGGGCGGCAGATCTCGTCCTGGTTCTTCTGTTCCACGCGGGTGTCCGACCAGCTGACCTGGGCCTTCATGTCCAGAAGGTCGTTGTCATAAAACGAGTTTTCGTAGCCGATGATGGCGGTCTGGTCGGTTACCGTGCGGTCGACTGTACCGAAGTCGGGACCCCATGTGATCTGGTCATAGTTCTGGTTGTCTTCGTCGCTCGACCAGTTCTCGTAGCTGGCGAAGACGGACTGATCCTCGTTTTCTCCGAATGTATAGCGGGCCTTGATCAGACCATTGACCGAGGTGAAGTCGGTGTCTTCGATCTTTTTGCCCTGGCCGTCCGTTATATCCTGAGACTGCCGGTAGTTGAGATTGCCGAGCAGTTCGAGGTTCTTGATCGGTTCCGCCGCGATGATGCCGCTGCCGAGCCAGCCATTGCCGTTGGAATCCCAGGAGGTCTTCAGGCGTCCGCCGATCAGGTCGCCGGGGTCGAGGAAGTCGCTTGCATCCTTGGTCGTGAAGGTTACCACGCCGCCCATGGCGCCTGACCCGTACAGTGTGGAAGAAGCCGGTCCGCGCAGGACTTCAACCTGCTTGTAAAGCTCCGGATCGGAGAAGAACGAGCCCATCCGGTATTGTTCGTAGAACTTGTTGACACCATCGACCTGAATGATGATCCGGGTCTCGTCACCGGAAAGTGCTTCGCCGATGCCGCGAATGTTGATGCTTTCCCCGAGTACCGAGTTGCTGCCGATTGGCGTGATGCCGGGTATCTCGCTGAAGAGATCCCCGATCGTGCGCGCCTGCTGGGCGTCGATTGCGTCCTGATCCAGCACTGTCACAGCTTGCGGCGTATCGATTGCCACCTTGTCGATACCCGTTCCGACCACGATTCGCTGAAGCGGAGTTACCGACGCATTCTGCGCCGTGTCCTGCGCGGCGGCGCCGCCGTTGAAAACCATAACCCAGAGAGCGACACCACCCATCAGTTGAGTGTGTCCGGTTATTTTGAGCCCCATAGAATTACTCCAAAATGCGCGTTGTTCGCGTCCTTTATCGCTGCCTCTCAAGCAGCGTTATAAACATGAGCCGTCGACTCAGGTATTGCAGTCAATATGAAACGTGATTATAGGAGTCAAGTAATAGATCGCGGCCGACGCGGTTTTCGCCTTCTTTGGAATAGTTCCAAATTATTGTTCGTTGCCAGCAGGTTATCTTTACCGGGGCGCAGCAAAGGCCAAGCGGCGGCAGCGGTGACGCAGACCATGATCAACGAAGGCAGGACGCATGAGCGCCGAACAGATTTCCAACGAAGACAGACCGACCGCTGCCGCCATTCGCGAAGCGCGTGCTCAAAATCCAAAAATGAGAGAACGGGATCTGGCGAGAATTCTCGGCGTGAGCGAGGCGGAGCTGGTGGCCAGTTTCGTCGGACACGGTACCCGGAGGATCGAGCCACGATTTGACGATCTTTTCCCCGGTTTGAAAAAGGTCGGTGAAGTGATGGCGCTGACCCGCAACGAAAGCGCCGTTCACGAAAAGATCGGCCCCTTCGAAAAGTTCGTCCATGGCAAGCGGGCTGCGCTGATGCTGGGTGAGCAGATCGACCTGCGCATGTTTCCCGGCAGCTGGGTTCATGGTTTTGCCGTTGAAAAGGTGGATGGCAAGGATATCCGCAGATCCCTGCAGTTTTTCGATGCGCATGGAGACGCCGTCCAGAAAATTCACGCTCGCCCGGACACAGACATGGCGGCCTGGGACCAACTGGTCGACACTCTGGTTCTGGAGGACCAGTCCCCGGACGTGCTTCCCGCGGTAACCCCGGCTGAGCCTTTTGCCCGCAAAACCCCTTCTGACGGTGTCGAAGTGACACTGCGTGAACGCTGGCAGGCGATGAAGGACCCTCACCAGTTCCACGGATTGCTCAAGGATCTCGAGCTCGACCGCGTCAGCGCCTTCGAACTTGTCGGGGAAGAATGGGCCTGGCCGCTGGATAACGGTGCCGTTACGTCTCTCTTGCGTCTCGCGGCTTCGGAAGAGGTTCCTTTGATGTGTTTCGTCGGCAACCGTGGCTGCATCCAGATCCACACCGGTGCAGTGGAAACGATTATGGAAAAAGGCCCCTGGATCAATGTCATGGATCCGACCTTCCATCTGCACCTTCGAACCGACCAGATCCACGATGTCTGGCTGGTTCGCAAACCGGCCGATGTCGGCCATGTGACTTCGGTCGAGGCCTTTGACAGCGACGGCCAGCAGGTCATCCAGTTCTTCGGTGTGCGCGGGGAAGGGAATGCCGAGCGTGATGTTTGGCGGAACCTGGCGGAAAACCTGCCGAAGCTGGACCGCGCCCTTGCTTTGGAGGCAGGGGAATGAGGGAGATCTTGTATTCCCGGTTTTACGGCGTTGCCGTCGCGACGGCACTGACCGCGGCGGCTCTCGTCACGCCTGCCAAATCGCTTTTCGCCGAAGGAACGCAGCAGTCAGCCGCAAACCGCATCGTCGCAGTCGGCGGTTCGGTAACCGAGGTGATCTACGCGCTCGGCGAAGGAGAGCGTCTGATCGCGCGGGACAGCACCAGCATCCATCCGCAGGAAGCGCTGGATCTGCCGGACGTCGGCTATATGCGGGCGCTGTCGGCGGAAGGTGTGCTGTCGATCGATCCGGAGCTGATCCTGATGCTGGATGGCAGCGGCCCGCCCGAGACTGTTGACCTTCTCCAGAAATCCGGGGTCGCCATTGCGAACATTCCGAATGCTTTCACGGCCGAAGGCATTGTGGACAAGGTGCGCGTGATCGGCGAGGCGATCGCCGTGCCGGGCAAAGCTGAAGAGCTTGCCATCAAGCTGGAAACCGACCTTGAAGCAGCCCGCAAGCAGGCGGCCGACCAGACATCCGGTGTGCGGGTTCTGTTCATCCTGTCGACCAATGGTGGCCGCATTCTCGCGTCCGGCTCCGATACGGCTGCCGACGGCATCCTGAAACTGGCCGGGGCGGAAAATGCAGTGGCCGATTTCTCCGGCTACAAGCAGCTCAGTGACGAGGCGATCATCAGTGCAGCGCCTGATGCGGTGCTGATGATGTCACGGGGCGGGGATCATGGCGCCAGCGCCGACGAGTTGTTCAGCCATCCGGCTATGGCGCAGACGCCGGCGGGCATCAACAACCGGCTCATCAAGATGGATGGCCAGTATTTGCTTGGCTTCGGGCCCCGAACCGCCGATGCGGTCAAGGATCTTGCCGTGGAACTGGCAAGCGTCCGGAACTGACCGATAGCATGACCGGCATAGTCCTCCCCGAACGAGCCGCCCGGCGGTTTGCCTCGTCAGGCGGCAACCGCGAACCTCTTGCCCGCGCCGCACTGGTGCTTCTGGCTGTTGTCGCCGTGTTGACGATGCTCGTCAGTCTGGCGATCGGTCCGATCGCCATTCCCGTGCTCGATATTCTGCCACATGTGCCGGGGCGTGTTCTTGCGGCAAGCGCCGGCGCACCGGAAGGGGTTTCCGTGCGCGACTGGATAGTCGTCACGGAAATCCGGCTGCCTCGTGTGGTTCTCGGGGCATTGGTCGGGGCCGCCCTTGCGGTCGCGGGTGCCGTCATGCAGGGCCTGTTCCGCAATCCGCTTGCCGACCCCGGCATCGTCGGAGTTTCTGCCGGAGCCGGTCTCGGGGCGGCGCTCTTCATCGTTCTGGGCAATACGGCGCTGGCTCCGGTGATGGCGGTCCTCGGTATCTACGCCGTGCCGCTTGCAGCCTTCATCGGCGGTCTGATCACGACATTGCTGCTTTATCGTATCGGCACGCGGGGCGGCATCACGTCTGTTGCAACGCTCCTGCTTGCAGGGATCGCGCTGGGTGCTCTCACAGGGGCCTTGACCGGTCTGCTGGTCTATGCCGCCGATGATCAGCAACTCAGGGATCTGCAGTTCTGGGGGCTGGGTTCGCTTGCCGGATCCAATTGGGAAAAGGTGGCCTCTGCCGCTCCCATCATCGGGGTCATGCTTGTCAGCGTGCCGTTCCTGGCTAGAGGGCTGAACGGGCTGACCCTTGGAGAGGCCGCTGCCGCCCACATCGGCATCCGGGTGCAGCGGCTGAAAAACATCAGCATCCTTCTGGTCGCGGCTGCGACCGGAGCCTCGGTTGCCGTCAGTGGCGGGATCGGCTTCGTCGGCATTGTCGTGCCGCATCTGCTGCGGCTGACAATCGGACCCGATCACAAGTATCTACTGCCCGCATCGGCGCTTCTGGGTGCAATTCTCCTGATCGCCGCCGATACGCTCGCCCGTACCATCGTCGCTCCCGCCGAGCTTCCGATCGGCATCATCACAGCCTTTGCCGGTGCGCCGTTCTTTCTCTGGATCCTGCTGCGCAAACGCGGCCTTACCGGCCTTTGAAGGGAGCTCAAGTTGAACCAGTTCAAGCTCGCGGAGGAGCCGTCCTCATCCGAACTCCGCGTTGAGCGCGCTTGCATATCCATTGGCCGCGTCCAGATCGTTCAGGATGTCTCCTTCAACGCCCAGGCAGGCGAGTTCGTGGCGATCATCGGGCCGAGCGGATCTGGCAAGACAACGCTGCTGAAAGCGATGACCGGTGAGTTGGCCTATTCCGGTTCGATCCGGCTCGCGGGGATGGAGACCGGAAAGCTCTCAGCGGAATATATGGCACAGATGCGCGGGGTCCTGCCGCAAGCGAGCCAGATATCGTTTCCGCTCAACGTTGCGGAAGTTGTCGGTCTGGGCGTGATCGACAGGCGGCAGGGACGGGACGCGCGCGCCCGGCGGATCAAGGATGCGCTGGCGAAAGTCGGGCTACACGGGTTCGAGGGACGGGGCTACCAGGAGCTTTCAGGCGGAGAGCAGCAACGGGTGCAGCTTGCCAGGGTGCTCTGCCAGGTCTGGGAACCGGTGGCTGACGATGGCAGTCCGCGCTGGCTGTTTCTGGACGAGCCGGTCTCCAGCCTCGACATCAAGCACCAGTACCAGATCATGCAACTTGCGTCCGGATACGCTGCCGCCGGAGGCGGTGTGGTCGCGGTGATGCATGATCTCAACCTGACCGCAACCTTCGCGGACCGTATTCTGGTCATGAAAGCTGGCAAGCGCCTGAGCTTCGGGAGGCGGGATGACGTGATGCAGGCGGATCTCCTGTCGGATGCCTATGATTTTCCGCTGGCGCTCACACGCTTTGGACAATCCGGCGTCCCTCTCGTTGTGCCGGGAGCCGACACAGCCGGATAACCGGATGCCTGCCATCACCGAGGTGAAGGCCTGAACCGGTTGCCCATGGCGGCCGGAAACGTCCTGCCGGATCAGCCGCGACCACAGGTGACCGGAAGCCAGCGTCCCAGCTAACCCCCGATGTATGCTCTCAGTGCATTTGCGACCCCGCGCGCCGCGATGCCCTGTGCAGCCTTCCCGAAAGCCTGGAGGAAGTCCGGTTCGGAAGCCAGATTGCCGAGCAGGTCCGGCATTTCGTAGTCTCCGGACGAGTTGCCGTAGACACTCTCGGCCCAGGTTTTCAGCTTGCCGGCATTGTCGTCTTCCACCCGGATAGCGTTTCCAGCTTCATCCGTTCCCAGACAATAGCGGCACCAGAGAGCGGTTTCGAGAGCGAGGCCCTCGATGGGCAGGCCTTTGTCGAGCCGGTCCTGGATGGTCGGAAGGATGAATTTCGGTTGGCGGTTCGATCCGTCCAGGCAGAGGCGGGGAATGGTGTCGCCCACCGCCGGGTTGGAGAAGCGCTCCATGACCGTCGTCAGATATTTGTCGAAGCTCACGCCCGGGATTTCCGGCACTGTGGGCAGGACTTCGTCTTCTTCCAGTTTCCTGAGGAAGTCGCGGATCAGCGGGTCCGCCATGGCGTCATGTACGAAGTAATGGCCCAGAAGCGCACTGGCGTAGGCGATGGCCGCATGGCCGCCATTGAGGATGCGCAATTTCATCAGTTCGTAAGGCGCAACGTCGCGGACGAATTCGACGCCGACCTTCTCAAGCGCCGGGCGCCCCGTGGGGAAATCGTCTTCAAGCACCCATTGCCGGAACGGCTCGCAGACGACCGGCGCGGCATCCTCGATGCCGAAGGTGTCGCGCACGAGATTGCGTTCCCGGTCCCCGGTTGCCGGAGTGATGCAATCGACCATGCCGTTGGGGAACGCGACGTTTTCCGCGATCCAGTCGGCCGTTTCGCCCGACAGGGCGCGTGCAAAACCGACGACTGTCTGCTTTGCCATATGCCCGTTCTCGGGAAGGTTGTCGCAGGACATGACGGTGAACGGTGCCGTGCCCGCGGCCTTGCGTTTCACAAGGGCGGCGACCAGCACCCCGAACACGGTCCGGGGATGATCGGGATCTTTCAGATCGGCCTGGATTTCCGGATGGCCGGCGTCGAAGCCGCCCGTATTGGGATCGACGTAATATCCGCCCTCGGTGATGGTCATCGACACGATGCGGATGCCGGGTTCCAACAGACTCCGGAGCAGCGCCGCGGGATCGACGTCGATGAAATCGATCATCGAGCCGCAAATCCGTGCGCTCAGCCCTTTCGGGTCGAGTTCGACCACGGTGGTGAGCCAGTCCTGGGTCTCAAGTCGCTCCCGCATGGCCGTGTCATAGGGCTTCAGCCCTGCGCCGACTATCGCCCAGTCGTGACTTTCTCCGAGCGTGAACAGCCTGTCCAGATAGATAGCCTGATGGGCGCGGTGAAAGTTGCCGACACCGATATGCATGATACCAGGTGACAAAGCCGCGCCGTCATATGCGGGTCTGCTGATGGTCTCGGGGAGTGAGTTGAGCACAGTCTTATCGAGTTTTTTGGTCATTGGTCAGCTCATCCAGTTGCCGCCGTCGACGTTGTAGGTCTGCGCCAGAATGTAATCGGCCTCACCCGACGCCAGGAACACGGCCATGCCGGTCAGGTCATCCGCGGTCGCCATCCGGCCGTAGGGCACGGCCGCGCCAACCTCGGCCTTCTTCTCTCCGGGCTTCAGACCCTCGTATCGGGCAAAAAGTGCGTCGACGCCGTCCCAGTGATCGCCATCCACGACACCCGGCGCGATGGCGTTGACGTTTATGCCGTGACGGATCAGGTCGAGTCCGGCGGACTGGGTAAGGCTGATAACGGCTGCCTTGGTGGCGCAATAGACTCCGACCAGAGCCTCGCCGCGACGGCCCGCCTGGCTGGCCATGTTGATGATCTTGCCGCCTTCGCCACGGCGGATCATGGACTTCGCGGCCGCCTGCATCATGAACAGCGTTCCGCCGACATTGATGTCGAACAGACGCTGATAGCTGTCTGTGGTGATGTCCACGATCGGCGCGAGGTCGAAGAGGGCGGCATTGTTGATCAGAATGTCGATGCCGCCGGTTTCCGCCTCGACCGCCGCGATGGCCGCGTCAATGGAGGACCGGCTGGTAACATCCAGTTCCACGGCCCAGGCGCCCGGGCCGATCTCGGCCGCGGCAGCTTCAGCGCCGGCAAGGTTGATGTCGCCGATCGCCACACTCGCGCCTTCCTGGACGTACCGCCGCGCAAACGCCTTGCCGATACCTCTGGCCGCACCGGTGATCAGCGCGGATTTGCCTTTCAGTCTCATGGAATCCTGAGATCCTGCTTGTCGAAGCGGTGGATCTTGCTGGCATCCGGTGTGAGGTAGACGTTATCTCCGTGACGCACACCGATTTCCCCGGTCGAGCGGACCGTGATCGGTTCGTCAACGCCGTCGATATCGACATAAAGAAATGTGTCGGAACCGAGATGCTCGGAGACCCCGACCCTGCCGGACCAGGTTCCCTCGCTGGAGGAGACCGAAATGTGTTCCGGCCGGACGCCGATGGTTGTGGCATCATATCCGGCGGCGTATTGACCGGTGAGAAAGTTCATCTTTGGTGAGCCGATGAAGCCGGCAACGAACTTGTTGCGCGGTGTGTGATAGAGGTCGAGCGGCGAGCCGACCTGTTCGATCAGACCGGCCTGCAGCACGACGATCTTGTCGGCCATGGTCATGGCCTCCACCTGGTCGTGGGTCACGTAGATCATGGTGGTCTTGAGTGTCTGATGCAGTTCGGAGATTTCCAGGCGCATGTTGACGCGCAAGGCCGCGTCGAGGTTCGACAGCGGTTCGTCGAACAGGAAAGCGGCCGGTTCACGCACGATCGCCCGGCCAATGGCGACGCGCTGGCGCTGGCCGCCGGAAAGCTGGCCGGGACGGCGGTCGAGATAATCGGTCAGGTTCAGCACCTTTGCCGCCGCATCCACCTTGGCGTTCTGGGCTTCCTTGTCGAGACCGGCCATGCGCAGCGGGAAGGCGATGTTCTTGCGTACCGACATGTGCGGGTACAGCGCGTAGGACTGAAACACCATGGCAAGGCCGCGTTTGGCCGGTGGAACCTCCGTGGCGTTCCTGCCGTCAATGGTGATGTCGCCGCTGGTGACATCCTCCAGACCCGCGATCAGGCGCAGCAGAGTGGACTTGCCGCAGCCGGACGGACCGACAAAGACAACAAACTCGCCATCGTCGATGCGCAGATCCAGGGGCGGGATGACCTGAACGTCGCCGAAACTCTTGGTAATCTGGTTGAGGGTTATCTGACCCATGATCTGGCTCCTATTTGACCGCGCCGAAGGTCAGTCCGCGCACAAGCTGTTTCTGGCTGAACCAGCCGAGAATGAGAATGGGAGCGATCGCCATGGTGGAGGCGGCGCTCAGCTTGGCGTAGAACAGACCTTCCGGGCTGGAATAGCTGGCAATGAATGCTGTCAGAGGAGCGGCTTTGGCCGCGGTCAGGTTCAAGGTCCAGAATGCCTCGTTCCAGGCCAGGATGATGTTCAGCAGCAAGGTGGATGCGATGCCGGGCACGGCCATTGGCGTGAGGATGTAGAGGATCTCCTCTTTCAGGGCGGCGCCGTCCATGCGCGCTGCCTCGAGAATTTCGCCGGGGATCTCCTTGAAATACGTGTACAGCATCCATACGATGATCGGCAGATTGATCAGCATGAGAACGATGGTCAGGCCGATACGGGTGTCGAGCAGCCCAAGCTCGATGAAGAGCAGATAGATAGGGTAGAGAACGCCGACGGCCGGCAGCATTTTTGTCGACAGCATCCAGAGCAGGATGTCCTTGGTGCGTTTGGAAGGCACGAAGGCCATCGACCAGGCCGCGGGCACCGCGATAATGATGCCTATGACGGTGGACCCGCCGGCAATGATCACCGAGTTCCAGAGAAACCGCATATAGTCCGATCGTTCCTGAACGACGGCGTAGTTCTCGAGTGTCCAGTCAAAGAAGAGAAACAGCGGCGGGTCGTTGATCGCCTGTGCCTCGGTCTTGAAACTGGTCAGGATCGTCCAGAGAATGGGAAAGAATATCAGCAGGCCGACACTCCACGCGACGAGCGTGTTGAGAGCCTTGCGGCGATTAGTGACTGCGCGGGCCATCGTCTCTTCTCCTCACGAGTCCAGATTTTTGCCGACAATGCGCATCAGGAAGATCGCGACAATGTTGGCAAGAATGATTGCGTACACACCACCCGCAGACCCCAGTCCGACATTCTGGCTTTCCAGAACGCGCTGGAAAATCAGGTAGGTCAGTGTCCGTGTGCCGAAGGATCCCTGCGTGGTCACGAAAATCTCGGCGAAGACCGCCAGCAGAAAGATCGTCTGGATCAGCACCACGATCGTGATGGCACGCGAGAGGTGCGGTAAAATGATGAAGCCGAAACGGGCGAGAGGTGGCGCGCCGTCCATCTCGGAAGCTTCCAGTTGCTCACTGTCGAGAGACTGGATCGCCGTCAGAAGGATCAGTGTCGCGAAGGGCAACCACTGCCAGGACACGATCAGGATGATCGAGAAGAGAGGGGCGTCGCTCAGCCATTCCACCGGCTGTGCGCCAAAGAACTTCCAGAGATGGGCGAAAAGACCGTTCACGGGATCCATGAACATGTTCTTCCAGACCAGAGCGGAGACCGTCGGCATGACGAAGAAGGGCGCGATCACGAGAATTCGGACGATGCCCTGTCCCCAAAGCGGCTGATCCAGCAGGATCGCGAGCAGCACTCCGAGCATGACGGTGATCACGAGCACGCCGCCGACAATGATGAGCGTCGTCTGAACGCTGGGCCAGAAGGCGCTGGAGGAGACGAAGCGGACGTAGTTGTCGAACCCGACCCATCCAAGGTCGCCGCCGCGCAGCGGCAGGAACTTCTTGAAGGAGAAGTAGAGGGTCATCGTCAGCGGGATGAGCATCCAGCCGAGCAGCAGGACAACGGCAGGCGCCATCATGATGCGGGCGGCGGAGCGGGAATGCTGGGTTGCCATGGGTCACACCTGATCTGACGACATGCCCTGCCGCCACTGATGGGTGAAAACTTTCCGAGAAGAAAAGGGAGGGCGGGGCGATGCCCGCCCTCCCGAGTGAGGGAGGAGTTCCCTAGTAGCCTGCGGCTTCCATTTCTTCGGCCGTCAAGGTCTGGGCCTTTGCCAGGGCTTCGTCGACCGTTTGCTGACCGGCCAGAGCGGCGGAGAATTCCTGACCGACCTGGGTTGCGATGCCTGCAAACTCGGGGATCGCGACGAACTGCACACCGATATAGGGAACCGGGTCAACAGTCGGATTGGTCGGATCGGCCGAGTTGATGCTGTCCAGGGTCATCTTGGCGAACGGAACCTTGGCATATTCCGGGTTTTCGTAAAGAGAGGTCCGTGTTCCCGGGGGAACATTCGCCCAGCCTTCCTTGGAGGCGACGAGCTCAAGATATTCCTTGGAAGTCGCCCATTCGATGAACTGTTTGGCGGCGGCTTCCTTCTGGGTGCCTGCCGGGATGGCGAGCGCCCATGCCCAGAGCCAGTTGCCGCGTTTGCCCAGACCGGTGTCCGGTGCGAGAGCAAATCCGACCTTGTCGGCGACTGTGGAATCGGCAGGGTTGGTCACGAAAGATGCCGCGACGGTGGCATCGATCCACATGCCGCACTTGCCCTGCTGGAACAGCGACAGGTTTTCGTTGAAGCCGTTGGTCGAGGCGCCCGGAGGACCCGCTTCGTTCAGCAGATCGATATAGAAGGAAAGGGTTTCCTTCCACTGGGGGCTGTCGAACTGGGGCTTCCAGTCCATGTCGAACCAGCGGGCCCCAAAAGCGTTGCCTGTTGCTGTCAGGAACGCCATGTTTTCGCCCCAGCCGGCCTTGCCGCGAAGGCAGATGCCGTAGATCTCGTTGTCCTTGTCGGTCATCTTGCGAGCCGCGTCTGCAACGAATTCCCAGGTCGGCGCGTCGGGCATTTCCAGCCCGGCCTTTTCCATCAGATCTGTGCGATACATGATCATGGAGCTTTCGCCGTAGAATGGCGCCGCGTAGAGCTTGCCGTCGAGGGACAGACCGCCGCGCATGGCGGGCAGGATGTCGTCGGTGTCGTAGCTTGCGGGCAGGTCATCGAGTGCGACGAGCCAGTCCTGCTTGCCCCAGATCGGCGTTTCGTACATGCCGATGGTCATGATGTCGAACTGGCCGCCCTTGGCGGCGATGTCTTGCGTAACACGCTGACGAAGAACGTTTTCTTCAAGCGTGACCCACTCGACATCGTGGCCGGTCTTGTCGGTGAAATCCTGCGTCAGACCCTGCATGCGGATCATGTCGCCGTTGTTCACGGTTGCGATGGTGAGTGTTTCTGCAGTCGCCGGAACACACAGTGCCGCGACCGCACATGCGCCGAGTAGCGCACGGGTATGAAATGCCATGATTATCCTCCCAAGCGAGATTGGGCATTTGCCATTCTTGCGAGCAAATAATCACAGCAATTACTGACGCGAGTCAAGGAGTGAGACGGGAAAAAAGCAAAAGGCTTTTTGCTGCATCGCAAAAAGCCTTTTTATTTCAGTAATTTAAAGTAGATGAGAAAATGCTCAGTACTTGAGCAATTGCTCAGATGTGAGCTCATTCGTGATCAGGCAGTTGACGAACCCGCCCGCGAGAGCGCCCAGAATTGCCGGTACCTTGAACTCGCCGGCGGCAACGCCGTAGACCCGTTTTTCTCCATTGGAGACAAGAGGGGCACTTGCCACAAGGTCGTTGGTGAGGCCGTTGATCAGGTTTCCTCTTCTGTCATAGACCCAACTGGTTATTTCGCCGATCGCTCCCGCCCGTTCCAGGGCGCGCATCTCGTCCAGGCCGACGAAGCCGTCAAGTGCAAGCGGAGCCGTCGGGCCCATGTTGCCGATCCCCACGAATGTCGCGTCTGCCTGGCGGATAAGATCCAATATGCTGTGAACAGCTTCCTGATTGTGCAGCAGGTTCAGCTCTTCGCGGGATCTGGCGAAGACAGGCAAAGGCATCGGATAGTGCCGGGCATTGATCCGGTCGGCCAGGCGAATGATGACGTTGTAGGCCGAAGCCGAGCCGTCCGACATCATGTTGCCCAACAGGGAGACGACGCGGTGCTGTGGACAGTCCATGGAAGGGATCTGGTCGACAGACGTTCTGAGGGTCCGGCCGGTTCCGAAGGCGATGATCTTGGGTTGCTGGGAACTGAAATGGCGTTCCATTTCGGCGGCCGCCGCCTGGGCGATGCCGACCGGGGAGGACGGTGCGTCCGGATCGCTCGGAACAACCTCGCAGCTCTGCAGCTTGAAACGGTCGATCATTCGCGCGCTGAGTTCCATGCACCGGGCAATTGGATGATCGAGCCGCACCTTGACCAGCCGTTCACTGACCGCCAGGGAGACCAGGCGCTGTGCGGATTGCCGAGACACGCCGAGTTTGCGGGCGATTTCATCCTGCGTATTGCCGGCTACGTAATACAGCCATCCCGCCCGGGCAGCGTCATCGAGACGGGAGGTCTCGGCAGTGTTTTTCTGTTTCATGTCAGCCGTCACCAAGTCTTGAATTTGGCCCAAGCTGATAGAATTCCCTGAAATATGCAAATGCCCAGAAGACTTCCGCAGCGGCTTCCGTGCAATTCATCCGGGAAACCGGTGTTGTGCCGCCAACATCAGGCGTCAGAAGGGGATGCGCTTGCAAGCTCAGATCCGCTTCAGGCTGACGATTGTTCGATGCGCATTGTTCCGGTCTGTTTGCACGAAGTCCCTGAAGGCATCGGTTTCAAGGGGCTTTGAGAGGAAATACCCTTGGCCGAAACGTATCTTCAAGTCCTTGATCTGCGACAGCTGGGACTTTGTTTCAATGCCTTCGGCAACGACATCGACATCAATCGACCGGGCGATCTCGACCATCGGGCCGACGAGAGAGGCGCGCATGGCCGGCAGTTTCCGGTCGAGTTCCTGAACAAACGACCGATCGATCTTGATGAGGTCGACGCGACTGTCCCTGACCTGGGAGATGTTGGAGTAGCCGGTACCGAAATCGTCGATGGCGATCAGGAAACCGCATCGTTCCAGGAATCTCTGGACTTTCTGCATATGGTCCGCGGAAAGTATGCCCGTTTCCAGAATTTCGAAGCACAGCCGGAATTTGCTCCGGGCAGCCCACTGGAGCGATTGGTTTGTGCTCAGCCGCTCCATATGGATGTCGTCGAGATCGCCGGGAAAGACATTCACCGAGACGTTCAGCTCCGGATGCTTGTCCAGGATCGGTTCCAGGTCCTTGAGCGCGCGGGCGAGCACTATTTCCGTGAAAGCCCAGGTCAATTGCTGCCGTTCGATTTCGGGAATGAATTCACAAGGCGAAAGCGGTCCGAACTCGTCTTCGTAGCGGGCCAGAACCTCGCATCCGGACAGCCGGTCCGAACGCAGATCGATGATCGGCTGGTAGACGCAGCGGATCTGGGCGCCGCCGGAGCGGATCGAACGCCGGATCCGGCCACCGACAGAACTGCGGTGCTGCAGGTGAGTACTCAGTTGAAGAAAAATGAGGACGGCCATGGCGCCGTTGACAAGATTGCCCGTGACCAGCAATGGCCATTCGCTGGTGACCAGCTCGCCCAGTTCCGCCTTCATGTAAAGGCAGATGATGCCGCTCTCGAGCTCGCAGGTGCGAAGGTAGAGGAGTGACATAAAGGGATTCCATCTCGACCATTGGTAGTCGTCAGAAATCCCGGGTTTGCCCATGACCGCCGTTTTCCTCCCGCTGTCGGGAGAGATTGCGGTAATCTCCCAGCCGCGATGATCCGGAAGACCGTCGGGCCATGTCGGATAGCTGATGATTGCGAGCGGGCCTTCCCGGAACAGCACAAGGTTCGCGGAAACGGGATAGTCAAGGCCTTCCGGGTCGAGCCAGACGAATCTTCCCTTCCTGGGCGTCGGCAGACCTGCCTCGGGTTTCAGCAGTACGGGCTGTTCCAGGTCGCCAAGCAGGGCCGTACACAGGATCGCGTTCGCGTCATCGTCGAGAGTGGCAATGTCGCGGATGGCGTCGTGATCGAAAAGGGAGCGGCGCATTTCTCGCTGCAACGTGTCGGAACACCCCTTGTTCGCCCGGTCCGCGAATTCCAGAAGCAGCTCATCGCGATGGTGAAATTCCAGGTTGATCTTCTGGATGACGGCACTCTTCTGATCGCTCAGAACAATGTGCAGCTGCGCGGCAGCGATCAACCAGACGGCGATGCCGCCGATCCCGAACACCGTCAACGCCACGGCCAACGGAACGACTGTATTTATCGACACTCTTGACCGCATTTGCGGGGCACCTTCCGGTTCCGTCCGGAGCACTGTATCCGATTTTATCTAACGCAACGTAAGAATTGTGCCAGATACAATCAGTCAGCGGGCGAGATATCCGCCGGTCGTTCGATCTCACCGTCAGATCTCGGGATCGACCATCTGGTGGCCTGGCCCCAGAATTTGGTCCCTGAGCCAAGGCCTCTTCCGCAAATGCCGGGAGCCCTGAAATTTCCAGGCAAATATATGTTTTACTTAATTTATCTGATCTCAACATTGGATCGGGGGCGGATGTAAACCAGTGTGGAAGGTAGAAATCAATCCACTTGTCTCAAATCCGGCCTGAGCCGATAGAACTCGTCGAAAGAAGTGAATACGCGCGCGGCTCCGGCGGAGGCGTCATTGGTATTCACAAGGTTTTTCAGGTGCGAGCCGCCGATGAACCGCCAGACCTGCATTCCGGCGGCAAGGCCGGCCTTCACACCGTTTTCGCTGTCCTCGATGACAAGGCAGTCCACCGGATCGATCCCCCGCTTTTCCGCCGCAAGCAGGAACAGGTCCGGGGCAGGCTTGCCATGCGTGACCTCGGAAGCTGTTGTCGTGCGGTCCGTGAACAGATCCTTCAGCCCGGTGATCTCGAGCGACTTCGCCAGCCTTGGCGGGCTGGAGCTGGTTGCCAGACAATAATCCGGTTTCAGCCGCTCGATCACCCCGCGTACTCCGGAGATCGGTTTCAGACCTTTCTCGAAGGCGTTGAGCAGGCTTGCTCGATAATGCGTCTCGAATTCCGGAGGCAGGTCGATCCCGAATTCCTTGCGGATCTGTTGCAGGACAACAGGGTAGCTGCGGCCGAGAAAATGATGGGCGACGTAATCCATGGTGATGTGCACGTCGCGGTTCGCAAGCTCGGCGACCAGCATGCGGGCGCTGATCACCTCGCTGTCGATCAGGACACCGTCGCAGTCGAAGATAACAAGTTGGACAGACTTTTGACCGGACATCGGAGACCTTCGGATTGCGGACTTCAAAAACTTCACCGTCAGGGTGTGTATCCGGTGAACGGCAGACAGAAAAGTCCGTTTGTACTCACCTGGTCGGTGGCGGAGAAGAGGCGCCTACTCCTATGAGTCTGACGGTTCGACGGCAGATGCCTGGCTTCTCGGGCTTCAGGTCGCTCTCATATTGCGCTGCGATATGGAGATTTGCTTTCAATTCGATTGCGTAAATTTATCGTTGAAGAGCCTTTTGGGGTTGCGTGCGCGTCAGTCAGCTTCGATACAACAACGTAAATGGAAGTAGCTTGCACAAAATACGAGATTTTTATGCCTAAAAAACACGCATGAATTATGAAATCTTCAGCGCAGTATATTTTAAATAAATCACGCGTACCTTGTTGCTTTTCGGAGTTTTATAAAGTTATTCTGTCTCATTTTTTTAATATTTTATATATTCACGTATTTATTTTAATTTTTTACTCTCTATTTTTCTGGAAAGGCAATCAACCACAACATGTAGTGCCGGGTGTACCAGTGTTTTTCGTTCAAATCTGGGCCTGCTGGCCGTGCGTTACGTATGCATTAATCCATAAATATATTATGCAGATAAATAACAATAAGTAAAATTACTTAGTTAACCATGACTGTGATGACTCTTAAAATTGGTGCAACGGTACTAAAGTAATTTCTGTAACTCTGATCTATAAAATTCTTAACAGATTATTAAACGGCATTCTAATTGAGTGTTTGGCTTGTTGGATACAGATAATGTTTCTGATCTTATTCAATAATAATTTAACGTAAAGTCATTCGCTTAGTATATATAGGAAGGGCGTCGTAATGTATTTCGGTGCTAGCAGATTTACTGAAGGTTTCAGCTTCGGTCGGTATTTCAAGGAGCGGCGCTCCCGAAGCGGCCGGGACTTTCCTTTCACGTTGGCTCAACGATTTGAATACCTTGTATTCAGCGTTTTTGTTTTGGATGTCGGCAATAGTAAAGTCGAAGTTTCTTTTACTTTCGACGATAGCGGGCGCCGTTGGGATGCGGATGATCTTATCGCGCAGGAGATCGCGACATTCTCGAGCTTCCGCGGCGATGCCTGTATTCCCGTATATTACGATTCATCCGTGCTGCAGTGCACAAGTTTCAAATCCTCCGGTTCGAGTTCGAAATCGATCCTGGAAACCGACCGGGCCGCCGTTCTGACGGTAGATCTCGGAAACGGCCTGCGTCTCTATCTGGCGGCGCATGTCCCCAGCGGGTTTTCGGAAATCCTGTTCCAGGGGGTTGTCGCCTATTTCGAGGATGTGGCTGGCGGCTTCCGAACCTATGGGGAGGAACTGGTCCACGGGCAGGGAAAGATCGATTTGGTGAGTGCCGAGTACTGGATCAAATTCATCAAGTACCCGGCGTTGGTGATCTACGGGCCGGGACACGTGCTCACGTGTAACCCGGCTGCGCGAAAGCTACTTGAAGGCTCGGTGGAATTTCATGTCACGGAGGGGCGGCTCGTCCTTCCGGACGAGCTGCAGGCCAGTATTTTTTCGTCCTCTGATGTTGTGAATTCGGTTGAGCCGCATGACGACGGATTTACCGGAACTGCCGGCTCCCGCGTTCCGCGGAGCGCAAACGGCGTCCAGTTCTTTGTGGAAAGGGTCCCGGACCTTTCAGGCGAGGACGAACGCTCGGATCCTGTCAGAGACTATTTCAGAAAAAGAATTGTCGTTGCCTCATCCATTTCGGTCATCGACGTGGATCCCTTGCTGATCAAGTCGATGACTGGAGTGACATTGCAGCAGGCAAGAATAATAAAGCATATAATTTCAGGTAAATCATTGCGAGAATCGTCAAAGTTGCTTGGTATTAGCTACAATACCGCAAGAAATCATATCGCGCTTGCGCAGCAAAGACTGGGAGTCAATTCACAAATCGAGCTTGTCAATATTGTTCAGGGTGCGATTTCAATCGCTCCTGATCATGAAAAGAAATAAGTACACCTCAGGAGCATAGGCGATGCTAAAGTATACCGTATATTCGCTGGCTGCGATGGCGACTATCGTGATGTTCTTCATCATCACGCTTCCCCTGTCCGTCGAAGTGCAGCTTTTCCTCGGGCTTTCCGTTCTGCTTGTCATGCATGTGGCGAAGGCTTTCCCGGGCACTCTGGGTCGGGTGATTTTCTTGTCGCTCGGCGGCATTCTGGTCGGAAGATACGTCTTCTGGCGTGTTACCCAGACAATTCCTCCCGTCGAAAACTTTTATGATTTTGTTCCCGGCGTCGTTCTTCTGGCTGCGGAGCTCTTCTGCATTCTCATGTTCTTCCTTTCCGCGCTCATCGTGTCCGACCGGTACGAGCGACCGCGCCAGGTTCAAGCGACGGATGAGGACGCTCCGACAGTGGACGTCTTCATACCGAGCTACAACGAGGACCCGGGTCTGGTTGCCTGCACGATTGCGGCAGCCATGAGCATGGATTATCCCCAGCACAAGTTCCGGGTGTTTCTTCTCGATGACGGCGCGACCGGGCAGAAGCTGAACTCGCCGGACCGCTCTGTCGCCCGGGCGGCATATTCCCGGCGCGAGGCGATGCAGCGCATCTGCGAGGATCTGGGCGCGACGTATCTTGCCCGCGATCGCAACGAGCATGCCAAGGCCGGAAACCTGAATTACGGACTTTCCAAGTCCGTCGGCGATCTGGTTGTCGTCTTCGACGCTGATCATGCGCCGTCACGCGAATTCCTGCGCGAAACGGTTGCCTATTTCCGCGACCCAAAATTGTTCCTCGTGCAAACGCCGCATTTCTTCCTCAACCCGGATCCGGTCGAACGCAATCTGCGCACCTTCGACGTCATGCCGTCGGAAAACGACATGTTCTACGGCATGATCCAGAAGGGGCTCGACAAGTGGGATGCGACCTTCTTCTGCGGATCGGGCGCCGTATTGCGCCGCGCCGCACTCAATGAAGTCAGCGGCTTTTCGGGTGTTTCCATCACCGAGGACTGTGAAACGGCTCTGGAGCTGCATTCACGCGGCTGGAAGAGTGCGTATGTCGACCGCCCGATGATTGCCGGGCTTCAGCCGGAAACGATCGCCTCGTTCATCGGCCAGCGTTCCCGCTGGTGCCGCGGCATGATGCAGATCCTGCTGCTGAAGAGTCCGCTCTTCAAACCGGGACTGAATTTCATGCAGCGAGTCGCGTATATGTCCAGCGCCATGTTCTGGCTGTTTCCGTTCCCGCGCCTGGTATTCATGCTGGCGCCGATGCTCTTCATCCTGTTTAACATGAAGATCTATATCGCCTCGCCGCAGGAATTCCTCGCCTACACGATGACCTATATCCTGGCGGTCATTTCGATCCAGTCCGGTCTCTACGGCAAGCTGAGATGGCCATGGATTTCCGAGCTTTACGAGTACATTCAGTCGATCTTCCTGTTTCCCGCGATCATTTCCGTCCTTCTCAATCCGAGGGCACCTAAATTCAATGTGACGTCCAAGGGGGAAACCCTGGAGGAAGAGCAGCTTTCCGTCCTTGCCTGGCCGTATATCCTGCTCTTCGCCGTCATGTTGTTCGTCACCGGCGTGTTGATCTGGCGCATCGAACACGATCCGGGCCAGAGCGTTCTGCTGACCGTCGTCGGCGTCTGGCAGGTGTTCAACCTTCTGATTTCGGGAGCTGCTCTCGGCGCGGTCCTGGAACGCAAGGAGGTCCGGACGGCACCGCGCATACTGACCAACAGAACCGCCGTCCTGCAGCTTCACAATGAATCCATTCCGGTCGTGCTGAGGGAAGCCAACACCAACGGCGTCCTCATGCAGCTGGAGAAGCTTCCCGAGGGTGGTAACATTCTCGGCGATACCGGCCTGCTCAAATTCACGCCTTCCCAAAAGGGACAAGGCGGTGCGCTCAAGGAAAGCCGGGAACTGATGCCTGAACATGCTGTCCGGGTTCGCATCGCTTCGCAGCGTGCAGGTGCAACCGGTTTGATGCTGGGGGCGGGTTATGCGGACAGTGTCGCCAATTGTGCGATGGCCTCAGGTGACCTGATTTACTCCGACCTGACCATTCCCAAGGCGTTGCACAACCGTAAACTCTCCGGGTCGTCGGTCCTGTCGGGAAGCCTGCGCATCGCACGCTGGGCATTGAGCGCGGGGGTCCGTATTCCGATACTGGCCGTCCTGTCTCTCCTGAGATCCGGGCTGCGCCGCAAGCCTGCGCCGACCGCGCAGGAACTGCCTGAAACCCTGCTGACGCCTGCAGAGTGAGACATGTCATGAAACACCATATGTTTGCAGTAAAAACCATGCCTTTGGTAAAGGCCGCCCTGTTGGCAACCGCGATGATGATTCCGGCGCTGCCCGCAGGCGCACAGGAGGTGGATCTGTCCATCCTCGAACCGCAGGCGGTCCGCCCGATGGCGATCCGCCGCCTGTCGGCGACCACTGATCAATTGCGCCTGGAAGGCGAAATGGCTGAAAGGACCATGGCCATCTACGCGCCGCGCGACGAAGTGCTCAAGTACAGGAAGCTGCAGGTCGACTACCTGACCGCAGTCTCCGCCGCCCCGGAGAGTTCCAATCTGGCGGTCTTCGTGAATGGTCAGGTGATCGGGGCAATGGAACTGAAGGCGGGTGAGCAGAACACCCTCCGCAGCTTCGACCTGCCGCCCGGGCTGCTTGTCGAAGGCTTCAACGAAATCCGTTTTCTGGCCCAGCACCGGCACAGGGTCGATTGCACGATTCCGGCCACTTATGAACTGTGGACGGCACTTAATCCGGCCAATACCGGCCTGGTGTTCGATCCGGGGCCGGGCAGTCAACCGCAGGTGCTGAGCGATCTCGACATCCTCAGGTCGATCCCGACCAATGAAAACGGTGCGACGAATATCCAACTAGTCCAGATCGGCAGCACCGCCATCGGCAATATCGACCGTGCCCTGGCTGTTGCGCAGTCCATTGCGGTGTTCGGCAAATATCAGAATCCTGATGTCAGAATTCAGGGCCGTCCCGGGACAAGTGCCGGTCTCGACATCATCCTGGGAACAAGGTCTGAACTTTCCCAGGCTGGTTATGTCATCGGCAGCTCCCGCTCGGACATACCGGGCCTGGCGCTGGTGCGAACGCCTGTGACGGGCCGGATTGCCCTGATCATCTCGGCCGACAACCGTTTGGCGCTGGATCAGATGATCGAAACACTGGCCTCCCGTCTTGCAGCGCTTCCCGTCACCGGATCGAGAGCGGGCGTGGCGGCATTCGCGAACAAGTTCGGACGGAAGGTCGATACCGGAAGGGCCATCACTCTTTCCCAGCTCGGTGTCACCAGCAAGCGTTTTGACGGGCGTTTGCTGCACCAGGATTTCTCGCTCAACCTGCCGAATGATTTCTTCGTCGGGGATTATGGCAAGGCGACCCTGGGTCTCAATGTCGACGCGCTTGGAGATCTTTCGAAAGCCAACAAACTGCAGGTATTCGCAAACGGAGCGGCGCTTGCTTCCGCCGATCTGACGCGAACCGGCATAAGCTCGCGCAATCCGCTCAACATTCCGCTCGGTGGGTTTTCGCCGGGCTACAACGAAGTCAGGATCGAAGTTTCCGCGCTCACCGATGGCGATGCCGTGTGTAACGTGGCGGAGCAGGTTTCCGGTGACAGGCTTTATCTGAGTGCCCAGAATTCGGCCATCGAGTTCGATACTTTCGCGCGGATGCGGGTGACGCCGAATGTCGCGGTCAAGAATCTGCTGGCATCTGCGCCTTCAGACACAAGGCCGACCCTTGTTCAGGTTCCGGCGGATGATCCGGCAAGTCTCGAGACGGCGGTCCAGCTGGTCGTGGCTTCAGCCGCTCTCAACCAGGAAGTCCGTCCGGTGTCCCTTGTTCTGTCCTCGGCGCCGGTCGGCACCCGGCCGGGTCTGATCGTGGCTCCGGTCGACAGGTTGTCCGGAGCCGCGAAGGAAGCCTATCTGGAAACGATCAACCAGGGGCGCCGGGCCCGCAGCGGCGGCATTACGGGGCTGCTCGGCCTCGATGCGATCAGCGAAGGCGATGACAGCCTTTGGGCCGACATGCGCCGTTATGCCGGATCGCTGTGGCGGAGCATGGGCTTCAGGCTCAGCCCGGGTGCGAACCCGGGACAGGAATTCCACCTGGAACAACAAGACGTGCTGTTCGCGCAACGGACCACCAGTCTTTCTCCGGACGAACGCTGGGTGGCTTTCATGGGAGCCCCGGTAAAACAGGACGCCTGGACGGTGGTGACCGGTCTTGGCAGCGAAGACATCAAGACCGGCGTAAGCGCGCTCCTGGAGAAGAACCGTCTGTCCTGGCTGAACGGCGACACCTCGCTCTACAMGGCGTCCACGGGTCAGGTCGTGTCGGAGCGGTTCTCCGAGCCCGACTACTTCGCGACGGTGGCCAATCCATCCGACTGGCGCAACACGCGGCTGGTGGTTGCCGGTGTGATTTCGCACAACATGCTCTCCTTCGTTCTGTTCATGGCGGCATTCTGCGTTTCGCTCGGGTTCGTCTATTTCATTGCGCTCAAGAAGTCGGGCCGGTGAGATGGCAAAGATGCTTTGCGCGGCGGTGATTGTCTCCATGATGGCGGCCGGCGGGGTCTTCCCCGCCGTGGCTACCGAGGTTATCGGCCAAAGCGCCCGCGACAACGAAGCTGTTTCGCTCTGGCTGAAGTCGGCGTGGCGCGAATACGCGAAGAGGTTCGTGACGGCTGATGGTGCCGTCATCGACGATGGCAATCAGGGGATCAGCCACAGCGAAAGCCAGGGCTACGGGATGGTTCTGGCGGTTGCCGTCGATGATCGCGAGCTTTTCGAGCGCATTCGGGATTACACGTTCGAAACCCTGCAGGTTCGCAAGGACCACCTTTTCGCATGGAAAGTTGAGCATACAGACAAGGGACCGAATGTCGCCGATACCAACAATGCGACTGATGGGGATCTTCTGATCGCCTGGGGGCTTGTCGAAGCCTACAAGAGCTGGGGCGAGAACGAGAATTTGAGTTCGGCCAGGCTTGTGCTGAAAGACATTGCGGAAAAGCTTGTCCGTGACACCGGCTTCGGCCCCGTCCTGCTGCCTGGCGAAATCGGGTTCAGCTCCGGGAAAGGGCAGGAATTCACGCTGAATCCTTCCTACTGGGTCTATCCCGCCCTTGAGGCGGTTGCCCGTTTCGATACATCCGCCAATTGGGAGGAAATCGCTGTGGTCGGCGAGGAAGTGCTCGACCTTTCGCAGCGCGCCCCCAGCTATCTGCCGCCCGACTGGGTCGATGTGTCGGGGATAAAACTTGATCCGGCGGAAAAGTTTCCGCTGGAATTTGGTTACAATGCAATCCGCATCCCTCTTTATCTGGCTCTTTCGACAAATGCGTACCGGGAGAAAAAGGTCGCGGACTTCGCTGCCCTGAAGGGCTTTGACGCGCCCGGAGGCCCCTACGTGGTGCATGTCGTTTCCGGGGAGACGCAAAGCGTCATGGGGGGCAAGGGTTTTGCGGCCGTTGCGGCACTGACCCGCTGTATGGACACGTCCGAGCCCTTTCCTCCCGAACTGCTGCGCGTCGGCGCAGACCCCTACTATTCATCGACTTTACAGATTTTCACTGTTTTGGCTTTAGCTGAGAGGTATCCACAATGCTTATCTCAAGAAGGATAATCACCGCCGTTGGCCTGGTGCTTGCTGGAAGCGCTGCGCAGGCGCAGACCGCACCCTGGGACACCGTCCCGTTGCAAACCAGCAATTCACCCTTCGTCCTGTCGCTTCCGGGAAGCGCGGAAACACCCCCGCCGGTCCAGAAGGCCGAACCTTTCGCGCTTGGATCGGCCGGGTTCGTGCAACCGGCGAATGTACAGGTCGTGGCTCCCGCCAGACCCCTGGTGGATGAATCTGCCCTGCGTTACTACGCACATAATGGTGAAATTGGCCGAGTTTCGGCAGAAATCAACCGGTTGAAGAGCCTGCACCCGGACTGGGAACCGCCGGAGGACATATTCGACTCCAACAAGACCGCGGTGAACGAGCAGCCTTTGTGGGACCTGTTCGCGGCCGGCAAGTCCCAGGAACTCTACGCAAAGATCCGGGAATTCATCAAACTGTATCCCGGTTATGCTCCTACCGGTGAATTGCGGCGACAGATCATGAACGCGGAAGCCCGCAAAACCGTCCTCAGAGCATCGGAGGTCGGAAACTACCCCGATGTGGTCAAGACGGTGGCGAAGAACCCGACGCTGCTGGTTTGCCAGGAGATGGACATGATCTGGCGGACGGCTGAAGCCCTGTACAAGACAGGACGCGAGGCGGAAGCCTTTGCCGCTTACCAGTATATTCTGGCCAATTGCTCCAATCCGGACGAGCGCGTCGCCACTGTGCAAAAGGCCGCGGAAATTCTACCGCGTCAGGCCGTTGAAAAACTGGTCACGTTCGGCCGGACCGGGATCGACGGGCAATCGGAATTCAACGATATCTTCCTGAATATCGTGCGCGGCGAAGTCGGAAAGGCGGCAGCCGACGAAATGCTGCTTGTCGAGCGGGCCGATCTGGAAACTCTCACGCGGTCAGCGAAACTGCAGCAAAATCCAGGCGATGCGGAACTTCTCGGCTGGTACTACTATTCCCGCCAGGACTATGAACAAGCTGCGGAATGGTTCAATGCCTCGCTTAAACTCAGGCCTTCAGTAAAAGCGATAGAGGGGATCGTTATCTCACTGAAGGGGGCGGGCGCTTACGAAGAGGCAGAAAACCTCGCCTACGAGAACCGCCGCAAAGATCCACTCATCCTCAAGGCTTATCTGGAGGTGATGTCGATCCAGATCCTGGACGATCTCGATCGGGAGCTCGATTTCAAACGCCTGTCCAGATTCGCCAACTCCATCGAGGAAGCAGAGTCCGCCAACGGGGCGCAAGTTCTGGGCTGGCATTTCTACGAGCTCTACGATTTTGATGAAGCCGAAACCTGGTTTGACAAATCCATGAAGTTTCATCCCAACGAAGCCGCTGTTGTAGGTCTCATTCTGGTTGCCCAGCGCAACAAGCAGACAAAGCGCCAGAACCAGCTCATCGCTGACTGGTCGGGGGATTTCCCGGCTGTAGAGGCCCTTAATCGCGTACGGAGGGCGTCTGCAAGCTCAACGCAGAAGAGGTCGAGCGGTGGGAGTAAAAGTTATTCGAACTCCTCACTGGCTTCAGCCCGTAATGCCTTCAATTCCGGCAACTACAAGGAGGCGGTCGCTCTGCTGGAGCGCAACGCCCTGCGTGGCCGTGAAACCCGCACTTCACAGCTGCTGCGAGGGTGGGCGCTTTTCAACAGCGGCAGAAGCAAGGAAGCGCACAAGATCTTTGCCGCGGCGGATGCCCAGCGCTCTACCAAGGAGACCCGCCAGGGCAAATGGTTCTCCGAAAAGGCCATGTACAAGTACCAGTAACGGCGGCTGAAATGCCGTCGGCGCGAACCAAAGCCGGGCTCTGTTGTTGCTCTCCCCGTGGTTCCAATCCGGTACCGGGAGGATCTACAGAGCCCGGTTTTTTTCGGAATCGAGTGTTCCGAAGTTGCCGGTATCAATCCTGCCTCTCAGGCGCTCATGCCGCCGTCGGCCATGAGCATCGTACCGGTGGTGAAACTGCTGTCGTCGCTGGCGAGATACAGTACCGACCGTGCGACTTCCGTCACTGTTCCGTGACGGCCCAGGGGGATCATGTCGTTGAACATTTTCGTTCCATCGATGCCAAGCGTCTCGCCGATACCGTCTTCCACCGCTTGCTGGAACGAATTGTCGAGCGGGCCGGGATGGATCGTGTTGACGCGAATGCCTCTTGGGGCCAGCTCCTTCGACAGGCAGCGCATGAGGCCGACCTGGGCGTGTTTGGCGGTGATATAGCCGTAGACGCCAGGGTCGCCGCGTGTGCCCGCCACACTGGATGTGATGATCATGCTGCCACCGTCGCGCATGGCGGGCGCGGCGTATTTCGCGGTCAGGAAGGCACCGGTGACATGCACATTCAGGACGCTTTGAAACACTTCAAGCGGGTAGTCGGCGATCGGTTTCACCTCGCCGAAATTTCCGGCGTTGGAAAACACGATGTCAATGTCTCCGAAGAAGCCTTGCGCGGTTTCGACGACGGTTGCCATTTCCGGCTCTGATGTGACATCCGCGGTCAGGAACAACACCCGATCGGGCGGCAAAGCCTCCGATGCCCTGTCGAGAGAGACACGGTCGCGGTCCATGAGGACCACGCGCGCGCCTTCTTCGACGAAGAGCCGGGCCGTCGCCAGGCCCAGGCTTCCCGCACCGCCGGTAATCAGGGCGGTCTTGTTTTCCAGTTTCATCTGCAGTTTCCGCGATAGGAGTGTTGCGATCTGTCCTGCGATCAGATCGGGTAATGGACAGGCCCATCCTGAATGGTGATCCAGCGCAGTTCGGTGAATTCCGCAATACCGGCCTTGCCTCCGAAGCGGCCGTAACCGCTGTCCTTGACGCCGCCGAACGGCATTTGCGCCTCGTCGTGGACGGTCGGCCCGTTGATGTGGCAGATGCCGGATTCTATCCGGCGGGCAACGCGCATGGCGCGGTTGATGTCCTTGCTGAAAACGGCAGAGGACAGACCGTATTCGGTATCGTTCGCCACCCGCACGGCTTCGTCCTCGCCGGAGACGCGCACGATGATCGCAACCGGACCGAAACTCTCCTCGTTGTAGATGCGCATGGACGGGGTCACACGGTCGAGCAGTGTGGCATCCATGACGGCGCCGTCCGCGCCGCCGCCGGTGATCAGGACGGCGCCCTTGCTGACGGCGTCCTTGACCAATTCCTGGATCCGATCCGCGGCACGCACATCGACCACGGCTCCAAGCGGCGTTTCACCTTTTCTCGGATCGCCCGCCTTGAGCGACTTCACCTTGGTGGCGAGTTTGCCGATGAAGGTATCGGCGATGGCGTCATCGACAATGATGCGTTCCGTCGACATGCAGATCTGACCCTGGTTCATATAGGCGCCGAAGGCGGCTGCGGAAACGGCCGCATCCAGATCGGCATCGTCCAGAACGAGCAGTGGCGCCTTGCCGCCAAGTTCCAGTAGGGCGGGTTTCAGGTTCCGGCCGCACATTTCCGCGATGACCCGTCCCACGCGGGTGGAGCCGGTGAAGTTCACCCTGCGGACCGCCGGGTGGGAAATCATCGTCTCGACGATTTCCGGTGCGTCCTCGGGGGCGTTGGAGATCGCGTTCAGGACCCCGGCCGGAATGCCGCCCTCGCGCAAGGCATCGACGATCAGCCGGTGGGTGCGCGGGCAGATTTCCGAGGTTTTCATCACCACCGTGTTGCCACAGGCAAGCGGCGTGGCGAGAGACCGTACGCCGAGAATAACCGGGGCATTCCATGGCGCGAGGGAGAGGACGACACCGACCGGCTGGCGCACGCCCATGGCCAGGCTGCCGCCACGGTTTGAAGGAATGATTTCTCCGCTTATCTGGGTGGTCAGGGCAGCGGCTTCACGCAGCATGTCGGACGCCAGGTGAACATTGAACCGTGCCCAGCCTTCCGTCGCGCCGATTTCGTCGGCCATCGCGGCAACGAAATCGTCCGCGCGCGCTTCCAGTGCGGCCGTTGCTGCCAGGAGCAGTTTCCTGCGCGGGCCGGGGCCCATGTCGGCCCACTCGGGAAAGGCGGCAGCAGCGGCGTCACAGGCCTGCCGGGCGTCTTCCTTCGTTGCGGCGGCGACGCGGCTTGCGACTTCGCCGGTGATGGGGTTGAGGCGTTCAAACACCCCGCCGTCGGCGGCTTGCGTGTCTTCGGGGCCGATCAATAGTCCGAGTGTATCCATGTCAGTCATCCCAGTTGTAATTTTTGTTTTTCACAAAGTTCGTTCGGCTTCAGTCATTGAGGCCGAGGAAGGCTTGCCTGACGGCGGGGTCTTCCTTCAACTCGGCGGCGCTGCCTTCTCCGACCACGCGTCCGACTTCCAGAAGGTATCCCCTTGCGGCGAGTTCGAGGCTGATGGTCACGTTCTGCTCCACAAGCAGGAGAGCCACACCGGACGCGCCGATCCGGCCAAGGGCATCGAAGAGTTCGCCGACGACGACCGGTGCGAGGCCGAGGCTCGGTTCATCCAGCATCAGGAGCCGCGGATCGGACATGAGCGCCCTTGCGATCGCGACCATCTGCTGTTCCCCGCCGGACATGGTGCCGGCGACCTGTCTGCGCCGCTCCGCAAGGCGCGGGAACAGATCGAAAATGAAGTCCCGCTGCCGTGCCTCTCCAGCACGGGCGCGTCTGGAATAGGCGCCAAGGGCAATATTTTCGTCAACGGAGAGCGCCGTGAAGATGCCTCGGCCTTCCGGCACCAGTGCGATCCCCTCATCGGGTATCCGGTGTGGCGGAACTCCAGTCAGTTCGCGGCCGTCGAGAGAAATGCGTGCACCCGGTTCCGGCGTCACCAGACCTGAAACCGCCTTGAGAAGGCTGGATTTTCCGGCGCCGTTCGCACCGAGGATCACGACCGTTTCGCCGGGGTCTACGCGCAAGTGTACATTGTCCAGCGCGATGTGCTTGCCATAGCGCACGGAAAGAGCTTCAAGCGACAGCATGGGCGCCTCCCAGATATGCTCGCACGACTTCCGGATCCCTGAGCACCTCGGCGGTCGCGCCATCGGCGATCTTGCGTCCGGCGTTCATGACAACCGCACGCGGACACAAGGCCCGGATCGCATCCATGACATGCTCGACCAGCAGGATGGTGATGCCTTTCTCGTTGAGATTGGAGATCAGCCCGATACCGATGGAGAGCTCGGAGGGATTGAGGCCCGCGAGCCATTCGTCGAGCAGCAGCAGCTTCGGTTGAGAGGCCAGGGCGCGGGCAAGCTCCATGCGCTTCTGGTCGATATAGGTGAGTGAAGCAGCATTTTCATTGGAGCGTCCCGCCAGGCCGACTTCCTCAAGCAAACGCTGAACTTCTTCTTTCGCGGTCTCTTTGGCGGGCGGTTTCTTGCGGAACATCACAGCTGCCAGAATATTATCCTCCACATTGAGGGATGGAAGCACGCGCACGAGCTGGAAGGTGCGCGCGACCCCGGCATGAGAGATCCAGTGCGCCGGCCTGCCGGTCAGCCGTTTGCCGTCCAGCAGCACGGTGCCGCCGGAGACGGGTTGAAATCCCGAGATCATGTTGAGCGCCGTTGTCTTTCCCGAACCGTTCGGCCCGAGTAGCGCGGCCACTTCGCCTTGCCTCAGGCTGAAGGACAGATCGTTGACCGCGGTCAGTCCGCCGAAGCGTTTGGTGAGTTTCCGGACGTCCAGAAGGGTCTCCATCATCCGGCCTCCCTGTCCTGGGACAGCTCGGTTCTGCCCGCTGATCCGCGTGCGCGCAGCCGGTTCCAGTGCTCTTCGAAGAAGCCGAGCACACCGTTGGGAAGAACGAATACGATGGCGATGAACAGCAATCCCAGGATGATCGAATAATGATCGGGGAAATTGGCTGACAGCCACTCGAACAGCAGGAACAGCGGCACGGCTCCGACGACGGGTCCCCACAGTCTTCCAGCACCGCCAAGGAGCGCCATGATCAGCGTCAGAAACGAGATTGTCGGATTGAAGACAATCGTCGGTTCGATATAGGTCCAGCGGGGCGCCTGGATGGCGCCGACCAGCGTGATGATAACCGAGCTTGCCGCGAAGAGGGCCAGCTTCACCCGGGCGGTTGGCAGTCCGCAATGCTCGGCGACCACTTCGTCGTCACCGATCATCTTCAACGCCAGGCCCCAGCGGCTGCGCTTGATGAAATAGCCGATGGCCAGCGTGACGGCGCAGAGCGCAAGGAGTTTCCAATAGACGACCTCGGGTCCGTAATCCACGAAGAGATAGCGTCCGAGCGTTCCGGTGACGTTGACCTCGTACCAGGTGACGAGTTGGCGGATCAGTTCGGCCAGGCCAAACGTGAAGATAACGAAATAGACGCCGGCCAGACGCAGCGTCGACAGGCCGACGAGAAGGGCGACGAAGAGCCCGATCAATGCCGCGACCACAAGAACGAGCCAGGAGGGCAGGGTCTCGTAGAGTACGGCCACCGTATAGGCGCCGATCCCGAAGAAGGCGACGGTCGCGAGTGAAACGTATCGCGTCGGCCCCGAAAACAGCGCCCAGGCGCTTGCGAGCGTCACGTATCCGACAAGCCCGAGTAGGAACCCTATGCCGTATGTGCCCAGAAAGAAGGGGGCTGCGGCGAGGGCGGCGAAGACGGCTGCCAGCGCGGCAAAGGAGAATGCCGTTATCATCGCACGCGCCGTCCAAACAGGCCCTCTGGGCGCCAAAGCAAAACGACGAGAAAGATCGTGTAGGTCGCGGCCAGCGTGAGGCCCGGATCCACATAGGTGGAGACGGTTGTCTCCACGATGCCGAGTACGAGACCAGCGGTCAGCGCGCCCAGAAGATTGCCGACACCCCCCATGATCACTACGATCAGGGCCTTCATGGTGAAGACGACACCGCCTGTGGCGGTGAAGGTCTGGTACATGGAAATCACGGTGCCGCCGGCAGCGGCAAGGGCCGTGCCCATTGCGAATGCAACGGCGGCGGCGCGGTCTGTATTGATGCCGACGAGCTGCGCCGATTGCGGTGAAACCGCAACCGCCCTGAGGGCTGTGCCCCAGCGCGTGCGAGTCAAAAGGGCGTAGAAAAGAAGCCCGAAGGTGAGCGCCAGGACAAGGGCGATCAGCCGGTTGGCGGCAACGGTCGTGCCGAAAATCGAGACAGGCACATTGAGGAATGTGTAGCTGGTGTAATTGCTGCCGAAGAGCACCAGCAGCACGCCCTGGATGACGAACAGGAGGCCGAAGGTGGTCAGGATGGAGTCAACTTCCAGCGTCGCCTTGTCGGGTGCGCGCTTCACCAGCGGTGAGAGAAGAAACACATAGACCAGATAGCCGAAAACGAATCCGCCGGGGACGACAATGGCCAATCCGATCAGAGGGTTCATCGACGGCAGGGCCTGGACGACGAAGGCGGCGAATGCGGCGGTAATGATCATGTCGCCATAGGCGAGATTCATGATGCGGGCAATTCCGTATTGCAGGGTCAGCCCCATGGCGACAAGCGCGTAGGTGCCGCCGAGCACGAGGCCCGCTATCAGCGTGGTGGTCAGTGTCATGTGTTCCTGCCGAAACCGTTGATCTGTCGGGCAAGGGAGACCGGCGGCGGTTTTCCGCCGGTCTCCTGTCCGTGTAGATGTCTTACCAGGGCTGTTTCGGGAGCTTCGCGTCGGAAGCGCCCTTCCGGTCGGCGGGCGCCACACCGGCGAGCGTGCCGTTCTGCCACTGGCCAACAAACCACAGGTCGCGGAGCTGATTGTCCTCAAGACTGGTCTCGCCGAGAACGGTCTCGAAGGTTCCCGTCGACAATTCCTTCGAAACGGCCTCCCGGTCGAGACCGACACGTTTGATGGCCTCTTCCAGCATCTGCAGGCTGGCATAGGTTATAACGCTGCCCCACAGATCCGGGTACTGGCCGTTCACCTCGTTGTGGCGCTCGCGATAGGCCTTGTTGCTCTCGTTGGCAGGATCGATGCCGCCGAGCGTCATGATCCCTTCGGCCTTCTCGCCAAGGTTCGCGCCGTAGGGCGGAAAACCGACGCCGACACCGAGATAAAGAACCTTCGGATTGAAGCTGTTTACCTGCGCCTGCTGGGTGAGGGCGAAGGTGCCCGGGGGGTAGGAAAAGGCGACGAATGTGTCGGCCCCGGAGGCTTTCGCCTCGTTGAGGATGGTGGTGAAGTCCTGGGTCCCGACCGGATAGGTCTGGTCCATGACGACATCAAGACCTGCTTCCTTGAAGGAAGGACGGGCAGCGGTGACGAGATCGATGCCAAAGCCGTCGGCCACGGATATCATCGCGACCTTCGGATTGATCACACCGGCCTTGACCTGGTCGGCCAGAAGGGTTGCCAGCGCATTGGTATAGTCGTGGCCACCGCCAAGGAACCAGAAGCTCTTCGGCCAGCGCTTGACGAAGTCCGGCGCCTTGTCGGTCACGGCGGACACCGCGAGCTGAGGATAGCCGTAGCGGTCGAAGAGTGGTGCGACCGCAAGGTTGAAGCCGGTGCCCCAGGGCGGGAGAATGAAATGGGCTTCATCCTGTCCTGCCAGACGCTCGACGGCGCGTACGACTTCCTCGGCGCTGGACCGGTCGTCATATTCGATGAGCTCGACCGGAATTTTCGTGCCGTCCGGCATTTCCAGTCCGCCCTTGGCTTCCAGGTCCGAGAGCCAGAGTTTGTAATTCGGAATGGTGGTCATTGCGGCGCCGCCGGCATTGGCGCCGGTTTTCGAGACGGCGTATCCGATCTTGATCTTGTCCGGATGGTCCTGTGCGGAGCCCGGCAGTGCGGCAAGTGCGAGCGCTGCCGTGCCCGCGAGTACGGTCAGGCTGAGCCTGCGAAATGTTGTGAACATGTTTTCCTCCCAATCGGCCGAAATCGCGTGTGCGACAGCGGCGGGGCCGGTTCTCCACGACCGGCTCCGTCATTACACTAGCCGGGAAAGTCCGGATAAAAATGTACATTTGGTGGAAAGAAATGTACAAATAATAGTAAATTACGGGCAATTGAGCTTCCATCTGAATAGATCGCCGGACGCATAATCACATGAGCCTCTTCGGCGCCTCTTCCGGCAACTGGCCTTCTCCCGGTTCCGCCCAGCACCAGATCGAAATCCTGCCGGATACCGAAGCCGGAGTGATCCGGACCGCTTTGACGCCGACGAGCTGGACGTTGCGCGGCCGGCGCAACCGGGGCTTTGTGCTGGTGTCCGGCGAAGGGCAACTGGAATTCGAAAGCAGCGAGCTTCCGTTCGTCAGCCCTTGTGCGGTCTGGCTGCCGGCGGGCAAGACGGCACGCCTGACGCTGAAGTCCGGGTCGCGCGGCGCACTGGTGTCAGTTTCGGAACTGGCCTTCGGCAGGGCGGTTCCCGCCGGGCTCGTCGGGCGGCAGGTGAAGGATGCCCTGCTGCATCCCCTCATCGGAGCCCGCCTGCAAAAGCCACAGGCGCTGGAATTGATGAGTGCCATCGAGGCGGTCGAACGGGAACTGCGCAGCGAGCTGCCGGGTGGCCAGGAGGCGGCGCGCCATCATCTCGTGCTGGCGCTCATGACACTGTGGCGGATATCCAGTCCCCAGCCGCAGCAGGTGCAGGCGGCTCCCAGAACAATCGTGCGGAATTTCCTTCATCTTCTTGAGCTTCACCTTCGCGATCACTGGACGATCGCAGCCTATGCAGGGGCCTTGAAGGTGTCGCGGACGCGGCTGACCAGCGCGGTCAAGCGGATCACCGGAAGAGCGCCACTGGAACTTATACACGAGCGCCTTGTGATCGAGGCGGAAGCGCTGCTGGCGGAGTCCAATCTCCAGGTCGCGGAGATCGCCGATGCGCTGGGCTTCAAGGATGCGGGTTACTTCAACCGCTTCTACAAGAGGGAGACCGGCATTCCGCCAGGCCGGACGCGCAAACGCGGGGCGGAGCGCAAGAAGTCCTTCCCGGGCTTCCATGAGTGGCCATGACACCGGCTGGTTCCATGAGCTGATATCTTAACCTGAAGGAACGGCACAAGTTTAGTTTCAGGTGGATTTTCTTTCGGGAGAACAGTGATAAGGTGCCGGCCGGGGGACATGCGTTGTAAGAGGACAGGGTGATGCGCGGATCCAGTTTAGCTCCGGAAAACCAGCCGGAACGGCGGCGCAGCTCATGCTTCGTGCAATCTTGCGGCATTTCCCCGCCATCATTTCATGATGGACAGGACCTCAAAACAGGTTATACGATATAACTATTATAGTTCATTACATGATCGAGGGGAGGACTCCGGTCAGTTTGTAATGTTGATCTGAAAGGGAGGACATGATGATCAACTTCCACAAGCAGCTCGCGACATTCGCGGCAGCTGCAGCCGTTTCGGCAATCGCACTTGCCGGAACCGCATCGACGTCGCTGGCGCAGGAAGTCACACTTCGCATGCACCAGTTTCTGCCCGCGCAGGCAAACGTTCCCAAGAACGTTCTTGACCCGTGGGCGGACAAGGTTGAGGCAGAATCGGGCGGGCGTATCAAGATCGAGCGCTATCCCGCCATGCAGCTTGGTGGCAAGCCGCCGGAGCTGATCGACCAGGTCGTCGACGGCGTTGTCGACATCGTCTGGACGGTCGCCGGTTACACGCCCGGCCGGTTCCCGCGTACCGAAGTGTTCGAGCTGCCCTTCACGATGACGGACGCGGAGACGGTATCCGAGGCGTACTGGAAGCTCGCCGAAGAAGAAATGATGGATACGGAATTCGCGCCGTTCAAACCGTTGGCCCTGTGGGTGCACGGACCGGGCGTGATCCATTCCAGCGAGCCGATCACGGAGCTTTCCGACCTGAACGGTGTCAAGCTTCGTGCGCCGACACGGGTGACGAACAAATTGTTCTCCAACCTCGGCGCGACGCCCATCGGCCTGCCGGTGCCCGCCATTCCCGAAGCCCTGAGCAAGGGTGTGGTGGATGCAACGGTCATCCCGTGGGAAGTCGTCGGTGCGCTCAAGGTGAACGAACTTGTTAAAAATCACACCGAGTTCCCCGGCAAGGCGATCTACACGACCACTTTCCTGTTCGCCATGAACAAGGACAAATACGAGTCGTTGCCTGATGACCTTAAGGCCGTGATCGATGCGAATTCCGGACTGGAGTTCTCCAAGTTCGCAGGCAAGCAGATGCAGGCAGACGATGCCGGTCCGCGCCAGGCTGCGGTCGACATGGGCAACAACATCATTACCCTCACGCCCGAACAGGCTTCGCAATGGGAAGCTGCCGCCCAGGGAACGATCGAGGAGTGGACGGCTGAAATGGACGAGAAGGGTCTCGACGGTACCGGCCTGCGCAAGCGGGCGGCGGAACTGATGAGCAACTGATCTTTCCGACCAACCGGTCTCCCGGAAGATTGTCTTCCGGGAGACATTTCCCGCAGGAACCCTGAATAATGCTGTTTACCCTGGTGGAGCGCCTCGCACGCTTCATGGCAATCCTCGGCGGATTGGTGCTGACGGCGCTGATCGCCCTGACATGCGTGAGCGTACTCGGGCGCGGGCTCAATACATTCGGGCATTCCGCGTTTCTGACGTCGATGTCGGAATCTGCCGCGAAGGCGCTGATCGCCACAGGCGTCGGACCCGTCTTCGGGGATTTTGAGCTTGTCGAGGCGGGGATCAGCTTCACCATCTTCGCGTTTTTGCCGATCTGCCAGCTGCGCAAGGCGCATGCGACGGTGGATGTGTTCGCAAGCCATTTTCCGCGCGGCCTGAACCGTTTCCTGTCGACCTTCTGGGAAGTTCTCCTCAGTGCCGTCATCCTGCTCATCACATGGCGTCTGTTCGTCGGGATGGAGGACAAGATGCGTTATTCGGAAACCACGTTCATCTTGCAGTTCCCCATCTGGTGGTCCTACGCGCTCAGTTTCGGTGCCGCGGCGGTCGCATCTGTGGTCGCGATCTACTGCGCTGCCGCCAGCGTTGTCGAACTGATTTCGGGACGCCAGTTGATTGACGATATGGAAGGGGGAGTCCATTGAGCCTGCTCGAACTCGGGTATCTCTCGTTTCCCGTGCTGCTGGTCCTGATATTCCTGCGCGCACCGATCGGCTTGGCCATGTTGTTGTGCGGCCTCGGAGGGCTATATCTCGCCACCGGCAATCCGAACATCTTTCTGGCCAAGCTGAAGAGCGAAACCTACACGACCTTCTCCAGCTATTCGCTGACCATCATTCCGATGTTCCTGCTGATGGGGCAGTTCGCGACTCATTCGGGCATGTCAGCATCGCTGTTCAAGGCGGCCGAAAGCTGGCTTGGCCACCGCAAGGGCGGCGTCGCGATGGCTGCGGTCGGTGCCTGTGCGGGCTTCGGCGCGATCTGCGGTTCGTCACTCGCGACAGCAGCCACCATGAGCCGCGTGGCGCTTCCCGAGCTGCGCCGTTACGGCTATTCCGGCGGGTTTTCAACAGCGACGCTTGCAGCCGGCGGCACGCTCGGCATTCTCATCCCGCCCTCCGTCATTCTGGTTATCTACGCCATTCTGACGGAACAGAATATCGCCAAGCTGTTTCTGGCGGCATTCGTGCCGGGTATTCTGGCCGCCATCGGCTACATGATCACGATCTCCATCTATGTGCGCCTCAACCCAAAAGCGGCCGGCACGCGTGAGCCTGTTCCCTATTCCGAACGTGTCAGGGCCTTGATGGATGTCTGGCCGGTTCTGCTGGTCTTCGGCCTTGTCGTCGGCGGGATTTACAGGGGCTGGTTTACCCCCACCGAGGGCGCCGCCGTCGGGGCCGCGGGAACAGGGCTGCTCGCCCTGGTTTCGGGCAATCTCACGCGCAAGATGTTTCTGGACAGCATCATCCAGACGGCGCTCAGCACGGCGATGATCTTCTTCATCGTTCTTGGTGCGGCGTTCTACAACAGTTTCCTGGCGTTGAGCCAGCTGCCGCAGGAGCTTTCCGGCTGGGTGGTCGGTCAGGGTTTCAGCCCGTGGGTCATTCTTACCCTGATCCTGCTCTTCTATCTGGTCTTCGGCTGCCTGATGGACAGCCTGTCGATGATCCTGCTGACGATCCCGATCTTCTTTCCGGTGATCAGCGTTCTGGAGTTCGGCATGAGCCCGGAACATCTGGCGATCTGGTTCGGTATCCTGGTGTTGATTGTCGTCGAGGTCGGGCTGATAACGCCGCCCGTCGGCATGAATCTGTTCATTATCAACGCCATCGACCGGACGACGCCGATGAAGGACACCTACAAGGCGGTCCTCTGGTTCGTCACTTCCGACATTGTGCGGGTTATCCTGCTTGTGCTCTTCCCCTCGATCACCCTGTTCCTGATCTCCGGTTAACCGGAGGGCGGGGCCGGGGTTTCGGCGGGTTTAAATAGGTATGGAATATAACAATGATGAAGCAAACAGGTTTAGAGGTGCTGTGATGCTGACTTCCGGACAGACCGTGCTCGTGACAGGAGGAGGCAGCGGCCTCGGCGCGGCGACCGCCCGTCACCTTGCGTCGCTCGGCGCCCGGGTCGCGATCCTCGATTTCGATAGCGAGCGCGGTGGGAGCGTGGCGCGGGAATGCGGCGGCCACGCGGTTCAGGCCGATGTCGGAGATCAGGCGGCGGTCGACAGTGCGCTGGAGGAAGCTGCGCAGCATCTGGGTGGCGCGCCGCGGATCGTGGTGAACTGCGCGGGCGTCGGACATGCGGCGCGGATTGTCGGCCGTGAGGGCAAGATGTCCTTCGACGTCTTCGAGAAGACGCTCAGGGTGAACCTGTTCGGCACCTACAATGTGATGAGCCATGCCGCCCGCCGGATGATGTCGCTGGTGCCGCTGGAAACCGGAGAACGCGGGGTGATCATCAACACCTCTTCGGTCGCCTGGGAAGACGGGCAGCTCGGCCAGGCCGCCTATGCAGCGTCCAAGGGCGGTATTGCCTCCATGTGCCTGCCGGCAGCACGCGAGTTTGCCCAGCACGGAATCCGCGTCGTGGGTATTGCCCCCGGACTTTTCCAGACGCCGATGATGGCCGGACTGCCGGAAGAGGTTTCGGCGAAGATCACCGCCAATATTCCGTTCCCGCCCCGCCTGGGAGATCCGGACGAATACGCCCTGCTTGCCGCGCATATCGTCGCCAATCCGTTCCTAAACGGGACGACCATTCGTCTGGACGGCGCCGTGCGCCTGCCGCCGCGCTGAGGAAGAAACCATGAGTGAACCGATGCTGAACATTGAACTGAGCGACAGTGTCGCGACCCTGACCATGAACCGCCCGGACAAGCGCAACGCCATGTGCGACGAGCTGCTTGCCGCCATCGACGGTTTCTTTTCGAACCCGTCGAAGGAAACCAAGGCCGTCGTCATCACCGGGACGGCGGGGCATTTCTGCTCCGGCCTCGATCTCAGCGAACATGTCGCCCGTGATGCGGAAGGCACCATGCGCCATTCGCGGGGCTGGCACCAGGTCATGGACAGGATCCAGTTCAGCGGTCTGCCGGTCGTCTCTGCCATGTTCGGCGCGGTCATCGGTGGAGGCCTGGAGATGGCGGCAGCCACGCATGTGCGCGTTGCCGACCCGACGGCCTTTTTCCAGTTGCCCGAGGGGCGGCGCGGCATTTTCGTAGGCGGCGGCGCATCTGTCCGGGTGGGGCGCATTCTCGGCGCGGACCGGATGACGGAGATGATGCTGACCGGGCGCAGATACGATGCGGCTGAGGGTCTGGCTCTTGGACTGACGCATTATACCGTGGAGGAAGGGGGCGCACTTGCCAAGGCCCAGGAGCTTGCTCGCAGGATCGCCTCCAACGCACCGCTGTCCAACTACATCATGATCCAGGCGCTCGCGCGGATCGAGGACATGTCGAAAGCCGACGGGCTGTTCACCGAAAGCCTGTGCGCGGCCATCACCCAAACCAGCCCGGATGCGGTAGAGGGCCTTGCGGCTTTTCTGGAAAAACGCAATCCGACCTTCAGGTGACGCCATGAAAAAGTCAGCCCCCGAACCCGCTCTGGAGACTGGCGCCCACAGCGTCAGCGACACGACCCTGCGGGCGTTTTACGGTTACCAGATGAAGCGCACGTTCAATGTGATCCAGTCGGATCTGAACCGGACGTTGAAGCCGTTCGATCTGCGAATGCTGACATACACGGCTCTTGTTCTGGTGGTGGACAATCCCGGTCTCAGTCAGGCGCAGCTTGCACAGGCGATGGATATCGAACGGCCGAATCTCGTTGTCATCGTCGATGAACTGGAACGGCGGGAACTGATCATCCGCGACCGGCTTCCGAAAGACCGCAGGGCCTACGCCCTGAAGGCGACGCTGGCGGGAAGACGACTTTTTGAAAAGAGCTTTGCCGCGGTATCCGCGCATGAGCAGGCCTTCCTGCGAGGCGTGGCGGCGGAGGCTCTCGCGGTGTCGATGGAGGTCATGCAGCGTGTCGAGAAAAACCGTCAGCGGGAAAGCTGACACGGCATTGGGAGGAAACAGTCATGAAACGCACATCGAAATTTCAGTCTCACGCCGTTGAACGGCAACAGCGCGCCGACGGGTCCATTCTGCTCACCTCCCGTCATGCGCTCAGTCCAACGGTCGAGCGCACCGGCGACTGGCTGCATATGTGGTCGAAGGCCGCTCCGGAGCGGGTTTTTCTGGCAGAGAGAAGCGGCGCCGGCTGGCGGCAGGAAAGTTATGAAAGCGTGCTCGGCCAGGTGCGGGCAATCGGCGCGTCCCTGCTGGCGCGCGGAATGGGACCGGATACGCCGATCCTGATCATGTCGGGCAATGGTGTCGATCATGGTCTTCTGGCACTTGCCGCGCAGTATATCGGAGTTCCCGTCGTACCCGTCGCCGAGCAGTATTCGCTGGTACATGGGGCGCACGGCCGCCTCAGGGAAGTCATCGGCCTGATCCGGCCGCGGATGGCCTATGTGGTGGATGCCGACCAGTTCGGAGAAGCACTTGCCCTCGATGCGCTGCATTCAGTCGAAATCGTTGCCAGCCGTCCGGGGTCTGCACCGGTGACCGCGTTCGGCGAGCTTTTGAACGGGGACGAAAGCGTCGATGTCGATGCGGCGTTTGCGAGAGTGACCGCAGACACGGTGGGCAAGATCCTGATGACCAGCGGGTCCACCTCCAGTCCTAAGGGTGTTCCGACGACCCACCGCATGATGTGCGTCAACCAGGCCCAGCTCGCGGATGCCCTGCCGTTCCTGCGGGAACGGCCTCCGGTGATCATGGACTGGCTGCCCTGGAACCACGTGTTCGGCGGCTCGCATAATTTCAACATGATGCTTGCCAATGGCGGCAGTTTTTACATCGACGACGGCAAGCCGGTGAAGGGACTGTTCGAGCGCACGCTGGAAAACCTGTCGTTGCAAACCGGCACTCTGGCGTTCAACGTGCCGCTTGGTTTCGGCATGCTGCTCGGCGCACTTGAGAAGGACGACGGCCTGCGGCAGCGCTTTTTCGAGGGGCTCGACCTGATCTTCTATGCAGGGGCTTCGCTGCCGCAGGAAGTCTGGTCGGGTTTCGAGCGCATGGCGATGGAGGTGAAGGGGGAAATTCCGCTGATGACCTCTTCCTGGGGGCTGACGGAAACCGCGCCTTCGGCAATGATGCAGCAGGAGCCGGCTCCGCGTTCCGGTATTGTCGGCGTGCCCGTGAACGGCGTCACGGTGAAACTCCTCCCGGATGAGGACATGCGCTGCGAGGTGCGCGTCAAGGGCCCGAATATCATGCAGGGCTACTTCAAGGACCCGGAGAAGACAGAGGCGGCTTTCGACGAGGAAGGTTTCTTCATCACCGGCGATGCGATGGTGTTCCTCGACGAGAACGATCCCGACAAGGGGATGCGTTTCGATGGCAGGATGTCGGAGGATTTCAAGCTGCAGTCCGGCACCTGGGTGCGGGCAGCGCAGCTGAAACTCGACATGCTGTCCCGCATGGCGCCGCTCGCGGCCGATCTGGTCATCACCGGTGCGGACCGCAAGCAGATCGGGGTGATGATATTCCCGAATGTCACGGAGCTGAACCGCGAGGGCTTCAGTCTCCAGGAGGAGGACGGGGCCTATGGCTGCGCGCTGCTGCAGGGAGAGATCCACCGGAGGTTGAGCGAACGGGCGCGCGAAATCAGCGGCAGCTCGGCGCTTGTGTTCCGCGCCATTGTTCTTAGCGAACCGCCGTCCATGCCGGAGGGTGAAATGACTGCAAAGGGCAATCTGAATGTCCGCAAGGTGCTGACGCGCCGCGAGAAGCTGCTGGAGCGGCTTTACAACGACAACGACCCGGCTGTGGTCACGATTTGAGGGGAAACCGAGATGGTCGACATTTCAAAAGTCCGGGCAATCGATATCCATACCCACGCGGAAGAACCGTGCGGCTGTCATTCCGATGACGGCTATGACGACTTGCAGTCGACGATGGCGAAATATTTCCGCGCGCCATGGAGCCACCCGCCGACCGTGCCGGAAACCGCCGCCCATTACCGCGAGCAGAACATTGCCGCGGTGATCTTTCCGGTCGATGCGGAACGCGAAACCGGTTACCGCCGTTACAAGAACGAGGAAGTGGCCGAATTGGCCGCCGAGAACGACGATGTCCTGATCCCATTCGCCTCCATCGATCCGCACAAGGGCAAGCTCGGCGCGCGGGAAGCCCGTCGGATGATGAAGGAATTCGGCATCAAGGGCTTCAAGTTTCACCCGACCATGCAGGGCTTCTATCCCAATGACCGGATGGCCTACGACCTCTACGAGGAAATTGCCGCGGAAGGTGCGATTGCATTGTTTCACACCGGCCAGACCGGTGTCGGCAGCGGCATGCGCGGCGGCAACGGCATGCGGCTGAAATATTCCAATCCGATGTATATGGACGATGTCGCGGTCGATTTTCCGGACATGAAGATCATCCTCGCCCATCCGTCCTTTCCCTGGCAGGAAGAGGCTCTGGCCGTCGCTCAGCATAAACCGAATGTCTATATCGACCTGTCGGGCTGGTCGCCGAAATACTTTCCTGAAATTCTGGTGAAATACTGCAATTCGATCCTGAAGAAGAAGGTGCTGTTCGGCTCCGACTGGCCGATGATCACACCCGAGCGCTGGCTTGCGGACTTTGAAAAGATCTCCATCAAGGACGAGCTGCGTCCCGACATCATCAAGGGAAATGCGGCGCGGCTTCTGGGCCTGACATGAGTGTTCCCGCGCTCAGCCACTTCTGCGATCTCGAAGTGCTGCTCGGCCCTGTACGGGAGATGGGGCAGGGACGCTGCGGCGGACGCCGTATCATTCCGATCATCGGCGGTACGGCGACGGGAAAGGTCAGCGGCAGGGTGCTTGACCTTGGCGCCGACTGGCAGACGGTCCTTGCCGACGGTTCGGCCGACATCGACACGCGCTATGCCTTCGAAACCGAAGATGGAGCGCTGATCGAGATCGTCAACAAGGGCGTGCGGCACGGACCGCCGGAGGTCCTGCAGGCCTTGGCCCGTGGGGAGGATGTCGATCCGGCGCATTATTATTTTCGTACAACGGCTCGCCTGGAAACAGGAGACCCGAGATACGAATGGGTCAACCGGATGATCTTTGTCGGCACCGGCAGACGGCTCGCCGCCGCCGTTCTGGTATCGCTCTTTTCCGTTGATTGAGGACCTGTTCCGATGAAACCGTTTTCCGCGCCGCTCGACGACATTCTCTTTTCGCTGAACCACGTTGCCGGAGCCTGCAGTCTTGCGAACTGGGACGGAGATCTGGCTTTTGAAATCGGTCAACACTTCGCGTCCTTCGCCGAAGAGCAACTGGCGCCGCTCAACGAGCCGGGCGATCGTTTGGGATGCCGGCTGGAAGGCGGACGGGTGCGGATGCCGGAGGGCTTTACTGACGCCTACAAGGCTTACGCCGAACAGGGCTGGCCGGGTCTGACGGTTCCGGAGGAATTCGGCGGCCAGGGCCAAGACGGCACGGTGCTGGCCGTCACGTCGGAGATCTTTTCCGGTGCGAACCACAGCCTTCAGATGGTGACCGGTCTCGTGCCGGGCGCCGTCAGCACGCTGTTGTCCTTTGGCACTGCGGGCCAGCAGGCCCGTTTCGTTCCCGCGCTGGCCTCCGGCGAAGCGCTGGCAACCATGTGCCTGACCGAACCGGAGGCGGGGTCTGATCTTGGCCGGATTCGCTGCAAGGCTGTTCCTTCGGGCAGCGGCTGGCGCCTGACGGGAGAGAAGATCTTCATTTCCGGTGGCGACCAGAACATGAGCGAACGCATCCATCATCTTGTGCTTGCGCGCACTTCGGACGACGGGGTGAAGGGACTTTCCCTGTTCATGTCTCCCTGCACGCGTGCGGACGGGTCCCGCAACGGGATCTCGGTCACCCGGATCGAAGAGAAAATGGGACTGCATGCCTCGCCCACCTGCCAGCTCGCCTTTGACGGGGCGGAGGCGGAACTCATCGGCGAAGCAGGGGCGGGTCTGCAGGCGATGTTCACCGTGATGAACCACGCAAGGGTCGATGTGGCGCTGCAGGGTGTTGCCCATGCCGCGCGCGCCTTCGATATCGCTTCCACTTATGCCGCCGAGCGCGTTCAGGGACGCGGACCCGACGGCAAGTCGGTCACCATAGACAGGCATGCGGATGTCCGCAGGATGCTCGACGAAACCGATACCCTGGCTCTTGCCGGGCGCGCGGTGGCGCATCTGACGCTCGTGGCTATCGAAACCGGCGACACACCCGATCTCGCCGAGTTCCTCAAGCCGGTGGCAAAAGTCTACTGCTCCGAGGCGGGAATGCGCGCGGCCGAACTGGGCATGCAGGTGCTGGGTGGTTATGGCTATCTGCGCGAATACGGGCTGGAGCAGATTTACCGCGATGCCCGTATCACCGCCATCTACGAAGGGGCGAACGGCATTCACGAAAAGGCCCTGGTGACCCGTCTGCTTTCCGGTCCGGCGGGGGATGCGTTCGAGAGCTTCCTTTTGGAGGAATGCACCGCCCGGCAGATCGGCCGGCAGGTGCTTGAAGACTCCCTTGAGACATGGCGCGGTGCACGCGAGCGGATCGCGGCGGGTTCTGATCCGGGGTCGCAGGCGCATGCCTTCATGCAACTGACGTCCGGAGCGCTTGTCTCGTGCTTGTGGGCGCGTATGGCGGAGGCCGCGGACTGTCATCCCGATCCCCTGCGTATCAGGGGTCTCGCGGACAGGGCGCTGGGTCTCGGTGACGTGCAATCCAGCTTTGGATGACCTTTGGCAAGGGGCTGAATACGTCAAAAGAACCGAAATTTCAGGAACTCCTGATGATGCGTTTGCGAGAGGTAACCATCATCAAGACCTCCGTTCCCCAAACGCACCAGCGAAAAGTGGTTCATCGGAAACCGTTTGATGTACCGGATCCTTTTAAATGACGGGCGGTTTCTGCGGCACGCTCAGATCCGATTGCCGCGGTTATCCTCACCCGCAGGCGCCTGGCCGGGAGAAAGTGGATCGCTGTTGGGTTTCGAAATATTTTAAGCTTGAAATTTTAGGGTTGAAGTAAATCTGATCCTGTGGTTCGCTGAGGGTACTGAAGCAAGCGCAAGGGGGTCATATGCGGATCGCGTGTCTGGGCGGAGGGCCTGCGGGGCTCTATTTCGCCATCTCCATGAAATTGCGTGACCCCTCTCACGAGATCGATGTCATCGAGCGTAACCGCGCGGACGACACTTTCGGCTGGGGTGTGGTGCTCTCGGAAGAAACCCTGCAGAATCTGGCGGCGAACGATCCGGTCAGCGCCGAAGCCATCGGTGAAAATTTCGCCTATTGGGACGATATCGCACTGCATATGGGCGGAGAGCGGCTGGTTTCCTCCGGTCACGGCTTTTGCGGTATCGGCCGGATGAAGCTGCTCACGCTCCTGCAGCAGCGCGCCCGGGATCTGGGTGTCAATCTGAAGTTCGAGACGGAAGTGGCAAGCGCGGAGGATTATCGCCGCGACTACGACCTGGTGGTTGCCAGTGACGGTCTGAACTCCAGGACCCGGACGCTTTATGCCGACACCTTCAAACCGGATATCGACCAGCGTTTGTGCCAGTTCGTCTGGCTCGGCACGCATCAGACCTTCGCGGACGCCTTCACCTTCATTTTCGAGGAAACGGAGCACGGCTGGGTCTGGGCGCATGCCTACCAGTTCGATGCCGACACAGCGACCTTCATTGTTGAATGCACGCAGCAGACCTTCGATGCTTTCAGCTTCGGCGAGATGAGCCAGCAGGACAGCATCCGGACCTGCGAGGAGATCTTCAAGGATCATCTGGGTGGTCATCCCCTGATGACCAATGCAAAACACATAAGGGGCTCGGCCTGGATCCGGTTCCCGCGTGTCCTGTGCGAAAAATGGAGCCATGAGAACGTCGTCCTTCTGGGCGACGCGGCGGCGACGGCGCATTTCTCCATCGGGTCGGGGACCAAGCTGGCGCTGGAATCGGCGATGTCCCTTGCCAACCTCCTGAATGAGGAAGCGGATATGGCGTCCGCCTTCGCGCGCTACGAAGCGGAGCGCCGGCTCGAGGTTCTGCGCCTGCAGTCGGCGGCCCGCAACTCGCTGGAATGGTTCGAGCACGTGGAGCGCTATCTGCATCTCGATCCGGTTCAGTTCAACTATTCCATGCTGACGCGGTCCCAGCGGATCAGCCACGAAAACCTGCGTCTGCGCGATCCGGGCTGGTTGGAGTCAGCCGAGCGCTGGTTCATGGATCAGGCTGGCGTCAGCGCCGACAACCCGGTACGGCCGCCGATGTTGGCGCCGTTCAAGCTGCGCGGCATGGAGCTGAAGAACCGCATCGTCGTGTCGCCGATGGCCCAGTACAAGGCCGTCGACGGTGCGCCGACCGACTGGCATCTGGTGCATTACGGCGAACGTGCCAAGGGCGGTGCGGGGCTGGTCTTTACCGAGATGACATGCGTCAGCGCGGAAGGCCGCATCACGCTGGGATGTCCGGGTCTTTATGCGCCCGAACATGAGGCCGCCTGGAAGCGGCTGACGGATTTTGTACACGGTGAAACGGACGCGAAGATCTGCTGCCAGATCGGTCATTCGGGCCGTAAAGGCTCGACGCGGATCGGCTGGGAAGGCATGGATCAGCCTTTGCCGGACGGCAATTGGGAGCTGGTCTCGGCCTCCGCCGTTGCCTGGTCGGACAACAACGCAGTGCCGCGGGCGATAACGCAGGCCGAAATGGACACGATCAGGAACGAGTTCGTCGCCGCCGCCGAAATGGCCGAGCGCGCCGGCTTCGACATGATCGAGCTGCATGCGGCGCACGGTTATCTTATTTCGTCGTTCATTTCCCCGGTCTCCAACATCCGCCAGGACGCCTACGGCGGCTCCCTTGAAAACCGGATGCGTTGGCCTCTGGAAGTCTTCACGGCCATGCGCGCCGTCTGGCCCGAGGACAAACCGATGTCGGTTCGTATCTCGGCCAATGACTGGGTTGGCGACGAAGGCGTAACTCCTGACGAGGCGGTAGAGATCGCTCGTCTGTTCCGGGCGGCTGGTGTCGATCTGGTCGATGTCTCCGCCGGGCAGACATCGGTTGCCGCGAAGCCGGTCTACGGCCGTATGTTCCAGACGCCGTTTTCCGACAGGATCCGCAACGAGGGAGGGTTGCCGACCATGGCGGTTGGCAACATCTACGAGGCCGATCACGCCAATTCGATCCTGATGGCAGGGCGGGCGGATCTGGTGGCTGTCGGCCGCCCGCATCTGTCCGATCCCTACTGGAGCCTGCATGAAGCCGCCCGGATCGGCGACCGGGCAGCGGGCGACTGGCCTCTGCCCTATCTGGCAGGGCGCGACCAGCTATGGCGGCTTTCGGACCGGGATGCGGAGACCTTGCGGGCATGAGTGTTTCAGGACGCCATATCATCGTGACGGGCGGGGGCAGTGGCGTCGGAGCCGCCTGCGCCAGGTTGTTTGCGGACGAAGGTGCAAAGGTCACGATATTCGGCCGGACAGAGGAGAAGCTGGCGGCGCAGTCGCTGCCCTACCAGGTCTGCGATGTCACCAGCTCCGAGGCTGTCGCTGCCGCGTATGAAGCGGCAAGAGCGCAAGCCGGGCCGATCGACGTGGTTATCGCCAACGCCGGAGCGGCGGAAAGCGTGCCCTTCGCGAAGATGACACAAGAGACCCTGCAGGCGATGCTGGCGGTCAATCTTATCGGCGTTTCCAATGTCTGGCAGGCCGCGCTGCCGGACATGAAGACGAACGGCTGGGGCCGGATGATCGCGATTGCCTCGACAGCCGGTCTCAGAGGCTATCCCTATGTCAGCGCCTATTGTGCGGCAAAGCACGCGGTGGTGGGGCTGACGCGGGCGCTCGGCCGCGAACTGGCGAAGACGGGCATCACGGTGAACGCCATCTGTCCGGGCTTCGTCGAAACCCCGTTGCTTGAGCGATCCATCGACACCATTACCGCAAACACGGGCATGAGCCGGGAGGCGGCCGAAGAGACACTGAAGGCGGACAACCCGCAGGGACGTTTCATTCAGCCCTCGGAAGTTGCCGCAATGGCGCTCTGGCTCTGCTCGGGCGGAGCCCAATCGGTCAACGGTCAGGCGCTGAGCCTTTCGGGAGGTGAGCTATGAAACCCTCACAGGCGCCCACCGGCGAAACCCTCTCCAAGGCACGGCTGCGTGTGTGGCTGAAGCTGCTGAAATCCGTGAACGGCATAGAGACGGAAATCCGCCGCAACCTGCGGGAGGAGCATGGCACGACCTTGCCGCGTTTCGACGTGATGTCCGCGCTGGCGCGCTTTCCGGACGGCCTGAAGATGAGCGAGCTGTCGTCCTACCTGAAGGTCTCCAACGGCAATGTCACCGGCATTGTCGACAAGCTGACCGAAGAAGGCCTTGCCCTGCGCGTGGCGGTGCCTGGCGACCGCAGGGCCCAGGTGGCGCGGCTGACCGCCAAGGGCAGGGTGGCGTTCGAGGAACTGGCGCAGCACCACGAAGACTGGATCAACACCCTGCTCGAAGGCCTGTCGGCCGGGAACGTCGATGCGCTTTCGGCGCATCTGGATTGTATTCTTGACCGCCAGATGGAAGAGGACTGACGCGATGCGCAGCGACGTGAAGCATTTCCGGTGTGAGATCGAGGACGGGATCGCGCGGATTGCCCTGAACAGGCCGGAACGGAAAAACCCGCTGACCTTCGAGAGCTATGCGGAGTTGCGCGACTGGTTCCGCGATCTGGTTTATGCCGATGACGTTCATGCGGTGGTGATCCTGCCCAATGGCGGCAATTTCAGTTCCGGCGGCGATGTGCATGAGATCATCGGTCCACTGACCGACATGACCATGAAAGAGCTTCTGGCCTTCACGCGCATGACAGGCGATCTGGTGAAGGCGATGCTTTGTTGCGGCAAGCCGATCATCGCTGCGGTTGACGGCATCTGCGCGGGCGCGGGAGCTATCATGGCCATGGCGTCCGATCTTCGCATCGCGACACCGGAAGCAAAGGTGGCCTTTCTCTTCAACCGGGTCGGTCTTGCGGGCTGCGACATGGGCGCCTGCGCGATCCTGCCGAGGATCATCGGCCAGGGCCGCGCGGCGGAACTGCTTTATCTCGGCCGGTCGATGAGTGCTGCAGAGGGCCATGCCTGGGGCTTTTTCAATTCCATCACCGAGGCGGCGACCCTGGAAAATGCGGCGATGGAGATGGCCAGCAGGATCGTCGCCGGGCCGACCTTCGCGAATTCGATGACCAAGACGATGCTCGCCCAGGAATGGTCGATGGGTCTGGAGCAGGCCATCGAGGCTGAAGCGCAGGCTCAGGCGATCTGCATGCAGGGCAAGGATTTCCGCCGCGCCTACGAGGCGTTTGTCAGGAAAGAAAAACCTGTGTTCGAGGGCGATTGATGGCAGACAGGACCTTCCTCGACTGGCCGTTCTTCGAAGCAGGCCACCGCACTCTGGCCTCCGAGCTGGAAAGCTGGGCGTCCACCCGGCTTAAGCACTTCGAACACGGCGATACGGACGCGGATTGCCGCAAACTTGTCGCGGATCTGGGTACGGCCGGATTTCTCAAATATTCGGGAGCTCCGGATGGCGCGCTCGACGTGCGCAGTCTTTGCATCCTTCGAGAGACCCTTGCCCGCCACGACGGGCTGGCCGACTTCGCCTTTGCGATGCAGGGGCTGGGGACCGGTGCGATTTCGCTGTTCGGAACGGATGCGCAGAAGTCGGATTGGCTTCCCCTGACCCGATCCGGCAAGGCGATTTCAGCTTTCGCGCTCACCGAGCCGACGTCGGGCTCCGATGTCGCCAATTCGACGATGACGGCGACGGACGACGGCGACGCCTATGTGCTGAACGGCGAGAAAACCTGGATTTCCAACGGCGGGATCGCCGATCTCTATACTTTGTTTGCAAGAACCGGAGAAGCGCCCGGTGCAAAGGGTCTGTCCGCCTTCATCGTGACACCCGATCTTGCCGGGTTCGAGGTGAGCGAACGCCTGGAGACCATCGCCCCGCATCCGCTGGCGTCCCTGCGGTTCACCGACTGCCGGGTTCCAAAGGCCAACCTGATCGGCACGCCCGGCCAGGGCTTCAAAATCGCCATGTCTGTCCTCGACATCTTCCGTTCCACGGTCGCTGCCGCTGCCCTCGGATTTGCCCGGCGGGCACTGGACGAAAGCCTGCGGCGCGTCACGACACGCGAAATCCAGGGAGCGCCGCTCGCCGAGTTGCAGCTTGTTCAGGGGCATATCGCCGACATGGCGCTCGATATCGACGCCGCCGCGCTGCTGGTTTACCGCGCCGCCTGGACCAAGGACAGCGGCGCACCGCGGGTAACGCGCGAAGCCGCCATGGCCAAACTCTTCGCCACCGACCAGGCGCAGCAGGTGATCGACAAGGCCGTTCAACTGCACGGCGGCGACGGCGTGCGCTCGGGTACTGCGGTCGAAAAGCTTTACCGGGAAATCCGTGCCCTGCGCATCTACGAGGGTGCCTCGGACGTTCAGAAAATCATCATAGCGCGCCAGACGCTTGGCGCATTTCAGGAGGCCTGATTCATGCTTGGTCCTTCCGCACATACCGATACTTTCACGCGGGACAATCTGCCGCCCGAAGAGGCCTGGCCCGAGTTTCTGCTCGATGGCTTCGCCTATCCGGAGCGCCTCAATGCAGCGGTGGAACTGACCGACCGAATGGTCGAGAAGGGTTTCGGCGACCGTACGGCGCTGATCGGCAACGGCCGTCGGCGGACCTACAAGGAACTGGCGGACTGGACCAACCGGCTGGCCCATGTCCTGAGCGAGGATCTCGGGGTGCAGCCCGGAAACCGGGTGCTGATCCGGTCCGCAAACAATCCGGCCATGGTGGCCTGCTGGCTTGCCGCCACGAAAGCGGGGGCGGTGGTTGTCAACACCATGCCGATGCTGCGGGCGGGTGAGCTTTCCAAGGTGGTCGACAAGGCGGAGATTGAATTCGCGTTGTGCGACACGCGATTGATGGAGGAACTGGTCACCTGTGCCAAGACGTCCTCTTATCTGAAGAAGGTCGTGGGATTCGACGGGACCTCCAACCACGATGCGGAGCTGGACCGGCTGGCGCTGGAAAAATCCGTGCACTATGACGCGGTGCGGACAGGCCGCGACGACGTTGCACTGCTCGGGTTCACCTCCGGGTCGACCGGGACGCCCAAGGCGACGATGCATTTTCACCGCGATCTGCTGATCATCGCCGATGGCTATGCGAAGGAAGTTCTGGGCGTGACGCCGGAAGACGTCTTCGTGGGCTCCCCGCCGCTGGCCTTCACTTTCGGTCTCGGCGGTCTGGCGATCTTTCCGCTGCGCTTCGGTGCGGCGGCAACACTGCTGGAAAACGCCTCGCCACCGCAGATGATCGAGATCATCCAGAAATACAAAGCCACCGTCTGTTTCACGGCGCCGACCGCCTATCGGGTGATGCTGAAGGCGATGGACGAAGGGGCGGACCTGTCTTCCCTGCGCGCGGCGGTTTCGGCAGGCGAAACCCTGCCCGCACCGGTCTATGAGGCCTGGATGCAAAAGACCGGCAAGCCGATGCTGGACGGTATCGGTGCCACGGAGATGCTGCATATCTTCGTTTCCAACCGCTTCGAGGATCACAAGCCCGCCTGCACCGGCAAACCGGTGACGGGCTATGAGGTCAGGGTCGTCGGGACGGACGGTCAGCCGGTTCCGGTGGGCGAAGTCGGGCGTCTCGCCGTGCGCGGGCCGACCGGCTGCCGCTATCTGTCGGACTCGCGTCAGGAACAATATGTCGTCGACGGCTGGAACATCACCGGCGACAGCTTTTCCATGAGCGCGGACGGTTATCTGCATTTCGCCGCCCGCAACGACGACATGATCATCTCCGGCGGTTACAACATCGCCGGACCGGAAGTCGAGGCGGCGCTGCTGGCGCATCCGGCGATTCTGGAATGTGCCGTCATCGGCGTGGCTGACGAAGCCCGTGGCGCCATCGTTGAAGCCCATGTGGTGCTCAACGAGAGAGCCGAGCCGGGCGAAGACCTGCGCAAGGCGTTGCAGGACCATGTCAAGGCGACGATCGCTGCGTATAAATATCCGCGTTCGGTCGTGTTTACCGACACGTTGCCAAAGACGGAAACCGGCAAGATCCAGAGGTTCCGCTTGCGGCCGCCGGCGTAAGCCAGAAGGAGACACCCTTGCCGCGCGGGCACGCTGCAAGAGAAGACGCTGACGACTGCCCAAACCGTCCGGAAAGACTGAAACAAGCACCGGACAGTGAAATAAAAACATGCGGGAACCGCTGGTTCAGTATCGAGAGGAGTTTGAAATGAAGGTTATGACGATGGCGGCGACTGCCGTCCTGGCCCTGGGACTGACGAGTGCTCAGGCAGAACCGGTGAAGGTTGGCATGATCACGACGCTTTCGGGCGGCGGCGCAGGTCTTGGCATTGACGTGCGCGACGGTTTTCTGCTGGCAGTGAAACAGTCCGGCAACAGCGATATCGAGGTGATTGTCGAAGACGATCAGCGCAAGCCGGACGTGGCTGTGCAACTGGCCGACAAGATGGTTCAGTCCGACAAGGTCGATGTGATGACCGGCATCATCTGGTCGAACCTGGCCATGGCGGTCATTCCCTCGGTTACTGCTCAGGGCAAGTTCTACCTGTCGCCCAATGCGGGTCCGTCGGCTTTGGCGGGCAAGGGCTGCCACCCGAACTATTTCAACGTCGCCTGGCAGAACGACAACCTGCATGAAGGCGCGGGCGCTTATGCCAATTTCGCCGACATGAAGAAGAGCTTCATCCTGGCGCCGAACTATCCGGCGGGCAAGGATGCGCTGACCGGCTACAAGCGCTTCTACAAGGGCGACCTTGCCGGGGAAATCTATACCAAGCTCGGCCAGACCGACTATGCGGCCGAACTTGCCCAGATCCGGGCGTCGGGGGCGGACAGTGTGTTCTTCTTCCTGCCGGGCGGCATGGGGATCTCTTTCCTGAAGCAGTACAAGGACAGCGGCATCGACCTTCCGGTGGTGGGGCCTGCGTTTTCGTTCGACCAGGGCATTCTGCAGGCTGTTGGCGACGCGGCGCTGGGCGTGAAGAACACCAGCCAGTGGAGCAAGGACATCGCCAACGAGACCAACAAGGCGTTCGTCGAGAGCTTCCAGGCCGAATATGGCCGGTTGCCGTCGCTTTATGCCTCGCAGGGCTTCGACACCGCGAACCTTCTGCTGTCGGCAATGGCAAAGGCGGACGTGAGCGATGCTGACGCGTTCCGCGCGGCGCTGGAAGAGGCTGACTTCAGGTCGACACGGGGCAACTTCAAGTTCGGTCCGAACCATCACCCGATCCAGGACATTCATGTCCGTGAGGTGATCAAGGAAGGCGATGTCTATACCAACAAGATCATCGGCACAGCGCTGACCAGCCATGCGGATGCCTATTGGGCAGAATGCGACATGTAAGACACTGAGTCGGCGGCCCGGAAACGGGCCGCGGACTGCCAATTGTTTTTGATGCTCCAGGGGCGGGGGTTTATGTCACTGATATTGCTCATAGAGCAGATTTTGAACGGTCTTCAGTTCGGCATCATGCTGTTTCTGATGGCGGCGGGGCTGACGCTGATCTTCGGCGTCATGGGGCTGATCAATCTCGCCCACGGATCGCTCTACATGATTGGCGCTTTCTGCGCGGCTGCGGTTGCCGGTATGACTGGATCGTTCCTGCTCGGCCTGATCGCCGCGCTCGCCGGGGCCGCTCTTGCCGGTGCGCTTGTTGAGCTGGTCGTCATAAGACGGCTCTACCGGAAGGACCATCTGGACCAGGTGCTGGCGACCTTCGCGCTGATCCTGATATTCTCGGAAGGCACCCGCTGGATCTTCGGCTCGTTCCCTCTGTTTCTGGACGTGCCGGACTATCTGTCCGGCCCGATTACCCTGCCGGGTGGAATACAGTATCCGCTTTACCGGCTGGCGCTTATCGTCATCGGACTTGCGGTCGGGCTGGGGCTCTATCTGTTGATTTCGAAGACCCGGCTCGGCGTGCAGATCCGCGCCGGGGAGAACGACCGGGAGATGATTGCCGCCCTCGGGATCGATATCGCCAAACTCTATACGATCGTCTTCGCGCTCGGCGCGGCGCTGGCCGGCTTTGCCGGAGCGTTGGTCGGAGCCATTCAGTCGGTGCAGGTCGGCATGGGCGAACCGGTTCTGATCATGGCATTCGTCGTCATCGTCATTGGCGGCATCGGCTCCATCAAGGGGGCTCTGATCGGAGCCCTCCTCGTCGGGCTGACCGACACGCTGGGTGGTATCTTCCTGCCGGAAGTCATGAAACTCTTCTTCGACCCTTCAACGGCGACCTCTATCGGCTCCTCGCTGGCCTCCATGGCGATTTACGTGCTGATGGCCGCCGTGCTGGTTCTCAAGCCTGCAGGGCTGTTCGGAGCGCGGGCATGACCAGAGAAACCTATGTGAATGCATTCACGCTGGCGCTGTTCGTGGCGATCCCGCTCTGGGCAGTTGTTGCGGACGAGCCTTTTACCATCACGCTGATGACCCGGGCGGCGATCTTCGCCATCGCGGCCGTCGGGCTGAATATCGCGCTGGGACTTGGCGGTCTGGTCAGTCTGGGGCATGCCGTATTTTTCGGGCTTGGCGGGTACTCGATGGGTATTCTCGCCCATCACGCGCAAACCTATACGGCTCTCGCCGAATGGCCCTTGCTGATCGAGGGTACCAAGTCGATGCCGGTCATCTGGCTGACCGCGATTGTCGTGTCGTCCCTGGCTGCGCTGGTGATCGGGATCCTGTCCCTGCGCACGGCGGGTGTCTACTTCATCATGATCACGCTGGCTTTCGGGCAGATGTTCTTCTTCTTCGCCATTTCCTGGTCGGAATACGGCGGTGAAGACGGGTTGTCGATCTATGTGCGCAACGGCTTCCCCGGGCTGGACACGCTCGTTCCGATCCAATTCTACGGGCTGTGCCTGGGTCTTCTGTGTCTGGTGCTGGTCTTTGCCTGGCGGCTCGCCAAATCGCCGTTCGGGCTGGCGCTGAATGCGGCGCGCCAGGCGCCGCTCCGCGTGGAGACCGTCGGTCTCGACCCGGCGCGGCTGCGCCTGATTGCGTTTGTTCTGTCCGGCGCCATTGCCGGGCTGGCCGGAGCCCTGTTCGCCGATCTCAACCGGTTCGTCAGCCCGGTGATGTTCAGCTGGCAGACAAGCGGCGAGATCATGATCTTCGTGATCCTTGGCGGGGTTGGGCGGCTGTTCGGACCTGTGGTCGGAGCGCTGGTTTTCGTCGCGCTGGAGCACTGGCTCGGCGGGCTCAGCGAGTTCTGGCACATCTATCTCGGGTTGTTGCTGCTGCTGATCGTGCTGTTCGCCCGGGGCGGACTGATCGGACTGGTCGCGGGACGGGAGGCGGTCCATGACTGAGCAAGCTGTTTCGGCAACATCTGTCCCGCGAACGCCGGTTCTGGAAACGCGGGGCATCTGCAAGAGTTTCGGTGCCTTACGTGCCAGCCGGGATATATCGCTTGATCTGAGGCCTGGAGAAATCCACGCCATCATCGGGCCGAACGGCGCGGGCAAATCGACGCTGATCGGGCAGATCTGCGGGACGATCAAACCGGATACAGGGTCCGTTCACCTTCTGGGCAAGGACGTTACCCATGAGGCCACGCGGATGCGCGCCCGGGCGGGGCTTGGCAGGACGTTCCAGATTTCCTCTCTGGCGATGGAAGACACGGTGCTGCAGAACGCCGTTCTGGGAGCGCTGGGCGCCAGCGGCAAACCCTGGCGGTTCTGGAAAGATGCGCTGCACGACAGGTCGCTTACCCAAACGGCTGAGGAAGCGCTTGTCCGGGTCGGTCTTGAGGACCTTGCCCGCCACCGCACAGCGGAACTCAGTCACGGCCAGCGCCGCCAGCTTGAAGTGGCGGTGGCACTGACGCTGCGTCCGAAAGCTCTGGTGATGGACGAGCCGATGGCCGGAATGGGCCCGGAAGGCTCAAGGCTCCTCACCGGTTTCCTGGATCGGTTGCGCCACGAAGCGCCGATCCTTTTGGTGGAACACGACATGGATGCGGTTTTCTCCCTGGCCGACAGGATCAGCGTGCTGGTCTATGGCGAAGTGATCGCTACCGGGTCAGTGGAGGAAATCCGCGCCAACGCCGCGGTGCGCGAAGCCTATCTGGGAGACGAGGCATGAGCTTGCTGTCGCTTGAAAATGTCACCGCTTCCTATGGTGCCAGCCAGGCTCTCTTCGGCGTGGATCTCGAGATCGACGAAGGTGAGGTCGTTTCCCTGCTCGGCCGCAATGGTATGGGCAAAAGCACGACGGTCAAATGCATCTGCCGGATGCTGCCCGCGTCGGGAACTCTGACGTTCGACGGAAAAGACCTGACCCATCTTGCCAGCCACCGTGCGGCGCGTCTGGGTCTCGGACTGGTTCCCGAGGGCCGCCGCTGCTTTGGCAGTCTGACGGTTCATGAAAACCTGACGGCCGCCGCGCGGCGTGGGGCCTGGACCTTTGAACGGGTCATCGAGCTGTTCCCGCGCCTGGGAGAACGGCGCGGGCAGCGAGCGGCGTCGCTTTCCGGTGGCGAGCAGCAGATGCTGGCGATCGGCCGGGCGCTGATGACCAATCCAAAACTTCTGATCCTCGACGAGGCCACCGAGGGGCTTGCGCCGATCATCCGTCAGGAGATCTGGGCCGTCGTCCGTCAGTTGAAGTCCGAAACGGGTCTGTCGATCCTTGTGATCGACAAATCGATCCGGGAACTGCGGGAGATCAGCGACAGGGCGGTGATCCTGGAGCGCGGCAGATCCGTGTGGGCCGGCCCGATCGCCAGCCTGACAGACGATGTCACGCATCAATACATAGGAGTCTGACCTACTTTGAATTGGTCCAGACCGGAAAAGGGAAGAACAGGAACAATGACAATCTCTGTCCAGCGCTTGTGCATGCCACAGGTTTCATCTGCGATATCGGGTTCAAGTGACCGCTTGTCCGCCGCCTGGGCCGAAAGGCAAGCCGGATTTTGGCACAAGCCGCAGGGAGTGTAACAAATGCCGTCCAAGATCATTCAGCCGCAGGGCTGGGTTCCCGCCAAGGGTTATGCGAACGGTGTGCTGACCGAAGGGCGGACGCTTCATATCGGCGGCCAGATAGGCTGGAACGGGGATCAGGTCTTTGAGAGCAAGGACTTTGTCGCCCAGATGGAGCAGACGCTTGCAAACATCGCCGCCATCGTTGAAGAGGCGGGAGGCGCGGTGACCGATATTGTGCGTCTGACCTGGTTCATCACAGACAAGCGGGCGTATATGGCACGGCAGAAGGAAGTCGGCGAAGCCTATCGCCGCGTCTTCGGGAGGCATTTTCCGGCCATGTCGGTTGTCGTGGTCGCGGGGCTGATCGAGGACGAGGCCCTGATCGAAATCGAAGCCACTGCTCAAATTGGTTGATAAGAGCGGATGGGGGATCTTCTTTCGGGTAGATCGGCCGCAATAAACTGCAAGATATTTTTCATATATACTTGCATCTGTAATTTTATTGCGAAACTTTTTCAATTTTATTTAATTATAAATAAAAAATGTGGCGGAGAACGCCTCCGCCACTAAATATCCTCTAAAAAAAATCCATATTGAAAATCATTTGCACTTCTTTATTCCCTAAGTGCTCATATATAATACTTTAAATTTTCTAAATGGTCAAGTTTAATTTTATGGTTGCTTTTCTTAATCTTTTCTTACTCTACGTTGTGCACAATAAAGCCATCCCGCATAAAACGGGCGCCACTTTCTCTGTTTGTCCGGCCCGGCTTAAAACGATGTCCTGGGCCTGGAGCCTGTTGATTTCGGTTCATGGCAGGCCTGAGGCTCTGCCGCTTCAATAATGATCTAGTCACGATCCTCTTTTTCAAGATCCGAAAGGCTTACCCGGTCAGCCATCTTCACCAGCCAGGATAACGTTTTCTTCTGCGGTTCGCTCAATTGGCCTAATTCGCAGATCTGAATCACGGTTTGTCGGTGATGATTCCATGCAAGGAAGAAATCGACGATATCCGCGACATCATCAATGTTCGTGCTCTCGGCTGACAATTCACCTGCTCACTCTTGAGTTCATGATGAGGAGAGTTTAGGGGCATGTCGCCAGTTGCGAGCGTGAAAAAAGTGTGAACCTATTGGTTCCGTCAGGGAACTGCTGTTTTATAAAACTCCGCATTTTTGTCGAGGCAATGGGCTATGTGCGCCAGGATATTGGAAATAAACCTGTTCGGGTCCTGTTTCGTCCGTTCCGCAGAACCCGGAGCGTTCGAGATAACCGGCAAAAAGCACCGTGCGATCTTCGCTTTACTGGCGACGGCCCCACATGGCTGCAGAAGCCGGACCTTTCTGCAGGAAACGCTTTGGGGGGTCGCGTGCTACGACACGGGCCGCCAAAGCCTTCGCCGTGCCCTTTCCGACATCAAATCCGCCATGGGCCCCTATTATGGGCAATTGATCACCACCAACAATTCGGAGGTCACGCTCGATCTCGGCAAGGTCAACTTTGCGGGCAAGCCCGGCCATGGGACCTTTCTGGAAGGGCTTGATGTTCAGTCACCGGATTTTATCGATTGGTGCAACGGGATCAGGGCGCAACCGGACCAGATCTATTCCCTGTTCCGCCGGTCGTCATCTTCCTCAATGTCACGGCCACCCGTGCCCACCGTCACGGTTCTGCCACTGCTCAGCATCGAGAACAATCCCGAACTGTCCGTTCTTGGAGACTGGTTCGCCGAAGAGATCTGCCGGTCTCTTTCGCGAACCAATCTTCTGTCTGTCATTTCCCATTTGTCGAGCCGGGCGTTGTCCGGAAGGCGCATCGAGATAGATGTCATTCGCGACAAGCTTGGTGTCGACTACTGCGTTAGCGGCAGTATCCGCAAAGATGGCGATCAGGTCATCACGGATGTTGATTTCCTGGACGCTACAACGGGGCGGATCTTGTGGACGCGGCATTTCAGCGGACATCTGAATGACTTTATTTCGGATGCCGGTCAGGGCCTCACCAGCATCGTCGAAGCTGTTGGCGGGGCTATTGCGTCGGACACGCTCTCCTATATCAGGGGTCGCCCGATTTGTGAGATAGCCGACCACCGGCTGCTTATGGCCGGTGTCAGCCTGATGCACAGGCCTACTTTGAGAGACTTTGCAAAATCACGTGAACTTCTCGATGAAGCGATCGACCGTTCGCCAAGGTCTGCTGAAGTCCATGCCTGGCGCGGAAAGTGGCATGTGCTGAGTGTGTTCAACGGATGGAGTTCCGATCCCGCCCAAGATACAAAAAGTGCGGTCAATTGCACAGCGAAGGCGCTCGACATCGACCCGGAAAACGCCTTCTGTTTGACAGTTGACGGTTTTGCCCACAACAACCTGCTGAGGCGGTTGGACGTTGCCTCCAGCCGCTACGAAAAGGCGCTTGAACTCAATCCTAATGAGGCATTGTCCTGGTTATTGCGCGGTGCCTTGTTTGCTTTTCAAGATGCCGGGAAGCAAGCTGTTCATGCTGCTGAAAAGGCACGGCAATTATCCCCCATCGATCCGTTCAAATATTATTTCGATTCTCTGAGTGCGACAGCCTATTTGGCGGCAGAGGACTACGAAACGGCCTTGAAATTTGCGGATAGCTCACTGAATCGGAATCAACGTCACCTTTCGACAATGAGAGCAAAGATCACGGCCCTTCATTTTCTTGGGATGGAGCAGCAAGCTCAGGAAGTTGCGTTAGAGCTTAAGGGCAGGCAGCCCACTTTTACAATTGAGGGTTATATGCGCGCGCATCCCGCAGCGGACTATCGGCTTGGACAGAACGTCGCGCGTGCTTTGCGCGCCTCTGGTTTTCAGTAACAGGTTTTAGAAGGGGGACTCTTAAGTGTCTTATTATGGTGGTGTAGGCGGTGTTGGTGGCGTCGGCGGTGTTGGTGGTGTTGGTGGTGTTGGAGGTGTGGGAAATCTCAATGCAACCGGACTGGGCGGCTTTTTGGGGGCTGGCACTGTTGCTGTTTATGACCCGATCACGGTCCAGGGACTGCAAATCAGCGCTCAGGCGATTACCCACGCAGCGGGGAATGCTCCGGTGCATACGCCAGGTGAGCTCCCGTTTTCGTCAACCGGCAATCTGGATTATTGGGCAGACTGGGTCAGGGCCTCGCTTTATCTCAGCGATTTCCTGAGTGAGTTGCAGTGGAACATCGAGGCAGAGCCCGGAGGAGCGGTCCAATTGTCTCATCGTGCTCAAGGTGGAAGTGCTCAGCCTTTCTTCGAGTTGGTGCGGCCGGAAATGTCGGTGTTCGTGGAGCAGCTGAAACTCGTCCGTTCCTATATGGATCAGCGCTCGGAACGGACGCCCGAGATCATTTCGCAGCTCGGATTTCCAACACCTTATTTCGCGATGATCCTGGGTCTGCATCCGGCCCGCAACGGCAAAACGTTCGAACTCATCTCGATAACACAGGTGCTCGCGGCCCATGTGGCCATGATCGTCAAGCATCATCTTGCTATTCGCCGGCCGGACCGGATTGATGCCACGGTCATGCCAATCATTCCGACGCCTGGACATGGCAGTTTTCCAAGTGCTCATGCCACAGAGGCATTCGCCGTCGCGCGCGTCCTGGAAGGGCTTGTCGACAAGACGAGCTCGCACTATCCCGACCCTGATAAACGCAAGAATCTTGTCAGGAAACAGGCCGAGCGCGTTGCCGTAAGCAGAACCGTTGCCGGCGTTCATTATCCGATTGACAGCTGGGCCGGCGCTCTCCTTGGCACCATGGTGGGCGATATCATCCTGAACAAATGCGGCATATCGCATCTCTTGACCGGCCTCAAATATGAAGCCAAAGGGGAGTCCGATTTCATGCTGGCCCATTTCAAGGATCCGGACTGGAAAGCGCATGGCGTGAGCGAACTTCAGAATTGCCAGGTGTCCGGGAGTCCGCTGTTCGAGTGGCTCTGGGGCAAGTCAGTCGAAGAATTTGAACTCTAGGCGAAGGTGCGCGACATGACTGGCAACGTCACAGACACACCTGGCGCCAACGGACCGGCAACATCGATGAAATATCTGGGGCCGTATGAAGCCTGGAATTTCGGCGTGGGGAAGCCTTATGCTTTCCCGCCTTTCCGGCGGTCGGATATCCGCTATCAGACCGCTCTGGCGGAATTTCCCAAGCCGACATGGATAGGGCCGGATCCGGATACGGTCCTGGGATCCGGGCATGAACTCAGGCTGCCCACGATATGGGGGAAGGACGAGAATATTCCGCTTCGCTTCTGGCCGATCGTGGTGGAAAACAAGGCCGGGGCTGACGCCTCCCCGGACAGCCTCGGCAGGGATCTTATGCAGGCAGTTCAAGGCCGGACGATTGAGGAGCCACGCTACCGGCTCGCATTTCCCGTTTCCGATAGCGCAATATACGAGGAGATCGATGATTGGCCCTTTGCGCCGAACTGGTCGGCTGATCCGCAAGTGAAGAAGAACTGCCCGCCAGGCAAAACTATTCACGTTCTTGCGGTCATAGACGACGGGATTCCATTCGCTCACAGGAATTTCATGGCGGCGGACGGGAAGCGTTCGCGGATGGAATTCTGCTGGCTGCAGTCTGCCGACAAGGATCCCGACGCAGACAGGCCGAGTGTCCTGTTTGGACGCGAATATATGCGCTCGGATATCGAGCGTCTTATTCGTGATCATGGTGATGATGAGGACATGCTTTACCGCGTCGCCGGTGCAAGTTCCGAAAGCTTCGAACTGGGTCCTGCCATCAACAAGCTGGCGACGCACGGTGCGCATATCATGGATGTTGCCGCGGGATACGATCCAAACAAACCCCAAAATGCTCCTGAAGAAACCCGTCTTGTCGCGGTCCAGCTACCCAACACCATCGCGTGGGATACTTCGGGTTTCGGCAAAGACATGTACATGCTTTCCGCTGTTCATTACATCCTTGAACGGGCAGAGCGGATAGCTGCCGGGTATGACGTTGCCGATATGCGCGTGGTCATCAATTTCAGCTACGGTTTTTCCGGTGGCCGGCACGATGGTGCATCCGAACTTGAAGCCGCGATCAACGAGATTGTCAGTGAGCGGCGAAAACGCGGCAGGCCGACCGCGATCGTTCTGCCTGCGGGCAATACGTTCATGGATCGTCTGCACGGAGAAATAGCTTCCGGTGATTTCAAGGACAGGAAGTTCAAATTCACCTGGGCGGTTCAACCCAACGACCGGACATCCAGTTACCTGGAAATCTGGTTCCCGCAAGATTTTGTTCCTGCGGATTATACAATCAAGGTGAAAGCACCATTCAAGCAGGCCACGACGAAGATGGAGCTGAAACCGGACCCCGAGAATACCGGCGGAGATCCGAGGAAATTCGAAATCATTGGACTTGATGGGCTCGGTGAAACAGTCCCCATTGGCCAGATCAGTCTGGATAATCACCGCTCAAACGGGCGTTGGCGGGTTCTCGTTGCACTTGCACCAACTGAACCGGATGACATGAAACTGCCTGCGGCGCCAGCCGGGGACTGGTCCGTCACGCTGAAACGCAAGCACGATCCTGTTGGAGAGCATGGCTCCATCTATCTCTGGGTGCAGCGTGACGCCGACCCGGATGAGTTTCGCTCGGGCAGCCGTCAGAGCTATTTGCGCGACCGGAACTACCGAGGCTTCCGGGATCAGGGAGATGTGGCTCAAAGCGACGACGGGGCGAGTTATGTTCGCCGGTTCGGTACAGTCAACGGTTTGGCAACAGGATCCACATCGCTGATCGTTTCCGGATGCATGCCCTCTGCCGCGAACGCGTGGGATCCGGAGCAACCCGTCCCGTCGCATTACAGCTCCTCCGGCAAGGTCTCTGAAGACAACCCCGTCGGCACGGTTGACTGTACCGCGCAGTCGGACCGGTCGAGCGTTCTGCCGGGGATGATCGGGGCGGGGACCCGCAGCGGGTCTTACGCGGTCGTGCAGGGAACGAGTGTTGCTGCTCCCCTGGTGGCAAGGCGGCTTTCGGAAGCTTTCGCAATCAGTTCCCAAGAGGAAGTCGGGAAAGCCGAGAAGGGTAATTACCTTTCTTTGTTGAAGAAGGTTGATCTGCCGGAAGGTGATGGGAAAATTTTCGCACGCCTGGGTAGATATCTTATAATATAAAGTAATTTATAATATCGATTTGGCCCGGTGTTCACCGGGCCATTTGTTTTTCGGTCGGTTCATTCACGCTTTTCTCACGAGCATCAAAATCAGAATTGCTTATTATTACTATTGTCGGAAGGCGCAATGATGCGGCTCCGGTATTAGAGAGTTGTCTCGAGATCATATGATTTCGCTTTGAACGACCTCTCCTTGGCGACATGACAAATTGTTTTCCGGTGCCGCCTGGGATCAGGCGGCTCGAGGGACCGTCATGCCTCAAGGAGCAGGCCACATTGTTGGCAGGAATGGAAAGATGTCAGTTCAATCGCAGGGCCCCCGAAATGTTCCGGTTTCACGCCGCATCCGCTCGTCCGCGGAGGTGCCGTATGGAGCCATGCTCTTGGGTGAGGTGCCCCATCGACCGCTTGACCGCGCAATATTGCTTGCGGACCCAGCGGTGCCTGCACGCGCTGACTACTGCAATCTGCCCGGCTTAGGAGGTAGACATGTACGCTGAGATCCTGGAAGCAACGGTACTGAACAACACGAGATTTGAAAAAGATCCGAACAAATGCCTTGTTTATCACATCCTGGATGACAACAGGGCGCCCCTGACACCGGAGCAGGTGGCGGTGGAATGGTCCGCAATCGGCAAGGGTGACGATGCGCTTGCGCACAGGGTCCGGCGGTCTCCGACCACCGTATGCGCCGGTGGCGACGCCTGGGTCAACGTCCTGATCGAAGTGTCGCGCTTCCTCGGGTACAACAAGACTTTCTTCGATGTCCTGGAAAGTCATTACGAGACCGCTAGCACGGCCTGGCCGAGCATCACGTTCGATCAGGTGGTCGAAAGGAAACCCTTCAAGCTGCATATCGACAAGGGCAGGTTCGACTATTTCGTCTTTTCCGGTGGAGGCAACGAAATCCTCGGCTGCGGCGTGTTGCAAAAGTTGCTGAAGGACCGCAGCGCCGGGAATGGCTCCGGCAAGCCCGAGGACTATCTGATGCCCGGCAGGCTCGACGCCATCCTTGCCAAGCTCAAGGACGGATATCTGGACATCGCGCGGTACGTGAGAAACACATCGCCCGGAACGCAGATGCTTGTCCATGGCTATGACTATCCTGTGGCCCGCGCCGACGGCCCCTGGCTCGGCAGGCCGTTCGTGCGGCGGAGCTTCGACATGGGGGTGGACAAGGAACTGATCGCGGAAATTCTGGCCCACATTGTCGACCGGTTCTACGGCATGCTGGAAGAGGTTTCCGAAAAACATGCCAATGTGACGGTCGTTGACATCCGCAATATCGTTCGCGGCCGCTGGACCGACGAGATGCACCCGGATCTGGAAGCCTCAAAGGATATCGCGGCTTTCTACCGGAATGTCATCGACGGCTATCCGAGCATGTGACTTTTGCGAACGCCGCCCGGTCTGACTGAGGCCAATTCCTCCCGACTGAAGGCATCCACCCTGAGATAAGCGGTGTCTTCAGAGACCTTTCAAGCCGGGCGGCACCCGCAACACTTCGCCTCTTTCCAGACACCCCGGCCGGCATCTTCAGAGATTGCCGGCCGGGGTGTTTTCGCACCTGCACTTTCGTGCGTGCCTGCTCTCCGGTCTTTGATTTCCCGCGGCTACCTGACCGGAATTCTGCCGGGGTCACAGATTCTTCCAATAAAAATTAATTAATATCAGTGACTTATGCGGCATTTGTTGCTTTGAAAACTTTGTCTGACATTATGTTTACAATGTCAGACAAAGTGATATCGTGAATTTGAACACTGAGAAAGGTTGCTCCCGGTCCATGCCGCAGAACCCAGCCATGAAACGTTTCGACAAGACGACAGACCGGGATGACGAGCCGTGGGATGTGCCGCGTGCCCTCATCAGGCTGATCGAGGATGAGGGTCTGAAGGTCGGCGACCGCCTGCCGCCTGAACTCGATCTGGTTCAGCGTCTCGGTTTTGGCCGCTCGACTATTCGCGAAACCCTGAAAACCTGGGAAAGCATGGGTGTCGTCAGCCGCAACAAGGGGGCAGGGACCCGGCTTACGGCGGAGATCTCCCGGAACACGGTCCGTGTGGCGCTGACCATCAAGCATGAGGCGATCAGCCTATTGAGAATGCTGCAGGTGCGGCGCCCGCTCGAGATCGAGGCGGTGCGGATCGCCGCACGTCTCGCCACTCCCGAACAACGCAAGCTCATCAACGCGCGTGCGGCGGAGCTGATGGCGGTCTTCGAGGCGGGCGAGGACTGGCGCCCGGCCGACCACCGGTTTCACAACGCCATTCATGATGCCACGGGCAATCCCCTGTTCCGCCAGTTCGTCGATCAGATCCAGAAGTGCTTCCACGACATCTACGACACGCCGTTCGGCAAAGCCCATCTCGGCGAAGACTCCATTCCGATCCACCGTCCGCTGGCGGATGCGATCATCGCGGGGGACGAGGACGAAGCTGCCCGGCTGACCGCCACGATCATCGACATAGTTTGCACCGAGACCCAGAAAATCTCCGAGGAACACAATGGCTGAGACCGGTCCGGATCCCTATTCCATCGATACGCTGCTGGCAGCGGCGGCCAGCGGATTTGGCGGTGCCGCGGTACCGCCCATCGTGCAAACCTCGCTGTTCACTTTCGACAGTTATCAGGCCTTCGAGGACCGGATGGCGGGTCGGACGTCCGATCCGCTTTATACGCGAGTTCAGAATCCGACCGTTGCCGTCTTCGAGAATATGGTCGCGGTGGCGGAGGAGGGGGAGGCCGCTGTCGGTTTCGCGTCCGGAATGGCGGCCATCTCCTCGACGGTGTTTGCCTTCGTGCAGCCGGGTGACCGTATCGCTTGCGTAGAGCATGTCTATCCGGATGCCTACCGGCTGTTCGAGCGGATGCTGCGTCCCTTCGGTGTCGAGGTTTCCTACCACTCGGCCGAAGCATTCCAGAACGATCCGGATCTGCTCAAGGGGGTGAAGCTCGCCTATCTGGAAAGCCCTAGCTCGGTTGTTTTCCAGACGATGGACCTTGCGGCGGTAGCGGCTCATGCAAGGCGGCACGGGACGCTGACGGCCGTGGACAATTCCTGGGCGACTCCATTGTTTCAACGGCCGCTGACGCTGGGCATCGATATCGTTATTCACTCGGCATCCAAATATTTGTCGGGCCATTCGGATACAGTCGCCGGCGTGGTGATCGCCCGCGCCGACCTCATCAACCGGATCCGCGATCTGACCCTGACGCTGCTGGGCGGCAAGCTTGCGCCTTTCGAGGCGTTCCTGTTGACGCGGGGCCTGCGTACGCTGGGTGCCCGCATGCGCCAACACGAGGCGTCGGCAAACCTGTTCGTCGACAGGCTTTCCTGCCATCCCAACGTCACGGCTGTCATGTCGCCAGGTCCCAACATGGTGCCGGGCCTGAGTGGACGCTCGGGCCTTCTGTCGGTCGAACTGGATGAGAGCATCGATATCCCGGATCTTGCGGACAGGCTGAAGCTGTTCCGCCTCGGCGTCAGCTGGGGCGGTTTCGAGAGCCTGGTTCTGCCGACGCGGATAGCCCTCAGGCAAGCCGGGGAACAGAATTCCATGCAACGCTTTGGCGTCTCCGAGAGGATCGTGCGCCTGAGCCTGGGTCTGGAGGACCCCAACGATCTTTGGACCGACTTCGAGGCGGCCCTGAGAGCAAGCGCTCGCTAACAAGATGGCGCTTTCAAATATAACCAAAGAGGAGCGGAGCAGATTATGAGGGGACTAATAGGAGCTATCAGCGTACTGGCATTCCTTGCCGGATCGGCGGCTGGTGCGGAGACCCTGAAGCTTGTGGAAGTCATTACGAGTCCCGAGCGGACGGCAGTTCTTCAAAAACAGGTTGATGCGTTCGAAGCGGCCAATCCGGGAACCGAAGTCGAGATCGTCTCGCTGCCCTGGGGACAGGCGTTCGAAAAATTCGCGACCATGGTGGCGGGGGGCGACATTCCCGACGTGGTGGAAATGCCGGACCGCTGGGCGGGGATATACAAGGACAAGCTTGTCGATCTGAACAGCAGGATCGCGGCCTGGGAACACGGCAAGACGCTGACCCAGAAGACCCTGGACATGGGCCGCCAGACGGATGGCGAAAGCGCGCGGATGATCCCGTACGGTTTCTACCTGCGCGCCCTGTTCTACAACAGGAAGCTGCTTGAGGAGGCAGGGATCGAGGAACCGCCGAGAACCATGGAAGACTTCATGGCGGCCTCCAAGGCGGTTTCCGCGCTGGACGGCAAATACGGCTATTGCCTTCGTGGCGGGCCGGGCGGTCTGAACGGCTGGATCATGATGGCCGCGACCATGAACGGCGACAACACCTTCTTCGACGAAGACGGCAAGAGCACGCTCAACCAGCCGGGGTCCGTCGAGGGCCTGCAGTTCCTGATCGACATGTATCAGAACGGCTATGCGCCAAAGGATTCCGTGAGCTGGGGCTTCAACGAAATCGTCGCCGGTTTCTATTCGGGCACATGTGCGTTCCTGGACCAGGACCCTGATGCGTTGATCGCGGTTGCCGAGCGGATGGAGGCGGAAGACTTCGCCGTTGTGCCGATGCCGGTCGGTCCGGCGGGCAAGGCGTTCCCGACCATCGGTTTCGCCGGTTGGGCGATGTTCGACAGTACGGATAACGAGGACCTGTCCTGGAAACTCATCGCGCATCTTTCCAGCCCCGAAGCCAACAAGGACTGGGCGAAGCGCGTTGGCGTCATTCCGATCCATGAAGGCGCGGATCAGGACCCTCACTTCCAGACCGAACAGTTCGCCGGCTGGTTCGATACGCTGAACGGAGATGAATATATCCCGACGGTCATGCCGACGTATCTGGATCAATTCGGTTACTTCGCCGATTCCATCGCTCTGGAAACCAGCCAGGAAGCCCTGCTTGGCCAGATCAGTGCACAGGAAATGGCCGATACCTGGGCCGAATTCCTGACGGAAGAGTACGGCCGGTGGAAAGCCGCGCAATGACGGCAAGAAACCCTTCCGCGCCCGGGACATCCCGGGCGTGGCCCTCCTTCTACCTGCGCTACATGGTTGAGCCGTATGTCTATCTTTCGCCCGCGCTCATCCTGATCGCGCTGGTGATGCTGGTTCCGCTGGTCATCGGGATCTCCTATGCGTTCCAGTCGGTCAATCTCCTGCGTCCGCTCGATACGGGTTGGGCGGGACTGGATAATTTTCGCGCCCTTTGGAGCGACCGTAAATTCTGGCTCGCCCTGACCAACACCTTCTGGTGGACCGCCGGATCCATCACCTTCCAGTTCTTTCTCGGCCTTGGCCTGGCGCTGCTGCTCAACACGAGCTTTCACGGCAAGCGACTGGTTCAGGCCCTTGTCTTCCTGCCCTGGGCAGTGCCGACTTTCCTGTCTGCCCTGACCTGGGCCTGGCTTTTCAACCCCACCATTGGCCCGTTGCCGCACTGGCTCGCGGCGCTCGGCATTCTGCCCGAGCCGTTCAACATCATGGGCGATCCGAACCTTGCCATGTGGGGGGCGATCACGGCCAACGTCTGGTTCGGCATTCCGTTTTTCGCAATAACCCTTCTGGCCGCCCTGCAGTCTATTCCCGGAGAACTCTATGAGGCCGCGGAGATCGACGGAGCATCGGCCTGGCAGATGTTCACCAAGATCACCCTGCCGTTCCTGGCGCCGATGATCGCTATCACCGTCATGCTCAGGACGATCTGGATCGCGAATTTCGCCGATCTGATCTTCGTCATGACAGGTGGAGGGCCGGCCAATTCGACACAGATCCTGTCGACCTACATTTTCACCACTGCGTTCCGGAAGCTCGACTTCGGCTATGCATCGGCAATTGCCGTCGCGCTCCTGGGGCTGCTGCTTGTCTACGCTGCTGTTCTGCTGGTGTTGCGCCGCAAGCTGGTCAAGATCTGAGGTTCGTCATGAGTGCGCATCGTCACAGTTCGCCCCTGGCGGTCACCGGCAAATATCTGGCCCTGGCGCTGTATGTCGGCTTCGCCCTGTTTCCGCTTTACTGGCTCGCCAAGATCGCGGTCACACCGGACAAGCTGATCTACACGGAAGGAACCGCGCTGGTTCCGAGCAGCTTCACGCTTGAGAATTTCCGCACGGTTCTGGTGGCGACGGACTTCCTGTATTATTTCCGGAACAGCCTTGTCGTGTCGCTCACCACCGCCGCGATCACGACCTGCATTGCGGCAGCGGCCGGCTACGCCTTTTCGCGCTTCACCTTTCGCGGCAAGCGGCTGGTGGTGGCCATCATGCTGATCACGCAGATGTTTCCGTTGCTGATGATCATCGCCCCGATCTACAAGATCGTCGCGGCAGTCGGGCTGCTGAATTCCCTCACCAGCCTGATCATCGTCTACACGGCCTTCAACATACCTTTCGCAACTTTCCTGATGCAGTCCTTCTTCGACGGTATTCCCAAGGATCTGGAGGAGGCGGGCATGATGGACGGCTGCACCCGTTTTCAGGCGCTGCGCAAGATCGTCCTGCCTCTGACCCTGCCGGGTCTCGGCGCGACACTCGGGTTCATCTTCACGGCAGCCTGGAGCGAACTGCTGTTCGCGCTCATGCTGATCAACTCGAACGACACCATGACCTTCCCGGTGGGGCTGCTGACGTTCGTTTCGAAATTCTCGGTCGACTGGGGGCAGATGATGGCGGCCGGCGTGCTTGCGCTGGTGCCGTCCTGCCTCTTCTTCATCTTCATCCAGCGGTATCTGGTCCAGGGGCTGACTTCCGGGGCCGTCAAGGGGTAGGCGTTTCAGCATGGCACGCATTGAACTGCAGAACATCGCCAAGAACTATGGTCCTGTTGAAGTCATGCGGGACATCAATCTGGAGATCGAGGACGGCGAATTCATTGTGCTTGTCGGCCCGTCCGGCTGTGGAAAGTCGACGCTTCTACGCATGATCGCCGGTCTGGAGCCGATCACGGACGGCGAGTTCCGGGTCGATGGGCGGCGCATGAACGAGGTGCAGCCGCGCGACCGGGACATGGCGATGGTGTTCCAGTCCTATGCGCTGTATCCGCATATGGACGTTGCCCGCAACATGGGGTTTTCGCTCGAAATCCGCAAAGCGCCCTCGCAGGAACGGGCCGGGAAGGTGCATGACGCGGCGAAGACGCTCGGCCTCACCTCATTGACGGCCCGTCTGCCCAAGGCTCTGTCAGGCGGTCAACGCCAGCGTGTCGCCATGGGTCGGGCGATTGTCCGCGATCCGAGCGCCTTCCTGTTCGATGAGCCGCTGTCCAATCTTGATGCCGCGCTGCGGGTCGAGATGCGCCTGGAAATCGCCCGGCTGCATCAGCGCCTGGAGACGACCATGATCTACGTCACGCACGATCAGGTCGAGGCGCTCACGCTCGCCGACAGGATCGTGGTGTTGAACGCTGGCAAGATCCAGCAGGTTGGCACACCGCTGGATCTCTATGAGCGTCCGGCCAACCGGTTTGTCGCCCAGTTCATCGGTTCTCCGACCATGAACATTCTGGAGGTTGTACCGGCGGACAAGGGCGTTCTTCTGAAAGACGGAACAGTGATCGGGATCTCTCCCGGAACGGATCATGCGTCGGCCAGCGATCTGGGCGTGCGGCCTGAACACCTGAACATCGTTCCGGAAGGATCGGCGCATTTCTCCGGAACGGCGGAACTGGTCGAGCATCTGGGGTCGGACACGAATATTCATACGCGTGTGCCGGGTATCGGCCAGGTGCTTGTCCGCCAGCACGGACATGTCCCACTGAAGACAGGCGACACCGTCAACATCGCAATGGAGCTGGACAAGGTCCATCTTTTCGCTCCGGACGGTCAAAGGCTGGAGCCAGTCTTGGGTTCAGGCTGACTTGTCCAATGTTTCCGGCTGCCATCCGCCGCCTGGATGGCGGGTGAGCTTCGGTGTTCTGAAGACGCCGATTACCCGTTCTGACAGGCCGCTCTCCTCCTGCTCCAGCGCTTCTTTCCAGCGCATCGTCTGAAGCATTGCGGCGCCGATCGCCACGGGTTCGATCCCGCAAAGCTTGAGCAGGCGAAGACCTGCGAGGATGGAGGTGCCGCTGCTCAGGACATCGTCCACCAGCAATACCCGTTTGCCCTTCAGGAGCGGCAGCATGCGCGGGTCGAGATAAAGGCGTTTCGTCTGGTCCGGGCTGGTGATCGAGCGCAGGGGAACGGAGAGGTCTTCCCGGTACCAGAACTTGCGCGAGGTGCTCAACGGCACGAAGCGGCTGTGACCGAGGTTGCGCGCGGCCGGAGCCGCCAGGGTCAGGCCGAGCGTCGGCAGGCCGACCACCACATCAGGAGAGAAGGGACTGGCAAGTCCGGCAAGTGCCGTGGCCAGCCGGTCAACGACCTCGAAGGATGCCTGGTTGACGATGAGAGACGCCAGAGCCGACTGGCCATCCGCCAGCTCACGGATCGGCAGGGCGAGTTGGCCTCCGTCCGGCAGCGAGGCGGGAAAGAAGATCCGGTGTCCTTCCGGCGGCGCGGTTCCGTATGTCCCCGCCGGGGCGGTTTCCTGCCAGAAAACATGGGGTTCTTTTTCGAAGATGTTGCCGATCATTGTCTGCTTTCCGGGGTTCGACTATGATAAATCCGCTTTTCCCGGGATCTATCAGATCCCGGACGCCTTGTCCGGTCCGGAGCGGGGTTCAGCCTTTTTCTCCTCGAAAGGATCAACACAACCGATGACCAAGATAGCGCTGGATACGGAGGAACTGACATTTCTCAAGAACCTCCGGCACGACCTGCACACCCATCCCGAGCTTGGTTTTGAGGAAGTGCGCACAAGCGCCATCGTGGCAGATCTGCTGAAGGAGGCCGGGGTAACCGTCCATCGAGGCCTCGGCGGTACGGGCATTGTCGGCACGTTGACGAACGGCAACGGCCCGCGCCGCATCGGCCTGCGCGCAGACATGGATGCTCTTGCCATGCCGGAGACGGCGGACCGTCCCTACAAATCCTCGGTTCCGGGCAAGATGCATGCCTGCGGCCATGATGGCCACACGACTTTGCTGGCGGGAGCCGCACGGTATCTGGCAGGAACCCGGAACTTCAACGGCACAGTCCATTTCATCTTCCAGCCGGCGGAGGAAGGCCGGGGCGGTGCGCGGAAAATGGTCGAGGATGGTCTGTTCGATCTCTTTCCCTGCGATGCGGTCTATGGCCTGCACAACATGCCCGGTCTTGCCGTGGATGAAATGGCGGTCACGGCAGGCCCGCAGCTTGCGTCCTCCGACAGCTGGAAAGTCTCTTTCAAGGGGGTTGGGACCCATGGCGCCAAACCCCACCTGGGCAAGGATCCGGTGACGGCTTGCGGCCATTTTCTGGCAAGCCTTCAGACGGTCGTCGGCCGGGTGGTGGATCCTCTCCAGCCCGCGGTCGTCAGCGCCTGTTCGGTTCATGCCGGGGACTCCAATGCCCTCAACGTCATTCCCGACTTTGTTGAAATCGGCGGGACAGCGCGGGCCTATTCGCCGGCAGTCCGGGATCAACTCGAGGCGGAAATCGGCCGCCTCGCGCGCGGCGTCGCCGTCATGTTCGGGATTACCGCCGATTACGAGTTCATCCGCCGGATTCCACCCGTGGTGAACAATCCTGACATCACGGAGCGCGCACTCGCGGCCGCACACGCGGTTTGCGGCAACACGGTGCGCACCGATTTTCCGCCGTCCACCGCAGGTGATGATTTTGCGTTTTTTTCCCAGGAGGTCCCGGGCTCCTATGTCTGGCTCGGCAACGGACCCGCCGTCGATGGCGCGCTTCACCACAACACGGCCTATGATTTCAACGACGCGGCCATCGAGACCGGCGTCAGTTTCTGGGTCCGGCTGACCGAAGGCGAATTGGCGGGGTAGCGGCAATCTTTCCGAGAACTATGAGATCGAGGTTCCCGGCAAGGTCACATTCTGAATGCGACGGAAGTGGTTTCAGACGCGGGCCGGGGGCGCCGGCTCCGGTGGCCTGAGCCTTGACGCCTCGATTGAACGCAAACGAAAAGACGTCTGCCCAAGACAGCATATCTGCTCAAGACTCCGGCAAACCGCAACGCGGCGTCGAACGTTATAGCATCAGACCGGCACACACGGCCTTCGTGACGCGCATCGAAAGCCCTTCGCTGGTAATGGATTTTCTTTGAGCGCAGGGTCTCTGAGACCTTTTCGCCGGCATGCCTGTTTTTTCATCTTCGACGCAACTGGAATCCATTTGACAGCGATAAATATATGGAAGAGGTTTTGTAAACCGATTTACTAAATCGTTTTACGGGATGAATATGGCCGAGCGCAGAACGACAAGTCTGAAGGATGTAGCCAAGGAGGCAGGTGTCTCCGTGACAACTGTCTCGCGCTTCCTGAATGGCAAGCTCGACCTGCCGGACACCACAAAAAAGCGCATCGAGTCTTCCATTGCCCGGCTCAAGTACGAACCGAACCCGCATGCCCGGCGACTGAGCCGCGGCCAGACGGATACGATCGGTCTTGTGGTTCCGGATATCGCCAACCCCTTTTTCGGCACACTGGTTGCCGCGGTTGAAGAAGCCGCTGACAGCCGCGGTCTGGCGGTGACCCTTTATGCCACCCTCAATCGCGCGGACAGGGAACTGGCCTATTTGAGCCGGATCGAGCGCAACCATGTGGACGGCCTGGTCTTTGTGACCAATCACCCGGACAACGGAGATCTGGCGGCTTTGATCAATCGCACCGGGAAAGTTGTGGTGGTCGATGAAGACGTCCCGCTGGCGACCGTTCCCAAGCTCTTTTGCGACAATGAGAACGGCGGCTTTCTGGTGGGCCGGCATCTGGCGGAATTCGGCCACCAGCGGGTTCTTTATATCGGAGGTCCCGAGGAGATGATCTCCACGCAGCGGCGCTACAAGGGTCTTGAACGCGCGCTGCAGCAAGATCACGGCGACAGGGCTGTAATCGATCGCTACGTCGGCGCCTACACTATTGAATTCGGGCGGGAGGCCGCGCGCCGTTTCGTAGATGAAAATCTGCCTGCCACCGCCATCTTCGCCGCGTCGGACGAAATCGCCATCGGGCTGATCGAGGTGTTCCGGGCAAGCGGTATTTCAATCCCGGACGACGTTTCCGTCATCGGATTTGACGACGTCGGCCCGTTACATCTTTTCGGACCGCCCCTGACGGCCATCCGTCAGCCAGTGCGGACTTTGGGTCAGCGCGCCCTCTCTCTTCTCATGGATACCGATTGGCAGCGGGACGCCCCTATCGCGTCGGAAGAACTGCTGCCGGTCGAAATCGTCGTACGGGATTCTGTTGCACCTCCGGCGAAAAAATAAAAGCAACGCACCACCACCTAACAGAGGACTATCAAACAATGAGATCTCTCACCCGCAGGACTTTTGGTGCTGCTCTTGCCGCTACAACGGCGCTGGCCTGCCTCGGCGCAGGTCCTGCCCTTGCAAAAGACAAGACATACGCGCTTATCCAGATCAATCAGCAGGCGCTGTTCTTCAACCAGATCAATGAAGGTGCCCAGGAAGCTGCTGACAAGAGCGGCGACAAGCTGGTGATCTTCAATGCCAACAACGACCCTTCGGCGCAGAACAGCGCTATGGAAACCTACATTACCCAGAAGGTCGACGGGTTCATCGTCGTCGCAATTGACGTCAATGGCATCATGCCGGCTGTTGAAGCCGCCAACGAAGCGGGTATTCCGGTGGTCGCCATCGACGCGGTTCTTCCGGAAGGCCCGCAAAAGGCACAGATTGGTGTCGACAACGGTCAAGCCGGCGCGGACATGGGTGCCTATTTTGTCGACTATGTGAACAGCGATATGGGTGGCAAGGCAAAGGTTGGCATCGTCGGAGCCCTGAACTCCTTCATTCAGAACCTGCGTCAGAAGGGTTTTGAGGACACGATCAAGGACAAGGACGGCATTGAAGTCGCGGGCGTTGTCGATGGCCAGAACATTCAGGACAATGCTCTGACCGCGGCGGAAAATCTGATCACCGGCAACCCGGACCTGACCGCGATCTATGCCACCGGCGAACCGGCTCTTCTGGGCGCAATCGCTGCCGTTGAAAGCCAGGGCAAACAGGGCGACATCAAGATCTTCGGCTGGGACCTGACGGCCCAGGCCATATCCGGCATCGATGCAGGCTATGTCGCCGCGGTCGTTCAGCAGGACCCGAAAGGGGAAGGTGTGGCCGCCGTCGAGGCTCTTGACAAGATCACTTCGGGCGGCACAGTCGAGAAGAGTATCGACATCCCGGTAACCATCGTGACCAAAGCGAACGTCGATCCTTACCGAGACACTTTTAAATGATCGATGACCAACAGCCATTGACCGCTGTTGGCGGCGCCGGGGATCCCAGCGATCCCCGGTCAACCGGAATGGCGGCTGCCACTTCGCCGGCTGTGTCCCTGCGCGGTATCCGCAAGACCTTCGGCTCTCATGAGGCCCTGCGCGGGGTCGACCTGGATCTTTATCCGGGGGAGTGCCTCGGATTGGTCGGCGACAATGCCGCCGGCAAGTCGACGCTCTCCAAGATCATCTCAGGGACCCATATTCCCGACGAGGGAACCATCACGCTGAATGGCAAGACCGTGCGTTTTTCCGGTCCGGCGGAGGCCAGGCGGAGCAGCATCGAAATGGTGTTCCAGGACCTCAGTCTGTGCGATCACATCGATGTGGTGGGCAATCTCTTTCTGGGCCGCGAACTGACCAAAGGGCCTTTTCTCGACCGCAGGCAAATGATCGAAGAAGCCCGGAAGATGCTGGATTCCCTTGAAATCCGCATTCCGCGCCTCACAGCAAAGGTGGAAAAACTGTCCGGTGGCCAGCGTCAGGCAATTGCCATCGCCCGCGCCGCGTCCTTCCAGCCCAAGGTTCTGATCATGGACGAACCGACTTCGGCGCTCGCAGTTGCGGAAGTGGAAGCGGTTTTGTCCCTCATCAACCGTGTCAAGGCCAGGGGTGTTGCCGTCGTGCTCATCACCCATCGCCTGCAGGATCTCTTCCGCGTCTGCGATCGCATCGCGGTCATGTACGAGGGAACCAAGGTGGCCGAACGCAACATAGCTGACACCGATCTGGAAGATCTGGTGAAACTGATTGTCGGAGAGGAAAGACATTGACGGTCTACACCGAGCGTACCAAAGGGCATCCGTTCGCCGATTTCCTCGGTGAGCATGCCCAGGTTCTGTCCATCGCCTTCTTTTTCGTGGTCTGCGTCGTGTTCTTCTCCGTCATGACGACGACATTCTTCTCCGTCGGCAATGTCCTGAACATCGTGCGCCAGGCCGCGCCGATCCTGGTCGTGGCGATTGCCATGACCCTCGTTATTCTGACGGGAGGCATCGATCTTTCCGTCGGATCGATGGTGGCGCTGATCAATGCGATCGCCGCGATCGTTCTGGCTCTCGGGGTTCCGTGGCCGCTTGTCATCATTGCGATGCTGGTTCTTGGAGGCGTCATCGGTCTGATGCAGGGCTGGTTTGTCTCCTACCAGGGCATTCCCGCCTTCATCGTCACACTGGCGGGCCTGTCCATCCTGCGCGGCTTTGCCCTTTATCTGACCCAGGGCTATTCCATTCCGATCCGCGACGTTCCCGGCTTCTTTTTCATTGGCCGGGGCGAACTCTTCGGCATGCCCTTTCCCGCCATTCTGGCAATTCTGGTCGCGATTGCCGGGTTCGTGGTGATCTCCGTAACCAAATACGGCCGTCAGGTCGTCGCCGTGGGGTCCAATCTGGAGGCGGCCCGTCGGGTCGGCATGCCGGCCAAATGGATCGTGGCATCCGTGTACATGGTATCGGGGTTCGCCTGCGCGCTTGCCGCGATCCTGATCTCGGCCCGTCTCGGGTCCGGGTCGTCCAATGCGGCGGTCGGCTTCGAGCTGCAGGTCATCGCGGCGGTTGTTCTCGGGGGAACCTCTCTCATGGGCGGACGGGGAACCATGATCGGTACGGTGCTCGGCACCCTGACGATCGCGGTGATCGGCAACGGCTTGATCCTGATGCATATCTCGCCGTTCTTCACCCAGATCGTGACCGGTGCGATCATCCTGCTGGCCATCTGGTTGAACACCCGGATATTCACCACCAATTTCCGGTTTGGCGGCAAGAAGCGGAATTGACATGAGCAAGACGGAACTTTCTTCTGGTCATGTGCGCTCCGGAAAGGTGATGAGTGTCCTGGGACCGATCCCGGTGGAACAGCTCGGCGTCACACTGATGCACGAGCATATCCTCAACGACTGCCGTTGCTGGTGGAATCCGCCGCGAACCCGGGACCGCCAACATCTGGCCGACAGTTTTGTCTGCATGGAAATCCTCGGCGAGTTGCGTCAGGACCCTTTCGTGAACAAGGACAATATTGCGCTGGACGACGAACGTCTGGCGATCACCGAACTGGCGGCGTTTGCACGGCAGGGCGGCAACACTGTCGTCGAGCCAACCTGTCAGGGCATCGGCCGGGACCCGGAAGCGCTCGCCCGCATCTCCAAAGCGACCGGTCTCAACATCGTAATGGGCGCCGGCTTCTATCTGGATGGGTCGCATCCGGCGAGACTGGCGGACATGTCCATCGAACAGATCGCGGACGAGATCGTCACTGAAGCCGTTGACGGTGTGGACGGGACCGGTCTGAAGATTGGGCTTATCGGCGAAATCGGTGTCTCCGCAGCCTTCACCGACGCCGAACGCAAGTCCCTGCGCGGTGCTGCCCGGGCTCATGTTCGCACGGGACTTCCGCTGATGATCCATTTGCCCGGCTGGTATCGCCTCGGCCACGAGGTTCTTGATCTCGTGGCGGAGGAAGGCGCGGACTTCCGCCACACAATATTGTGTCACATGAACCCGTCGTGGGACGATCTGACGTATCAAAGCGAACTCGCCTCCAGGGGAGCTTTCATCGAATACGACATGATCGGAATGGATTTCTTCTATGCCGACCAGCAGGTGCAGTGCCCGAGCGACGATCAGGCCGCGGCCGCGATCGTCAAGCTGGTGGACGAGGGATACCGGGACCGGATCCTGCTCTCCCACGATGTCTTCCTGAAGATGATGCTTACCCACTACGGTGGCAACGGCTACGGCTATGTACAGCGCCATTTCCTGCCGCGCCTGAAGCGGCATGGGCTGGACGACGAAAGCCTGGCCGCCTTCCTGCGCGACAACCCCAGATCGGTTTTCCGGGCTACAGCCTGAACCAACGTAACGTACACTAGATTGGAATAGTAATGACCACCAAAGTCCTTCTCGTTGGCGAAAGCTGGGTCAGCTCCGCCACTCACTACAAGGGGTTCGACCAGTTTGGCAGCGTGACCTTTCACCTGGGTGCCGAACCACTGGTGAAAGCCCTGAAGGGCAGCGAATTCGAACTGACCTACATGACCGCGCACGACGCCGTCGAGCAGTTCCCGTTCGAGATGGAAGGGCTTGATGCCTATGACGCGATCATTCTCTCCGACATCGGCGCAAATTCCCTTTTGCTGCCTCCGCAGGTCTGGCTGCATTCGCAAACGGTGCCCAATCGCCTGAAACTCATCCGCGCCTGGGTCGAAAAGGGTGGAAACCTGCTGATGATCGGCGGCTATTTCTCCTTCCAGGGCATAGACGGCAAGGCCCGCTGGCGGCGCACGCCGGTCGAGGACGTGCTTCCGGTGACATGCCTTCCCTATGACGACCGGATCGAAATCCCGGAAGGATCGGGTGCAGATATTCTCAAGCCGGATCACCCGGTCTTTGCCGGCATCGACGGTGAATGGCCGCCACTATTGGGCATCAATGAGGTTGAAGTGCGCGAGCGCGAGGATGTCGAAGTCGTTGCCAGACTGCCGGAAGATCAGGGTGGTTTTCCGCTGCTGGTACTCGGCAGCTACGGCAAGGGCCGTACCGCAGCCTGGACATCGGATATCGGTCCGCACTGGCTGTCGCCGGCGTTTTGCGAGTGGGAGAACTACGGCAGGCTCTGGAAGAACCTGCTTGGTTGGATGACTGGCAAAAAGTGAAGTGATGCGGAGAGAATTGGATCAATCGGCGAGAATGCCTGCCAGTTCCCTTTCGCTCGGGAAGGCGGAACGCGTTCCGCACCGGCCGACTGTCAAGGCCGACGCGGCCGAGGCATGGCGCAGGGCGCGCTCGTCCAGGTTGCGGCCGCGCAGGACGGAAGATGCGATGGCGACCGCCATGAATGTGTCGCCTGCTCCCGTGGTGTCGAGAACCGTCGCCGGGGAAGCCGGGACGGTCACGAAACCCGTTCTGTCAGCGAGCGTGGCTCCCTCGCCCCCGGCTGTCAGCACCACCTGGCGAACGCCCTCGGCGAGAAGCTTCCGTGCCGCCGCTTCACCTTCGGCACCGGCCAGGCTTCGAGCCTCGCCCTTGTTGAGGAAGGCAAGGTCGATGTCCGGCCAAAGATCAGGGAAGTAGGATCGCAAGGGAGACGGGTTGAAGGCGGTAACCAGGGCTTTCTCACGTGCCTTTTTCAGGATGCCGCGAGTCACGGTTTCGGAGAGGTTGCCCTGCAGGACGACAATATCGCCGGGTTGTGCTTCGCAAAGGGTGGGGAGAACGGCATCAAGCGTAAGGCTTTCCGCCGCTTCGGTGGTCGTAACGATGGCATTTTCGCCATCAGGTGTGGTGAAGACGATGGAGAAATCGGTTGGAACGCCGCTGAGACGGATCAAATCGCTCTCGATGGGTTCCTGGGCGAGCTGGTCCTGGATCATCCTGGCGCGGAACCCGTCGCCAACCGCGGCGATCAGGGTCGTCGCAAGGCCGCAACGGCCGCAGACAACAGACTGATTGGCGCCCTTGCCCCCCAGGTCACGGCTTTGCTCGCGGCCGAGAAGAGATGCCCCGGCTTGCGGGAAGGAAGAGACAGAGATGGTTTCGTCGATGGCGACGTTCCCGATTACGTAAGCACGCATGTGTAGCTTTCGCTCAAAAGGAAAGAAAATGCAGGACGTTTCAAACAAGTCATCCAGCGCAATACGGGAAATATTCGGCACAGACAAGGCATTGATCGGAATGGTGCACTGTCCACCCTTTCCTGGTGCTCCACGCTACTCGGGCACTGCAATGGACGGTATCTACGATGCCTGTATGCGCGATGCGGATGCTCTGATCAAGGGTGGCCTGCACGGACTGATTATCGAAAATCACGGCGATGTACCCTTTTCGAAGCCCGAGGACATCGGTCATGAAACCGCGGCTTTCATGTCCGTGGTGACGGACCGCATCGCACGGGCAACCGGCATTCCTCTGGGCATCAATGTCCTCGCCAATGCGCCGCTGCCGGCCTTCGCCGTGGCTGCGGCCGGGGGAGCCTGTTTCATCCGGGTCAACCAGTGGGCAAATGCCTATGTGGCCAACGAAGGCTTCATGGAAGGCCGTGCGGCGGAGGCGCTGCGCTACCGCTCGCTGTTGCGCTCGGAACATATCAAGGTCTTCGCCGACAGCCACGTGAAGCATGGCGCTCACGCGATCACTGCCGACCGGACAATCGAGGAGCTGACCCGCGATCTCGCCTTCTTTGACGCGGATGTTGTAATCGCCACAGGTCAACGCACCGGAAACTCGGCCACTCCGGAAGAAATCGACCAGATCGGCACCGCCACAAGTCTTCCCGTGGTCGTCGGTTCCGGCGTTGCTCCGCACAACGTTGCCGACATCCTGGAGCGGACCGACGGTGTGATTGTCGCGTCTTCCCTGAAGGAGGAAGGCGTCTGGTGGAAGCCGGTCGACCCTGTCCGGGTGAAAACCTTCATGGATGCCGCTGCCCCTGCGCTGGAGCCCTGAGCGCAATGCAAGAGCTTCTCTCGGACCAGATCCTGCGGGAGAACCGCATGGTTTTCGATACGATGGTGAATCATCGTTTCATCCAGGACATCAAGGCCGATCGATTGGACCGTGTCACATTCGACCGTTACCTCGTTTACGAAGGCGCCTTTGTCGATACCGCGATCGACATCTTCGCCTTTGCGACAGTGAAGGCCGTCACGATGGTGCACAAGCGGAGGCTGATCGCCGTTCTCGATGCGCTGGCAAATCAGCAGATTGCTTTTTTCGCCAGAGCTTTCGAGGAACGCGGCATCGATCCGAATGCCCATGACACCGAACTGCCGCAAATTAATGCATTTCGAGACGGCATGCTGGCTATTGCCCGGGATGGCGGTTTTCTGGACATCGCCGCAGCAATGTTCGCGGCCGAGTGGATGTATTGGACCTGGTCCAAAGCCGCCGCGGAATGCACGATCACTGATCCTTTGTTGAAGGAATGGGTTGAGATGCATGTGGAGCCGGGCTTCGAATCCCAGGCCCGCTGGTTGAAAGACATTCTGGACACGGCGGGCAAGACCCTCGGTCAGGATGACCGAGACCGTCTCAGCGTCATATTTGGCCATGTTCAGGCGCTGGAAATCGCCTTCCATGATGCGCCCTATCTTGAAGAGGCCGTTAAATGAGTTCCCGTCACCAGATAAACGGCAAGCGTCTTCTGCTGCGCCTGGAGGAATTCGCCCGGATCGGGGCAACGGCGAAAGGTGGGGTCAACCGTCAGGCACTGACCGTGCTCGACCGCCATGCCCGCCAGCGCTTGACGGAACTCGCCCTCGCGCGCGGGTTTTCAGTGTTTCAAGACCCTGCTGCCAATCTGTTTGTACGACGTGAAGGACGTCGTGCGGGTCTGCCTCCCCTTTTGATCGGAAGTCACCTCGACAGTCAGCCGACCGGCGGCCGCTTCGACGGGGCTCTGGGTACGCTTGCCGCCTACGAGGTGCTGGAAAGTCTGGAAGACAAAGGCATGGAAACCGAGTGTCCTGTCGAGGTCGTTGCCTGGATGAATGAGGAAGGATGCCGCTTCGCACCAGGATGCATGGGCTCTTCCGCATTTGCGGCAGGTGCTGTTCCCGAGAGCTGGGCCACGATTGTCTCCTCGGACGGTGCGTCCTTGAAAGAGGAACTCGCAGCCACGCTCGAGTCTCTGCCGGAAGCGGTCATGCGGCCACTTGGAATTCCATTAGCCGCCTATCTTGAAGTGCATATCGAGCAAGGACCGTCGCTTGAAAAGGAAGGCATTCCCATCGGGATCGTCACCGGTATCCAGGGGACGCGATGGCTTGAAGTCAAGGTTACCGGCCAGGCCGCCCATGCAGGCACCACGGCGCTCGACTATCGGCGCGATCCCATGCGCGCGCTGAGCGCAGGGCTCGCTGAACTCTACAGGACGGTGATGCCGCAGGACGAAAGGGCCCGGTTCACAGTCGGACAGGTGACGCTTTCCCCCGGGGCGGTAAACGCCATTCCTGAGAGCGCATGCTGCACCGTCGATGTGCGCCATGTGGAAACCGGTCGTCTGGACAATCTTGTAAAGTGCATCCGGGATGTCCTGGACAGACACGCGGAGACAAACGGTTGCGCGGTCGAACTGCGCGAAACCTTCAACATGGCGCCGGCGACTTTCTCACCCGATATGCTTGACGCCCTTTCCACCGCCGCGAAAGCGGCGGAACTTCAATCGAGGAACATGCTCTCCGGCGCCTTTCATGACGCCCTCTTCGTGAACCGTGTTGCCCCGTCGGCAATGATTTTCGTGCCGTGCCGCGACGGTCTCAGCCACAACGAAGCCGAATTTGTGGAGCCGGACTGGTCCATCGCGGGAGGCAACATGCTCTTTTCCGCGGTGATGGAACTCATCACAAGAAGCGTCTGCACCGGGTCAGGTGCGTAGGGGACACGCGTCCCGAGTGAGTCCCTATCCGCTCGGTATCGGCCTTAATCGACGATCTTCATCACCGGATTTTTCATCGGCTCGGGGAGGGTTGCATCGGCAAGGCCGAGGTCGGTCAGATGCGGGCCGGCGTTACAGGCGAGTGTGGCGCCGAAGCAGGCCTTGAAGACCAGGTAGGGTGGCTGCCAGGTGACGATCTCTTCCATGGCTTCCCGGATTTCCTTGAACTCCCCGGCCGTTTCACTCAGCGGAGCATCAGTGATCAGGCCGGAAAGCGGCAGGGCGAGACCGGCGAGGATCTTTCCGTCTTTGGCAACGGCCATTCCGCCCTGGCGGGAAATCACCCAGTTCGCCGCAAGCGCCATGTCCTCCTCGTTGCCGCCGAAGATCGTGACGTTGTGGCTGTCGTGCGAGACCGTGGTGCAGAAGGCACCCCGCCATGTTCCCCAGGACGTGAGGTAGCCGGTCGCCGGGCTGGTATCGCCGCGCCCGTGACGGTGGATGACGCTCATCAGGGTAGCGCCTTGAGGGGGAACGACACGGCCGTTCTCGACCTCCGTGATGGCGGTGTCCCAGCGTGTGAACCGGGGACGATCGATGGTCGCGACCTCAACGCTCCCGCCGCCGGAGCGGATCTTGAAATCCTCCGCAGAGACCTGCGCGCAATGAACGGAGTTCCGTAACAGCGCGGGATCCGTGCCGGCGAGCGGTGCCGTCAGGATGCCGTTTTCGGCGACGGCAATGCCGTTGGCGATAACGTTCACCGCCACAAAGCTCTCAAGATCCTCAAACAGCGCAATATCCGCCCGCCGGCCTGGAGCGATGAGACCGAGATCGGCGCGTCCAAGCCGGTGCGCGGCGTTAAGGGTTGCCGCCTGAATTGCCTTGAGCGGTGACAGGCCGTAGCGGACGAGACGGGCGACGACGTCGTTGAGGCCGCCGGTGGCGTGAAGATCGTCGGGGAAAACATCGTCCGTGCACAGCGTCAGCGTGGACGGCAGGGCAGCGAGCGCGTTGAGGGTCTGCACGAATTCCGGCAGCAAATGATCATGTGAGCCGCGCAGCTCGATGGTCAGTCCGGCCCGGAGCTTGCGCATAAGATCCGCGCCGGAGGTCAGCTCGTGATCGGAGGTAATCCCCGCCGCCATGAAGGCATTGAGATCCGTGCCTTCCAGGCCCCGGGCGTGACCGCAGACAAGCTTGCCGCTTTCAAGGCCCGCCTGCACCACGTCTGTCATGCGCGGGGCACGGTCGATCACGCCTTGCATGTTCATGACTTCGGCGACGCCCGCGATGGCTTCGCGTTCGAGCAGGTCTTGCAGTTCCGCGCGCGCGAAATCCGCCCCCGATCTCTCCAGTCCGGGCGCCGAAGGGACGCAGGACGGGGCAAGCAACAGGATCCGCAAAGGCAGAAGGCGCGAAGCCTCGATGGCCCAGTCCACACCCGCCAAACCATGAACATTCGCCAGTTCGTGCGGGTCCCAGACTATGGTGGTCACTCCGCGGGGCAGCACCGCTTCGGCGTAGCCTGCCGGGGTGACCATGGAGCTTTCCACATGCATGTGGGTGTCGATGAGACCGGGGGAGACGAACAGCCCGGTGGCATCGATGATCCTTGCTGCATCGTCGCGAGCGCCGGTGTCGTGAACGCTGGCGATCATGGTTCCGCACACACCGATATCGGCTTGCCTCAGCTCGCCGGTGACCGCATCGACAAGCGTGCCGCCCGTTATCAGGAGATCGAAAGGTTCAAGACCCTTGGCCGCCTTTACAGCGCGGTCCCGCAGGGGGCGTGCGGCAAGGTCCGCTGGTTCGCTTGCCGTGTCGGTCATGAAAGGGCTGCCTTTTGCAGCGTCTCCAGTGTGAGTGAGAGAACGCGGGGTGCGTCCGCGTGCATTGCCCAGCGGCAGTTCGGGGGGACACCGGGCCGCTGATCCAGCACCGTTCTGCCGCGCGTATGCGTGCCCGCGAGCTCCACCGCGACGAAGCCGGGGGCGAAGGTGAAGGCTTCGGGAATGACTAGGGCCGCTGCCGCACAAGGATCGTAAACGGCCATTTTCTCCCGTCCCCTCTCAAGGGCGATATCCACATAGGCACCGCAGAGATCGGCCAGCACAAGGCCTTTTTCCGTGCCGGATGCCTCCAGCGCGAGAAGATCGTCCGGTCCGATCAGGACCTGACGGCACAATTCCAGATCGACGATGTCCAGGGGGACGCGGCTGTTGACGACGATCTGCACCGCCTCTGGGTCCGCAAAGGCGTTGAACTCGGCGGAAGCGGTCTGGTTGCCACGGCCTGCACCGCCGCCCATCCAGGTGATCTTTGCAATCTTCGTCAGAAGGTCCGGACGGGAGAGGGCCAGAATGGCCAGGTTGGTCAGAGGGCCGAGTGCCAGGATCTCTCCCGGCGCGTCAAGGCTCTCCAGCCAGGTGCACAAAGCGGCCTGCGCGGGCGATTCCGGAACGGGCGGACATTCCGGAAGCCGGGCACCCCGGGTCTTGATACCGGTCGGGCCAAGCACGTGTGCGGGCGTGATCGTCTCGCCGAGGATGGCATTTGCCGCACCTGTATGGATCGGCGTGCGCCAGCCCAGCAGAGAACAGGCTCCGGCCGCATTCTTGCGAACCTGTTCGAGCGGAGCGTTGCCGAAAACCAGTGAAATGCCGGAGATATCCCGGTGGCCGGCGATTATCATCACCGCCAGGATATCGTCGAGACCCATATCCGTATCGATCCAGATCATGGTTTTCTCACTCCATCCGGGTCAGGCGGGCAGCGTGGTCCGGCGCGAGATCGAAGGCGATCCGGTCGCCGATGTCATAGGCATCGTGGGGAACCGGCTGTTCCGCCTTGATCGGGCCGAGGGCACTGTCGAGCAGGTATTCGCGGGCATGGCCGGCAAAGGACGACCCTTTGACGATACCGGAGAATGGACCGGACCCAAGTGCCACCTTCGACGGGCGCCACGCCAGGCCCTTCACGGTGCCGTCGATCGGCGTGCCCGGGCTGAGCAGAACCTCGCCGTCGGCGGTTTTCAGCTTGCCGTTTTCCGTGGTGAAGATGTTCTCGAACCCGACGAAGTCGGCCACGAAGCGGGTCGACGGACGGTCATAGACGTCCTCCGGTGTGCCGAGCTGTTCGATATAGCCGTCCTTCATGACGACAATCCTGTCGGCAAGCGCAAGCGCTTCGCTCTGGTCGTGGGTGACGAAAACCATGGTCACGCCGCTTTCGCGCTGAACCCGCTGCAGCTCGGTGCGCATTTCCAGCCGCAGCCTTGCGTCCAGATTGGAGAGCGGCTCGTCCAGCAAAAGCACCTTCGGATCCATGACGAGTGAGCGTGCGAGGGCGACACGCTGCTGCTGGCCGCCGGACAGCTCCGCCGGTTTGCGGTCCGCCAGATGGGACAGGCCGACTAGGTCCAGCCCGCCATCGACCTTTGTATCGAGTGCCTTGCCGCCCAGTTTCTTGAGGCGCAGGCCAAAGGCGACGTTTTCGAAGACATTCAGGTGCGGGAAGAGCGCATAGGACTGGAACACCAGCCCGACCTGACGCTTGTTCGCGGGCAGATAGGTGATGTCCGCCCCGTCCAGGGTGATGCGGCCGGCGGCCGGGCGCATGAGGCCGGTGATCGCCCGCATCGTTGTGGTCTTGCCGCAGCCGGACGGGCCGAGCAGAGCGATCAGTTCGCCCCTGGTGATGTCGAGGTTCAGTCTGTCTACGGCGACCGACTTGCCGTAGGCCAGCGTGACGTCTTTCAGCGAGAGATAGGTCAGATCAGACATAACGGGAAAATCCGAGAAAACGTTCGGCCAGAAACACGATGGCGATGGACAGGAAGGCCAGCAGCGCGGCGAGCGCGGCCACGGACGGGTCGTAAGTGATTTCCATGTACCAGATCATGTCGATGGGCAGGGTTCTGACGCCGGGGCCGGACAGGAACAGGGAGACCGGAACCTGATTGAAGCTGGTGACGAAACCGAGGATGAAGGCGGCGAGAATGCCGTTGCGGATATTGGGCAACACGACCCGGAAGAAGGCTCCGGCGCGTGACGAGCCGAGGATGACCGCGGCCTCCTCGATGTCGCTGCGCAGGTTTTCAAGAGAGGCTGAGACGACCCGCACCGCATAGGGCAGGATGAGAGCCGTATGCGCGATGAAGAGCGCCAGTCCGATGCCGACGTCCAGCGGGATCACCAGGTAGCGCAGGAGCGCGAGGCCGACGATGATGCCCGGCACGATGATCGGCGCGGAGACGATGGTGCGCAGGGTCTCGCGGAAGGGCAGCTTGTAGCGTGAGGCGGCATAGGCGACCGGAACACCGAGAATGAGCGCTGCCAGCGTGCCGAACACGGCAAGAAACATGGACAGGGCGAAGCTGTTCCGGAAGCTCTCGATCTCGAAGACCTTGAAAACCCATTTCAGGGACAGGCCCTGGGGTGGAAAGGCCAGCGTCTCTCCGGCGGACAGGGCCGCCGCGACGATGATCAGGAACGGACCCAGGAGAAAGGCGAGCACCAGGGTGAGGGTGACATAGGAAAGAAGACGGCCGGTCATCGTCTGTTCCTCGCGGTTGCCAGACGCTTCAGCAGCATGTTCGCCGAGAAGCTCATGACGATCAGGATCATGGCGATGATGCTTGCGGATGCGAAGTCATTGGCGACCGTGACCCGCTGATAGAGGAGGGTTTCCAGCATGAGAACCTTCGAGCCGCCGAGAATTGCGGGGGTGATATAGGCGGTGAGCGAACCGGTGAAGACCAGAGTGCCGCCGATGACGAGGCCTTCCCGTGTCAGCGGCAGGATCACCTTGAAAAAGACCTGCAGCCAGTTGGCGCCGAGCACCCGGGCGGCGGGCACGGCGTCCTTCGGCATGTTCTCCAGGGCGCTGATCAGGGAAAGGATCATCAGGGGCAGGAAGAGTTGCAGCAGTCCGATGAAAACGGCTGTTTCGGTGAAGAGGAACCGGACTGGCGTGTCGGACAATCCCAGGCCGACGATGATCTGGTTGACGAAGCCGGTGCGGCCGAGGATGACGATCCAGGCATAGGTGCGGGCGACCGGCGAAATCATCAGCGGCATGACCACGAGGCCGATCATGCGGCCGCGTGCCGTGGGAGGCAGAGTAACGATGGCATAGGCGGTGGCATAGCCGATCACCGCAGAGACAGCTGTCACCATCGCGCCCAGTTTCAGGGTGCGCCAGAAGACGGTTTGATTGAGCGGTTTGGAGAAGAAGTCGACATAGGCGCTCACGCTCCATGCGCCTTCCATCCGGAAACCTTCCGACAAAAGAATGCCGACGGGGACCAGAAAGACGACTGCCGCGAACACGACCGCCGGCAGAGCGAGGGCGAGTGCTTCCGCACGATTCTGAAACATGAAACCTGCCTTGTATGCGCAGGCAGCGTTGTCACGCTGCCTGCTGACCTTTGGTTATCCGGATACGGACGGAGTTACTGGCCGACCTTGTCGTTCCATTCGGCGAGCCAGGTTTCGCGGTTGTCCAGAATGACAGCCGGCGGCAGAAGGTGAAGGCTCTTCACCGTTTCTTCGCCGTAAGTGAGATTTCCAGCCACTTCGTCGGAAACCTTGACGTCCGCATTGGCCGGGCTGTCGACCAGGGCTTCGGCCAGTTTTGTCTGGATCTCGGTGGACAGCCAGAAGTCCATGAACTGATAGGCGAGGTCCTCGTTCTTGGCGCCCTTGGTCAGGATCATGACATTCATGCCGCCGGTCTGGCCTTCCTTCGGTGTTGCCCAGGCGATGTTCATGTCCATTTTCGGATATGCGCCCCACGCGAACCGGCCGATGGGTGCTGCCAGGATTTCTTCCTGCTGCATGAGCTGCGCGACCTGTGAGGAGCGCACGTAGAAGGTGAGAATATCGTCCTTGTTGGCACCGACTTCCGCGATTGGCGCGGAAAGGGAGGGGGCATCGTCGCCCATGGCCTTGCCGAGCATGTAGAGCGCGGGCGGGCCCTGGTTGGTGGTCACATTGGGAAATGCCACCCGGCCTTTCAGGTCGTCCTGGAATAGATCGGACCAGCTTTCGATTTTCACCTTGTCGGCCCGGTAGGCGATGGACGTGGCGTAAAAGGTGTAGCCGATGCCGAGGTGATCGCCCAGCGGGTCCTTGGCGATGTCGTAGAGCTTGTCGTAGTTTGACAGTTTCGAGACGTCGATGGACTGGGTGATACCCTTGCGTGCTGCGGAAAGGGCATCATGTGTGGACATGACCGCCATGTCGATTTCCGGATCGTCCTTGCGGGCTTCCAGCTTTGCCAGGCGCTCAACGCTGTTGCCGGTCTCCACCACCAGTTCGCAGCCGCAGATCTTCTCAAAGGGATCGTAGACGATTTCCTTGAAGGCATCCTGGGCAAAACCGTAGACGGAAATGACCAGCTCGTCGTCTGCAAGTGCCGGCGCGGTGAAAGCGCAGAGGGCGACGCCCGCGGCGAGAGTTCTTTTAAGCATTGTTCGTTCCTTCTCTGGAGGGGAGGGTGTCAGGATCTGAATTGTTGTTGTTATCCTGCGATGGGATGAGGTTGCCATGCGGCGAGGCGCTGGAACTGCGGACGATGAGTTCCATCGGTACGGCCTGGGGAGGTGCTGTCTCGTCCTCGGGCGGAGTGGTTCTGTCCGGTTCGATCTGCAAAAGAAGATCGGCCACGGCGAGCCGGGCGATCGTTTCCATATTCATGCGTACCGTCGTCAGGGCGGGTGAAATAGAGCGGGCCCAATGCAGATCGTCAAAGCCGGTGACTGTGACATGAGCGGGCACCGAAAGGCCCGAGCGCTGAAGCTCGCTGACGGCGCGAAGGGCGTGAATATCGGAGACGGCGGCGAAAGCCGTGTAGCCCTCACGCACCAGTTCCGCGAGGCCCAGTTCGCATCCCGGTCCCGCATCCGCTTCCAGAGCGTCGATCCACAGGGTGCGGACAGAGCCTTCCCGGCCGAAACCTGTGCGGATGCCACCGATACGGTCTGCCTGAACATTGGAATCCTGGTGAAGACCGATGATTGCAAGGTGGGTGTGCCCGAGATTGCGCAAATGCGCACCGATCAGTCTGCCGCCCTGCCAGTGGTCGGCGGAAACGGTGTTTCCCGGTGTCGATGGCGTGTCGATAACCGCAACGGGACAGTTGATTTCAGCGATCCTGGTACCATGCCGGGGCACAAGGATAATGCCGTCGGCGCCGCGCTCGATAAGCTGGTCGATGGCGGCGGTCTGGGTTTTGACGTCACCGCGGCTGTCGCCGATCAGAACGCCGTAGCCGGCCTTCGTGGCGGCCTGTTCGATCGCCTGGGCGAACTGCGGGAACAGCGGATGACCGATATCGGCCAGCACCAGGCCGAGAACATGGCTGCGCCCGGTGCTCAGGGCTCGCCCCGCAAGGCTGGGAACATAACCCAGTTCCCTGGCTTTTTCCGCGATCTGCCGTGACAACTGCGCGGAGACCCTTCCCTTGCCCGAAAGGGCATTGGACACGGTCGCGCTGGAAACGCCGATGGCTCTGGCAATGTCCGAAAGATTGGGGCGAGGTGCCATCTGTTTTGGATTGCCAGCCGTTGGAACAAGGTTGGTTAAGCGCTTAATCAGATTAAGCAGAATATCCCCCGATGTCGACTCCTTTCGTGACCTGAAAACGCTTCCCGGGACGATTCAACCTGTGGCGGCAGAAAGAGGAAATGGGTCCCGTCGCCAGGGCGCGGCTTCAGCTCTCGCTATTTTCCAGTCAACCGGGCTTGAGCCGATTTCTGCCTTCCAGCGCGATTTGTCAGCCGCTCTCAATGCCCGTGAACGGAAATGTCCCTCAAAAATCTGCCAAGCGGAAAGTTGTGTCCCCGATCACAGTCCGCGAGTCCGGGTGGTGCTAGATGAACGGACATCAGAATCCGGTTTCTTTTTGCGCACGCCCTGCATTTCGAAAAAAGTGTTTTGGCAAGCCCTTTCCCCAGGTGTGGTCATGTCGAGTTTACCCAGAATAAGCATCGCCCGATCCGTCGGCTTCCGGGCCCAGAACAACATCGCGGACGTCCGAACCGTTCAAGAGCGCCTGAACCTTCTGTTGGATCAGTCCCGCACGCCCCTTGTGGAGGACGGCTTCCATGGTCCGCTGACAAAAGGAATGATCGGCGATTTCCAGAGCAAGGTGCTGGGGTTCATGAACCCGGACCAGCGTGTGGATCCGGTCGGACCGACACTATCGGCGCTGAACGATGCGGCGTCCGCGGCAAAATGGAAGGTTGCGCCCGTAACACCAAAACCGGTGCAGCCGAAGGACAATCCGGACAAGCCGACACCGGACAAGCCCGTCAATCCCAAAGGCATGCCCAAAATACCCGTGTTCGGTCCGACCGACGGCAATCAGGGTTTCGACAGCTTTCCAGCGCCGTCGCAGGTACTCGGCCCCTTGCAGGTGAAATTTCCTCCGGAGCGTGACGGCGCCTGGATCATGGTGCCGGAAGGTTGCGAACGGTCGATCCGGATCGGACTCGATCCCGACAGTCCGGTCCGGATCGCAGGCAAGGGCGTCGATGAGGAAGGCTATGCCTGTTCCTTTACAAGGCAACGGCTGCTGCGCGCGGTTGTCAAAGGCCAGTGTCTGGTGATCAAGGGCCTTAAATCCTGCAAGGACTGCAAGCTGGACCTGTTTCAGAACGGCAGGCACCTGCGTGTCTATGTGTCCGTGAAGCCGCGCAGGATCGTGCCGATCTTTTTCTTTCACGTCCAGCACGGGCCAGGACTGAAATCACGCGTCTCGAGCGGTGAGCTGAGGACCGTGTTGAAGATCGCGAACAGCGAAATCCTCATACCCCAGTGCAATGTCGAACTTCGGCTTCTCGGCGACGAATTGCTGTCGCACAAGGACATCGGCCGCCATCTCGGGTTTGTCGTCCGAGAGGACACGTTCAAGGAGAAGAAAGACGAATTCAAGTTCCTCAAACCCTTTGCGAAGGAACGCGCGTTTCCGCAGCCTTCAGAGGCACTCCATGTCAAGACCGTGAACGTCTTCATCGTACGGGAAATTGTCAGTGCCCAGAAAAAGGGCGAACGTCCGATGAAGGTGAACGGCCTGATGGATTACGACAGCGGAATGTGCCTGCTCGATGACCGGTCCTATGGCAAGACGACCCACATCAATTCGATTGCACGCACGCTTTGCCACGAAATAGGCCATCTTCTGATACAGCAGCTCTACACTCACAAGGCTGACATTATTCAACCTCACGCACATAATCCCTACGACGATGCGTTGATGTATTCCGGAGGTCTCGGGAACAAGTTGTACCGTGTCGAGGTGGAAGCCATGAACCCGACGTCCTTCCAGCCGCCGTCCTGGTATTCCTAGCCTCGAAATTCGCTGGGCAGGCGATCGGATCTGCAGGGGCGGTGATCGGTCCGCTAGAGGCGCAGAGACGGTCGCAGACCGGCACGAGCACCTCTAACAAGCGAGTCGCGTTCAAGCGGCATGCCTTCAGGGCTACGCCCGGGGCAGCGTTTGCATTGAAAATGCGTTCGGGTGATTTTCTGCAATCAGTTTTATGGAAAACGCTCCCAAGATCGGGTGCCGCCCTCAGCTCTCCCGGGCGATCTGCCAGCCGGCCCAGGATTGGCTGACAGGCATGATCTCCAGGGAGTTGATGTTGAGGTGGGCAGGCTGGGTGGCGATCCAGTAGACCGTGTTGGCAATGTCTTCTGGCTGGATCGCATTCGCGCCGCCATAAAGGGCGTCATAGCTTTGCCTGTCGCCCCCGGTGCGCACCAGCGTGAACTCGCTTTCGCACAGTCCCGGTTCGATCGAGGTCACCCGCACGCCCTTGCCGTGAAGGTCCGAGCGCATGCCGAGCGAGAACTGACGCAGGAAGGCTTTGGTGCCCGCATAGACATTGCCGCCCGGGTAGGGCCAGTTGGCTGCAATGGAGGAGATGTTGACGATCATGCCCCGGCGCTCGATGAGTTTCGGAAGCAGCAGGTCGGTGATGGTGACAAGGCCGGTGATGTTGGTATCGATCATGGTCTTCCAGTCGGACAGCTTCGTGTCCGGCGCCGACGCGGTGCCAAGGGCAAGACCGGCGTTGTTCACCAGAACGTCGATGTCCTGAAAGTGTTCGGGCAGACCGGTGAGAGCGTCTCTCGTTGCCGCTTCGTCCATGATGTCGAAGACGGCGGCACAGAAGGCGCTTCCGAGCTCTTCGCCCAGCTTCTCCAGGCGGTCTGCGCGCCGGCCGGTGCCCACGACCTTCCAGCCGCTTGCCACGAACAGCCGGGCCATTGCCTGGCCGAAACCCGATGTCGTTCCGGTGATGAGAATTGTGCCGGTCATGGTCAGGCCTTTCCAGAGTTTGAGGTCAGCAATCGATTTGACCGGACCATACGAACCCGGCGCGCCGGCACAATGGCAAAACAGACGGCAAACGCCTCTGGCCCTTACGAATGAGAGCGCTGGCTCTAAGCAAGCGCCAGGTCTGGTCCTAGGAGTGGACCAACCGTTTCGATCTTGAGGACCCGTGCCGTGACCCAGATGCCGATCAACATGGACCATCACTGGATGCCGTTCACCAACAACCGGCTGTTCCGCGAGGAACCCCAGATGTTCGAGAAGGCGCAGGGCGTGCGCTACTGGACGCCGGAGGGCCGGGAAGTGCTGGACGGTTCCTCGGGTCTGTTCACCTGTGCGGCGGGTCACGGCCGCAAGGAGATCGCCGAGGCTGTCTACAAACAGCTTCAGGATCTGGACTATACGCCGCATTTTCAGCGCGCCGCGCCTATTTCCTTCAAGTTGGCGGAAGCCCTGAGCGACATTCTGCCGGAAGGGCTGGACCGGGTCTTTTTCGGTTCCTCGGGCTCCGAGGCGGTGGATAGTGCCATCAAGATCTGCCTTGCCTATCACAAGGCCAAGGGAGCCCCACAGCGCACCCGTTTCGTTTCGCGTTCGTGGGCCTATCACGGCGTGAATCTCGGCGGCACGTCGCTGGCGGGCATGGTCGGCAACAGGCGGGACTTTTCCGGGGTGACCTGCGACGTGGTTCACATGCGCCACACCTGGAACGAGGACCAGCGGTTCACACGGGGCCAGCCGGAAGACGGGGCCCATCTGGCGGATGACCTGGAAGAGATCTGCAAGACCTACGGCGGCGAGACGATCGCGGCTGTCTTCGTTGAACCGATCGCCGGCTCCATCGGCACCATCGTTCCACCCGTCGGCTATCTTCGGCGCCTGCGGGAGATTGCCGACAGACACGGTATCCTTCTGGTGTTCGACGAGGTGATCACAGGATTTGGCCGCACGGGCGCCGCCTTTGCCGCCCAGGAATTCGGGGTGACGCCGGATGTCATGACAATGGCGAAAGCCCTGACAAACGGCGCCATTCCCATGAGTGCTGTCGCCGTGAAGACGGAGATCCAGAAGGCCGTGATCGAGTCCATATCCGCCGACAGGCCGGAACTGATGCATGGCTATACCTATTCCGCCCATCCGGTCGCCTGCGCCGCCGCGCTGGCAACCCTCGGCATCTACAAGAGCGAAGGCCTGTTTGACCGGGCCGCCAGCCTGTCGGGGACCTTCCTTGACAGTGTCTTTAGCCTGCGCAACCTTCCCCACGTCGCCGATCTGCGCGGCTATGGCATGATGTCCGGCATCCAGTTGACGCCGGGTGCGTCGCCCGGAGCGAAGGGATCGATCGTGCAGCGGCGGCTGTTCGATGAGGGCCTGCACGTCAAGGCAACCGGTGATGCCTTGATTTTCGCGCCCGCCCTGACAACGCCGGAAGAGGATCTGTCGAAGATGGTCGACATGCTCCAGACGGTTCTGGGCAGGGCCGAGCTTTAGGCTCCAGGCCTTGCAACAACGCAGGCTTTACCGTCTGACAAGGTTCCGGATCTCCGCTTTGCTGTGTCCGGAACAGCGCTGCGGGATGTCCGGTTATCGGTTCACGCGCTCTTCGCAAGAAGTTGGCCAAGCAGACGGATTCCGGGTTCCATCTTTTCTTCGGCAATGGCACCGAAGCCGAGGCGGATGCGGTTGCGGGGTTTTTGCGGCGACAGATAATGGATGTCGCCCGCTTCGATCAGGAGACCGTGCCGGGCTGCTTCCTCCTGCAACTCCATGGCTGCGATCCTTTCGGGAATTCGGATCCAGACGCCGGACCCGCCGGTGGTCACGGTTGCCTCGCAGGCGGGAAGGTGGGTCTCGATCAGCTTGAAGATCTTCTTCCACTTCTGCGACAGGATTTTCCTCTGGCGGCGGATGTGCGAGTCGTAATGCCCTTCTGACAGGAAGATCGCCATCGCCCGCTGATCGAGGGCGGAAGGATGCCGGTACATGAGGCGGCGCAAGGCCCGCAGTTCCCTGACGATGCGCCTGTCCGCCGCGATGAAGCCGAGGCGCAGACCCGGAAAAAGCGCCTTCGAGAGGCTGGCGACATGGATGACCCGGCCTGTCCGGTCGAAGCTGCGCAGGGAAGGCTTCTGCGCGCCGACAAAATTCAGTTCATGCTCATAGTCGTCTTCCAGAATGATGAAATCGTTGGTTTCCGCCTGGGCCAGCAACTTCAGACGCCGTTCCATGGACATGGTGACATTGGTGGGCGATTGATGTCCCGGCGTGACATAGACCAGCCGGGTGCCTTCCAGTTCATCGCCGACGCGCATGCCGTTGGAGTCCACCGGGTGATGCCTGATCTCCGCGCCGAGCGCCTGGAAAATGTTGCGCGCATCCACATAGCCCGGTTCCTCGATGTCGACACGGACACCGGGCCGGCAGAACAGATGGGCGGCCATGAACAGGGCGTTCTGCGCCCCGACAGTGATCAGAATCTCTTCCGGATCCGCGCGAAAGCCCCGCTGGGGCAGCATGCGCCGGATGATCTGGTCGACCAGCATCGGATCGTCCCGGTCGACCAGGTCACCGATCCAGGTTGGCGCGTGCTGGGCGGTTCCTGCCAGACGGACACAGTCCCGCCAGCGTGAAACGGACGTCTTGTCGGGCGAAAGCTGGCCGAAGATGAAGGGATACTCGAAAGTCTGCCAATCGGCCGGTTTGTGAATGTTCGCCTGGTCCGAATAGCGGCAGACCAGAAGCGCGCCGGGGTCGAAGGGCTGCTTTGACCGGGGAAAGATCTCCTTGGAATGATCGTCAACGCGGATATTGAGCTGCTCGCGGATGTGGCGCTCGTTAATGAAATATCCTCGCCGGCTGACCGATTTCAGGTACCCGTCCTCCACCAGCCGCTCGTAGACGATGGCGACGGTGTTGCGGGAAACGTTGATCTGCCTTGAAAAGACGCGCGTTGCCGGCAAGGGCTCGTGCAGAGGCCAGACACCGTCGAGAATCGCCTCGATCAGCCGCTCCTGGATCTGGTGCTGCAGGCGCCGGCCCGGATCAAACGGTGCGTCGAAATAAGTCGTAAGCATTTGAATTTCCGCAATGGCGAAAAGGACACTGCCGGTGCCCATCTGATGTCGCGATGACAGTTTTGGCCGTAAATCCGCGCGGTGCAAGCCGTCTTGCATGCCCTGGCACCATAGTTTTCAGCTTCTGGCTCTAATGGCGGATGTTGCACCGCAATAGTCTTCCGGTCAACGCGGTGCAGGATCGTCCCGGCAGTAAAGTTTCGGGCAAAAAAAGATCCGGCCTGTATCGCGCCAGAGCGATGAACAGTTTGGCGAGACCAACAGACAGGGGATGTCATAATGAATTTCAAAAAGGGTGCACGCACCACGCGACGCGATTTTCTGAAGAGCGCGGCCGCGGTCGGCGCAGGGCTGTCCATGCCCGCGATCGTCAGTTCCAGCGTGCTGGCCTCATCCGGCGAGATCAACATCATGATGTGGTCGGACTATCTGCCGGAAAGCTTCGTCAGCGGCTTCACGGACAAGACCGGGATCAAGATCAATTTCACCGGCATCGGGTCCAACGAGGAAATCATCAACAAGCTGAAAGCCACCAGCGGCGAAGGTTTCGACATCGTCTCCCCGACCGTGAACCGCAACCTTCTCTGGGCAGAACTGGGCCTGCTGCAGCCATTCGACATGTCCAAGGTTGACCTCGACAAGGTCAATCCTTCCATGGCGCTGGGCGAGACCCACTGGAATTTCGACGGCAAGGGCGTTTTCTGGCTGCCGCATATCTGGGGCACGGAAGGCATCGCATGGCGGACGGACGCATTTGTGCCGGGGGGCGAATTCCCGAGCTACTACGATGTCTGGGACGAGGCCAATGCCGGCAAGACCATGGGCCGCGGTCACTCCATGCTGCTCGGTCTCGGCCTTGGCCTGGAAGGCCGCGGCGAGATGGATGCCGGTTCCATGTGGGCAGCCTATGAGAGCCCGGAGAAAATGGATGAGGTCTGGACCAAACTTGTCGAGGCCGCCATCGCCAAGAAGCCTAACATCAAGCTGATCTGGAACGATGCCGACACCCAGAAGAACGGCCTCCTGAATGAAGGCGTCATTGTCGGCCAGACCTGGGACGGCCCACCACTGGCGCTCAAGACGGCGGGCGAGCCGGTCATGTACCGGGCACCGAAAGAGGGTGCGATGGCCTGGGTCGACGGTCTTGCGATGCCGACGGGCGCCAAGAACATCGATCAGATCTACGCCTTCATCGAGGCAGCCTATGACGCCAAGCTGGCCGGCGAGGCGATCAAGACCCATGGCTACAATTCGCCTGTCGTCGGTGCTGCTGAATTCGGCGGGGAAGTCTATGCCAAGAACTTCGCCGATGCCTATTCGGGAGACGCTCTGGACAACCTGAACGCTTGGCCTGCCGAGGCCCCCTGGTACTCGGAAAAGCGGACCGAATACACCAACAAGTTCCTGTCCGCCTAACACTTGCGAAAGCAGCTCTGGTGGATGCCGGGCGGAAATCCGTCCGGCATCCACCAGGCCTTTCCCCAGTCCGTTCAGCCTTTTTTCGAGAGCGTCATGGCTACAAAAGACATTGTACTGGATCACGTTTCCATACGCTTCGGGGCCTATACGGCAGTCGACAACGCCCATCTCGTGATCAAGGGTGGAGAATTCTTCTCGTTTCTGGGGCCGTCCGGATGCGGCAAGACAACGTTGCTGCGCTGCATTTCAGGCTTCAGCGATCCAACCGAGGGCAGGGTCCTGATCGGTGGCCAGGACATGAAGGGCATCGGGCCCAACAAACGCCCGACCGCACTGATTTTCCAGAACCTTGCGCTGTTCCCGCTGATGAGCGTTTCCGACAATATCGCCTTCCCGCTCGAGGTGCGCGGTGTTGGCAGGAAGGACCGTCGTAAACGCGCCGACGAGCTCCTGGAGATGATTGCTTTGCCCGGGGTGGGCGACAAGAAGGTTCACGAACTGTCGGGTGGCCAGCGGCAACGCGTGGCCATTGCCCGGGCGCTGGCGGTGGAGCCGGATATTCTGCTGCTCGACGAACCGCTGTCGGCCCTCGATCTGAAGCTGCGCCATCACATGCGCACCGAGTTGCGCACGATCCAGCAGCAGGTCGGCTTGACTTTCATCTACATCACCCATGACCAGGGCGAAGCCCTGACCATGTCCGACCGGGTCGCGGTGATGAATGCCGGTGTCATTGAACAGGTCGATCCGCCGGAATCGATCTACAACCGCCCGAAGACGTCCTTTGTGGCTTCCTTCGTCGGCGAGAGCAACGCGATCGAAGGCAAGGTCGCCTCCCAGGCGGAAACGCTGGTGTCGATTGAAACGCCGCTCGGCCGTCTGCAGGGGCAGGCGGCCGGGGGGCGCCAATACAAGGCGGGAGACGACTGCATCCTGTTCATCCGTCCGGAACAACTGAGCATTGGCGACGGCCTTCCCAACGCTGTGACCGCCAACTGGGTCAAGGAAGAATTCGAGGGCAATTCGCGGCAGCTGTTTCTTGAGGCGAACGGGGTTCCGCTTCGCCTGTCCCGGGTCAATCTCGGCGGGACCGCGGACACGCGGTCAGGAGCGGTCGTACCGGTCGGGTTCGCACCCGATCAGGCTATCGTATTGCCCCATGGCGTTCTGGCGGGGGCTTAGGAATGCAGGCTCTTCAGACCGCCTTCAAGCAAATCGCCGGAAAGCACGGTCTCGGCGCCGCCACCTTTGTCGGCGTCGCGGTCCTGATCTGGGTGATCTTCCTGATCGCACTGCCGCAAATAGCGATGCTCGACTATTCGTTCCGCTTCAACCTGCCCGCTTCTGACGTCGGCGGCCCGCAGGATGTCTACACGCTCGACAATTACGCCTATTTCTTCCAGGGCAATGACGGCACGGTGAACACGCTCGATATCGGGATCCTGGTCAGGACGTTGATCGCGGCGGTGTTCGTGACCTGCATCGACATTCTGCTGTGCTACCCGATCGCGTTCATTCTGGCCCATTCGGCCACCGGCGTTGCCGCCCGGATGATGGTCATCGGCCTGATCGTGCCCTTCTGGGTCAATGAAATCCTGCGCGCCTTTGCCTTTCGCGTGTTGTTTGGCGCGACCGGTCTGATCAATGGCGTCGGCATGTCGATAGGATTGTGGGACCAGCCGGTCGACTTCATCCGGGCGGATGTGGCGCTCTATTCCGGACTGACCTACGCCTACATTCTGCTGATGGTGTTTCCGATTTTCAACGCCGTTGAAGCGCTGGACCGGAACCAGATCGAGGCGGCTCGGGACATGGGCGCGAGCTGGTGGCGGGTTCATTGGCGGGTGGTGCTGCCGGTCGCCAAGTCGGGCATCGCCTCCGGTGCGACCATGGTGTTCATGCTGACGGCGGGCGCGCTGGCCGCCCCGCAGATCCTCGGCGGGCCGTCCAGTCTCTGGTTCACCCAGCTCATCTACCAGTGGTTCAACGAGAGCGCCAACTGGCAGCGCGGTTCGGCCTATGCAGTCATCCTGCTTATCGTCTGCATCTCCTTCGTGATGATGTTGATGCGGGTCTTCAAGGTGTCTATCGGGGAGATCGGCCGATGAACCGGGGCACGGGCGGCGGTGCCGTCGCGGCGGGATTTTCCCTGCTTTTCTTCTCCTTCCTGTTCGGTCCGCTGATCATCATGGTGATCACGGCGTTCAATTCCTCGTCCTTTCCGAGGATCACCCCGTGGGAGTGTTTCACCACGGAATGGTTCGCCGTTCTCTTTGCCAACGACAGGCTGATGAGCGGTCTGCTGAACAGCCTGGTGATTGCCGTCAGCGTCGTCGCCATCGCGGTGCCGATCGGCCTTGCCGGGGCATTGGCTCTTTCGGAGCTCAGCTCCCGGCTGCGGGCGGTGCTCTATACGGTGCTGATCACGCCGATCCTGATCCCGGGTGTGGTTCTGGGAATCTCGACCATCGTCTTCTGGGGGGCGCTGGGCCGCGGCGTCGGAGCGGAATACGGCTCGTTTTTCTTCGATGGCATGTTCCTGACCCTGGCCGGTCAGGTGACCTTCATATCCGCCTATGCCATGCTGGTGTTCCTGGCGCGGTTGCAAAGGTTCGATCCTATCCTGACCGAGGCCGCGCTCGATCTGGGTGCGACGCCCGGTCAGGCCTTTCGCAAGATTCTCCTGCCCTTCCTCGGGCCGGCTATCGGGTCGGCAACCTTCCTGACCTTCCTGGCATCCTTTGAAAACTACAACACGACCGTCTTCACGATCCTGTCCGGCAACACCTTCACGACGGCGCTGGCCTCCAAGGTTCGGCACGGTACCGACCCCTCGCTGTCGGCACTCGCAGTGATCATCATCGGTGTCACCCTGATCGGTGCGATCGTTCATGAAGCACACACGCGCCGCAAGGAAGTGCTGCGCACAGGCATCGCCAGACGGTCGCGGATCTACGGCAATCCGGTTCTGAAGACGCTGGTCCATCCGCTGACGGTTTTCCTGATCCTCGCCGGTATCGCGGGTCTTGCCACCTGGCAGGGCACACGGCACGACGCTTCGGTCTGCAAGCAACAGGTTCTCGACGACAAGCGTGCGCGTCAGCAGGAGCTGCTGGAAGAGCAGCGCCGGAAAATGCAGGAGCAGCAGAAGACCACCGCGCCGGTGTCCGCGCCAGCTGGTGCGGCCGGTAAGGCCAATCCGTCGCCTTTCGGCGGGGCGTTCAGCCCCAATGGCCTGACGCCGGGACGGGAAGAGCCGGCACCCGCAGACGCACCGGCCAAGGCCAACCCTTCACCTTTCGGCGGAGCGTTCAACCCGAACGGTCTTAAGCCTTCGCAATAGTTTACAGTGATGGTGCGGTGGTCGTATCGGCCTGAATTCGGCTGTGTGGGAAAAGAACGGCAAGCCTGACGCCCGGTCGTGGTCGACCGGGCGTCCGTCGGATCAGTGACTGATCATCCATGGCCGTTTTGAGGGAAAGGTTTTGCTGCCGTCGGCCTTGTAGACCGCGCTGGAGCGGAAGTTTCCCTTGCTGCTGCCCGAACAGCAGGAACATCCGGCAGGATGACGCTTGCGGGCGTCCTTCGCCCGGTCCTCGCGCCCGGACCTGGTCGAGAAGACCGGATTGTGGCGCGCGGTTTCGTTGCGCTCGAAGGCCGAGCGCTGCTCCGTTGAAAGACCCGGCATGTTCGGCGCGCGCAGGAGAGCCCGGGGGGCCTCCTGCCGGCAAGCCGGGCATTCGATCGGATCGGCATGCGCGGACATCGGCCGCTGGGCGGTGATCGGTCCGCAGGAAGCGCAGAGATAGTCATAGACCGGCATGGGGGCTCCTTAAAGGTCCGGTGCCAGCGGCACGTCGATGGACCCGTCGAGATGTTTTATCGGCCCGTCCGATCCCGGCATCATGTCGAATTCGAAGATGTCGGTGGGCAGCCACAAGGTGGCGCAGGCATTGGGAATGTCGACCACGCCGGAGATATGTCCCTGTACCGGGGCGGTGCCGAGAATGGCGTAGGCCTGAGCGCCGGTGTAGCCGAATTTCTTCATGTATTCGATGGCGTTGAGACAGGCCATGCGATAGGCGATATGCACATCCAGGTAATGCTGAGTGCCGGCCTCGTCGACCGAAATGCCTTCGAAGATCAGGTAGTCGTCGTATTTCGGCGTGATCGGAGAGGGCTTGAAAATCGGATTCTTGACGCCGTATTTGGCGATGCCGTCCTTGATGAGCGTGACACGGATGTGCAGCCAACCGGCCATCTCGATCGCACCGCAGAAGGTGATCTCGCCGTCGCCCTGGCTGAAGTGCAGGTCTCCCATGGAGAGGCCGGCCCCGTCGACATAGACCGGGAAGTAGATCTTCGAACCGCGGGACAGATCCTTGATGTCGCAGTTTCCGCCATGTTCGCGCGGCGGCACGGTGCGGGCGCCTTCCGCCGCGGCCTTGTCCCTGGCTTCGCCCTTCATCTGGCCCATATGCGCCGACTGGGTGTTTGGCAGGGCGGCGAGGGCAGGAACGCGGTCCGGATCGGTGTTGAAGAGAGATGTCTCGCGTTCGTTCCAGGTGTCGAGCATCTTGCGGTCCGGCAGGCAGCCGATCAGGCCAGGGTGGATCAGCCCGGCGTAGTTGACGCCCGGTACGTGACGCGAACGGGTGAACATGCCCTCGATGTCCCAGATAGACTTCTGCGCTTCCGGGAAGTGTTCGGTCAGGAAACCGCCGCCATTCTGCTTGGAGAAGAAACCGTTGAAGCCCCAGAGCATTTCTTCCTTGGCGCCGATGTCGAGAATGTCGACGACTAGAAGGTCACCCGGTTCGGCCCCTTTCACGCCGATCGGGCCGGACAGGTAGTGTACCTGTTCCAGTTCAACGTCGAGCACATCGGCGGCATCGTCGTCGTTCTTGATCTGGCCGCCGGTCCAGTCGTAGGTCTCGATCTTGAAATCGTCGCCCGGCTCGACCCAGACCGCCATCGGAATATCCGGATGCCAGCGGTTGTGGATCTTCTCGTTGGTATGCGGAGACTCGCTCAAGTCTACCGAAATCAGCGTATCAGCCATGGGGTTCTCCTCTTGAAAATGCGCCGTTATCTCGAGCGCGGTTGAGCTTTGAAAGATCCGGATCAGACGGACAGGAACGCGGAGACCTTGTCTTCGTCGACGTTCTCGCGGGGTTCGTCGTGGACCAGCCGCCCGTTCTCCAGAACAAGCACCCGGTCGGCGACGTCGAGTGCGAAGGACAGCACCTGTTCGGAGACGACGATGGACAGGCCACGCTCGTCGCGGATGCGCTTCAGCACCCGTGCCATTTCGCGGATGATCGACGGCTGGATACCTTCCGTCGGCTCGTCCAGAAGCAGGACCTTGGGATTGGTCGCGAGCGCCCGGGCGATGGCGAGCTGCTGTTGCTGTCCGCCGGAAAGGTTGCCACCGCGCCGGCTCTTCATGTCGAGCAGCACCGGGAAGAGTTCATAGATATCTCCCGGCACCTTGCTTCGCCCGCTTATGGTGAGGCCGGTCTCGATATTCTCTTCGACCGTCATGGTCGGAAAGATCATCCGGCCCTGGGGCACATAGGCGATGCCTCTGGCGACGCGCTCGTAGCTCTTGAGCGTGGTGATGTCGATGCCGTCGACGGCGGCGTTGCCGTTGCTGGTCGGGACGATGCCCATCAGCGATTTCATGAGCGTGGTCTTGCCCATGCCGTTGCGGCCCATGATGGCGATGATCTCGCCGGGCGAAACGGTGAAGTCGAGGCCGTGCAGAACTTCGCTCTGGCCGTAGGCGACGTGGTAATGTGCGACATTCAGCATGATTGCCCCCTAATGACCGAGATAGACGTCGATGACTTTCGGGTCCGACTGCACCTTGGCCATGGAGCCCTCGGAGAGGATCTTGCCCTGGTGCAGGACAGTGACCCGATGGGCGATGTCCTCGACGAATTTCATGTCATGCTCGACCACCATCACGGAGCGGCCCTTGGTGATTTCGTTGAGGAGTTTCGCGGTCTGTTTGCGTTCGGAGACGCTCATGCCGGCCACAGGCTCGTCCAGCATCAAAAGCTCCGGGTCCTGGATCAGCAGCATGCCGATCTCCAGCCACTGTTTCTGGCCGTGGCTCAAAAGGGCCGCCTGCATGTCCAGCAGCGTGTCGAGAAACACCATTTCGGCAATCTCGCGAACCCGTCCTGTCACCTCCGCGTCCCGCTGGAAGGACAGGGCGCCCCAGACACTGCGCCCGCGCGGAAAGGAGAGTTCCAGGTTTTCGAAGACCGTCAGGTCCTCATAGATGGATGGATTCTGGAACTTGCGTCCGACCCCCTCGCGGACGATCTCGTGTTCGCGCATCTCGGTCAGTTCCCTGTTGCGGAACTTGATCGAGCCGTCTGTCGCCTTTGTCCTGCCGCAGATGAGGTCGAGCACGGTGGTCTTGCCGGCGCCGTTGGGGCCGATGATGACGTGGATCTCGTTCTCGTCGACGTAGAGGTTGAGGTCGTTGACCGCCTTGAAGCCGTCAAAGGAAACCGTCAGGTTCTCGATGGCGAGCAGGAAGTCCGTGTTGTTGGTGACGGTGTTCATCGCTATGCGCTCCTACTCTGCCGGCCTGGCGGCGGGTTCGGGTTCGAATGCCGGTGTGTCGAGGGGATCCGCCCCGGAGGAGCCTCCCTCCGGTGGCTTGCGGAAGATCCAGCGGTCAACATGAGGGGCCAGATAGCTGCGATAGAGACCGGACAATCCGTTCGGGAATACCAGCACGACGGCGATGAACAGCGCGCCGAGGCCGAACAGCCAAAGCTCAGGGAAGGTCTCGGAAAAGGTCGTCTTGGCCCAGTTGACCAACAGCGTTCCATAGACCGCGCCGAAGATCGACAGGCGGCCGCCGACCGCGCAGAAGATCACCATCTCGATGGAGGGGACGATGCCGACGAAAGAGGGGGACATGAAGCCGACCTGAAGGGTGAACATCGCCCCGCCGATGGCGGACAGGACGGCGGCGAAGCAGAACACGAAGATCTTGAAGTTGGCCACGTCGTAGCCGGAGAAACGGACCCGATCCTCCTTGTCGCGCAGGGCGACCAGAAGCCGTCCGAGTTTGCTTTTCAACACGAACTGGCACAGCACCAGAACGCCGAGCAGCAGCGCGCCGTTGAGAAAATAGAGGACGTACTTGGCATCATCGGACCGGATGTCCCAGCCTTTCAGGGTCCTCAGATCGGTGATGCCGTTGACGCCGCCGGTGTAGCCCTGCTGGCCGATGATCAGGATTGTCAGGATCGCCGCGATTGCCTGGGTGATGATGGCGAAATAGACCCCACCCACCCGGCGCTTGAACATCGCGGCGCCGATGATGAAGGCGAACAGAGCCGGGACGACCAGGATCGCCACAAGGGTGAAGGTCAGGCTGTTGAAGGGTTCCCAGAACCAGGGCAGTTCCGTGATCTGGTTCCAGTCCATGAAGTCCGGAATGCCGGGCGTCGACTGAATGGCGGTTGCCTCCGGGGTGGAGGATTCCAGTTTCAGATACATGGCCATGCAGTAACCGCCGAGGCCGAAAAAGACGCCCTGGCCGAGACTGAGGATACCGCCCTTGCCCCAGCACAGCACCAGACCTATGGCGACGAAGGCGTAGGTCAGATATTTGCCGATCAGATTGAGCCGGAAAATATCCATGGACATCGGCATGACGACGAAGAGCAACGCGGCCAGGATAAGAAGGGCGAGGACGTCCTGCCGCGCCATGAAGGATTTCAGGTTGATCATCAGAACCTCCTCAGCGACGGATCTTGGCGGAGAAAAGACCTTCCGGGCGCAGCATCAGAATGCCGACCACGGTCAGGAGCGTGAGTACCTTGGCCATCGAGCCGGACAGGAAGAACTCCATGGTCGACTGGGCCTGGCTGATGGCGAAGGAGGAGGCGATGGTGCCGAGCAGGCTGGCCGCGCCGCCGAAGACGACGATCAGGAAGGTGTCGACGATATAGAGCTGGCCGGCGGTCGGTCCGGTGGAGCCGATCATGGTGAAGGCGCTGCCGGCCACACCGGCAATGCCGCAGCCGAGCGCGAAGGTCATGCGGTCGACTTTCTCAGTGTTGATGCCGACGGCGCCTGCCATCACCCGGTTCTGCACCACCGCCCGGGACTGCATGCCCGTGCGCGAGCGGAACATCAGGAAATAGACGCTGACCGCGATCACCAGTGTCAGCACCATCACGAAGATGCCGTTGATCGGGATTTCGATGATGTCGGTGAGGGGTACGGACCCGAGCAGCCAGTCGGGCAGGGTCACGCCGACCTCGCGGGCGCCGAAAATCGACCGGTAGGCCTGCTGCAGGATGAGACTGAGGCCCCAGGTGGCCAGCAGCGTGTCGAGAGGCCTTCGGTAGAGATGCCTGATCATTGACCATTCCACCAGCGCTCCCAGCGCGCCGGCGGTGAAAAAGGCCAGGATCATGGCGAAGAAGAAGTAGACGCCGAACAGCGCGGGAACAAACGCTTCGACGAAGTTCGAGCACAGATAGGTAACATAGGCGCCGAGGATCATGAACTCGCCGTGGGCCATGTTGATGACGCCCATCTGGCCGAAAATGATTGCAAGGCCCAGGGCCATCAGGACGAACACGGAAAACAGGATCAGTCCGGCAAAGCCCTGCATGGCGAAAATGGACCCGAGTTCTGTCCATGTGTAGTCGGCGAACATTGCGCGCGTCTCCATGCTGCGGGGCCGGGTTGACTGAACCCTGCGCCCCTCTTGCGGGAAAAAGTGTGGAACGGTGTCGGATTGGGGCGCTGCACGGGCTGCATGCGCGCAACGCCCCCGAGTGTGACCCGCCGTGGCGGCGGGCAGGGCCTTTCCCGAGTTTCCCCCTGGCCTCAACGGGGGCGGATCGGGAAAGGCAGCCTGGGCCTGGGCTTACTGGTAGCCTTCCGGGAAGGGATCCGGCTCCATCAGGTCCGCAGTTTCATAGACCAGCTCGTACTGGCCGTCGGGCTTGGCGAGGCCGATGCGGGTCTTCGACCACAGGTGATGGTTCTCATGCACACGGACATAGCCTTCCGGTGCCGTGGTCAGTTCGATGCCCGGAGATGCCAGACGCACCTTGTCGATGTCGAAGCTGCCGGCCTTTTCGACCGCTGCCTTCCACAGCCAGGGACCGAGATAGGCGGCCTGGGTCACGTCGCCGATGACGATCTCGTCGCCCCACATTTCCTTGAAGGCGCTGACGAATTCCTTGTTGTTCTCATTGTCGAGGGACTGGAAGTATTTCATCGCGGCATAGGCGCCTTCGATGTTTTCCCCGCCAATGCCGCGGATTTCGTCTTCGGTCACCGAGATGGTGAGCAGAACCGGCTTTTCCTTGGTCATGTCGATGCCGGCCGCCTTGAGCTGCTTGTAGAAGGCAACGTTGGAGCCGCCGACGACGATCGCATAGATCACGTCAGGCTTTTTCAGCTTGATCTTGTTGATGACCGAGTTGAACTGGGTGTGGCCGAGCGGATAGTACTCCTCGCCGACAACCTTCATGCCCAGCTTCTCGATGTGCTTGCGGGCTATCTTGTTGGAGGTGCGCGGCCAGATATAGTCGGAGCCGAGCAGGTAGAAACTCTTGGCGCCCTTTTCCTTGGCGACCCAGTCGATGCCGGCGAGGATCTGCTGGGTGGCTTCCTGGCCGGTGTAGATCACGTTCGGGGACTGCTCCAGGCCTTCGTAGAAAGTCGGGTAGTAGAGCATGCCGTTGTACTGTTCGAAGACCGGCAGGACGGCCTTGCGCGATGCGGAGGTCCAGCAGCCGAAGACCGCAGCGACCTTGTCGCTTACCAGAAGCTTCTTGGCTTTTTCAGCGAATGTGGGCCAGTCGGAGCCTCCGTCTTCCTGGATGTATTCGATCTTGCGTCCGAGGACACCGCCCATGGCATTGATCTGCTCGATCGCGAGCTTTTCGGCCTGCACCGATCCGGTTTCGGAAATCGCCATCGTACCGGTGACGGAATGCAGGATGCCGACCTTCACCGTGTCTTCGGTGACCGCGAGACCGGTCGTGTTCACGTCATCGGCGTGCCCCGGCGCAATGGCGCCCGCAGTGACCAGCATTGCCGCAGCGGCCGTCCCCGTCAGGACAGACCGGCGTGAGAGCCGGTGTTCAATCAAGTCTTTCAGACGTCGCATTCTTGGACCCCTCCGTGTTTGAGGTTGAAGCAGAGTGCCGGACGGCGTCTCTGCATGTTTCAAGGCTCGTCTGAATTTGTGCACTGCCGCAATGCGTCAGTTGCTGTGGGTTAATTGACTTATTTCCGGAGGGGGCAATGTGTGAAAGAATTCAAAGTTTGTGAAGCTTTTCACAAAGAATATTTGCGATAAAAGCGCAAGTTTCGAGAAGAAGTTTTGCGACCTTTCTAGGTTGGATAGCGGGAGTAAATATTGAATTCTCAAACCGTAGATTGATTTCTGATGAATACAATCAAATAGGCATGAATATTGCTAGAAATCACAAGACTGCGTGCGTGCAGAATTATTCTGGCGGGAATGCCGGAAGAATAAGCGCTCTGCACATGAATGATGATTGCGGTGCACAATCGATAGGCTCCGCGTCGGGGTGATCGGAAGGTCGGGTGGGGTGAATGCCAAGTCATCAGCGGGTGGTCCGCTTGCGTCGGACCTACAATCAATGGGTGGCCAATCAGACCCTGGAAGACTTTGCTCTGCGCTTCACCGCGAAGAGCGCGCGCCGCTGGTCCCCGGTCTGGGTTGCCAATACCGCTCTCGGTGCCATTTCCTTTCTCGCCCTTGAGGCCATCGGGGCTTCCATCACGTACAACTACGGCTTCACCAACGCGGTTTCGTCGATCCTCGTGGTCGGGTTGATCATTTTCATCACCGGTCTGCCAATCTCGTTCTACGCGGTCAAATACGGCGTCGATATCGACCTTCTGACCCGTGGCGCCGGCTTCGGCTATATCGGCTCGACGGTGACTTCGCTGATCTATGCCAGCTTCACCTTCATCTTTTTCGCGCTGGAAGCGGCTATCATGGCGACTGCGCTGGAACTGTTTTTCGGCGTGCCCCTGAACATCGGATATCTGGTCTGCACACTGGTGATCATTCCACTGGTGGTCTATGGCATCACGCTTATCAGCCGCCTGCAGATCTACACCCAGCCGGTCTGGATCGTCCTGCAGCTCCTGCCGTTCGCGTTTCTGGCCTGGCAGGGCCTGGCGCCGCTGGAGGACTGGCAGAATTTCTCCGGCCGCTACGGCGACGAGGGAGGCCGCTTTGACCTTCTGCTGTTCGGGGCCGCCAGCGCCGTTCTGTTTTCCCTGATCGCGCAGATCGGCGAACAGGTGGATTTCCTCCGCTTTCTGCCGCGCAAACGGCAGGGGCAGAAGCTCAAGTGGTGGCTGGCCATGCTGGCGGCGGGGCCTGGCTGGATCGTGATCGGCGCCATCAAACTGCTGTTCGGATCCTTCCTGGTGGTGGTCGCGCTGCAGAGCGGGCTCAGTCCGGACAAGGCTGTCGAGCCGACGCATATGTATCTGGTGGCCTTCACCCGGGCGACGACCCCTGAAGTGGCCATCGCACTGACCGGTGTCTTTGTGATCGTCTGCCAGATCAAGATCAACGTCACCAATTCCTATGCAGGTTCGATCGCCTGGTCGAATTTCTTTTCCCGCCTGACGCACAGCCATCCGGGCCGGGTGGTCTGGCTGGTGTTCAACGTGGCGATTGCCCTCGCGCTGATGGAGCTCGGTGTCTACAAGGCGCTCGAGCGCACGCTGGGGCTTTATTCCGTGGTGGCGGTCGCCTGGATCGGCGCGCTCTTCGCGGATCTGGTGATCAACAAGCCGCTCGGCCTGAGCCCGCCTCATATCGAATTCAAACGCGCCCACCTTTACGACATCAATCCTGTCGGGCTCGGGTCGATGACCATCGCCAGCCTGACCGCGCTGGTGGCCTATTCCGGCGTGTTCGGCCAGACCGCCCACGCGCTTGCCAGCTATATCGCCTTGATCGTGGCCATCGTGCTGGCGCCGCTGATCGCCTATGCCACCAAGGGGCGCTATTACATCGCCCGTCAGCCGGAAGCTCCGGCGAAAGGGGCGGAAGCGCAGAAACTGTCCCTGCGCTGCTGCATCTGCGAGCATACCTTCGAGCGCGAGGACATGGCCCATTGTCCGGTCTACGCCGGTCCGATCTGCTCGCTGTGCTGTTCGCTGGACGCGCGCTGCGAGGATGACTGCAAGGAAAATGCGCGCATCGGCGACCAGGTGAAGGCTTTGCTGCACGCCTTGTTGCCGAAAGACGTGGCGGGGTGGATCAGTTCGCGCCTCGGTATCTATCTGTCGGTGATGATGGTTGTCACCGTTTCGCTCGGCGCGATCCTGTCGCTGGTTTATGTCGAGGCGAGCATGCTCGGCTCGGATGACAGCCGCGAGGGCATTGGCCGGGCGCTGACGCAAGTGTTTTTCATTCTGCTCGTGATCTCGGGCGTGATGACCTGGCTGTTTGTGCTTGTGCATGAAAGCCGCAAGTTCGCCAATGAGGAAACCCGGCGTCAGACCAGCCTTCTGATGCGCGAGATCAGGGCGCACAAACGCACGGACGCGAAGCTGGAGAAAGCCAAGGAGGTGGCCGAGTCCGCCAATCAGGCCAAGAGCCGCTACGTGGTCGGAATCAGCCACGAACTGCGTTCACCGCTCAATGCGATCGCCGGTTATGCGCAACTGATGCGCAAGGACCCCGCCATCCCGGTGCACCGGCGCGATGCGGTCAAGGTGATCCAGCATTCGGCGGACCATCTGGCCGGTCTCATCGAGGGGCTGCTCGACATTTCCAAGATCGAGGCCGGGCACCTGACGATCTACCGCGAGCGCTTCAACCTGCACGAATTCCTGGCTCAGATCGTTGACATGTTCCGCCTGCAGACCGACGCCAAGGCACTGCAGTTCAACTTCGAACCCGCCGCGAACCTGCCGGTCTATGTGTTCGGCGATGACAAACGCTTGCGCCAGGTCCTGATAAACCTGCTGTCCAATGCGATCAAATGGACCGATTCCGGCAGCGTCACCCTTATGGTGACCTATCACAGCCAGGTAGCCGAATTCGCGGTTATCGACACGGGCATCGGCATCGCCCGGGAAAATCTGGAGCGGATCTTCAACCCGTTCGAGCGGATCGAGGAGGAGGGCAGGTTGTCCGTCCCCGGCACCGGCCTCGGGCTGACCATCACCAAATTGCTCAGCGAGATCATGGGCGGCGACATCCAGGTGCGGAGCGAGCCGGGTAGGGGCAGCCGTTTCAAGGTTCGTATGTTGCTCAGTGCCGCCGAGGCTCCGGCGAGATCGGTTCGCTCCGAAAAGCGGATTGTCGGCTATCAGGGGCCGGTCCAGACGGTGATGGTGGTCGATGACGATCCCACGCAGAGGACGCTGATCCGGGATGTCCTGACACCGCTCGGATTCAAGGTCCTGATGGCTCCGGGTGGCCAGGCCTGTCTGGAGATGGCCGGGACCGAGCAGCCGGACGCCTTCCTTCTGGATATCAGCATGCCGGGCATGAGCGGCTGGCGGCTGGCGCGCAAGCTGCGCGAAAGCGGGCACGGCGATGCGGTCATCATCATGATTTCAGCCAATGCGGACGACAGCGGCCGCGATCCTCTGCACCGGATCTATCACGACGACTATCTGGTGAAGCCGGTGCGGCTCGACGATCTTCTGGAGAAACTGCATCTGGCCCTGAAGCTTGTCTGGCGCACGGATGAGCCTCAGAGCCGGACAGTGCTGCAGGACGACACGCCGGCCGGACCCGCGGACTTCGACAGCGCCGCGCTGCCCTCGGAGGAGAGCCTCGGAATGCTGAAACAGCTCAGCAGCATCGGCTACATGCGCGGCATCCGGGCCAAGCTGGACGACATCGAGGCACATGAGCCGCATGCGGCGGGCTTCGTTGCCCACATGCGCGACCTTATCCGCGAATTCGACCTGACCCGATATGACAAACTCCTGGAAAGGCTCGGACATGATCATGAATGCTCTTAGCGAGACTGTGCTGGTTGTCGACGATACGCCGTCCTCTCTGGGCATGCTGACGGATGCGCTGGAGGAAGCCGGTTACACGGTTCTGGTGGCGCGGGACGGACGGAAAGCCCTCGATATTGTCCGGCAGGTCACCCCGAGCGCTATCCTGATGGATGCGGTCATGCCCGACCTCGACGGTTTCGAGACCAGCAAACGGCTGAAGGCCTTCGAGGCGCTGCGCGACGTGCCGGTGTTGTTCATGACAGGCCTGAGCGAGACCGAGCATATCGTCCGTGGTCTGGAGGCAGGTGGGGTGGACTACATTACCAAACCGGTCAACCCGGAGGAACTGATCGCCCGCTTGCGGGTGCATGTCGCCAATGCCCGCAATTCCCACAGCGCCCATGTGGCGCTGGACGCGTCCGGCCGGTTCCTGCTGTCGGTCGATCTGTCCGGGAACATCCGCTGGGCAACGCCTCAGGCACTTGAACTGATCGAAGGCTACCCGGTTGGCGAATCCGTCATCGGCGGAAAACTTCCGGTGTCGACGATCGAGTGGCTGCGCCAGCTTTTGCTCGATTCCGGCAAGGCGCCGCAGATGGGGCGGGACACCGTCGCCAGCATGTCCGGGCGGGAGTTGAGGTTCAGCTATGCCGGCGTGATCAGCAACTCCGAGCACCTTTTAAGGGTGGTCGAAGTCTCCGGGGGCGAGCCGTCGGATGTGCTGAAGGCGGCGTTCAATCTGACCGAACGCGAGGCGGAAGTCCTGAGCTGGATCGCCAACGGCAAGTCGAACAAGGAAATCGCCGCGATCCTGGAGATGAGCCCGAGGACGGTCAACAAGCATCTGGACCGCATCTTCGGCAAGCTCGGCGTCGAGAACCGCACGTCGGCGGCCATCCTGTCCCTGAGAAAGCTGCTGGAGCAATAGACCCGGCGGGGGCCTATCCCGGCGTTGTGCCGTTGGTGAACACATAGACCGAATAAAGGGATGTGGTGCCGCAGATGAACAGCCGGTTTCGCATGGCGCCGCCGAAGGTGACGTTGGCGACGATCTCCGGGATCCGGATCTTGCCGATCATCACCCCATCCGGCCGGATGCAGTGGACGCCTTCGGCGGAACTTGTCCAGACCCGTCCTTCCCGGTCGATCCGAAAACCGTCGTAAAGCCCGCTCGTGCTTGTCGCGAATACGCTGCCGCCTGACAGCCTGCCGTTCTCGCCGACCTCGAACCGCCTGATGTGGGCGGGACCGTCCTCCTGGTGGGTGATGCCCGTGTCGGCGATATATAAAAAGCGTTCATCGGGTGAAAAGGCCAGACCGTTTGGCTGGACGAAATCATCAGCCACCCGGTCTATACCGCCCTGCGGATCGATCCGGTAAACGTGGCATCCGTCCTGCTCGAGCGGACACACCTTGCCCTCATAGTCGGTGGCGATCCCGTAGAACGGATCTGTGAACCAGATGCTTCCGTCGGAAGATACGACGACGTCGTTGGGGGAGTTGAGCCGCTTGCCCTCAAAGCTGTCGGCCAGCACGATCACCGAACCATCATGTTCGGTGCGGGTCACCCGTCTGGTAAGATGTTCACAGCTGACCAGACGGCCCTGACGATCAACCGTGTTACCGTTGGAGAAATTTGACGGTGCGCGGAACACCGACACCGATCCGTCCGTTTCGTCCCAGCGCATCATCCGGTTGTTGGGAATGTCGGACCAGACGAGATAGCGTCCGGCTGCGAACCAGGCCGGACCTTCGCACCACCTGGCGCCAGTCCATAGCCGCTCGACGTGAATGTGCGGCGCGAACAGCATTTTGTACTCCTGTTCGATGACTTCGAATCCGACACCCTCTGAAATTATCATGGAACCTGCCTTCCTCTGCTTGCCGACCGGCTGTTTCCGCCCGGCGGAGACATGGCCGGGAGACATCTACAGGGGCGCGTTCGCCGCCTCGGAAATGCCGATGTTCGCCGCGTTATTGCACACTTCCGAACAGCTTGAATTGCTTGCACATTAATTGGCCAACTGGTATACATATCTACTGGTATGATGAATACCAGATAATAGATACCGGATGTAGAGGGAGGAAACAAATGGTATTCAAGAGAACTTTCACCGCCGCTTTGGCGGGTGTCGCTCTTGCGGCCGTCAACGCAATGCCGGCGACCGCGGCAGAGGGTGACTGGGTTATCGCGCTGTCCAATGCCTATTACGGCAATACGTGGCGCCATCAGATGGTTGAGGCTTTCGAGGGAGCCGCTACCGAAGCCAAAGAAGACGGTTTGATCTCCGACTTTATCGTGATGAATGGCGATGGATCGGTCGCTGCTCAGAACAGCGCCATCGCGGAACTCATTCTGCGCGGTGTGGACATGATTGCAGTCAACGCCGCGTCTGAAACAGCGGTCAATGGCGTCATCGAACAGGCGTGCGAAGCCGGCATCATTGTCGTGTCATTCGACTCGATTGCGTCTGCGCCGTGCAACTACCAGCTCAATTTCGATTTCAAGGGCTACAAGATGGCGCAGGCACGCGCAGCGCTTGATCTCATCGGAGGCAAAGGAAACATCATTCAGGTCCGTGGTGTGGCTGGGTCCGCTCCCGATGAAGCCATGTTCGCGGCCCAGAACGAAGTCCTGAAGGAGTATCCGGACATCAATGTCGCCGCTGTGGTCGTTGGTCAGGCCACCGCGTCGGTCGCCCAGGCGGCGATTACCAACGTTCTGCCGAGCCTGCCACGCATCGATGCGGTTCTGGCGCAGGGCGGAAGTGACGACGTCGGCATTGCGCAGGCGTTTTCGCAGTATGGCGGCGAATATGCCGGCAACATGCCGGTGATTGAAGGCGGTGGTGGTACCGACTTCGTCAAATGGTGGGTCGAGGAAAACAAGGAGACGGGCTATCAGACCGTGTCCATGAACACCACGCCGGGAATTGGCGGTGCGGTCTTCTGGCTTGGCCTCGCAATGCTCAATGGTGCCGAAGCCCCCAAGGAAATGATCATGCCGGTGGCAACGGTCAATGCCGATAACCTGGAATCCTACAGCGACCTTCCGAGCGGCCGGATTATCAGTCCGTCCTATTCTCCGGAATGGGTTGAAGAGAACCTGGTGAAATAAAGCCGGCAGAACTCCAACCAAGCATTCAAGCGCGTCTGGCCGGCCAAATCCGTTTGGCCGGCCAGACTTCCAGAGCCCCTTGTGCGGCCATTCCGGAGGCATCCTTGATCAAGAATACTGAAGCCGTGTCGCTGTCGGAAATTTCTCCGGCACCGGTGCAGGCGATAAACGGATTCGCCGGCAGTGTTGCGCTCGCCGGCATCACCAAGGACTTCGGTCCGACGCGGGCCAACGACCATATCGATATCGTCATCAATCCGGGTGAGGTTCTCGGACTGGTCGGTGGCAACGGCGCGGGCAAGTCCACCTTGATGAAAATTCTTTCCGGCGCGGTGACACCCACCTCGGGCTCGATTGCCTTCGATGGAGAAAATACCGATTTCGAACGCTACAACACGGCCGCGGCCCAGGCGCGCGGCATCCGGATGGTGCATCAGGAGCTTTCGCTCTGCACCAACCTTTCGGTCGCGGAGAACTTCTTTCTGGAATCGCCGGACAGCATGCTTCCGGTGCCCGGCTGGCGCGGCCGGCATCGCGCGCGTGCCGCAACCGCTCTCGATGACGTCTTTCCCGATATCACCTTCAGGGTTGACGACAACGTCGGACGATTGTCCATCAGCGAGCGGCAAATGGTCGAGATCGCCCGGGCGGCGGCCACGCCCGGGGTTCGCCTGATCGTTCTGGATGAGCCGACATCGTCCCTCGACCAGACCCGCTCGATGCAACTGAGGGAGTTCGTGCGCCGGAAGGCGAGTGAAGGCATGGCCTTCATCTTCATCAGTCACAAGCTCGAGGATATCATCGACATAGCAACCAGGGTTGTGGTGCTGCGCAACGGCAGGCTCGCCTGGCAGGGGGCAGCCCGCGAAGCGACGATCGAGCATCTCGTCGAACTCATGGGCGGTGACGTCAATGTCATTCACCAGCATGCTGTCGAAAGCAAACAGGAAGCAGGAGAAGGTGTGATCAGACTGACGGGCGGCCTGGTCGAGCCCATAGGTCATCCCGTCGAGATCCGCCACGGGGAGATCGTCGGTCTGGCAGGTCTGGAAGGCAACGGTCAGCGTGAACTGCTTCATGCGGTCTTCGCTCCCCACGGCAGGAACCGCGATGTGGAGCGCGATGCCGCCGCCAGCTTCATAGCCGGCGACCGGCAGAAGGAAGGGGTGTTTTCTCAGTGGAACGTCCTGGCGAATATCAGCATCGGCCGCATTGCCGGCCGGTTCCCGCTGGGGTTCGTCTCCGACGCTGAAGAGCGCAAGGAAGCCGCGCATCACGCGGCACGGCTCGGCCTGGACGAGGAGCGGTTCAACTCGAACATTCTGGAATTGAGCGGCGGCAACCAGCAGAAGGCGCTCGTCGCGCGGGCCCTTGCCGCCGATACGCCGATCCTGCTGCTCGACGATCCGACGCGCGGCGTCGATGTGGCGACGAAACAGGATTTCTACAAGCTTTGCAACAACGCGGCCAAGGAAGGGCGCATCCTCATCTGGTACACGACCGAGGATGCCGAACTGCTTGCCGCCGATCGCGTGCTTGTCTTTTCCGACGGAAAGATCGTGCGGGAACTTGTGGGCGAGGAAATTTCCGAAGAAGCTATCGTCGGCGCGTCCTTCGCGCATGCCCGCGAGAGCAAGGCCGAACAGACCCAGGCCCGCAGTTCCGCCGCCGCGTGGGCGACGCGCCTTGTTGATGCGGCGCCTTTCATCGGGCTTGCACTGGTTCTGACCGCGATGATTTCACTCAACCCCCGGGTTGCCTCCACCTTCGGCATGGATCTGCTGCTGCTGCCGGCACTTTCGCTGGTGCTGGTCACGGCTGCGCAGATGTTCATCATAGGTGGCAGCGAGATCGATCTCGGTGTCGGCGCGTTCGCCGGGCTCATAAGCGTTCTCGCGGCAACGGTGCTCTATACGAACCCGCTGCTCGGGGCAGGAGCGATCCTGCTGACGATTTCACTCTATGCGTCCATGGGGGCGCTTATCCAGGTTCGCAAAATTCCTGCGATTGTCGTGACGCTCGGAGCGTCGTTCATCTGGGCGGGGCTGGGGCTCACAATCCAGCCGACGCCCGGCGGGACCAGCCCCGACTGGCTGAGAGCCATGGTCACCTGGTCGCTCGGGGGGATTCCAAAATCGGTGGTCCTGATCGCCATTGCCGCAGTGATCATCGTCCTCATCGACAGATCGCCTCTGGGAGTTGTTCTTCGCGGCTTCGGCAACAATCCGCAATCGGCCATCCGCTCGGGCTGGTCGGCGGTGCGTTTCGCGGTCGTGCGCTATTTCATCGCCGGTGTGTTCGCCGGTGTCGCGGGACTGTCGCTGACAGCCATCAACACGGCCAGTGACATCAATGCTGGCAACTCCTTCACTCTGCTCAGCGTCGCGGCCGCCGTGATGGGGGGATGCCTGCTGCTTGGCGGTGTCATTTCCCCTATCGGTGTGGTGGCCGGCGCAGTGACGCTGTCCCTGATCGGCGCGTTGCTGGGCATGCTCAACGTCAGCAGCGACTATTACATAGCCACGCAGGGGATTATCCTGATTGTCCTGCTGGCGCTGCGAAGCCTGGTGTCACGGGAGCGTAAATCATGACCATCGTGCAGCGTTTCCTGTCCTGGACGCATGGCAACCGCTGGATCTGGTCGGCCATTGCCGTTGTGATCGTGTGGATCATCCTGTCCGTGGTGACAAACCGGTTCAGCCTGTCGAGTGTTTCCGGCGTTGTCCTGTCGGCGTCTTTTCTGACGCTCATCAGTCTCGGGCAGATGTTCGTCTTGTCCACAGGGCGGGGAAACATCGATCTGTCGATCCCGGCGGTCCTGACCCTGAGCGCCTTCGTGGCGCTGATCGTGATCCGCGGCGAAGACGCCAATCTCGTGGCCGGCGTTCTGGCCGCGCTTTTTCTGGGGCTGGGCATCGGTGCGGTGAATGCCTTCCTTGTTGTGATCATCGGAATTCCGGCGATCATCGCCACTTTGTCGTCCGGCTTCGTGCTTGCCACCGCGACGTTGCTGGCAAACCGGGCGATCCCGGGCTTCGCCGTCAGTCCGACCCTGCGATACATCGCAACGGCCAAGATCGGCGGACTTCCGGTCATGGCCATCGTCGCGTTCGCAACTGTGGTGCTGGCCGCGATCGTGCTGCGGTATTCCGTTTATGGAAAACAACTGTCGGCGACAGGTCAGAGCCGCGATGCCGCTCGGCTTGCCGGGGTCGCGGTGAAGCGCATCGAGGCGAGCGCGTTTTTCATCTCCTCGACGCTGGCCTCCCTGACCGGTCTGTTTCTTGGCGCATTTGTCGGTGGCGCGTTTCTGGAAATGGGGCAGGCCTACCTTCTGCAGTCGATTGCGGCTGTCGTGGTAGGCGGGACGCTGATTTTCGGTGGCTCGTCGACGGCCTTTGGAACGATGTTCGCCAGTATCCTCCTGATCCTGATCGTTACCACGATGCAGATCATGAGCCTGCCGTTGGGCACGCAGAACATGGTTCAGGGTGTCGTCGTCATCCTGGTGCTTGCACTGGCCGGTGTTGAGCGTTCGGCCCGGGGCAAACGGAAGACGCCGGATGAGGACGGGTCGCCCGAAGTTTCAGGCGAGATGGGGCAAGCCTCGCAATGACTTCAGTTGCGCTGGAGCGACGCCCGGCCGGCTTGACGCCAGCCGGGCTTCCGGGATGATGCGCGTGGCAAGAGCGGCAGGAAGGCTCGCGCGCAAGGAAACCTGAATATCGAAGAGGACTGACAGAATGGCCGCCACCATCCAGGCATGGATCGGAACAAGCTGGAAGATGAACAAGCTGCTGGCCGATGCCAGGCGCTTTGCCGAGGGGCTCATTGCAAGCGAAGACGACCGCGACCCGCGCATCCAGCGCTTCGTGATCCCGCCCTTCACAGCCGTGCGGGAGGTCAAGACAATGCTTGCCTCCACATCCGTGAAGGTGGGCGCGCAGAACATGCATTGGCAGGACGCCGGCGCATGGACAGGGGAGGTGTCCCCGGCGATGCTGACGGACTGCTGTCTGGATATCGTCGAATTGGGACATTCCGAACGCCGGGCCCATTTTGGCGAAACGGACGAAACGGTCGGATTGAAGACGGAAGCCGCTGTGCGTCACGGGCTGATCCCGCTGATCTGTATCGGCGAGACGCTGGCGGAACGGGAAGCCGGACAGGCGCGCGCTGTTCTGGAAACCCAGGTTCGCGCGGCGCTGGGCAAGTTGTCGGGAGAGCAGAAGCAGGCCGGCGTCCTGCTGGCCTACGAGCCGGTCTGGGCAATCGGGGTCAATGGTATTCCGGCCACTTCAGACTATGCGGATGCCCGGCAGGCGGAAATCATCGAGGTTGCCGAAGAGGTTCTTGGAAGACGAATCCCGTGCCTTTATGGCGGTTCGGTCAATCCGGGAAATTGCGAGGAGCTGATTTCCTGCCCGCATGTGGACGGGCTGTTCATCGGCCGGTCCGCCTGGGATGTCGAGGGATATCTCGACATCCTTTCCAGATGTTCGGGCAAGCTTGGCGCGCTCTTGAGATGAAGCGATAATCACGGCGGCGGACTGCAGCATGTATCCGCACTCCGCCTGCCCCATGAACACAAGGTTAGAACCGGAACTTCCGCTCAGCGCATGAGCAGGATCGGCACCTTGCAGGTGCGGATCATTTCCGATGTGGTCGAGCCGATGATCAGGCTGCGGATCCGGGAATGGCCGTAGGCTCCCATGACAACCAGATCGAAACCCTTTTCCTCAACGAGCTTGCCGAGCGTATTGTCCGGCTTGCCGTTCTCGATGAGGATCTCGGCTTCAAATCCTCCGGCTGACAATGTCGCCTTCGCGTTTTCGAGGGCCTTGCGAATATCCGGGGTTTCCACTCCCGCGAACGCCAGCGCGACCGGGATGTCCGCAAGCAGACGGTTGCGCGCCAGATAGTCCACGGCCTTCAGCGATGAGTGTCCGCCGTCGAAGGCAACCAGAACCTTGGTGACCGGCTTGAACTCGCGGTTTGCGACGAAGATCGGTTTGCTGCTTGAGCGGGCGACCCGCTCCAGATTCGAACCGAGATGGAGCTTGGCAAAATCCGCTGCTTCACCGCGTTTGCCGATGACGATCATGTCGCCGGTGTCTTCCTTGGCGAGGACGGTCTCAACCAGATCTCCCTGCCGCAGCCGTGTTTCCACACGCACACCTTCGGCCTCGACGATTGCCTGGGCATCCTCGAGGATCGCCCGTCCCTGGGCGTGGGCGAGTTTGGCGCGCCTTGTGTCGAGTTCGCTCAGCTCCTCCAGAATGTGGGAGCGCGCACCGAGCTCGATTGCGCCACTGAGATCCTGCCGGTCGACACCCTGGCGGCGTCCGAGGACGTGGTAGATCTTGACCGTGGCCTCGATCCTTTTGGCGATCCATGCCGCATAGTGGCAGACGCTTTGCGAGTATTTCGAACCGTCCACAAGGGCAATCAATGTGCCTGTAGTCATATGAGCCTCCCTAATGCCCCAGCAGTTTTTCCATGGCGCCCGGCTTGTCGTGGATCGCAAGGCTGTCGACAATGGTTTCCGATGCCTCGTTCATTCCGACGATGTCCACTTCCGCGCCTTCGCGGCGGAATTTCAGGACTGCCATGTCGAGGGCGGCGACCGATGAAATGTCCCAGATATGGGCGCGGCTGACATCGATTGTCACCTTCTCGGCTGCTTCCTTGAAGTCGAGTGCCTTCATGAAATCCTCCGAGGAGGCGAAGAACAGCTGTCCCGCGATTTGATAGGTCCGATGCCGCCCGTCCGGGCTGATCGTCGTCGTTACACGGAAAATCTGCGAGATCTTCCAGGCAAAGAACAGGCCCGAGAGCAACACGCCGACGAGCACGCCGATGGCAAGGTTGTGGGTGTAGACCACGAAGAACACCGTCGCCAGCATGACTATGGATGACGAGCGGGGATGCTCTTTCAGGTTTTTGATCGAGCTCCAGGAGAATGTGCCGATCGACACCATGATCATGATCGAAACAAGAGCGGCCATGGGGATCTGGCCGACGAGATCGCCCAAGACCACCACCATGAAGAGAAGAAAGACACCGGCTGCGAAGCAGGACAGGCGTCCGCGTCCGCCGGACTTCACGTTGATCATCGACTGGCCGATCATGGCACATCCGGCCATGCCGCCAATGAAACCGGTTGCCGTGTTGGCGATGCCCTGGCCGATGCATTCCTGGTTCCGGTCGGAAGGCGTATCGGTAAGATCGTCCACGATCTGCTGGGTCATCAGGCTTTCCAGCAGGCCGACGACGGCGACGGCAAGCGAATAGGGGAAGATGATCTGCAGGGTCTCGAAGGTCAGCGGGATATCCGGGATCAGGAATATCGGCAGCGTGTTCGGGAGTTCTCCCATATCGCCGACGGTGCGCACATCCCAGCCGAAGGTGATCGACAGGACGGTCAGCACGATGATTGTCACAAGCGGCGAGGGAATGACCTTGGTCACACGCGGGAACAGATAGATGATCGCAAGACCGGCGGCGACGAGCGCAAAGGTCAGGAGCGGCACGCGCGAGGGATCCAGTTCCGGCAGCTGCGCCATGAAGATCAGGATCGCCAGCGCGTTGACGAAGCCTGTCATGACGGAGCGGGAAACGAAGCGCATCACGTATCCGAGCTTCAGCAATCCGGCGCCGATCTGCAGCAGTCCGGCAAGAACGGTGGCGGCAAGCAGATATTGCAGCCCGTAATCCTTGACCAGGGTCACCATGAGCACCGCCGTTGCGGCGGTTGCGGCCGAGATCATGCCGGGGCGGCCACCGGTTATGGCGACAAGCACGGCGATGGAAAAGGACGCATAGAGTCCGACCTTCGGATCGACGCCCGCAATGATGGAGAAGGCGATAGCCTCCGGGATCAGGGCGAGTGCAACGACGAGGCCCGACAGCAGGTCGGCCCGGATGTTACCCGTCCATTGGTTTTTGTATTGAGTGAAGGAGATCATAAACAGCCCAAAGTTCTGTCATCCGGAGCGGCATTTCCGGCTACGGTGGTTCAAGATAAAGTTTCGGGTTGTCCGGCGGATCGGCGGCCGGAAGAGCCACCCGGGAATCTCACCCGGGTCCGTGTGATCCGGGTCTCTTAGCGTGTTGCAGTGCAAAAGCCAAGTCATGATAGGCCGGCACTGCGACGGCCCTCGTTCTGAATGCCGTTTCAGAAACGCATGCATATGGCCTTGACGATCAGGGTGGCGGACACGGCGCCGGGGTCCGGATGACCGAGGCTTCTGTCGCCCAGGCGCGCGGCACGGCCCAGTGTCGCGACCATATCGCGGGTGGACGCTGCACCGGCTTCCGCCGCGGCGAGGACGTCGGCCGAGGTTCCTCCCGCTGCCGCGATGTCGGCGGCTGGCCTCCAGGCGTCGATCATCGTCTTCTGGCCAGTCTCGGCCTTGCCGCGATGGGTGATGCCGTCCGCCATGGCCACGATTACAAATCTCAGGTCATCGGCTGCGATCGATGTCGCGGGGCCGACCTGTTTTCCCGCTCGCATGAAGGCCGTCGCATAAAGAGGTCCGGAGGACGCGCCGACAGCGTTCAGAAAGCCCTTCGCTGCGGCGTTGAAGAGGTCCTGAAGGCTGCAGTCCTCCAGGTCTGCGGCCAAATCACGCGCGGCACTTGCCGCTGCCGCCATGCCCTGTTCCATGGCGATGCCATGGTCGGCATCGCCGATTTCTCCGTCAAGGGCGCACAGGGTATCGCGCTCGGCCGCCATCACCCGGGCGAGTTCGTCCAGCAGCGCTTGCAGGTCTTTTGCCGTGAAATCCATGGGTTACCTTACCTGAAACATCGCACAGTCGCAGGGATGGTCGAGCATCTGCTTCAACTCGCTGTCCAGATGCATGACCGTGATCGATGCTCCGGCCATTTCCATGGATGTGCAGTAGGGGCCGACGAGGCTTGTGTGGATGTTCAGACCGGCCTCGCCGAGCCGTTCGGCGACGCGTGCATAAAGGATGTAAAGCTCCATCAGCGGGGTCGATCCGAGCGAGTTCACCAGGACCGCGACTTCATCTCCTGCTCCGGCTGCCATTTCCGCAAGGATGGCATCCATGATTTCATCGGCAACGGCATCGGCGCTTTGCAGCGGACCACGGCGAACGCCTGGCTCGCCGTGAATGCCCATGCCGATTTCCATTTCGCCGGCGGCCAACTGGAAATTGGGACGGCGGGTATGCGGCAGGGAACAGGCGGAAAGGGCAACGCCCATCGTGTAAGTCCGGTCGTTCGCGTGGCGGGCGACGCGCTCGACCTCATCGAGAGACAGGCCCTTGTCGGCGGCGGCACCCGCCGCCTTGAAGATGAAGACATTTCCCGCGACACCCCGGCGCGTCGCACGGGCCTCGCGGGGCGCTGATGCGATGTCGTCGGTGGTCAACACCGTGCGCGCCTCGATGTCCTCAAGTTCGAGCATCTCCGCCGCCATGTCGAAGTTCATGACGTCGCCGGCATAGTTGCCATACATGAAGAGGACGCCTTCGCCGCCATCGACCGCCATTGCGGCATCAACGACTGGCTGGGGCGGAGGGGAGGCGAACACATTTCCAATGGCCGCGGCATCGGCCAGGCCCTTGCCGACGAAGCCAAGAAATGTCGGCTCATGACCCGAGCCCCCGCCGATGATCAGCCCGACCTTGCCTTTTCGGGGGCCGTCCCTGGCGATCACCGCCCGCGGTGCGTTCTCCGGTCGCCACAGGTGGCTGCCATGTGCCGCCATGATCCCCGACAGCATCTCGTCAACCGCGTCTTCGCCGGCGTTGATGAGCTTTTGCGTCTGATCCATTGAAATATCCTCCTCGTCGAAATCCCGGAGTCGCTCCCCGTTTCAGGAAACAGTCCTCGACTCACTCCCGGTCTCCATCAGAAACCGAAAAGGCGTCGATGAGAAGGGGGCGATTCGCGCTGGAATCTGTCCGGATCAACTCGCGTGGTATTTGGAATCGACTGTATCGATCGCACCTACATTTCCTGCCGACGGCCCGGCGGGATCGAAGGATTTTTCCAGATAGGCATCGACGATGGTCTTGGCGAGTTCGCCGGCGATCGTGCGGGCGCCGAGAGTAATGACCTGGGCGTTGTTCGAGGTTGCCGCCTTGCCGGCCGAATAGGAGTCGCTGACGAGCGCGGCTCTTATGCCCGGTACCTTGTTGGCCGCGATGCAGACACCGATACCGGTGCCGCAGCACAGGATGGCCCTGTCGTAGGTTCCTTCCATCACCTGGCTGGCAACGCGATCGGCCAGGTTGGCATAAAACCGGTCGGGACCATTTTCGGTATGCGAGATTTCGGAGATCTCGAATCGGTCCTTGAGATGATCGGCCAGAATACGCGCAAGCCCTTCCCCCGCGCTGTCGCCGGCAACTGCAATTTTCATGAAACTTCTCCTGGAAACGTCTTTGGGGTTGGCAGCGTGAGAGGTTTTCGGGAACGTCCGGACTGATATTCTTTTTAACGGCCGGTCGCCGGTGGAGCATGCGAAAGGCTCTGTTATCCGCTGCGATTGTCATGGTTTGAATTTGAAACTGGTATAATGAGATGATAGCATCTAATCAATCCCGCTTGCAACGAAGGCCGGAGGGGCCAGTTGTCCAAGGGAAAAATTTTCCTCGCGAGACTGGCCTTGCAACAGCTGCGTGCCTTCATCCCCGTGCAATGAACAGGAAAGAATTGACAACGACGTCCGTGTAATGGCGTTTGAGGGCAAAGATGCGGATTGTGCCCGGGCGCATGCGCTGATGGACAATGATGTTGAAACTGGAGACTTAGAATGGCGAGTGTGCTTGAACAACTCAGAAACATGACGGTCGTTGTCGCGGACACCGGCGATGTTGCGGCCGTAAAGGCCTTTGCACCGGTGGATTGCACGACGAACCCGTCTCTGGTGCTGGGAGCGCTCAAGGACCCGGCGTCGGAGGCCTTGATCGTCCGGGAGATTGAAACCGGGCGCAAAAACGGCTTGTCGCCGGAACAGGTCACCGATGTGCTTACGGTCGCCATCGGCGCCGAGTTGACGACGCTGGTTCCTGGCCGCGTCTCGACCGAAGTGGATGCCTGCCTGTCTTTCGACACGGATGCCTCCGTCAAGCGGGCACACGCGATTGTCGCCGAATACGACAGACGGGGTGTCGGCAAGGAGCGGATCCTCATCAAACTCGCTTCGACATGGGAAGGTATCCGGGCGGCCGAGATCCTGCAGCGCGAGGGCATTGACTGCAACCTGACGCTTCTGTTCTCGATGGCCCAGGCCGTGGCCTGCGCCGATGCCGGCGCTTTCCTGATTTCGCCCTTCGTCGGACGCATCACCGATTGGTACAAGAAGGCGGAAGGGCGCGACAGCTATGCGCCCGATGAGGATCCGGGTGTCAAATCGGTTCGTTCGATCTACGACTATTACAAGTCCAACGGTATCTCCACCGTCGTGATGGGAGCGTCGTTCCGCAACACCGGGCAGATCATGGCCCTGGCGGGATGCGATAACCTGACCATTGCACCGAAGCTGCTGACCGAGCTGGAAAGCGACACCTCCGAACTGAAGAGAGTGTTGTCGCCGGAAAATGCAACAGGCGTTGCTCCTGTCGAAATGGGCGAGGCGGCGTTCCGTTGGCAGATGAATGCGGACCCGATGGCAACCGAAAAGCTCGCCGAGGGCATCCGCAACTTCGACAAGGACCACAAGACACTGATTAACCTCGTCGCGGAACGCATGACGGCGTCCGCAGCCTGACGCCGGACTTAGCCTGATGCCGCATGTCCGTTCCGGCGGACTGCGGCATTCAATCGGAGCGCGCCATGATCGAAGAACCACCCGTCCTGACGCTCAGGCGGAATTTCAATCGCCCGACACCGGAGCAGATCGAAGCCTTCCGGGACGTTCCGACCGGTTTCGTCTGCGATGCCATGAACGGTCAGGGCGCGCTGGACTGCGCCATACAGCCCATCGGCAATGGCCGCGATGTCGATTGCAGGGCCGTCGGTCCGGCCCTTGTCGCGGAGAACGGTCCTGCGGAAATTCTCGCCACCATGGGCGCGCTGCATGTCCTGGAGCCGGGCGACATCGTCGTCTCGGCAGTTCACGGTCATCGCAACTGTTCGGCCTCGGGGGATCAGTTCTGCGGCATGCTCAAGAACAAGGGGGCGGCCGGGTTTGTGACCGACGGGGCGATGCGGGATTATGAAGGCATCGTCGAAGTCGGCATGCCCGTCTGGTGTGCCGGCCTCAGCCCCAATTCACCTTACTCCAACGGTCCGGCACGGGTCGGTTTCGGAGCGGTTGTCGGCGGGCGTCAGATCGAAAGCGGCGACCTGATCGTCGCGGACCGCAATGGCGTCGTGGTGGTGCCTTTCTCCGAGATAGATGCGGTGGCGGAAAAGGTCCGGCAGGTGCGTGCCCTCGAGGAGGAACTCGAGGCGAAGGTTGCCAAGGGCTTCCATGACATGCAGCTCATCGCCGAGATGATTGCCGACGGGCGCGCTGTCGTCGTCGACTGACCTTTGCCGGCGAGAGGCGACGGGGCGTCATCCCCGCTTGGTCAGCCCCATTTGGCCAGGGCGCTTGCCAGTTCCGGCTGGTCCCTGGCGTATTCCTCCAGCTCCATGCCGAGTTCCGCGGCTTTCCACGCCTGGCGGATCGCTCGCACCCCTGCGGCCGCGCCCATCGTATGCCCGTGAATGCCGCCACCTCCCAGATACATCAGGTCGAGCGTCCTGCCCGTGCGGCGGTAGGTTTCCACCGCCTGACCGCCCCATTGGCCGGAACAGACAACCGGCAGCGAGCGGTCGTTTTCCGAAAAGATCGGAGTCGCCAGGTCATGGAAGGAGCGAACGAAGCTTTTGTCCGGCTCCCAGTATTTCGCGCGTATTCCATTGATCTGGAACTGGTCGACACCGAGCAGGCGCCAGATTTTCTGGTAGGCGCGAAACTCCATGCCGAGGCCCGGATGGCGGGTCAGAATATCCCAGCCGTTGCGATGGGCGTGCAGGCACAGCCGCGACCGATTGCGCAGGAAGGACATGCCGCCATACCCAATTGAATTGATGTTGACGACCGCTGCGTTGCCGCCCGCGTCGACGACACAGTCGTGATGGCGCATCATCGTATCCGGGTCGGCGGAGGAGATCCCGAAGGCGTACATCACCTTCTTGCCGGTTTTCTGCTCATGATCCAGGATGACCGGCATGATGGCTTTCACGCGGGCCTCCAACGACGAATAGCCCGGACTCATCAGCTTTTCATCGTCCTTGATGAAGTCGACACCGGCTTCGCAGAGTTGGGCGACAACTTTCGCGGTTTCCTCAGGCAACAGGCCGAGCGATGGCTTGATGATCGAGGCGATCATGGGACCTTGCTCAACGCCCATCAGACGCCGTGAACCGGGAATGCCGAATTGCGGTCCCGGATGGCAGGACCATGCCTGGGGCAGGTCGATATCCATGACGCGGATGCCGGTGAGCCCGCGAACCGCGTAAACGCCGCCGATGGTGATGGTCATCAGTGCGGCGATGTCGGTGCCGACGGCCTCCAGCGGATAAGCGATGACCGCGTCCGCGCGATGATAGGGGCCGGTTCCGCCGGGTGCCGGAATGGAAGGAACATCGGTCGGCTCGAGCGGCCGGATCTCAACGACCCTGGCAGCGCATCGGGCGCGCACTTCCTCGGTCTCGCCGGGCAGTTCGGTGAAGGTGCCGGTCGACTGGTCGGCGGCGATCTTCGCTGCAAGCGCTTCAACATCCCCCGATGTTTCCAGCCTGTAGGTAACGTTGATGGTTTCCCTGGACGCGGTCATCTTGGTCCTCCGCCGTCGCGCACCCAGCCGAAATAATCCGGCGTTCCCATCTGGCCGCCTTTCAGCGCCAGTTCCAGTCCGTCCATCGGGCCGTCCGCATGCGCCTGAAAAATGGATGCGCCGGGAATGGTCGGTGCAAGTGCGGACAGGGCGAAGATGTCCAGCAGTTGGGTCGCGTATCCCGAAGTGTCTCCGCCCGAGACGACAGCACGCCTTACGTCGCCCCGTTCCAGGACGCGTTTGAGGATATGGCCGAGCGCTTCTCCAACCTTGCGATTGGCGGAAGGCATATCGAGCGAGGATGCGGCAACCGCCTGCCTGAAACGCTCGACAGCCGGGTCTTCGGGACCGGCAGCCGAGAAGATCAGAGGGTCGGTTTCCCGCGAAAGCGCCGCGAGCGACCGCTCAACGACCTGTTCGATTTCCGCCTCGAGCTCTTCAGGTTCGCCGCAAACCTTCACCGCGTCGAATTCGATGCAGGCAAATCCGTTGGCTTTCGACCAGGCGATCTGGTCGGCCGTCGTCGGGGACACCGATCCAGAGACGATTGCCATGCGTTGCGAGCGTCCTATCCCGGCAGGTGCCGACGTGACCGGCAACAGGCCGCTCTGACGCCAATATTCAACCAGGGCGAATTCAATTCCCTGGGAGCCGACCACGAAGGGGCACTCTTCCCGCGCTTCCCAGATCGCTCGCCCCGCAGCCGCATCCGTGGCGGCGTCCACGCTGTCTATGGTTACCGCCGTGAGCTTGCCGCCGTCTGAGAAACCGGACAGGGACACGGTGTCACCCGCGTTCAGGTCCTCAAGCGACAGGAGACCCGTGTTGAGCTTGTCCGACTGTTTCGATATATGGAGGCCAACATCGGCTTCCGTCATTGGCGTGACCGGGTGGCGCGACATCACCGGGTGTCTGTCGAGGCGAACAATGCCGTCTCCGGCGCTCGCGAACAGATGGCCGAAGCACTGATAGCGGCGCATTTGCGGGACGGCGATGAGCACCGGAACGACAGTGGGGGAAAACCGCTCCGCTCCGATTTCGATGGCCCGTCCGATCGATCCGGTTTCCGGTGAGGAATCGAGGGTGGAGCACACCTTGTAGTGAACCAGCTGAGGGCCGAGCTCTTTGAGTTGATCGAACGCGTCAGGCAGGGTATCGCTCATCCATTGCGGCGATCTGGCGCGGGCTGTGGACGCCACTCCGATATTGCGTATGTCCGGAAATCGGCCAAGCTGTTCCCGGGTAGGTACATCCAGAAAGAGAATTGAAGGAAGTCCGGCGAAGGCCAGCACCTCCATTACCGCTGCCGCTCCGGTGAAATCATCTCCGTACCAGGCGACCAGCGGCCCCTCAGGAAGCTTCCGCAAGGTCTTTTTCGGGCTGCTTTCTTTCATGCGCTGATCCTAAAAGCTTGACATACTTATGTAATTAGTATCTCATCATACCAGTTGTCAACGACATTTACCGTATTTGCTTGTACCCTAGGGAGTTAGTGACGTGAAGAAAGTGGCCTTGTTCGGCGCGGGTGGCAAAATGGGAATGCGCCTCGGCGCCAATCTTGCCAAGTCCACCGATTTCGAAACGATGCATGTCGAGGTTTCGCAGGAAGGTCAGGAGCGCGTGCGTGCAGTTCATGGCGTGGACTGTGTCGAGCCTGATACGGCGCTGGAAGGCGCCGATGTGATTGTTCTGGCCGTACCCGACACCCTGATCGGAAAGATCTCTCACAGCATCATCGACAAGATCAAACCGGGAGCGATGCTCTACTGCCTGGACGGGGCTGCGCCCTTTGCCGGTCATTTGCCCGAGCGCGAGGATGTTACCTATTTCGTGTCCCACCCCTGTCATCCGCCGATCTGGAACGATGAAACCGATCCGGATGCCAAACGCGACTATTTCGGCGGTCTGGCGGCCAAGCAGGGTATCGTGAACGTGCTCATTCAGGGGCCCGAGAGCGACTATGCGCTGGGAGATCTGGTCGGCCGGACCATCTATGCGCCGGTCATGCGCTCGCACCGGGTCACGCTGCAGCAGTTCGCGATGCTGGAGCCGGGCCTTTCGGAAACCGTGAACGGGTCGCTGATGATGGTGTTGCGGCAGGCGATGGACGAAGTGGTCGAGCGGGGAGTGCCCTACGACTGCGCAAGGGATTTTCTGCTGGGCCATATGAACATCATGGGCGCCGTCATTTTCGACCAGCACAAGGGGGTCTTTTCGGACGCCGCCAACAAGGCGATCGAATACGGTATCCCTGTTCTGATGCGCGATGACTGGAAGCGTTGCCTCGACGACGCCGAGATCGCCGCCAGCGTGGACCGGATTACCTGATATTTCGCGGAAGGGGTTTGACTATCTGTCTGCGGCGGTAGCGCCGCAGGCCGTCCTGGCATTCCAGAATAGATCGAATTCCGGCTTTCAGCTGGTTTCAATGACATGTCTGCAGGCTGGAAACACGCGTCAGATGGCAGCGTGTTTCCAGAAAAGCGCTCTATTCGGCCTGGTTATGATGGCGATAAAGATCCTTGGACCTGTTCAAGTGGGTCCCAAGCGCTGATGCGGCGGCAGCCGGATCGCCGGACGCGATGCACTCGATGATCTTCTGGTGTTCCTCAAGCGTGACGTTTTCCTGGCCGGACCAGATCAGCAGGTCGGAGTGGTAATTGAACAGCCAGGTGAGCATGGCGTCGCAGACGGCGGCCAGAATGGGGTTGCCCGAGATCGCGGAAATCTTGCTGTGAAAAGCGATGTCCGCCTTGATGAATTCGGACGGATTTCCGAGTTTGGTGCGTTGTGTCGCCAGCAGCTTCTCGAGTTCGGAAATATCGTCCTTCGTCGCTTTTTCCGTCGCAATCTTCACCATGCCGACTTCGAACAGACGGCGGGCTTCCTTCAGATATTCCAGGTTATCGGAGGAAGCGGAAAGGAGCATCCGGGCGACCATGTCCATTTGCCGGAAGGCCAGATCGGCGGACAATTCACTGACACGGGAGCGTTCGCCGTGAGATATCGTGATGAGGCCTTGTGTATGCATGGATTGCATCGCCTCGCGCACAGCCGGCCTGCCGACACCGAAGCGCTTCATCAGTTCCCGCTCGGAGGGCATGAGGTCACCAGGTGCCAGTTCCCCGCGCACAATCATTTCGCGCAGGCGTTCAAGAACCTGATCGGATAACTTGCGGCGAACGATCTTGTCTTCGTCGCCACCCGGGCCGTTCCAGTTCTCCATGGTTTTCCGCCTCAAACCCTCGTGTCTATTTTGCGTCCCCTAATTTGCGGACGTACCAGTTGCGGACATAGCTTATCATTTCCGATGTCACAACCATCTGGTCTCAAACGGCCCTAGCATATCGGTCCCGGCCGTACTGATTTCGAGTTCATTAGATGTCAAATTTGCGATCAGAATTGCGCGGCCCGTGGCCGTGTCGAATCCAAGCGCCGCGAGTTTACGTTCGTCGCTCACCTTATACACATGCAGCGGCAGTTCCTGTGCCCGCGCCAGTTCCGTTATGGCGCGGCCGACAGGCAGGAAGTCGTCTCCCGCGGCTGTCAGCACGCCGCGTGGCCCGGAGAATGCCGCCGGGATCCATTTTTCGATGCCGGCGGCGGCGATGCGTGCCGCATATCCAACCGTCCACGCGGCAGCGAATGCCCCGCGCTGACGCGGGTCGTCGGACGTCATGCAGATGCGTTCGCTGTCCGGATTGTCGAAGGTTCTGGATCCATAGGGGTTCATCCGCATCCCGATCGTGGACGGCCCGATCCTGTAGCTGGTGTTCGCGCCGATAATCGCCCTTGCCGACCGGGTGATATGGGGCAGGGTTTCCAGGGTCTCCATCACGCTGTCATCGTCGGCGGCGTGCACGATCGGACTGGTCGAATGCGTCACGAAATCGAGCAGATCGAGCGGCGGGCGCTTGCGATTGAGTTCCGTAAAGTAGCTGAACATGCCTCCGCCGAGCGCGAGGCCGGGAAACGCGCCACGGGCGGCGCGATAGATGTCTTCAAGCGGCGGGCACTCGGGCCAGTCGCTGCCAGGTGGTGTGGACTGGCGATCGACAGACGGACAAACCGCAAGGGAATTCAGCGTTATGCCGCTGTCGCTCACCTTCCGTGCAAGTTCTTCGAATTCCGCATCAAGGTCGCCTTCGCCGGCGACGACATATTCCAGGTCGTATTCCGCCGGATAGATGTCCTGAAGGGTCTTGTAGTGACCCCAGAACTGCGGATCGTGATGGGTTGTCGGGTCGAAATGCAGGAGGATCGACTTCGGCTTCAACTCGAAAAGGCGGTCGGCGCTGTTGAGCGCGGGCTCGCTTTCTTCCGGTGTGATCAGCAGGCCGATGTCCGGCAACGTCATTCCGGCTGGTGGGCCTACTTCAATCGTGACAGGTCCGTCGTGCCTTGCGGTTTGCGAGGAACTTGCACCGGTCGTGTTTTTTTCAACAAGGAGTTCGACCTCCTGCTGGTTTTCCTGCCCTCCCGGCAGGATATACGGCCATGGAAGCGCCAGCGGGCGCACATAGGTCTTGTAGGAGGCATCGGACCAGTTGCGCTGATCCTCCATTTCAAAGACATCTCCTTCCATCCTGCAAGTCGCCTTGATGGAGGCCGCCGGCCAATGGGTAAGGGCGCGGATATTCTTGAACGGCTGCCAGGGCTCGATCAGTTCCGGGAAAACGGTCTTCTCGCGGCACCCGTCGCAATGCTCGACCTCCACCGGAGCACCGGCGACATCCCGTATCGGATGCAGGATGTTGAACCCGCAGCGGTTGGTTTCGAAATCCTGTTCGGCGAAGGCATTCGCGCTGTAGCTCAAGCGGCCGTCCGCGCTGCCTTCAATGCGGGTGGATACCTTGAGTGTTGCGCCTGCATTCACGAAGACCGCGTTATAGGTGACGGTGAATTCCTCCGCCCCTTCCTCAACCTTCATGTCTTCAATGCGAGGCGCCAGGGTTCCCCAGTCGCGGTCGCGCACGACATAGGATATCGCCCGCAGGATCTCGATACCCTCGACACTGACGTATCTGAGATTGCCGTTTTCAAGCCGTGCCGACAGCGCACCGGCACGGAGGATCCGGTACGGGGCGGGGGGCTGTGTCGTGCCAAACAGGTTCTGGGCTTCGTCGTCGGTCATCGGTTCGGATCACGCAGATCTATGGTTCGGTTTCCCTCGCTGGCGGAAAGATAGGCCGCCTCAACGAGGTCGAGCGTCTTGAGATTGTCGGTGCCCGAGGTTTCGGGCGCCCTGTCACTCTTAAGGCAGTCGATGAAATGGTGCTGGATGTTGAAGACGCTCTCCTGAATGTTGTGCCAGGGACGTTCGGCCCAGGGGAGCAGCGGCGGCGACACATCCTTTCGTGACGTGCCTTGCGCGTTGTGGATCTCGAGCTGGTAGTCGGACATCAGCCGCAGCGTACCGGTACTGCCGTCGACTTCAAGCAGGGTCTCGGGGAAATGCTCATGCGGCAGACGGGTGGCATAGCTGCAGTCGACAATGCTGGTCACATCGTTTTCGTGAACGAGCATCATCGTGGCGACGTCTTCCGCCCGGATGGCCTGATTGACCCGCCTGGTGCTGGCGCTGATAGATTTCGCGTCGCCGAACAGGAACCGGGCGATGTCGAGTATGTGGATGCCCAGATCCTGAATGATGAAACGGTCATCGGTGGCAAGATAGGGCTGGCCCGAATAGACGTCGTAGGCCGAGCGAAAACTGACGCGCCCCCAGAACGGTGTCCCGATCGCCCCAGTTTCGATTTCGGCTTTCGCTTTGCGGATGGCCGATTGCCAGCGGAAGTTCTCATGCACCATCAGGGTGACGCCGGCGGCCGATGCCAGGCCGGTCATGGTCTTGGCGTCGTCCATGGTGTCCGCGAAGGGCTTCTGGCAGATGATGTTCACACCGCTCGCGGCAACAAGCTGAACAAGCGGGAGATGGGTCTGCACAGTGGTCGCGATGTCGGCGAAGTCCAGGGTCTCTGCCTTGAGCAGTTCCGCGGCATCCGTGTAGGTTCTTTCGATCCCGAAGCGTTGGGCCGTGGCCTTCAGACGGTCCTCGTCCCGGTCGCAAAGCGCCGTGATTTCGGCCCCCTCCACGTCGGCCCAGGCATGCATGTGGTTTTGAGCGAAGAAGCCGCAGCCAATCAGTGCACCCTTTTTCATTCCATTCTCCTTGTCGGGCTCTTTATCGGGCCGCGGCCTGCTGCTGCAGGGCTACCCGCGCCTGAAGTCTTTGTTGTGCCTGATCTACGACAACCGCGGCAATGATCACCAGTCCCTTGATAACGGTCTGCCAGAAGGAACTCACTCCCATCATGACAAGTCCGTCGGACAGTACCCCGATGACGAAGGCGCCGACGATGGTTCCTCCAATGCGTCCACGGCCACCGGACATGGACGTTCCCCCGAGCACCGCCGCCGCGATGGCGTTCAGTTCGAATGTTTCGCCGGTCGCGGGGTGCGAGGCCACAAGCTGGGAAGAGATGACCAGACCGACGATCGCCGCGCAAAAGCCGGAGAACATGTAGACGAACATCTTGACGCGATTGACCTTCACCCCGGAAAGGGCCGCGGCCTTCTCGTTGCCGCCGACTGCGTAGATATGCCGGCCGAGAGGGGTTCTGGAGGCAATATAGGCCGCGGCGCAGCCAACCGCGATCAACAGCCAGATGGAGATGGGTATCCCGAGAATGCTGCCCGTGCCGATGAGGTAGAAGCCCGTCGAACCGTAGTCCTCCTTGCCGACAAGGTTCGGAAAGGTCGCGCCGTCAGACGAGAGCAGCGCCAGTCCGCGCGCCACATAAAGCGTTCCGAGGGTCGCGATGAAGGGGGCGACATTCAACCGTGTGATCAGCAGTCCATTGATGGCGCCCACCAGAACGCCCACGGCCAGGGTGATGAGAATGATCTCGAACAGGTTGAAATAGAGCGAGTATCCGATCCCCAGATCGATGCCGTTGAGGATCAGCCAGCCGGCCACCATGCCGCACAGGCCGACAATCGAGCCTACCGACAGGTCGATGCCGCCGGTGATGATGACGAATGTCATTCCGATTGCCAGAAAGGCGTTCAGGGCCACATGTTTGGACATGATGACGAAATTGGCTGCGCTCAGGAAGTTCGGTGCCGCCATCGAAAAGAAGGCGAAAACGGCGATCAGCGCGATGAAGGTTCTGAGTTTCAGCAGTAGCAGAACCAGGGGTTGCCCGCCCGAACCGGTCTGACCCTGTGTTGCGGTGAGCGATGTCATCCGTGTTTCCTCTCGTTCATGTGGTTCGCTTCGCCTGAGGGAGCGTGGCCGATCGCGGAAGCCGCGATAATCTGTTCTTCTGTTGCGTCGGGTCCGTTGAATTCACCCGTGATCCGCCCGTTGGACATCACGACGATCCGGTCGGACAAGGACATGACCTCTTCAAGGTCGGAGGTGACAAAGAGTATGCCGAGGCCTTCCGCGGCGAGCTTGCGCATGGTGCGGAACACCTCCGCCTTGGCGCCGATATCGATGCCGCGGCTCGGTTCGTCCATCAAAAGCACCTTCGGCGATGTCATCAGCGCCTTGCCGATGACGACCTTCTGCTGATTGCCGCCGGACAGCGAACTGACCGGGTTTTCCATGCTGGCGATCTTGATGGTGAGGTCACGCACGAACCGGGCGACCGTCTCGCGCTCCCGGCGCAGGCTGAGATGGATGCCCTTTGCGAAGCTTCCGAGGCTGGAGAGGGACATGTTCTCCCTGATCGGCAGGATCTGCACCAGCCCCTCGGCCTTGCGATCCTCCGGGATGAGGGCCAGGCCTCGGGAGATACGGCCGGCCACGTCCGGTTCGTTCAGAGGCTTTCCCTCAATGAAGAACGCACCGCTGCAATTTGGATGCTGCGCCATGATGCATTCGAAAAACTCGGATCGTCCGGCGCCCATCAGACCATAGATGCCGACGATCTCTCCGGCCCGGAGGCTCAGAGAGACATGGTCGACCACATATTTGCCGGTCTTGCCGATCAGGCAGATGTCTTCGCTGCGGAAAATCTCGTCGCCGAAATCATGCTGCACCGTCTTGGCGAAATCCTTGGATGCAGCACCGATCATGTTGCGCACGATCCAGGAGACGTCCACGCCCTCCATGGAACGGGCACCGGTCCGGACGCCGTCCCTGAGCACGGTGATGTAGTCGCCGATGCGTATCAGCTCCTCGAGGCGGTGTGAGATATAGACGATGCCGACGCCGCGCTTTTTCAGATCGGCGATTACCCTGAACAGGATCTCCACCTCCGCCGCGCTTAAAGCGGAAGTCGGTTCGTCCATGATCAGGATGCGGGCATCCTGCGCAAGCGCCTTGGCGATCTCGACTATCTGCTGTTCGCCAATCCGCAGGTCGGAGACAAGGGCGTCCGGCGAAATGTCATGTTCCAGCCGCTTGAGCAGTTCGACGGCTTCCTTTTTCTGCTCACCGGCCGCGATGTCGATGCCCGCCCGGGTTTTCTCCCGCGCGATAAAGATATTGTCGGCAACTGTCATGTTCGGAAACAGGTTCAGTTCCTGGAACACGATGCCGATGCCGTGGGCGGCGGCCGTGCGGGTGTCGGGAAGGCTCAAGCGTTCGCCCTCCATCAGGATCTCGCCCGACGTCAATTGTTCCACGCCGGCGATGACCTTCATGAGCGTTGATTTTCCCGCGCCATTCTCGCCGACAAGGACATTGACCGCGCCCAGATGGACATCGAAGTCAACGTCGTTCAGGGCGAGGGTGCCCGGATAGACCTTGGTCGCGCCGCGCACTGAAAGTCCGATCCTGTGATCCGGCGCGGTCATCATTCGCCCACCTTCAGGGCAACGGGAGTGACGAGAAATGGAGGTGCGGAGCCGCGCACCGTGAATGCGCCCATGGCGTCGATCTTCTGGCCGACGAGCGCGTCGCGCGGCAGATCTTTCAGCGCTGCCTCATAAGCGCGCGTGTTCAGGGCTCGCGACAACTGGGCAAATTCGATCTGGTCGGTAAAGGATGTGAAGTCGATAAACGGAAGGACGTCCCGAAGCGCCGTGCCGCGGATAACCGGGCCGAGCTGCAGGGTGACGTCCGCTTCCCCGTCTCCGTCCAAGTCGATTTCGGCGGTTGCGGCGCGGGTGTCTGTCTTGGCCGAGACGATCGTACCGGTGATCCTTGTGGCGAAGTTCCAGGGGCTGCCCTCACTTGCAGCGCGATAGCCGTTTGCGTTGCCGGCGGCGTCGAGATCCTCGGCAATTGCTATCGCCAGAGACTTCATGTCAGTCGATGTATCCTGAAGATGCGGGATGACCTGCTTGTCCCAGATGTCAGCGACCAGCGAGTTCATGTCGCCGCCGGGCTGGCTGGACACAACGTCCTTGCCATCGCCATCTGCAACAATATCGTTTTTTTCAAGCTTACAGCCGCCAAGGGCGGCAACAATCATGACCATACAAATTGACGGAGCTAAGCCGCGATGCACCTTGCATCCTCCCGAATAAAACTCACCCATGCCTTGCGGCCGCTGGCAGCAGGCAAGGGACCAGGTATTATGAAAGGGTCCGGTTGCGACGAACGGATCCGCCGCAACCGATCTCGTTTTATTTCAGTGCGAAGGTTTCGAGATTACCGGCGTTCGATGCGTTGATCAGCACGCAGTCCATCAGCTGCTTTTCATCCTGACCGGTGGAGCCGGTCTTCAGATACTGATCGGCCTGCTCGACAGCGATTTCCGCCTGGCGGAAGGCCGGCTGAAGAACGGTAGCCTTGATACCGCCCTCGAGGATCGAGTCGCGGACATCGTTGCTGCCGTCAAACCCGACCACGATCACGTCCGTACGGCCGGCCGCTTTCAGAGCGGACCAGGCCCCCATGGCCATGGTGTCGTTTCCGGAGATGACGCCTTTGATCTCAGGATTGGCCTGGAGGATGGTTTCCATCTTCTCGTAGGCTTCCGTCTGGCTCCAGTTCGCGGACTGCTGCGCGACCATCTTCATGTCAGGATACTGGTCGATGACGTCATGGTAACCTGAGGAGCGGATGCCGGCGTTGGTGTCGGATTCCTTGCCGACGAGTTCGGCGTAATTGCCTTCTTCACCCATCAGCTTCACGAACTCTTCAGCGCCGAGCTGGGCGCCCTGGTAGTTGTTGGAAACAATCTGGGAGACCGCAACACCGGTTTCGGAAATTTCACGGTCGATCAGGAAGGACGGAATACCGGCTTCCTTGGCCCGGCGAACCGGTGCCACGGAGGCGTCAGCTCCGGCGTTGTCCAGGATGATCGCCTTTGCGCCGCGAGCGATCGCGGTGTCAAAGAGTTCGCTCTGCTTGTTCGGATCATCGTCGTGAACGAGAACCAGCGTTTCATAGCCGAGCGCTTCAGCGCGCTGCTGTGCGCCTTCCGCTTCCGACTTGAAGAACGGATTATCATGCGAAGGCGTGATGATCGCGATCAGATCCGCCGCGGATGCATAGGCGGGCACCATGAGAGTGGCTGCGAGCGCAGCCCCAGCAAGGAGCGTTCTGCGAGTGAATGTCATGTAGTCCTCCCGTTTAACTTTGAATTTCAGTCTTCAGTGCCGAACCGCTCCAGCAAGTTCAGAGCTTCCGGTTCGTTCAAGTTGCCTGCGCCGGTCAGGACGCAGGAACTCCGATCAGGTGATCCGCCGGATGCTTTCCCTGATTTCCTCCGGCTTGAACACGCCAATCCAGTCATCACGCATGAGGCGTGTTTTTCCATTGACGATTGCCTTGTTGCAGGCATCTGAAAAGACGCCGTCAACTTCCTCCATGACAACCGCGCCAAGAACATTCATGTGGCCGAGCAGAAAGTCGCGCGCCGCCTGGCGGTCGACGCCGAGGCGCACAACTTCCTCCATGGCCTCCTTCATGACCACAAGGAGCGTGGCGCACACTGTCTCGGACAAGCCGGGCTCCAGAAGCGCCATCTGTTCGACGGTGATGCGATGGGACCGCAGGATCGGTTTGAAGATCGTCTTCGCGATGTCCTCTCCAATCGCAAAGTGCTCTTCCGGCCCTTGCATGAGGGCGCTGACAATTGCCTGCTTCGCCGCGACACCACCGAAATGGTCGCGCTTTGCGGACATGTCGGTCTCATCGTTGAAGATCGGCGGATGGCAGGGATGAGTGACGAAGAACGTTATGTCGTCCCGTTCCGGGAAATGGCCCGCGAACGGGGCGGCCGCATCCAATGCGATCAGGATGGTTCCCGGATCGAGCTTGTCGATGATGCTGCTGGAGACCGCCTTTATTGCCGTGTCCGGCACTGCCAGGATAACTGCGCGGGCCCCTACAAGGGCCTCATCGATATCGACGCAATCAGCGCCGACTTCGGACTTCAGCCGGTTCTTGCCTTCACTGCTGACTTCGACGTGAGCAACGTTGTATCGGGAGCCCTTCAAGTTATGGGAGAGTCGTACTCCCATTTTTCCCCCCGCACCTATGAGCGCGATTTTCATGGTTCCTCCCAAGCTTATGATTTTTATGAATCCACAGTGAAATTTTGATGTCAACTGGTATGATGACATTATTATTATCTGTAGTCAGTTGCATGTGTCTAGTTAAATTCCGGTGGTGCAAGTCAATTGAGCAGGGGTGAATCGGATGCACTTGTGCGCCAGGGTGACGCCTCCCCTGCGTCAAAAAACGTCTCGATTGATGTGGCGGGACGTGCCTGCTTGAGCCATAAGGGAGCAAGCTGCCTTGTGGCCATGAAACAGCGAGCCTCAGGAAACACGGAAAAAGGAACGGGACCTTTGAGCAAAACCAGAAAATTCGCCTTCATAAAGGCACGCTGGCACGCGGATATCGTCGACAAGGCGTTCGAGGGCTTCAAGCAGAGACTTTCGGAGCTGGACCCGGGAGCAGAAGTGGAAAGCTTCGATGTTCCAGGTGCGTTCGAAATGCCGCTCGTTGCTCTCAAACTGGCCGAGACGGGAAAATACGACGCTATCGCCGCCGCTGCGCTTGTCGTCGATGGTGGCATCTACCGCCACGATTTCGTGGCTCAAGCTGTGGTTACGGGTCTGATGGAAGCCGGGCTCAAGTCGGGCGTTCCGGTGCTCTCGGTCTCTCTGACGCCGCATCGTTTTCAACCGACCGGTGAGCATGAAGGCTTCTTCAGCGAGCATTTCGTCAAGAAGGGCAAGGAAGCCGCGGATGCCGCAGTCAGCGCGGCCGATCTGGTGGCAAAGCTCGGCGCGTAGCCAGTTGTTTTCGCGCGGTGACTGCCCGAGTTGGGGTATTCCTCCTCGGACGGCCCCGGACTTGATCCGGGGCCGTCCGGGTGTTCCCGTATCAAGTCCGGGGCAGCACTGGGGACGTTGACCTACCTGAATATGGGTATTCCGGGGCCGACCGGCGCGATGCTGACCGAGAGCAGGACAGCAGATGCAGGCCTTTGCCGGCAGACTGAGACCTAAAGAGGCTTTGCCTGCGGTTCGGCCTGGGGCGGGGTAACCAGCCGTTCGGCGGTAAACCTGTCGGTGATCAGAACATCGATCTTGCCGGTTCTGAGTGCGCCGCGTATGGCGTCGGTCTTGGTATCGCCGCCGGCCAGCGCGACGACACGCTCTATATGCGCCAGATCTTCCAGTGGCATACCGATCACCCGGTCATCGAGCGGTGTTTTGACGGTTCCACCATCCTGATCGAAGAACCTCAGGCTGATGTCGCCGACGCCCCCTGCCTCCTTGACGGCGGCCAGTTCGTTCGGCGTGAAAATGTTGCCGGAGCGGGCCAGCATCCAGGAGGGTTCCAGCGCGCCTATGCCGACGATGGCGAGGGTTATGCGGCTGAACAGGTCGATGGTCTCGCGGATATAGGGATCGCTGAGCAGAACAAGCTTGGCTTCCCGCGATTGCGCGACGCCGGGTGCGCTCAGCAGACGCGCCTCGGCGCCGGTCAGTTTGGCAAGCCGGGAGGTCAGTTGCGTGGCGTGGATCTGAACCGTCGGGTCCCCCATGCCACCCAGGGTCTGGACAACATATTTCGCCTTGCCGTTCTTCATCGGATGGATGTTGTCGACCATCTTGAGAATGGTCTGGCTCCAGCTGGAAACGCCGATGATCTCACCGGGCTGCAAGGTTGCCTCGATGATATGAGCGGCAGCTTCGCCGATGCGCGCCATGATCGCGCCTTCGCGGTCCTCGGAGCATTCCACCACGATGGCCTCTGCGAGCCCGAACGCTGCCCTGAGCCCTGTCTCCAGTTCGCTGTAGGTCCCCGAAGGTGCGACGACCGTGGTGCGCACGATCTCCTCGTCCACGGCTTTCTTGAGCATTCGGGAGACCGTTGCCTGGGAGATGCGTAGATGTTTGGCGATATCCGCCTGTCGCTTGCCCTCGATGTGATACATCTGGGCAACCCGAGCGATCATGCGTAGTTCATTCAGGCGCGACACGTCATAAGCTCCAACTGGTTCGGGTCCGGCTCCTATGAATAAATATTCAATTATTGATAATTGTCGAGCGGCGAATTGCGATCTGCCAGTTTTCCAGAGACCGAGTCCGCATTTCGTCGGCCATGGCGGGGTTCAGTTCCGCGCCGCTTCTTTTTAGTCCTGAAATCGTCGTCAGATCCGGCCAGACACCGGCTGCAAGGCCTGCCAGATAGGCCGCCCCCAGGGCGGAGGCTTCGGTGTTGTCGCACATCGTGACAGGGTGGTTGAGGTAATCGGCAACCAGCTTCATCAGGAAGGGATTGCGGCTCGGGCCGCCATCGACGAAAAGCCGCCCGATTCCGTGTCCGGTTGCCTCGGCCATGATCCGGTAGATGTCATTCACCTGGTAGGCCATGCTCTCGGCGGCCGCACGGGCCACATGGGCCGGACCGGAGGAAAATGTGAGGCCGCTAATCAGGCCGCGTGCGTCCGCCTGCCAGTGAGGCGCGCCGAGACCGACATGCGCAGGCACCAGGGTAACGCCCAGGCACGCGTCGACGGTCTGCGCAAGCTCCAGAAGGGCGTCGACGCTTTCCAGGCCAAGCAATTCCGCCGTCCACGGCAAAATGGCGGCGCTCACCAGAATGTTGCCCTCGAACGCATAGGTCATCTTGCCGCCAATGGACCAGGCAATTGTTGTTGTGATGCCTTGTGGCGGTGCGATGAATTCGGGGATTGTCGTCATGATCGACGAACCGGTGCCGAACGTGATCTTGCCGTCGCCTGCGCCGAAAGCGCCGTGACCGAATAGGGCCGCGTGGGAGTCGCCCACAGCCGAGGCAATCGGGATACCGTCGCGAAGGCCGGGCACATCCGTCGTGACGCCGAAAAGGTGGGAGGAGTCGCTCACGTGCGGCAGCGCCGCATTCGGAACCCCGAAGAGCGCGCACAGCGTGTCGTCCCACTTGCCGGTCGCGATGTCGAGAAGCTGCGTCCGCGCCGCATTGGAGCGGTCGGTCATGTGGATCTGCCCGCCGGAGAAGTTCCAGATAAGCCAGGAATCGACCGTGCCCAGACAGACGTCGGCGGGGTCGCGCCCCTGGCAGTGGTTCTCAAGCAGCCACCTGGCTTTCGTGGCGGGAAACATCGGGTCGAGCGGCAATCCGGTCAGCCGGAGCACCGAAGGTTCATGGCCGGCGGATTTGAGCTCGCCGCAGGCTGCCGCGGTGCGCCGGCATTGCCAAGTGATGACCGGGCCAAGCGGCTCGCCGGTCGCTCGGTCCCAGACGAGCATCGATTCGCGTTGGTTGGAAATTCCCAGTGCGGCGATGTCGACGTCCGGCGCCGCCCTCAGGCAGGACCCTATCGCCTCAAGGGTGGCGGACCAGATGTCCTCAGCAGATTGCTGAACCCAGCCGGGCCGGGGGTGTTCTGTCGGCACAGGCGCGCTGCCGCTGGCAAGAACATCACCGTTTTCGCCGACGAGGACGGCCTTGCTGTTGGTCGTTCCCTCGTCAATCGCCAGCACCGCCCGGATGGTCATCGTCGATCAGGCCTTCTTCTTCATGAGCTCCCTGGCGCTTTCGGCAATGCCTGCAGGCGACATGCCGAATTCGTCCAGCAGAAAATTCGCGGATCCCGTCGGAGCGAATATGCCCGGCACACCCAACAGCTTCATCGGCACGGGCCGGGTTTCAACAACAGCTTCTGCGACCGCACTGCCGAGCCCACCGTAAACCGTGTGTTCCTCGCAAGTAAGGATCGCGCCGGTTTCGTTCGCCGCCGCCAGCACCGCGTCCCGATCGATGGGGCGGACGGTCGCCATGTTGAGCACCCGGGCGGAGATGCCGCGCTCGGCGAGCATTTGCGCGGCAGCCATGGCCCGGTGGGAGAGAACGCCATTGGCGATGATGGTCAGGTCGGTGCCGTCACGCAGCATATTGGCCTTGCCGAGTTCGAAAACATGTCCTTCGGGAAGAAGATCCGGAACGCCGACGCGGCTCAGGCGCAGAAAAACCGGGCCCTCATGGTGCGCCGACCATGTCACCGCGGCAATGGTTTCCGCCCTGTCCGCCGGTGCGATGACCGGGACATTGGGCAGAGCCCGTATCCAGGCGAAATCCTCGATCGAATGGTGGGTCGGCCCGAGTTCGCCATAGGCCATGCCGGAGCTGATGCCGCAGAGTTTCACATTGGTGTTGGTATAGGCGACATCCGCCTTGATCTGTTCCAGCGCACGGCCGGTCAAAAAGCACGATGCGGCACACACGAAGGGGATCTTGCCGCCATTGGCGAGGCCGGCGCCCACGCCGACCATATTCTGTTCCGCGATGCCGACATTGATCAGCCTGCCCGGCCATTTGTCGCGAAACCCGCCCAGCTTGCTCGATCCGACGGAGTCGTTGCACACGGCGATGATGTCGTTGTTGGTCTGCGCGAGCGCCTCGAGCGTGCCGACAAAGGCGTCGCGGCAGTCGAAAAGTTGGGCTGGTGGTGCCGAGATCGTCATCAAAGTGCCTCCTCCAGTTCGCTCATCGCCTGCTTGTACTGGTCCGCGCTGGGAACCTTGTGGTGCCATGCGACATCGTCGGTCATGAACGAGATGCCCTGTCCCTTGAACGTGTGGGCGACGATGCATTTCGGCTTGCCGGGTGTGATGGCGCTACGGTCGAGCGCCGCGCTGATCGCCGCCATGTCATGGCCGTCGATTTCCTCCACGGCCCAGCCGAAGGCTTCCAGCTTGGGAGCGAATGGTGCGACGTCATTCGTGTCGGAAAGGCGCGCGCCCTGTTGCAGCCGGTTGTGGTCGATGATCAGGGTCAGGTTGTCCAGCCTGAACTGGGACGCGGCCATGATCGCTTCCCAGTTGGAGCCTTCCTGCATCTCGCCGTCGCCCGTGACGACGAAGGTTCGCCAGTCGGCCTTGTCGAGCTTGGCCGCCATCGCCATGCCGACGCCGATCGGCAGGCCGTGGCCGAGAGGGCCGGTATTGGCCTCGACGCCGGGAACCTTGGTGCGGTTGGGGTGGCCGTTCAGACGGGAATGCGGTTTCAGGAAGGTGCTGATCTCATCCTTGGGAATGAAGCCTTTTTCGGCGAGCGTCACATAAAGCGCGCAGGCCGTGTGTCCCTTGCTGAGGATCAGGCGATCCCGATCCGGGGCATCGGGATTGGCCGGATCGATGCTCAGGATACGAAAATAGAGCGCTGTCAGAATATCCGTGACAGACATTTCTCCGCCAATGTGGCCAGCGCCGGCTTCGAAAACCGCCTGAAGATCCCGCCGCCTGATATGATTTGCGATAACGCGGAGCTCATTGGGTGTCATGACATGCTTAGCCTTGCATAATTATTCTGTTTATATTAAACATGCACACAAGAAAGCTGTCAAGCTGGTTTCAAATTCGAGCCACGATGAAAATCACAGATTATCGGTGATTTTTAGATCTTTTCAGATCTTGACAGACAAAAATCTGCTGAGTATGATTTTTTTGCATACATGAATAAATATTCGTGTTTGGAAGGAGGAGATGACGGTGACAGCCGATCAGGACGTTGGGAAATCGCGTTTGCTGGACATGATCTCGATCCGAGGGGCTACGGGGCCGCTGATCGGTCTGCTTCTGTTGTGCGTGTTTCTTTCTATCGCGACGGATTCGTTCCTGTCGTTCAGAAACTTCCTGAACATTCTCGATCAGATCACCGTGCTTGGCATCATGGCTGTCGGCATGACCTTCGTAATTCTGATCGGCGGCATCGATCTTTCTGTCGGATCGGTGCTGGCGCTCTCCATGATGGTGCTGGGATATCTCAACGTGGAGGCCGGGATGCCGATGGCGATTGCCATCAGCGGAGCGCTGCTTGCCTCGGCAATCGCCGGTGCGGTTTCCGGGTTGCTGATCACGGCTTTCAGGATACCCGCCTTCATCGCGACGCTGGCCATGATGTCGATCGCGCGCGGTGTGGCGAACATGATCACCAACGGTTCGCAGATCATCGGCTTTCCCGCCTGGTTCAACATGGGTGCGATCATCCGTTACGGCGGATTTCTGACCATGACGGTCGCCGTCATGCTGATCGTTTTCACTGTGGCGACCCTGTATCTGCGTTACCGCGAGGGCGGGCGCTCGCTCTATGCGATCGGCGGCAACCCGGAAGTGGCGCGCCTGGCGGGGATCAATGTTCAACGCACAACGGTGCTGGTCTACGTGGCTTCCGCGGTCCTGTCCGGGCTGGCAGGGGTCCTGCTCGCGGCGCGACTCGATGCGGTGCAGCCGAGTTCAGGGGTGGCCTATGAACTGGATGCCATCGCTGCGGTGGTCATCGGCGGCACCAGCCTTTCCGGCGGCACCGGTGGTGTTGTTGGAACCATCGTCGGTGTCCTGATCATCGGGGTGTTGCGCAACGGCCTCAACCTGATCGGCGTATCGCCCTTCCTGCAGGCGGTCATCATCGGTTCGGTCATCGTCCTTGCCGTCGCTGTGGAGACGATCAAACGCCGGAGTTGACGGAAAGACCCCGCCGGGAGTTTGGGAGGACCGGACGAAATACTCCCGTTTGCCGCCAGGTGTCCTGTGGCTGGAGGTTTATAGGGTGCGTGTCGCAAGTTACTGAAACAGATCGATTTTTCTTCCGGTTGGACGAGGAACGATCAAGCGAAGGGTCGGCGAGAGCCGGGCTAAATCGGGTCATTGGAAGAACGACCCAAATCAGAGTGGAGGAGAATTCAATGAAGACGACAATGAAGGCAATGGTTGCTGCGGTCGCGACGACCTTGATGGCCGGATCGGCCCTGGCCGGCGATGTGAACAAGATCGGCCTCGCGGTCCCGAACCTGCAGGCGGACTTCTTCAACCAGATCAAGCTCGGCGTTGAAGCTTATGCCGGGGAGAAGAGTATAGAAGTGATCGTCGTTGATGCCAAGAACGACACGGCCACGCAGGTCAATCAGGTCCAGGACCTGATCACCCAGGGGATCGATGCATTCATCTATATCCCGGCAGGTGCGGCGGCGGCGGCTGTTCCGACCCGGCTGGCACGGGCGGAAGGCATTCCGGTCATCAACGTCGACCGGACTCCTGAAGGCGCTCCCGGAGACACGTTCATCGCCGGTGAAAGCGTGGAATCCGCCTATCAGGTCTGCAACCACATCATTGGTCTGGCGGAAGGCAAAGGCAAGATGGCCATCATTCACGGCCAGAAAGGCACCACGCCGGAAGTCGATCGTTTCAAGGGGTGCAAGCGCGCCATCGACGAAAACCCGGACATCGAACTGGTGACCCAGCAGTGGAGCCAGATGTGGTCTCCCGATGAGGGTTTTTCCATTGCCCAGAACATGCTTCAGGCACATCCCGACATCAAGCTGATCTTCGGACAGGCGGACGGGCTTGCCATGGGTGCGGCCAAGGCTGTCGATGTGGCGGGTCTTTCCGACACGGTTATCATCGGCGGTTATGACGGCGACGTCGCGGCCCTGGAATATCTGGCGAAATGCGAAGGTCCGTTCATCGTGACCGCAACGCAGAGCACGCAGTTGATGGGCCGCCTCGCGGTCGATTCCGCCCTGAAGGTCGCTGCCGGTGAAGACGTGCCGGAGCGCCAGATCCCCAACGCCGTGCTGACGACCTGCGCGGACGCGCCGAAGTTCGTGGAGAAGCACCCGTAAGCTGCGGCACGACCAGAAGAAAGGCGGCGCCATGACCTCCGACGGCAGATCTCCGATCCTTACACTGCGGAACATTCACAAGTCCTACGGACCGATTGAAGTTCTGCACGGTATCGACATGGATATCCACGCCGGCGAGGTCGTGGCGCTGCTTGGCGAAAACGGCGCGGGAAAATCGACACTGTCGAACATCATTTCCGGAACGGTCCTGCCGAGCGCCGGAACAATGACCTGGCAGGGCGCGTCCTATGCGCCCGCCAATCCCCGCGAAGCGATGGACGCGGGCGTCGGCATGATCCATCAGGAACTTCTGCTGCTGCCGCATCTGACCATCGCCGAGAATATTTTCGTCGGGCGCTACCCGATGAAGCACGGGCGGGTCGACCGCGGGGAAATGGAAAGCCGCGCGCATCGCGGCCTTGAACGCCTGGGCCTCGACATTTCACCGCGGCAGTATGTCGAAGGGCTCTCGACGGCCAGCCAGCAGCTGATCGAGATCGCCAAGGCGCTGACGCTCAATGCGAAGCTCCTCATTCTCGATGAGCCGACCGCCGCCCTGGGCGGTGAAGAGACCAAGCTGCTTTTCAAGCAGATCGAGCGTCTGAAATCCGAAGGTGTCGGCATCGTCTACATCTCGCACCGTCTGGAGGAGATCAAGCAGATCGCCGACAGGATCGTGGTCATGCGCGACGGCCACAAGGTGCAGGAATTCGACACGGCCGATCTTCCGGTGCGCACCATCGTGGAGGCGATGGTCGGACGCAGCATGGAGCAGATGTTCCCGACGCTGGCCGTTCCGGACGAGGAGACCGTGCTGGAGGTCAGCAATTTTTCGTCGCCCTCAGGCCGGTTCGCCGATGTGAATTTCTCCGTCCGCAAGGGCGAAATCTTCGGGATCGCTGGCCTGATCGGCGCCGGGCGCACGGAACTGGTGCGGGCGATCGCGGGTGCGGATCCGATACGCTCCGGATCGGTCAAGCTGAACGGGCGGGATATTACGCCGAACTCGCCCCGCGATGCGATCGGCAACGGCATCGTGCTGGTTCCGGAAGACCGCAAGCTGCAGGGGGTCATTCTCGACCACAGCATTGCTGAGAATATCGCCTATTCGAATTTTGAATCGGTCGGACGGTCCGGCTGGATCAGGTCGCACCGGGTGCGGGAATTCGCCGACAAAAGCATTCGCAAATTCGGCGTTAAGGGCAGGGGACGCCAGAAGGCGTCCGAGATGTCCGGCGGCAACCAGCAGAAGGTCGTTATCGCCAAATGGCTCGCCCGCAATCCGCGTGTGGTGCTTCTGGACGAACCGACACGCGGCATCGACGTCGGGGCGCGATCTTCGATCTACGAGATCATTCACGCGCTCGCCGCCGACGGCGTGGCGGTGATCGTGGTCAGTTCCGATCTTGAAGAAGTGCTTGGCGTTTCGAACCGTATCCTGGTTATGGCGGCGGGCCGGCAGACCGGTATTCTGGATCGTGACGAGGCAAACGATGTTTCGGTCATGGAACTGGCAACCGCATGATTTGCGAAGGTAACAAGAGATGAATCGTTTCGACGGAAAAACAGTTGTCATCACCGGCGGCAACAAGGGGATCGGCTACGCCATTGCCGAGCGCTTTACCGCGGAGGGCGCCAATGTGGTGATCGCTTCAGTTGAGCCGCAGGTGGAAGAGGCCGCCGCGAAGCTGCGCGAGAGCGGCGCCGCCGCGACCGGCGTCATATGCGACGTAACGGATCCGGACGCCGTGCGGACACTATACGAGCGCGCCTTCGACGAGTTCGGCCAGGTGGATATTTCGGTGCAGAACGCCGGCATCATCACCATCGCCAAGGTCGAGGACCTGACGGAAGACAAGTGGGATGCCACCATGGCGGTCAACACCAAGGGCGTGTTCCTGTGCTGCCAGGAAGCGATCCGGCAGATGCGCAAGCGCGGGCGTGGCGGGCGGCTGATCAACACGGCCTCCGGCCAGGCGCGCGACGGGTTCATCTACACCCCGCATTATGCCGCCTCGAAATTCGGTGTCATGGGGTTGACCCAGAGCCTTGCGAAGGAGGTCGCCCTGGAAGGCATTACCGTGAACGCCATCTGCCCGGGTATCATCAAGACGGACATGTGGGACTATAACGACCGGGTCTGGGGCCAGATGCTGGGCGATTTCGGCCCGGGTGAACTGATGGCGAGCTGGGTTCAGAACATACCCATGAAGCGCGCGGGTGAGGGCAAGGATGTTGCCGGACTGATTGCCTTTCTTGCCAGTGAAGACGCCGACTACATCACCGGCCAGACCATCAATGTGGATGGTGGGCTGATTATGTCCTAGGGTGTGGACCCTTAAAAATTTTACATTCAGGTCGTTCAGAAGGCGACTGTCTCCGGCGTTGCAAAATCTTGAAAACCAAAAAGGTTTCCTGCGAGGATGAATAAAGGTGGCTGAAATTACCTTGAACGCACCGGCGCTTTTCGGCCTCACGGGGCGGGTGGCGCTTGTCACCGGCGCCGGCAGCGGTATCGGTCAACGCATCGCAATGGGGCTTGCGCAATGCGGCGCGGATGTGGGGCTTCTGGACCGTCGCACGGATGACGGCCTGGCGCAGACTGCGGATTTCATTGCGCAGACCGGGTGCAGGTCTGTCGAAATCGCGGCGGATGTGACTTCGGAGGATGCACTTGCCGATGCGGTGAGCCAAGTCGAGGCCGAGCTCGGGCCTTTGACACTGGCGGTGAATGCCGCGGGCATCGCCAATGCGAGTCCCTGCGAAGACATGAGCGAGGAGCAGTACCAGACCCTCATGGACATCAACATGAAGGGCGTCTGGCTTTCCTGCCGGGCGGAAGGGCGGGCGATGCTGACGCACGGCAAGGGCGGGTCTATCGTGAACATCGCCTCCATGTCCGGTGTGATCGTCAACCGGGGCCTGTCGCAGGTGCACTACAACGCCTCGAAGGCGGGCGTCATCCACATGTCGAAATCAATGGCGATGGAATGGGTGGATCGCGGAATCCGGGTCAATTCCATCTCACCCGGCTATACCGCGACACCCATGAACACCCGGCCGGAAATGGTGCATCAGGCCAGGGAGTTCGAAAGCCAGACACCGATGCAGCGCATGGCGAATGTGGACGAGATGGTTGGTCCGGCGGTTTTCCTTCTTTCGGATGCCGCGTCCTACTGCACCGGTGTCGACCTGCTGGTGGACGGCGGCTTCTGCTGCTGGTGAGGCACTGCCTCGGGACCTTATGAAGCTCGGGCCGTTTTCAGCTCGGTGTTGCCGGCATTTTGCAGACAGCGCGACAGGTCGAGGGACGATCTGCGTCCGAGGTCGGTCCCGTGGTCGCTCAGGAACCGCCTCCGGCAGCTCAAAAAGTCCTGCTATCCATTCCTTCGCCTGTCGTGATCCGGCCAGACCATGCTCGAAGAGCAGAACCTATCCTTGTTTGGCCGCGGCGCGTGTTTTTATGGATCAGGGTCATGATGAACCTATCTGATCGGTCAGGAAGGCCTGCAGGGCGGTAACTTCCTGTTGCCGGATCTCGTGTCCGCCGTCATGCAGTTCGGCGCTTACGACGGCCTTCTGGTCTTCCAGCCAGGAAATCAGAGCAGCGGTCTGTTGAGGCGGGCAGATCGGATCGCGGTGGCCGGCTGTGATCAGGATATCCTTTCCGGCAAGACCGGCATTGGCCTCCGGCGTCCACGGAATGAGCGGATGAAGCAGCGCGACCCGGTCGAAAAGGCCCGGCCGGATGAAGGCCACGGATGCAAGGATGTTGGCGCCGTTGGAATAGCCGAAGGCGTAGACCGGATGACCCGGATTGGCTTCCTTGTGTGCCGCGATGAAGGAGACCATCCTGCCGGTTCTGAACGCTAGGTCGTCCATGTCGTAAACACCCTCCCCGGTTCGGCGGAAAAAGCGCAACGCGCCGTGTTCGGAAACATCGCCGCGCGGCGAGACAAGGCCGGCCTCGGGCAGAGTTTCGTCGACGAACTGCGAGAACTGATGCTCGTCGCCTCCCGTGCCGTGAAAGGCTAAAACCAGGGGTGCGCCCGGAGCCGGTTTCTTCGTCAGGGCGTGATAGAAGGAAAGGGACATGGCGTTTCTCGATTCACATGATGGAGTGCGCGGAGCGTCGGCTCCGCGCCACCGGAAAGGGCGTGGTACTAGTCGATGATCGGGCCGAGATTCTGCTCGATCTGCGTCCTGAACTCTTCGTAGCGGCCCGGCAGCTTCAGGGCTTCGCCAAGATGAGCGGTATCCTCGTCACGGCTGAAACCGGGCTCGTTGGTGGCGACCTCGAACAGGATGCCGCCCGGCGTGCGGAAGTAGATTGCCCAGAAATAGTCCCGATCGATCACCGGTGTAACCTGGTAGCCCGTGTCGAGAAGTGCCTTGCGGACTTCCTGCTGTGCCGCCCTATCCTCCACAGCGAAGGCGATGTGGTGAACAGATCCGGCACCCTGGCGGGCGCGGCTGCCTGAGGGGACCGTCTCGATGTCGATGAAGTCGGCCCCGTTGCCGCCCTCGACCCCGAAGCGCGTCCAGTTGTCCTTGCGGTCGACCTCGCTGTAATTCATGAACTTCAGCAGTTCGGCGGTGGCGCCTGCGTCCTGCAGGCGGAAGCTTGCGCCATGGAAGCCCTGGATCGCTTCGGCGGAGCCGATGCCACTGGCGGTCCAGCCTTCGCGGTCATCGTTGTCAACCTCGATCAGCGCGAAGCGGTCGCCGTCCGGCCCGTCAAAGCGCAGGTGCTTTTCGCCGAAAACGTCGTCTTCGCCAAGTCCGCTTACATCGTGCCGGGAAAGCCGTTCCTTCCAGTAGCCGAGGGAGCCTTCCGGAACCGTGAAATAGGTTTCCCCGACTTCTCCTGAGCCCTGCCGGCCTCTTGGGATATGCGGAAATGGGAAATAGGTCATGACCGATCCCGGAGTTCCAACCTCGTCGCCGTAATAGAGGTGATAGACTTCCGGATCATCGAAATTGACGGTTTTCTTGACCCGACGCAGACCGAGCACCTTGGTGAAGAAGTTACTGTTCTGCTGGGCATTCGCCGCCATTGATGTAACGTGATGCAGGCCCTTGATTTGCTCGAGCATGACCGTTGATCCTTATCCGAAAAGGGTTCGTGTGCCGTTGACGTGAAAATGGGGCAGCCCGGTCCGGTTCGGAATAGCAATAATATTTTTGTTATTATTCCATAATATGAAATAATTGAACCATGATCGATCTCGGACAGGTTCGCATATTCCTCACCGTTGCCGAGCTGCGGAGCTTTGCTGGCGCCGCACGGCAGCTCGCCATGACGGCGCCTACCGTTACGCGGGCTGTCAGCGCTCTTGAGGAGGAGCTTGGAATTCAGCTGCTGCTGAGGACCACACGGCATGTTTCGCTGACCTCGGCCGGGGCGGTGTTTGCCGCCCGCATCCGGCCGCTTCTGGACGACTTTCGCAATGTGACCGAAGACCTGCAGGAACAACATGGGGATGTGGCTGGACTGATCCGGATCAACGCACCGATGTCGCTCGGTCTGCAGGTGCTGCCCGACGTCGCTTCGGCTTTCCGGGTCGAGTATCCGGGCGCGGCCTTGGCGCTCAATCTCACGGACCGGTTCATCGATATCGTCTCCGACGATTTCGATCTGGCGATCAGGATTTCCGAACCGCCGAAGGACAAGTCAACGATCTGGCGGAAACTCTGCCCTGTCCGGCGCATCCTGGTTGCTGCTCCGGGGTATCTTGCGTCTTTCGGGGAACCGGAAACGCCGGATGACCTGGACAGCCACACCTGTCTCGCCTACGACGCGCGCTCGCTGGATGAGACCTGGGAACTGCGGTGCCAGGGCAAGACACGCCGGGTCAAGGCGGGGCGGACCCTTGCGGGTAACAATGGCGATCTGATCTCAAGGCTGGCGGAAAACGGCGAGGGGATCGCCCTGCTGCCGCATTTTATTGTCGAGGACACGATCTCGAAGGGCGGTCTGGTTCAGGTGCTATCGGAGTGGGAGCCGCCGGAATTGTGGCTGACGCTCTATTATCCGCCCTATGAACGCTTGCCGATGCGCGTGGCGAAATTCTCGGACTTCTTTGAAAGTTATGTCACGCGCACACGCCCGCTTTAGGCGGTGTGCCGGACTGGTTCCCGGTCCGCCGAGGTGGTCCACACGACGGGATCCGGTGACGAGGGTGCGGCCCGAAACCTGTCGTTTTACCTGGGATTGTCACCGAAAAAAGCGGAAACTGTTTCGGTTGCGCCGGCCTCGATGAAGCGTGCGTCGGAGCTGATGGTGACCATGTTCATGCCACGCTCCGCAGCACCCCTGGCATAGGATGCCGATCCGCAATGGAGGCAGCAGACGAGGTTCGCCGCTGCGGCCGTGCGGCGGATGTGCTCGATGAGTTCGAGCATTTCCGGTTCCTGGCGGTCGAACCCCGGGCCGAACCCGAACGCGGATCCGAGATCAGCCGGACCGATATAGACGCCGGTCAGTCCGGGCACCTTGAGGATCTCCTCAAGCGACTCCACCGCCGACTTTGTTTCGATCATCGCCAGGGTGACGATTTCCTCGTTCGCCCGCGAGGGGTAGTCCGGTCCCCAGGCCAATCTTGCGCGCACCGGACCGAAGCTCCGGTTGCCCTCCGGCGGATAGCGGCAGGCGGAGACGAAGCGCTCCGCATCCGCCACCGTCTCTATCATCGGGGCGATGAGGCCGAGGGCGCCTGCGTCCAGCGCCCGCATGATCGCCGGCTCGTCGACCCAGGGCACCCTGACCAGCGGTGTGGTGCCGGATTTCTCGATCACCGGCAGCAGCGACAGGAGGTCGGAATAATCCGCGGTGCCGTGCTGCATGTCCACGGTGAGCGCGTTCCAGCCGGCCACCGCCATTGCTTCGGCGCTAAGGACCGAGGGCACGGCAAGCCAGCCGTTGACGGCGGTACGGCCGTCCGCCCAGATACGGCGCAGCGGATTGGAAAAATGTGTCATGCCTCAGCCTGCCATAATGTGGGAGAGTTTGGTGTTCTGGTAGTCGCGAATGGCTTCGCGGCCACCCTCCCGGCCCATGCCGGAATGATCGACGCCGCCGAAAGGGGCTTCGGCATGGGCGATCATGAAGGTGTTCACGCCGACCATACCGGCGTGCAGGCGCTTTGACAACGCTTCTGCCTTCGCGTGACTGCCGGTAAAGGCATAGGCCGCCAGACCGTATGGCGTGGCGTTGGCGCGCGCGATGGCCTCGTCGAACGTCTCGAAACGGGCGATCGGGGCAACCGGCCCGAAAGGCTCCTCGCTCATGATCTGCGCCGTGTCCGGCACATCCGCCAGCACCGTCGGCTCCAGAAAATAACCGGTATTGCGGCCGGCTGGACGGGCACCGCCGGTGACCAGCGTCGCGCCCCGGGAAATCGCGTCCGCGATCAGCCGCTCGACCTTTTCCCGGCCGGAGTCCCGGGTCAACGGTCCCATGGTCACCGCCGGATCCTGGCTGTCACCGACCACGAGAGCCTCGGCTTCGGACTTGAAGGTGGCGATGAAACGGTCGGCGACGCTGTCTTCGACATAGAAGCGATTGGGCGCGATGCAGACCTGGCCGGCATTGCGGAACTTGAAACCGGCGCATTGCGCGGCGGCGGCTTCCACATCGGTGTCGGCGCAGACGACCACGGGAGAATGACCGCCAAGCTCCATAGAACAGCGCTTCATGGTCCTTGCGGCATCGGCCACCAGCATCTGTCCGACGCGCGTCGAGCCGGTGAGCGATATCTTGCGGACCTCGTCGGCATCCATGATCCGCGGTGTGATATCCTGCGTTCTTCCCAGCAGCAGTTGGACAACGCCAGAGGGAACACCCGCTGCGACGCAGGCTTCAACGATCAGCGTGGTGGTCATCGGCACCTGCTCGGACGGGCGCACGAGGATCGGACAGCCGGCTGCCAGTGCCGGAGCGATTTTCCGGCAAGGGAGGTTCACCGGGAAATTCCAGGCGGTGAAGGCGGCAGCGATACCGACCGGTTCGTGCTCGATCAGCAAGCGCCCGCCCTGGCGCGAGGGGACCGTCTCCCCGAAGAGCCGTTCAGCTTCGCCGGCATACCATTCAAATTGCTCAATCGCCGCACCGACCTCTCCGGCGGACTGGGTGCAGGGCCTGCCGATTTCAAGGGACAGGGCTCTGGCAATATCGTCTGTGCGCGCGCGCATCTCTGCGGCGATAGACCTGAGCACCCGCGCGCGTTCCCACCCGTGCACCAGTGGCCATGTCTCCATGGCCGCGCGTGCGTGCGACAGGGCCTCGGTGACTTCCGCTTCACCGCAGGACGGTGCCTCCCAGAGCGTTTCGCCGCTGCAAGGATTGATCACCTCAGTCGGCGCGGCGCTCCCGGACGTTCGAAATTCACCCCCGATCAGAAGTTTGGGCTGCATGTCGGTCATCTTTTTACCTGTTCATGATCGTGTGTCAGAGAATAACCGGTTCAGGCACTGCCGTGCCGAAACCGTTTCATGAAAGTCAAAATCGCAGATCTGCCCGGACTGGTTCAGGGCGAGGGGCCTCCGGGCCTGCGTGGACTCCGGAGCTTGACGGTCATTGCGAGGCCGTTACTCCGCCGTCCACATAAACAACCTGTCCGGTCATGTAGCTGCCTGCCTCGGAGGCAAATGTGATCACCTGCCCGGCGACTTCCATCGGGTCGCCGATCCGTCCGAGGGGATTGCGCTCAAGGATGAAATCCCGGAAGGCGGGCTTGTCGAGATGAGGCCGGATGCGTTCCGAGCGGATGAAGGTCGGGGCGACGCCGTTGACGGTTATGCCGTGCGGGGCAAGCTCCATGGCGTGCTGCTTGACCAGCATGGCCAGTCCGCCCTTGGTGGCGCAGTAGGCGGAGTAGCCGCGCCCTCTGAGGGCAAGTTGCGAGCGAACGGACAACAGGTGAATGTGCCGGCCCGAGATTCCGCGGCTGATCTGGTCGCGGGCCACCGACTGGGCCAGAAACATCGCCGATTTCAGGTTTGTCTCGTACATCTCGTCGAAAGTCTCTTCAGTCACTTCCATCAGCGCCTGTTCGCGCTGAATGCCGACGCAATTGACCAGAACGTCGATTCCTCCCATCAGCGAAACGGCTTCACGGCTGCAGGTCTCGATGGCGCTTACCTTTCGGGCATCGAGCACAAGTCCGTGGGCCCGTCCACCGAGAACCGCAATGCGTTCGGCGAGCGCGACGGCTTTCTCCAGCGTGGGGCCGGCGATTACCACTTCCGCGCCCAGCCGTGCCATGGCGATGGAGATCGCCTCGCCGATGGCACCGTATCCGCCCGGAACGAATACCCGCAATCCGGAGATGTCGAACAGGCGGTCCACGACCTTGAGATCGATTTCAGGCGTCAGGCTGCCTGCCGGATGGTTCATGACCCCACCTCCACACCGGCAGCGCGATAGACGCTTTCCATCAGCCGCAATGTCTCCAGATTGTCCAGCCGGTCCGTCTCGAAAGGCGTCTCTTGCTGCAGGCCGGTAACGAAAGCGGCCATGGTCAGATCGAAACATTCCTGATAGCGGCCGAGCAGATCCACCTCCTCGGCGCTGTCTTCCTCGCCGACCACGAAGATCCGGTTCAACTCCATGACGATGGTGCCTGTGGTGCCTATCACCTCGAGCCGGTCGCCATGCAACTGCGGATATCCCGGAGCGACAAGGCAGCCGTCTGCCGTCGCGATGAAACCGTTCTCGCCTTCAAGCAGGATCGAGGCGGTGTCCTCGCCGGGCAGCCCTTCGGCAAGCCGGTTGAGCCGGGCGGCGACCACCTTGAGCGGACCGCACAGGCACCTGAGAACGTCGAGATGATGGATCATCGTCTCGAAGACGAGATTGCGCTTGAAACCGGTCAGGTAGGGCTGCCGCTCCACGAGGAAGGGCACCGTGCCGTCGCGGGCGCACAGGCCGGACCCCCGGCAGGCAATGGCGGCATGACGGACACGGCCGATGCGGCCTTCACCGATCCAGCGCCGGACAGTCATGTAATGGGGACGGAAGCGATAGTTTTCATGCACCATGAACCGCACGCGCTCTCCGACATAATCGACGAGTTGTTCAGCCTCCGCGACAGTTTCCGTGAGCGGTTTCTGGCACATGATGTGGATGCCATGATCGGCGGCCAACCGTGCGACCGGCCCATGCGCACCGACGGAGGCGGCAATGTCGACGGCATCGATGCCACCGTCGCTGAACATGGCGGCAGCATCCGAATAGACCCGTGACACGTTGAATTCCGCCGCGCGGGCTTCTGCCTTGGCCGGATCCGTGTCGCAGAGGGCGACAAGTTCCACTCCGGCCGATTGCCAGGCCTTGAGATGATAGACGCTGATCATGCCGCAGCCGACCACGGCGACGCGAAGGGGATTAGGCATGGGCGCCTCCAAACGATCCGTAACCGTAATGCCAGGTCGATCCGTGCGGAGAAAGGGTGCGCAATGTATGGCTGGCATGCGCAGGAATGGGGACAAGATCCCCGGGCCCGCAGCGGGCGCTTTCCCCGGACACCTCGATGGTCAGCTCACCGCCGGCGACAACGACGAATTCGTCGGTATCGTGGACAAAATCCGCCCACACCTGGCCTGGAGGATCTTCAAAGGTCCCGAACGAGAATCCTGGGAAGTCCTCTCGGACCGCGTCCGCCATGACTGGCAGGGAATAGGCGTTTTTTTGAAAAACTGTGCTCATGCTGCACGCTCCGTCAGTAGATCGCCGAGATAAGCCTGTGCCGGTTCGTGCGCGAGCATGGTCGGGTAATCGGCGAAGGGGGTAACAGTTCCTTTCTCGACGAAGATGAAACTCTCGCAGACCTCCTGCACGATTTCCAGATGGAAGCGCTCGTTGGGATGAACGCACAGAAAGACCAGACGGCCTTCGGCCTGCAGCTTGCGAAAAAAGTCGAGCATGAAACCGATATAACCGTCCTGAGTGTTGAACTGGGGTTCGTCGAACAGATGCAGCATCGGATAGTTCGAACGGGCAGGCTCCATCAGCATGTTTGGTTTGAATGACCTGAAATGGCGCACCTGATAGGATTGATGATAATGAATCGCCAGCCGGTCGCGCTGGTCCGTACGGATCTTGTGAATGTTGCGTCCGGCCACCAGCACCTCACCGGAGGTCGGGGCATTCGAACCGGTGATGAGTTCGAAAAGCGTCGTCTTGCCCGAGCCGTTCGGCCCCATCATGCCCACCACGCGGGGGGCGTCAATGCTGAAGTCGGCCTGCAGACGAAAGGCCGGCGTCCGGTCAAGGCGGCTCTTTGTATAGATCTTCTCAAGACTTCTGACTTCCAGCATCCCGGTCATGGTTACATCCCGATCAATTGCCGCCTGAGCGGCGCATTGTGCAATAGGTCCCGGGCCGGGCCTTCATGAATGACAACGCCCCGGTCCATGACATAGGCCCGGTCGGAGACTTCCAGCGCGGCAAGTGCGTTTTGTTCGACGACCAGGCAGGAAACACCTTCCTGCTTCAGGCGCAGGACAGTCTTCAGAACATCCTGCACGATTTTCGGTGCAAGGCCCTGGCTCGGTTCGTCCAGCAGCACCAGACCGGGAGAGCCCATCAGGGCCCGGCTGATCGCGACCATCTGCAGCTCGCCGCCTGACATGTTCTCGCACTCGCGGGGCAGCAGATATTCGAGCGCCGAAAAGATGCCGCACATATCCGACTGGTTCCAGGAACGGAAGCGCGTCCTGCGGGTGCCGAGGGCGAGATTTCTCCGGCCGGTGAGGGTTGGAAATACCCGCCGATCGTCAGGTACCCAGCCGATCCCGAGCCGTGAAATCTTGTGGGTCGGCAAAGTGGTGATGTCCTTGCCGTCGAATCTGATCTGTCCGCTTCTGGGCTGCGACAGGCCGAGGATCGAGCGGATCGTTGTTGTCTTGCCGGCGCCGTTGGGACCCAGAAGGGCGACGATTTCGGCCTCGCCGACGCGGAGCGAGGGACCGAAGAGGGCCTGGGTTTCGCCGTAGAAGGTTTCTATCCTGTTGACTTCGAGCATCACGCAACATCCCCCAGGGCGGAGCGGGCGACCCATTTATTGGCTCTGAGGGCGGCCGGCGTGTCCTCGGCGATAACCTGACCCCAGTGTATGACGGAGATCGTGTCGGCCAGTTCGAACAGGAAACGCATGTCATGCTCGATTATGACGATTGTGTAGGCCTCTCTCAAATTCCGGATCAGCTCCATGAGCCGGAGGGTCGCCTCTGCGCCGAGCCCCGATGTCGGTTCATCGAGAAAGACGATGCGCGGGTCCGCCGCGAGCGCTACGGCGATCTCCAGAGCCCGCCTGTTGCCGTAGGACAGGGAGGCTGCCTTCTGCCAGGCGCGGTCGGCGAGGCCTACCCGGTCCAGCACCTCCAGGGCCCGGTCGACCAGCGTGATGTCGTCGAAAACGTTCCGGGTGACATTGAAGCTGAGGGCACGGAAGTCAGGCAGCGCCAGGATCACGTTCTCGATGACAACCGTATCGTCGAACAGGTTCATGATCTGGAACGATCGGGATATTCCCAGTCTGGCGATCTGGTGCGGCTTGCGGCCGGTAATGTCATGTCCCTCGAAGGTGATCCTGCCGTCATCCGGTGGGTAGAAGCCGGTCAGGACGTGGAAACAGGTGGTCTTGCCGGCGCCGTTGGGGCCCATGATGCCGTGCACCGTGCCTTCCTCCACCGACAGGGAGATATTCTCCAGAACGACACGGGCTCCGAAGCGTTTTTGTATGTTCCTGGCCTTGAACAGCGTCACGTCAGGCCCTCCCGGGGTGGGCGGCTGGTCCGACCGCTTTGCGGGGTCCGGGCGGCAGGCACGTGCGCAGCACGTGGAACAGACCCGCCAAGCCCTCCGGGCGGACCATCACCATGATGACGAACATCAGGCCGAACCACAAAAGCCACGTTTCCGTCAGGCCGCCGATAATGTCGCGGGCAATGAAGTAGAGAAGCACGCCGAACACCGGTCCCCAGAAGCTGACGAGGCCGCCGCCGACGAGCACCATCATGACGATCAGGCCGGACTGATGCAGGCTCATGACATCGGGATAGGCGCTTTCCTGGGCCATCGCGAACAGCCCGCCTGCAAGGCCTGCGAAGCCGGCTGACACGACGAATGTCAGCCACTTGATGAGCCAGACGTTGTAGCCGACGAAGCGGGCGCGGGTTTCGTTCTGCCGGATTGCCTGCAGGACACGTCCGAAGGGCGCGTTGACCAACCGCCAGAGCGCCAGAACGGCAACAAGAAGCACAATCGTTACGAACCAGTACAGCGTTCTGTTGTCGGAAATATCGAGTTTCAGAGGGCCGACGACAAGGTTGGGTCTTGGAATGCCGAGCAGTCCGTCCTCGCCACCGGTGACGCTGTGCAGCTTGATGGCGGCGAACCAGAAAACCTGTCCGAAGGCGATTGTCATCAGTGCGAAGTAGATGCCCCGGCGATGGGACACGAAGGCCCCGACAATGGCGCCGGCAAGTGTCGCGGCGGCGATTGCCGCCAGCAGCCCACCCCAGAGGTTGAGGGTGACGTTCTGCTGGAACAGCCCGAACGCATAGGCACCGATGCCGAGATAGGCGCCATGACCGAAGGAATGCAGGCCGGCATATCCGAACAGGAGATTGAAACCGAGGGCGAACAGGATCCAGATGGCGATCTCCATTCCGAGATACTGATAAAGGCCGATGGGCTCCAGCCAGAATGGCGCGGTCAGCAGCAGCAGCACGAACAGTCCCATCGATCGTGTGAATGGGGATCCGCCACGCGCGGGAATGTCGGAGAGGGAAATCACAGGTTCAATTCTCCAAGGCGCTCTTGCGACCCAGCAGACCGCGGGCGCGAAATCCGACAACGGCGATGAGCAGCAGATACATCGACATCATCGACCAGGCCGGTGCATAGGCTCCGGTGATGCCGACGGACATTCCGACGAGAAGGGCGGCCAGCACCGCGCCCCAGAAACTTCCAACGCCGCCGATCACGATGATCAGAAAGGCCGGGATCACCACGTCCAGCCCGATATGCGGCCGGAGTCCCCAGATCGGCGCCAGTATTATTCCGGCCAGACCGGCGAGGGCCGCGCCGAAGCCGAAGACCAGAAGCCGCAATTTGGACAGGTCGTATCCAAGTGCCCGCACCATTTCGCTGTCGTGGCTTCCCGCCTTGATGATCGCGCCATAGGGCGTGCGCTCCAGGAACACCCAGACCAGGGCGATGGCGGCAAGCGCGAAGGCTGCGGCGAAGAACTTGTATTTGGAGAAGATCAACCCGCCCATCAGGAACGCGCCGTTGATGGCTTGCGGAACGGAGAGGTTTTGTTCGCCGGTTCCCCAGACAAGGCGGATGACTTCTTCCACCACGAGGGCCGCGCCGAATGTCAGAAGCAGGCCGTAGAGCGGGGCCTTGCCATAAGTTGGCCGCAGGCAGAGTTCGATCGCCATGCCGGAAGCGGCCGCCAGAAGCGGACCCACCGCGAGCGCGGTGGCATAACGTGTTCCGATGGGGAGACCCAGCCACCAGATGCCGAATTCCGTACTCGCGAACCAGTCGCCACCTATGGTCGCCAGGGCGAAATAAGCGCCGAGCGCAAAGAGGGATCCATGGGCAAGATTGATGACTTCCATGACCCCGACGATCAGCGTGAAGCCAAGCGCAATGAGCGCGAACAGAAGTCCGAGGGTGAGGCCGTTGACGATGTGGGGCAGGAGCTCGATCATGTCGCCCGTATCTGAAGGCGTCCCGGAGACCGGACGCGAGGAGGTCTGGATTTCTCCCGGGCCCGAACAAGCGATGGTCCGGGCCGGGGATGAACTGCGCAGTGGCGGTCACGCGTCGAAGGTCGGCGTGTCCTCGTAGCTTTCCAGCTTGCAGGCTTCGAGAGCCCCTTCGTCGCGCACGTCCTGCGGGCTCGACTGCGTCAGGATCTTGAACATGTCGTTCTCATCCCTCGGCTCGTCGTTCGCCGTTGCCAGATAGATAGACTGCTGGACCTGGTGGGTGAGCGGGTCGATCACCGCGTCGTCGTGCTGCATGCGTTCGGCTGCCGGCATGACGTGACCTTCAAGCTCCTTGATGATCGCGATGTTGTTCGTGGATCCGGCGCGCTCAATGGCCTTCAGCAATTCGCTGGTCGCCATGTAGCCGTTGTAGAACACGTTGCCCGGAACACGCATCGAGGTGTCGGGGTACATGGCCTGGTAGCGTTCCACGAATTCCTTCACGCCGGGCAGGTCGAGGCCGTAGTACCAGGTGGTCCCGAACACGCCGAACAGGTTGTCGAGCGGCAGGCCGTAGACATCCGGCCAGTCCTGCTGGTTGTTGATCCAGGCGGGCTTGGCCCCCATGCCGAGCTGGGCGACCTGCTGGCGCAGGGCGATCTGGTCGTCTCCACCGACGGCGGCGGCAACCACGGCCGGGTTGTCCTGCTGGATCTTCAACAGGGCCGCCGAGAAGTCGCGGGTGCCTTGCGGGATCAGGATCTCGTCGACGATTTCACCGCCATATTGCTCGACCAGGGCACGGGTCGATTTCGCGGTGTCATGCCCCCAGACGTAATCATTGGTCAGCAGCAGAACCTTGCCGCCATAGGCGTCGATCGAATTGCGAACGGCGGCCTTGGCGAAGTTGGTTCCATTGCCGTCCCAGACGAATTTCACCCGGTGGCAGTTCTTGCCGCTTTCGGTTGGTGAGGACGAATTGGTGTTCAGGTAGATCACGCCGTTGCGCTGGGCCACCTGGCTGATGGCATTGGCGACGCCGGAACTGACGGCGCCGACCAGGAAGCCGCAGTCCTCGCGGCTGATCAGCCGTTCCGCCACACGCGAGCCGGTTGCCGGGGTGGTCTCCGTATCGATATGCGTGACTTCGATCTTGCGGCCGAGCACACCGCCACGGTCATTGACCTCGGAAATCGCCATCATCATGCCGCGGCGATCGCTCGCGCCGGAATTGGCGTATTGACCACTCGCATCGGACGTGATGCCGATCCTGATCGGCTTGTCTGTGGCTTGCGCCCAGACCCTGTTGTGTTTCCAGGGGCCGGCAAAGGCAGTCAAACCGCCGGCAGCGGCAGCCGTTCCCAGGAGCGCGCGCCGCGATATTCTCGAATTAGACATCTGATCCTCCCATCAGCGGCCCCGCAGGGCCGGGTGCCGGTGTTCGAACTCCTCCTCCAAGCAATTTGAACGCCGTGTCAAAAAGGGTGAAAATATTTTCAATGATTGTCAATGAAATAATTTTCTCCTAATTTGAAAAAAAATTCAAACATGTGAATCAGAGATTTACCGCACATGACCTATATGGCCCCAGAGACGTTCGATGCCCTCCGGCAACGGATTCGAGACCGTTTTTCAGATCTGAGCCCGCATCTTCAACGCATTGCGCGCGCCTCGCTGGAGGCGCCCAACAGCTTCGCGCTCAACACCACGCCGGTGATCGCGGAGTCGCTTGGCATCCAGCCTTCGACGCTGATCCGTTTCGCCAAGGAATTCGGTTACACCGGTTTTTCGGACCTGCAGAAAGTTTTCCGCCAGCGTCTCATCGAGGGCAATGCGGACATCCGCGAGCAAGTGCTGGAACACGACAGGGACGGGGCGCCGGGCGATATAAAGGCCGATCTTGGCCAGTGCATCGCAGCCCATCTGGAAAGCCTGAAGAACCTGGAAAAGGACTGTGATCTGGAGGCTCTTAACAAGGCTGTCCAGATGCTGCGGGGAGCCCGACATATCTATATCGCGGGTCTGCGCCGGTCGCGGCCGATTGCCGACTACCTGCACTATTGCCTGTTGCGGGGGGAACGGTCCTGCAGTTTGCTGGATTTCGCCGGAGGCATGGCCGGACCGCAGATCGCAACGCTTGCCAACAACGACATCCTGTTCGCGATTGCCTTTTCACCCTACTCCAAGCATGTGGTGGATGCGGTGCTGGACGCACATGTCTCGGGCCGCAGGATCGTCTGCCTGACCGACAGGAGCGAAAGTCCGCTTGCCAGATATGCAGAGGTCTCCCTGCTGCTGGGGGCGGACACCACGAGCCGCCTGCAGCCAATCTCCGGTGCTGTCGCCCTGATACAAACCCTCGCCGAAGGCGTGACCAGGCCATAAAGCCCTTTGCGTTCAGGTTGGCGAAGTGAAGGCTCAGGACGGCATCGATCCGATGTTCAACAAGGCTTCCGTCAATTGCGTCAGGTATAAACGCGATGGTTCATTCCGGCTTACGAGTCTGCCGCCGGGATTTCCGAGCATCGACGGTTGATTTCCTTCGAGTAGATAAGAGCGCCTCGTGAATTGAGGTGGTCCACGTCCCGGAAGAGAGCCCGGTCCTGCACCTCTGCGTGCAGGTTCACGTAGCGTCCGCCCACGCGCCTGGCCTCGGCGTCAAAAAATGCGAGGCTCTCGTGCCAGTCCGATCGTTCCTGATCTGAATAGGTCGCCTTCATGGCGCTCCGGTAATCGGGAGAAAGGGGAAAGGTGACGAGGCAGATTCGCGCTCCCTTTTCGGCAAGGTCGTCCAGCAAACGGCTAAAGATCCGCTTTTCCGCTTCGACCTGCTTGCTTGCGCCGGTCCTGTGCAACCTGACGCGGTCGCGACTTGCGTATGCCCGCCAACCGCTGTCTGGCGCGGACAGATCTCCAGGTGACAGCATGGCGCCATTCGGAAGGATTTCGACTTTCGAAACCAGTTCGCCCCCCGATAGCAAATAGCGCAGCCAAAGCTGGGCCAGCCTGCTGCGGTAACGCGGATCCAGGATGAGCAGTTTGTCCCAGGGCGGATCGGCAGAGCTGTTCAACTCGTCGAGATAATCGGGGTGCGGCCGGTTCTCGAGGCGGTAGGACGAAAACAGATGAGGATCTGCGGGGAGGAGGACCGTGGCGGGTGTTTTGTCAGCGAAGTAGGCACGTGCCTTCAGAGCGATATGGGCGATCCCTTCTGAGGGATATGCGAGATTTACGGCACCGGATTTCGGAACCAATCCTCTTGCGACATGACTGTCACCGAATGCGGCGTCGCGCTGGTCTGCGTTCTGGAACAGCCGTTTATGCGCCGAGAAATCGTCTTGCGGCAGAACTTCCCGGCGCAGCAGCCATTCGCTTGCAACAGCAAGCAGCAAACCGGAAAGGAGTACGGTGAAGAACACCGTCAGAGACGCACGGGCATCAGAATTGGAAATAGAGGAATTCATATGTCCCCTTGGAAAAGACGCTGAATACGGAGAGTATCGCAAGAATTGCTGCCGAAATCGTGAATGCCCGGGACTGCAGCCAGGTCATCCGGTTCCCCTCCAGTCTGGAGACGAGTTCAATCGAATTGGGCACGAACCAGACGACGGCAAAGCCGGCCAGCAAATAAGGCACTATCCAGAAGAAGTCCCTGAAAACGGAAAAGCTTATCGCAGGCACCGTTCCGAAACCGCTCATGACCGCAAGGATGTTGGAGGCGCTGGAGAAACTGTCGGCGCGAAAGAAGACCCAGGCAATCAGGACAGCAAGAAAGGTCACCGATACCGCGACCGGGTGCGGTAGAGGCAGCCTCGTATAGTTGCGCCATGCATGATTCACGCAAAGATAAAGGCCATGCAAGCCGCCCCAGACGACGAATGTCCAGCTACCGCCATGCCAGAGACCTCCCAGCAGCATCACGATGAACAGATTGACGTATCGCATCACGCGGCCGTGTCGGTTTCCGCCGAGCGGAATATAGAGATAGTCCCTGAGGAACTGCGACAGGGTAATATTCCAGCGCCGCCAGAAGTCGATGATGCTGCTCGCCTTGTAAGGTGAGAAGAAGTTTATCGGAAGGCGTATCCCGAACATCCTTCCCAGTCCGACAGCCATGTCCGAATAGCCGGAGAAGTCGAAGTATATCTGGAAACTGTAGCAGACCATGCCCAGCCAGGCCTCGGCGAGACTGGGTTCGAGCCCCAGAGCGTCGACGTCGAAAAGACGATCCGCACCATGACGGAAGGAATCGGCCAGTAACACTTTCTTTGCCAGACCCAGCGCGAACAGAAGCATGCCCGCAAGAAGGTCCTGGCTGTGGAACCGTGCGAACGCAGGCAATTGCAGTTGTGGAATGATCTGCTTGTGATGGACAATCGGTCCGGCGATAAGCTGCGGGAAAAAGCAGATGAAGAAGGCGTATTCCAGCACATTTCCCGGACGGGTCTTCCCCTGGAACACGTCAACCAGATAAGCGATCTGCTGGAATGTGAAAAAGGAAATGGCAAGCGGTAGCAGGATATCCGGAAGGTTGAAGGGATGGCCTGTCAGGACAGCCAGCGTTTCCGTGAAGAAAAGAGCGTATTTGAACCAGCCGAGCAAACCGAGATTCAAGCCGATGCCTAACCACAGGAGGGGCTTGCCCGGGCGCGTGGACAGCTTGCGGGCAAGCAGGTAGTTCGCCAGGACCGACCCGGTCAGCAGAAAAAGATATGCCGGGAACATCCAGGAATAGAAAACAAGTGACGAGACCAGCAGGAACAGCAATACCGTGCCTGTGCCCGCGAAGCGGCGCAACAGGAACGTCCCGGCGAGCACGATCGGAAGGAAACCTGCCAGAAAGGTTAGAGAGCTGAATAGCAAGGGGGACCCGACATCCGGCTGTTACCGGTTTGAACTGAAATAGGTCAGCGACTTGCGGATCGGAGACAGGTAGACGCCGCCCAGGGAACGGAAGTCCTCCATTTCATCCTCATCGATGCCGAAGCGGACGCGCTCTTCGTGCCTCGGCAGATAGAGCGTCCCGAACATGGCGTCCCAAAATGAAAAAATGTGCCCGAAATTCTTGTCGTAATGCATCTCTTCGGTGCTGTGATGAATCTGGTGCTGTGCCGGCGAGATGAATACCCTGTTCCAGAAATCGCCGTAGGAAATCCAGATGTGCGAATGGCGCAAATTGTAACCGAGCAGCCGCCAGACATAGATGCCTGCCCAGGCACCGAAAATCGTGATGGCCTCGGTTCCCTTTCCTACGGTCACGAACCAGAGCCCCGTGGCAACGCCAAGCGACAGGGTCGTCACCAGACTGCCGACGAGCATGTCGACCGGGTGACGGCGCAGAGCGGTGACGGGGGTCATGACTTCCGCGCTGTGATGGACCTTGTGAAACTCCCACAACAGCGGAACCTTGTGTTTCAGATAGTGGGCGTAGGTCGCACCGAAGTCCCAGGCGAGGACCAGGACTATCGTGAAGGCGATCCGGTGCGCCAAGGTTGTCTCACCCGTCGCCGATATTCCGCCGAATTCATTTCCCGCCCAGAATATTGTTTCCGCTATGAAAGCCGGCGTCAGCACCAGCGATAGAGTCAGGAAGAACAAAAATCCGTTGTTGATCAGAAGAACAAGGTAATCCATCCGGGCCGAATGGTGGAAAAAGATCCGTTTCGGGAACAGCATCCGCAGCATTTTCACAGGGTTCACGAGCCAGTTGCCCGCCCGCAAGGCCATACGCACGTAAACAACGGCAAACGCGATCAGAAAAGCAACAATCAGCGGTCCGGCACTGAGAAAGCTGCTCGGCGTGACGAATGTGCTCAGCAGACTGGTGAAAGCCGTCACGACGTAATTGTACGTTAGTTCGATGACATTCATAGGACCGGGTCCGGACGCCGATGACAGGAACCGGGCAATTATCGTTGGTAACAATCAAGGAAAAGTTACCTATGTTTGCAATCTTCCGGATCTACCGGATCCTTTAACGCTCAAATTGAACAGACACCTGACTTGCGCCCGCAGCACGTCCCAGAACAATTGCGCTGAGGAGGCCATTGCCGGAGAGGTAGCCGCTGTCGGCGCTGCCCGATACGCCGCTGGCCGCGCCGCCGGCTGCATAAAGGTTCGGAAACAGTGTGCCGTCCGTGCCGCGTACCTGTCCGTCGGGAGCGACGTCCAGTCCGCCCTGGGTGTGGAACAGGGCTCCGGTGACCTTCACAGCGCAATAGGGCGGTGTCAGTGTTGGGCCGGTGAAGTGGCGGCCGAATTTGTCTTGGCCCTCTTTTGGCAGAGAGGTTAGCGTGGCCTCCAGCACGTCGGGATCGAGGCCGCAAGCCCGGGCCAGTTCGGCGATTGTCGCGTCCTGCCTTATGGCTCCCTGGGCTTCGGCGTTCTTGAAATCGGCGAACTGGCGGGCGATGTCGGCGATGCGGCCATCGAAGATCGTCCAGGCAAGGCCGCCGGACTGTGACAGCACCCGGCGCGCGGCTTCGGAATATCCCAGGCTCTCGTTCCAGAATCGCCGTGCGTTGATGTTGACCTGAACACCGCCCGCGGTGATCACGGCCCAGGTGATCAGGATACCGTTCGGATGGGCGACATTGCCATGTCCCTGGTAGGCGCCGAGATGCCGGGTGGCCGCGCCCAGTTGCGAGGCCCAGCCCAGAACCTCGCCCCGGTTGCCTTCGTGGCCGAACCAGAGCGCGTCGGCGATGTCGGGCATGTGCTCACGCACGAGCTTGCGGTTGCCGCCGAAGCCGTTGCAGGCAAGGATCAGGCGCCTGCAGCCGATGCGCTCCTGGCCGCCATCGCCGCGTGTCGCGATGACGCCGGTGATCCGGCGGCCGTCGGCAAAAAGTGTCCTGACGCGCCGCTTGCAGATGATGTCTATCTCCCGGCTTTCGCAGGCGCTGCGCAAACGGTCCACGAGTTCCTGACCGGACCGGGTCGGCAGGCCGTGCATGCGGCGGCGGGAATGGCCCGGATAGTCAAAATCGGAGACGACGGAAAAGGGCAGGCCGTATTGCTCCGCCAGCCACTCTATTGCAGGGGCCGACCCTTGCGCCAGTGCATCGACAAGCGCCTGATCGTTCTCGCCCTTGGCCTTGGCCTGAATGTCCTCAGCGAAATGTTCCGGCGTGTCGCCAATGCCGGCGTCTGCTTGAAAGCGTGTGCCGGCGGCCGGAATCAGGCCGGCGGAAAGCGCGGTGGAGCCGGAGGCGGCCGCGTCGGCTTCCAGAACCAGAACCTCCTGACCGGCCTCTCGGGCAGCAAGGGCCGCGACCATGCCGCAGGCTCCGGCGCCGATGATCAGTGTTTCGACATCGAAGTCCGTTTCCTGCGGCGGCAGGACGGCGGGCTCAGTCTCCGGAGCCGTCATAGCGCTTGCCTGTCTCCAGCATTTTGTCCGTACCGATGAGACCGTTCAAACCTGCAAAATCGAACATCCGGTCGGAGAACGGGCGGTTGGAGCCATGCTGGTGCAGGCTCTCGTAGTAGGCGACTGCGGTGCGCGCCAGGGCCCTGACGATCCCTCCGGGGAAGATGACGATCGAAAAGCCGGCAGCCTCAAGGTCCTGAGCGGACGAGATCGGCGTGCTGCCGCCTTCGACCATGTTGGCAAGAAGGGGTATCCGCTTTGCGAAACGGGCGGCGACTTGCTCCAGTTCCGCGCCTGATCGCGGTGCCTCGATGAAGAGCGCATCGGCTCCTGCCTCCACGTAGCGTTCGGCCCGTTCGATCGCTGCCTCGAAGCCTTCGACCGCGATTGCGTCGGTACGGGCAATGATCAGGGTTTCCTCGCTGGCGCGCGCATCGGCCATGGCCGCGATTTTTCCGGCCATTTCTTCCGTGGAGATCAGGGACTTGTCCGCCAGGTGCCCGCATCTCTTGGGAGAAGTCTGATCCTCGATCTGGAGTGCGTTGGCACCGGCGCGTTCATAAAGGCGCATGGTGCGCTGCGCGTTCAGCGCATTGCCGAACCCGGTATCGGCATCGATGATGACCGGCAGGTCGACCCGGTCGCGGATCAGGGCCATCGTGTCGGCCATTTCCGTGACGGAGGTCAGACCGATGTCCGGCCGGCCCAGGCGGGTGTAGGCGACCGCTGCGCCAGACAGGTAGAGTGCCTCGAAGCCGGCTTCCGCGGCTATCGCGGCGGTCAGCCCGTCGTAGACACCGGGGGCGGTCAGGATCCGGTCCTGGTGAAGTCGGCGTTTGAGACTCATGAGAGCATCTCCACTGCCTGGGCGCAGGTCATGACGTCGGTGACGGACCCGAGGGACACAAGCGTTGCCTCATGGACTTCCTGCCTGAAGGCCGCGCATCCATCGCTTAGGAGGATTGTGTGAATGTTGCGAAGATGCGCATCGCGGACGGTCGACGCGACCCCTCCGTTGGTGACGATCCCGCCGATGATCAGCGTGTCGATCCCAAGTGCTCTCAGGATATATTCCAGACGCGTCTGGTAGAAGGCCGAATAGGCCACCTTTTCGACCACATAGTCGGCCGGTACCAGGGCATCCACCAGGGAGTGGCCGAACGCTCCAGGAGCGAAGTCGCCTTTGCCGAGGAAAGGGCGCAGTTTCTTCAGGTGCGGCGCGATCAACGGTTCGCCGCCGGGTCCGGGCACAAGGGTGAACTGCGCGGAGACAAAGGTTCCTTCGCGCGCCCTCAGGGCATCCACGACGGGGCGGACCCGGGCGGGCAGGGCGGTGATGCTCTCTGCGGTCTGTCCGGCGCGGCCATAGGCCCCTTCGGGATGCAGGAAATCGTTCTGCAGATCGATGGTCAGCAGAGCGGTCCGGGAGGGATTGAGGGTCTCTGTCATGCGCTCTCCTCCACACGGGTGATGATGGTGTTGCCGTAGTCATCGACACGGCCAGTCAGACCCGGTTCGATGAGCACGGTGGTATCCGGCTGTACCAGAATTGCGGGCCCGTCGATACATTCACCGACGGGCAGGGCAAGCCGGTCGTAGATCTTCGTGTCGTGCCATGTGTCACCGAAATGAACGCGGCGGGTGCCGGTGCAAGTCTCTTCCGCGTCTCCGCCGGTAGTTGGGGCCAATGTGGCCAGATCGAATTTCGGACGCCGCCCGATGACCGAACTGCGAAGGTTCATGAGGCGGCGAACCCCATCGGGCAAAAGCCGACCGTAGGTGCCGTGATAAGCGGTGTCGAATGCGCTTTCGATCTCTTTCCTTGACGGGGTGACGACCTTGCCATTCCGGATTGCGACTGGCAGCGGGACGGCCACGGTGTGGGTCTGGCCGACATATGCCATGTCGAGTTCGAACACGGTTTCCCGTGCTTCGAATTTGGTTCCTGCGGCGTCCAGCAGGGCCATGCCGTCGTCCACATGGCGCTGTATGATTTCGGTCAGCGATGCCGGGTCGACCGCCGAGATCAGCGTATTCACCGTCTGGACGAAATCCTGACGCATGTCCGCGATGACGCAGCCCAGAGCGCTCGTGACGCCGGGATAGCGCGGTACGATGGCCCGGCCGATACCGACCTCGTTGAGCATGGCGCCCGCATGAAGGGCCCCGCCACCGCCGAAGGGCATGAAGGCGAACCGCTTCGGATCGAAACCGCGCTCGATGCTGACCAGCCGGATCGCTCCGGCCATGCGGGAATTGGCGACCGTCAGGATGGCTTCAGCGGCTTCCAGGGTGCCCAGTCCCAGCGGCTTGCCGACATGTTCGTCAATGGCTTTCGCAGCGGCTTCCACATCGAGCCGGTCGAGCTTGCCGCCGATCGGGCGATCCGGATCGATGCGGCCGAGGACGACATTGGCGTCGGTCACGGTGGGACGGGTGTTGCCCTGGCCGTAGGCGACCGGGCCGGGTGTCGAGCCGGCACTTTCCGGCCCGATGTTCAGGAGACCGCCCTTGTCGACCCAGGCAATGGAGCCACCACCCGCACCGATCGTGGTGATCTCGATCATGGGCGTGCGCACCACCATGCCGAAGTCGATCGATGTCTGCGGGCTGAGGACGCTGTTGCCACCGGCAATCAGGGAAACGTCGAAGCTGGTTCCACCCATATCCCCGGTGATCACATCCGGAAAGCCTGCCGTCTGGGCGATGTAGCCGGCTGCGATCACACCTGCCGCGGGACCGCTGAGAGCGGTGCGGACCGGCAGGCGGCAGGCCGTGGCCGTGTCCATCACCCCGCCGTTGGACTGGACGATCATGAACTCGCCGGCAAAACCGCCCTTGCGCAGGGCAGTGTCCAGACGGTCCAGATAACCGCTCACTTCCGGCTGAAGGTAGGCATTCAGCGCCGTGGTCGAGAAACGCTCGTATTCCCGGATTTCCGGCAGGATTTCGGAGGAGCAGGACACATGCGGGTTCGGCCACAGATCCCGCACGGCCGCGACCGCGCGGGCCTCGTTTTCCGGGTTTGCGTAGGCGTTGGCGAACAGGACCGCGACCGCCTCGCAGCCCTTGTCCAGAAGCTCGGTTGCGGTGGCACGTACGGCCTCAAGATCGACCGGGGTGCGGATCGTGCCGTCGGCAAGGGTCCGTTCGGGAACCTCCAGCCGAAGATCGCGGGATACGACCGGTTCGAAATTGCCGCGCAAGCCCCAGGTTCTCGGCCGGTCGCGGCGGCGCATTTCGAGGACGTCCCTGAGACCTTCGGTGGTGATCACGCCGATCTTCGCGCCTTTGCGTTCCAGAAGGGCATTCGTTCCGGCCGTCGTTCCGTGAACCACCGCGCCGACATCCGCCAGATCGGTGACCTGTCGGCCGATGCCTTCCAGAAATCCGCCGGACTGGTCCGGCCGCGTGGTCGGGACTTTGGCGACCCGGGCGGCGCCGGTGGTTTCGTCGAGCAGGAAAACGTCGGTAAAGGTGCCGCCGACATCGACTCCGATCATCTTGCTCATTGCTCCGCCTCCTGCCAGGCAGTGCCATAGATCTTGTTGGCCGCTTCGGAGCTGACATAGCCCTGCGCCACGTCGCGGGCGACGGCCGCGGGATCGCGTTTATCGGGCGGTCCGTAGCCGCCGCCACCCGGGGTCATCAGTTGTACCCTCTGGCCCTTCTTCAGCCTGATGCCGCGCATTTTTGAGGCCATGGGCGGGTGATGCCAGCCATCTTCCTGCTCGTAACTGAAGACATTGGTGGCGGCGCTTGCGCCGCCGGCCACGCCTTTGGGAGGGAAGCGTCCACGTTCACCGAACAGGAACGCTTCGGCTTGTTCCTCAAGCAGCTCGATCTCGTAGGTGGCGCCCAGTCCGCCGCTGTGCGTGCCGGCGCCCGCGCTGTCCGGGCGCAGGGCCCATTGCCGGAACATGACCGGATAGGCAGCCTCCAGGATTTCCAGTGGCGGGATGGTCGCGGTCGAGATCGGTGCGTTGCCGTGGTTCAGGCCGTCGCCTTCTGCCGATCCTCCATGGCCGCCGCCATAGAAACTGAACATCACCCAGGGCTGGCCGTTCGCCCGCTTTCCTGCAATCGACAGGGCGTTGATGGTGCCGTAGGCATTGGCGACGACCCGTTCTGGAACGGCCTTGGCGGCAGCGGAAAAGATCACGTCGATCATCCGCAATATGGTTTCCGTGTAGCCCCCGACAGGTGCGGGGAACTTGGCGGCCAGCAAGGACTCGTCCGGGACCTTTATCTCGACCGGACGCATGACGCCGGCATTGGCCGGCAGGTCCGGAAAGATGTGCTTGATGGCGACATAGCAACAGGCCACGGCCGTGGGCAGGGCAATGTTGACAGGCCCGGCGGTCGCCGCAGCCGTTCCCGCAAAATCGAGCGTCAACCGGTCGCCCCGGATTTCCAGGGCGACACGGATCGGAAGCGGTGTGTCCATGATGCCGTCATTGTCGAGGAAGTCTTCCGCCTCCCATCGGCCGTCTGGCAAGGCCGCGACTTCCGAACGCATCAGGGTCTCCGCGCGATCTCCAAGGGCGTCAAGCGCTGCGGAGACGGTGCCGGCCCCATATTCGTCGAGAAGTTCGTCAAGGCGTCGTGTGCCCAGATCGAGCGCGCCGAGCTGACCGTTGAGATCGCCCATGGCGGATTGCGGCAGACGGGTGTTGCGCATGAGGATGTCGATGATGTCCTGCTGCAGGACCCCTTTGCGGGCGATGCGCACCGGCGGCAGGATGAAGGCTTCCTGGAAGGCCTCCGTCGCTGCCGGATTGTAGTTGCCCGGAACGGCCCCGCCCACGTCATGCCAGTGTCCGACGGAGGCGAGATAGCAGAACAGCCGGCCATCACGGAAATAGGGACGCACCAGACGCATGTCGCTCAAATGGGTGCCACCGAGATGGGCGTCATTGAAAATATAGATGTCGCCATCGGCAAGATCGCCGTCGGCGGCGGCCTTTTCGATCACCGCCCTGACCGCGAAGCTCATGACGCCGACGAAGATCGGCAGACCCGACTTGCCCTGTACCAGAGTGTCGCCGGTGGCGGCGTGATAAAGGCCATGGCTCGCGTCATGGGCTTCGGCGATGATCGGATTGAAGGCGGCGCGAAACAGGGTCGCGTCCATTTCGTCCGTTATCTGCTCCATGCGCCCGGCGAGAACCGCCAGCGTGATCGGGTTGATGGCCTGGTCTGTCATGCTTTGCCCTTGGTTTCGGCGATGTCGTTCCACACGTCCTGTCGTGTGATCTTGTTGTCTGTCACCTCGAACCGGTCGATGAAACGAATGCCGGAGAAATGCGAACTGTCCGGCCATTCGCCTGACAGTGTGCCGCGCGTATAGACGATTGCGCCGGTCTCGCCCTGAAAGGCCTCGACGCCCTGGTAGGTCTTGTTAACGAAGCGATAGCGCGGCTTGGCCCAGTCGATCAATTCCGCGATTGTCTCCATTTCTCCGGTACCGGGAAAGACCATCCTGAAGTCCGCGCCGAGATGGGCCTGCGCCTTGTTGAGGTCGCGTGCTTCCATGGCTTTCAGATATTCCAGAACGACCGCCGCGGGATCCTGAAGGGCAGGGGCCGGTGTGCGGTGAGTGCCGCCGCGCATGTAGTCGGAGGCGGGAACCTCGTTCAGGAAAACGCTCACGGCTTCGGGCGCGGCAGGCACCACAAATCGGACCGCTTCACTCAGGGCTTTCATCAGGCGGGTTTTATCGGCAGGTGTGTATCCCGCCATAAGGTGCACATGAACGCTCGGCACGGTCGTCTCCCGTTTATTTGTATTTTTTGTAATACAGATTTTGAATATTAAAAAGACAAATTTTTGATAGATTAATGGTCTTTGTTCTTGCTTTTCCATAATCTGCGGTTACCGTTAGCCCCTGATACGAGGAGATTTTTCGTGAGCGAGCAACAACAGACATGTTTGCCGGAAGGCGGCAAGGCCCGGAGGGTTTACCTGTTGTTGCGCGATGAAATGGCGAGCGGCGTTCTCGCCGAGGGTGCTCCCATTCCGGCCGAGCAGAAGCTGGCGGAAATCCATAGCGTGTCGCGGGTCACCGTCCGCAGGGCGCTTGAAGCTCTGGCCGCCGACGACCTTATAGAAAAACGCGTCGGAGCGGGCTCGTTCGTGCGTCCGCGTTCGCAATCCGCTGCTCCGATCACCGGTGACATCGCGTCCCTGATGCCGCAACTTGTCGAAATGGGGCGCAATACCACGGCACGCCTCCTGTCCTTCGGTTATGGGACTGCGCCGTCCGCGGTGGCTGCCGCCCTCAATCTTGCGCCCGGAGCGCGGGTCCAGACGGCCACGCGCGTGCGTCTGGTCGACGGTTTGCCGTTTTCACATCTGACCACACATGTTCCCGAGGAAATTGCCTCTCACTATGACGAGGCCGATCTGGCGACCACGGCACTCTTTCAGTTGCTGGAGCGCAGCGGTGTGCAGGTGGATAATGCTCACCAGAGCGTCTCTGCCACTCTGGCAGCCCCCGAGGTTGCCGAAGCGCTCGGGGTGTCCGTCGGTGCGGCTCTGCTGTCGTTGAAAAGGGTGGTGCGCGACGCATCCGGTCGTGGGGTCGAGTATCTGTCCGCCTATTACCGGCCCGACATGTTCCGGCTTGAGATGTCCCTGACCCGCGTGGGGGCGGAAGACGCGCGTCACTGGGAGCCGGTCATCGGACCCGATGCGCAGGAAGGGTCATGATGTCCGCACGAGCCACCCTGTTCGACAAGGTCTGGGACCGACATGTCGTCGTGGCGGGCACGAACGGCTTGGCTTTGATTTGGGTGGATCGGCATTTCGTTCACGAAGGTTCACATCACGCTTTCGCGAAATTGGCCGCGCGCGGGCTCAAGGTGGCGGAGCCGGAGCTGACCTTTGGCGTTGTGGACCACTATGCGCCGACACAAGGGCCACTTTCGACGGCTTCCGAGGATATCCAGCGCATGGTGCGCACGGTGAAGGAAAACACCAGGGCGCATGGTGTCGAGTGTTTTGATCTGGATGACCCGCGTCAGGGGATCGTTCATGTGATCGGGCCGGAGCAGGGGCTGACGCTTCCCGGACTGACCATCAATTGCGGCGATAGCCATACTTCGACGCATGGTGCATTCGGGGCGATTGCGTTCGGCATCGGCGCGACCGACGTCGCGCATGTTCTGGCGACGCAGACCATCTGGCAGTCGAAGCCGAAACGTATGCGGATAACGATCGACGGCAAGCTTGGGCCCGGTGTCGGCGCGAAGGACATGGCGCTCAGCTGGATTGCCGAGCTGGGAGCCGATGCAGCCCAGGGCCATGCGGTGGAATATGCCGGCTCAGCCGTGCGTGACCTGACCATGGAAGGGCGCATGACGCTCTGCAATCTGTCGATTGAGGGCGGGGCGCGGTGTGGAATGGTGGCACCCGATGAGACGACCTTCGCGTATCTGCGCGACCGGCCGCGCGCGCCCAAGGGCGAGGCGTTGTCGCATGCAATTGAGGAATGGTTGCGGCTCGCAAGCGACGATGACGCCGTGTTCGACAGGGACGTGGTTCTTGACGGAGCTGAAATTGCGCCGACGGTAACCTGGGGAACAAGCCCCGAGGAGGCCTTGCCGGTGACCGCTTCGGTACCTGACCCCGAGCGCCTGCCGGAACACAAGAGATTCCGGGCGCGTGAGGCACTCGACTACATGGGCCTGGTGCCCGGCCGGCCGATTTCGGGCACGCCGGTGGATCAGGTTTTCATCGGATCGTGTACCAATGGCCGGATCGAGGATCTGCGCTCCGCCGCGGCCGTGCTTAGTGGCCGCAAGGCAAAGGTGCCTGGCATTGTCTCGCCAGGGTCACGCAGTGTGAAACTGCAGGCCGAGCAGGAGGGGCTCGATCGCATCTTCACCGCTGCCGGCCTGCAATGGGTTACTTCGGGCTGTTCCATGTGCGTCGGCATGAACGGAGATACGGTCGGCGCAGGTCAGCGTTGCGCGTCGACGACGAACCGGAATTTCAAGGGACGGCAGGGGCCCGGCGCGCGCACGCATCTCATGTCGCCCGTCATGGTCGCGGCGGCTGCCGTTACGGGAGAAATCACGGACGTGCGTCCCTTTCTGGAGGGGCGATCATGAGCGGATGGACCCGTCACGATGGCCTTGCGGTCGCGTTGCCGCTGGACAATGTCGACACCGATCAATTGATCCCCGCGCAGTTCATGTCTGTTCCGCGCAGTCAGGGGTATGGCCCCTATCTGCTTCACGGTCTCCGGCATCGGAGTGACGGCACGCCGATTGCGGAATTCCCGTTGAACAGGCATCCGCAGGCCAGTGTGCTTGTCGCCGGGCGCAACTTCGGCTGCGGGTCCTCCCGCGAGGGGGCCGTCTATGCGTTGGTCGATCAGGGCATCCGGACAGTTGTCGCGCCGAGCTTCGGAGACATCTTCTTCGCCAATGCGATCAACAACGGTCTGCTGCCCGCCCGCGTGGACGCCGAGGTGGTCGAGGAACTGATGGCCGAGCTCGGCAGCGAAGCGGTGATGGCGAGCGTGGACCTGATGGCCGGGACCATTCTCATTGCCGGCCGGGAGATCGAACTGGAGCTTGAGGCAGAAAAGGGCGCGAAGCTGATCAATGGCTGGGACGACATCGACCTGACCCGGTCGCATGCGCAGACGATTGCCTCCTTCCGGAGCAGTCACTTTCAGCGCGCCCCGTGGGTTCGACCCGCGAATGCATAGAATTTCGCGAACAGATTACGCGCGAATACAAGAGGGAACGGGATCTAACCCGTTTCGCAAAAGTGGGGTTGGCCTTCCAGCCCCGGGGAAAAAGTGGAGAGACCGATGAAGAAACAAGTGATCGGCGTACTTGTCGCCGGATCGGCCCTATTTGGGGCGAATGCCTACGCTGAAGAAACCGTGACCGCAGTGCACGCGTTTCCGGAAACGCTCATCTATACAAAGAGCTTCCTGTCTTTTGTCGACAAGGTCAACGAAGCCGGCAAGGGCGTGGTTCAAATCGAGGTGCGCGGCGGCCCCGAAGCAATCGGCATGTTCCAGCAACCCGACGCGGTTCGCGACGGCGTTGTGGACATGGTCTATACGCCGGGGTCCTTTTACGGAGGCTCGTTGCCTGAAAAGGATGCGATGGTCGCATCAAACCTTACAGCAGTCGAAACCCGCTCCAATGGCGGCATCGAGCTGATCGATCAGATTCATCAGGAAAAGATGGGACTGAAATATCTCGGCTGGTTCGACAGCGGCGTCTGCTACAATTTGTGGACACGTGACGCACCCGATTTCGACGATGACGGTCATCTGAAGGTGGAAGGCCTGAAGCTTCGCGGCAATTCGGTCTATAACGCTTTCTTTTCGAACTATCTCGGCGCGCAGGTCATCGATCTTCCGACCGGTGATGTTTATGCGGGTCTGCAGCGCGGGGTTGTCGATGCGACCGGCTGGACACAGATCGGCCTGATCGACCTGAAGTGGAACGAATTTCTGAATTACCGGATCGAACCGTGCTTCTTCTCAACCGATCTCGGCGTGATCGTCAATCTCGAGAAGTGGAACAGCCTGAGCGACGAAGCCAAGAAAATCTTGCAAGACGTCGCGATCCAGCATGAGAAAGACAGTGTCGAAGCTCTGGGCGCCAAGCGCGACGAGGACTTCGCCAAGCTGGCCGAACAGGGCATGCAGGTGGTGAGCCTCGAAGGGGATGCGAAAACCGAATATCTGCTTGCCGCCCGGGAAAAAACCTGGGAGCGCATGAAGGAACTCATGGCCGAACAGCCCGGCGGCACCGCCAACTATGACACGCTGATCGAGTTGTTCTACGATCCTGCTGCCGACAAGTAACAGGTAACTTCCTGGCCCGGCGCCTTCAGGCGCCGGGCCGTTCCACGTTCTGGAGCACTTTGAAGGAATACGGGAACGCCTGACGGGCGGGTCAGGCTCGTCGAAGACCTGAAAATCGGGTCAAGCGGTTCCGTATTCATTTGGAGTGCACCATCGCTCCCGAGGCTGCGATGCATTTGTTGACGCGTTTGTATAACAAGCTGGTTGAATTCATGGGCCTTGTGGCGGCCTTGATGCTTGTCTGGCTGATGGTGTCGATCGTCATCTCCGTGGCGATGAGAAACATAGGTATTCAGCCCTTCGCCTGGCTGTTCACATCCGCGGAATATGCGCTGCTCTACATGACCATGCTGGGCGCGCCCTGGCTGGTCCGCAAGAAGGGACATGTGCATATCGAACTGGTGACCGCCAAGCTTCCACCAATGGGGAAGGTCGTCGTCAGCCGGCTGGTCGCGCTTCTGTGCGTGCTGGTTTGCCTTGTTCTTGCCTGGAAGGGTTTCGACCTGTTCCAGACCAATATCGCGCGCGGCGATTATGACGTGCGGGCCTATTTCTTCCCCCGCTGGATGCTGACGATTTCCTTCCCGGTCGCCTTCGGTGTGATGGCGATCGAGTTTGCACGTTTCGTCTTTGGTGAAGAGCTCATGCATTCGGGCGAGGCGGGGATACACGAATAATGGAATGGTACGAAGCGCTCGCGGTTCTGCTCGGCAGCATCGTCTTTCTCATGGCCATCGGCATGCCGGTGGCGCTGGCTTTCCTGGCCGCGAATATCATCGGTGCCTGGATCTTCATGGGAGGTGAGCGCGGTGTCAGCGCACTCCTGAACAATGGTCTCGGCTCGCTGACGAAGTTCGCACTCGTTCCGATACCCCTGTTCCTGCTGATGGGAGAAGTCTTCTTCCAGACGGGCCTCGGAGGGCGGATGTTCAACGCCATTGACCGGCTGCTGGGCAAGCTGCCGGGGCGCCTGAGCTATGTGACGGTTCTGGGCGGAACCGGGTTCTCGACGCTGTCGGGATCCTCGATGGGGTCCACGGCGTTGCTTGGCAGCCTGATGGTTCCGGAGATGAAGGCGCGCGGCTACAAGAGCCATATGTCGATCGGCCCGATCCTCGGGACCGGTGGACTGGCGATCATCATTCCTCCATCCGCATTGGCCGTCCTTTTGGCGACCCTTGCCCAGATCGATGTCGGCGCTCTGCTGGTGGCCGGCATAATCCCGGGACTGATACTGGCCGGCCTTTATATTCTGACGATCTGGCTGCAAACCAAACGCGATCCCCAGGCTGCCCCGGCCTATGATGTGGAGCCTATGGGAGCAGGTCAGAAACTGTCGCTTCTCCTGTCCGATGTGGTGCCGCAGATCGGCTTGATGGCCGTTATCGTGGTGCTGATGATCAACGGCTTCGTCACGCCCTCGGAAGCAGCGGCCTTCGGCGCTCTGGGCGTGTTCATTCTGGCCGCGCTCTACCGTTGCCTGACCTGGCAATCGATCAAGGCGTCGGTCTGGGGGGCGTTGCGGGTGACGCTGATGGCCTATCTGATCGTATTCGGATCGGCCACCTTCAGCCAGCTTCTGGCGTTCTCCGGCGCGTCCCGGGGACTGATTTCCTGGGCCACGGGCTTCGAGCTGGAGCCGATCTACATGTTGCTGGTGATGTTCGCGGTGCTGCTCCTGCTCGGGATGTTCATGGAGCAGATTTCGATCATGCTGCTGACCGTGCCGATTTTCTTTCCGCTGGCCACCAGCATCGGCTTCGACCCGATCTGGTTCGGGCTGGTGATGTTGCTTGCGCTGGAGATCAGCTTCACCACGCCGCCCTTCGGCCTGTTGCTGTTCGTGATGAAAGGCGTCGCGCCCCCCGGAACCACCATGAAGGAGATCTACAGCGCGGCGATCCCCTTCATCCTGTGCTCGCTTCTGGTGGTGGTCCTGCTGATCCTCTTCCCGCCCCTGGCCACATGGTTGCCTTCCCGGGGGTAAGCATCATGTCAACCTGAGTGGCTCACCGCATCCGGTCGACATCGGTTCGCGGGCGGGCTTCGGAGGGAGCTTGAACGGTATCGGAACCTGAGCAGTCAGTCTCGCAACAAGATGGCGGGACCGACGCTGATGGATTTCAAACCCAGGGCCTGTTCGAGAAAAGCCAATGCCGTTCGCGTGTCCGAGATCGCCATTGTTCCGCTGATCTTCCTGTTGGCGAGAGCGGCGCCGGAAATGAATATCCGGCCGTGAAAATGCCGCTCCAACTCCTCGACCACATAGGAAAGCGGCGCATTGTCCAGGACGAGCATTCCGTTGCGCCACGCCAGTGCCGCATTCGCATTCGCATCGACCACGTCTCCCAGGACGCCGTCGCTGTCAAGGCCGACCCGCTCTCCCTCGTTCAACTGAAGGTGCGCCTGTTCGGGGTTGTCGAAGGTCAGCAGGACCGAGTTATGGGTGACAGTCACATCCGTTTCGCTATCGCCCAGGCGGACATCAAAGGCTGTTCCAAGTGCTGTGACCTGCATCGAGCCTGCCGTCACGGTGAAGGGACGCGCGGGATCTGCTGCGACTTCAAAGAAGGCTTCGCCTTTCAGCAGGCGTATGGTCCTGGTCCGCTCGGAATAGTCGAAGGCGATAGCCGACTCCGCATTCATGTGGACCGTTGACCCATCTTCAAGTTCAACGACGGGCAGATCGCCGGTGCCGGAAATGACGTCGGCCTGAAAATAAAGCGGCCCATCAAGATAAAGGAACACACCCGCGGCGACTACCAATCCCAACAGCGTGCCCGCAGTCGTTTTTCCGCTTCGGGCGGGTTCGACCTCGAAGCTGTTGAGTGCAGCGTCCGAGCGGATTGCTGTGCTTGAATCGCCCAGCAATTGCTCGGCTGCGTCATAGGCACGCCGGTTGTCCGGGTCGCGCTGAAGCCACTCGTTGAATGTCTTGAGCTCTTCGGGCGACAGCCCGGCTTCACCAATCCGCAGGACCCAGTCCGCGGCTTGCTGATGGCGTTTGCGCTGTGCTTGCGTAAGCCGCCTGTTCGCCATTACCTCTCCCAAGAGTTTCCTGTCTCACCCAATAGACGAATAAGCCGGGCGGATTGGGACCCCAATACCAAAGAACGATGATTCCGGCCCGCACAACGAGTCGTCATCGCTTTTCGCTATTATTCCATTTCCAGCATACGATCCAGACAATGAGCCAGCGCGCGCCGAAGATGCCGATCGACCATATTCCGCGAAATGTTGAGTTTCGAGGCAATCTCATCCGGTGTCTGCTGATGGAGCCGGTGCAGGATGAACACTGCCCGCCGCCGTGCGGGCAACTCGCCGATGGCATCGCGCAGAACGCGAATGCGGGCCTTTGCCTCAAGTCCGTACTCCGGAGTCACGTCGGAGATCACAGTGTGCGTTTCACCGTCGAAATGCGAGAACAAGCGAGCTTCGAACTGTTCGCGCCTGTGCCGGTCGATGCCCAGATTGATGGCGGCCCGGCACAGGAAGGCCCGGATCGATTGCTTGTCGTGGAGCACTTCAGGGTGTGCGGACAGTTTGACGTAGAGGTCATGAACGATGTCGAACGCGCTGCCCTGCGTAGCGCCACGAGCGCCAACGGCTTTCACAACGTCTTTGTAGTAAGCTTCCATGGCGCGATTGAGCAGCTCTCTGCCATCAAGCTCGGAACTGTCGGAGATCGTATTGGACAGGCTTGACATGGACACTAAACACCCGTGGATTACTCCAGCAAAAAACAGCGTTAGTGGCCAAGAATTCGGAAGACCGCCCATTCTGGCGTTCGACCCATCTTTCATGCTTCCAAGTCGCCGGCTTTCGCCGCATCTGAGATCCGGGTTCCTACTGGAACCTGCGGAAGGCCACTTAAGGCAATCTGGAAAAGTTATGCAATAGCAATTGGTTAGAATGTCTCTAAGGTCGAATGGGACTGAAATGACAAACAGGAGTATTAAACTCATGTTTTTAGCCGTTTTTTAATGCACCAATTCCCCTCCGGGGTGCCTTCGGGAAAAACTGGCCGTCGCGGAAACCTTCAGAATTGTGTTTTTTGGGTCACAGTGAAGCCGGGAGAGAAAGTCAGGGGGCAAGACGTGCAGCGGCTCCCATGGTGCGGAGGCTGCTCCATTCCGATCTTCCGCAGCTTGAAAGAACGGGTGTCGTCGTCAAAAGTCGGTCACTCTTTCTTGCGACACACAGGCAAATTTCGACTGGGTTTGTGTTCAGCTTCTGTTTGGCAAAGGTATGCACATTGGTGTGTGCGTCACGGGGTCGGCGATGATTGTCGAGCTGACATCGAAAACCTCCCGGATAATATCGGCCGTCATGACCTCTTTCGGCGGGGCCGACGCAACGATCTTTCCGGCTTTCAGCATGATCATGTAATCGGCATAGCGGGCCGCCTGGTTCAGGTCGTGCAGAACCGCAACAATGGTTTTTCTCCTGTTCCTGACCAGATCTACAGCCAGTTCCATGACTTCGATCTGATGGGCCAGATCCAGAAATGTGGTCGGTTCGTCCAGAAGCAGGACCGGGGTCTGCTGCGCGAGGGTCATCGCGATCCAGGCGCGTTGCCTCTGGCCTCCGGACAGATGGTCGATCTGCCGCTCATGCATTTCCGTCATGCCGGTCAGGGCAAGGGCCTCGTCGCAGGCGGATGTGTCCTCTTCCGACCAGCGGCTGAACAGCGGGCGGTGTGGATACCGCCCTTGCTGTACGAGTTCGCGCACGGTCAGGCCTTCCGGTGCGGCGGGCCCCTGGGACAGGACGCCGACCTTCCGTGCCATTTCGCGTGTCGAGAGCCGACTGATAGACTGTCCGTCCAAAAGGATTGCTCCCTGCGAGGGCCTCAGAAGGCCCGACAGCGTCCGCAAAATGGTCGATTTGCCGCTGCCGTTCGGCCCGATCAGCGCAGTCAGTGCTCCCATGGGCACAGAAAGGTCGAGTTGTTCCACAACAAGTGCGGAGCCATAGGCGACAGACAGGCCGGCTGTCTTGATACACGGGTGCTCACAGGTCTCAGGCCGCAGCATGGCGATGCCTCCATAGCAGAAACCCGAAGAAGGGAGCGCCGATCAGGGCGGTGACGATCCCCGCGGGCAATTGAGCCGGAGCCACGATGGTGCGTCCCAGGAAATCGGCCGCCGGCACCAGAACGGCACCGATCAGTGCCGACACCGGCAGCACCCTGGCGTGCATCGGTCCGACCAGCCGGCGGGCAAGATGCGGTGCGACCAGTCCCACGAAGCCGATCAGGCCCGCGAGCGAGACGGCCGCTCCGGAGATGAGCGTGCAGAGCACAATCATGAGCGCTCGCACAAGAGTCACCCGTTGTCCGAGACCTTGGGCAGTTGTGTCTCCCAGGCGAATGAGATCGAGCTGGCGACAGGACAGGAATGTCAGGGCCAGGGGCAGGGCTAGCCAGAACGCCAGGATGCGCACACCGGCCCAATCGGCATGATAAACGCTGCCGGAAAGCCAGATCAGAGCCCGCTGGACATCCATGATCGCGCCGAAGGCTGTCAGCGTCGTGGTCGCGGCTCCCGCCAGCGAACCGAGGCCGATACCGATGAGGATGATGCGCAGCGAAGACGTTCCGTTGTTCCAGGACAGCGCGTAGATGGCGGTTGCCATCGCACTCGCCCCGAGGAAGCCGACCCAGGGCGTCAGTGAAGCCGGTACGTCGTCCAGCCCCACAATGACGATCATGATCGCAAGAGACGCACCGGCATTGATGCCGAGTATGCCCGGCTCGGCCAGAGGATTTCGCATGACCGCCTGGGCGATGGCGCCGGCGACGGCCAAGGCCGCGCCCACAAGGATACTCAGCAGCAGCCGTGGCATGCGCAGGTCGAACACGATCATGCCGATATGCGGGGGCGCTTCCTGAGGCTTCAGCAACAGGGCAATGAGCTCACCGGGAGGGATCGGATAGTCGCCATGGGCGAGCCCGGCAATCATCAGAACGGTCAGCAGTCCAACAAGCAATACGACGATCCGCGTCATGAGGTCTCCCGCGCCCTGGTTCGCACCAGCCAGATGAAGAAAGGAGCGCCGATCATTGCCATGGTCACACCGACCGGAAAGCTCTGGCTGGCGAAAAGAATGCGGCTCAGGGTATCGGCGGCGAGGACCAGAAGCGCGCCGCCGACCGCGGCAAAGGGGATGATCCACTTGTGGTCGGTGCCGACGGTCAGGCGGATGACATGCGGTACGACCAGCCCGACGAAGCCGATTGGGCCAGCCAGGGACACGGCACCTCCGGCAAGCAGGATCACGATGAGAGCGGCCAGGCCGCGCCATATGACCGGGTTCTGCCCCAGCGACTTCGACACATCGGCGCCAAGGCTCAGCACGGCAAGCTGCCTGGGAAAGAGAAGAGCTGCCGCGAGCCCGGTGAGCATATACGGCGCAATTGTCCGCACCTGGTCCATCGTGCGGCCGGTCAATGATCCGGCCGTCCACAGACGCACGCCGTCGAGCGCGCCCCGGTCGAATATGAGGATGGCCGTTGTCAACGAGGTCAGAAAGGCTGTCAGGACGGCGCCCGCCAGAACCAGTTTGATCGGCGCTCCGTGTGCCGGCCCGACCGAGCCAAGGAGAGAGACAATGCCGGCAGCGCTTGCTGCGCCGGCGAAGGCGGCCCAGACGAAGGTTCCGTGCGCGCCCGCTCCGTAAACACTCATGGTCAGAACAACGGCGAACGCGGCTCCGGCGTTGATGCCGAGCAGGCCGGGCGAAGCCAGAGGGTTGTTGGTGATCGCCTGCATGATCGCGCCGGCAATCGCAAGAGCGCCGCCGGCAAGCAGACCTGCCAGAACGCGCGGCAGTCGTATCGTCGCGATAACCAGATGTTCGCGGGATCCGTCGAAGGAAAGGACGGCATCGACAATGTCCCGCACGGGGACCGGGGTCGGGCCGAGCCTGACAGACCAGATGGCGGCGAACGGCAGAGCGCAGCAAAGTATGACGAGGGCGGCCAGCCTGAGCCTGTCCGCCCTCGATGAAATCCGGATCGCCATCGCGGTGGTGGCCGCTCCTTTCCCGCTCACGGCTCGGCCAGGATGATGCGCTCGACGTCGTCAAGTACGCGGTGCGCCGACGCGATTCCGTGGAAGCCCATCCATGTCGCCCGGTCGATGCGATACGCCCGTCCGGCCTTTACGGCCGGCAGCGTTTGCCAGATAGGGCTTTGTAGCGTTCGTGCTGCCAGGCCCTCGTCCGGACCCGGATCCATGCCGCTGGCGACGACATAGAGAAGGATGTCTCCGTCGAGCGCGCCGAGTTCCTCCCAGTCCGGACGTTTGGTCATCGTGTCGTCCGGCGTCGTTTCATAACCGGTTCGCCGTATGCCGGCCTCGCTCAACACCTGGTAGGGCGCGTAGGCGCCGGGCCCGTCGAGATAAACCTGGAAGCCCTGGGGAGCGATGCGGACCACGGACACCTTCAGGCCCTCCGGCACGCGTTCGCGGATGGCGGCCGCGCGCTTTTCGTAGTCTGCAAGCACTGCCTGCGCGTGTTCGAGCCGTCCGACGATCCTTGCAAGCAGAAGAAACTGTTCCTTCCAGCCCATCTGCTCAAGCAGGAGCGTCGGCGCCACACGCGACAGCTTTTCGTAAATCTGTTCGTGGATATATGCACTGCCGACAATCAGGTCCGGCTGAAGGGCGATGATCCGCTCGATGCTGGGCTGCATGGGATGTCCGACATCGGCGACGGAGGCGTCCTCCACCTCATCGCGCAAAGTCTGGTCCTGTATTCCCAGCACCGGCACGCCGACAACGGGAGCATCAAGTTCGACAAGCGTTCCGAGCGACAACCATGGTTCGAGCGTGACGATCCTGCCGGGGGGAGACGGGATGCAGACCGGATCACCGTGGATTCCTGCAGAGATTGTCGGGCCTTCACATCCCGCGAATGCTGGCGGGGCGAATATCGTCAAGCAAACAATGAAACCGATCAGTCGCACGGAAACCCTCTCTCCTTTGCGGCACTTTTCCCGCATCCGGCCCCTGTCGCGGGCCGGATGCGGGTCATTGGAGCCGATCAGAATTTGGCCTTCACGTTCAGGCCGAACAATCTGCTCGGACCGGCCTGGGCGAAGGTCGGGTTCACGCCGCTTCCCTGCAATTCCAGTGTCGTGAAGTAGCGCTCATCGAGAAGATTTTCGACAAAGGCATTGATCTCCCAGTTGTCTCTGCGAATGCCTGTCTGCATGTTCACGAGGAAGTGGGAGTCCAGCTCCTCAAGAGGCGCGGCGACATTGAACCGGGCATTGTAGTCAGAGACGAACTTGGCATCCCCGCCGACGTAGAAGCCGTTGTCGAAGGTATAGAGACCGCCGAAGGCAAACGTCCATTCCGGCGCTTCCGGGAAGCTTTCCCCGGTGAGGTCTCCATAGATGCGATGGTTGAAATCCTCGAACTCCGTGTGGAGATATCCCAGGGAGGCGAAAACCGACAGATTGTCGTTGACGTTGAAAGTCGGTTCGAATTCAAAACCGAGCGCATAGGACGAGGCCGCATTGCTGACGATGGTGCCGCCGCCTATGCCGGGAGCGATGGATTCCACCTGCTGATCCCGATAGCGCGTGTAAAACACGTTTGCGTCGACCCTCAGTCTCTCGTCCAGGAATTTGCCCTTGTAGAAGAGCTCGTAATTGTCCGCATACTCCGGATCGTATTGCACCGACTGATTGTTCACCGTGTCGACATAATATCCGCCCGTACGGAAGCCCTGTGAGTAGGTGAAACCGGCCGTGTGATAGTCGTTGAATTCCTTGGAGAGACCGATTTTGGGGACGATATTCACTTCATTGATGCCGCCGCCGGTGACGGTGGTCGTGGAACCGGCTCCGATTGTGGTGCTTATGCTCGTGTCTTCCGTCGTTTCCTTGATGTAGTCGACGCGGCCGCCCAGCGTTGCCTTCCAGCCCGGAAGGAACTCATATTTTGCCTCGCCGAAGGCTGCCAGGTTCGTTGTTCTGCGATTGTAAAGGGACCGCTGCTGCAGGCTGAACTCGGTCGCCCGCCAGAACAGGTCGGAATCCTGGTATTCGTAGCTGCCGAAAAGTCCGGCGACCCAGCTCCATCGATCCTGATCGAAGTTCAGGCGCAGCTCCTGCGAGGCAAGGGTATCCTTGTATGTTCCATACCAGGCGTTCGCGACATTGGCTGTGCCGTTGTCCATGGACTCGCGTTCCGTCAGCCCGTAGCTGATACCGGTTTGCGAAGTCAGCCTGAGGGACGGCGAGATGTCATGGGTGACTTCAAGACCTGTATTATGCGTCTGGATTTCCCGGAATTCCGCCAGTGTGGGCAGAAGATAAATGTTGCCGTCCCCTGTGGCCGGGTCGACAAGGCGTTCGTTCGGCCGGTCTTTCGAGAAGGCATAGCTGAACAGGGCACGCGTGTCCGGCAGCTCGGACGGTTCGAACAGCAGTTTGGCGCGGATGTTTGCGCTCAGCTCGGTGCGGAAATCGTCGTAATTGTCATAGACGTCATATGTCGGATAGTCGATTTCCGTTGTGAGCTGCTCGTAGGAGCCGGCGATCCTGAGCGCAATGCCGTCCTCTTCACTGACAGGCGCGTTGACGACGAATGCACCGCCACCCAGGTTCTTGTTCCCTGCGGTTGCCGAGAGCACATACTCCTGTTCGAATGTCGGGTCTTTCGTCTTCAGATAGATCGCACCCGCCGTCGCTGCCCGGCCGCTCAATGTGGATTGCGGGCCGCGGTAAACCTCGACCTGCTCGGCATCCCAGAGGCTGCGCGCGCCGAAGCGGGAATTATACCGGCTCTGCAGAATGCCATCGACATATATCGATCCCATAGGCGCGCCGGCCGGAGAGAACCCTTCGAAGTTCATGCCACGGACGACGATGCCCGTGTTGTTGGTGGCTCCTTTTTCGACGTTGGCGAGACGGCGCAGCGCTCCGGGCAAATACTGTATCTGGCCGTAGTCGATGGCTTCGGAATTCACGATACCGATGCTCGCGCTGGTATCTTCCAGTGTGGTCGCGTCGCGCGCGCCGTAGATAAGAATGGGGTCGAGGAGCGTGCCCTCATCCAGGCTCGTGTCTCCTTGTGTCGCAAGGGCGACCTGGTCCTCACCGGCAAAACTTGCGGTGACGCCGGTTCCGGCCAGCAAGGTATCGAGTGCCTGGTTCGCCGTCATGGTGCCGCTGACGCCACTCGTGCTCCTGCCGTTCGCAAGGTTGGCGTCGAAGATGATCTGCAGGCCGGTTTGCGCGGTAAGTTCGTTGAGCGCGCCCGTCAGTGTGCCGGGCCCTATCGAAATGACCTGTCTTGTCGCCTGCGCGAAAGCAGGGGGCGTCGATACAAGAGGAAACGCCGTGCCAAGAGCCAGCATCGTGCTTGCGAGAATGGCGAGCTTCCGTTTTCCGGCCCGCCTCGTCTGCTTTTTGTCCTGTCTTTCTCTAGCCATAAAGACCCCCGTTCGCCCGGCCCTGGAAGTGCCGCGATGTATTAAATGCAGCGCATGCTTTTGCGCCCGCTCACTTGTGTGACGTCTGGGTTCGGGGGATTGGGACTCTGATCGTTAAAAAAATTAACTTTTTGACTCAGGTTTTTTCGCGGGGTGGGATTTGCATCCGCCTTGCGCGGTGTTTCCAGCACGATGAAGATCGGGAATTGTGTGCCGAAAGACAGGGCCCAAAATCAGTTGCCTCTTTGAACAGGGCTCGGCCATTCCGTGCCCCCTTCAGCAATTCAGCGCCGGAGGGCCATGCCGAAACCATGAAGCCCGCCCGTCAAAGGCAAAAGCAACCACATGGCCAACTGGCTTCACGTCGATGACTTGAGGGGAACGCCGGGAGGGACTTTCCAGGGCGCCAGGTTTTGGCGGTGATCGTTCGGGGCCTTTTTCAACCACCCCAATCTGAAGCCTGGACCGGGATTCCGCCTGAGGTTTGTCGTTGTCTGACAAAACCCAGGCGCCTCAGCATCGAACGATCAGGTAAACAGGAAATCTCCCCGGTCGAGTTCGGACAGATCCACGCCCTGAAGGACGATTGTCGATCCGTCGAACCGGACAAGCGCATCGGTACCGGATGCCTCCAGAACAAGGTCCTCGAAGGTGAGGGCGCTGCGTTCTATCCTGATAAGATCCTCGCCATCGGTGAAATCGGTTACCCGGTCTGTACCGCTTGTCTCGGTGAAGACGAATGTGTCCGCTCCACCTGCGCCCGTGAGGAAATCGTCGCCAGCTGTCCCCGCGATCCAATCGCTGCTCGAAGTCCCGATCAGTTCGGCAAAACCGTCCTGTTGAAATGCGATTTGCGAAAGTCTTGTCCCATCAGCGAATTCGAACCGTTCGATATACTGGCCCATGTGAGCCAGACGCAGAACACCCGAATAACCATCCTTGTTCCAGGACAGTTCAAGCTCATCTCCGTTGATGAAGCCATCGGCATTGTCGATCTCGGTGAGTGTCAGGTCGGAAAGACTTAGATCCTTGAACCGGACAATTACGTTGCGCGGTTGATCATCGACGACGACGAACTCGTCAAGCTGGGACAGCAGACACTGGTTCCCGGAATGCCGGTAGAGGCTTTCATGAAGACAGGTGACCGAACGGTTCTGAGCTACTTGATCAAACCTATCTCCGATCAGATAGCCCATGCGTTCCGCGAGCGGTGAAAAGGGATGACTGGGCCGTGTGGACAAACCGCGGCGATCTCAATCATTGAAAATGCTTTATTCGCAAAAAAACTGCGCGCCATTCGAAGTTGCGCGCTACATCGGTACAGGGAAAGCTCTCTAGATACGCCACGGGGCATCTTAGAGAGTGAACCACACCTTGGATTTGCATTCAGGCCAGAGCGTTCCGTTCCATGACAAAACTATACGCCTGCGCTTGGAAGGTTCAGATGAACAAAAAATCATCCTGATCCAACGCCGACACTAGTACACCTTCCAATGTGATCACCGTGGACCCAAACCGCACCAGGGCATCTGTGCCAGCTGTTTCCAGAACAAGATCCGCAAAGCTGGAAGCCCCGCTTTCGATCTGGATCAGGTCGTCACCGTCCGCAAAGTCGGTGACCCGGTCGATGCCGGCTCCCTCAGCGAAGACGAACGTGTCGTTACCTGCACCGCCCGAGAGGATGTCGTTGCCAAGACCGCCAATCAGCGTGTCATTGCCTCCGCTTGCCTTCAACGTGTCATTCCCCTTGCCACCATTGAGATTGTAGTTGACGGACGCATTGTTGCCGGTGACGGCATCGTTTAGCTCGGCGCCGACAAAGGCTTCGAATCCGTACCAGGAGAGGCCACCTGTGCTGAAGCTGGAACCGGCCTCTACTATCAAGGTGTCATAACCATCTCCGCCAATGTTGCGTGCAATTCCGTCGTTCCAGAACAGGTCGTCATTGTCGAAGTAGATTGTGTCATTGCCGGCACCACCAAAGACATCGTCGCTGCCGACGCCGCCACGGATGATATCGTTTCCGCCGCTGCCCTTGAGGATATCGTTGCCGGCACCGCCTTCCAGGCGATAGTCGACACTCGTGAGATTGCCAATCACGCTGTCATTTTGGTCGGCGCCGACAAACTCTTCAAAGCCGTACCAGGACAGATCGTTTGTGCTGAAACTTGACCCGGTTTCAACGATCAATTTGTCACGACCGTCGCCACCAATGTCGCTTGCGATTCCGTCAACCCAGAAGAGGTCCCCGTCCTCATAATAGATCGTGTCATCACCGGCTCCGCCAAAGACCGTATCTTTGCCGGAGCCACCCCTGATGACATCACTGCCAGCGCCCCCATTCAGAATGTCGTCGCCGGCCCCTCCGAGAAGGAATTCGTCAACATCCGATCCATAGATGAGGTTGTCATCCGAACCACCAGTCAGACCCAATCGACCGTCTGCACGCAACTCGATCGCTTTTAGGCTGGAGCCATCGGCAAACTCGAACCGCTCGATATGCTGGCCGCCATTGGCAACACGCAGTTCACCAACGCTGGAGCCGTCATTCCAGTAGAAGCTCAGCGCCTCACCGTTCAAATCGGTCCGTGTTCCACCTTGCGTATAATCGTAGATGCCGATGGTCAGATCCGACAGGATAAAGTCCTTGAATCGGATCGTATCCGTGCCATCACCTGCACCCTCATGATAGTTCACCAGAACGTGGCCGCTGTTCTTGCCATAGAGGAACACATCGTCCCCGCCATAGCCGAACAGGTGCTGCCAGTTGCCGGCAGTGCCGCCAGCATCCAGAACATCGGCACCTGAGCCGCCAAAGACATAATCGTCATGGGACGTACCGGTGACAATCCGGCTGCCGTCAGCATTGGCCGCGCCATAAATCTGGTATCGGCCATCGTCGCGAATGATGATCTGATTAAGGGCTGCGCCATCGGCAAACTCGAAGCGCTCGATATGATCTCCCATGTCAGCAAGGCGTAGCTCACCGGAAGCCCCATCCTTGTCCCAGGAGATTTTCAGTATCTCACCCTGCCCATCGTAAGCTTCACTGTTGAAAGCAAGGTCAGACAGCGTCAGATCCTTGAAGCGGACCGTATCATTGCCGGACGCCTCGCTCTCCCGCATGATCCAGACATTGCCGGCTTCGGAGCCAATCAGATAGGTATCGTCACCGCTCTGACCACGAGCGTGCTGCCAGAAGGAAGCCGCGCCGCCGACATCAATCGTATCATTGCCAGCACCTCCGTATATCTGGTCATCCTTGTCGGTGCCGACGATCAGATCATCGCCGTCCGTTCCTTCAAGGTGCATTCGGTCGTGGCTGGAGAACGCAATCTTACCCAGCGTTGTGCCGTCGGCAAATTCGAAGCGCTCGATATGATCTCCCATGTCAGCAAGGCGTAGCTCACCGGAAGCCCCATCCTTGTCCCAGGAGATTTTCAGTATCTCACCCTGCCCATCGTAAGCTTCACTGTTGAAAGCAAGGTCAGACAGCGTCAGATCCTTGAAGCGGACCGTATCATTGCCGGACGCCTCGCTCTCCCGCATGATCCAGACATTGCCGGCTTCGGAGCCAATCAGATAGGTATCGTCACCGCTCTGACCACGAGCGTGCTGCCAGAAGGAAGCCGCGCCGCCGACATCAATCGTGTCATTGCCAGCACCTCCGTATATCTGGTCATCCTTGTCGGTGCCGACGATCAGATCATCGCCGTCCGTTCCTTCAAAGTGCATTCGGTCGTGGCTGGAGAACGCAATCTTACTCAGCGTCGTGCCGTCGGCGAATTCGAAGCGCTCGATGTGCTGGCCCATATTGGCGATGCGTAGTGTACCAGGCTCAGAGCCGGACAGATTGAATTCGAGCCCTGTCCCGGCTGGCGATTGCACCGTACCGCCGTGGGTGAAGTCGTAGGTGCTGAAAGAGAAATCGCGTAAATTCAGTTCGTCAAAGACGATCGTATCCGTGCCGGTATTCGTTGTTTCAGTATGATCGATATAGACTTTGCCGTCTTCTTTCCCATAAAGGTAGGTGTCGTTGCCCTGCTGACCATAAAGATACTGCCAGCCACCGGCAGTGCCCCCGGCATCGAGAACATCATTCCCGTCGCCTCCATAGAGCCGGTCATCCCCCTCTCCCCCGAGCAGTGTGTCATGGCCTTCTTTGCCATAGATGATGTCGTTTCCTGCGCTTCCGACGATGATGTCGGAGCTTCCCTGATTGCTCGTATGTGCATCAGGTGCGCGACCGTCGGAGGTGAAGGTGTCATTGCCGTCTGTCAGGCGGTAGTAGAGGTTATAGTCGACGCCAGAACCGCCGAAATTCCTGATGTCGCCGATCCAGACCCTTTGACCGTTTTCGAATGCAAGCCACTCAATGGGTCGTGTGTCGGCGTCGTTCCAGTTGTGGATGGTTATGGAGCCAGTAAGCGGTGCAAGACCTTGCGCCGCAGCAGCAGATGCATCCGCCGCGCTTTCGGAATAGAATTCCAACCTGACTTCGTTTCTGCTCACATGATAAAAACGAAGGTCTTCTATGCTGATGCCTTCTCCGAAGAGAAGCGTGTCGCCAATTGAGCCGCTGCCGCTATCGTCGATGACATCATTGCCATCGCCACGATTGTAAACATAGGTATCGTCGCCCGTTCCGCCTTGAAGCGTGTCATTGCCCTTGCCGCCAATCAGGAATTCGCTGCCTGAGGTGCCGTAGAGCGAGTCGTTGCCGGCCTTGCCAAAGACAATGCCACCGCTTGCGGCCGTGAGCGTGTTGCCTGCGTCGGTTCCGACCAGCACCTTCGCCTCATCGGTGACGATATCGATACCGCTGACGCCGAAGGAGGCCCGCAGATCGTCTTCCGCGACCACCGGCAGCAGGAACACATCGTGGTTGTTGGTCTCGCCATGGCCGTTGCCGACGACGAGATGCTCGGCGCGTTCCGACAATTCGGCGATGATCCCGGCCCTTGTGGTGCTGCCCGCCAGTTCGGACAGATGGCCGCCGAGTTCCTCCAGCGTCGGCTCGCGGCCGAAGGTGTTCTGGTAGGCCCGGGCGATGAAGCCGGTGTCGGTCAGGGAGCCGTAGCGGGCGGAATATTCGTCTGAAGCGAGCAGGGCGGTCGCCAGGCTGACGAGATCGAGCTGGCTGTTGTGGGCATGGCGGACCAGCACTTCGATCTCGGAGGCGTCCATGTCGCGGTCGAGCACGCTGTCATAGACACGGGCTGCCTCGTCCATGAGCCGGGCCCTGGCGGCCGCATCGAGGCGCGCGCTATGGGTCGTCGTCGTGCCACCCTTTGTGGAAGCCATCTCCCAGGTCTCGATGCCGGTCGCATCCACCTTGTGGGACACGGTGATATGCGTGGCGGAGCCGGATGCGATCACGCCGTTGTCCCAGTCGTAGCTGCCGTTGCCAAGCTCCGAGCGGGTGAAGGTCTGGGTGACCCCGTCCCGCAGGACCGTGGTCGTCAGCCCGTCGGACGAGGTCGTGGTGACCGCCCGTTTCTGGGCGCCCATCTCCGCGTAGCCGGTTTCCGTGACGACCTGGCTGCCGTCCGCGGCGACAACGCTCACCCGGGTCTTGTCGGTCACATGGTCGCCGTCGAAGTCGAAGACTTCCGTGACCGTGCGCCCGTCCGCGCTGACGGTCTCGGTGTAGCTGGAGCGCAGCGTGCCGTCTTCATGCCAGTCGCGGCTGGTCGTGGTGCTGCTGCCGTCGGCATGGAACACCGTCTGCGTTTCCGCTCTGGTGTCCATCTCGCCGTCACCGTCGCTGTCGGTCTCGGTGGTTGAAGTCAGGCCATTGGCGGAGGTCACGGTGGTCGACCTGAACGCGAGACCGCCGACCGCCTCCGTTTCCTCGAAGACCCGGATCTCGTTGCCCGAGGCGTCATGGGTGACGGTGGTCTTCCGGGTGATGTCGGTGGACCCGTCGCCGTCGATATCGAGCTTGTAGACATCGCTGGTGCCGTTGGCGGCGGCCTGGCGGGTGACGATCGCTTCCGTGGAGCCGTTGGCAGCGAGATCCTTCCAGGTGCTGGTCTCGTTACCACTCAGATCGATGCTGGTCTGCGTCCGGATGTCCGTATCGCCGTCGCCGTCCCGGTCGATGTTCGTCGTCCGCTGGCGTTCATCGGCGCTGATCACGGTGGTCGCGGCGCGCAGCAAAGTCGTGCCGCTGCCGTAAAGGCGGGACGTCTCGGTGCTGCCCCCGGAGGCGCCAAGCTCCAGCGCGGTTTCGCGGTCGATGTCGCCGTCGCCGTCGAGATCGCTGTCCGTCGACACCTTCAGACCATCGTCGCTGGTCGCGCGGGTGGCGCTCGCCTTCAACCCGCCCGGTCCACGTGTGGTCCAGGTCTCCCCGGTCGAGCCGTCATGGCCAAGTTCAGTCACCCTGGTGGTGACAAAGTCATTGCCGCCGATGCCATCCAGATCGAGCGCCGTCGTCACGCTCAAGCCGTCATCGGAGCTGATCACCTGTTCGCGGGCCAGCAGCCGGCCGCCGCCGGTTTCGTGGGTCAAAGTGCGGCTTGTTGTGCCGTCCGCGGCAATCTCCGTGATGTCCTGCAGCGTGCGCTCGGCAAAGCTGTTGCCGTCAAGGTCGAAGGCAACGCGGGTTTCCAGGCCGTTGCCGCTTTCCGTTTCCGTGACATGGGACAAAAGCACGCCCGCATGGGAATAGGACGACACCGTGGTCGTCGTCACGCCGTCCTCGCCGACCGTGGTGAAGGTCACTCTGTCATCGGTGCCATTGCCGTCGGCATCGAAGGCAAGCGAGGACGAGCGGCCGTCGCCGCTGACTGTCTCGACGGACCTGGACAGCAGGGAGCCGTCGCGGGCGTTGACCGTCCCGGTGGTGGTCAGCGTTCCGTTGTCGGCAATCACCGTCTGGCGCTGCGCGACCTCGTCCACATTGCCGTCGCCGTCAAAATCCTCACTACGGGTTGTGGTCAGGTCGTCGGCGCTGACGGTTTCCACCGAGCGGCCCTGCAGCGTGCCGTTCTGGCCCTTGTGGCTTGTGGTTGTCGTCGTCGAGCCGTCGGCGTTCAGCACAAGGGCGGTCTCGGTCCGCGTCTCATAAACGCCATTGCCGTCGGCGTCCCGATGGGTCGTGGACGTCAGGCCGTCGGCGTCGGTCACCGTGCGGCTCTGGTGCTTCACCGCGCCGCCTACGGTTTTATGCTGGACATGCGTCGTCTCGACGCCGCTGTCGGCCACCATTTGCGTGATCCGGATATCCGTCTTGCCGTCGCCGTTGATATCGCTCTCGGTGATGTTGGACCGGCCATTGTCGGAGACGGTCTGGCTTGTCGTGCCGCGCAGGGCCCCGCCTTCGCGGGTCTCCGTCGTTGTCACCGTATCGCCGTCGGCTTCCAGAGCCGTAATCGAGGTTTCAACCAGATCGAATGTGCCGTCGCCGTCCCGGTCGGTTTTCTGAACCCTCACCAACCCGCCGTCGCTGACTTCGGTCTGCGTGCTGCCAAGCAGCTGGCCGCTCTGGGAACGGGTGTCCACCGTGCGCGTGGTGCCGCCATCGGCGTCCAGCACCGTTTCGTCGGTGACGGTGCGCTCAAAGGTGCCGTTGCCGTCCGCATCGGTTTGCGTCACCGTCTTCAGCCCGTCATCACTGACCGTCACCGTGCGCGCGCTTTGCAGCGAGCCGTCGGCATTCTCCACCTGCGCGACTGTCGTCCGGCTGCCATCCGCGTTGAGCGTCGTGGCGCTCCGGCTGATCACATCGGCGGCCTGATCGCCGTCCAGATCGCTGGCCGTGGAGGACGCCAGGCCGGTGGCGCTGGTCTGGCTGACCGTTTCGCCCAGAACCGTGCCGTCGGCAGCGGTCTGCGTGGTTGTCTGCGTCACCGCGCCGTCCGTGCCCTTGACCCGCACGGAGGTGCTGTCCGCCCGGCCGTCGCCGTCAAGATCCGTGCTGACGGTCGTGGTGCGCCGGTCGGCGCTCTCGGTGGTGGTGGTGCGCGACAGCAAGGTCGTCTCATCGCCGGCATAGGCCGAGGCCGTCTGCGTTGTGCCGTCATCGGCTTCCAGCACCAGCGTGTTGTCGGTCTTCTTCTCGAAGTCCCCGTCGCCGTCGACATCTTCCCGTGTGGTTCTGGCAAGGCCGTCCGCGCTGGTCTCGCTCACCACGATGCTGCGCAGGGAATTGTCCTGGTTGCTCGTCGTCACCGTGCGGCTGGAGGAACCGTCGCCGTTCAGAACCGTGACATCGCTGACCCGGACATCGATGTCGCCGTCCCCGTCAAGATCAGACACGATAGACTTGCTGAGCCCGTCCGCCGAGGTAACGGTGGTCGAGGTTGCCGTCACCGTGCCGTCCGCCGTCCGGCTATAGCTGGTCGCCGTGCGGTCCCGGGTCGTGGCATCCACGGTGACCGAAGACATCAGCTCGTCTGCGGCGAATGTGCCGTCCTGGTCGAGATCGGCCCAGACCTCCTGGCCGACCTTGTCCGCGTCCAGCACCTCCTTGCGCATGGCACGCACCGAGCCGTCGCCGTTGGTCTCGGTGACAATCCTTTCCCGGCTGCCGTCGGCATTTACCAAAGTGGCATCGACGGTGGTCAGATCGATATCGCCGTCGCCGTCGCGGTCAAGCTCCGTGGTCTTGGTGAGCGCGTCGTCCGAAGTCACGGTGGTGGATGCGGATTTCAGGGAGCCGTCGCCGTTGCGGATCTCAAGCCGCGACGTGCTGCCGCCCGCAGGCGTCACCGTGATGTCGAGGATTTCGCGCACGTCCACGTCACCGTCGCCGTCGAGATCCCGGGTGATCACCTTGGAGCGGCCATCGGACCCGACCTCCTCGATAACCTTGGAACGCAATGAGCCGTCCTGGTTGCTGACCGCCACCGTCTCCGTGCGGCTGTCATCGGCATGGGTTTCGACTGTATGGGTTTCGGTGCTGTCCGCAGCCCCGTCGCCGTCCGCGTCCAGGCTATCGACGCGGCTCGCGCCATCGGCGGAGACGCTCTCGCTGCGGCTCATGATCACCGTGCCGTCCTGGGCCAGATCGCTGACCAAGATGGTCAGGCTGCCGTCGGCGGCTTCGTCACGGGTCTCGCGCTGATCGAACCAGCCGCCTCCAAAAGAATCCCGCTCGATGGTCTCGACCTTGTGGTCGGCGGATTTGGTGGTGACTTCGCGCGACGTCAGAACGTCGGTCGCCTGATCGCTGCCGGCGAGATTGCTTTCCGTCTCCGTGCGGCTGCCATCGCCATTCACCACCGTTTCGATGGTCTGTGTCCGGTCGATCACCCCGTCGCCATTGTCGTCGTAGCGGTTGACGATCGACAGGCCGTCGGCGCTGGTCACCGAATGGATCTCATAGGCCTTGCCGCCATCGGCCGCATAGGCGGTGGTGGTCAGGCTGCGCGTGCCCGTGCCGTCGACGGATTCCACCTGCTCCACCCGGTGGCCCTCGGCCTCGGCGGCCAGCAGCATGTCGCCAACCGTGCCGGTGGTGCCGTCCGCACGCTTAAACGTGGTCTTGCCGGTGATCACCGACCCGTCGCTCAGCTCAATGTTGCTCGCATCCGCTGTCAGGTCGATCTCGGTGATGCCGAGCTCGGCCAGCGTCCTGGACACCGTCGAACCGTCGGCCAGGGTGACCATCACCTTGAACTGGCCGAACGCGTCGTCGCCCGCGCTCAGGACGCCGTCGCCGTTGCTGTCGAACACCGAAGCCAGGGCCTCCAGGTCGCTGGTCGATGTCGGGTCCCATTCGGTGAAGACGAACTGGCGCTTTTCGGTGATCTCGTCCCGACCGTCCGGGTCGAAATACAAAACCCCGTCGCCTTCGCCCGCCCAGGCCGTGCGATGCAGAAAACCGTCGCCGCCCGTGTCCATGAACACCGTAGACCGGTCCAGCGCCGTCACCTCAAGACCGTCGCCGTCAAGGTCGAGCATCACAGGTTTGATGTTGTGGACGCGGAATCCCGCCGCGACATAGGTGTGCAGGCTTTCAACGGTGAAGTTGTAGACCGTGTGAAGACCATCGACTTCGGAGATCGTCTCAATGGTGTGCGGCGAACCATCGGCACGAACGATCTGGTCGCCGATTGAAAGCTTGCCGATTGGCTGATAGCTGCCGTCTGGCAGCAGAAACGGGTGCTCCGGTGTGGTCAGAACGCCGTCGACATCCAGCACCTTGCGCTTGCCATGAATGAAGAGGTCAGTGACTTCACGCGGTTCCAGCGCGCCGAGCCCGTCAAAGCCCATGACAAGGTCTTCGAGTTGGACCTGTTCAATCGGCTTTTCCGTGCCGTCCGCCATGAGAACAAGCGTTTCGGCGACGAAGCAGCCGCCCATATTGTCGCTGAAGCTTTCTCCCGGCCCGCTACCGCTGTAGCCGTGACCGCCGCCGCCATTGTAACTGTCAGAGTAACCGCCCTGGTTGCCACCGGAGCTGCTACCGCCGCCTTCGTAGCCGGGGTTCGTATCGCCTCGGTCGCCGCTGCTGTTGCCTGAGGAATTGCTGCCAGAAGTGCTTGGTTTGGAGCGTGGTGTCGGCACGGAGGTGCTGCCTGAAGATCCGCTGTAGGGTACCGCCTCGTTTGAGTAAGGATGACCGCTATTGGAATAATCAGTGCCGCCTGTGTTGGAGTTGGATTGTGCCGCGCTGGCATCGCGATCTGTGCTGGAAGCAGCATTTCGTTGCGGAGCTGAATAGTCGATGGCGGTTTCAGGACCATTCAGGTCGTAGCCGTCAAGGATGCCTTTGGCGATTTGTTCGTTTGAAAACCCGTTTGCCTGAGCTTTTCTTATTTGAGTGTTTAGCCTCGTGGCCTCTTTCGAAGACATCGACGGAAGATCGCCAGGATCGGAAAATACATGATACCCGGGAGTATCCCTGCGAGTATGGTTGAAGCCAAAAATAGGGCCAATATCAATGTCTGAAAGCTCTTTGACAGCGTCTCTAATTTCTGTGGGGTAGGCAGGATATCCGGAACCTTGGTTCGCTAGCGCTGCGTACCAGCCCCACCCACCCTGATCACCTAAAACATCAAGTGCGTTGGTCTCAAATCCTTGCTCAACTGGACCGATTTGCCCGGGGCTACGCATGGAAGACACTGTCCCCGCCGGCAGTGTTGGTCCAATTGGATCTCCATTCGCAAGAAATTGGTTTAGCTGGTCTTCAACAAAGCGCTCTCCGTAGAACCCACCAGCAACTGCCCCACCGATACCAAAAACGGCCCCTCCGATTCCGGCGCCTACCACCCCAAATGTCAGGCCACCTAGCGTTGCTCCAACTTCAGTCGCCAGATAGCCACCCGCCCAAGCACCAGCTAGTGAACCGCCAATACCTAAAGTTTCGACCGCAGCTTTTTGATAATTTTGATCAAGCGCCGCATCAAAAACATCAATCGTTCCAAACGTGACAGCCCCTGCGGCACTCAGGCGCGCGGCCGCAGCTTTTGAAAGTCCAGCCGAAACGCCGGCATCGAGGGTGGCATTATGCGTGACTCCAACGAATGCAACAGTCACATCTTTAACTGTCCAATCGTACGCACCAACAATTCTAATGTCCGCCATTTTGCCTCACAAAAAACCTGATCAATGTCGCTAGAAATGGGACCGCTGCCATTGGGAGCATCACAGAGATGCCTGAAGCCAACACTGGAAAAGCTGGACCAAACAAAATCTGTAAAAATGGAAGGCTTGCCTTCTCACCAAGCGGCAACGGCACAAATAATAGAAAATAAAATGCACCGCACAATATGGTCACGTATAGAGAGGAGCCAAAAACCTGCTTTAATTCAATTTTTCCTACTATTTTACTTTCTCTCCAAAATGAATAATATGTCTTTGCATAGATACAAGAGATAATGACAACTGATGGCAGTAACATCACTAGTGATAAAATGTACCAGAAAGAAACAAGCCCCCCCATCTCCAGCAAAGATTGGTACCTTTGTAGAGCCAAAGGAAACGAAGAAACTACTGAAGAAGAAAACTTCCCTAAAATATCTTTCGACAAAAATATCGGCAAAGCGTAGGTGGTGACAACGAACAAAGGTATATATATTTTAGAAAATCTTGAATATTTCTCGGTCCATTTTCTGTGTAGTTCTGAGCTTTCCATTACCGATCCGATAATATATTTTAAGAGAAATTCATTTCTTTTTTTTAGATATTCATACTCTTTATGACTGGGTCCCACTTTTCTTACTCCGGCAGGTAAAAACTATTACTATCCCGCAACTGTCTTGAGTTTCTCGTAGCCCTCGCGATCAACGTGCCGGTACTCAGGAAATGCTCGCCCGCATTGACCGAGGCAAAACCCAGAAGACCGTCCTCGGCCAGCGGCGCGTCGCCACCCGGCACCGCATAGATCAGCCCGAACCGCTCCGGCTACGCCACGGCCTTGGCGTACATCGCCTTGGCCTTTTTTCGGAAAACGGAATGTCCTTGAATATCGTGCACCCGTTCGCCACACGCGCCAGATGAATCCCCGCCCGCCAATCCCCCTCCGTGCCATCCACCAGCCGGAGTTTCACGCTGGTCCTCGCAGGTTCACGCGCGTCCGCATCACCGGCCGCCTTCCGGCCCGCAGATTGCCTGCCCGCCGCATCGCCCGGCGTTTTCATCTCGTTTGAAGAGAGTTTGCCCAACACCTGTTCGCCCTTGAAGAGACACCTGCCAAGTGACCTTCTTCCCGGCACCAACTTGCCGGATCTGCTTCGTTACCTTGCCCCCGGAACGCCTTCTTCCGGTTGCACCACCAAGCTACCGATATGCGAATATTTAACAAGCCACTTGGCGACAGCCCGCCCGCGAACCGCACAAGTTCCCTCGCGGACTCAACGCTTTATTTTAAGGAAAAAGCTGGGGACCCGGGGAAGTGCCGAAAGTGACCCAGGAGCCGAGTTAGCGTGTGCATCCGGAAGATTTCCGGGTGGAGGAGATTGAACTGGATGTGCATGTGGAAATTCTCGGTGTTGGTATGCGTCCCAACCACACGCTGATGATCTTCCAGGCCCAGGGCTTTGGCGAACTCCAATTCAATGTCTTTCAGGACATCCGTGTCCGGCTTTTCGCCCTCGGCGAAGGAGACAACGAGGTGGTAGTTTGGATCCGCTTTGCTGCGCTGGTTCATGCCTTGCGTCGCGCGGACCTCCGCGATGGCCGTGTCGAGGGCCTCAAGGCGATCACCGGCCTTGCAGTTGGACAGCCAAAACTGATCGAGCTTTTCGCCCTTCTCCTTGGCCGCGGCAATATACTTCGCCAGCGCTTTTGCGCCCGAGGAACGCTTCAGTGCGGTTTTCTTGGCGATCATGGTCTGAGCCTTGCAACCTTCGCTTTGATCTGGCCCTGCGTGCGGCGAACATCCTTCAAAACCGGTCAGATGGGTCACAATAACGTTCTTTGGTATTATTCGGCAGGGGCGGGGTTCTGTGTGGCAAGTGATGATCGTCGTCAGCCGCGATCAGAAAGTTCGCGGCCGGGAGCTTTTCGCGAACAGCCCTGGCGGCGGCCGCCGGATTGTCACCGTCAAAGGCAACAAAGGTCGGCAGGTTGGCCGCCTTGTGATCATCGGCGCACCATTCCATGAAATCCGGCGAAGCCCGTATGGGGCCTGTCGCGAAATTTTCGGAACAACCGTGTCTTGACAAATTTGGAACGATCCAATTATTAGTATTTATAAATTGGAACGATCCAAAAATGAAATCTTGATGGGGAAGTAGAATGCGTTGGGCTCTGATAGGTGCGAGTCGGATTGCCTCGAGCTACATGATTGACGCTCTCCGGGCGCAGGACGGTGCCATCCGGTCGGTGCTCAGTTCGGATGCTGTCCGCGGTGAGAGGTTTGCCCGCGAGCACGGCATCGATCGGAGTGTCTCCGATCTGGGCGAACTGCTCGAGGACGACGGCGTCGACGCGGTCTATATCTCCACGACCAACGAAAAACACCATGCGCAGGCCTTGGCGTCCATTGCGGCTGGCAAGCATGTTCTTTGTGAAAAGCCGCTTGCTATGACATTGGGCGAGGCCTGCGAGATGGTCCGGGCTGCGAAGGACAAGGGTGTCGTCTTCGCGACCAATCACCATCTGCGCAATGCCGGGTCGCATCTGGCCATTCGCGACATGATCAGGTCCGGCCGCATCGGCAAGGTCCTGAGCGCGCGGGTCTTTCACGCCGTGAACCTGCCGGAAGCCTTGAGGGGCTGGCGGATCAACGATGCTGCTGCCGGCGGTGGCGTCATTGCCGATATCACGGTGCATGATGCGGATACCGTCCGCTTTCACCTGGGCGAAGATCCTTTGGAAGTGGTTGCGAAGGCGGCCGCGTCCGGACTGGGGCAGGGGGTTGAAGACAGCGTCATGTCGGTCTGGTCGATGCCGTCTGGCGCCATGGTCGAGAGCCATGAAAGCTTCACCCACCCCTTTGCCGGCACGGGCATTGAATTCCACGGCACCAAAGGATCGGTATTCGCCCGCAATGTGATGACCCAGGAGCCGGTCGGCGAGGTCGTTGTTGTCGATGCCGACGGTGAACACGCGGTCCCGTTCGAAACGCACAATCTCTATGAATACGCGCTTGGTCTCTTCAAATATGCGGTGCAGGGCAGTGGCCCTCCGGCAGCGGACGGCGTCGACGGGGTCAAGTCGCTCGCGATTGCGTTGGCCGTGCGCGAGGCCGCCCGGTCCGGCCGGGCCGTCGCCGTCGATTACGGAGGCTTCTGACCATGGTGTCCAAAATCGTATCCATGAAGGAAGCCGCCGGCCGGATCGCGGACGGCGCGGTCGTCACGGTTTCTTCTTCCTCCGGCCTCGGGTGCCCCGACAGGATCCTGAAAGCCATCGGCGACAGGTTCGACAGGGAAGGGCACCCGAGGAACCTCACGACACTTCATCCGATCGCAGCCGGCGACATGTACGGCATCAAGGGCATCGACCATCTGGCCAAGGACGGGTTGCTGTCGACCATCATCGCCGGGTCCTATCCGTCAGGCCCCTCCTCGCTGCCGATGCCCGAAATCTGGCGCATGCTCGTCGACAACCGTGTGGCCGCCTACAACGTGCCATCCGGCATCCTGTTCGACATGCATCGGGACACCGCGGCACGGCGCCCGGGCGTGATGACCAAGGTCGGTCTGGATACGTTTGTCGATCCGATCCGCGAGGGCTGCGCAATGAACGAGGCGGCGGCCGCCAGGCCGATCGTAACCCGCCAGGATTTTGCCGGCGAGACCTGGCTGCATTTTCCGAACATAGTGCCGGATGTCGCCATCGTCCGGGCGACAACGGCGGATGAAGGCGGCAATCTCACCTACGAGCATGAAGGCGCCTATCTCGGAGGTCTGGAGCAGGCCATTGCCGTGCGCAACCACGGCGGTCTGGTCATCGCCCAGGTCAAGCGGGTTACTGCTTCGGGATCCTTGCGCCCGCATGACGTGCGCATTCCCGGCCATCTGGTCGATCTGATCGTCGTTGATCCCGACCAGCGCCAGACGACGGAAACCGACTATGATCCCGCTATTTCCGGCGAAATCATGCGGCCCTGGAACAGTTTCTCGCTGGCGGAGCACAGTGTTGAAAAGGTTGTCGCAAGACGGGCGGCCATGGAGCTGCGCATCGGCCAGACCGCCAATCTCGGTTTCGGCATTTCCGCGATCGTACCCCGTGTGCTTCTTGAAGCCGGCCAGGAACAGGCCGTCACCTGGGCGATTGAGCAGGGGGCGACGGGCGGCATGCCGCTGACAGGCTTTGCCTTCGGCTGCGCCTCCAACGCCGATGCCTTCATGCCGTCGCCGCAGCAGTTCACCTATTTTCAGGGAGGCGGCTTCGATGTCTCCTTCCTGTCATTCCTCGAGGTCGACCTTGAAGGCAATGTCAATGTCTCCAAGCTCGGCAAGAAACCCTACCTGACCGCGGGCTGCGGCGGCTTCGTCGACATCACCGCGAATGCCCGCAAGATCGTCTTTTCCGGTCTGTTCGCAGCCGGGGCCGACATTCACCTGACGCCGGATGCCCTGAAGGTGAAGTCGCCGGGCAAGTTCACCAAGATGGTCGACGAGGTCGAACACGTCACCTTCTCCGGACGCCGGGCCCGGGAGCTGGGGCAGGAGGTGCTCTATGTCACCGAGCGGTGCGTCATCGAGCTGACCGGGAACGGTTTGACGGCAACGGAAATCATGCCGGGGATCGACGCACAAAAGGACATTGTCGACGCGTCCATGGGGCGGGTGAAGCTGGCGAAGGATCTGCGGGCGATGCCGACGGAGCTGCTGCGCGAGGGTGCCATGGAGTTGTCATTGTGAGCGCGCTGCACCTTGTCCGTCACGGAAATGTCGCCGAACTGCGGCTCGACAATCCCTCGAAGCTGAACGCCTTCACGCTCGAGATGCTCGAAGCGGTGGAGCCCCATTGTGTTGAGATCGAGCGGGATGACGGCATCCGTGCCGTGGTCGTCAGCGCGGAAGACAGCCGTGCCTTCTGCGCGGGCGCCGACATTCTCGCGTGGTCCGAGCTCGCCCCCCGGGAATTCGCCCGCAACTGGGTGCGCTACGGTCACCGGATCTTTGACCGCCTTGCACGCCTTGCCAAACCGACGATCACGGCGATGAACGGTCATGCCTTCGGTGGCGGGCTGGAGTTCGCCGGCGCAACGGACCTCAGGATCATGTCACCCGGGACAACGCTTGCCTTGCCGGAGGCTGCGGTCGGGATCGTGCCCGGCTGGTCGGGAACCCAACGGCTGATCCGGCTGCTCGGTGAGCCGCTTGTCAAGGAAATGGCCCTTTTCGGCCGCCGGATATCGGCTGAACGGGCACACGCGGCGGGGTTCGCAGCGGAGATCGTGGAAGATCCAAGGGCGAGGGCCTTCGAGATCGCGGAGGAGCAGGCGACCAGGTCGTCCTGCGCTATCGAAGTCGCAAAATACATGATCCACGCAGCTGTCGAAGAAGACCGCGGCGCCATGATCGAAGCGCTTGGCGCGGGCATGATCGGGCCGACGAAGGATCGAGAGGAAGGCGTGACCGCCTTCCGTGAAAAACGCAAACCGAACTTTCCTGGAAAATGACCATGAGCGACCTGAACGTTGTTTCGATCAGCGAAGCAAAGATCCCGAGCGAGCCTTTCATCGCCTGTCACCTGATCGACGGGAGCTGGCGCGAAAGTGCGGACGGCGAGACGTTCGACCGGGTGTCGCCGTCGCATGCAAGCCTGGTTACGCGGGCAAGCAGGGGCGGCACGCGGGACGTCGATGCGGCTATTTCCGCAGCGAGGCTGGCCTTTGACAAGGGGGGCTGGTCATCGACCAGCGGCAAGGACCGGGCCACGATCCTCCTCAGGGTCGCCGACCTTGTCGATCGAGACCGGGAACGCATCGCGCTTCTGGAGACGCTGGAGTCCGGGAAGCCGATCAGCCAGGCACGGGCGGAAATCGAAGGGGCGGCTGACCTCTGGCGCTATGCCGCATCCCTTGCCCGGACCCTGCATGGCGAAAGCTACAATTCGCTCGGCAACGACTTTCTCGGCCTGGTCCTGAAGGAACCGGTCGGCGTGGTGTCCATCATCACGCCCTGGAACTTTCCGTTCCTGATCGTTTCCCAGAAATTGCCCTTCGCGCTTGCCACCGGCTGTACCGCGGTGATCAAGCCCTCGGAAATGACCCCGGCCACCACTGTCGTTCTGGGCGAGCTGCTGATCGAGGCGGGCCTGCCGGCCGGTGTGGTGAATATCGTGCTCGGATACGGCGATCCGGTGGGAACGGCCATGACGACCGACAAGCGTGTCGACATGGTGACCTTCACGGGCTCGACGGGCGTCGGCAAGGCCATTGTCAAGGCGGCGTCCGGGACCCTGAAGAAGGTGTCGCTCGAACTCGGGGGCAAAAATCCGCAGGTCATCTTTCCGGACGCGGATCTCGACAGCGCGGTCGATGCCGTCGTGTTCGGGGTCTATTTCAACGCCGGTGAATGCTGCAACTCCGGCTCCAGGATTATTGTGCACGAGGACATCGCCGAGGACTTCATTGCGCGCACGGTAGAAGTGTCGCGCAAGGTCCCCTTTGGCGATCCGCTGGACCCGTCGACCAAGGTCGGAGCGATCATCACGCCAGGCCACCAGCAAAAAATCGACGCTTATGTCCAGGACGCCGCGAAAGCCGGGGCGCAGGTGCGGCTTGGTGGCGCTGCCCTGGAGGTTCCGGGCCTTGCCGGCCAGTTCTACCAGCCGACAGTGATTGCCAACGTCAAGGGTGAGATGCCGATTGCCCGTGAGGAAGTGTTTGGCCCGGTGCTGACGGTGCTGACCTTCAGGACGCTGGAAGAGGCGATCGAGAAGGTTAACGACGCCGATTACGGTCTCTCGGCCGGGGTCTGGAGCGAGAATGTCCATACATGCCTGGAATTCGCGCGGCGCGCGCAGGCCGGAACCGTGTGGACCAACACCTGGATGGACGGCTTCGCCGAATTGCCCTTCGGCGGCGTCAAGGAAAGCGGCCAGGGCCGGGAACTGGGCACATACGGACTGGAGGAGTTTCTCGAGGCGAAGACCGTGACGATGCGGATCGGCCGCACGCGCGCGCCTTGGGTCGACCCGGGGGTGGAGTGAACCCGCGGACTGGAAGGACGAATATACGCACCTAGGGAGGAAATCTATGCGTAAGTACACGACCATGATAACAGCGGCCACCGCGCTTCTTGCGGCAGGCTCAGCGGTAAAGGCAGAAGACGTCGAGGTCCTGCACTGGTGGACATCCGGTGGCGAGGCTGCGGCTCTCAACGTTCTGAAGGAAGATCTGGAAAGCCAGGGCATCGGCTGGCAGGACATGCCGGTTGCCGGTGGCGGCGGTTCCCAGGCCATGACCGTTCTGCGCGCCCGCGTCACGTCCGGCAATCCGCCAACCGCGGTGCAGATGCTTGGCTTCGACATTATTGACTGGGCCAAGGAAGGCGCGCTCGCCAACCTGAACATTCAGGCCAGCCTGGAAGGCTGGGACGATGTTGTTCCCGAAGCCCTTCAGTCCTTTGCCAAATACGACGGCAAGTGGGTATCCGCGCCGGTCAACGTGCATTCCACCAACTGGGTCTGGGCGAACAAGGCTGTGCTCGATGAACTCGGCATTGCCGTCCCGACCAACTGGGACGAATTCGTCGCGGCACTGGAGAAGGTGAAAGCCTCCGGCAAGACCGCGATCGCCCATGGCGGTCAGGCCTGGCAGGATGCGACGGTGTTTGATGCCGTGGCGATGTCGACCGGCGGTCCTGAGTTCTACAAGAAGGCGTTCATCGATCTCGATGAGGAAACGCTCGGCTCGGACACCATGAAGGAAACCTTCGACCGGATGGCCGTGGTTCGCTCCTATGTGGATGACAACTTCTCCGGCCGCGACTGGAATCTGGCGACCGCCATGGTCATCAACGGCGACGCCGCCTTCCAGATGATGGGCGACTGGGCCAAGGGCGAATTCCTCAATGCCGGCAAGAAGCCGGGCGAGGACTTCCTGTGTTTCCGCTTCCCCGGCAGCCAGGACCAGGTGACCTTCAACGCCGATCAGTTCGCGATGTTCGCGCAAGGGGCGGAAGTCGGCAAGGAACAGGCCGCGCTTGCGACCGCAATCCTGTCGCCCAGCTTCCAGTCCGCCTTCAATGTGGTCAAGGGCTCTGTTCCGGCGCGTACCGATGTTTCCGACGAAGCCTTCGATGCCTGTGGCAAGAAGGGCATGGCGGATCTGAAGAAAGCGGCCGCAAGCGGCAATCTCTATGGCTCCATGGCCCATGGCCATGCCAACCCGGCCGCAGTGAAAAACGCGATGTATGACGTCATCACCGCTCATTTCAACGGCGAGTATGACAGCGAGACCGCTGTCGAGGAACTCGTGACCGCGGTGCAAATCAACAAATAAACTTGCCCTGGAGAGCGGTGACACGTCACCGCTCTCGAACAAGGGTCGGGGATTGACAATGTCTTTTTCTGAAAAGGCGAACCCGCGTGGTTCCGTTGGTGACAGACTGCGTGATGCGTTGCCCAGGCTCGTGTTGAGTCCGTCCGTCGCCATCGTGGCGATCTTCGTCTACGGCTTCATATTCTTCACGCTCTACCTGTCCTTTACCGACAGCCGGATCCTGCCCAGTTTCGGATGGGTCGGCTGGCACAATTACGACAACCTGTTCCGGATACGGGCCTGGGACACAGCCGTTTCCAACCTGGTCGTCTTCGGCGTGCTCTATATCGCCATCTGCTGCGCACTGGGGCTTCTTCTTGCGATCCTGCTCGACCAGCGCATACGCGCTGAGGGGTTCATCCGGACCATCTATCTTTATCCGATGGCGCTCAGCTTTATCGTCACCGGGGTGGCCTGGAAATGGTTCCTGGATCCTGGCATCGGGATCGAGGCCGTGGTTCAGGGGTGGGGTTGGACGGATTTCAAGTTCAACTGGATCAAGGACCGCGAGATGGCGATCTACACGATCGTGATCGCCGCGGTCTGGCAGACTTCCGGTTTCGTGATGGCCATGTTCCTGGCCGGTTTGCGCGGCATTGACGGCGAGATGATGAAGGCGGCCCAGATCGACGGCGCCTCGACCTTCGCGCTCTACCGGCGGATTGTGATCCCCCAGCTGCGACCGGCCTTCATGTCCGCATTCGTGGTGCTCGCCCACATGGCGATCAAGTCCTACGACCTGGTCATCGCATTGACCGGAGGCGGGCCGGGCACGGCGACCGAACTCCCGGCAACCTTCATGTACTCCTACACCTTTACCCGGAACCAGATGGGCATCGGCGCCGCCTCCGCGGTGATCATGCTCATGACCATCGCAGCGATTATCGTTCCTTACCTCTGGTCGGAACTGCGGGAGAAAAAGTGATGGTGACGGCTTCGAATTCACGGGCCTCAAGTTTCGGCCGGATCGTTCTCTATGCGGTGCTTGGACTGTTCTGCATCTACTATCTTCTGCCGCTCTACGTGATGCTGGTCAATTCCCTGAAACCCCTGTCGGAAATCACCGCGGGCGGGATGATGTCGCTGCCGCGGGACTGGACGTTCGCCCCCTGGCTGAGCGCCTGGTCGAGCGCCCAGGTCGGCGTCGAGGCAACGGGCCTGAGACCCTATTTCCTCAACTCGATCGTGATGGTCGTTCCGGCGGTCGCCCTGTCGACGCTTGTAGGTGCGCTCAACGGCTATGTCCTGACCAAGTGGACGTTCCGGGGCTCGACCATTGTCTTCGGCCTGCTGCTGTTCGGCTGTTTCATTCCGTTCCAGATGGTGCTGATCCCGATGGCGCGCATGCTGGGCCTGATGGGGCTTGCAGGGTCTGTCGCCGGTTTGGTCTTCGTACATTTTGTCTACGGCATAGGCTTCTCGACGCTCTACTTCCGCAACTACTATGCTGCATTCCCGACCGAACTGGTCAGGGCTGCGCAGATCGACGGGGCCGGTTTCTTCAGGATCTTCTTGCGGATCCTTCTGCCGTCGTCGGGACCGATCGCGGTGGTCTGCATCATCTGGCAGTTCACCAACATCTGGAACGACTTCCTGTTCGGGGCGTCCTTCTCCGATTTCAGCAGCCAGCCGATGACGGTCGCACTCAACAACCTGGTGCAGTCCTCGACCGGCGTGAAGGAATACAACGTCCATTTCGCCGGTGCGATCATGGCCGCGCTGCCGACGCTGTTCGTCTACATCGTCGCCGGACGCTACTTCGTCCGTGGCCTGATGGCCGGCTCAGTGAAAGGATAAGATCATGGGCTTCCTGGATATCAAACAAGCCACAAAATCGTACGGATCCCTGAAAGTCCTGCACGAGACCGATATCTCCATCGAAGAAGGCGAGTTCCTCGTTCTGGTCGGTCCTTCGGGTTGCGGCAAGTCCACGCTGCTCAACATGATTGCCGGGCTGGAGGACATCACCTCCGGGGAGATCGCCGTTCGTGGCAGAAGCATGAACGGGGTCAGGCCGGCGGACCGGAACATCGCCATGGTGTTCCAGTCCTACGCGCTCTATCCGAACATGAGCGTTGCCGGAAACATCTCCTTCGGCATGGAAATGCACGGGATCGCCAAGCCGGAGCGCAAAAAACGTATCGGCCAGGTGTCCGACCTCCTGCAAATCAGTCATTTGCTTGACCGCAAGCCGGGACAGCTTTCAGGCGGCCAGCGCCAGCGCGTTGCCATGGGCCGCGCCCTGGTGCGCGAGCCGGATGTGTTCCTGTTCGACGAACCCCTGTCGAACCTTGACGCCAAGCTTCGTGTCGACATGCGCACAGAGATCAAGAAGCTGCACCAGAAGCTCGGCACGACCATCGTCTACGTGACCCATGACCAGATCGAGGCATTGACCCTGTCGACGCGGATCGCCGTCATGTTCGGAGGATATGTCCAGCAGCTCGGCACACCGAAGGAAATCTATGACAATCCGGCAAACATGTTCGTAGCCGGTTTCATGGGCTCGCCGTCGATGAACCTCTTTCCTGCAAAGGTTGTTTCCGTAGACGGCCGGCCGGCAGCCGAGATGTGGCTCGCGGACGGCAAGTCCGCCACGGTTCCCTTTGCCGCTGAAACCCTTTCCTCCAGCGTCGGCCGTGACATCGTGCTGGGCATCCGCCCGGAAGCGATTACCGACAGGGACGGGGCAGACCGCAATTCCGCGGCGGTGCATATGGTCGAAGCGCCTGTCGAGGTGACCGAACCTGCCGGCTCTGACACGTTTGTCGTCAGTCAGATCGGGGGCAAGGATGTGACCGGCAGGTTCCGCGCCGATGTCAATGTGCGCGCGGGGGACGTGTTCCCGTTCGCCTTCAACATGGAAAAGGCCGTGGCCTTCGATCCGCAGACAGAAAACAGGATTGCCTGATCCATGACGAACACACCGGACATCGTGATTGTCGGCAGCGGCATGGGCGGTGCGACGCTCGCCGCCGGCCTCGCGCCGTCCGGTGCGCGCATCACCATACTGGAGCGGGGAGAGCGCATCCCGGACGATGCGCCTGCGCGCGACCCCTGGCGCATCTATACCAACAGCGCGTTCCGCTCGAACGAGACCTGGCTTGATGGGGAAGGTGCGCCGTTCGAGCCGGGCAACTACTACAATGTTGGCGGCAATTCGAAACTCTATGGCGCGGTTTTGATCCGCTTCCGGAAAGAGGATTTTGCGGCGCTGGAGCATTTTGACGGTGTTTCGCCCCCCTGGCCTTTCGGTTACGAAGAGCTGGCCCCTTGGTACGATGCCGCGGAACACCTGTTTCAGGTGCGCGGGGATGCCGCTTCCGACTCCACCGAACCGCAGCATGGCAGGCCGTATCTGTTTCCGCCCGTGCCGGACGAGGAGTCCATCCGGTTTGCCAGACGGCGTCTGGAACAGGTCGGCGTGAGGCCCTTCAGTCTGCCGCTCGGCGTCGATATCGATCGCTGGCTGGAGGCCGGGCCCACCGGCTGGGACGGCTATCCGGACCTGCGCTGCGGCAAGATGGATGCGGAAACCTGTCCCCTTGAGGCGGCCCTTTCCCATGACAATGTCACGCTCGTCACCGGCGCTGAGGTCACAAGGCTTCGGAAGGGCTGCAAGTCCGACCGTATCGAGGAAGTCAGCTACGAGAAAGACGGCGAGGAAATCACTCTCACGCCGGGCGTGGTGGCGCTATGCGCGGGGGCTGTTCAGTCCGCGGCGCTGCTGCTGCGCTCCGGCGTTGCCAACAGCTCCGATTATGTCGGCCGCTGCTTCATGAACCACAACGCGACGGCGATGATCGCCATCGATCCGCGCTTCCGCAACACTTCCGTCTACCAGAAAACCTTCGGCATCAACGAGTGGTACCTGGATGACGGAAAGGACGGCATGCCGCTCGGCAATGTCCAGCTCCTGGGCCGTGTCACGCCGGATATCCTGAAGATCCAGGTTCCGCGATTGCCGCGGTTCGCGGCAAACTGGATATCGGGTCACGCGCTCGACCTCTACCTGATTTCCGAGGATCTGCCCGATCCGGAAAGCCGGGTTGTCCTGAAGGAGGGCAAGGTTCAGCTGATCTGGCGCCGCTCCAACATGACGGCCCACAACAAGCTCGTCGCAAAGACCCGGAAGACACTGCGCAAGGCCGGTTTTCCGCTGGTGCTGACGCGTCTCTTCGATGGTCGCGTGCCATCCCATCAATGCGGCACCGTGCGACTGGGAAACGAGCCGTCAACCTCTGTTCTCACTCCGGAATGCCGGACCTGGGACCATCCCAACCTCTATGTCTGCGATGCGGGCTCACTTCCCACGTCAGCAGCCGTCAATCCAGCTCTTACCGTCGCAGCCCTGTCCCTGCGCGCTGCGGAAACCATCAAACGGGAATTCTTGGCATGAGCAAAATCGCACTCGTAACCGGCGGACAGAAAGGTATCGGGCTCGGTATCGCCGAAGCCCTCGTCGTGGCGGGCTACAAGGTCGCGCTTGCGTCACGCAGCAAGGCGGACGCAGCGGAGGTGTCCGAAGCCCTGGAGCGCCTGGGGGACAACGCCGCGTTTTTCTCCCACGACCTGCAGGACATACACTGTCACGCGAACTTGCTGGATAGTGTGGAGGCGCATTTTGGCGCCGTGTCGACCCTGGTATCGAACGCGGGTGTTCCGGCAATGGTGCGCGGCGACATGCTCGACCTTAAGCCCGAGAACTTTGACTTCGTGCTGGGGGTCAACCTGAGGGGCGCGTTTTTCCTGGCGCAGGAGACGGCCCGGCGCATGCTCGGGCAACCGGATGAGGGCTATCGCTCGATCGTCTTCATCACGTCGGTCAGCACGTCGATGGTGTCCATCGAGCGCTCCGAATACTGCATCTCCAAGGCCGGGGCCTCGATGATGGCGGACCTGTTCGCCGTGCGGCTGGCGCCACACGGTATCGGCGTGTTCGAATTGCGGCCGGGGATCATCGAGACCGGCATGACGGCGGGTGTGAAGGACAAATACACCGCACGCATAGAGGACGGGCTGGTGCCCGCGGCGCGCTGGGGCTTGCCCGCAGATATCGGGTCGACGGTCGTGCCTCTGGCAAATGGCCAAATGGCCTTCGCGACCGGATCCTCGATTGCCGTGGACGGCGGTCTTTCGATCTCGCGTCTTTGAGAGAGCAGACATGGAAAAAGGCTACGATTTCATCATCATCGGTGGCGGCAGCGCCGGCTCTGTCGTGGCGGCCCGCCTGACCGAAAATCCAGACATCAAGGTTTTGCTGCTGGAAGCGGGCGGGCGCGACCGGCACCCGTTCTATCACCTGCCCGCCGGTTTCGCGAAGATGACTAAGGGCATCGGGTCCTGGGGCTGGCACACGGTGCCGCAAAGGCACATGAACGACCGGGTCTTCCGATACACCCAGGCCAGGGTGATCGGCGGCGGTTCGGCGATCAATGCCCAGATCTACACACGCGGCAATCCGCTCGACTATGATGAATGGCGTCAGCTCGGCTGTGAGGGCTGGGGTTACGAGAACGTGCTGCCTTACTATTTAAAGGCCGAAGATAACGACACCTATGACAACCGCTTTCACGGCAAGGGCGGACCGCTCGGCGTGTCGAAACCCTGCGCGCCCTTGCCGATCTGCGAAGCCTATTTCGAGGCCGCAGCCGTGCTTGGGATTCCAAAAAACGAGGATGTCACCGGCGCGAAGCAGGACGGGGCCGCCTACTACCAGCTGACCCAGCGCAATGCCCGGCGATCCTCGGCGGCCATGGCCTATCTCGCGCCCAACCGCGGCCGTCCGAACCTGGAAGTGCGCACAGGGGCGAATGTGCACCGTATCTTGGTCGAGGCCGGAAAGGCGGCAGGAGTGGAACTGGTTGACGGCACGCGGCTGACAGCCTCGACGGAAGTGATCTTGTCCTGCGGCTCGATCGGGTCACCGAGGCTGCTGCAGCTCTCCGGGATCGGCCCCGCGGACAACCTGCGCGGCCTCGGCCTGGACGTGGTTCTCGACCAGCCGTCCGTCGGCGCCAACCTGCAGGATCATCTCGACCTCTACTGCATTTGCGAGGTGAGCGGCCCGCACACCTACGACCGCTACGCCAAGCCGCACATGTCGGTAATTGCGGGGCTTCAATATCTCTTCACCCGGCGCGGGCCGGTCGCTTCCAGCCTGTTTGAAACCGGCGGGTTCTGGTACGCGGATCCCGAGGCCCGGTCGCCCGACCTGCAGTTTCACCTGGGCCTCGGCACAGGAATTGAATCGGGTGTTGCGGCGATGCCCGAGGGCGGCGTGACCCTGAATTCCTGCTATCTGCGCCCGCGCTCCCGCGGCACGGTGCGTCTCGGGAGCGCCGACCCGTCGGCCGAGCCGCTGATCGACCCCAACTATCTGGAAGACCAGCGCGACCGGCAGATGTCGATTCGCGGACTGAAGCTGACGCAGGAAATCCTTGCACAGTCGCCGCTCAAACCTTTCATCAAGGCCGAACGCCTACCCGGACCGGACGTCAGGACCGATGACGACTATTTTCGCTTCATCTGCGAGCATTCCAAGACATCGCATCACCCGGTCGGCACCTGCCGGATGGGCATCGACAAACAGGCCGTGGTCGATCCGCGCCTGCGCTTCAACGGCATCGAGCGCCTGCGTGTGGTCGATGCCTCCATCATGCCGAATGTCATTTCATCCAACACCAATGCTGCGGCCATCATGATCGGTGAAAAAGCCTCCGACATGATCCGCGAAGACCACGGAGCCCGGACATGATCCGCCATATCGTTCTCATCAAGTTCAAGCCAGACGTTTCCGAGGAAACCATTGCCGCATTGTTCGGAGAACTGCGAGCAATCGAAAAGCATGTTTCCGGCATTGTCGGCATCGTCTCGGGCCGCAGCGAAAGCCCGGAAAAAATCGAGCGCGGTTACATGCACGGCTTTGTCGTGGATTTCGAGAACTGGGAGGCGCTGGAGCGCTATCAGCAGCACCCGGACCACAAGGTGCTCGGAGGCAGGCTGGTCGAAAACGCCATCGGCGGTCTCGACGGCATTCTCGTCCTCGACATTCCCGTCTCGGCCTGAGCAACGATATCAAGATCCCGGAGTAGATCATGCTGACCCTTCCGACATACGAAAACCGGCTGGAGCCCTATACCCAGACCGGTGAGGCCCTGATCCCGCGGGCACCACGGACCACCCTTACCAGAACCGCGTTTGCCGCGGCCCATGTGGTCTCCCACCCCCTGGCCGAGCGCGCTCCCTGGGAAGGAACGCCAGCGGTCGATTGGGACAACACGCTCCGCTTCCGGCACTGGCTGTGGGACCAGGGACTTGGCCTGGCGGAGGCCATGGACACGGCGCAGCGCGGCATGGGCGTCGACTGGCCGACCGCGCGGGAACTCATTCAGCGGACCATGACGGAGGCGAAGACCCATCCGTTGAAGCCGCGTGTGGCCTGCGGTGCCGGTACCGACCACAAGACCCTCGACGAGCTCCGTACGACCGCGGATATCCTTGGGGCCTATGCGGAACAGATGGAAGTGATCGAGGCCGCCGGCGGCCAGGTGATCCTGATGGCGTCGCGTGCCTTTCCCGCGATCGGAGCTGGTGCGGATGACTACGCCTTTGTCTATGGCAGGCTGCTCGACCAGGCGGCCGCACCGGTGATCCTGCACTGGCTGGGGGACATGTTCGATCCCGCGCTGGCGGGGTACTGGGGATCAGGCGATGTCGACAGGGCTTCGGATGTGGCGCTGTCGATCATCGACGCCCACAGGGACAGGGTCGACGGCATCAAGATCTCGCTGCTGGACAAGGACCATGAGGAACGCTTCCGGGCACGGCTGCCGGAAGGGGTGCGTCTCTATACGGGTGATGATTTCAATTACGCCGAGCTGATCGAGGGTGACGGCAGCCGCTATTCCCATGCGCTTCTGGGCGCCTTTGCCGCGATTGCCCCGGTGGCCAGCCAGGCCCTCGAAGCCCTGGCCCGGGGGGATCTGGAAACCTATCATGCGCTTTTCGCGCCGACTGTTCCCCTGAGCCGGGAAATCTTCAAGGCACCGACCCGGTTCTACAAGGCCGGGATCGCGTTTCTGGCCTGGCTCAACGACGCCCAGAGCCACTTCATCATGCCGGGCGGGTTTCAGTCCTCGCGCGAAATCACTCACTATGCGGAAATTTTCAGGCTTGCGGACAAATCCCGATTGCTGTCAAAACCGGACGTCGCCGCGGAGCGGATGACGTTACTCCTGAAACTGCATGGCATCGGCTGAGGCACATGGGCAAACGACCGACAATCCTGGATGTGGCGCGCAGCGCGGGCGTGTCGAAATCCACGGTGTCGCTGGTCCTGCAGAACTCCGCCCTGGTCAAGGAAACAACTCGGACCGAGGTCATGAAGGCTATCGCCGACCTCGGCTATGTCTACAACCGTTCGGCCGCCGGCCTGCGCGGCGCGGGGTCAGGACTGATCGGGCTGATCATCAACGATCTGCGCAACCCCTTCTTTACCGAGTTCGCGGCGAGCGCGCAGATGAGTTTTGCCCGGCAGGGCTATTCCACCGTTATCGCCAACACCGACGAGGATCCGGACATCCAGGCGCGGGTAATCGACAGCATGATCGAACATGGCGTCTCCGCTTTTGTGGTGTCTCCGACCTATGGCGGCGAGGACCGCCCGTTTGATCGCATCGAGCGCGCCGGCATTCCGACCATGCAGGTTCTCAGACAGGTGGATGAACGCACAGACCTGTTTCCCTTTGCCTCCCACGACTACGCGGCTGGAGGCCGGTTGGCCGGCGAGCATCTGATCGGGCTTGGTTCCAAAAACATTGCCTTTGTCGGCGGCATTCAGGATCGGCCGATCACGCTGGAGCGCATGATCGGGTACGACGAGGCCATGAAGGCGAACGGGCTGGTGCCAACCGTCTTTTACGGACGTCCTTCCAGGGCCTTCGGCCGCGACATCGCCCTGCATCTGGCGGAAAGACATCGTGACATCGAGGCAGCAATCTGTTTCAGCGACCTGGTCGCGCTCGGCATGCTCAGCGGTTTCGCCGAAGCCGGTATCCGGGCCGGCCGGGATTTCAAGATTGTAGGCTTCGATGACATCGAGGAAAGCTCGATCGCCTATCCCCGGCTCAGTTCCGTTAGGTGCGATTCCGCGACCTTCGGCCGCAATGCCGCCGAAGCCATGCTGGCCTGGATCACCGAGGGAAAGCGTCCGCCGGACAGGAAGCGATACGACGTCGAACTCGTCACGCGTCAATCCAGTCTTTCGACGTTGTCGGTCGTCAGATAAAATGGGACATCAGACCGGCTTGAGTTTAGTCGAGGATGTGTTGCGTTCTTTTTGTAGTGGTCAAAACATAGGACTTCATTCCAGCTGGACACCCGCAAAAACCGCGCGATAGCCCAGCCCCCCGACCAGCTAGAGCGTTTTTCTAAGGCACACCTCCGTGGGGAGTTCGACACTTGACGCTGGCACATCATTCAGCGCGTCAATCAGTACGCGTGCCGCGAGCTGCCCCATGCGTCGATGAGGCACATGGACCGTCGTCAACGGGATAGGCGCGACACTTGCCAGTTCGATATCATCGAAGCCGGTGATAGCAACGTCTTGTGGTACGCGCAGATTCAAGGCGGCTGCCCCTCTCAATGCACCAATCGCGAGAACGTCGTTGCCGCACAGAACGGCAGTGGGTGCATTGTCACCGGTCAATAACTGGTGAAAGGCTTTTTCTCCATTCTCAATGGAGTATGTCGTTTCAACGATGCGCAGGGAGCCGGGGTCAAGGCCGGCGTCCTGCATGGCAGCGCAGATCCCCTCCACACGTTCGCTGGCACGATCGTTCGTCGCTGTTTCCGCAGATATGCATCCGAGTGATCGATGTCCCAGAGAAATCACCCTTGCTGCCAATTCCTTCATGGCCTTGCGATTGTCGAAGCCGACAAACAGCTGCTCGTGGGAGGGTTTGCACGCCCAGGTCAAAACGAAGGGAATCTTGCGCTTTTCCAAAAACTCATAGAGATGCGGGTCACGTTGAAAGCCGATGAGCAGCAATGCATCGGCGCCTCGTGCCGTAAGCGTCTTGATCTGTTCCTCCTCCAGGTCCTGCCGATAGGAAGAGCTTGCCACCAGCAGCGTGCATCCGTTTTTTTGAAGCTCTTCCTGAAAGGCCTGAATACCACGCGCGAAAATGGCGTTTTCCATGGTTGGAATGATTGCGCCGATAGTGTTCGTTCTGCCTGCTGCCAGCGCGCGTGCGCTGTAGTTGGGTGAATATCCGAGGCTATCAATCGCATCCATGACGCGTTTGATCGTTTTTCTGGAAACCCGGTCCGGAGTGTTGAGGCAGCGTGAAACCGTGGCGGTGGAAACCCCTGCCGCCCTTGCAACATCTTCAAGTTTAGGCACTGCAGACACAGGTTTATTCGAGTTATTGGTCATCGCTCTTTGCGCCTGATTGATCAGTAGTCTTGGCGTTCCCTTTGGTCGCTTTAAAGGCATTGCGGAGGGAACGGAACAAATTTCTGCTTGCAAACAAAAATGTAAGCGCTTACATTTTTGTTGTGACAGGTAATCTGATCGTTGGGAGGTGATCATGTTTTTGGCTTTGTCAGGCGGCTTTTTCGTCATTTTCGTGATCAATGTATCGATGGGCTCCATTACCGGCACGCCGTTGTTGGGGATCGTCAGTGAGATGATTTTGCTCTTCGCCGCATCGATTGCATTCGTGATTGCCATCTTGAAGCGGGAAGCAGAAGCAAAACCTGGCAATCCGTGAATTTAATACTGAGAGTTCTGGGAGGGATTCATGAAAAAGAAAGACGAGCTCACATCGCATGGGCGTCGAAATTTCCTGAAATTGACCGCATGCGGCGGTTTTACTGCGGCTCTTGTGGCAGGGGCCGCTGGTACGCTCTGGTCTGATGAAGCCGTCGCACAAATAGCGCAAGAGGAACGCGAACGCGAGAAAGCTGCCGAGCACACCATGACGCTGGCGACCGCGTATCTTCTTGGTGCCTCGCGCAGCTATCCGATCATGCAGCTGGACCTGAAGGAAAATATCCAGAACGCAACCAACGGCAAGGTATATGTCAAGCTCGCGCCAGGCGGCCAGCTTGGTGCTGGCGGCGCTCTTGCGCAGGCCGTCCAGGGCGGAACCATCCAGGCCGCCCAGCATTCCCTCTCGAATTTCGCGCCGTTTGCGTCGACGGTCGACCTGATCAACATGCCCTATTTTTGCGGCTCCAACCAGCGTTTCACCAATCTCGTGACGTCCGACGCCTGGAAAAAGGAAGTGCATCCCAAAATCGAAGCTTCCGGGTTCAAGGCACTCTTCTATGTCGTGATCGATCCGCGCGTTGTCGCCGTGCGCAAAGGTGGCAACAAGGTCATAACACCGGCTGATCTTGATGGTGTTAAGTTTCGCGTTCCGGGCTCCGCCATGTTGCAGCAGTACTATCGCATGGTCGGCGCGAACCCGACGCCGGTGGCCTGGGGCGAGACGCCTTCCGCGATCAAGCAGGGCGTCGCCGATGCGCTCGATCCTTCGGTCGGCGCGCTTTACGTATTCGGTTTCAAGGACATCCTGAGCCACGTCACGTTCACGCAGGCGGTGCCGGACAGTCAGGTGTATTCCATGAATCTCGAATGGTTCAACTCCCTCCCGCCGGACGTCCAGGAAGGCATCGAGTTCGCGGGAGAGGTCACAGCGCAGCAAAACCTTGCGAAGGTGCCTGCCGCACGTTCCTTCGCAATGTCGGAACTCGTGAAGTCGGGTGTGGAATTCCATAGTCTGACCGACGACCAGTTGGCCGAATGGCAGGCCGCCGGGGGCTACCAACGCACCGAATGGGATGATTTCAAGAAGGAGCTTGCCGGTTCCATGGAAGCCTTTGCCCAGCTCGAAGAGGCCGCCAATACCCAAGGCCGCCTCTACGTGCATGACGCGTAGTCGCTAACAACACTGCCGGCGTGTCCACAGGCGCCGGCAGCCCCATTTGCGCTTTTGTCTTTCCCTCGCTGCACGACCATCGCGTCAGGCATCTGTCTGATGTGGCCGGTAGAGGAGTGCCCATGTCGAAAGTTCTTCAAGCTTTTGACCAGAATGTCGAGCGTTGGCTTCTTCTGGTTTTCTACGTGATGCTTGTTCTGACCATGTTCATTGAAGTGGTCCGCCGAGAAGTCTTCGCCTATTCGTCGATTTGGGGTGAGGAGATCGTAAGGTATTCGTTTATTTATCTGGCATGGATTGGTGCTGCCGCGGCGGTGAAGGAACGAGGGCACATCCGTATCGATGTGCTGATGGAATATGTCCGGCCCCGGACCAAGGCTCTGCTCTATATCCTCGGCGACCTTGTGATGGCAGGGGTGGCTCTCGTCGCGTTCTACTGGTCCTTCGAGACGGTGCTGGTGTCCGCAAAGTTCGGCTCCGTAACGCACGGTCTGCGGATTTCCCAGGTCTGGTTCCTTATGGCGGTCCCCTTCGGCTTCTCGCTGGTGCTGTTCCGCCTCGCCCAGTCCTTTCTTCGTGACATCCGCGATCTTCGTGACGGCAAGCCCGTCTACGAAGGCGACAAGCTGTTCGACTGAGGAGGGACCCCATGCTCTGGCAACAACTCCAACAGCAGACCGTCGAGCTTGGCTGGGACTTCTACGCGCCGGTTCTGATTTTCATCCTTCTCGTGGCTCTTGCAGTCCCCGTTTGGGCAGCCATCGGCGCCGCGGCAATCGCAATGCTGGTCATTTCCGGCGCCTTGCCGCTTTCGCTGGTCGGCGAGAGCCTGTTTCACGGGATCGACCACTTTGCGCTGACCGCCGTACCGCTCTTCATCCTGACCGGAGACGTGTTGGTTCGAACCGGTCTCAGCCGCAAGTTCCTGGATGTCGCCGAGGCGCTAACCTGCTGGGCAAAGGGGGGCTTCGGTTCCGCGACAGTCCTGGTGTGTGGCATGTTCGCGGCCATTTCCGGCTCGGATGCCGCCGGTGCCGCGGCCGTGGGCCGGATGACCATCGACCGGCTGGTCGAAAGCGGGTATCCGCGGCCCTACGCATGTGCTCTCGTGGCAGCAGGCGCCTGTACCGGAATCCTTATCCCGCCTTCAATAGCCTACATCATCATCGGTCTGGTACTCGGCATCTCGGCTTCAACCCTGTTTCTTGCGGCCGTCATCCCGGGCATCGCGATCCTCGTGTCAATCCTTGTCACCAACATCGTGATGAACCGCCTCTACGCCTACGAGGGCGGCGGCTTGATGACGTTCTCGGAATGGGCGGCGAATTTCGGACAGGCGCTGAAGTCCGGCTGGTACGCATTCATCGTCCCGGGGATCATCTTCTACGGCATTTTTTCCGGTCGCCTGACGCCAACCGAAGCGGGCGCCATTGCCGTCGTCGTGACGATCATCATGGGCTTTATCCTTGGCACACTGAAATTGGCGGACTTTCCGGCGATGCTGGTGAGTTCGGCAAAGGTCAATGGAGTGATCATTCCGATCATCGCGTTCTCTCTGCCGCTCGCCCAGGCGCTCGCCATCCTCGGCGTGCCTCAAGGATTTGTCTATGCGCTGACGTCCATCACGGAAGAGCCGGCAGTGCTGATTCTCATGATGATCCTGATTCTGATCGCCGCGGGCTGCGTGATGGAAACCACACCCAACATCGTGATCCTGGCACCGATCCTGAAGCCGCTGGCCGACAACATCGGCATGAACGAGATTCAGTTCTGCATCATGATGATCACCGCGCTCGGTGTCGGGTTCATCACGCCGCCCCTTGGCCTGAACCTGTTTGTTGTATCCGGCCTGACCGGTGAATCGATTCTCAAGATCGCGGTTCGTGCCGTCCCCTTCGTTCTCTTCATGCTCGGCGTAACCTTGCTGATTGCCTATGTCCCGGCGATCTCGACAACGCTGCTGCCTGAAATCTACAAATAGGATCTGCAATGTCAGTAGAGTATCTGAAAAAAGCGGTTCTCACCTCCAAGACCGATGCCTCCGAAACCACACGGATCGTTCAGGAGATCCTCGATACGATCGAGAGGGGGGGAGATGCGGCGGCTCTTGAATACGCAGCCAAATTCGACAAGTACGATGGCGAGATCATTCTGGGCAAAGAGGCAATCGAAGCCGCAAGCGCACAGGTGTCCGACAAGCTGAAACGCGATATCCAGTTCTCGCACGCGAACGTGAAGCGGTTTGCGGAAGCCCAGCGGCAGACCTGTCAGAACTTTGAAGTCGAGGTGGTCCCGGGACTGATTGCGGGGCAGAAGAGCATTCCGGTCAATTCGGCCGGCTGCTACATTCCGGGCGGTCGTTACAGTCATATTGCCAGTGCGATCATGACCGTGACGACGGCAAAGGTTGCCGGATGTCAGAACATTGTCGCGTGTTCTCCCCCGCGGCCGGCAGTTGGCATCAATCCGGCAATCATCTACGCGGCACATGTCTGTGGAGCCGACAGTATCGTCGCAATGGGCGGGGTCCAGGGCGTCGCGGCCATGACGTTCGGACTTTTCGGTTTGCCCAAGGCCAATATCCTCGTGGGTCCCGGCAATCAGTTTGTCGCCGAGGCCAAGCGGATCCTGTTCGGACGTGTCGGCATTGATATGTTTGCGGGACCTACCGACAGCCTGATCCTGGCCGACAGGTCCGCAGACGCGGAAGTCGTTGCTGCGGACCTCGTCGGCCAGGCGGAACACGGCTACAATTCTCCGGTCTGGCTGGTTACCGATACCCGTTCGCTTGCCGAGGAGGTGATGGCTCTTGTGCCGAAGCTCATCGACGATCTGCCGGAGGTCAACCGGGACAATGCCGCAGCCGCCTGGCGTGATTACGCCGAAGTGATCCTGTGCGACACCCGCGAGGAGATGGCGGCAACTTCGGATTTCTACGCCCCGGAGCATCTCACCGTCCAGGCCGAGAACCTCGATTGGTGGCTGGAGCGTCTTTCCTGCTACGGCTCGCTGTTCCTCGGGGAAGAGACGACCGTGGCCTTCGGCGACAAGGCTTCAGGCACCAACCACGTACTGCCAACCTCCGGGGCTGCCACCTACACCGGAGGTCTTTCGGTTCACAAGTTCATGAAGATTGTCACCTGGCAGAGGGCTACCAGGAATGGTGCAAAACCGATCGCCGAGGCGACCGCGCGCATTTCCCGCCTGGAGGGTATGGAAGGTCATGCGCGCACTGCAGACATCCGGCTACGCAAATATTTCCCCAGCGAGAATTTCGACCTGAGTGCGGAGGGGCTGGAGTAGGCCCATGACCGCTCTGTTCGATGTATCCGGCAAGACGGCCCTGGTGACCGGGGCCAGTTCGGGCCTTGGCCGCCGCGCAGCCTCGGTGCTGGCACGGGCTGGTGCCAATGTTGTCGGTATCGCCCGCCGGGCGGCGGATCTTGAAGATTGGCGGCAAGAGGCGGGCGGCCGCACGGCTGCCGTCTCGGCCGATCTGAGCGACCGCTCCGCGCTCGGACGGATCGCGCAAGAGGCCGCCACGCCCTTCGGGGCGCCGCACATCATTGTTCATGCCGCCGGGATCAACACCCGGGAACCCGCCGATGAGGTTACGGATGCGGGCTGGGACATCACGATGATGCTCAACCTGACCGTCCCCTTTTTTCTGAGCAAGGCCTTTGTCCCGGCCATGCGTGAGAACGGCTGGGGAAGGATCGTGAACTTTGCATCCCTGCAAACCACGCGCGCATTTCCAGGCGGGATCGCCTACGGCGCTTCCAAGGGCGGCATCGGACAACTGACACGGGCCATGGCGGAAGCCTGGTCCAGAGATGGTATCAACACGAACGCGATCGGCCCGGGTTTTTTTCCGACGGAGCTTACGGCCGCGGTGTTCGGCGACGAGGAACGGGCGCGGCGCAATGCGGCCCAGACCTGTATCGGCCGCAATGGTGCACTCGAAGACCTCGACGGCCCGCTCCTCTTCCTGTGCTCGTCCGCCTCGAACTACATCACCGGACAGGTGCTCATGGTCGACGGAGGGTTCACCGCAAAATGAAGGCCCTTGTCTACACCGGACCCGAGACCCAGGCCTACCGGGATGTTGCCGACCCTGTCCCTCTGGACGGGGAGGCCCTTATCAAGGTGGCGCATACAGGCATCTGCGGGTCCGACATGCATGCCTTTCTCGGGCATGATGAGCGGCGTCCGGCGCCTCTCGTTCTCGGTCACGAAGTAGCCGGAACCGTGCTTTCCGGCGCATTAAAGGGTCGGCGCGTTACCGTAAATCCGCTTGTGACCTGCGGCAGATGCACTGCCTGCATGTCTGATCAGGACAATCTTTGTCCGGATCGGCAGATCATTTCCATGCCACCACGCCCAGGCGGGTTCGCCGAATTCCTGTCGATGCCCGAAAGCAATCTGGTGACGATACCGGACCATGTTCGCGATGCCCAGGCGGCCCTGGCCGAACCGATTGCCTGCGGCTGGCACGCGGTGCGCCTCGCCAAGCGGGTCCTGAGCGAAAATCCGGCCGACGTGAAAGCGCTGGTCATCGGCGGCGGGGCGATCGGTCTGGGAACCGCGCTGTCCATGATGGCACAAGGTGTTTCTGACATCCGCCTTGTCGAGCCGAACCTGGAGCGTGCTCATTTCCTGACCGAAACCTGCGGCCTTGAAGTGTTGCCGCCGGACCAGGCACCTGCCGGCGGCCCTTACGGCCTGATTGTGGACGCTGTTGGCTACCAGGGGACACGGGCAACGGCTTCGGCACTGGTCAAACCGGGGGGAGTGATCGTGCATATCGGGCTGGGCGCCGCAGAGGGAGGCCTCGATATCCGCCGCATGACGCTGCAGGAAATCACCTTCATCGGGACGTACACCTACACCGCCGCGGACTTCCGCGACACCGCACAGGCCATGTTCGACGGCAGACTTGGAGCACTCGACTGGACTGAGACCCGGCCACTTTCCGACGGGCTGAGAGCGTTTGCCGACTTACGTGCCGGCAAAGTCGCAGCTCCCAAAATCTTGCTTACCCCAGACACTTGAGGAGACATTCATGTCTGAAATTCCCCATCTTCTCGTCCACGAACACGCCGACAATGTCGGTGTCGTGGTTGTGGAAGGCCTGACTGCCGGCACCGACATGCTGTGCTGCGTCACGCATGACAATTCCACATTTCGCCTGGCCGCGGGCGCCGATGTGCCGATCGGCCACAAGATTGCGCTCAAGGACCTGAGAGACGGCGACACGGCCATCAAGTACGGCGAGGACATCGGCAAGATCATCGCCGACATTCCCAAAGGCGCCCATGTCCACACTCACAATTGCAAAACCAAGCGCTGGTAAGGAACCGTCACCATGTCTTCCAAATATTCCAACATTACGGTCAAGGCCTACCGGCGCGAGAACGGGCGGGTCGGGGTTCGCAACCATGTTGTCATCCTGCCTGTCGACGATATCTCCAACGCTGCCTGTGAAGCGGTGGCGAACAATGTGAAGGGCACCCTCGCCATTCCGCATGCCTACGGCCGCCTGCAATTCGGCGAGGACCTCGATCTGCATTTCCGCACCATGATCGGCACGGGAGCAAATCCCAACGTCGCGGCAGTCGTCGTGATCGGCATCGAACCCGGCTGGACCAAACGGATCGCCGACGGCATCCGGAAGACCGGCAAGCCGGTCGCCGAGTTTTCCATCGAACAGAATGGTGACTTCGAGACCATCCGCCGGGCTTCCTGGGCTGCGAAGGACTTTGTGCACATCACTTCCGAAAACCAGCGCGAGGAATGCTCGATTTCCGAGCTCTGGGTTTCCACCAAATGCGGTGAGAGTGACACGACCACCGGTCTTGGCTCATGTCCGACTGTGGGCAACATGTACGACAAGCTGCTGCCTGAGGGCATCACCGGGTTCTTTGGTGAGACCTCCGAGATCACAGGCGCCGAACACATTTGTCAGAAGCGCGCGGTCAATGAGGAAGTCGGTGAGCGCTGGCACAAGATGTGGAAGGCCTATCAGGACGATGTCATCTTCGCCCACCAGACCGACGACCTTTCCGACAGTCAGCCGACCAAGGGCAATATCGAGGGCGGGCTGACCACAATCGAGGAAAAGGCGCTTGGCAATCTGGAAAAGATTGGCCGGACATCTCAATTCATCGACATTCTCGAACCGGCAGAAATGCCGAACTCCGGAAACGGACTCTATTTCATGGACTCGTCGTCGGCCGCCGCGGAATGCGTGACGCTGATGGCCGCGGGTGGAGCGGTGATCCATACATTTCCGACAGGACAGGGCAATGTGGTCGGCAACCCGATTGTCCCGGTCATCAAGATCACCGCAAACCCCCGAACGGTTCGCACCATGAGCGAGCATGTCGACGTTGACGTCTCGGGCATCCTGAGGCGCGAAATGACGATCGATGAGGCCGGCGACGAACTGATCGACATGATCCGCCGGACAGCCAGCGGCCGGAGCACGGCCGCCGAAGCCCTGGGCCATCGTGAGTTTTCCATGACCAAACTCTACCGCAGCGCGTGACGCAAATGAACGGGTGGCCGGACTTTCGGCCACCCGAACCAAAAGAGAACCTCATGGAACAGACGGAACGTGTCAGCCTTTCCGACGCTGAATTGCTGATCAAGTCGGCTTTTGTCGGTGTTGGTGTGCCCGACAATACGGCGCTCTCGGTCGCGGGCGCTCTGGTCGCAGCGGAAGCGGAAGGTCAGGTCGGGCACGGGTTTTCGCGGGTCGAGGATTATGTCGCCCAAGTGAGAAGCGGGAAGATCGCGGCAGGCGCCACCGTGACTTTCCAGGATGTCGGTCCGACCAATATTCTTGCCGATGCGGGCTTCGGGTTTGCTTATCCGGCACTCGACCAGGTGATTGAGCAAGGAGGGCTGCGTGCCCTCGAATTCGGGTGTGCGACAATGGGCGTCACACGTTCGCACCACTGTGGCGCCCTGTCCGTTCAGGTGGAAAAACTTGCCCGAAAAGGCCTGGTTGCAATTATGGTCGCAAATGCTCCGGCGGCCATGGCGCCCTTTGGAGCGAAAAAACCCGTATTCGGTACCAATCCAATCGCCTTTTCAGCACCGAGAGGGGATAAAGACCCGCTTGTCATCGACTTGTCTCTGTCGCGGGTCGCACGCGGGAAGGTCATGAACGCGCGCAAGGCAGGCCGAGCGATACCCGAAGGCTGGGCTTTGGACAGGCATGGCGATCCGACAACGGATGCCGAGGAGGCGTTGGCCGGCACCATGCTTCCTATTGGCGAGGCAAAGGGCACTGCGCTCGCCTTGATGGTGGAGATTCTCGCTTCCGTTATGACCGGCGCCGCCATGAGTACGGAAGCTTCGTCCTTTTTTACAGCCGACAGTGCACCGCCGGGGGTCGGCCAGTTTCTGATCGCGATCAGGCCAATGGACCAGCGGTTTGTCGAAAGGCTTGAAAGTCTTCTCGGTTTGATCGAGGCAATGGAGGGGGCACGGCTCCCCGGCACACGTCGCTCCGCCGCCATTCGCGAAGCCCGTGCCCACGGCATTGACGTGCCTGTGCGCTACATGAGCGCCGTTCGGAGGCTCGCTGATGGTCAAGCCTGAGATGCAGTCTCTGGACACTCCTGCGGTCCTGGCCTTGCTCGCGGATGGCCGCAGGATGCTGCCCGGACTGTTGGTTGCCGGCGTGATCGCGTTGGCCAGCCAGTTCATTGCCGAACATTACGGAGCGCCGGCGATGCTGCTTGCCCTTCTGATCGGTATCGCATTGAATTTTCTCTCCGAAGATCGGGTTTGCAAGCCTGGGATCGCGTTTGGTGGAAAGACCATGTTGCGGCTTGGCGTTGCGCTTCTGGGGCTGAGAATAAGCTTCGACATGGTGAACGCTCTGGGGCTGCCGGTCGTGCTTCTGGTCGCCAGCGGAACCCTGCTCACGATCGGCTTCGGGTTGGCCTTTGCGCGTTTTTTCGGCTTCGAGCTGCGTTTCGCCTTCTTGTCGGCGGGGTCTGTCGCAATCTGCGGAGCCTCTGCCGCCATGGCAATCGCAGCGGTATTGCCCAAGGATGAGCGTTCGGAAGACCAGCTGGTGTTTACCGTGGTCGGGGTCACCATTCTCTCCACGGTCGCGATGATCCTCTACCCGGTTCTCAGCCAGACCCTGGGCTTTACCGATCGAATGGCCGGGGTCTATCTCGGCGCCACGATCCATGATGTCGCCCAGGTCGTCGGTGCAGGCTTCTCCGTCTCGGAAGAGGCAGGCGAGACGGCAACGCTCGTCAAGCTCTTGAGGGTTGCCATGCTGGCACCCATTGTTCTTGTTGCGTTGACCGTTCTCAGGGCTTCGAACAGAAATGGCGAACCTGGGGCGTCTTCTCCACCTCTCATTCCGCTGTTTGTTGTCGGTTTCGTGGCCCTTGCAACGCTCAACTCACTGGTCAGCCTGCCGCCCTACGTAACTGAAACGGCCGCCTCCATTTCCCGTTGGCTTTTGCTGTTGGCCATCGCCGCGGTCGGACTGAAAACCGTACCGAAAGACCTCGTAAAGGTCGGCAAGAGGGCTGCTGCGTTTCTGGTCGCTCAGACTGTGTTTCTGGCAGTTGTGATCGCAACCGGTCAGTTGGTTGTCCTGCCTTATCTGAAAGGCGGCTCCTGAACCCCCATGAACTGCATGAGGTACCCAACCGATGTACAAGCACATCCTCATTCCCGTCGCGCTGGATCACGAATCCCTGATCTCCCGGAAACTGACCCTCTCCCGGCACCTTTTGTCTGAAGGGGGGCAGATCACCTTGCTGACAGTGCTGGAGAGCATTCCGGGGTTTGTCTCCGAGTTCGTCGACCTGAAGTTCGACAACCATCTGACCGAAAAAATCGGACGGAAACTGAGCGAAACCGTCGGCAACGCAAGCGATGTTTCCTGCAAGGTCGTGATTGGAAAGCCGGGGGTGCAAATTGCGCTTTTCGCCGAGGACAACGGCGTCGATCTGATCGTCGTGGGCTCGCATCATCCCTCGGCGCAGGACTACTTCCTGGGATCGACGGCCTCGCGTGTGGTGCGGCGAGCCGGCTGTTCCGTGTTCGTGGTTCGTGATTGAAACAATCCACTCCGGGAGCATGCCTCATGCCGAAAGAACAAGGTCGAAACACGGGTGTCGAATTGACGATAACCGTGGGACAGCGTGACGTCGAGGTAATCAAATCTGTCGCGTCCCATCTCCACGACATCAAGTTCAGGCGCGATCTTGAGAGACTGCTGGCTGTTGCGCAAGCGCGTGAAAAGAACGAAAGCCATCCAACAAGTGAGGCTCTTGCACCCTATTGAAAGCTTGCAGTCGAAAAGTGAAAATGGGCTTTGTGCAGCATTTGGAACTGGTTGAAAGTATATTGATTTTTGGTGTCATGCCGATTGGTATTGCACTGAGCGTGAAGTACTGGAACGCCGGAAGCTGGAGTTTTCCGGCTACTTTCACGGTGACGGACCGGGTATGCCAACGGGATTATGATTATGTAGGGCGATCGGGACATTGTATCCGATCGCAGAATGAGGACGATCCTCACTGTCGTGTCTACGCCAATCCTCCATGTTTTCGCGGGCATCCGCAAGCGTCAGGAACCAAGGGGCGTTCAAACTTTCCGCCCGGAACTTGCTGTTAAAGGCTGCGATGAAGCCGTTGTCGGTTGGCTTGCCGGGCCGCGAGAAGTCGAGCGTGACGCCAATTGCACAGGCCCACAGGTCAAGGTCACGGAAGATGAATTCGCTGCTGTTGTCCATCCTGATTGTCTTCGGGTAGCCAATCAGGCCGCACACCCGTTTCAAGGTCTGCACCACATCCTCGCCGCGATAGGTGAAACGTGGATCGGTCGCCGGACAGAGCCGTGAATGGGTCCCGACGATGGTCAGGATGCGCAGCTTTTTCCGTGGTGCCGGTTTCCTTGCCACGCACCCCAACCTTTAGGCGGCGTCGAGCATTGCAACGGTGTTTTCTCGTAAATGGCGAAATCCGCCTTGTATGGCACTTCGATCTCGAAAGGGGCGTCCGGGTCGGTCTGACAGGGGCTGCGCAAGCGTGACTTCAGCTCACGGTGACCGATTGCGTCGACAGGCCGACATCCAGGGTTAGCCGCCCCTCGTTCCACAGCCACCGGCGCAAGGAATAGCTCCGGGCGCCCGAGCTGTGCATCGGATCGGCCTCGGCAAGTTCGCGTGCTTCTTCCAGCGAGTTGGCACGGTAGACGACAAGACCGGCGCCGGACAGGAGCTGTCCCGACTCGTCCGAAAGCGGCCCGGCCTGAACGAGCCGGCCTTCACCTTCAAGTCTGCGCTGGTATTCGAGGTGGTCCGCAAGGACTGTTTCCGCAGATGTGCCGCCTTCCACCGGCAGGGACAGAACGACAAAGAGCTCGAGTGCGAGGGCGCCACGGGTTTTCGCTTCTCGCCTGTAGGTGTCCCAGTTCATCACATTGCCTCCAAAAATATCGATATTATTTGACATACGATAATTTTATCGGCAAAAGAAGAGAAAATCGGGAAGGGATGCATATGAAATTTCTGGTCGCTGCTTCGAACGGTTCAAGTTCCGTTTTCAAGATCGTGGGAGACCGTGCGTTCAACCTGACGGAAGCCATTCCCGGCATCGGGCCGGACCTGTCCGGGCTGGTCGCCTCGCAAGAGCTTGTGCACAAGGCGGATGCGTTTGCCGGGGAGGGAGCCGGTGTGGCGGTTTCGGAACTCGTTCCGGCGCTGCCGCTGGACGCGCCCGGCAAGATCCTGTGTCTCGGCCTGAACTACATCGAACACATCCGCGAAGGCGGCTACGAGGTGCCCGATTATCCCGCGATGTTCATGCGCACGCGTCAATCGATCATGGCGGCGGGCGAACCGATGATCCGCCCGAGCTGCTCCGAGAAACTGGACTATGAAGCCGAACTGATGCTGATCGTCGGCAAGGGCGGCCGTCATATCCGGGAAGAAAATGCCCTTTCCCATGTCTTTGGCTACACTGTTTTCAACGATGGGTCGGTGCGTGATTTCCAGCGCAAGACCCATCAGTGGATGCCGGGAAAGAACTTCGACGGGACCGGGGCCATCGGTCCGGTGGTCGTCACGCCGGAGGACCTTCCCGAAGGAGCCCGGAACCTGAAGATCGAGAGCCGGGTCGGCTCGGAAGTGCTGCAGAGTTCGAACACCAGCAACATGATCTGGTCGGTGGCGCAGACCATCGTCATCATGTCCGAGTTCACGACACTGGAACCTGGTGACCTCATTGCTCTCGGCACGCCGCCGGGCGTTGGTCACGCCAGGAAGCCAGATCCGCGCTGGCTTCGTCCGGGTGAGACGGTGGAGGTGGAGATCGAGGGCATAGGCATCTGCAGCAGTCCCATCGTCGATGAAGCCGACCTGAAGGCGCAGGCGGCCCAATGACCGGGATGGACCACAAGCGTGCAACTGCCCAGGCCGAGGTGCGTACCCTGCGCACGGCCAGGGCTTCGCTGGACGAGCTGTCGATCGACCTGATCCTGCGCGAGGCGCGCTCGCATTATGCCTGGACCGACCGTCCGGTGCCGGACGAGCTCCTTCGCAAGATCTACGAGATCACCATCGCCGGCCCCACAAGCATGAACACCTGCCCCGCCCGGTTCGTTTTCGTGCGGGAAGCCGATGCAAAGAAGCGGCTGGCGAAGGCCCTCAAGGCCAAGAACATCGACAAGATGATGTCGGCGCCGGTCACGGCGATCATCGCCTATGACCCGCAATTCTGGACCCAGCTGCCGTTTCTCTTTCCGCATGAGGATCGGCGCCCCTTTTTCGAAGGCAAGCCCGAGCATTGCGAGGCTACGGCGTTTCGCAATTCGACGCTGCAGGGAGCCTATTTCATGATCGCCGCCCGTGCCCTGGGGCTCGACGTCGGCGGCATGTCCGGGTTTTCCAACGAGATCGTGGATGCCGAGTTCCTGGCGGACAGCGGGTGGAAATCGAACTTTCTGTGCAACATCGGCTACGCCGACGAAAGCGCGCTGTTTCCGAAACTGCCGCGCTTCGCCTTCGAGGAGGTGTGTACCGTTCTGTGATGGGGTGCCGTGGGAGCGGTATCCGGGAGAACTCCGCGATGCGGGCACATATGTCCGTGGCGGTGATGCGCGTTGCGCAAGCAAATGGGAGGAATACATGAAACAGCTGTTGAAATGTGCCGCCGCAGGCATTGTCGTGGGCCTGTTTTCGGGCGGACAGGCTCTGGCGCAGGAAGTCATTGTCGCCAATGTCATTGACGGCTATCCGGCGCGCGCGATGTGGGTGCAGGAACTGACGAATTTCTTCATTCCGGAAGTCGACAAACGCCTCGCCGAAACCGGCAACTACAAGATCGACTGGCACGAAAGCTATGGCGGAACGGTCGTCAAGCCGAAGGGTGTCCTTGAAGGTGTCCAGCTGGGTCTCGGCGACATCGGGATTGTCACCACGATCTTCCACTCCTCCAAATTGCCCAGCCAGGCGATTTCGGCAGTCACGCCCTTCGTGTCGGCCGACGCCAGGGCGGTCGCCCGGGCCGTGGACGAAATCGCGCAGGAATACCCGGCAATGCGCGCCGAATTCGATGCCCAGAACCAGGTCTATCTGACCACCGGCGTTGTGCTCGATACCTATCAGCTCTATTCGCGCGAGAAGGTTGAAAAACTGGCCGATCTGGAAGGCGCCAAGATCGCCGGTGCGGGCATGAACCTGCGTTATGTGGAAGGCATCGAGGGCGCTGCCGGCGTACGCGGCGGCCTCACCGATTTCTACAACATGCTTCAGACCGGCCTGGTGGACCACGCCATGCTGTGGCCGGAAGCGGCAGCGACGTTCAAGATCTCCGAAGTCGCGCCCTACATGCTGGATGTCGATCTCGGTGCGGTGAACACCAAGACCCTGACCGTCAACAAGGACTACTGGGAAAAGCTTCCCGAGGAGGTTCGCACCGCGATCTCGGAAGCTGCTGTTGCCTACCGGGACCATCTTGCCGATCTGGCGATGGACCGGGCTGCGGCAAGCCATGAGGCCTATACGGCGGCCGGCGGCACGATCACCGAGTTGAGTGAGGACCAGCGCCGGGCATGGGTTGTCTCCATGCCGGACATCGCCGCCGAATGGGCCGCTGGCCTCGATGCGGAGGAGCAACCGGGCTCCGAAATGCTGCGCGCCTATCTTGCGAAGCTCGAGCAGGCCGGCAGCGTGTCGATGCGGGACTGGACCGCGGGGCTCGGCAATTGAACCGAGAGGCTGGACAGATGAAGGGGAGGGGGGCCGGGTGGCTCCCTTCCCTGCACCGCGCCCTGACGCGGACCGCAAACACGATCGCGCTCGGGGCGAATGCGGCGGGAACGCTTGTCGTCTTCCTGCTGGTTCTCGTCGTGAACTACGACATGCTTGCCCGCAGTCTTGCCAACAAGCCGCTCCACGGGACCATAGAACTGGTGCAGTTCGCCATGGTTCTGATCGTCTTCATGCAGCTTCCTGACGTCATCCGCGCCGGCAAGCTCACCCGCTCCGACGGTTTTCTCCTCCTTATGGAACAGACCCGGCCCCGGGTTGCCCGGATCCTAAGGCGGCTTGAAGATCTGCTGTCCTTCGCCGTCATGGCGCTGATCGCGGTGGCTTCTTTCCCGCTCTTTTTCGAAATGTGGGAAAGTCAGGACTATTTCGGAATTCCGGGGGTCTTCACGGCGCCCTGGTGGCCGATCAAGCTCACGGTGCTGGCCAGCTCGATCCTGTGTGCGGTGATCTTCGCCCTCAAGACGCTTGCGCCCAAAAACAAAGAGGCCCCATGACGCCCATCGAGATCGGCGCGCTATCGGTCATAGCCATCGTGGTTCTGATCTATCTCGGCGTCTATATTCCCATTGCCCTGACAGCGGTCTCCTTCGTGTCGATCTGGTTGATGCGGGACAATTTCACCCTCGCGCTGAATCTCCTGAAGATCGCCATCGGCGAAAGCGCGATGGAATACACCTTTGCCACCGTACCGCTTTTCACCTTCATGGGACTGGTGGTGTCGAAGGCGGGGCTCGGAACCGATATCTATACCGTGATGAGCTCCGCGTTCAGATCCGTTCGCGGCGGCATCGGCATGGCGACGGTCGGCGCGAATGCAGCCTTTGCGGCCGTGACCGGCAGTTCGATCGCTTCCGCTTCGGTGTTCGCCCGTGTCGCCGTGCCGGAGATGCTGAAATACGACTACAGTCCGCGCTTTGCCGTTGGAGTGGTGGCCGGGTCGTCGGTGCTCGGCATGATCATTCCGCCGTCGGCGATGCTGATCATCTATTCCTTCGTCGCGGAACAGTCGGTCGGCCAGATGTTCATCGCCGGTGTCATTCCGGGCCTGATGCTCGCGGTGGCCTATGTTGTGGCCATCTTCCTCATGGGCCGGTTCACCCCCGGGTTTGTCGGAGGCAGACCGGCGGAGGACTACAAACCGCTGGGCTGGGTCGAGGTCGTCAGGCTGACCCTGCCCATGGTGATGCTGATCGTGACCGTCATCGGAGGTATTTACCTCGGCTGGATGACACCGGTGGAAGCGGGAGCGGCCGGTGCGCTTCTCGGGCTTGTCATCGCGGTTGTCCGCAGGTCGATGTCCTGGCGCGGTCTGTGGGAGACGCTGATCGAAACCGGGCATATCACCGCCGCCATCCTCTTTCTGATCACCGCCGCGTCGATCTACAGCAGAATGCTGGGTCTCGCGGGTCTGCCGCACGAACTGGACCGCATTCTGACCGCGGGCGATTTCGGCTTCATTACGGTCATGGCGCTCTACCTGGCCCTGATGCTGTTCCTGGGCACGATTCTGGACACCTCGTCGATCATCCTGATCGTGGTGCCACTGTTCCTGCCCCTGATCGAGCCGATGGGGATGGACCTCGTCTGGTTCGGGATCATCACGGTGATCGGCGCCGAGATCGGTCTTCTGACGCCTCCGCTCGGAATTTCGTGTTTCGTCATCAAGGCAACGCTCGACGATGACCGGATCACGCTGAAGGATGTCTTTCTCGGGGCGCTTCCCTTCGCCGGTGTCATGCTGGCCGTTCTGATCGTCCTGATCGCCTTTCCCTCTCTCACTCTCGTATTGCTGTAGTAGGTGCCCGATGAGAAATGTTACGCCTGAAAACATCACTGAGGTCTTTGCCGGCTATTTCGGAAAAGACACCGATCCGCGCTTCCGAGAAGTGATGACCGCCTTTGCCCGGCATCTACATGCATTTGTCCGCGAGGTGGATCTGACCCACGCCGAATGGCGTGCCGGTCTCGAAGCGGTGGAGTGGGCCGGACGGATCACCACGCCCGAACGGAACGAATTCGTCCTGTTGTCGGACGTGCTCGGCCTGTCCTCGCTGGTCGACATGATCAACTCCCATCCCGTTGCGACCAACTCGAGCGTGCTCGGACCCTTCCATGTCTCCAACCCGCCGCCCATTGCCATCGGCGAGGACATGAAGGGCGACTTCGAGGGGGAGGTGCTTCTGGTGCAGGGCCGGGTGCGGGACCTTGACGGCAAACCGGTTCCGGGCGCCACTCTGGACATCTGGCAGACCGCGCCGAACGGGCTGTATTCCAGCCAGGACCCGGATCAGGACATCATGTCCTTCCACGGTCTGATGACCGCGGACGAAACCGGCCACTACGCCTTCACCACCGTGCGTCCGGTCAGCTACACGGTCCCCACCGACGGGCCGGTCGGTCAGATCCTGAATGCCGCCGGTCGGCATCCCTGGCGCCCGTCGCATCTGCATTTCATCATCAAGGCCGAAGGCTTTCGTCCCCTCGTGACCGAGGTCTTTCCTGATGACGATCCCTATCTGGACGAGGATACGGTCTTCGGCGTGCGGGAGGATCTGGTCATGCACTACGAGGCCCAGCCGGCCGGAACCTTTCCGGATGGCTTTGCGCTTTCAGGCAAGGTCGAGGGACCATGGTCGAAGGTCGATTTCGACTTCACCCTGGTCGGGGCGTAACGCGCGTCCTGCCGGTTTTCCGGTGTGCGGCTGCATGAATGAATATCAAATGGTTTGAGTTGAGCTGATCTTCATCAGGGAACGAACGCGGGAAATCCGGTTTTTTCAGGGCCTTCGCAACACTCTAGGACCCCGGGACCTCGGACAACTGGCGCAGGAATTCTCCCGTCTGCTGGTAGTGACTGAGCAGCCGGCTGGAGGCCAGGTCGGCATCGCGCGCCACCGCGGCTTCCAGGATTTCGCGGTGCTCCCCGGGAACGTCACGGCTGCCGTAGTTCTGCGAGCGGCCCGCAAGATACCGGTAGCGGACGTTCAGGTCGTAAAGCTGGCTGCAGTAGCGCAGCAGGATCGGTGAGGCGCAGTTCGCGAGCATGGCCATGTGAAAGGTCTTGTGAAGGTCCTCGAAGACCGGGATGTCGGCCGGGTCGACCCTCGCCATGCGGTGATGGGCAAGGACGATGGTTTCCTCCCAGGCGTCATCGGCATGGGCGATGCTTTGTCTGAGGGCCATGTCCTCCAGCGCACAGCGCAGCATCAGGATCTCGCTGAAATTCTGATGGCTGACGGGAGCGGCGCGAAAGCCACGCTGATCGAGCCGCTCGACAAGCTGGTCCGAAACCAGAAGGCTCAGCGCTTCGCGAATGGGCGAAGCGCCGGTCTCAAGACGTTCCTTGAGATTCTCGATCTTGAGTTTCTCGCCCGGGCGCAGTTCCCCGGTCACGATCATCTGGCGAAGCGCGGAATAGGCAGTTTGCGTGGCCGAGATGATCGATGACTGGGCGACTGTGTCCATTTTGAAATTGTCCTGAAAAATCCTGAGGCTGGAAGCCTCGGCACACCATATTCACCGGGTCCGGTGTTCGCAAGCGGCAGCCCCAAACGCGGAGTCCTGCAACTGGGTTGCCCACAGTCAGGACCGTTGGCGGGGAGGGATGCCTCGCCTGCTGTCTTCCATGACAGCCGGGATGGTTTTCAGATCGAATGACATTGTATGGATCCTCCTTATGGCGAAACCATAACAACGACATTTTTATCTTACAATAATTAATATCGATATTCTAGAGAGGGGATACCGTCTGTCTTTCCACGGTCGCTGCTGTGCCCGGCAGTCGCCGCCGGGCCGCGCCGTTCCGGCCTTCATTACGGGGCCGTGACCTGACGGTCCTGTTCCATCATGCGCTCGACATGTTTTGCCGTCAGCCGCAGGGTCGCTTCCACTTTGGGGCGGATCTCCCTGAAGCGGGTCGAGGGTACGGGAACGGAGATCGAGTGAATGTCTCCGGACCAGTCCCGGAAGGCGAACCCGATGGCCGAGATGCCGCGGGTGTGTTCATCCAGATCGTAGGCCAGGCCGGTTTTTCGGACCTCTGCCAGCGTCTCCATGAACACGGACAGGTCGCGCTTGATACCCTGGCGGTTCCATTCCGTGAGAGCCAGTTCCCGGGCCGTGGTGTCGTCAAGCAGGGCAAGGCAGGCGAGGCCGTTGGCTGTGGTCGTCAGGGGAAATGCTTCTCCTACCGAGGATACGGTGCGCAGCCGGTGGGTTCCGGGCACCTGGTCGAGAAAGATCATCGCCGGTCCGCGCAGCACGGAAAGATCCGCCGTTTCTCCCGTCGCCTGGGAGAGTTCCGTAAGATGAAGCCGGCAGCATTCGACGATGTTGTAGCGGGCAGCTTCGGCCAGCGCACTCAGCTCCGGACCCAGCCGGAGCTTGCCGCCGTTGGCGCCGGAAATCACCAGCCGTTCCTTCTGCAACGCGCCGACAATGCGCTGCACGGTCGATCGCGGCAGGCTGACCGCTTCGGCGATCTGGCCGAGGCTCATGCCCGATTGGTCCTCTTTCAGGGACCTCAGGATTTTGGCTGCCCGTTCAATGACCTGAATGCCGTTACGGCCTCGGTCTGGCTCTGTGCCGGGGGTGGTTTCTTCTTCGCTCATGATGTGACAGGCCGGTTCTTTTTTGGGTCCGCAGGGATGGGGTTGACCCACCATACGGTACAAATGGCCTGAGAAGCAAATAATTATTGACTGCTATGCGGTGCATATGTACCATAATGCGAAACAGTACCGTTGATATCTGTCACTAGAAAACACTGTCATCAGCATGCAACACCGCTTCGGCGGTGCAGGGAGGAGTATTGCGAAATGGTTGAAATCCGCGGCATCGAATTCCAGGCCAATACCGACAACGACATGGGACTGGAATTCTATAACCTGAGCCATCGCTTCGGGTACCAGTGCCCCAACTGGCCGTATTTCCGCGACGTTCAGATCGAGCGCATGCACTACATGGCCAAATCCGGCGTGTTGAGCCAGACGATCACCACGACAATGCATGTGACCACCCACATCGACGCCCCTGCGCATGTGGTGCAGGGAACGCCGTTCATCGACGAAGTGCCGCTGCCGCATTTCTTCGGCTCGGGTCTTGTCGTGTCCATTCCCAAGAAGAAATGGGAGCAGATCACTGCGGACGACCTGGAAAAGGCCTGCGGTCACGCGATCAGAAAGAACGACGTCCTGATCATCAACACCGGCTGGCACAAGGTCTACGACGACGGTGACTATTTCCCCTACTGCCCGGGCCTGGTGCCTTCCGCTGCTGACTGGATTGTCGAAAAGGGTGTGAAGGTGGTCGGCCACGATACGCAGGCCAACGATCACCCGCTGGCAACCGCCATCGGTCCGCACCGCAACGGCCCGCTGCTGCCGCACCTGGCCGACGAATACAAGGAATGGTCCGGCGGTGTTGCCTGGGACGAAGCGTTCCCGGAGTGGGAGCCGGTGCACAACAAGCTGTTTTCCAACGGAATTCTCGGAATCGAGAATGTTGGCGGCGATCTCGATGCGGTCTCCGGCAAGCGCTGCACCTTTGCCTTCTTCCCTTGGAACTGGGACCGCGGTGACGGCTGCATCATCCGTCTCGTCGCCATGATCGACAAGGGACAGAAATACCGGATTGAGGCCGGCGAAAAATTCTGAGCCGCTGCCGCCTGAACGGCGGTTTCAAATGAACTTGCGATCCACGGGAGGGGAACGCAATGCATATCAAGCGTTTCGAAGACGCTCAGGCCTATGAGGCCCCCAATCACTGGGGTGTCCACGGGCTCCGCTTGCAGGGTTTCGAAGACGGAGGACCGACCAACCAGTGGGTCGGCTTCTCCCAGTTCCTGCCCGGCGGAGGCGCCGGGCCGGATTCAACACCCTTTGAAAAAGTCTATGTCGTGCTTGAAGGCGAAATGACCATCGAGTGGGACGGTGGCTGCGAAGTCCTGCGCGCCATGGACAGTTGCACCATTCCGCCCGGAGTGGTGCGACGGATCGAGAACAGATCGAACCACGTCTGCAAGATGCTGGTCGTCGTACCCTACCCGCCGGAGACAACCTGATGACGGCCAGCTGGACCAATCCCCTCGGTCTCTTCGATGTGTCGGGCAAGGTGGCCCTGATCACCGGCGCTTCCGGCGCATTCGGCGCGGTTGCCGCCAGGGCGCTTGCCGGGGCCGGCTGCAAGCTGGTGCTCGCGGCGGGCAACGAGTCGGCTCTGCAGGCGGTCGTGGCCGATTGCGAGGCTCTCGGCGCCGAAGTCGCGTCGCTCAGCATACGTCCGTCCGACGAAGCGGCATGCGATCAACTGGTCGGTCTCGCGGTTGAACGCTTCGGCTCGCTGGACGTGCTGGTCGTGGCGTCCGGCATGAACAAGGTCGCCAAGATCGACACCCTGACTCCGGCCGATTTCGAAAATGTCATGAATGCCAACGTCACCCAGTCCTGGCTGCTGGCGCGAGCCGCTGCACGGCAGATGAAGACGCAGTCGGACGGCGGCAAGATCGTGCTGGTTTCGTCCGCGCGCGGACTGCTGGGGCACCCGGCAGGATATACGGCCTATTGCGCCTCCAAGGCGGCGGTCGACGGCATCACCAAGGCGCTCGGTTGCGAGCTTGGCGAAGACAATATCACGGTCAATGCCATCGCGCCGACAGTGTTCCGCTCACCGCTGACGGCCTGGATGTTCGAGGACAACGAAAAGGCCAAAGGCTTCCGGGACGGATTTCTCGCCCGCGTGCCGAAGGGGCGTCTTGGTGAACCGGAGGACCTGATCGGTCCCCTGCTGTTCCTCGCCTCGCGCGCCTCCGATTTCTACACCGGGCATATCCTTTATGCCGACGGCGGATACACGGCGGGCTGATGATGGCAGGGTCACGCAACATTGCTGTTCTGGGGGCCGGCCTTATGGGGCACGGCATCGCCCTGACCTTTGCCCGGGCAGGCCATGGCGTGCGGGTCTACGATCCGTCCTCTGCCGGTCTGGACTCCCTGCACGAACGGGTGTCGTCAAGTCTCGGCGCGATGGGCTCCGAGACGCGGGAGATAGACGAGACCGTTGTGCGCATTACGCCGGATCCGGAGGTCGCCACCTGTGTCGCAGGTGCGGATTTCGTGTTCGAGGCCGCGCCGGAAAAGCCCGACCTGAAACGCACCCTCTTCAGGGAAGTCGAACGGTTCGCTTCGTCAGGCGCGATCCTTGCGTCCAACACGTCCGTCATTCCGATCACGACCATCGTGTCCGATCTGGAAGACAAGACAAGGGCGCTGGGGACGCACTGGTGGAACCCGCCGCACATGATACCCCTGGTCGAGGTCATCCGCACCGAATGGACAGCGGAAACCGCGGTCGAAGAGACGGTCGGCATGCTGTCGTCCGTCGGAAAAACGCCGGTCCGTGTCGAGAAGGACGTTGCCGGGTTCATCGGCAACCGCCTGCAGCACGCAATGTGGCGGGAAGCCATCTATCTGGTCGAGAGCGGGGTCTGTTCCGCGGAAGCCGTCGATCAGGTGGTCAATGCCAGTTTCGGACGCCGTCTTTCGGTGCTCGGGCCGCTGGCGAACGCCGATCTCGTCGGCACCGATCTGACACTCGATATCCATGAAAACGTTCTGGCCGACCTGGATAACCGGCCAACCCCCTCGCCCTATCTGCGCGATCTGGTCACGGCCGGGAAGCTCGGCATGAAAAGCGGTGAGGGATTCATGAGCTGGACGCCGGAGGCAATGGAGGAAGTCCGCCAGCGTGTAGCCACTCATCTGCGGAGGCTGGAGACGATTCTGCCCGACTGAAAGCCTGCCGTACCAAGCGCATCTGGGAGGAAGACCATGACGCAGTTTTGGAAGACAGAAGGTATCAATCGCCGTACGTTCCTGACCGGGGCCTCGGTCGGGTTGGCGGCACCCGCCATCCTGACCCGCACCCGCGCCTATGCGGCCGACCCGGTCATCAAGATCGGTCATGTAAGCCCGCGCACAGGTCCGCTGGCCGGTTTCGCCGAGGCTGATGACTATGTCATTGAAGGCGTCAGAAAGGCGCTGGCCGGTGGAATTGCAAACAACGGCAGGACCTATCAGGTCGAGATCATCTCCAAGGACAGCCAGTCCAACCCCAACCGCGCGGCGGAAGTGGCGTCGGAGCTGATCCTCGGTGACGAGGTGGACATCATCGTCGCCGCCTCGACCCCGGACACGACCAATCCGGTGTCGGACCAGGCGGAACTGAACGAAGTTCCCTGCATCACCACCGATTGTCCATGGCAGCCCTATTTCTTCGGCCGCAACGGTGATCCGGCGACCGGCTTCGATTTCACCTACCACTTCTTCTGGGGACTTGAGGATGTCATCAAGGCATTCCTCGGCATGTGGGAGGAAAGCGGCGTAGAGCGCAAGGTCGGCGGTCTGTTTCCCAATGACGCCGACGGCAACGCCTGGGGCGATGAGATCCACGGCTTCCCGCCGGCTCTGATCGGCAGCGGCTTCGAACTGACGGACCCGGGCCGGTATCAGCCGCTCACCGATGATTTCTCGTCGCAGATTTCGGCTTTCAAGGCCGCCGGTTGCGAGATCGTCACGGGCAACATGATCTCGCCCGACTTCGCCACCTTCTGGTCGCAGGCGGCGCAACAGGGTTTTGCTCCCAAGGTCGCCACGCTCGGCAAGGCGTTGCTGTTCCCCTCGTTCATTGAATCCCTGGGAGACCGCGGCGACGGCTTGACCTCGGAAATCTGGTGGACGCCGGACCATCCGTTCTCCTCGTCTCTGACCGGCATGTCGGCAAAGCAGCTGGCCGACGGTTACACAGCCGCCTCCGGACGTCCGTGGACCCAGCCGATCGGCTTCAAGCACGCGTTGTTCGAGGTGACCACCGACGTGATCCGCCGCAGTGCTGATCTGGATGATCCGAACGCGATCCTGGAAGCGGTCGCGGCCACGGATCTGCCGACGGTCGTCGGCCACGTGAACTGGAACTTCGGTCCGGTCAAGAATGTCTCCAAGACACCTCTGGTCGCCGGCCAGTGGCAGAAGGGGGCCAACGGCATGGAGCTGGTGATTACATCCAATCACAGCGCTCCGGAGATCCCCACGACGGGCACGTTGAAGCTCCTCGGCTAACAGGACAAGACGCACGGCCAGCCGCCGTGCGTCTCCAGGTCACATATCAAGGCGCGGATTTGAATGACTGCAGTTCTGGAACTCAAGGGCGTTTCCAAGTCCTATGGCGCGATCACCGTTGCCGATGAGCTGAGCTTTCAACTCGGCCATGGCGAGGCTCTCGGCGTGATCGGGCCGAACGGTGCGGGCAAGACATCCATGTTCAACCTGATCACCGGCACCATTCCCGCCGACCGGGGGCAGATCCTGCTGAAAGAGCGCGATGTCACCCGCCAGAGTGCCGCCCGGCGCTGCCGAGCAGGCATTGCCAGGTCATTTCAGATCCCGCAGCCGTTTTCGGCGATGACGGTGTTTGAAAACACCCTGATGGCGGACACCCATGGTACCCGGAACACGCTCGCGTCCGCCAACGCCCATTGCCTTGAGGTGCTCGAGCTGACCGGCCTCATCGACAAGGCCAATGAACCGGCCGGCAGCCTGACCCTGCTGGGGCGCAAGCGGCTGGAGCTGGCCCGAGCCCTTTGTGCGCGGCCCCAGGTGCTTCTCCTCGATGAAATCGCCGGGGGGCTGACGGAAAAGGAATGTCATGACCTGGTCTCGACCATCAACACCATCCGCGGGACCGGATTGTCGCTCATCTGGATCGAACACATCGTCCATGCGCTGCTGTCTGTCGTCGACCGGCTGATCGTCATCGATTTCGGCAAGAAGATCGCCGATGGCGATCCGAAGGAGACCATGTCCAGCCAGGCGGTCGAGGAAATCTACATGGGAGTGATTGCCGATGGCTGATGCAGTCCTCTCCACCCGGTCTCTCGAAGCCTGCTACGGAGATTTCCAGGCGCTTTTCGGGGTGTCGATCGACGTCTATCCCGAAGATGTCATCGCCATCATCGGCGCCAACGGGGCCGGCAAGACCACCTTGATGCGGTCGATCACGGGCCTTCTCGTCAACAAGCCGCAGATGGTGACCTGGAAAGGTCAGGCTATCGGCGCCCTGAGGGCGGATCAGATCGCCCGTCTGGGGATCGCGATGGTGCCGGAAGGCCGCCAGCTGTTTCAGTCCCTGTCCGTGGAGGAAAACCTGATCATCGGCGGACAAGTGGGGCGCAAGGGCGCCTGGTCTCTCGGCAAGGTCTATGAGCTGTTTCCGGTCCTCAAGGAGCGCCGGAACGTCCCGGCGACCTCTCTTTCCGGCGGGCAGCAGCAAATGGTGTCGATCGGACGGGCGCTCATGTCCAATCCGGACATCCTGTTGTTCGACGAGATCAGTCTCGGCCTCGCTCCCATCATCATCAAGTCCATCTACGAAGCGCTGCCGACCATCATCGGCGAGGGCATGAGCGCGATCATCGTGGAACAGGACATCGTCAAGGCGGTGAGTGTGTCGAGCCGGGTCTATTGCCTGCAGGAAGGCCGGGTCTCGCTCGAGGGACGGCCGCAGGACCTGACCCGCGACGCCATCAGCGCCGCCTATTTCGGAGTTTGAGATGGATTGGGTCAACGCCATTGTTCAGGGAATTCTGCTCGGCGGGTTATACGCGCTGTTCGCGGCCGGCCTGTCGCTGATTTTCGGTGTGATGCGGCTGGTCAACATCGCCCATGGCGACTTTATCGTGCTTGCCGCGTTTCTCGGACTGACGATCACCTCCACGCTTGGCCTGTCGCCCCTTGTGGCGCTGGCGCTGGTCGTCCCGGTGATGGCGGCCATCGGCTATGTGCTTCAGCGTGGCATCCTTAATCGCACTCTCGGCGAAGACATCCTGCCGCCGCTCATGGTGACCTTCGGGCTATCGGTAATCATCCAGAACGGCCTTCTGGAAATCTACAGCGCCGATCCGCAGAAAATGAGTGCCGGCTCTCTTGAAACGGCCAGCCTGTCATTGCCCGGCGATCTCAATGTCGGGGTCCTGCCGATCCTGATGTTTGTCGTGGCGGTGGCCGTCATCGCCGGTCTGCAATGGATCTTCTATCGCTCTTCCCTCGGTCGGGCCTTCCGTGCGGTGTCCGACAATCAGGACATCGCCCAGCTCATGGGCCTGAACAAGGCCCATGTCTTCGGGATGGCCATGGCGTTGTCCCTGGCGGTGGTCGGCATCGCCGGCGTGTTTCTCGGCATCCGCACGAGTTTCGACCCCTCCATCGGACCCGGCCGCCTGATCTTCGGCTTCGAGGCGGTGATCATCGGCGGTCTCGGCAATCTGTGGGGCACGCTGGTTGGCGGCATCATTCTGGGTGTCAGCCAGAATATCGGTGCCCAGATCAATCCGGGGTGGCAGCTGCTTGCCGGCCACCTCGCTTTCCTCTTCGTGCTCGCTGTCCGCCCGCGTGGCCTGTTTCCCAGGATCGACTGATGACAACCGAACACACATATTCGATTTCACGATCCTCGAAGGCCAGCCTGATCGCAGCGGCTCTCGGGCTGCTGGTGCTGGTGGTTCTGGCCGCGGCGCCGCTGTGGGCCGGACGTGCCGACATGCGGCTTCTCAGCGAGGTGTTTCTCTATCTGTCCCTGGCGTGCCTGTGGAACCTGCTCGCCGGTTATGCGGGGCTGGTCTCGGTCGGCCAGCAGGCGTTTGTCGGTTTCGGCGGTTACATGCTGTTTGCCCTGGCGATGTTTGCCGGCGTCTCACCGCTCGCAGCCATTCCGCTGGCCGGAATTCTGGGCGCGCTGGTGGCTGTTCCTGTCGCCCTGCTGATCTTCCGTCTGCGCGGCGCCTATTTCGCGATAGGCACATGGGTGATTGCCGAGGTTTTCCGCCTGTCCTTTGCCCAGATATCCGCGCTTGGCGGCGGGTCGGGAACCAGTTTGCCGGTCGCCCTGGTGAGATCGATCGCCTCCAACCGGTCGATGCGCGAGGCGACCACATACTGGATGGCGCTGGGCATGGCCGTTCTGGTGCTGGTGGTGATCTATGCGCTCTTGCGCTCGCGCAAAGGACTGGCCCTGACCGCCATCCGCGACAGTGAACTGGCCTCGCAGAGCTTCGGTATCGATATCTGGTGGCACAAGTTTGCCGTCTATCTCATCACGGCCGGCCTGACGGCGATGACCGGCGCGCTGATTTTCCTGCAAAAGCTGCGGATCTCGCCGGATGCCGCCTTCAACGTCAATGACTGGACGGCCTTTGTGATCTTCATCGTCGTGATCGGCGGCATCGGCACCCTGGAGGGGCCGATCCTCGGCGTGATCGTATTCTTTCTGCTTCGTGAAACCCTGGCCGATCTCGGCTCCACCTATCTGCTGATCCTCGGTGCCGTGGCGATTGTGGTGATGCTCAAGGCCCCGAAAGGGCTCTGGGGAATGCTCAAGGAGCGCACCGGCCTGGAACTGTTCCCGCTGTCGCGGCGCGTGGTGAAAAACAAGACTTGAAAAGGGAGGCGGCATTGGCTCGCAAACGCAACAAGACCATCATCACCTGCGCGGTCACCGGGGCAATCCATACCCCGACCATGTCCGATGCGCTGCCCTACACCTACGACGACATCGCCAGGCAGGCCATTGATGCCGCGGAAGCGGGCGCATCCATCCTGCACCTGCATGCGCGCAACAACGAGACCGGCGCCCCCTCCGTCGACCCTGCCGATTTCGCGCCGTTCCTGCCGCGCATCAAGCAGGCGAGCGATGCGGTCGTCAACATCTCGACCGGCGGTTCGCTCACGCTGTCCATACAGGACCGGATCAGGCCCGCGGCTACCTTCAGCGCCGAAATGTGCTCGATGAACATGGGCAGCATGAATTTCTCGTTCCATCCGCTCGCCGACCGGTATGACAGCTGGAAGTTCGACTGGGAGCGCGACTATGTCGCCAACTCCGATGGCAATATCTTCCGCAACACCTTCCGGGACATTCGCGAGGCCGCCGAGACTCTGGCCCCGCACGAGATCAAGTTCGAGCACGAATGCTACGATGTCGGCCACCTCTACAACCTGAAGTTCTGCATGGATTCCGGGCTCTTCAAGGCGCCGATCTTCATCCAGTTCGTCATGGGCATTCTCGGCGGCATCGGCGCGGATATCGACAATCTGGTTTTCATGAAGAAGACCGCCGACAAGCTGTTCGGCGACGACTATCGCTGGTCGGTCCTGGCTGCGGGCATCGCGCAGATCCCGATGGCCACCACGGCCAGCCAGATGGGCGGGCATGTTCGTGTCGGTCTGGAAGACAGTCTGCTCATCAGCCGCGGCACGCTTGCCGATTCCAACGCCCAGCAGGTCGCCAAGATTCACCGGATCGTCGAGGAACTCGGCAGCGAAGTGGCAACACCCGACGAGGCGCGCGAAATGCTCGGCCTCAAGGGTGGCGACAAGGTAAATTTCTGAAAGGCCGACCATGCTCACGCTTTACCACGCACCGACCAGCGTCTGTTCCCAGAAGGTCCGGGTGGGCCTTGCGCTCATGGAGCTTCGTTACGAGAGCCGCATGCTGAACCTTCAGGCGGGCGACCAGTTCGAGCCCGACTACCTGAAACTGAACCCGGACGCGGTGGTTCCGACGCTGATCGACGGCGATCTCGTGGTTATCGAATCGAGCCTCATCCTCGCCTATCTCGACCGGGAGCATTTCAGTTCGCAGCTGATGCCCGCCGACCCGGCGGGAAGGGTGCGCGCGGAGAACTGGCTGCTGCGCTGCCTGTCCATTCATGCGGCGATCAACACCCTCAGTTTCTCCACTGCGATGCGCAAGAAGATCCTTGCCGAAAAGACCCGGGAGGAGATCGACGCCCTGGCCGCCCGGTTCCCGGACCCGATCATGGGGCTGAAGCGCAAGGACCTGATCCTGAACGGGATCGCCTCCGCCTATGTCGGCCAGGCCCTGGTGCATCTGCGGCGTCTGTTCGTCGACATGCAGGGCGAGCTTCAAGAAGGCCAATGGCTCGGTGGCAACCGGGTCGGCATCGCCGATGTTGCACTTGTCGCCTATGTCGACCGTCTGGAGAGGTTGGGGTTCAGCGGTCTCTGGGAAGAGGAATTCGCCCGCGTCGGTCCCTGGCTCGATACCTGGAAGGCCCTTCCGGCTTATGCCACCGGCATCGCCGATCACGTGCCGCCCGGAACCGCCGAGACAATGCGGTCCGGCGGGCGCGCGCACTGGCCCGAACTGGCGCAGCGCTGGAAAAAGCTTGCCGACTAAACGCAATGAGACTTTCCCGCCCGGTCCGGGTGGGTGAACGGCGGGTTTGACCCGCGGTGAATTGGGAGGAGAAGTAATATGAGAAATCTGAAAACGATGGCGGCCGCAGGCGTGTTAATGGCGGGCATGCTCACCAGTCCGGCAATGGCTGAAACGCTCAAGGTAACCACGTTCCTGCCGCCGGTGCACACGTTCGTCAAGGCGATCAATGCCTGGGGCGAGGAGCTTGCGAACAAGTCCGGCGGTGAACTGGAGCTGCAGTTGTTTCCGGCCAGCCAGCTCGGACCCGCACCCCGGCAGTTCGATATCGTCCGCTCCGGTGTTGCGGATATCGCGATCTTTCTGCATGCGGTCACGCCGGGTCGGTTTCCGATGACGGAACTGGCCGGGCTGCCTCTGACGCATCCCTCCGCCGGGGATTCCAGCGCGATCGCGTCGCGTCGTCTGACGGAGCTCGCGCCCGAGTATCTCGCTGCCGAGCATGAAGGAACACGCATTCTCTGGATGGCTGTCACGCCGCCGCTCAAGATCAACCTTGCAAACACGGATCCGACTGACCTCGGCAACCTGAAGGGGCTTCGCCTGCGTTATGCCGGCTCTACCTGGCAGCAGATCGTGGAAGCACTCGGCGCATCGCCCGTACCTGTTCCACCGGCCGAAACCGGAGAAGCCCTTTCAAAGGGCATTGTCGACGGCGCCACCTTCCCCTTCGAGGCGACCATGGCGTTCGACCTGGGGCCTGTCATCAAATACTCGATGGAGCCGGGCCTTGCATCGGCGACCTTTGCCGTCGTGATGAGCAATGCGGCGTATGACCGCCTGTCTCCCGAAATGCAGAAGCTGATCGACGAGACGACCGGTCCGGACCGGGCCGCATGGTTCGGCGGTCTCTGGGACGAGGGTGAGGATCACGGCCGCAAGTACATGGTCGATTCCGGCGTCAATATCGTCTCGCTGAATGACGCGCAGGTCGAAAGCCTGCAGGAAACCTTCGCCTCCATTGTCGAGAGCAGCAAGGAAAATGCAGGCGACAAGGCATCGGTCTTCCTCGAGACCTACACGAAATGATGACTGCGCGGCTCGCCGGGTGGCGGGCCGCGGCATCTGCCTGAAAGGCGCGTTTGATGTTTGAAAGCCCTGAAAAGACTGATCCCGTGACCCGCATCATGCATCTGATCGCGGGAATTGCACTGGTCGCGATGATGCTCGTCGTTGTCGGCGACATCGTGCTGCGTGCCGTCTTCAATATCCCGATCCAGGGGGCGTATGACGTGGTGGGCATCGCGCTGCTTGTGATGACAATGTTCGGCATCGCGCCGGTGGTGGCTCGCCGGGGAGAAATCGTCATCGATCTGGCCGACTCCTTTCTGCCCGAGGCGGCTCTTCGGGTGCTCGCGGTCGTATCGGCGCTGACGGGCGTTTTCCTGTTTGCCTTCTTCGGCTGGGCGATGTTCGCGCCGGCAATGGATGCCTGGCGCTGGGGCGAGCGTTCGCTTGAGCTGGGCCTCCCGAAATGGCCACTGTGGCTCATCGCCTTCACCGGACTTGTCGGCATTTTCTGGGCGTACCTGTTGCAGGTCCGTCAGTCGCTTCGCAAGGCTCCCGCAGCTCCGGATGAAGAGGGCGGGTTGTGAGCAGTTTTGTCCTGGGGCTCGGCGGCATCGCCCTGATGCTGGTCCTCCTGTTCCTGCGCCAGCCGGTCTGGCTGGCGTTGGGGGTCATCGGGCTTGCCGGAAACTGGATCCTCAACAGCCTGATGTCCGCGAAATTTATTGCCGGCACCACGATGTTCGACGTTGCCTCCAACTATAATCTGTCCGTCATACCGCTGTTCATCCTGATGGGCGAGATCGCCACGGGATCGCGGATGTCGGCGGAACTGTTCAATGCCGCGCGCGTGGTCCTGTCTGGCGTGCGCGGCGGCCTTGGCCTTGCCACCCTGGCGGCGTCGGGAGCGTTCGGCGCGATCTGCGGCAGCTCTGTCGCTACCGCCGCCAGCATGACCCGCATCGCGATGCCGGAAATGAAGCGCGCTGGCTACAAGCAAGGCTACGCCGCAGCGTCCGTCGCCGCGGGCGGGTCGCTCGGCATCCTGATCCCGCCGTCGATCATTCTCGTCATTTACGGCTCGATCACCGAAACCTCCGTAGCGCGCCTGTTCGCTGCGTCCATGTTGCCGGGTCTGGTCCTGCTCCTGCTTTATGTCGCCGTGGCGCTTGTCGTGGCCCATCGCGGATCCGCCGTGCCCGACGAGAGCGCCGCCTCCTTTCGCGAACGGGTCCGGGCACTCAAGGGGGCGTGGCAGTTCGTGGTGCTTTTCGTCCTGACGATCGGGGGGATTTATGCCGGGCTGTTCAGCCCCACGGAGGCCGCGTCTGTCGGGGCATTTGGGGCAGCTGTACTGGGCTTCATGCGCCGATCCCTAACGGTAAAGGGCTTCTTCGATGCTGTCAGGGCCAGCGTTCTTGTGTCTTGCGCGCTCTTCATGATCATCATCGGCGCGACCCTCTTTGCCAATTTCGTGGTTCAGACCCGGTTGCCGGATACCCTGCTTGCGCTGGCCCAGTCCGCAGACCTGTCAGCCTGGCAGGTGATGGCGATCATCGTTGCCATCTACATCGTGCTCGGCTGCTTCCTGGAAGGCATCGGCATGGTGCTGATCACCGTGCCCGTGTTCCTGCCGATCGTTGCAGGGTTCGGTTTCGATCCGATCTGGTTCGGCGTGCTGGTGGCCCTGCTGGTCGAACTCGGTCTGATCACTCCGCCTGTCGGCATGAACCTCTTCATCATCCGTGCCCAGATGCCGGAGGTACGCATGCAGGAGCTCTACCGGTCGATCCTGCCTTTCCTGATTGCGCCGGTCATTCTGATCGCGATCCTGTTTGTTTTTCCGTCGCTGGCACTCTGGCTGCCATCCATCTTGTATTGAGGACCCGATGTCGATCCTGATCCTGGAATCGAATGCCGATTTCTATGCCTCCAGACTGGCCGAAGCCGTGCCGGATCTGGAATTCAAGTCCGCTACAACGGAAGACGAGGCCCTGTCGCTCGCGGGCGACGCCAGGGTTCTGGTTGGGCTCGCTCCCTATCTCAACCCGAAGCTCATCTCCGCTTGCGGAAAGCTTGAATGGATACAGGCGCTGACAACGGGGGTGGACAACCTCAAGGGTTTCAAGGGCATCGCGATCACCAATTGCCACGGCATTCACGGTCCGCAGATGTCGGAGCTGGCCGTCATGATGATGCTCGCCGCTCTGCGCGAATTCCCGAAGATGCTTGCCAACCAGAAGGAACATGTCTGGGAGCGCTGGCCGCAGCCGATCCTGAGCGGCCGTACGGCCTGTATTGTTGGTCTGGGCGCCATCGCGGAGCATCTTGCCGGTGTTCTTGCGGCGTTCGGCATGACCGTCACCGGCGTGTCCGGCGGCCGCAGCGAAGCGCCCGGTTTTGCGAGAATCTTTCCGCGCGAACGGCTTGCCGAAGCGGCCGGCGAGGCGGATTTCCTTGTCCTGCTGACACCCTACAGCGCGCAAACCCATCATATCGTCGACGCGGCGGTGATCGCCGCCATGAAGCCGACCGGCATTCTGGTCAATATCTCCCGTGGCGGCTGTCTCGACGAGGCAGCCCTGGTAGAGGCCTTGCGCGCCGGGCGCATCGCCGGGGCCGCCCTGGATGTTTTCTCCGCATCGCCGCTGCCACAGGGCGATCCCCTGTGGGACATGCCGAACCTGATCATCACGCCGCACATCGGCGGGTTCTCCGACGTCTACCGCGAGCAGGCGCTGCCGATCCTCGCGGCGAACATGGCCGACTACGCAAAAGGCGGCGTGGCTGCACTGAAGGGAAGGCTGGATCGATGACGAATTCACCGATTTCGACGCGCGAGCTTGACCGGCGTCAGGCGCTGGCGCGCGGCGTCATGAAAGATCTCGGGCTGGACGCCCTGGTCTGCCAGGCGCGGGAGGACTGGATGGGCGGCTATGTCCGTTGGCTGACCGATGTTCCCGCCAACAACGGCTACCCGCGCACGGTGATCCTCTTCGCCGACCGGCCGATGACCGTGATCGAGATGGGCGCCTTCGGCACCGACCGGCCGGCCGATCCGCTCGCCACGCAGACACGGGGCGTCGGCCGGGTGCTGGGAACGCCGTCCTTCCACACGATCGACTACACCATCGATTACGACAGCGATCTGGCGGTGACCGCCCTGAAGGAGGCCGGGGCGAAGCGGGTTGGGACACTTTGTCCGGCCGCGTTGCCACATGGGCTGATGCGCGCGCTGGAAGCGGCGTTCGAGCCGGTTGATGCCACCGATGCACTCGACAGGGTGAAGGCTGTCAAGAGCAAGGAGGAAATCGCGCTTGTCCTGCATGTTGCCGCGCTGCAGGACAAGGTCTTCGAAGAGGTCTGCGACTTCATCCGGCCGGGTCTGACCGATCGTGACGTGGCAGCCCATGCGGAAGCCGTCGGCCGTCGGCTCGGCTCCGACCAGGGCATCTATCTAGGCCTCTCCGCGCCCCTCGGTCAGCCGTCGAGATTCATGAACCGGTTTTTCCAGACCCGCGAGATCCAGCCCGGCGACCACATGTCTCTGCTGATCGAGATCAACGGTCCCGGCGGTCTCTACCTGGAGATTGCCCGCACCATGGTGCTGGGAACGGCCGACGATCATCTGCTGCAAGCGTTCCAGAACGTGAAGGATGCCCAGGACCACACGCTTTCGCTGATGAAACCGGGAGCGGAGCCGGCTTCCATCGCGGCGGCGCACGACGCCTGGATGGAAGCGCGCGGATTGCCGCCGGAGATCCGGCTTTACGCTCATGGGCAAGGCTGCGAGATGGTGGAACGGCCGCTGATCCGCCGCGACGAAACCATGCCGCTGGCGGAAAACATGTGTCTGGCCGTCCACCCGGGATACGACGACGGCCGGGTTTTCGCGGTGATCTGCGACAATTACCTGGTCACCGAAGACGGTGTCAGCGATTGCCTGCACAAGACTGACAAGAAGATTTTCGAACTGTGAAGGACCCCGCAATGAAGCTGACCCCGAAGATCCTCCTCGAAGAGCACTTCATGCACCCGGATTTCGTCGACTACTGGGCGACGACAGCGCCGAACATCAGCCCGGACCTGTTCGGCAAGGCGCGGACCGCGCTTGAGGATTTCGGCCCGATGCGGCTCGATGCCATGGACGGAATCGGCGCGGAAAAAGCCGTCCTGTCCCTGGCAGGTCCCGGCGTCCAGGCGGAAAAACGCACCGAAACAGCCGTGCGCCTGGCACGTCAGGTGAATGATTTCCTGGCTGCCGAAATGGCGAAACGGCCGGACAGTTACGGCGGGTTCGCCCATCTTGCCATGCAGGACCCCGTCGCGGCCGCCGACGAACTGGACCGCTGCGTGGCCCAGCTCGGCATGCAGGGTGCGATGATCAACGGCCAGACAGGCGGCACGTATCTCGACGACGACCGCTATGCGCCGTTCTGGGAGCGCGCCTCGCACCTTAAGGTACCGGTCTATATCCACCCCAACAACCCGCCCGAACAGGTGCACATGTACAACGGGCATCCGGAGCTCTGGGGACCGGTCTGGTCCTGGACGGTGGAAACGGCGACCCACGCACTCAGACTGGTCTTTGCCGGCACTTTCGACCGCTATCCCGGTGCGAAGCTGGTGCTGGGACATCTCGGCGAATGTCTGCCCTACCTGATGTGGCGGCTCGACAGCCGCTGGGAGATCTCCAACCGCGGAGCCATGCATCTGGAAAAGGATCCGTCCGCCTACTTCAGGGACAACATCTGGGTAACCACCTCGGGCATGTGTGCCGACGCGCCCCTGCGCTGCGCCCTCGAGATGATAGGCGAGGACCGGGTGCTGTTTTCGGTCGATTATCCGTTTGAGCAGGCGGCCGAGGCTGGCGAATGGATCGAACAGGCCCCCCTCACCGACAGTGAGCGCGCGAAGGTCTGTCACGAAAACGCCCGTGCCCTGCTGACCCTTTGATCTGGCCGGTACCCGCCGTGCAATCCGAGCGTGCTTGCTGTCAGGCCGTCACGGGTCCTCCCCGGCAAGCCGCTCACGTTGGCGGCTTGCCGGTTTGAGTTGGTGGGGTTTTTCGCTCCTGATCCGGCAAGTTTGCCGACCTGAAGGAGTTAAGATTGCAAGACGGCCGAGACGGAAACACAACCCCGCATTCAAGGGGACAGGCCACTGTCCCGACTGACGCTCAAATCCCAAACCCTTCCTAAAATCGAAAGGGCGAAAGTGGCCGACTTTTGAGCCGCCCGCGACACCAAAACGACGCCGCTACCGTGGAGGAGAATTGCTCCGCCGATTACAGGAACCGGGAAGGTTTCGAAAGTGGCCCAGGAGCCGAGTTGGGGTGTGCAATCTGGATTTCATGACAGAGGAGGGCCGTTGACGAACAGCGGCACCTCCACATGGAGCCTCGACAAACCGGATACCCCGCTTCCGGATTGTCTGAAGTCAAACATGGTCTCGGGATTTCAGGGGCTCGGCGGTCCCGCAGCACGCCTGAAGGCATTGGAAGCTCCCTGCCGGAGAAAAACAGCTCATCGGAACCTGCATGTGCATCCTGTGCCGCTTGTTGCAATGACTGAATGCAACGGGTATCGCCCTGCTCCGAATGTCAAACCGGGACACTCCCAAACAGTGGGAAATCTAAGCATCATTGATTGAAACTGTGAACCACAGCAGCTAGGAATTGGCTGCCCTAACGTTCTGACATGTAGGGTCGGTGTGCTTGTTTTTGCTTAGATCCAAATGAAGGCAATTCCATCCGGTGTGCCTTAAATCAGATCCAGGACTTTCATGAAGAGAACGAACCCGCGCAACGCGGCACCTGCCAGTCGCCGTGTCAATCCCGTCTCCATGGCTTTCCAGCCGATCCGTACAGCGTTCTGGGGCGTAGCGATTGTCAGTTTCGTGATCAATATCCTGATGCTGACCGGGCCGGTCTTCATGCTTCAGGTGTATGACCGGGTTCTGGCAAGCGGGTCGGTGCCGACCCTTGTGGCTATCGGGCTGCTGGCCATCGTACTTTATGTCTTTTACGGCTTTCTGGAGGGCATACGGGCACGCATCCTGTCGCGGCTCGGACAGCGCCTGGACGCCCGGCTATCCGGGCTTGCCTACAAGATGTCCAACAGCCTGCCGGTCCGTCTGGGCCGCAAGGCGTCCGGTTTGCGCCCGGTGCAGGACCTGGACACCGTGCGCCAGTTCCTGTCTGGGCCGGGGCCGGCCGCGATCTTCGATCTGCCTTGGCTGCCGCTTTATCTCGGTATCGTCTTCCTGTTTCACCCGCTGCTTGGGGTCGTCGCGCTTGGCGGTGCAGTTGTCATTTCGGTCCTGATCGGTTTGAACGAGATGATGTCGCGCAGACCCTCCGAAGAGGCGGCCGGCCATTCGGGAAAGCGGGCTTCCCTGGTCGAGATCGGCCAGAGGAATTCGGAAGCCGTCATGGCGATGGGGATGCAATCCTCCCTGACGTCCAGATGGGATGCGCACAACAGCGAGTATCTTTCCACCCAGCGGACGGCTGCCGATCGCACCGGGCTGTTTGGAACCGCGATCAAGACAATCCGCTTCGTGCTTCAGTCCACCATTCTGGGCGTCGGCGCCTGGCTTGCCATCAAGCAGGAAATCACTCCGGGTGTGATGATAGCGGCGTCGATCATGACATCGCGGGCGCTTGCGCCTGTGGAACAGGCGGTCGCGCAGTGGCGCGGATTTGTCGCCAGCCGGCAGGCTTTGCGCCGCCTGCGGGAAGTGCTGCAGATCGACGAGGCGGAAACGGACAAGATGGATCTGCCTCTTCCGGCAAACAGAGTTGCCGTCGAACAGGTTTTTTGCGGACCTTTCGGCGAAGCCACGCCCTTCGTCCAGAATGTGTCGCTGGAACTGCAGTCGGGAGACGGCTTGGGGATCATCGGCCCGTCAGGCTCCGGGAAGTCGACCTTTGCCCGCAGCCTCGTCGGCGTGACGCCCCCCTTGAAAGGTGTGATCCGCTACGACGGGGCCGAGCTTGAACAGTGGCCCGCTGACAAAAGAGGGGAATTCATCGGCTATCTGCCACAGGACCTGCAGTTGTTCGACGGGACGATCGCGGAGAATATCGCCAGATTCCGCTCTGACGCTTCCTCGGAAAAGATAATCGAGGCCGCAGGTCTGGCCGACGTTCATGATCTGATCGTTGCCTTGCCGGAGGGTTACAACACGGTCATCGGCCGCAGCGGACGTCTGCTTTCCGCAGGCCAGCGCCAGAGGGTCGCGCTGGCGCGGGCCCTTTATGGAAATCCTTTCCTTGTGGTGCTGGATGAACCGAATTCGAACCTCGACGCGGAAGGTGAGGGCGCCCTGACAAATGCCATCCGGGCAATGCGGGACAAGGGCTCAATCGTTGTCGTGATCGCCCATCGCCCGAGCGCCATCGCAACCGTCGACAAGATCCTTTGCCTGAAAGAGGGCAAGATGGCCGGTTTCGGCCCCAAGGAGGAAATCCTGAAGCAGGTTGTCCAGCCGGTACCTCTCCGGCAGGCCGGACAGTGAAGGAGGCGTTCACCATGTCCGATCCGAAGAACGGCGATCCGGTGTCACCAGCGCAGCCCGACAGCGCCGATGACATGTTGCGCAAAACAGTGCGCAATCATCTTCTCTTCGCCGTGTTTCTGGCTGTTGCCATCGTCTGCGGAATTGGCGGGTGGGCAACGTTGACAGAGATTTCGGGCGCGGTCGTTTCCCCCGGAACCGTCGTTGTTGAGAGCAACGTGAAGGAAGTTCAGCACCGCGAAGGCGGCATTGTGAAGAACATTGGCGTGAAGAATGGGGATGTGGTGGAAGCCGGCGATCTTCTGATCAGTCTGGACGATACGGTTACCCGCGCCAATCTCGCCATCATCACGGGGCAGTTGAGCGAGCTGACAGCCCAGGAATTCCGGCTTCGGGCAGAGCGGGACGCCGTTCGCACAATCGAATGGCCTGAGGAGCGCAAAGCCGTTCTTGGCGACATCGAACTCAGCCAGCAGCTTTTGCTGGAGGCGCGGTTGAATTCCCAGGAAGGGCGCAAGAACCAGCTTGAAGAGCAGATCCGTCAGTTCAACAAGCAAACCGAGGGCCTCGAGGCACAGGTAAGCGCCAAGGTGTCTGAGATCACGTTGATCAAGGAGGAACTGGAGGATCTCAGCGGGTTGTTGGACAAGAACCTGGTTTCGAAAAGCCGGGTGAGCGCGCTTCGCCGCGAAAAGGCGCGGCTGGAGGGGGAACATGGCGATCTGATCGCCCGGATCGCACAGACCAGGGAAGCCATCAGCGAACGCAGGATTCAGATCCTGCAGATCGAGGAATCCTACCGGGCCGAGGTTCTTGAGCGCCTTCAGGAAGTGCGCTCGCGCATCGCCGAACTGGAGGAGCAGAAGATTGCCGCCGAGGACGAGTTGACACGGGTTGCAATCCTGGCCCCGCGGAACGGCTTTGTGCACCAGCTCTCCATTCACACGATCGGCGGCGTGATCGCGCCCGGTGAAACGATCATGCACATCGTCCCGCGTGAGGATCAGCTGATTGTCGAAACGCAGGTCCGGCCCGTCGACATTGACCAGATGGCGACAGGGCAGGAGGCCAGGGTCCGCTTCACAAGCTTCGACCAGCGCACGACACCGGAGCTCAATGCCAGACTGTCTTCCATTTCTCCCGATCTCAATGAAGACGAACGTACCGGCACCAGCTATTACGTCGCCCGGCTGATCATCGACGACGACGAACTCGTCAAGCTGGGACAGCAGACACTGGTTCCCGGAATGCCGGTAGAGACTTTCATGAAGACAGGCGACCGGACGGTTCTGAGCTACTTGATCAAACCCATCTCCGACCAGATAGCCCATGCGTTCCGCGAGCGGTGAAACGGGAGGCCGAGGTGTTTTATCCCGGGGGCGATGGTTCGAATTTTTCCTATGGCTATGACCCAGTCCCCTGATCCGGGCCGGTCAAGCGCGGGATTCCTTCGCGTTTCTTTCCGGCCCTTGATCTTTGGTCATGGCCTGCAAAGCGGAGCCAGTTGTGTAACTCAGGCGGAAGTTGCCGTGCCGCGCCGGTAAAATCATCGGATCTGCTGTTTCACGCCGATCTGATAGCCGCTTTTCGTGAAATACTCCGGCGGCTGGAAGAAGAATTCGCAACTTCTGCTGTGCTGGATGTGATTGAACGCCACGCATTTTCCATCCTTGCGGCAGACGCTTTTGCACTGTTCATAGGATGCGTTCGAGACGGTGTAATCCGGTTGTCCTGTAAAACCCTTGCCGCGCCGCCGTTTGATTTCTATGGACGAGGAAGACGCTGAAACGTTCCGGGCATCCTTCTCAAGGACATATGTGTCCGATTTTGCCTGGACATAAAGCTGTCCCCTGCTGCGGGAAAAGCTCTTGGCGAAGCAATGCCGGTTCCAGCGATCGTAGGTTACAGCAGAGCAGGCCTTGTCCTTGTTGCAGAGTTCGATGCACTGGTCTGGGTCGATGTCGCTGTAATTGAACAGGTCGCCGTCCGGAAGATCGACGCTGACAAACATCTTGTATTTGTTCTTGGTGAAGCTGATGGAAAGCTCCTTCGTCAACGTGTCCGCATCCGGTCCGGTCTCCATGGACATGGACCCGCCGGCGCTGGACATGTTCATGTCACGAACGGAAGAGCCGTCGGTTTCGAGATTGAATCCGGACCCCGGTCCAGCGGAATCTTCCGGCGTCTCGAGACCGGCGGCAGGACTGGTGCTCTCTTCTTCGGCAATCCCCATCGACTTGGACAGGTCGCCCAGGAAGACGTCCATTCCGGTTTCCTCAGAAGGCGGCTCTTCGGAAGAACTGCTCATGGATTGCTGAGATTGAGCCGGTCCGGCAATGCACAGGCACAGGCACACCGCCACTGCGAATGCCGGGAGCCGAGGGAAACCGCCGAAAGGACTGCGCACTTGCTGCAAGAAAGACATCCAACCCATTTCCTTCAGCCCCACTGGACCCTCGCAAAGATCATCTCGCCGCACAACCGCGTTGCGGACCGGATCGACCGGCTACATACGCAGGAATGCCATACCATGGGAGCACATTTGATGGAAAGATGTGGCCGCAGCGGAAGCAAATGCCGTCTCTGGCTTCGCCGGTTTGACTTACGAGGCGGCTCGATGACTTGCGTGAGGTGCCCTTGGTGTGAATACTGATCGAATTCCGTTTCCGATGCCGCTGATTGATTAAAACCGGTGATTTGATGCGCTTGCCTGTTTTTATTGTGTTTTCCGTCATTCTCGCATGCTTCTCTGCATCGGGCGTCGCACAGACACCTTCCCTGGCCGATCTTCAGGGAACCGTGGCGGAGGCCCGTGCCCGTGCGGAACAGGCGCGTGAGCGCCTTGCGCGGACGGATGCACGCCAGACTGCTGCCGAAGCACACCTCAGGATGCTGATCGCTCAGAACGCGGATACCTCCGATCTCGAGAAGTCGATCCGCGAGCTGGAAAAGACGCAGCCGGATCTCACCGCCATCAAGGCGCGCTTTCTGGAAGAGGGCGAACGCCATCACGACAAGCTTGCAAAGCTCAAGGCGGAACTCGGGCCGCTTCAGCAAACCCAGCCTGATACTTCCAAAATCGACGACGAAATCGCCGCTCTCAAGGACGACATCCGCGATTTCGAGGACTACCGGGCCCGGGCGATCCAGGAGCTGCGCCAGGGCTTCTATTGCAGCCAGTGCAAGCGCCCCGCATCGCAAATCGTCAAGGAAACCGGGACCAGCTTCAAACAACACCTGAGGAATGTGAACGGCCGGCCCATTCCCATGTCCGAAAAAAATGTCGCGGAGAAGAAAAAGCAGTTTGACCGGCAATTGGAGCAATTGGTCAACAAGCTGAAGGACCGCGAGGACAAGCGTGATCGCATGATCAACGACCGCAAGGAGAAGATCGCGGGCTTGCAAAAGGCGATCAACGAGGAATACGACGACTACAGCGCCAAACAGACTGCCTTTGACGCGGATATGGCTGAAGCGAAACTAAAGCACGAGAGCGAGACGCGCGCGAAAATCGGCGCGCTCAAGGATCAGGTCAAGGAGACCTGGGCGGCGCACCGGGCAAGCATTGATGCCAAGCAGGACGATCTGCGCACCCTCAACGACGACATATACGAAATTCGTGATGAGATCCGCGATATCGAGCTTGAGGAATTCAGGGCGGGCCTGAAGGTGGATCATGCCGTTTTTCTGCAGCGCCTGGAAATGCGGAAGAAGGCCACGGAAATCGCCCGGGAGAAGGAACGTTTGAGACGTGAGGCGCAAGCCGCCTTCCTCGCCAGTCTGCGGACCGAGCAGATGCGCCGGGCGCGTGCGGCACAGATGGCCCGGGCACGGGAACAGGCAGCCAGTGCAAGGTTCCGGCAGGCCGTGGCTCGGAGCCGGCCCGACTGGACGCGCACCGACGACACACGGCAGCCAGAGGAGACGGCGAGACCGTCAACCGCAAGCCGGGTCGAGGCTCCCTCCGCCGAACCCGAGACGGTTCTCCGGCCCCTGACGAATATCGAGACGCAACCGAACGAGCCGGCGCGGCCGGATAGCCCGCAGGTTCAGGAAGAGTCGCAACCCAGCACCTCCCCTGAAGTTCCGCAAGTGTCGCAAAACAGCGAGATCCTGGAACGCCTGAGGCGCGAGCAGGAGGCTTTGGAGCGCGTGGAAAAAGAGCAAAGGGAGGCTGCTGAGAAACTTGCCCGTATTGAAGCGGAGCGGGCCAATACAAGGCGTGTCGAAGAGGCTTCGTTGCAGGAGCAGATTGACGATATCGCCGGAAACGGAAGTTCATTTGCGGCCGATGCCGGCTGGCAGCGCGACATGTCTCACCCTGGCGATGGGGTCGCGAGGGAACGAGAGACCGCCGGGTCCGGGGAGCAAGGCATCTTCGACAAGGCCAGAAGCAGCCTGGTCGAATTTTCCACCGGTAACGGGCCGCCTTCGGTTGGGGCGGAGAAAGAGGCTTCGCTCTGGGACACGGTCAATACCAGGGTCGCGGAAGAGACCGTGGCGGCGCAGAACTACTACCGGAAGAAACTCAATCAGGCTGGCGAAACGCTTGTGCTTGAACTGATCAAGAGCAAGTCCACAAGGCTGTCCGACAAGGTGACCGATGCCGTCAGATCCTTCAAGGACAGTTTGAGTGTTGAGCGCTTTGTCATATCCCGCGCTGCGGATGTTGCTCATGATGCGGCCCTGCGCCTCAATTACGAGGCAAGGACGGGGCAAAGCTTCGATGATTTGAGCGTGTTTGAACAGAGTGCCGAGCGGGTTCTTGCTGCTGGCCGGCGCATCAGCACGCCCAAGGTCTATCTTGAAAGACTGGTGAGCCGGTACGAAACGCTCATGAACTCCGCCGAACGAACATTCCTGCAGTGGCGCTATGACGATGATTATTGATCTTTCCCGGTCTTCTGCGGCGCAGTTGCTGCGCACATGCCTTCTTTCCTGCAGCCTGCTTTTCTTCCCGGCCGGATCACATGCCGAAACCAGTGATGACTTCGCCGCACGGATGGACGCCGCCGCGGCGCTGATCGTCACGGCGCGCGATGCCGAAGGGGCGATTGCAGCTTATCTTGCCATCCAGAAAGATCACCCGGACGAGATCCGGCCGGTCTATAATCTCGCCCGGCTCTTTGTAACGGAAGAAGACTGGACGGCGGCCCGGGAATGGTTCCTGCGCTACCGTGATCATCCGGCGTTTCCCGAGGACAGGCGAGCCGATGTTGACGCCCAGATCAGCGGTCTTGAAGAGCTCATCAGCAATGACGCCGATCCGGAAATGCGCAAAGCGCGCCAGTATCAGGGTGCTCTTGAGGACGCCCGTGCGTTTCTGGAAACGGGCGACCGGGAGCGCGCATTCTCGGAAGCGCGTATTGCCAGCAGTATCGATCCGGACCGGCCGGAAGCTTATGCCATGGCGGCCGCGGTCCTGATGGAAGACGGTGATTGCGAAGGCGCAAATGCCTTTCTTTCTCAGGGGCTTGAGCTGGCGAAGGACGGCGCGGCCCGTGCGCTGCTCGGCCAGGCGGCGACGGCCTGTGAAGAGACGGCCGACTATGCCGAGCGGACGGCCGCCGCGAAAGAGGCCTTTCAGGACGACCGGATTGAGGAGGCCGCGGATCTCTACGCAAAGATCGCGGAGGACTTTCCGGAAGATGCCGAGAGTGCATTGGCCGCCGCGACAGCCTACGCGCTTGCCGGGGAATATGCGAAAAGCGCCGATCTGCTGAGGCCGCTGTCAGATATCGGCACGCCAGCAATCGCGGCTGAGGCACGGAACAAGCTCGCTCAGCTGGCCCCCTTCCTGCGCCCGGCGGCGCCCGGTACGCGGGCCGTGGCAAAGGAGCTGCCCGGAGCCGACATATATGCGCGTGGCGTAAATGCGCTGGACGACGACGATGCCAACGCAGCGCGGATTCTTTTCGACGAGGCGATCCGGCAGATCCATCTTTCCGCCGACATGGCCGATTATTTCCTGGCGAGAGGCAGGGCGCGCGGCAAGCTTGAGGAGTTGGAAGGCGCGATTGCCGACTACCGGTTGGCGAGCCTGCTCGACCCGACGCGCAGCGAGACCCACGTGGCGCTCGCCTCCATCCTGGTCAAGGCGAACAGGATCCCGCAGGCGGTCTCGGAACTCTCGACCGCCATGCGCCTCGAAACCCAGGATGAGCGCATCGCCGGCTTGCGTGTGATGCGGGGCCGCCTCCATGAACGGGCGGAAGATTTCGATAGCGCTTTCGAGGACTTCAGCGCCGCCGTTGCCGCAGGCGCGGACGCAGCCGCTATCGTCAAGACTTACCATGAGCGTGCCGTTTTGCTTGCTCTGCGCGGCCGTCTTCGCGATGCCCGTCAGGCTTTCGTACGCGGCAGACAGCTCGGTCAGTCCGACGCTCTCGAACGTGACTACGAAGCCTTCCGAAAGGTGACTTTTGCTGTCGTCAACCGCAGCTCCGCGGGCCGGCGTACCGAGGTCTACAGGTCGGGCGACTGGGATGGTGACTGGATCAAGGAGAAATGGAACGCCGGCTACTCGTTAACGGATCTGACCTGGGGACACGACAAATGGACGGTCGTGATGGCCATGGACGATGCCCTCGGAGGCCAGCGGCTCAGGTTTTCCGAAGAATTTCCGAAGGATGAAATCAAGGCGGCCTGGGACGAAAACTACTTCGTCGACCGGATTGTCGCCTTTGACAGCGGCTGGATGCTGGTGGCCACGGAACGGGATTATACCGGCCAATCCTGGGTAACGCGCGACACGCTCGACAAGGCGGAGGTCATGTCACGCATCAGGGAAGAGGGGGCGATCACAGAGCTCGCTTTCGCCGACGGTTCCTGGGTCATGGTGAATTCACAAGGCTCAGATCTGCGCGATCAGAAGGTAGAGACGGACACCAGCTTCCCGGAAACGGCCATCAGGACCTGGAGTAAACGCGGTTATGCTCTGACGCGGCTGGCTTATGGCGAAGGCGTCTGGTGGGCCGTGTTCTCGAAAAGCAATGGCCTTGGCGCAAGTGACATCTTTTCAGCCAACCTCCTGACCGGCGAGGGCGTTGCCTCCCTCGAACGACAGATCCTGGACGGCTGGGAAACGGGCATGCACAGCCTTTACTTTTCCCAAGTTGTCATAGACGAGAAATGACAGGACACTCCACCGACAGACCGCCGGGAGAGGGGTGGACCCGAAGGAAAGTGCTGTTGGGCCTCGGGGCAGGGCTGATGTTGCCGCGTCCGGCAGCGGGGGAAACCCCGTTGCAGCAATCGTCCCTGCGCGCGAAACGCGCCGCGGAGGCCGCGGCCGCATTCACCTGGCCGGAAACAGATGACCGCGGCCACCGGCTTGCACCGCCGAGCGCGCGCTTCAGTCCGTTCACTGTCCCCCGCCCGGTGCCGGATCTGCAGCTCACACCGTTGCAAGTGGGGGGGGAAGTGCCGGCATTCACCGGATCCAAAGGCGTTCTGCTTCACTTCTGGGCGCCCTGGTGCTCGCCTTGTCTTCGTGAATTGCCGCTCATTGTTGCAGGCAGCAAGGCGGCGGGGCTCACGCTTGCTGCCGTGTCCACCGACACGCGGATCCTGTTTGTCCGGTTTTTCTGCTACCGCCTGCAGATCCCGCAGACAACCGTGTTCATCAAGAAGAATATCGGGGAGGGGGGCGACCTTCTGCTCGGCGGCGTGCTGCCGACCACGCTTGTTGTCGACCCGGCGGGTCAGGTCAGGGCGCGGGCGATCGGCGAAGTCGACTGGAGATCGCCGGAGAATTGGAAACCCGTTTTGAAGTGGTGCGGGTGAACCGATGCAAGCGCCGGGGAGCCGGAACGCCATACACCCGGTGCTTGGCAGAGCCATGCGACCGGCCGGCCAGATTCATGCTTTGCTATGAACGCAAGCTTCCTGTTACGTCAACCAGGGGCACTCACCTTGCCACCGTCAACGAGTACCGCCTTCGCCCACAAACGCTGGTCCAGCAAAGTCAATGATGCACGCATTCCAACCGCTACAGTCCCAAGTTGATCCTCAAGATGTAGTGCCGCCGCTGGATTGGCGGTCGCCATTCTGACGGCGGTCCCAAAAGGAATCCCGGTTGCATCGCACATGCGTGAAAGGCAGTCATCCATTGAGATATGCGCTCCAGCAAGGCGCCCCTCGCTGTTCGTCAGTCGTCCGCTGCTCAGCTGGATTTCATAGCCGTTAAGATCAAAGCGTTCCAATGTTCCTGCAAGCGTCAACATTGCGTCGGTAACGAGACATAGTCTTTCGGGCATGCATCGCGCGGTGATCTTCAAATTGTCCGGTGCAACATGATGCCCGTCCGGGATGATCCCGGCATAAAGCACATCCGAGGCCAACACCGCCCCAACGACGCCCGGGTCTCGCACTTCCATCTGCGACATCGCATTGAAAAGGTGGGTCGCACCACGCAATCCCGTTGCTTCTGCTTCGGATATCGTTTTTTCGTCAGCGGCTGAATGGCCGGCGAAGACGATGACACCCGCTTGAGACAATGCTTTCAGGTAACCTGGAGGCAGCGTCTCAGGGGCAAGTGTGAGCATGAGCTTTCCCGGAAAAGGCGCGCATAGAATTTCAAGGTCACTCTCGGTCATTTGCCGGATCGCGGAAGGGTCATGAATCCCCGGACGCATCGGAGACAGAAAAGGCCCTTCCAGATGCACACCTAATATCCCCGGAACACCCTCATTCATGGCTTCGGCCGCGGCCTCCAGAGCGTATCGGTAGTTTTGATCGGGTGCTGTAATGAATGTGGGCATAGAGCTGGCTCGGGAAATCTGAACAGCTAGGATAAGTGGAATTTCTGCCTGACTTTGGCTTAGATGCCGGAAACAGGAGAGATCATGACGAGACGACCGCGCCGGAACCACAGCCCGGCTTTCAAGGCGAAAGTGGCGCTTGCCGCGATCAAAGGCGAGCAGACGCTGGTGGAACTGTCCCAGCAGTTCGACGTGCACGCCAACCAGATCAAGCAGTGGAAAGACCAACTCCTTGAGGGGGCGATGGGCGTTTTTGGTGATGAAGCCAAGAGAGAACCGGCTACACCTCCGGTCGATGNAGAGCTGGCTCGGGAAATCTGAACAGCTAGGATAAGTGGAATTTCTGCCTGACTTTGGCTTAGATGCCGGAAACAGGAGAGATCATGACGAGACGACCGCGCCGGAACCACAGCCCGGCTTTCAAGGCGAAAGTGGCGCTTGCCGCGATCAAAGGCGAGCAGACGCTGGTGGAACTGTCCCAGCAGTTCGACGTGCACGCCAACCAGATCAAGCAGTGGAAAGACCAACTCCTTGAGGGGGCGATGGGCGTTTTTGGTGATGAAGCCAAGAGAGAACCGGCTACACCTCCGGTCGATGTCAAAACACTGCACGCCAAGATCGGCGAACTGACGCTGGAGAACGATTTTTTGTCCGTTGCGCTCGGCAAGGCGGGATTGCTGGGCGGAAAGAAATGATCGACCGCGCGCACAAACTGTCGGTCGTGCGCCAGGCGAAGCTTCTCGGCTTCAGCCGTAGCAGCGTCTATTATTCGCCGCGTCCCGTGTCGGACGGCGATCTGGCTTTGATGCGCCGGATCGATGAGTTGCATCTCGACTACCCGTTTGCCGGAAGCCGGATGTTGCAAGGGCTCTTGAATGGAGAAGGGCTGAGTGTCGGGCGGCTTCACGTCGCCACGCTGATGAAGAAAATGGGCATCGAGGCGATCTATCGCCGCCCGAACACCTCGAAACCAGCGCCAGGTCACAAAATCTATCCCTACCTCCTGAGAAAACTGGCGGTCACCAGACCCAACCAGGTCTGGGCAATGGACATAACGTATATTCCGATGGCACGGGGCTTCGTCTATCTCTGCGCTGTCGTGGACTGGTTCAGCCGGAGGGTTCTGTCGTGGAGACTGTCGATCACGATGGAGGCAGCCTTCTGCATCGAGGCAGTCGAGGAGGCACTGGCTCGCTATGGCAAGCCAGAAATATTCAACACTGACCAAGGTTCGCAGTTCACTTCCGTCGACTTTACGGCGGTGCTGAAGAAAGCTGAGATTGCCATCTCGATGGACGGCAAGGGCGCTTGGCGGGACAATGTCTTCGTCGAGCGGCTTTGGCGGTCTATCAAATACGAGGAAGTCTACCTCCACGCTTACAAGACGGTGTCCGAGGCCCGCGCTGGCATCGGCCGCTATCTGACCTTTTACAATACCCGACGCCCTCACTCATCCCTTGACCGGCAGACGCCGGATCAGGCTTACTTCAAAGCGCTGGCGCCGATGATGGTGGCGGCATAATTGAGGCGGAAATCCACTTAGCAAAACGCCCGAAACTGTTCAGACAAACCGAACCACCTCT